>CAVUKG010000022.1:0-15041 GCA_963742005.1 uncultured Gammaproteobacteria bacterium | reverse complement strand
GGCGGTGCCGGTACGCACTGGAATGCCATGACCTGGCGTTTCCTGCCCAATGACTTCCAGACTTACAGCAACACCGTTGAACGTTACGGCAAACACAAGTTCCTGGAAGGCATGCAGGTTCAGGACTGGGGCGTAACCTACGACGATCTCGAACCGTTCTATGACAAATTTGAACGTTTTGCCGGGACCTCAGGCAAGGCCGGTAACATCAAGGGTGAAAAAATCGACGGCGGTAACGTGTTCGAAGGCCCGCGCAGCCGTGATTATCCGCTGCCTGCCCTGAAGCGTACCCAGCTGTCGATGATTTTCGACAAGGCCACGCGTGAAATGGGTCTGCACCCGTTTGCGGTGCCCGCCGGTAACACCTCTGGCGCCTACACCAACACGCTGGGCATCAACATGGCGCCCTGTACCTACTGCGGTTACTGCGAATTCTTTGGCTGTGGTAACTGGTCGAAGAGTAGCCCGAACGCCTGTATCCTGCCTGCGGTAATGCAGCGTCCAAACTTCTCGGTGATCACCGAGTCCGAAGTGCTGCGCGTTAACAAGGCTGCCGATGGCAAAACCGCTACCGGCGTGACCTTTATCGGCAGCGACGGCGTCGAGTGGGAACAGCCAGCGGATATCGTTGTTATCTCGGCTTACCAGTTCGATAACGTTCGCCTGATGCTGCTGTCCGGCATTGGCCAGCCTTACAACCATGCGACCGGTGAAGGCGTGGTGGGACGTAACTATGCCTACCAGACCATTTCTGGCGCTGGCGTGTTCTTCGAAAACGAAAATCTGAACCCGTTCATCGGCGCTGGCGCACTGGCGCAGGCGGTTGATGACTACAACAGTGATAACTTCGACCACACCAACCATGACTTCATCGGCGGTGGCGTTGCGCTGGTTCACTCCACTAACGGTCGTCCGATCACCCTGTCAGGCGCGGTTCCTCCGGGCACGCCGAAGTGGGGTTCTAAGTGGAAGCAGGCGGCGAAAGACAGTTATCAGAACTACAACTCAGTCTACGTGATGGGTAACAGCTATCCGCACCGCGACGTGTTCCTGGACCTGGATCCAGAATATAAAGACCGTCACGGCCAGCCGCTGCTGCGTGTGACCTTCGACTGGATCGAAAACGACAAGCGTTCAGGCAAGTTCATGGCCGACCGCTCGGTTGAGATTGGTCACGCGATGGGCGCGAAAACCGTGGTGCGTCAAGAGCCTACCGCGAACCACTTCTCGCCAATGGATAACCTGTCTTCGCACACCACCGGGGGCGCGTGTATGGGTGACGATCCTAAAACCAGCGCGGTTAACCGTTACCTGCAAAGTTGGGATATGCACAACGTCTTCGTTTGTGGCGCATCGGCATTTGCCAACAACGGCGGCTATAACCCGACCGGTACCGTCGGTGCACTGACCCTGTGGGCGGCTGAGGCAATCAAGACTCAGTATCTTAAATCTCCTGGTCCACTGGTGAGGGTGTAAGCATGGGCGTGAAGAAGACGATAGCGTCTGTTGTTGGCGTCGTTGCCGTAGTGGGGCTAGGATTTGTCGGCTATAAAACCTGGCATAACTCGCACCAGACTTACAGCTTCCAGGCACCGGTTTCTGCCGGTATGACCGGAACCACCGCCATCGAACGCGGTAAATATCTGGCGCAGGCCGGTGACTGTGTGGCCTGCCATACCGCACCCGGCGGCAAGCCGTTTGCCGGAGGTTTAGGGCTGAGCACGCCGTTTGGGGTGATCTATGCTACCAACATCACGCCTGATAAAGACACCGGGATTGGCGGCTGGACCGATCAGCAGTTCATGACCGCGGTGCGTAATGGTAAAGGCGTTCACGGTGAGAATCTGTATCCGGCGATGCCTTACAACGTCTATACCCAGGTGAGCGATGCGGATCTTAAAGATCTGAAAGCCTACCTGGACAGCGTGCCTGCCGTGCATTACGACGGTCCTAAAACCGATCTGCCGTTCCCGTACAACATTCGCCTGATGATGTTTGGCTGGAACCTGCTGTTCCTCGATAACGCGCCGTTTAAAGCCGATCCTAAGCAGTCGGAACAGTGGAACCGCGGTGCGTATCTGGTTGAAGGTCTGGGTCACTGTACCTCATGCCACACGCCTAAAAACCTGCTGGGTGCCGATGATTTTGGCGTTCATCTGCAGGGTTCACAGCTTGAAGGCTGGCTGGCTCCGGAAATCACCGGCAACACCCGTCAGGGCGTGGGCGCGTGGAGCGACAAGGAGCTGGTGGATTACCTTAAAACCGGCGCTAACGACAAAACCGTGGCAGCGGGTCCGATGGCCGAAGCGGTGCACAACTCTCTGCAACACCTGAACCCGCAAGATCTGACGGCGATTGCCGTGTATCTGAAAAGCCTGCCGGGCAGCAAAGACGAGTCGCAGACGCTGGTTAATACCCAGGACGTGATGGCGCGCGGTAAAGATATTTACCTTGGCAACTGCGCGGCCTGTCACCAGTCTAACGGTGAGGGCGTGCGTAACATGGTGCCTGCGTTGAAAGGCAACAACGCCTTGCAGGCCTCTGCTCCTACCAACGTGCTTCACGTGATCATGGTAGGCGCACAGGGCGCAGCGACGGACAGCAACCCAACCAGCGCAGCAATGCCTGAGTTTGGCTGGAAGCTGACCGACCAGCAGGCGGCGGATGTTAGCACCTACGTGCGTAACAGCTGGGGCAACTCTGCACCCATGGTGACTGCCGATCAGGCTGCGGACGCCCGTAAACTGCTCAAAGGCGATGCGGCACTGCAAAACCCTGCCAGTAAATAATCGCCCAGATAAGGGTTGTCTGACAGCGACAAAAAGGCTCCTTCGGGAGCCTTTTTTATGGTCTTGACCCATCGCCAATGTTGCACCCTGACGCTTTTTTTCGCGCCAGGTCACGGTTATTACAAAACGTTTCTCCACCGCTCGCGCCTGGACTACCCCAGACTATACTTGTTCATAAGGTCGCCACCTTTTATCTCTGTCACAGGGCCGTGTTTGCGGAGACAAAGGATTTGAAACGGGCCGCTGTAGGCGACTGCCAGCGGGCGAGGGGGTTATCATGGTAAATCATGTCTGGGGACTGATGTCTCATCCAGGTCCCGAATTGAAACGTATCCAACGCGAACATGAAACGGTTTCGCACGTCTACTCTCATCATGTCCTACTGATGTCAGCTATTCCTGTGGTGTGTTCATTTATCGGCACCACGCAGATTGGATGGAACTTTGGTGATGGGCAGAACCTGCAAATCTCCTTGCTCACCGCCGCGTCTATTGCCGTGGTCTTTTACCTGTTAATACTGTGTGCCGTCGCGGTAATGGGACGTATCATCTATTGGATGGCGCGTCGGTACGAAAGTCGGCCCAGCATGAACAGCTGTATCGTGTTCGCGGGCTATGTGGCTACGCCAATGTTTCTCAGCGGGATCGTCGCGCTGTATCCACTGGTCTGGCTGTGCCTGTTTGTTGGCCTGATAGGCCTGTGTTACAGCGGTTATCTGCTGTATCTGGGGATCCCTAACTTCCTGGAGATTGACCACCGTGAAGGTTTCCTGTTCTCCAGCTCAACGCTGGCGATGGGTGTCCTGGTGCTGGAGTTTCTGCTGGCGCTGACGGTTATCATGTGGGGATACGGTTCACGGCTTTTCTAATCGAGGGCAGCTTATTAACGCATTAATCGACGTCAATTAAATCCCCGTCCGACACGCGTCAGGCGGGGATTTTTTATGCATTAAGCGCTTAGCCTTGCCAATTCCTTAACTTACTGGTTTTACCAATACCCGGATTAAAACGGTTGGTCGGATCGGCCTGCTGATAAAACGCCTGCAGGTGCGGCTTGGCGAGGTACAGGTGGCCGACATTGTGCTCCGCCGGGTATTCGGCTCCTTTAGCATTGAGGATTTCCAGCATCCGATGCTTCAACGCCGCGCTGTCTGCCCCCTTCTTAACGATATAATCCTGGTGGAAAACGTGACACATAAAGTGTCCGTAATAGAGTTTTGCCACCAGATGCTGATCGATCTCCGGCGGCAGTACCTCAAACCAGTCGCGATCGTTGCGCCGCAGGGCGATATCCAGCGCCAGAATATCCTCAACTTCCCGATCGTGAACCGCGTGGTAGCGTACGGCGGCTCCGGCGGCGGCAAAACGGTGCAGAAAGGCTTTTTTACCTTCGTCGGGGCTGCAGGCAAAAAAGTCGCCGTCGTTATCGGCAAAGAAGTGGGTCAAAAAGCGTTGCGCTTCGGCGATACCGGCACCGGACATTTTTAGCAGTAAATGATGCTCGTAGCGGTCCCGATACTTTTTCATTCGCGGCGGCAGGTGATTGGGCAGGGCGCGGCTCAGGCACTGCATCAGGCGGTCGCTAAAATTAGACGGCAAAAATGGCACCTTACTCGCCCTGGCATCGAATTTTCCCTTGGCGGTGAATAAGTCCGGCATCTTGTCGGTGCCGAACTTGTCGATCATGATAAAGGTGTCTTTGCCATAAACTTCGGTGATATCAAAAATATCTCGATGCATATATTCACCCGCCACCGGCAAATTTTCAAACTCCGCCAGAATACTGCGCCGCAGGTCGGTCAGGACCGCGGTGCTGTCGGTGCCGATATAAAACACTTGCTGCTCGGCCTCGGCCTCGAAGGTGTCCAGCCTGACCGCGAAGACGGCGCGTTTTCCTGCACAGCCGGAAGCCTCATACAGCCGCCGCGCGTCGGCGTTGAAGCGCGAAGGCGTATCGGCATCAACGTCGCGCACCCGCTCGGCATACTCGTCATCCGAGGCGCGCAGGGAAGCGTATTCTATATCGGACTCCGCATAGTCGGCTTTCTCGAGTCGGGTCAGGATCTGCTCTGGCGAATCGCCAAGATAGATGCCGAGATGGTTCACCAGTTCGAGCTCGCCGCTTTCATTAACCTGCGCATACAGCGCCATTTCGGTATAGGCCGGACCGCGTTTAATCAGCGATCCGCCCGAGTTATTGCATACGCCGCCCACCACCGACGCGCCGATGCACGACGAGCCGATCACCGAATGGGGTTCACGCCCCAGCGGTTTCAGGCGTTTCTCGAGCGCGTATAGGGTACTGCCGGGAAAGCCAATGACCTGTTTGCCGTCGTTGATAAGCTGAATATCGTCGAGCTTGAGCGTGCTGAAGATCACGATTTCACGATCGTAGTCTTCGCCACTTGGCGTCGAGCCCTCGGTGAGTCCGGTGTTGGCCGCCTGCATAATAACGATTTTATCGGCCTCCACGCAGGCCTGCAGCAGCTGCCACTGCTGGAGCAGCGTTTGCGGGAATACCACCGCCAACGCCTTGCCGCCGCCGGAACGAAAGCCTTTGCGATAGCGTTCGGTTTGGCTTGCTGAGGTCAGGACCTGTCGATTACCGGCAATCGCTTTGAGCCGTTCGATGAACGCGCCATTATTTTCCCCCGTCGACCGCTGCTGAAAATTCATGCTGCCTCCCTGTCATTGTGTTCGGCGCTGGGCCGTTAAAATGCGCCTTTGTGCGTTTAATCATAGGCGCTGCTGCCACATTAGGCGCTTAAGAAGCTTTTAATCCACGTTTTCAGGTCATATTTTAGCCATCTAAGCATCATTAATCTGTCACAGAAGTCGCGCTTAATGGTGCTCAGAATCTGCAAAGCAATTGGAGACAGCACCATGGCGCAAGCACAGCTCAGGCTGGCACAGTCTGAATATCCTCAGTCAAAGCCGCTGCATCAGAATAAAGTGTTAGACGTAAAAGGCCTGGTCAAATCCTACAAATCAGGCTCTCGCGTGCTTAACGATATTAATTTCGAGCTGCACGCTGGCGAATTTGTGGCGGTGATTGGCCGATCCGGTGCGGGTAAATCTACGCTACTGCACGTGCTTAACGGCACCGTTCCCCTGACTGAGGGCAGCGTAGTTTGCCATTACGACGGCGGCGAGCAGCAGGAGTTAGCCGGTCTGACCGGCAAAGCGCTGCGTCGCTGGCGCGCGGGTTGTGGCATGATTTTTCAGGATTTCTGTTTGGTCCCTCGGTTGGACGTGTTGACCAACGTGCTGCTGGGACGCCTGAGCCAGACATCAACCCTGAAGTCTTTCTTCAATCAGTTTGACGACGAAGACCGCGCTCGTGCTATCTCTCTGCTGGAATGGCTGCATATGCTGCCGCACGCGCTTCAGCGCGCCGAAAACCTGTCGGGTGGCCAGATGCAGCGCGTCGCAATCTGCCGCGCTCTGATGCAAAACCCGAAAATTCTGCTGGCCGATGAACCCGTCGCCTCGCTGGATCCGAAAAATACCCAGCGCATTATGCATGCGCTGAAAAAAATCAGCGAAGACAACATTGCGGTGATGGTTAACCTGCACTCGGTCGAGCTGGTGAAGGATTTTTGCACTCGCGTCATTGGCATTGCCCACGGCGAAATTATTTACGACGGACACCCGGATTATTTAACGGACTCTCTTTTGCAGCAACTCTATGGCGATGAAAGTGAAGCGGTACACGCCTAATTCACCTAACGATAAAAAAGGTTACTTATTAATGAAGAAGCTATTACGTCTGGCGGTATTAGTTGCCGGTTCGATCACTGCGTTGAACAGCATGGCCGCGGATGCGCCTAAAGAATTAAACCTGGGAATTTTGGGCGGGCAGAATGCCACTCAGCAGATCGGCGACAATATGTGTGTTAAAACGTTCTTCGATAAAGAGCTGAATGTTGATACCAAATTACGTAATTCCTCCGACTACTCTGGCGTTATTCAGGGCCTGCTGGGTGGCAAGGTCGATATGGTATTAAGCATGTCGCCGTCATCCTACGCCTCGGTATATTTAAATAACCCGAAAGCCGTCAGCATCGAGGGTATTCTGGTTGATGACACCGACCAGTCGCGCGGTTATCACTCTGTGGTGCTGGTCAAGGCTGACAGCAAATATAAAAAGCTCGAAGACCTGAAAGGCACGGCGTTTGGTTTTGCCGACCCGGACTCAACCTCGGGTTACCTGATCCCTAACGCGGCATTCAAGAAAATGTTTGGCGGCACCACCGACGACCAATATAAGCATTTCTTCTCCAGTACTACGTTCTCCGGTGGCCACGAGCAGGACATTCTCGGCGTGCTGAACGGCCAGTTTGCCGGCGCGGTCGCCTGGTCGTCGATGATTGGCGCGCGAGAAACCGGTTATACCTCCGGCGCATTCGGCCGCATGATCCGCATGGGGCAGCCGGATCTGATGAACAAAATTCGTATCATCTGGGAATCGTTGTTAATTCCTAATGGTCCGATCCTGGTAAGCAACTCACTGCCGGCGGAGTTTAAAGCCAAGGTGGTCGCGGCCATTCACAAGCTCGATAAAGAAGATCACGCCTGCTTCGTTAAAGCCGTGGGCGGTGAGCAGCACATTGGCCCGGCAACTCAGGCCGATTATCAGGAAATTATCGATATGAAGAAAGCACTGACTCAAGGTGCTCGTTAATAGCCTGAACTTTTGTCAGCCGCAGATAGCTGGATTTTATTGACTCGGCCCGGTGACTTATCGATATAGGTTATCGGGCAGTCTTTCAACCAAAAGTTAATCACCGACGCCATTAACAGTGGAAGCCTTATTTTGAATAACGAATTTCACCATTATTACCAGCAAATACGCAGCAAGCAAAAAAGAGAGGCGCTGATTTGGTCTGGCGTAATGTTGGTGCTTTATTTATGGGCGGGCAGTATTTCCGAGCTTAATCTAAAAACTATTTTTGTTAACGCTCCACATTTCTTCGATTATATTGGCCAAACGGTGCCAACATTATATTGGCATCAGCTGTTTGCCGATGGCCACACTAAAGGGTCATTGGCCTATTGGGGCTATCGCCTTGATATTCAGCTGCCGCTGATCTGGGAAACTATCCAGCTGGCTTTCTCCTCGACCATACTCTCGACGCTTCTCGCCGTGGTGCTGGCCTTTATTGCCGCTAATAACACCGATTCGCCAAAGTGGCTAAAATTTGGCGTCAGAACCTTCGTCGCTTTTCTGCGCACGATGCCGGAACTGGCCTGGGCGGTAATGTGCGTCATGGCCTTTGGTATCGGCGCAATCCCCGGCTTTATCGCCCTGACGCTGCATACCGTAGGCAGCCTGACCAAGCTGTTTTATGAATCCATCGAAACCGCGTCAGATAAACCGGTACGTGGACTCAAAGCCTGTGGCGCGGGTCGCCTGCAGAGAATGCGCTATGCGCTGTGGCCGCAGGTGCAGCCAATATTCCTCTCCTACAGCTTTATGCGACTGGAAATTAACTTTCGTCAGTCCACCATTCTTGGGCTGGTCGGGGCTGGCGGCATTGGGCAGGAGCTCATGACCTCGATCAAGCTCGATCGCTACGATCAGGTCAGCATGACCTTACTGCTGATTATTTTGGTGGTGTCCGTCATGGATTACGCCTCCGGCAAACTGCGTAAGCGCGTCGTAGAAGGAACTTTCTAATGCAGACCTCATTAAACGCCGCTGCGGTGGAAACCATTAAACAGCAGCATCGGCATCTTTTTACCGCCCAGAGCCGCTATCTGCGATCGTTGGCGATTACGCTGGCGGCGATCCTGGTTTACTACGCGTTCTTCTTCCATTTTTACGGTATTTCCCTACCGCAGTTTATTCACGGCTGCAGTCAGATTGGCCGCTATTTTATACGCATGTTTGTCTGGCAGAACTTTTCCCAGTGGCCGCTGATGTACTACTTTACGCAGATTGCTATCACTCTGGCGATTGTGTTTGCTGGCACGGTAACTGCGTCAATCCTGGCGCTGCCGCTGTCATTCCTGGCGGCGCGCAATGTGATGTCTACGCCGCTACTGCGCCCGATAGCGCTGGTCGTGCGCCGCATTATGGACGTGCTGCGCGGGCTGGACATGGCTATCTGGGGGCTGATTTTCGTTCGCGCGGTCGGCATGGGGCCGCTGGCCGGCGTGCTGGCGATTATCATGCAGGATCTCGGACTACTGGGAAAACTGTTTGCCGAAGGCCACGAGGCGGTCGAGCGCTCCCCAAGCCGTGGGCTGCGGGCGCTGGGGGCTAATCCATTGCAAACCCATCGTTTTGGTATATTTACCCAGTCTTTTCCGACCTTTTTAGCCCTTTCGCTGTATCAGATTGAATCTAACACCCGTTCGGCGGCGGTGCTGGGATTTGTCGGCGCGGGCGGTGTCGGCCTGGTGTATGCCGAGAATATGCGCCTGTGGAATTGGGACGTGGTGATGTTCATCACCCTGATCCTGGTGGTGATCGTGATGACGATGGACAAAATATCCTCGATGCTGCGTGCGAAATATATCGTCGGTAAAGATATTGATTTGTACCAGCCGGAGGGGAACGGGCGTCCTAACATGAAACTGTTTCGCGGGGAACAAGATTAGCCGTCATTAGCCGCCGCAGAGTGGCTGATGGCGTAACGATAAAAGGGGAGCGGGGCTAAAATGCCTCGCTCCCCTTTTTTAAACGATAATCTGTCTTGAACAACAAACCGATTTAAACGATAAACCGATTTAAACGATAAACCGTTTTAAAAGATAATCTGTCTTGAACAACAAACCGTTTTAAACAACAAACGGTTTTTTACAGATCACGCTTTTTTAAACACCGGGTTTTAAACGCCACAAGGTCAATTTTTACCCAGCAGGCTCAAGCCGCTATCAGGACTTCTCGGCCAATACCACCAGCTTCTGATTCACAAACTCTTTTATACCCAGGTCGGACAGCTCGCGGCCAAAGCCCGAACGTTTCACCCCGCCGAAAGGCAACTCAGGTGCGGTGTTGGTCAGCGAGTTAACGTACACCATGCCGGTTTCAATTTGGGTTGCCAGCCTGCGTGCGCGTTTAAGATCACGAGTAAACAGCGCGCCGCCCAGTCCGTAATGTGAGTCGTTAGCCAGTTTCACTAACTCCTCATCGTTTTTCACTACGTAGAACTGGGCAACCGGGCCGAAGAACTCTTCGAAATAGGCCGGGTTGTCGCGGCTGATGCCGGTCAGTATCGTTGCCGGATAGAAATTACCCGCCTGACCGACGATCGGCTCACCGCCCAGATGCAGTGTCGCGCCGTGTTTAACCGCCTCTTTCACCTGTTTAGTCAACGTTTTCAACGCGGCTGCCGAGGAAAGGGGGCCCAGCGTGGTTTTAGCGTCCAGCGGATCGCCAATCTTAAGCTCGCTAAGGTGCTGAGTGAATTTTTTAAGGAACTCATCCGCCACCTTCTCATGGACGATAAAGCGTTTCGCCGCGGTACAAACCTGACCGGCGTTGGCGACGCGCGCCTGCGCCCCAATCTTGGCTGCGTGGTCAATATCCGCATCTTCCAATACCGCGAAGATATCGTTACCGCCCAGTTCCAGCGTCGATTTCTTCAGTTTACCCGCCGCGCGGGCGGCCACTACCGCACCGGCTTTTTCGGAACCGGTCAGCGCCACGCCCTGTACGCGATCGTCATCAATGATTTCTGCTACCTGATCGGAAGAAATAAACAGGTTGGTGTAGGCACCTTTTGGCGCACCGGCTTCGGTGATCAGTTTCTCGAAGGTTTCCGCACAGTGCGGAACGATGCTGGCATGCTTAACTAATACGCTATTACCAGCGGCCAGATTAGGCGCCAATACGCGGATTAGCTGATAAAACGGGAAATTCCACGGCTCTACCGCCATGATCACGCCAATCGGCGAGTTTTCAACCCAGGCTTCGCCAAGGCTCGATTTGTAAGGCGTCGGTTTCAGAAACTCTTCGGCATTTTCAGCATAGTATTTTGCAATATCGGCCGTTAGCTGAACTTCGGCGCGGCTCTGCTCGATCAGTTTACCCATTTCGGTACTGATGCCTTTGGCCAGCTCTTCGACGCGCGATGAAATGATGTCGGACAGTTTATGCAACACCTGCAGGCGAGGCTGGATATCGCCCTGTGCCCACTCGGATTTATACAAGCGATGAGCCGTCTCCAGAGCCTGTTCAACCTGCTGATCGTTATGGGTTTGATATTCTTTAATCAGCTTGTTGTTGAAAGGATTGATAGTTTGATAAGGCATGAATTGCTCCTTGTTTGCCGCTCAGAGACACATTAATTGGCAAATTCTCTGCGCATGAATTGAGGTGCGTTATTCAGCATTTGCTACGGCTGAACATTAAGCATAGTTGAATGACTGCGTTTTTTTGAGCTTTGGCTGCGGTTTACATAACTTTTCGTTATTAAGGGGACGGTTTTCTAACTATTTTTAGCTTTCTTAAGGTGTTAGCGGCATTAGGCAATTGATCGTCGGGCGCTTCACTTCTATGCTGGGATCCCTGTTTTGCACGAGGCTGAAAATGAAACTTTCCACCATCCCGTTTTGTACCACCGACTGGAGCACGATTGAGCCCACCCGCCATGCGGGTGAGGTGGGTGAAGCCCTGTGGCGTACTCAGCATTTTGGCGACGATGCACAGCCTGTTCGCGTGAGAATAGTCGAGTATTCTGCCGGCTATCTGGCCGACCACTGGTGTAAGAAAGGGCACGTGCTTTTTTGCCTCGAAGGTGAGTTGCATACCGTGCTGGAGGATGGCCGTTCGTTTATTTTAACGCCGGGCATGAGCTACCAGGTGGCCGATAATGCCGAAGCGCATCAGTCATCTACCCCAGTTGGGGCAAAGCTGTTTATCGTTGATTAGGGCAGTCAGTGAGGAGTAATGAGTGAGTAAACTACGCGTGGGTATCATTTTTGGTGGAAAATCCTCAGAGCATGAGGTGTCTTTGCAATCGGCCCGCAATATCGTTGACGCCTTAGACCGACAGCGTTTTGACGTTACCCTGCTGGGGATTGATAAACAGGGCGAGTGGCATATTAATGATGCCAGCAACTACCTGATCAACGCTGAGGATCCCGCGTTGATCGCCCTGAACCGCTCTAATCAGCAGGTCGCGCTGGTGCCAGGGCTGGAAAAAAATCAGCTGATTGACACCCAGGACGCGCACGCCATGTCGCAGCTGGACGTGATTTTCCCGATCGTACACGGCACCCTGGGAGAGGACGGTTCACTGCAAGGCCTGTTGCGGATGGCCAATATCCCCTACGTCGGCTCAGGCGTGCTCGGCTCGGCGCTGTGCATGGACAAGGACGTGACTAAACGCCTGCTGCGCGACGCCGGCCTAAACGTCGCCCCCTTCATCACCCTTAGCCGCCGCACGCGCGCCCAAACCGAATATGATCGCGTGGTCGAGCAGCTTGGCCTGCCGCTGTTTATTAAACCGGCCAATCAGGGGTCATCGGTAGGCGTCAGCAAGGTTAAAGACCGCGCCTCTTACGAGCAGGCGTTAGACAGCGCTTTTAGCTACGATCACAAAGTATTGGTCGAATCGGCCATTAAGGGGCGGGAAATCGAATGCGCGGTATTAGGCAATGATTATCCTAAGGCCAGCACCTGCGGCGAAGTGATCCTGCACGATGAGTTTTACTCCTACGACACCAAGTATATTAATGAGCAGGGTGCATCGGTGGCGATCCCCGCCAATATTAGTAACGAAATCAACGATAAAATTCGGGCGATCGCTATTCGGGCTTATCAGGCCTTGGAATGTCGCGGCATGGCGCGTGTCGACGTATTCTTGACGGAAGAGGGTGAGGTGGTCATCAACGAGATTAACACGCTGCCTGGTTTTACCAATATCAGCATGTATCCCAAGCTCTGGGCCGCCAGCGGTCTGGAATATACCGCGCTCATTACCGAGCTGATTGAATTAGCCATTGAACAGCATCAGTTGGACAGCGGATTAAAAAGCGCCAGTCATTAGACCAGGGATTTTTACCCGCCTAAAGACGGAGAATGACGGGCACGAAAAAGGCGGCAATCGCCGCCTCTTCTGCATTACTCGTCTTGCTTAAGACTTTATTGCTTATTTATAAATCTCTGCAGTACCGAACAGGTGATTGTCACCGCCGGCAGAAACGATGCGGTAAGAGCTTGCACCCTGCTGTGCCGCTTTAGCAGCCAGTTTGCCCTGCAGCGAGGTTAAATCATTACCGTTGGTTTCAGCACTCACTGTACCGATGCTTTGTTCGTTAGCCGGTGCAGAATTAACCTCAGTTGCCGCAAAAGTGGCGAATGAGGCGGTGGTGAGCGCAATTACTGCAAAAGCTTTAGTCAGGTTTTTCATGATATAGGTCCTATTAGTCGTTTGTGCCTAATTTCGGTGACGGCATTTTGTTGCCGTTCGCTTGAGAAATTAGCGCCTTGCTACTGTCCGATGGTTACTCACTTAACGCTTACTGCCACGACGCAACGCTAATCTTATTTATAGATCTCAGCGGTACCGTACATGTGGTTCTCACCACCGGCAGAGATGATGCGGTAAGAGGTTGCCCCTTCCTGAGCGGCTTTAGCAGCCAGCTGGTCCTGCAATGCAGAAACATTGCTGGTGTTGGTTGATGCGCTAACCATACCCGCGCTCTGTTGACCAGCAGGAGCTGAATTCACTTCAGTTGCAGCGAAAGTCGCGAATGAAGCGGTAGTCAGGGCGATAACGGCGAATGCTTTAGTTAGGTTTTTCATGATCTTGTTTCCTATTTTCGTTTGATTCGGACTTGCTATTCGGGTGGACGACATTACTTATCGTTCGTTAACTAAATATTAGGCCTTGGCTCTGTCCGATGCAACTTGTTTATTTAATAATCGTTAACTAATTGTGCTGTGCACTAATTTGCAGCAAATCTTATTTATAAATTTCTGCAGTACCGTACATGTGGTTTTCACCACCGGCAGAAATGATGCGGTAAGACGTTGCCCCTTCCTGAGCGGCTTTAGCGGCCAGCTGGTCCTGCAATGCAGTGACGTTACTGGTATTGGTTGATGCACTCACCATACCTGCGCTTTGTTGACCCGCTGGGGCAGAGTTCACTTCAGTGGCGGCCAGAGTCGCGAATGAAGCGCTAGTCAGGGCAATAACGGCAAAGGCTTTAGTCAGGGTTTTCATGGTGGCTTCCTCATTATTAATTTATTGTCCGAAATCTGTACTAATCGACTTCGGTGGTTAATTATTGTTCAGTGATATTACTTAACGTTCGATAAGTTAATGATAGAGACTGATCGGTTTGTGTGCAATCTGTTTTTTTATTAATCGTTAACTAAATGTGCTGTCTTTTGAGGCAGAAGTGCACCAAAACGGGGAGAGTTCCTTGGGGGGAAACTGCCAACTGCGGAAAATGAAAAAAGGCGGCCAATGCCGCCTCTTCTTGATATTTACTTTGCTGTTGAGTTGCTCAACGCGCTAATGCGGAGATTATTTGTAAATCTCTGCGGTGCCGTAAAGATGGTTTTCACCACCGGCGGAAATAATACGGTATGAGCTTGCCCCTTCCTGAGCGGCTTTAGCGGCCAGTTTGCCCTGCAGAGTCGTCAGGTCATCACCGTTGGTTGAAGCGCTTACTACGCCGACGCTCTGTGCACCCGCAGGAGCCATGCTCACTTCGGTGGCAGCAATAGTAGCCGAATGAAGCGGTAGACAGCGCGATCACAGCAAAAGCTTTAGTCAGGTTTTTCATGGTTGCTTCCTCATTGATTTATTATCCGAATCTGTCGCTTCGCGAGTTCGGTGATTTTTTCTTTTTCAACGCTATTACTTAACGTTCGATAAGTTAATAATAGGGGGCGAGCGGTTTTTGTGCAATTCTTTTTTGTATTAATCGTTAACTAATTGTGCGGATTTTAAAACGGCCGTTAGCATGTGGTCTGGAAACCGACAGCTGAACCGCAAAGCGGGCGAATGTTCGCGGTGATTTGACAAAGAAAGCAGGGGATAAAAGAGGAGTTTTAGTGGAAAAAAGAAAATGAAAAAGGCGGCAAAGGCCGCCTCTTCTTCATAACACTTTTACTGATAATCGTACTGGGTACTGTTAGCAACTTCAGCCCTAACAACTTCAGCTCTAACAACTACAGCCGATTATTTGTAAATTTCGGCAGTACCATAAACCTGATCTTGACCACCGGTAGAGATAATACGGTATGAACTTGCCCCTGCCTGAGCGGCTTTAGCGGCCAGGTTTTCAT
>CAVUKG010000021.1:0-115655 GCA_963742005.1 uncultured Gammaproteobacteria bacterium | reverse complement strand
AGGGTTGGCGTGGTGTCATCCGTTACCGCACCGCTCGCCAGCGCACCGGTGATGGTGCCGACGTTGTCCGTCACGGTGAGATCGGTAACCGGAGTCGGTCCACTGGTAACAATAGTAAAGGTGTCGCTAGTGGCTACGCTGACATTACCCGCCGCATCGGTGGCGGTTACGCTCAGAGTGTGCGTACCGTCCGCTAACGCCGGGGAAACAAAGCTCCAGGTTCCGGTCGAGGAGGCGGTTACGGTGCCCAGCACGTTGTTGCCTTCACTAATGGTAACCAGACTGCCCGCTTCGGCGGTTCCGCTCAGTGCCGGCGTGTTGTCGTTAGTGCTGCCGTTGTCAGGAATGATGATCGCAGTGGTGCCGTTGTTATTGCTCACCGTGAGGGTCACCGCCGCTGGCGCGATAGTGTCGACAATCACCGTCGCGGTGCTTGACGCGATGCTTTGGTTACCCGCCGCGTCCGTTGCTCTGACCGTGAACGAATGGCTGCCCTCGGTGAGCGCTGCGGTGGTAAAGCTCCAACTGCCACCGGCTGTCGCGGTGGTGGTGCCCAGAATAGTGGTGCCGTCATAAACCGTCACCAATGATCCAGCCTCTGCGCTGCCGCTAAGCGTTGGAGTGGCATCGTTGGTTGAACCGCCGTTGGCCACCACGGTGTTGTCCAGGTCGTCGGTGACGATAAGCGTCGCCGCCGCTGGAGCAATGGTGTCAACCGTCAGCGTAACCGGCGTTGAGCGGGCGCTGACATTGCCCGCTTCATCGGTTACCGTCACACTCAGCGCATGGCCGCCGCTGGTGATGACTGGCGTGTTGAAGCTCCACGCGCCGGTGGTTGCATCCGCAGTCGTGGTGCCCAGGACGGTATTGCCATCGTAAACGGTGACTAAACCGCCAGGCTCGGCCGTGCCGGTCAACAGCGGCGTATTGTCATTGGTTGTCCCACCGTCGGCGATGGCCACCGGCGTTCCGCTGCGGTCATTGCTGGCCGTCAGGTCAGTCACCGCATCCGGTGCTACGGTATCGATCGTGATGCTAATGGTGTCTGAGGTGGTGGTGTTACCGGTCAGATCGGTGGTGGTGACGAAGAAGTCATGGGTGCCGTCTGCCAGTACCGGTGGCGTAAAGCTCCACTGATTATCGGTCCCGACAATCACGCTGCCGATGGTGTTACCAAGGCCATCATAGATGGTAATGGTAGCACCCGCCGTCGACAGACCGCTCAATACCGGCGTGCTGTCGTTGGTGCTATCACCATTGTTAAGCGCGACCAGGGTAGTGCCTGCGTCGTCGGTGATTTCCAGAGTGGTCGTCGCCGGTGGCACGCCCGCATCGATGGTGAGGGTATAGTCCGTCGACGTACTGACGTTACCCGCGCCGTCGGTCACGCTAATGGTGAAGTCGTGTAAACCATTACCCAACGCCGCTGGCGTAATGCTCCATGTGCCATCGGCTGCCACCGCAGCGGTACCCAGCAGCGTGGTTCCTTCGTAGATATTGACCGTGGTTCCCGCTTCAGCGGTGCCTGAGAAGGTCGGCGTATTGTCGTCTGTGGTATCACCGGTTGCCAACAGTCCCTGAGAGTCGCCGACGTTGTCAAGGACCTCAAGGGTGGCGACAGGGTCGGGTACCACGGTGTCGACGGTAATGACATAGTTGGCAGACTGCGCGCTTTCGTTACCCGCCGCGTCTACTACTGAGACATTAAAGGTGTGAGTCGCGTCCGGCAAGGTGCTGGTCTGGAAACGCCATACGCCGGTATCGGATACGGTTGCCTGTCCGATTAACGCGCCATCCTCATAAATATTCACCGTCGTGCCTGCCGTTGCGGTCCCGCGCAACACTGGCGTGTCATCGTTGGTATCGCCGCCGTTGGCAATCAGCACCGGCGATGCTCCATCGTTGTTATAGATATTGAAGGTTGCCACCTCCGCAGGCGGGGTGAGATCGATAGTGAAGCTGAGGGTAGACTCCGCACTGGTATTACCCGCGGCGTCGGTTACCGTTACCCCCACCGTGTAGCTGCCTTCCGGCAGGCCGGTAGTTGGGGTAAAGCTCCAGGCACCGGTAGTGGCGTCGGCGTCTACGGTGGCGATCAGCGCACCAGTGGCGACGTTATAGATAGAGACCGTGCTGCCTGCCTCGGCGGTACCGCTGAGCAGCGGCGTGCTGTCGTTGGTGATTCCGCCATTGGCAATATCGACCAGCGCGGTGCCGTTATTGTTTTGCAGCAGCAAATCGCTAACCGGCTCTGGCGCAGTGGTATCAACGGTAATGGTGAAGAGCGGTGTCGCGGTGCTGACATTGCCCAGTTCATCGGTGACGGTGGCCGTCACCGAGTGAGACCCGTCAGACAACTGCGGTGCCTGGAAGCTCCAGGTTCCAGCATCGCTGGCAATCACGGTGCCAATAACCTGATTGTTACCGTCGTACAGCGTTACCAGAGAACCGGCTTCTGCCGTTCCGCTGACCAGCGGGGTGTTATCATTGGTGGTCCCGCCGTTGCTGATAGCGACCTCAGCGGTGCCGTCATTGTTGAAGACCTCCAGCGTTGCCGGTGCAGGCACGCTGGTATCGACGGTAAAGGTAATCGCCGTCGTCGGGCTGAGATTGCCCGCCGCGTCCGCCACCTGAACCGACAAGGTATAGGTGGCATCGCTCAGCGGTGGCAGTGTAAAGGTCCACTGCCCGTCGCTGCCAACGGTGGTGGTGCCCAGTAAATCTGTTCCATTGTAGACGTTGATAACGTCCCCCGCGGTGGCGGTACCCGAGATAATCGGGGTGTCGTCACTGGTGAAGGTGCCCGAGGTATTTGTGACTACCGGCGTGCCATCATCGGTACTGAGGATAAGACCCGTTGCCGCATCCGGTGGGGTGGCATCGACGTCGAGACTGATGGTCGCCGGTGCGCTGATATTACCGGCACTGTCGGTAGCCGTAACGCTCAACGTATGGTTGCCGTCGGCTAACGCGGTGGTTAAGGTATAACTCCATGTACCGCTGGCATCGACGACCAGCGAGCCGATCACGGTCGTCCCTTCGGAAATGGTTACCGTACTGCCTGCCTCTGCTACACCGCTAATAACCGGAGTGTTATCGTTAGTGAGCGCCCCATCCGCAATGGCAACCGGCGTGGTGCCAGAATCGTTACTCAACGCCAGGTCAGTGACCGTAGGTGCGACGGTGTCAACGGTGACCGTCACCGCTGCGCTGGCTACGCCGGTGTTACCTGCCGCATCGGTAGCGGTGACGGTCAGGCTATGGTCGCCATCGGTGAGCGTCGGGGTAAAGCTCCATGCCCCTGTCGCATCGGCGGTGGTGGTGCCCAATACGGTGGTGCCGTCCAGCACGGTGATAACGCTGTTTGCCTCGGCCGTTCCGCTCAGCACTGGCGTGCTGTCATTAGTGATACCGCCCTCTGCAATGGCGACCGGCGTACCGCTGGTGTCGTTGCTCAATAGCAGATCCTGTGCCGCATCCGGTGCCGTGGTATCGACGGTAAAGGCAATCGGCGGGGTCGCTGCGCTGCTGTTGCCCGCCGGGTCGGTGACGACCGCGCTCAGGCTGTGGTCGCCGGTTGCCAGAACCGGCGTAGTGAAGCTCCAACTGCCATCGGCGGCGACGGTAGTGGTGCCCAGCACTGCGGTGCCGTCAGAGACGGTTACCGTGCTGCCCGGCTCGGCGCTGTTGGCACCACCGCTGAGCACTGGCGTGCTGTCATTGGTGCTGCTGCCCGCAGCGATCGGTGCCAGCGCGCTGCCTTCATTATTATCGAGTTGCACATCGGCCGCTGCCGACGGTGGTATGGTGTCAACAGTGACGCTCACCGGAGTAGACGGCAGGCTGGTGTTACCGGCCGCGTCTGTCACCGTGGTAGTCAGGCTATGACCACCGTCCGCCAGGGCGGGAACGGTAAAGCTCCAACTGCCGTCTGCGCCAACCGCCGCCGTACCCAACACGTTAGTACCATCAGAGACGGTCACCGTGCTGCCAGCCTCGGCGGTACCGCTCAACACCGGCGTAGTGTCATTGGTCGTGCCGTTAGTAATGATTACCGGTGTAGTGCCTTGATCATTGCTGAGCACCAGCCCGTCTGCCGCCGCCGGTGGGGTCGTATCGACAGTGAAGCTAATGGCCGTTGAAGGGTCGCTCTCATTGCCAGCGGCATCGGTGACGGTAGCCGTCAGGCTGTGTGCACCTTCGCTTAGGGTCGGGGTAGTAAAGGTCCAGGTACCATCCGCGCCAACGGCGGCGGTGCCCAGTACGGTGGTGCCGTCATAAACGGTTACCGTGCTGCCCACGTCTGCCGAACCGCTGAGTACTGGCGTCGTGTCATTGGTGGCACCGTTATCATTGATAGCGACCGGTGTTGCCCCCTCGTCGTTGTTGAGTTCCACGCCCGTTGCCGCATTCGGTGCGGTGGTATCTACGGTGAAGACCACTGCGGCGGAAGGGTCACTGACGTTGCCCGCAGGATCGGTCACGGTGGTCGTCAGGCTGTATGGGCCTTCCGGCAGCGGAGTAGTTGGGGTGAATGTCCAGGTGCCATCGGCTCCGACATTTGCGGTACCTAGCACCTCAGTGCCGTTAGACACCGTCACGGTGCTGCCCGGTTCCGCGCTGCCGCTCAATACTGGCGTCGTGTCATTGGTGATACCGTTGTCAATCGGAACTACCGTGCCGCTTTGATCATTGCTGAGAACCAGGTCGGTTGCCGCAGCCGGTGCCGTGGTATCGACATCAAAGCTGATAGGTATTGAAGCCACGCTGCTGTTACCCGCCGCATCGCTCACGGTGGTAGAAATGCTGTGCGGGCCTTCGCCAAGCGCTGGAACGGTAAAGGTCCAACTGCCGTCTGGGCCTGCGGTCACCGTGCCCAGCACGGTAGTGCCATCCAAAACGGTCACCGTGCTTCCTGCCTCAGAGCTACCCGTCAACAATGGCGTCGTATCATTGGTGGCTCCGCCGTCGAGGATTGCCACGCCAGCGTCGTTGCTGAGTGCCGTATCCGCTGCCGCAGGAGGGGTAATATCGATGATGATAGCGATAGGATCGGTCGCCGGGCTGACATTACCCGCCGCATCGGTCACGGTGGTGGTCAGGCTATGATCGCCTTCGCTAAGCGCGGGAATGCTATAACTCCAGCTGCCGTCAGCGGCCGCGGTCGCGGTACCCAGCACCGTGGTGCCATCTGAGACGGTTATCGTGCTGCCTGGCTCTGCGTTGCCGCTTAATAATGGTGAAGAGTCATTGGTCGTGCCGTCGGTGATCGGAACCGCCGTGCCGCTCTGGTCGTTGCTGAGCAGCAGGTCGGTAGCCGCAATCGGGGCAATGGTATCGACGGTAACAGGGAGCGGGGCCGTTGCCGCGCTGCTGTTGCCCGCCGCATCGGTTACCACAGCGGTCAGGTTGTGATCGCCCTCGGCCAGCGTTGGGGTGGTGTAACTCCAGGTCCCGTCAGTCGCGACGGTAGTGGTACCCAGTACCGTAGCCCCGTCAGAAATGGTCACCGTGCTGCCCGGCTCCGCGAAACCGCTCAACACTGGGGTAGTGTCATTGGTTGCGCCGTCGGTAATCGGCACCAGGGTTCCGGTCTGATCGTTGCTCAGTTGCAGATTGCTCGCCGTGGACGGAGGCACGGTATCGACGCTAAAGGTGATAGGCGTCGATGCCGGGCTGGTGTTACCTGCCGCATCGGTGACGGTAGTGGTCAGGCTGTGACCGCCCTCGCTCAGGGTTGGCGTGGTGTAGCTCCAGGTGCCGTCGCTGCCCGCAGTGACCGTGCCCAACACGGTAGTGCCATCAGTAATGGTGACCGTGCTGCCGGGTTCTGCGGTACCGCTAAACACCGGGGTGTTGTCGTTGGTGGCGTCGCCGGAGACGATGGGCACCAGGGTGCTGCCATCGTTGTTGTTCAGCTGCAGATCGTCCGCAGCGGCCGGTGCGACGGTATCGATGATAATAGTGATATTGCCCGAGTCGGCGGTGTTGCCCGCCGCATCGGTCGCCAGCGCGTGGAAGACATAGGTCCCGTCCGGCAGCGTCGAGGTGTCAAACACCCACTGGCCGTTGGCATCCGCCGTCGCGGTACCCAGCACCACGTCGCCGTTGTAGAGGGTGATGGTGTCGTTGGCACCGGCCAGGCCGCTCAGGGTCGGCGTATTGTCGTGGGTGCTGGCCCCGTCGGCCAGCTGCACCAGGGTGGTACCGGTATCGTCGGTCACCTGCAGAGAGCTGGTCGCCGGTGGCAGCCCTGCGTCGACGGTCAGGTCAAAGGCTGGCGATGCCGGGCTGACGTTGCCCGCCGCATCGGTCACGGTGGTGGTCAGGCTGTGATCGCCGTTGCTCAGCGTCGGTGAGATGAAGTTCCAGCTGCCGTCGGCTGCGACGGTGGTGGTGCCCAGCAGGGTGGTGCCGTCATAAACGCTGACGGTGGTCCCGGCTTCGGCCTGCCCGCTCAGGGTAGGCGTGCTGTCGTCGGTGGTCGCGCCCGATGCCAGGGCACCGGTGCTGTCGCCGACATCGTCAGTCACTACCAGAGCAGTAACCGCCGCCGGAGCCGTAGTGTCTACGGTGAAAGTGATAGGATCGGAGGCCGGGCTGGTGTTACCTGCCGCATCGGTGACGGTAGTGGTCAGGTTATGATCGCCCTCGGTCAGGGTTGGCGTGGTGTAGCTCCAACTGCCGTCACTGCCCGCAGTGACCGTGCCCAACACGGTAGTGCCATCACTAATGGTGACCGTGCTGCCGGGTTCTGCGGTACCGCTAAACACCGGGGTGTTGTCGTTGGTGGCGTCGCCGGAGACGATAGGCACCAGGGTGCTGCCATCGTTATTGGTCAGCTGCAGATCGCCCGCAGCGGCCGGTGCGACGGTATCGATGATAATAGTGATATTGCCCGAGTCGGCGGTATTGCCCGCTGCATCGGTCGCCAGCGCGTGGAAGACATAGGTCCCGTCCGGCAGCGTCGAGGTGTCAAACACCCACTGGCCGTTGGCATCCGCCGTCGCGGTACCCAGCACCACGTTACCGTTGTAGAGGGTGATGGTGTCGTTGGCACCGGCCAGGCCGCTCAGGGTCGGCGTATTGTCGTGGGTGCTGGCCCCGTCGGCCAGCTGCACCAGGGTGG
Organism: uncultured Gammaproteobacteria bacterium; assembly: GCA_963742005.1. Lineage (GTDB taxonomy): Bacteria > Pseudomonadota > Gammaproteobacteria > Enterobacterales > Enterobacteriaceae > Rouxiella. Next base: position 108,526 of record CAVUKG010000021.1, on the reverse strand, counting down.
TGCCGGTATCGTCGGTCACCTGCAGAGAGCTGGTCGCCGGTGGCAGCCCTGCGTCGACGGTCAGGTCAAAGGCTGGCGATGCCGGGCTGACGTTGCCCGCCGCATCGGTCACGGTGGTGGTCAGGCTGTGATCGCCGTTGCTCAGGGCCGGTGGAGTGAAGCTCCAGCTGCCGTCGGCTGCCACGGTGGTGGTGCCCAGCAGGGTGGTGCCGTCATAAACGCTGACGGTGGTGCCGGCTTCGGCCTGCCCACTCAGGGTTGGCGTGCTGTCGTCGGTTGTATCGCCCGATGCAAGAGCACCGGTGCTGTCGCCGACATCGTCAGTCACTACCAGACCCGTTGCGGCGGCTGGTGCCGTGGTATCCACGGTGAAAGTGATAGGATCGGAGGCCGGGCTGGTGTTACCGGCCGCGTCGGTGACGGTAGTGGTCAGGCTGTGACCGCCCTCGCTCAGGGTTGGTGTGGTGTAGCTCCAGGTGCCGTCGCTGCCCACGGTTACCGTGCCCAACACGGTGGTGCCATCAGTAATGGTGACCGTGCTGCCAGGCTCTGCGGTACCGCTAAACACCGGCGTATTGTCATTAGTGGCACCGCCGGAGGCAATCGGTACTTCGCTGCTGCCATTGTCGTTATTCAGCTGCAGATCGCCAGCGGTAGCCGGTGCCACAGTATCGATGATGATAGTGATATTGCCTGAGTCGGCCGCATTTCCTCCCGCATCGGTGGCGACTGCGTGGAAGACATAGGTCCCGTCCGGCAGCGTCGAGGTGTCAAATACCCACTGACCGTTGGCATCCGCCGTCGCGGTACCCAGTAAAACGTCACCGTTGTAAAGGGTGATGGTGTCGTTGGCACCGGCCAGGCCGCTCAGGGTCGGCGTATTGTCGTGGGTGCTGGCCCCGTCTGCCAGCTGCACCAGGGTGGTGCCGGTATCGTCGGTCACTTCCAGAGAGCTGGTCGCCGGTGGCAGCCCTGCGTCGACGGTCAGGTCAAAGGCTGGCGATGCCGGGCTAACGTTGCCCGCCGCATCGGTCACGGTGGTGGTCAGGATGTGATCGCCGTTGCTCAGGGCCGGTGGAGTGAAGCTCCAGCTGCCGTCGGCTGCCACGGTGGTGGTGCCCAGCAGGGTAGTGCCGTCATAAACGCTGACGGTGGTCCCGGCTTCGGCTTGCCCACTCAGGGTTGGCGTGCTGTCATCGGTGGTCGCGCCCGATGTTAATGGGCCCTGCACGGCGCCCACGTCATCAGTCACGGTCAGGCCGGTGGTAGCCGCAGGCGCCACGGTATCGACATCCACTGTAAAGGTGGTTGCCGGGCTGACGTTACCCGCCGCGTCGGTGGCGGTGATGCTGAGGGTATGGCTGCCGTCCGCCAGCGTTGGGCTAGTGAAGCTCCAACTGCCGTCCGCTCCTACGGTCACGGTGCCCAACACGATGGTACCATCGGTAATGGTCACGGTACTGCCTGCTTCGGCGGTGCCGGTCAGCACCGGGGTACTGTCGTTGGTCGCGCCGTTTTGCGCAATCGGTACAGGAGTCGCACCGTCATTGTTGGTTACGGTGAGATCGCCCACTGCCGCAGGTGCAACGGTGTCAGTGGTAAGGGTAAACGGCGTGGTTGCGGCGCTGGTATTGCCCGCGGCATCGGTTACGGTCACGGTCAGGCTGTGTTGGCCATCGGCCAGCGCTGGGCTGGTGAAACTCCAGTTACCATCAGCGCCGACGGTTGCACTACCCAGCAGGGTAGTGCCGTCGTAAATGTTGACGGTGGAGCCGGCTTCCGCCTGACCACTCAGAGTTGGCGTGCTGTCATCGGTTACCGCACCGGATGCCAGTGGTCCTTGAGTTTCACCAACGTTATCAGTGACAACCAACCCGGTCGCCGCAGCGGGGATCGAGGTGTCAACGGTGAAGGTAATCGGATCTGATGAAGGGCTGGTATTGCCTGCGGGGTCGGTCACCGTAGTAGTGATGCTGTGACCGCCATCGCCCAGCGTCGGGGTCGTGTAATTCCAGGTGCCATCGTTACCGACGGTTACGGTGCCCAATACGGTACCGCCGTCCGAAATAGTCACCGTGCTGCCAGGCTCTGCAGTGCCGCTCAGGGTCGGCGTAGTATCATTGGTCGAACCGCCGGAGGCGATTGGCACGCCGTCGTTACTCAGTTGCAGATCGCCTGCCGCCACTGGCGGCACGGTATCTACGGTGAACGTCACCGGAGTGGTGGCGGCGCTGGTGTTACCTGCAGCATCGGTTACCGTTACGCTGAGGCTATGCTGGCCGTCGGTTAGCGCGGGGCTAGTGAAGCTCCAGGTGCCATTGGCCGCGACGGTAGCGGTGCCCAACAGGGTGCTACCATCGTAAATATTTACCGTACTGCCCGCTTCCGCATTGCCGCTCAGGGTTGGGGTATTGTCGTCGGTGCTGGTGCCGTTGGTGATGGCACCCTGCTGGGTCCCGACGTTATCGCTGATCAGCAGGTTAGTGGCCGCGCCGGGTGCTGTCGTATCGCCACCGCCGTTGTTACCACCGCCGTTGTTGCCACCGCCATTGTTGCCACCGGAGTTGCCATCATTATCACCATTGCTGTGACCGCCTCCGCCGCCACCGGCTAATGCGATCAGCCCTGCCAGCAGCGCGCCGCCTGCAATGCCGTAGGCGGCGGTGGTCGCTGCGTTACCGGAGCTGCCTTCCGCCAATATCGCATCAGTGCTGTCGATTGATACATAATGGAACCCTTCGCTGCCGGGATCTTCCACCCACCATAGCGCGCCGTGATTGTCCTGGAGGACCAGATCACTGTCGCCGTTTGGGCTATAAAAATTATGAATAACCAGAACTTCACCCGATTTAGTGGTGACCACTAAATCATTACCATTCCTTGTAAAAGATTTAATATCCGATTGGCTGAGATGAAGCTTAACTAAACTAGGAGCGGTTAAGGTGATTTGATTACCGCTTGATTCAGTTGCAATTGTGCCACCTTTAGGTGTTACTGAAATATTATTCATATAATCGTGATCCCGCGCAGGTATTGATATCCATAAAAATACCCAGCATCCGCAGACACTGGTTTAAATAGCGAATAATCGTCATGATTATCCACCCCATCTCTGTAGTGACCTCATGCAAAACAACGATGAAATCGTATTGAGCCTTGAAGAGTCTCTGTGCTGATAGCGGGGTAAATTAACTGCAGATATTGCTATCAACCTTTTACTTAACAGCGAGTGAGACCATTTACGTAAATCTGAATAAACTTTCAAACTGGTGGGGGCGATATTGTCAATTTTCGTCAACCTGCGTTGGCGAAAGAAAATCAGTAATTTATAAATATACGGTCATTATTTTTAGTGGGTTAGCGTCTGAGTTTGCGCTAATCATCAGCCGGCAACGTTCGAAAACAATGCGCTATCCCGTCGTGGGTTGCCGGTGAAGAGTCGGGCAAAAACGTCAGATTTTCTTATGCAAAGGGTGGCTAAAACATCGCTAAAACTGAACATATTAATTGTGCCTTAACGCCACGCTTACACTTTGAGATGAGATTAGCCTATAAGTTACATTTTTAAAAATAGGATAAATGCCATTTTATGTGAACTTCAATCGTTGAAACCAATCGCTTTGGTAATTAAATTTCATTTAAGGTGATAAGCGATCGGAAGTTTTTTTTGGAGGGATTTTAATAACCTAGGCAGGGTGCTCAATTTTTTTGATTTAATTAATTGATTTTAAATGTAAATAATTTTTAAGAAATGACGCTATTCAGGAGGCTTTATCTTAATGACTTAGACAGTTCGACGATAAAGGCGTAGTAAAAATGTTATAAAAAATTTGGTTTCATTACGAAACTATTCTGTTCTAAATGTTTAAATTTTGTTTATACATCACATAATTTACATAAGGAAATGATTAGCCATTGCTAACTCAATCTTTACCTAATTTGTACAGTTGATGCAGGGAGTGGAGGGCGGCGGTGAGTTTCTTATTAAAATAAATGAGATAGCTGAAAGATGAATTAAACAGCCTCTTACAGGTAGAAGCTGAAAATAATTTTCGTGATGCTTATCTCATTTTTTAAATAAAAATAAAAAAATGATCGCAAATTAAATCCCTCTAACGCAACAAGGTGATTTGACCTCGACAATGCCGGGCTGGATTAACAGCAATGACTACTGCAAAAAGCAGGGTAACCCTAAATCATAAACAGCTAATATGACTAAAGTATGAATCCATATCGAATGGATTTATAACGAGTCAGGCTATTTCCTTGGGTTTCTGATTTAACAATGAGCCTGTCGATTACCAGATCTCTTTCGCCAGCCGGTAGAAGTTTTCCCCCAGCACCCCGCGTACGGTTTTCTCGCTATGGCCTCGTGCTAATAGCTGTAGCACTACCTCCTCCAGAGCCGCAGGGGCCACATAGCCGACAGCCCCGGCGTACTCGCTGTCAGGCCAGTATTCTGGATTTGCCGCCAGTATCTCTGCCGTGCTGACATTGCCGACCGGGAAGGCGTAATCGAGTGCAATACCGACATGACGAGGCCCGGCAACGTTGATCAGGTAATCGAGATGGCGAGCAACCAGCGCCGCGTCTGGAGTGTTGCTGCCAAGAAAACGGCCAATGCCGTTCACGGCAATGAGCCCGCCGGTATTGGCACAAGTGCGAATTTGCTCATCGCTGATATTACGGCCGTGGCGGTTAACCGCTAAAGGATTTGAGTGGGAAAAGATCACCGGTTTAGCCGAATAGTCCATCGCCTCCATGCTGGTGCGATAGCTGCAATGTGAGACGTCAACAAACATTCCCAGGCGGTTCATCTCGTCGATAACCTCTCGTCCGAAGGAGGTTAGTCCGACATCGTTATCATGACAGCCGCCACCGGCCAGATTGTTGCGGTTATAGGCAAACAGCATCTGACGCACACCCAACTGATGATAAAATTCCACCATCTCCACGCGGCCATCAAGGGCGTTCATGCCTTCAATATCAAAACTGATCGCCAATTTTCCCGACGCCCGCGCGATAAGAATATCCTCCGGGCGATTTACCAGCAGGTAATCGTCCGGGTGATCGAGTATCCAGTGCCGAAATACCGCCAGGTTACGCACCGTTTGCTCCCACGGCAGCACGTCGAAACCGACATCGACCGAGAGATAATGTACCCCGGCATTATGCCAAAGCTTTAGGTTAGTGAGATCGGCGGCCGGGTCGGGCATAAAACCGGAGTGTCCATCCCACACCAGGGCATTGGCATAAAGCGCGCGCGCCCGCTGCTGCAAATTGTGTTCGCTCATTAGCGCTAACCTTTCATCTAGTAAAGTGTTGATGCTGCCGTAAGGCGTTGCAACGTCTCATCCAGCCAGCCCGGTTGCAGTGTGGGTTCTGAACGTAGAAGCTTTTCTGTATAGGGATCATAAGGAGGTGCCAGCACGGTTTCGCGCGGCCCCTGTCGCACGATTTTTCCCCGATGCATGACGGAAACGGCATGTGCGATGCTGCGTACCGTCGCGATATCATGGGTGATAAACAGCAGCGTCAGGCCGGTGGATCCTTGCAATTGCCTGAACAGCGCCAGAACACCCTGCGCAACTAAGGGATCGAGTGCAGAGGTGGGTTCATCACAAATCAGGATTTCCGGCTCATAAGCCAGTGCCCGTGCAATGGCAACTCGTTGTTTTTGCCCTCCTGAAAGCTGTGCTGGAAAGCGGTCGATCAAATCCGCTGCCAGCTCAACCTGCTCAAGCAAAGCAATAATTCTTTCCCGCAAATCTGCACCGCGCAAACCGCTTCGGCGTTTGACGCCTCGTCCAATCAATTCACGCACCCGATGGCGCGGGTTTAGAGAGGTGTCCGGATTCTGATAAATATATTGAATTTGCTGGCGTTGCAGCGCCGTTCTTTGCTCACAGGAAAAGGACAACGCTTTACCCTCAAGCAGCAAGCTGCCGGAACGCGGGGTTTGCAGTCCGGCCAGCGTGCGAGCCAGCGTTGACTTACCCGATCCTGATTCGCCAACCAAGGCAAGAGTTTGCCCGCGCGGCAGGGTAAACGACAGATTGTTCAGGATCGGCGCACTATTGCCATACCCCACGTTCAGGCCTGCAACGCACAGCGCCGCAGCATCAACAGGTTTGGTCACCGGGGAGGCAGCATGTTGCGCATTAATTAATGCCTGGGTGTAAGCATGGGTAGGGGAGCGCAGTAGGTCAGCGGTGCTTCCACTTTCAACCACTTTACCCTGTCGCAGTACCAGCAGGCTGTCGGCGATTTGCGCTACTACCGCAATATCGTGTGAGATATACAGTGCAGCAGTGGCGGTCTTTTTTACCGCATGGCGGATAGCGGCCAACACGTCGAGCTGGGTCGTGACGTCTAACGCGGTAGTCGGCTCGTCGAAGATGACGATATCTGGCGCCGGGCAGAGTGCGAGCGCGGTCATTGCACGCTGCAGTTGCCCACCCGAAACCTGATGCGGATAGCGATCGCCGAAATGCTGAGGATCCGGCAAACCTAATAGTGAAAACAGCTCTAGCATGCGCTGGTGCGCGGCGGATTTGTCGAGGATCCCGTGATAGCAGGCGGCTTCAACCACCTGTGCTCCAATCGTTAAAGCAGGGTTAAAGCTGGCACTGGCCGACTGTGCGACGTAGCCTATACGTTTGCCCTGATGACGTGCCAGTTTGTCAGTGTCTTGCGTCAGATAGCGTTCATTATTCAGGGTAATGACGCCGCTAACCGGCCGCAGCGCACCGCGATAGTGGCCCATGACGGCTAAACCGACAGTAGATTTACCCGCTCCCGACTCGCCAATCAGCCCCAGAATCTCCCCTTGGCAAAGTGCAAATGAAACGTCATCGACCAGCAGGGTATGACGATGGGCGATTGAAAGTCCTGCAACGGTCAGTAGCGGATTAACGTTAGGATCCATTACTGTGCCTCCTGTTGATGCAATTTACTGCTCAAGGCATCGACTAACAGATTAACGGCAATCACCAATAAAGAAATGGCGATAGCCGGATAAAATGAGGCGCTTACGCCGAATAAGATGCCGTCTTTGTTTTCACGCACGATGCTTCCCCAATCCGCGGCGGGAGGTTGGATCCCCAGGCCGATAAACGACAGGGTGGAGATGAACAGGATGCTGGAAGCAAACTGGCTGCCCCATTCGGCAAGTAGCGGAAGCTGGGCGTTGGGCAGCATCTCGCGCATGATGCGATACGCGTGCGATTCTCCCGCAAGGCGAGCCGCTTCCATATAGTCGGTAGCGACAATTTGAGTGGCGAGACTGTATCCTAGTCGATAAACACGCGTCGCTTCGACGGCGACCAGCACGCCAACCAGCGTGGTATTGGTCTGCGGTAACACCGCCAGCGCCACCAGCGCGATAATTAGCGATGGCAATGACATGAACAGGTCGTTCAAACGTGACAGCACCATTTCAAACGCGCCGCCCACGCTGACGGCCAGAAAGCTCAATAGCGTTCCCACCAGAGTCGCCAATATCGAAATTAAAAAAGCGAAGAGTAGGGTAAGCCGTGCGCCATATACCAGGCGCGAAAACAGGTCTCGTCCAAGGTTGTCAGTGCCGAGCCAGTGCATCGTGCTCATCGGTTGCCAGGTCTCACCGGCAATCTGATCCGCGCCATAGGGAGCAATCCACGGAGCAGCCAGCGCGATGACAACAAATATCGCCAGCAAAAGTGCCCCGATAAGGGTGGTGATTGAAGGAATAGCGCTTTTCATCGTGGAAATCTCAGTCGGGGATTGGTCACCATCATCAGGCTGTCAACCAGCAGATTGAACAGAATATAAATTGTGGCAAACACTACCCCACAGGCCTGCACCACCGGAATATCCCGTACAGTCACCGCATCAACCATATATTGACCGATGCCCGGATAGACAAAAATGACCTCAACGATCATCGCGCCAACAATCAGCGCGGCCAGATTCATCGCAATCACCGTGAGCACGGGAGCAATGGCATTCGGCGCGGCGTGTCGCCAAAGAACGCGCAGCGGAGGCAGGCCTTTAAGTTTGGCGGTTTCCATCCACGGCGAGCGGGTCACCGACATCAGAGCACTGCGCGCCGAGCGCAGCATATTGGCCAGCACGGCAATCGCCAGCGTCAGCACCGGGAGCAGCATCGCTGACAGTCGGTCATTCAGGCTCATGCCGTCGTACAGCGTGGACGGAAAGGTCGAGACCCCCATATGCAGTACCAGAGTCTGGATCAGCAGGTAACCAATAAAAAACTCCGGCAATGACATGATCATCAGCGAAATCAAGGTAATGACCCGGTCCGGCAGGCGGTGCAGATAGCGTACGGCAAACAGTCCGCCCAACAGCGCCAAAGGCACGGCGATCAGGGCCGAGCATCCCGCCAGCCACAGCGAATTAACCAGTCGATGCCAGAGCTGATCGCCTACCGGCTGTTGACTGGCCCACGAGTCGCCAAAATTGCCCTGGGCAATATGGCGTAACCAGCCAAAGTAGCGAGTGAGCAGCGGCTGATCCAGCCCTAAACTGTGGCGAATACTGGCGATCGCTTCCGGCGTCGCGGTTTTTCCCAGCGCGGCGGCAGCATAATCACCGGGCAGCGCATTAACCGCGGCAAAAATCAGTACTGAAACGCCCCAGAGAAGTAGCACGGCCAATAACAAACGATGAAGCAAGGCGCTGGCCAGAGGATGAAGGGATGCTTTTGCTTGCACCCCTTGAGTCGCTTTTCCGCCCAACATCAGCTATTAAGCCATACGCGAGAGATGATTTGGCCATTCGATAAATCGTTGCCGACATCTTGAATATAGCCCTGTAGCTTGTTGCTGCTGGCATTGAGATAATTATTGAACACCGGTAGCAAGGTGCCTCCCTCATCGCGCACTATCAGGGCAATATCATGGTAAAGCTGGCGGCGTTTGGCTTCATCTTCTTCCGCGCGCGCCAGCTTCAGCAGGCTGGCGAACTGTGGATTAGCAAAATGCGTTTCATTGCTGGCGGAGTTTGGGCCCAGTTCCAGCGAGTAAATCAGATCCTGAGTCAGGCGCGTGCCCCAGGTCGAGACGCAAAATGGCTTGCTGCGCCAAACGTTGTTCCAATAGCCGTCATCCGGTTGGCGGCGGATCGACAATTTGATGCCGGCTTTCTGCGCACTGATCTGGAACAGCGTCGCGGCATCCACCGCACCGGGGAACACGCCCTCTGCGACATCGAGCACGATCGGGCCGCTATAGCCTGATTTTTTGAAGTGGAAGGCGGCCTTATCGGCATCATATTGGCGTTGGGGAATATCGGCCGGGAATAATGGATAAGCGCTGTTAACCGGGAAATCGTTGCCCAGCGAGCCGAATCCGCCGAGAACGCGGTCGAGGATCTGCTGGCGATCGATAGCGTATTTAAGCGCCAGGCGCAGATCGTTGTTGTTAAACGGTGGGGTGTCGACCATCATCGGCAGGGTGTAATGCCCGCGTCCCGGCGTGTTGTACAAGGTTATCGGGCCGTGTTTGAGTAACGGCACAATTTTTGGATTCAGATCGTTGATAAAATGCACTTTTCCGGTAGACAGAGCGGCTACCCGTGCCGTGGTATCGTTGATGGCGATGACTTCAGCACTGTCGACAAAACCGCGATCCGCATCCCAGTCATGCGGGTTTTTCTCTAGCTGTGCATAGACCCCAGCCTCGAATTTTACCAAACGGTACGGGCCAGTACCGATCCCGGCGTGGGGATCCTCATAGCCACCGCCGGGCTGAATTTGCAGGTTCCAAAGTGACAGAACTAACGGGAAATCGACGTTGCTTTCATTAAGCTTGATATTTATGGTGTTACCGTCAGCCGTCACCGAGTTGATTGACGACAGGTAAGCAATGACGCCCGAGCGAAATTTCGGATCACTGTGTCGGCTAATGGTTTTTACGACATCGTCGGCGGTGAGCGTCTTGCCGTTGTGAAACTGAACGCCCGAACGTAGGGTAAAAATCCAGCGTGAAGACTGCTCGCTCGACTGCCAGCTCTCCGCCAGTCCCGACATTGCCTTGCCGCTGACCGGATCGGTGCGCACCAGCGTATCGCCCCACGCGCAGCCAACTACCATCATATAGGAACTAATCCAGCTTGCCGGATCCAGCTGGTCAGTGGTGGCTGCCCCGTCAATGCCCAGCTTGAGGTGACCGCCTTTCTTAGGGGTTGCATCGGCCGCCTGTGCCTGGACGTTCAAAGCGAAACCGGCGGAAGCCGCGCCCGCTGCTAAAGAAAACTTGAGAAAGTCCCGACGATTCCAGGAGTGCGACATTTTTTATCCTCGTGTAGTAGAAACTGCATTATTGTTATTTTGTTTAGCCGAGATTTTTTTCTTACAGTTCGCTGCGAGAACGCCAGCGTTCGCGTGCCATAAAGCCTTTTACCGCAGCATCCAACAAGGGACGCGGCGGGAGATAATTGGCTCGCCCCAGTGACTGCATATCACCGATCAACGGATTGTCTTCGCCTAAAGCCTGTTCAGCCAGTAATCGCCCAAAGGCGCTTTGTTTAGAAATACCTGACCCGTTACACCCCGCTGCCGAATAGACGTTAGGGGCCAGATTGCCCCACACTGGCGCGCCGTTGCGGGTGATACTGATGAGCCCTGACCAGCTGTAAGCCATGTTGACATCGGCTAATTGGGGATACAGGCGCGCAAAGAGTCGCTGGTGGCGACGAGCGTGGCGACCGGTTTCAACCGCGCTGGTGACCAGATCGGCGGCAAAATTAACGTGCTCGCGGATAAGAAAACGATGATCGTGGGTGTAGCGCAGAGTGGCCCCCGCCAGCGCATTAACCGGCGTCAGTCCCCAGGGAGCCATCTCGCCGAGCAGCTCACGTTGGCGCAGGGTCAAGGGTTCAGTCAGCGTGGCAAACGTCGACATAGCAAATAAGCTGCCTTTAAATAACGGCAGTCCACGACTGGCTCCGTTGATTGCCAGCAGCAGTTTGCCGGCATGCACCTCACCGTGCGGTGTCTGTGCATAGACTCTGCCGTCGGTATTAATCTGCAAAGCCGGAGAATTAGCATAAACCGTCACGTTAGCTGGCAGGCTAGAAGCCAAACCGGCGATCAGCGCCGCCGGGTTCACTAGCGTACAGTTTGGGGTGTAAACAGCACGACGATAGAAATTAGTGCCCAGCCGCTGCGCTAATTGTTCTTTTTCAAGCAGTTGGTGATCTTCACCCAAGGTGGTTAATTCTTGCTGATAGTGTGCAATTTCATCATCAAATTGCGCACTGACCGAACAGTGATATTTTCCCGAATTTAGCCAGTCGCAGTCGATGGCGTGCCGATCAACGGTCTGTTTGAGATGGGTAACGCCGTATTGCAGCAGTCGGCGATAGGTGTTGGCCTGAGCCAGCTCGGCGGAGGAACTGCCGACGGTATGCGGTAAATCAATCACAAAACCGGAGTTTCGCGCCGAGGCATTATCGGCAATGTCGACCGCGTCGAGTACCACCACCTGCTGATGTGGACGGAGTTCTGCGATGCGTCTGGCGAACGCCAGCCCGGCATAGCCTGCGCCAATTACCAGCCAGTCGGCGGTGATTTTGCCACGCAAAGACGGATAGCGCGGAGTCGGCGCTTTGAGGGCAGCCCAGCCATTAATATTCTGATCAAACGGAAGATGCTGAATTTTCATTGTAAGACATGCCATTGTTGCCAGCTTTGCTTCCAAAATCTTTATCGATATCGGAACCGTGCTGGATAACCCTGAGTGAAAATTGATTAAAAAAGTGCCAAAGGCTGATGATAGTAGGAAGGGATGATAAAAGTGTCTAATGCTTAAATTAGATAACTATATAATCTAAAAGGGATAAGTATTTTTCCGGCGTCTCGACGCTGGGCAGCAATTTTAGCGGCATTGAGCGACTCACTGCCGTGTCTATTTTTGCTTCCTGCGTTTGCTGAAATAATAGTAAGCACCGACGATAGATTATCCCAAAATGATTTCACCCGAGTGCTGCATTTAACGGTTGAATTAGTCGGCGGATCCAGGCGGCTGCCAACCCCCACCCAGCGCGCTGAAGGTAGCAACGGCGGCGCGTGCCGCTTCTGTCTGTGCCTGCGCTCTGGCATCCGCAACCTGCAACAAAGTTTCGTCGTTGTGCAAGACGTCAATCAGGCTAGCCGTTCCTCGCTGGTAGGCAACAAACGTCGATTGACGAGCGCTAGCCAGGGCAGTTTCACCCTCGGTCAGCGTGGCGGTCTGTATTTGACGATTAAAGAGGGCAGAAAAGGCGTTTTCAACGTCTGCCGTGGCTTGTAAAACTGACAGGCGATAGGTGGCCAGCGCTTCGGCTTGCTGACCTTTTGCCTGACTGATTTGCGCGTTGATACGACCAAAGTCGAACAGTCGCCAGCGCAGTCCCAGCACGCCCGCCGACTGGTTAGCCCCGCTTGAGAAGAGGTTACCGCTCGAAACGGCCGTGGCGCTGCCCAGCAGGGCACTGAGTGAAAATGTGGGATAATACTCGCTAACCGCCACGCCGATACGTGCATTCGAAGCGGCCAGGCGACGCTCTGCCACAATAATATCGGGCCGACGCTGTAGCAGGTCGGCAGGCGTGCCCGTTGAGGCGATGGCGGGTACCTGGGGAATACTGCCCGGCAAAGTCAGCTGAGCGCGATGGGTACCGGCAGACGTACCGAGCATCACGTCTAGGGCATTCATCGCGCTATCCAGTGCGGTCTGTAGAACCGGTACGTTCGCCTGCACCTGCGCTAATTCCCCTTCGCTCTGGCGGACCTGATACTCAGGGGCCAGCCCTTTACTTTGCAGGAGCCGTACTTTTTCCAACAGCTGTTGCTGGGTGACCACCTGCCTGTTTGCAATAGCCAGCCGACTCTGTAGTCCGCGTAAGGTGATATAAATATCAGCGGTTTGCGCCGCCACGGCAAGGCGTGTTGCGACGACACCGGCTTCGGAGGCCTGATAGTCGGCCAATGACGCCTGGCGACTGCGGCGCAGTCCACCAAACACATCAATCTCCCAGCTGGCGTTCAGATCAGTTTCATAGGCATTGCCGTAGCGATTATAATTCGGGGTCGAATGTAGAACCTGCCCGAGCGGAGTTTCGACAGACTGCTCGGCGCGCGCGGCCTGTCCGCTGATGTTAGCCGAGGGTAACAGGGCGGCTGTCGCCTCACTAAGCCCGGCGCGGGCCTGCGTCATCCGCGCTGTTGCCTGAGCGAGAGTGAGGTTTTGCGCCAGCGCGTCGGAAACGAACTGGCTTAATAAAGGATCGTTGAAGCTCCGCCACCACGCTGCAAAATCGGCGGACCGAAAGGCGTTTTTCTGCTGACCGGCAGGCTGAGACTGATATTGTGCCGGCAGTGGCACCTCAGGGCGCTGATAATCCGGCCCGACGGTGCAACTGGCTAATAAGGTGGCGCTCACTGCCAGGGCAAGAGTACGTAGAGGGAACATTGATATTCCTTGAGTCAATTTTGAATTGTGACTAGATTACCAAATGGTCACTCGTTGTCAATTAGGGCTCATTGAGCTAAGCTGGAAAAATGACTAAACACATAGACGAAAATCCCCTGCGGGGACCCTCGGACCACAGCGTTCGAGATCAGGTAGTAGAAGCCGCCACGGAGCATTTTGGGCATTTTGGATACGAAAAAACTACCGTCTCTGATTTGGCTAAATACATAGGTTTTTCAAAAGCTTATATCTATAAGTTTTTCGACTCCAAGCAGGCCATTGGTGAGGTAATCTGTTCTAACCGGCTGGAAATGATCATGGCGATTGTCAATTCGGCAATCGCCGATGCGCCAACGGCTTCGGAAAAATTGCGGCGCTTGTTTAAGGCACTGACTGAAGCCGGCGGCGATTTATTTTTTCACGACCGCAAGCTTTATGATATTGCGGCTGTTGCGGCGCGCGATGGTTGGCCTTCAGCGCAAAAGCATGAACAACGCGTGCGTCAGCTGATTGAGCAAATCATTCTTGAAGGGCGTCAAACGGGTGAATTTGAGAGAAAAACGCCACTCGATGAGGCGACTTATGCTTTATATCTGGTGATGCGCCCGTACATCAACCCGGTTCTGCTGCAATATAATCTTGAGACGGCATCAGCCGCCGCCGCGCTACTCTCATCGTTAATTTTAAGAAGTTTGTCACCATAAGTAAGCGTTAGTGAGTTTGTGACTATTGACATTATTGGTCACTAGTTTGAAAATGCGGTTACTTTCCTTCATCATCATTAAGGTAACCCATGCTCAGGCTCAAACCTGTCACCTTAGCTGTTTTACTGTTGCCGTTTGCGCTTGTGGCCTGCGGCGACTCCTCAGGCAATGACGATCCGCGCAGTCAGCCTCCCCTGGTCAGGTCTGCTCGCGTGGTTAGCGCTGCCCATGCCTCGCGCGCATTCACTGGCGTGGTGGTCGCACGCATTCAAAGCAATCTAGGTTTCAGAGTGCAGGGTAAAATCCTCGAACGCCTGGTTGATACCGGTCAAACCGTTAAACGCGGGCAGCCCTTAATGCGTCTGGATCCTATTGACTTGAGCCTGCAGGCGCAGGCTCAGCAACAGTCCGTGGCGGCCGCACAGGCACGCGCCAGGCAAACCGCCGATGATGAAATTCGCTATCATGGACTGGTCGCTGCCGGAGCGGTCTCCGCATCGGCTTACGATCAAATCAGGGCCGCGGCCGATAGCGCCAGGGCAGACCTCAAGGCTGCCGAGGCCCAGGCGAATGTGGCGAAAAACGCCACTGGCTATGCGTTACTGCTAGCCGATTCTGACGGTGTCATCGTGGATACGCTGGCCGAGCCCGGTCAGGTTGTCAGTGCCGGGCAGCCTGTTATTCGCCTGGCCAGGGCCGGGCAGCGCGAAGCCATCGTGCAGTTGCCGGAGACGCTGCGGCCAGCGGTAGGCAGCGAGGCGCTGGCAACCTTGTACGGCGATGACAAACGGCCGCTTCCGGCGAAACTGCGCCTGCTTTCCGACGCTGCCGATCCGTTGACCCGCACCTTTGAGGCGAGATACGTGCTGGAGGGGACACTGGCGAACGCTCCGCTTGGTTCCACCGTTACCTTGCATATTGCAGAGGGTAAAATCATTGGCCAGGCGATGCAGGTGCCTTTGGCCGCACTCTACGATCCGGGCAAGGGGCCGGGGGTGTGGCGTATTTCAGGTAAACCCGCCAAAGTATCATGGCAGCCCGTTCAGGTGCTTGGATTAGGGGACAATAGCGCCACGGTGAACGGCAGCCTGGAAACGGGAGAACAGGTGGTTGCCCTGGGCGCGCATCTGCTGCATGAGGGGGAGGCCGTCCGCCTGGCTGAGCAGAGCGACGGCAGCGACGCCGGGAGCCAGCCATGAGTGAGGGAAAATTCAATCTTTCAGCGCTCGCCGTGCGTGAGCGCTCAATCACACTGTTCCTTATTATCCTGATCACCGTGGCCGGTATTATCTCGTTCCTCAAGCTGGGGCGAGCGGAAGATCCGCCGTTTACCGTTAAGCAGATGACTATTATTTCTGCCTGGCCAGGCGCTACCGCGCAGCAAATGCAGGATCTGGTTGCGGAACCGCTTGAAAAACGCCTGCAGGAGCTTAAAGGGTATGACCGAACCGAGACCTACACCCGTCCCGGATTGGCATTTACCATGCTGTCATTGCAGGACGGTACACCGCCTTCTCAGGTTCCTGAGCAGTTTTATCAGGCACGCAAGAAACTCGGCGATGAGGCCAAAAATCTGCCCGCTGGCGTAATCGGCCCGGTTATCAACGATGAATTTTCCGATGTGACCTTTGCACTCTTTGCGCTGAAGGCAAAAGGGGAACCGCAGCGGCTGCTGGTGCGTGATGCTGAAAAGCTTCGCCAGCGCCTTCTTCACGTGCCCGGCGTTAATAAGGTCAATATTATCGGAGAACAGGCAGAGCGCATCTTTGTCTCGTTCTCGCACGATCGGCTGGCAACGCTCGGGCTTTCTCCTCAGGACATTTTCTCGGCCCTCAATAACCAGAACCTACTGACGCCCGCGGGTTCGATTGATACCCACGGGCCGCAGGTGTTTATCCGCCTGGATGGCGCCTTCGACCAATTGGAGAATATCCGCCAGACGCCGATTATTGCCAGGGGCAAGACGTTACAGCTTTCAGACGTCGCCACCGTTGAACGTGGCTACGAAGATCCGGCGACCTTTATGGTTCGCAATCAGGGCGAACCGGCGCTGTTACTGGGCGTCGTTATGCGTGACGGCTGGAACGGTCTGGACCTGGGTAAGGCGCTGGATAACGAAACGGCCAAGATCAACCAGGACATGCCGCTGGGTATGACGTTGAGCAAAGTCACCGATCAGTCGGTGAATATCAGCTCGGCGGTCGATGAGTTTATGATCAAATTCTTCGTCGCGCTGCTGGTCGTGATGGTGGTTTGCTTCGTCAGTATGGGATGGCGCGTGGGGGTGGTGGTCGCTGCGGCGGTGCCTCTGACGCTGGCAATCGTCTTTGTAGTGATGGAGGCTTCGGGTAAAAACTTCGACCGGATCACGCTAGGCTCGCTGATCCTGGCGCTGGGATTGCTGGTGGATGACGCCATCATTGCTATCGAAATGATGGTAGTCAAAATGGAAGAGGGCTATGACCGCATCAAGGCCTCGGCCTATGCCTGGAGCCATACTGCCGCTCCCATGCTGTCCGGCACCCTGGTCACAGCGGTGGGTTTTATGCCTAATGGTTTTGCGCAGTCTACTGCGGGTGAATACACCAGCAACATGTTTTGGATCGTAGGTATTGCCCTTATTGCCTCTTGGGTGGTGGCGGTGGTATTTACCCCGTACTTGGGGGTGAAGATGTTGCCGAAAATCAAAACGGTTGAGGGTGGGCATGCGGCTATCTATAACACCCGTCACTACAACCGCTTTCGCCGATTATTGACCCGCGTTATTGCGCGCAAGTGGCTTGTGGCCGCTGCCGTTGTGGTCATCTTCACCGTCGCTATCCTCGGCATGGGGCAGGTTAAAAAACAATTCTTCCCGACCTCTGACCGCCCTGAGGTATTGGTCGAGGTGCAGATGCCATACGGCACCTCAATCGAGCAAACCAGCGCCGCCACGGCGAAAATTGAGGGCTGGCTGAAAAAGCAGAAAGAGGCAAAAATCGTCACCTCTTATATCGGTCAGGGCTCTCCGCGTTTTTACCTGGCGATGGCGCCAGAACTGCCTGATCCCTCGTTTGCGAAAATTGTTGTGCTAACGGACAGCCAGGAGGCGCGTGAGGCGCTCAAGAGTCAACTGCGTAAAGCGGTGGCCGACGGGTTGGCTCCCGAGGCGCAGGTTCGCGTCACTCAACTGGTGTTTGGTCCGTATTCCCCTTATCCGGTGGCTTATCGTGTCATGGGGCCTGATGTTGCCAAACTGCACGAGATTGCCAACAGTGTGGAAAAGGTGATGCAAAACAGCCCGATGATGAGAACCGTTAATACCGATTGGGGCGCGCCGGTACCGACGCTGCATTTCACCCTGGATCAGGACCGCCTGCAGGCGGTAGGGCTGACATCGAATGCGGTCGCTCAGCAACTGCAATTCCTGCTCTCAGGCATTCCTATCACCTCGGTGCGTGAAGATATTCGTTCGGTGCAGGTTATGGGGCGTGCGGCGGGAGATATTCGACTGAATCCGGCAAAAATAGCCGCTTTTACCCTGGTAGGTTCCGCGGGGCAGCGCATTCCGCTCTCTCAGATAGGCAAGGTTGAGGTACGAATGGAGGATCCTATTTTGCGGCGTCGCGATCGCACTCCGACGATTACCGTGCGCGGAGATATTGCCGAAACCCTACAGCCGCCGGACGTTTCCACGGCCATCATGAAACAGTTACAGCCGATAATCGACAAGCTTCCTGACGGATACCGCATCGAGCAGGCGGGTTCCATTGAGGAGTCGGGAAAAGCTACCAAGGCGATGGCACCGCTGTTCCCTATTATGATTGCCATAACGCTGCTGATTATCATCCTGCAGGTAAGGTCGATGTCGGCGATGGTGATGGTATTTCTCACCGCACCGCTGGGTCTTATTGGCGTCGTGCCGACGCTGCTGCTTTTCAGCCAGCCCTTTGGCATCAATGCGTTGGTAGGACTGATTGCGCTGTCGGGCATATTGATGCGCAACACCCTGATCCTGTTGGGGCAGATCCGCCACAACGAGCTTGCAGGGCTCGCGCCGTTTCATGCGGTAGTCGAGGCCACGGTGCAGCGAGCACGTCCGGTGCTGTTGACCGCGATGGCCGCGATCCTGGCATTCATTCCTCTGACCCACTCGGTGTTCTGGGGAACGTTGGCCTATACCCTGATTGGCGGAACGTTTGGGGGCACCGTTATCACCCTGGTGTTCCTGCCGGCAATGTATGCTATCTGGTTCAAGATACGCCCCGATAGCCCTCAGCCGAGGGAAAATAAGGTTTCGTCATAGGGCGATGTGCGGAATAACATAAGAAAGCGTTAGGAATTAAACCTTGTGATAAAAGGAGAATATACTGCCAATCCTATTATTAGTCGACTTTTCCGTTCCCTAAATGACAGGATTATTCTTTAACCTCTGGTTGAGTCTACGATTTATCTACCCGTCTTCAACGGAATGGAAAGGTAAGTGATGTGCAAAATTAAACCTGCAAATGTGATGGATTTTAGGCGGGGTGTCTACGCCTTAAATTAACACCTCCCACCCTCTGACTTGTTTTTTATTTCAAAGGAAGATGAGTTGGAGGTAATCTAATGTGGCTGTAGTGATTGTCTTTTAAGTTTTTTTAGGGAGTATGTTGCAATTTTCTCATAAAAATCATTACCACAAGTGGATGTGTTTGGTAAATTAAATGAGTGAGAATTCAAATTTAAATCAGTTTGTTTCAATGGCTGCATCAAGAAGATGTTGGATAATAGGAGAGGTGTTACATGCACGCCACATTATGCCTATATCCAGCATCGGCGGTGTCTCCAGTAAATCAAGATAAACAACTCCAGTACGGGCCAAGTGGCGAAGGGAACTCGGGACTAAAGCAATGCCAATGCCTGAAGCCACGAGACTAATAATGGTTTGCATTTGTATGGCTTGCTGAACAATGTTGGGCGTGGCGCCATGGGATGCATAGTAGCTGATGACCAACGCATAGAGCGAGGGAGCAACCTGCTGAGGAAAAATAATTAGTGGAGAATCAATGACCATTTTAGGACAGAGCTTTTCCTTAGTTATCGATATCTTACCTTCTTGCAGCCACGTTTCGGGTACGGCAGCAACTAAGGGCTCTGAAAAGATTTTTTTGTAGCGGATCGCGGAAGGAAACTTCATGTCTGTCGGCGGAATAACAATACCAGCATCAATTTTTTGTGGAGTAGTGCCGTCATCTGCACATCGCTGGTTGCCTCAGTTAATACTAATTCGACCGCGGGGAGGTTTTCCCTAAAATGGCTTACCAATTGAGGAAGAATATTATATCCCGCGCTGCTGATGAAAGATAAATTGAGCTGCCCAGATTCTCCCTTACGTAATTTTTTTGCAATCTCAGGTAACGCGTTCATGCTGTGCAAGACACGCTTTACGTGACACAACCATTGCTCACCAAAGGGGGTCAACGAGACATTTCTTTTCGTCCTTAAAAAAAGTGCCTCACCGATTTCTTTCTCTAACGCCATTATTGATTGGCTTAACGGCGGCTGCGTCATATTAAGACGCTCGGCGGCTTTACCAAAATGAAGCGTGTCGGCAACGGTAACGAAATGTTTCAACTGTCTTATATCCATGACTAATATCCCCAGTAACTTAATTGGTATAGCAGAATATATTTCACAGGCTGTTTTGTCGACTCTATTATGGCACTTTCCAAGTTCAATTATAAAAACAGGACACCCTATAAATGTATCGTTCACGCACATCAACTCACGGCCGTAATATGGCAGGCGCAAGAAGCTTATGGCGAGCTACCGGTATGACGGACGCAGACTTTGATAAGCCGATCATTGCTGTTGTCAATTCCTTTACGCAATTCGTCCCTGGGCACGTTCATTTGAAAGACCTGGGTCAGATGGTTGCCAGAGAAATTGAAGAGGCGGGGGGGGTGGCAAAAGAGTTCAATACCATCGCGATTGACGATGGCATAGCGATGGGCCATGACGGCATGCTTTATAGCCTTCCATCACGCGAACTCATTGCAGACAGTGTCGAATACATGGTCAATGCTCACTGCGCCGACGCAATGGTCTGTATATCGAACTGTGACAAGATTACACCAGGTATGTTGATGGCTGCACTGCGCTTGAATATCCCGGTTATCTTTGTTTCAGGTGGCCCTATGGAATCAGGAAAAATGACGCTACGGGGTGAAAAGCGTTCATTTGATTTAATTGATGCGATGGTGGTGGCTGGCGATGACAGCATGTCTGACGAAGAAGTCAAAGCCGTTGAAGAAGCAGCATGTCCTACCTGCGGCTCATGCTCAGGGATGTTTACGGCAAACTCGATGAACTGTTTAACCGAAGCGATGGGGCTGGCGCTTCCTGGTCAACGGTTCCATGTTGGCAACCCATGCGCTGCGTAAAGAACTTTTCTTGGAGTCGGGCAGAAAGATAGTCGAACTGTGTCGTCGCTACTATGAACAAAAAGATGAAAGCGTATTGCCCCGTGCGATAGCAAGCGTGAAGGCATTTGAAAATGCCATGGCACTCGATGTGGCGATGGGAGGATCGACTAACACGGTTCTGCATTTATTGGCTGCGGCTTATGAAGGTAAGGTTGATTTTACCATGACAGATATTGACCGCCTGTCGAGGAAAGTCCCCGTTTTATGTAAAGTTTCGCCCGCGGTAGAGAATGTGCATATGGAAGACGTCCACCGTGCCGGAGGTGTGATGGGCGTATTAGGCGAGCTGGCACGTGCTGGATTAATACACACCGAATTGCCAACGGTGCACGCCACCACCTTAGGCGAGGCATTGGCACAATGGGACATAAAATCAACAACATCAGATAGCGTCAGACAATTCTACCGAGCTGCTCCGGGCGGGGTAAGAACCAAGGTCGCGTTCAGTCAAAACAACTATTACCCAGCCTTGGACACCAACAGGCGTACGGGATGCCTGCGTAATCTAGAGCATGCCTTTTCTCATGATGGCGGATTAGCGGTGTTATTTGGAAATATAGCCTCTGAGGGCTGTATCGTAAAAACCGCTAGCGTTGACCCTGGCATGATCTGTTTTACCGGTACTGCAAGGGTGTTCGAAGGGCAAGATGAGGCAGTTGAAGGGATCCTTTCTGGCCTGGTTAAAGCGGGAGATGTTGTCATTGTTCGCTATGAAGGACCACGCGGTGGTCCGGGTATGCAGGAAATGCTGTATCCGACCAGCTATCTCAAATCAAAAGCCTTAAACAAAAAATGTGCACTTATTACCGATGGTCGATTCTCAGGAGGTTCATCAGGATTATCTATTGGCCATGCCTCCCCAGAAGCGGCGGAGGGCGGGAATATCGCATTGATTGAGGATGGAGATTTGATTGAGATTGATATCCCCTCACGCTCTATTCAATTGAAAGTCGATGATTTTGAATTAGAACTGCGTCGAAAAAATATGGAAAGCCGTGGACGCAAGGCCTGGAAGCCTGTCACACGCCAGCGTCGGGTTTCATCCGCGTTGAAAGCCTATGCAGCCATGACCTCAAGTGCGGCTAAGGGCGCTGTGCGAATCATCGAGGACGATGAATGAAACACGATTCAAACGGGTTTGCCTGGCAGGCTGGAGCGGATTCTACAATCACTCACGCGGGAAGAGCTCCCGCGTCAAATCTTGGGTTCGTTAATACTCCCCTCTTCAGGGGATCAACGGTTATCGCTCCGACAGTTGATGATTTGCTGAACTACCGGCAGAAATTTGTATATGGACGTGTGGGATCCCCTACTACGGAGTCGTTACAGGAAGCCATACGATCGCTTGATAATAGTGCCGGTGTGGTTCTTTGCCCATCAGGGCTTGCTGCAATATCCACTGCACTTATGTCATGTCTTTCGACCGGTGACCATCTACTGATGACAGATGCTGCTTATCGCCCTACGAGGAATTTGTGCGAGGGCGTATTAAAAAGAAACGGTATTCAAACGACCTACTTTCATCCCTTGGTGACGGGTGATGAGTTACGCCATTTAATACGTCAGGAAACTAAGGCAATCTATTTGGAAGTTCCTGGTTCTCAGAGTATGGAGATGTCTGATATAGCGGCTATCGTGACAGTGGCCCGGGAATTTAATCTTTTAGTAATAATGGATAACACCTGGGCTACGCCTCTCTTTTTTGACGCTATTGGTCAAGGGGCCGATTTAGTCATTCAGGCGGGAACTAAATATATTTCAGGGCATTCGGATGTCATGATTGGCATGGTTTCAGCTTCAACACAAGCGTGGGTAAAGCTGGAGCAATATCGACGAGAGATAGGAATGTGCATAAGCCCTGATGATGCTTGGCTCACACTTCGGGGGCTCCGTACCTTGGGAGTAAGGTTGCGCCAGCATCAAGCCAGTGCGTTACATATCGCCACTTGGTTAGCGGGAAGACCAGAAGTGCAATGTGTTTGGTATCCTGCATTAAAAAATGATCCAGGATATTCGCTTTGGTTAAGAGATTTTACCGGGGCATCAAGCCTGTTTTCGATTGTGCTGCAACCGGCATCTGACCAGGCTGTGGCGGCTTTTCTCGAAGGTTTGAAATATTTTGGGCTTGGTTTCTCTTGGGGCGGATTTGAAAGTTTGATACTTCCTTTTGATTGCACAGATTATCGGAGCGTCTCTACTCGTAAGCCTCAAGGCCCATGCGTTCGTTTATATATTGGTTTGGAAGATGTAGATGATTTAATAGCGGATCTAGAGGCTGGCCTGGTACGTTTCAATACGGCTTGCAGCTAAGTGTTGAACCCTAAAATTTGACCATAAGAATCATTACTGATGACAAAACAATTATGTCTTGGGGGCTTTATGCGCCCGATTTGTTTACATACAGCATGGTGGCGGCATCCGGAAGCTCCCGCAGATGCCAATTTCAATTGGCCAATTATCAAGTCGTTAGCCAAGAAACTCGAAGCTGCTTGCTTTGATGCTATTTTTACGGCAGACCATTTGGCTCTTATGCCTATGCCGCCAGATGCGCTAAAAAGAAGTGCGACGGTTACGTCTTTCGATCCTCTGATTATGTTGTCAGCAATTGCTGCCTGTACCGACCGGATAGGACTAATCGCCACTGGATCAACGAGCTATGAAGATCCCTATCTTTTGGCAAGGCGTTTTGCTTCTCTCGATCATTTAAGTAATGGTCGTGCAGGATGGAATATAGTCACGACGGTTAACCCAGAGGCAGCGTTAAATTTTGGCCTTGAGATAGCTCTTAGGCATGCTGAAAGGTATGAACGTGCAGAGGAATTTTTCGATGTCGTGACCGGGCTTTGGGATGGTTGGTCAGACAATGCCTTGAAGATGGAAAAAAAGAGTGGGATATTTTCAGATGTTAATGTTATTAGGCCATTGAATCATAAAGGAAAATATTTTTCAGTTAAAGGTCCATTAAACATTGCTCGTCCCGTGCAAGGCTGGCCTATTATTGCGCTTGCAGGTGCTTCTGAAGGTGCGAGGCAGATGGCAGCGAAGTCAGCGGATCTTGTATTCGGAAATGCGAGAAGCATTCACACTGCTCGGGATTTTTATCAGGACATGAAATCACGAGCAGTGGCTTATGGGCGAGACCCTGACCATATTAGAATACTTCCTGCTAATCAAGTGTATGTTGGCCGCACAAGGGAAGAAGCGCTCGCCAAAAAAAGATATATGGATGATTTAGTCCATGTGGAGAGTAATATTCCAAATCTTTCAATTCGCCTTGGAGTTGATTGCTCTAAATTCGATCCCGATGAATTATTACCAGACCTTCCTGTGACTGAACAAGGGCAGGGGAATCAGCGTGAATGGGTGGCGCTTGCCAGGCGTGAAAATCTTACTGTAAGAGAATTAGCAAAGCGAGCGGCTGAATCAGGAACCGGTGAAATGGTCGGTACTCCTAATGAAATTGCGGATCAGATGGAAGAATGGTTCCAAACAGGGGCATGTGACGGTTTTATTATCGTTTTTCATACTGTGCCTGATGGATACGACGATTTTGTAACAATGGTAGTGCCTGAGTTACAGCGCCGTGGATTAATGCGTACAAAATATGAGGGAAACACTTTGCGTGCGAATATTGGACTTCCACGACCTCAAAGTCCTATAGATTTATAAAGTGAATTTAAAAATATTTTTACTATTAATTAATAGCTCATGGTTTTATTGAGATTAATTCTCATGCTTTTTTTGTGGCGAAGTAAAAATGCGTTCAAATATAAATTTAGATAATTTATTTCAGGAGTTATTATAGTGACTAATGTAGTCCTCAAAAAGAGTAAAACGGATTTTTCCTGGCATGCTGCTGGAGCCGGTTTGCTGTCTTCATTTGTTGGATTCGCCTCGACATTTACGCTTATAGTGCAGGCGTTAGTTAATGTGGGGGCTACCCAACAGCAGGCAGCATCAGGATTAATGGCCGTCTCTATTGCAATGGGTGTTGCAGGTATAGTTTTGAGTATTAAAAACAAAATGCCGGTGAGCGTAGCTTGGTCAACACCAGGGGCGGCTTTATTACTGGGAATGGGTGCGGTTAAAGGAGGGTTTCCAGCAGCCATAGGTGCTCTTATTATGGCTGGCACGATGTTGACGTTAGCAGGATTATGGAAACCCTTGGGAAAAATTATCACAAAAATACCTTCTGCAGTGGCGAACGCAATGCTTGCAGGGATTATTCTAAATTTGTGTGTTGCTCCTGTTCACGCAATGGCAAAGTATCCCCTTTATTTTTCCCCCGTGTTATTAGTATGGTTAATCATGCTCAAGGTAAAAAGGATATTAGCTATCCCTTTTGCTGCAATCGCCACTCTAATTGTGATTTATTTAACATCAGACTTAAGCCACGTAAATCAATTAAACATATGGCCACATCTGATGTTAGCAACGCCAAGGTTTAGCTTTTCTTCTTTTATCAGTATTGCAATACCCCTTTTTATTGTTACGATGGCTTCCCAGAATATACCCGGCGTAGCGGTGTTGAATGTTAATGGTTATAAACCTGACCCCACTCCACTTTTTACGACTACAGGATTTAGCAGCCTTTTAGCCGCCCCCTTTGGTGGCCCTGCCATAGGCCTCGCCGCAATAACTGCTGCTATTTGTGCCGGGGAGGACGCCGGGGACGATCCCTCTAAACGATATTGGGCAGGGATAATTTGTGGTATTGCTTATATTATATATGGTCTTGCTGCAAGTGCTGCTACGCAATTCATTTCTGTTTCCCCTCCCATTTTTATTGAGGCTGTTGCAGGACTCGCATTAATGGGGGCACTTGGTAATTCGTTGGTTAATTCACTCACAAACAAAAATAGCCGAGAAGCTGCAATTGTGACCTTTTTAGTCACTATTGGAGGACATGCATTCTGGGGTATCGGCGGCGCTTTCTGGGGATTATTAGTGGGGGTGGCTATGTTATATCTATTCAGAAGTAAAGCAGCTAATTGATAGTTTATATTTTCAAAAAATTATTCTAGAAAATCAAACAGAGGGTTATATGCAACAAAAAATTATCAGAATTGATGCAACGCCTGTTTTTGTTCCAGGGGAAGCTGATGTCGCTGGACTGACTATTGCCGGTAAATTATCAGGGGTTATCGTTGAAATTGAAACCGCAAGTGGCTTGACAGGCCATGGTTTTACTGCAATAACCGACGAGGAAGTCATCGCAACTATTATTAAAGCTGTAGTTGCACCTAATCTTTTGGGGATGGATGCTCTTAATCGCGAAGCTATCTCGGAGAAACTTTATTGGCTATTGACTCCGCGTGGCCAGACCGGGTACGCCAGTCATGCTATCTCGGCAATTGACATTGCAATCTGGGATATTATTGGTAAGTCCGTCAACCTGCCAGTATGGCAATTGTTGGGTGGAGCACGGTCAGAGGTCTCCCTTTATACAACATTTGGATTTGCCTCACTCGATCAGGAACAACTCGCCTATGCGGCAAGGACATTGGTTAATGAAGGGCATAAGCGAATCAAAATGTTAGTAGGTTATCATGCAATGGCTAGGCGGGAGCAGGGACGTTCATTAGATGAAGTGATAAAAGACGATGCCAAAAGAGTACGTGCAGTGCGAGAGGCTGTTGGAGATAGCATTGAGATTTATATCGATGCAAATTGTGGTCTTGATCACTACCATGCTTTAAGACTTGCCCAAGATTTGTCGGACTGTAATATTGCATTTTTTGAAGAACCTATTGCAGACAATGACCCCGTGAAATTGGCTGATCTTCGAAAAAGTATAGCAATGCCAGTCGCTGCAGGACAAAGCGAAGGTCAACTCTTTCGTTTTAGAGATATGCTTCTTGCAGGCTCAATTGATATTTTACAACCTAACGTTTGTGTCTGTGGTGGCTTCTCTGCCGGCCTTCGTGCTGCAAGCCTCGCTCGCTCTTTTGGTGTTCAAATTGATAACGGCGGGACCTTTCCATTCCAAAATATGCATCTTCATGCCGGAGTAGCAAATGGAGGAATGGTTGAGTGGCACGTAGTTGTCGTTGATATATGCCGTAAACTCTTCACGGGTCTACCTCAATGGGATAATGGAAAAATAATAATGCCAACATCTCCAGGATTAGGTTTTGAGTTAAATAAAGATGCTTTGCATGAGTTTTCTAAAGGCCCGTTCTCTCAAGGCCATGGGAAAGCCTGACTAAATAAAATACTAATTAGTTTTTAGGAGCCATATTATCAATGAAGGTATTAGCATAATGTTAACACCAGGCATCTCTTTCGCCCTCCATTTTAATTGATTATTTTAAATGATGACGGGTTTGCTGTTTATAGCTAACACTACCTTGCCCTTTTAAATTTTACAGCTGCAGAGTTAATTTTTTTAAAACTATGACCTCATTATTTTAGCCGTTGTGCTATGAATTTTAGAAAAGGCTATTGCTAATATGCATACTATTCTTAAGCTTTACTATTGTCCGGGGCATCTTTCTTTTGCTCCGCACGTCATACTTAATGAGCTGGGTAAGCCCTTTGAATTGCTTGGTTTATCATTGAAAAATGGAGACAATAAATTAGACGAATTCAAAAAAATCAATCCCAAGGGAAAAGTACCGGTACTGATAACAGATAACGAAATCTTAACAGAGTCTTCTGCTATCTTGTTATATCTCGCCATGTCATACCCAGAGAGTAGGTTGTTACCCTCCACAACGGAGGGTGTGGCCAAAACGGTCGAATGGTTAAATTGGTTAAGTTGCTCATTGACTGGTGTTCTATCACTAAACTTTCATCCGTCTCGTTTTACAGAGGATGGAAAAGCTTATGAGGGTATACGCTCTAAAGGTCGCATTGAAACCATCGAAGTATTTAATCAAATAAACAATAGACTTGAAAATCGGACTTGGGCACTTAAAGAAGAATATTCAATAGTTGATCCAGTACTCTTCATATACTTTAAATGGGGGAATTTATTAAATCTAGATATGACTCAATATAATCATTGGGTGGCTCATGTTGAACGTATGCTTTTACGGCCCGCTGTGCAAAAAACACTTTCTACTGAAGGAATTTCTATCTGGAGTTAGTAATGTAAATTAAACGGGAAATTCTTTATTTTAACGTTATTAATTATTTTTTAACTAAGGAGAGAACCTATGCTTTCGATGAGTTTGTTAACCCTTTCAGAAAAAGTAAATGATTTTTTTATAGATTATGATGTGCTTAAACATAAGAAAATCAATGTTGATACTAATCTTATTGACAATGATTTTCTTGATTCATTATCTATTGTCCATTTTGTGATTTTCCTCGAAGAAGTGTTGAAAAAAGAAATTCCAATTGGTGATTTTGAGCTCAATTCAATTAAAACAATTAGTGCTATATATGATAATTACGTTCTCGGTTGATAATAAATCATTGTGTTATTGTCATTTTATTTAGCCTTGCAAAGAGGTGGGTAAATGTCTAACGATTTTGGTTGTCAGTCGAACAATTATTTCCAATTGTTCGCATATGGCTCTTGTATGAATCATGGAAGTTTAGGTAAGACTTTAGGTTGCCGCGTGAGTGAGTATTTTATAGGTCCAGCATATCTAGAGCATTATAAGCTTGTCTTTGATTATGCTTCTCTGAATGAGCTTGTATGTTGTGCAAACATTCGACCCCAAAATGGGCATGTGGTTGAAGGGGCCTTGTTTAAATTACCTATCGAGTGTTTAGAAAGCATTGATAGAAGAGAAGGTGTTTTTATAAAACGTTACAAGCGCCAATTAGTCCGCCTCTCTTTACATAATGGTAAAACAACTTTCGGGTATACTTATATTGGTTTAGTGACTCTTAATGACGAGGCCGCCCCCAGTGCTCGTTATCGTGAATTACTGTTGCAAGGGGTTTGTGACAGCAAAGTATCATATCAGTACCAAGTGAATTTATTTGAGCATATTGACTCTTTACCTGATCGTATTCAAGTTAACTGATTTTTAAGCTAAAAATTATATTTTATTAACCAATTACTTTTTGCCAGTTTTTAAACATTGGCAACAATGACAAAAGGCATGGGTTGACTAATGAAAAGCAAATCTAATGAAATAATACAGCAGATCAATAAGTGCAGAAGCGAAATAATAAATGGAGGTCACACTAACAATCTTGAAGTAATAGCTAAATGTGTGAGGAAGTATCTTCAGCAATTCCAGGCAGTCGTCCACATTCAAACGCTACTGAATAACTTGGAGTGTCCTACTTTAGACTCTAATAATTTGCTCGATCTGAGCAACGATGTAGAACCTAATTTTATTGTTGGTTTTTTTGACATTCCTTATAATACAGATGCCTTTTTGGAGGCTGCTGTAGTGGAACCGATTCCTATTCCTGAAATTATTTTAGATATAGTCCCTGACTCTGAGGCGATGCCTGTATTATTACATTGTTGTACTGATGGTTTTAAAAACCCATTATCGGTTGCAATCTTCCCTGAGAATTTTTTTCAAGCAAAAGTCAAGCAACATCATAAAGCATATTATCTTATCGAGAAATTTGTTGAACGATTTAAATCTTATACCAGAGTCGCTATTGAGGCTACTTGGTCCCCGACGGCCTTTCCTGACATCCTGACGGCTGATGACTCATTACTTACTAGCGCGAGTGCCATATGGGTTCATATGCATGAGCATTATCATAAAACGGGTTATCTTCCTCTTCCTAAATTCCTTGCGGACAAAAGTTCAAGGAATGGTGCTGGCGCTGAAGAGTTACGAGTAGATATCCTGTCTATCCTTGCCCTTCTGGAACTCCAGTCAAATGATACCGTGTTAAGAGCCTCCATACAGTACATTCTGGCAGAACGATTAATTCGTTATCCACTTCAAGCCACCCCTCAGGAAAACTACGATGCAAGATCTTCCGTTGCATTATTTGAGTATCTGCAACGTCATGGCATCATTGGTATTAAGGCGGGCCGATACTATTTTGTTGGCGGATATGAAAGTTTAGGGCGTGCGTTGCAATCGATACTCATTAAGATTACAACCTTAGAATATAAACTGAGCAAAGGTTCTCCTGAAAATAGGAAAAAAAGTTTATCATTTTTATTACCCGATCTGGCCAAAAACGATAATCGTTGGGGACTATCATCATGACTTTTTGCAAAGCAAATGAACTGGATAATCGTCGTGGTGCAGATGTTTTACTCGAAACGCTTCACAGTGAGGGAGTCGAGTATATTTTCGGTAATCCAGGCACTACAGAGTTGCCTTTAATGGATGCTTTGCTTCGCAATCCTTCACTTAAATATATTCTTGCGCTTCAGGAAGCTAGCGCTGTGGCCATGGCTGATGGTTACGCACAGGCTTCCGGCAAAACTGGTTTTCTAAATTTGCATACTGCTGGCGGACTTGGACATGGTATGGGCAATTTACTCAATGCCAAAGTATCTCAGACTCCGCTGGTTGTTACTGCAGGTCAGCAGGACACACGTCATTCAATTAGTGACCCGCTGCTCTATGATGATTTGGTCAATATTGCTTCTCCAGCAGTGAAATGGGCGCAGGATGTCTCAAATGCATCGCATCTCCCGGTACTTTTACGTCGCGCATTTCACGATGCAAATGCAGCCCCAAGCGGTCCTGTATTTCTTTCGCTGCCCATGGATATCATGGATCAACTAAGTGATGTCAACATAGGCGAACCGTCAGAAATAGATCGTCGTGCGATTGGAAGTTCACTGCCACGGCTGGCAGAGATATTGGCTAACTGTAATCTTGATAAATTAGCAATCATTGCCGGTGATGAAATTTATACCAGTAATGCAACGGCAGAAACTATTAATGTCGCTGAATTACTTGGCGCACACGTATATGGATCTTCATGGCCGTCGCGTATTCCTTTCCCTACTTCTCACCCGTTGTGGAGAGGTAATATGCCTACGACTGCGGCTGGCATTGCAGAAATCCTAAAAAATTATGATGCTATTTTTGCGCTTGGCGGTAAGTCGCTTATTACTATTTTATATAGTGAAGGTTCTGCTATTCCTGAAGGTTGTAACGTTTATCAACTTTCGGCGGATGTTAATGACTTAGGTCGCTCTTATTCAACCAAATTGTCAATTGTCGGTGATATCAAAGCATCGCTCGGAGCTTTATTACCGTTGCTGAAAGATTCAACTGATGTGCGACGTGAGCACTATAATGCTTTGATCAAAAAAGCGGCTGATGAACGTCAGTATTTCCGTGAACAGTGTGAAATAACCGTTGCCGAGAAATTTTCTTTGCCGGTCATCGCACCTATTGTAGCGGCACACGAAGTTGTCAGGGCGATAGGTCCTGATGTAGCAATCGTTGATGAAGCATTATGCATCTCATCCTTGATGCGTAAATTCTTGACGAGCCATAACTCGGGGCAGTATGCCTTTATGCGGGGTGGAGCATTAGGTTGGGGAATGCCCGCTGCAATAGGTTATTCCTTAGGTTTAGGTAAGCAGCCGGTAGTTTGTTTAGTTGGCGATGGCGCTGCCATGTACTCCCCGCAGGCAATGTGGACAGCAGCTCATGAAAACTTACCGATTACCTATGTAGTGATGAATAATCAAGAATATAATATCCTGAAAAACTTCATGCGTAATCAAGCACATTATTCGTCTTCACAGACTAATAAATTCATTGCAATGGATATTGTTAATCCAGCTATTGATTATCAAGCGTTAGCGAATTCAATGGGGTTACCTGCACAGCAAATTCGTCGCGCTGCAGATATTGCTCCAGCTTTAGAGGCTGCAATAGCCAGTGGTCGACCTAATCTAATTGAGGTGATGGTGAGTTCTAATTAAGGTCAGGAGGGTTTTTAGTTGTGTATTCTGAAGTGTAAGCATTATGAACAGTAACGGTATGTTTAAACGTAATGCTTACCTTTTATTAATTATTTATTTTCACAAAATCGTACGCAAACTCTTCACTCATTGCCGCCCTCGAAACATTGCGCCATGAGGGTTGTGCCAAAAGTGATCGTTCAAAGCAAGCGATCCTACTGGTTTCAAACCACAACCATGATATAACTTGTCGGACTGTCTCCTTTCAATACGTTGAGCGATCACCATGTTCAATACTGTAGTATCAAATGGCAAGATCCAAGCGTCGCATCAGGGACAACTTATCGTCCCTTGGTGGAGTTTTACTAAAACAGTCCTGGCTGCGACGGCTATCTCATTGCTGCGGGATAGACTGATTGAACTGGATACGGAAATTCTTAACGAGCCTTTCACCCTAAGACAGTTACTGCGACATGAGGCGGGTCTCGCCGATTATGCTGAACTCGCGGAGTATCCCTGACCTAGTAAAGATAAATCACTATTTACCCGGCTTGATAAAACCAAGGAACAAATATGAAGCGCGTGTTTTCTCTATCAGTTTTAATCTTTAATTTAACGATTTTATTTAGCGGATGTTATGCCTCTGCCGCTGAAAAACCGATCATTACCCTAGACGTAGTGAAGAAATCACTTGAGTCGTTTAACGCCAAAGCTAAAGAGCAGGGGCATCAGTTTTCTGTAGCCGTTGTTGATGATGGAGGCAATTTACTCTATGCCGAGCGTCCAGAGTCTGTTGCGCCAGGAATGATAGATGCCTCTATCGGCAAAGCAAAAACGGCTGCCCGGTTCGGGATCGCCACTAAGCTTATCGAGCTTGAAATTTCCAAAGGACACGCTTCTTATCTAGACTTGCCGTCGGCCGTTCCCATTGAAGGGGGGATACCTATCTTACTTAAGGGGGTGATCGTGGGCGCGATCGGCGTTGCGGGTTCATCTTCCGATGTAGATGAAGCAGCCGCAGAAGGCGTGGCCTCTTCATTAACACAGGCACTCAACTCGGCAGCAAAGTGAGTGATGATTATATAGAAAGGGCGTGAGCCCTTTTGCTTATTCAGACTTAACGGTTATCTGGCCTCCTACGCGGGTGGAATATAAACTAACCATTAATGCCATACATCATTATCCATGCAGGGTGGAGAGTATTCGATTCATAAAAAAGCATGTCATAAGGGCATGCTTTTTTAGAAAATTAGTAAATTATGGTTTATCGGGTTCTGAAAGTTCCTGACCCTCTACACCGGCGTAAGTAATAATTACTTCGACCGGCTGGTTGGCGTTGAAATTAATTATGTTTTAAAAAGCTAATTTTCACGTATTTCATCAAAATATTTTAGGCAGCGAGTAGATTACTGCCCAAGCCTGTCAGGTCTCCGCTTGAACTTTCTTGCGGCGTAATACACATGTGTTAACGCCTATACACAGCAGTAAACAGCACGCAGATAACCACATTCCGTGCGCCATACCTGACGTAAATGAGCTTAGGTCAGGGTGAGCAATCATCGCGCCAAACAAACCGACACCAATAATGCCGCCGATTTGTCTAGCCGATGCCATCAAACCAGAAGCCATTCCCGCATCATGCTGAGAGACTGATGACAACATGGAGTTGGTGATTGAAGGCACAGATATTGGGCTGCTGTAAGTATCCCAGCAAAATCCCTGGCACCTTATCGGCTACTGGCCTGTGCCGCGCCGTCCTACTTGTTATCAGCACCAAACCGGGAGGCCCCAAAAGATCTCCATAACCACCAATGTCTGATATTTACCCATACCACCTTGAGAACACACAGGGTGTTTGAAGGACAACAGGGGAAAGTGACTATCCCTGTTTGCGGACGACTAGATTTCCATATCCATGATTTTTTAAATGAGTGATCCCTCCAGGCGCTTTCTCCCCCATCGCTGTGGTTGCCCGCCGGTAAAGCAATTATCGACAGAATATCTACAGCAAAGTTAATTTTAAAAAAGCCGACATAGTCGTTTTTTATATTTTTTCCAACAATATAAAAAATATTAATTAGCATTTGGTGTTTAAAGTTATATGGAAAATATCGGTAGGTTCTAAGGTCTTTTGCACTACTTGCCAGTATTTTTTACCTCAGGAATATACTTAAAATGCCGAAAAAAACGCATAAGACTTACCGATTTAACATTACATCACTGCCATTAGTGGCCACCTTTATTGCTGGAGTAGTAGGTACATTCCCCCTCTTTTCGCAGGCTGCCGGATCCTCATCGGCGCTCGATAGCGATCGGACAAACTGCCTGAACCTTAAAAATATCAGTCTTACTGACGCCACTATCAACTCGGCTGATATTCATGAGGGTGTTTTCACCCCCGAGACAAAAAATGCCGACGTATTGCGCGGTGCGAAATCAGGTTCTGTCACCGGACTACCGAAATTCTGTCGTGTATCAATGACTATCAAACCCGAAATCAAAGTTGAAGTCTGGTTGCCAGTCGCGAACTGGAATCATCGTTTTCAGGCGGTGGGCGGGGGCGGTTATGCCGGATTTATTGCTTATGACGCGTTAGCAAATGCCATCAAACAAGGTTATGCCAGTGCCTCTACCAATACGGGGCACGTCGGCTCCTCACTCGATGGAAAATTCGTTCTTAATAAAGATCATACGATTAACCAACAGCAGGTACAGGACTTCGCCTGGCGTGCAGTGCATGAAATGACGGTTAAATCCAAGGCACTGATATCCTCTTATTACCAGCAACCGGCAAAATACTCCTACTGGAACGGTTGTTCCACCGGCGGTCGCCAGGGACTGATGGAGGCTCAGCGCTTCCCTAATGATTTCAACGGCATATTTGTAGGTGCGCCTGCTATCAACTGGGATCGCTTTATTGTCGCCGAGCTATGGCCCATCCTGGTGATGCAAAGAGAACTGAGCGGCAGTATCAGCGAAGACAAGCTCGACAAAGTTAATGAAGCGATCGTTGCCAAATACGACGCTGTAGACGGCGTAAAAGATCGGGTTATTCGCGATCCGTCAAACATAAAGGTTGATGACCAGGTATTGGCCAGTGCCGGACTTAGCCCGCGTGAGATCGCCGCCATCCGCAAAATCTGGGCCGGTCCGCAATCAAAAGACGGTAAGTCACTGTGGTACGGACTGGAGCCTGGCGCACCGTTCATGCTTGCTAGCAACGCGTTCCAGATCTCAACTGATTATTTGGGAACCTGGTTGCAGCAAAATCCAGGCTGGGACTGGAAAAATCTGAGCTATGAAGATTACAACAAACTGCTGTTACAGTCAGAAAAGCAGTATGGCCCGATAATTGCCACCGACGACCCTAACCTCAAGGCATTCAAAAAAGCGGGGGGCAAATTGATTATCTGGCATGGCTGGAGCGATCAGCTGATCTTCCCGCGCGGCACGGTGCACTACTATAAAAATGTGGGCGGCAAAATGGGCGGGCTAAAGCAAACAGAAAGTTTTGCTCGTTTGTATATGGCACCAGGTGTTCAACACTGTCGCGGTGGCGCTGGCCCCGATACCATTCAGGGGCTTGATGCCCTGGTGCCGTGGGTGGAGCAGGGGAGAGCGCCAACCCAGGTCATGGCTTATAAAATAGAAAATAATCAGGTAGTTAATAGTCGCCCACTGTGTGCCTGGCCTACTCAGGCCATTTATAAGGGTAACGGTAGTATCACTGAAGCTAACAGTTTCGTCTGTAAGTAGTGTCCTCGGAATGTAGTGTCGGTGGGCTGCCATCGGCACTAAGTTAATCCTCGTTCGACCTTAAGTTATAAGCAGGAGCTAATATGCAAAATCAGTTATTAAAGATCATTCTTTCCGTAACTGCCCTCACGGCATCCTTTTCTGCTCTTTCGGCAACACATCTGGTATCTACACAGAAACTTGACTGGCAGACTTCGGAGAAACTGGCCAGTGCCGCCGTGCAAAATTGCCTGAATGCAGGCTACGAGGTGACCGCAACGGTTGTCGATCCTGCTGGCCAACAGCAGTCGGTGATACGCAGCAGCAATGCCCCCCTGCAAACATTGTCGGTATCTTACAGAAAAGCCTATACCGCGTTTTCCTATGGCCGAACTTTCCACAAAAACAGCACCAGTGAGTTGGTTGAGTCCAAACTTGCCGGTCCACAAGAAGGTGCCGTGCTGGCGACCGAGCCGGAAATCATCTTCGTTGCCGGTGGAGTCACATTGCGAAAACAAGATGGGACCGTATTAGGCGGGCTAGGGGTTTCAGGTGCGCCTGGGGGAGATAAAGATGAAAAATGTGCGCTGGATGCGGTTAACAAATTTAAAGCTGATTTTGAATAAGATTTAAATTCTAACGGCAGGGTTCTTTTTTGGCGCCCCGAAAACGGAACCCAGCCATCAGTTCACCGCTTTGTCCCACGCTGATTTTTCAGTCCCATCATCAATCCTTTGCAAGAGAGCAAGTATGAAAACTGTCATCATTAGTGGTCAGCCCGTTGTCCCGGTGGGAATGGGCAGCTGGCATCTGGGACAAGGGCGTTACACTGAGGCCGAAGAAATAAAAGCCCTGCGCACCGGTGTTTCCCTTGGCTTGCATGTAATTGATACTGCACAGATGTATGGCCGAGGACGGTCAGAGACACTGATTGGAAAAGCCTTAACGGGCATCAGACATCAAGTCTATCTGGTATCCAAAATATATCCCTGGAATGCCAACAGGTTGATGATGGAACGAAGCTGTAATAACAGCCTCAAGAGACTGCAAACTGATGCACTGGATCTCTATCTTCTTCATTGGCGGTTCGGGAGCCTGTTAGGCGAAGCTGTTCGCGGGTTTGAGAAACTTAAAGCACAGGGGAAGATAAAAGCCTGGGGGGTATCTAATTTCGATACGGCGGATATGGAAGACCTGATGGCTGTAGAAAATGGTGAGCATTGTGCCACTAATCAGGTGTTCTATAACGTGGGAAGTCGTGGCATTGAATACGATTTGATGCCGTGGTGTCATCAGCATAACATTCCGCTCATGGCCTACTCACCGCTGGGTGGTAGCGGTACGCATCTCATGAGCCATCCGGTAATAACCCAAATCGCGGCAAAGCGGCAGACAAGTCCAGCAACGGTCCTTTTAGCCTGGTCCATTCGCAGTGGCCAAACTATTGCGATACCCGAATCCGGAGAGGCCGCCCATATCCGTCAGAACGCAGCCGTTCTGGCCTTCACCTTGAGCAATGAGGATCTGGCGGCTATTGACGCCGCGTTTCCACCACCGCAAGGCAAAATGCGCTTGGAAACGCGCTAATTATAAATTAAAGGGGGATTACCCGCTCTGTATCTTAATGGCGCAGGATTTTGGGATAGGGTCAAGTGTAGGCTAAAGGCTGAAAATCCGATGGTCTCAAAAAGTCTGAAGTACTAAAGGCAGGATAGTGACACTCCAAAATAAAAAATCCACGCAATGGCGTGGATCTTATAGGGTTAGTAGCCTTCATGAGATTTAATCAAACCTCACCAGACCCACAAACAGATTTAGACGTTGAACCGTGATTTATATTTTATATCATTGATTTTTATATTTAATTTTATTTTTTATTTTATTTGTACTCATAACTGTACTCATTTTGGAGTTGGCTCGCATTCATGATGCGAAGGTCGTAGATTGGACTCCTATTATCGGCACCATTTCAAACTCTTCCCAAGTCTACCGAAATTAACTCAAAGCCCGTATGCTGCGGTTTCTGGCCCGTATATTATCTCCTTTTGCCTTTAAGCGTGAGCTGATCACTCATCTGAAAGCGGCGGAATGGCCTATGAACCGTCAATTGCTGCGCTGGTTGAGTCAATAGCGAAGGCTAGTGGCATGTTTGCCAAGCGAGAAGAACAATTATGATTAATTTTCGCCCGATTACCCATTCGGAACTCATAAGAAGGAGCAATGAGCCCCGAGTAAACTACAGCAAAAAATCCGGGTTACTGGAACAACCTATATACGACCCGACGACGTCGGGCTGATGATCGCGCCTTGGCGCATGCTGTAGTAACTGGCGCAGATCCTGATAGTCTGCTTTGGTTGCCGAATAATCGGCCGTTGGAATATTACTGGTAAACCTCAAACCCGCTGCGGCGGGTTTTTTATCCCTGGATTAACACCACCTCTTATTGAGGTGGTCAGCAGCAGGTATTGGCTTTGAAATGGCCCTAAGCATCTTTTGGTAGTGCGAAAATCGAGCGCTTACGTCCCTTTTAAAATGTTCTCAAAATCAGCACTGCTTAGATCCGGTGCAGAGCACAACATATCCCTCGCCAATGCCCGGCGACGCTGAAGGAGTTCGTCTAGCGTTTCTTCAAACGTCGTGATTTCAGAGTCCATCACCGTTGGATAGTACACATACACATCCTTTGTCTGGCCGATACGGTAAGCGCGGTCGGTTGCCTGATCTTCTTTTGCCGGATTCCAACAGCGGGTGAAATGAATAACGTGGTTTGCTTTCTGCACGTTAACTCCAAATCCAACTGCGACGGTGGAGAGAATAATCACGCCAAAGCCGGGTTGGGACTGGAAATCGTCAATCAATCGCTGGCGGCTATTCTGGCTCTGACTTTTAGTGCTGGTGTCGCCGTTGATGATCACCGGACGAAAACCGAATCGCTGTTGAATAGCATGCTGTATCTCGCGCTGGAGATCGCGCAGCTCAGTAAAGATGATTACTTTATCTTTGCTGGTGTGCTTAATTTCATCCAACGTTTTCAACATCCAGTTCAGCTTTGGCGACCCTTCCCGATAGCGAGGCTCCGGGTTAACGACTGCTGGGTGCGCACAAATGAGTTTAAGACGATGTAATAACCCCAACATCCCCGCGCCTGCTTGCTGCATTCCTTCACTAAGTGCCTGCTGTTGTTGCCAGTTCGCTATCGAAGAAAGATACAGTTGCTTTTGAGGGCCAGAAAGCGGCAGTTGTTTACAGCTGACGACTTCGATTTTTTGCGGCAAATCACGCGCAACCTCTTCTTTAGTCCGGCGTAATGTTTGTGGTTCAATCAACGCTCGTAAACTTTCAAGCTGCCCTGTATCCCGACCCGCTTCGTTCTCTATAGGGCGAACATAGTGTTTGCCAAATTCATTGAGTGCGCCTAACAGACCCGGCTGTGCGAAATCAAAGAGGCTCCACAGGTCTACAAGCGTGTTTTCGACAGGCGTGCCGGTACATGCCACTTTGAATCTTGCTTGTATCGCATTGGCTGCATGAGTGATTAATGCCGCCGGGTTCTTTATTTTTTGTGCCTCGTCGCAGACCATGATGGACCATGGTTGGCGCGCCAGTGAGAACTCCTGATCGCGAAGCGTTTCGTAGGTTGTCAGAATGATTTTCGCCTCACCCTGCCAGCCTGGTTTAAGCAGATTTTTGATCCCCTGAGATTGAAGATGAGCAGGAATAGCCTGTTTTGGGTATTTCACCGCTTTAATAGTGTCGCCATACAATTTCATCACCGAAATCCCGGAGGTGTAGAAGAAATTGTCGAGTTCACGCTCCCAGTTATCCAAAAGAGAGACGGGGGCAACGATGAGGCTTGGTGGCTCGTCAGGGAATTTTTCAATGAACCAGACCAGGAAGCTCAGGATCTGCAGCGTTTTCCCCAGCCCCATATCATCCGCGAGCAGGCAACCTGCAGTTTCCTTAGGTGAACGAAGGAAAAGCTGTTGAAGCCAGGCCACGCCTTCACGCTGATGATCTTTGAGCTGGATGTGCTCTTTCAGGCTCAGTGGAATTTCAGGTTCAGCATGGCGTGCATTCAGGAGTGAATTTCGGCGCTGTTTAATGTAAACCGCTTCTTCAATATTCTGTTCAATTTTGAGCACTGCCCGGACTGCTTTTTCAACAACATTGCCCCCTGATTCATGTGCTGCATTTTGCTGTTTTTCCCAGTTCTTACTGAAGGTTTTCGCCGCATCCAGTGGCAGTTCAGTCTCATTCCAGGGGGAGATGATATGTGTTTCGCCAGTTGCTTCTGCCTGGGTGATTCTCTCCTGCAGTTCATCGAAATGCTGCAGGTTATCAGGTTGCCAGCCCGTTAGCGTCTCAACCGAAAATGCGGAGAAGTCGATGTCATCAGGGAGCCAGTCTTCACTTTTTGCCTTGGTCAGCCAGGGCGAGGATATTTTTTCGAACTCACCAATACCGATGACGCGATCGCCATATTTGCTCAGATCCAGGACATCGTTAAACTCTTTACCCTCGACTTCCTGTTGCCAACGCAACAACAGCGACTGGCAATCACGCCATTGCTGTTCCGTGAATTGGCTCAGTTCCAGCTCGTATCCCTGCCAGGAACCTGCAGGCATTTGCGCGGCAACGCTGATACCTACGGCCTGAACAAATTTTTCCAGTTCCCATGGCGCAGAGAAGAGGAATGACACCTCCGGTTGTGGCATCGGAGAGACAGGCTCTAGAACCAGCGTAATACTCTCTATCTTATTCTCATCATTGATTTGGGGTTGAAGCCTAAAATGATGAAAGAAAATATGGGCATCAAACAGTGCCTGTTCGTGTTTCTCAGGTGCAATAACACTGGCTGCATCTTCACCCAGGAAAGTATAGGGATTGCGAACAAAGGAAAGTGCTTCACTTCCCGCCACCCGACGGCCTGGGATTGAGTGAATTGAATTCAGAACTTCTTTCACTTCGGGAGGTATGATGACATGGCTGAGTTCACCGTTCTCTCCGGGTATGCGATAACTATCGTGGACCTGTGAGTTCTTGTCGAAACTGCCGAGCCAGTTAGCGGGCTGGTCCTCAAAGTGTGGTTCAATCTCGATAACGGCAGTATCAGCAACCGTTGCCTTACGCAAGCGTAATGACAACGACGTCGGTCTGATAACGTGCGTCTTTTCTAAGTAGTCATCAAATTTTGCGGAAGCTTGTTTTGCACATTTGCGAATAACGGCCCATCCCAGCTGGTTAGTGGTTTCGCTAGGCGTCTGTATTTGCTGAGTACTAAGCTGCTCTAATGCTTGTAAGAGTAACCAGTTTTCCCGCGATAACAGGTGCTGTTGATTTTCATAAGTAAAAATAGCGCCGGTACGACTGAAACGAATCGACTGGCGGGAAGGTATCGAAGACCAATCAGAAATCCAGACACGAAAATCGCCATCGTTTAATGCCCCTCGGGAGCTCAGGCTTGCATGTAATGGTAATATCTCTGGGACGCCAATAAGAGGCAGACTGCTGGAGTGTTCTTCATCTTCCAGCAGGCGATACAACGCCTCCCAGCTTAGCAACCATCGGTCTGTGAGTGATATCAGATAGTCTTCTTCAGCCAGTTGCTCAAGCCAGGATGCCAGCGCCCAAAGTTCGGGATCATCCACCAAAGATTGAGGGAAGCTGAGCCCGTTTTCTTCAGCCTGGTACTGATTCTTCAGGTGGCGTTCTATCTGCTGACGGTTTCCCGTCAGTTTACTTAACAGACGTTTCAGCATTATTTGATCCAGTAACGATGCGGTTCTTTAGTAACCGGGGTGAAACCGAGTCGGAGCAACTCTCTTTCCGTTATGTCGTCGGGGGTTTTGAGCTGTACAGAAAGCACGCCACCTTTCTGTCGGTTATCGCTGACGATACATGAGGTGTTTTCAACCAGTCGCTGTATTGCCGTATCCCGCAATGGATTGATGATTTTGATGTCAGAGACCGAGGCGGGTGAGGGCGCTTTTTTATCTACAAATTTGACGGGTTCTTCAGCCATCCAGCGGATGCCTAACTTGCGTAGTTCATCGTCGTATTTAAGCATCCAGCCAGTAAGTCTCTGTTTTGTATAATCATCGGCCGAAGGAAAATGTGTCAGGGGCTTAGGGCATATTCCTTTGTCCTTAAGATGGGCTTTGATATCAAATAGCGTTGATTCTGGGTTAAACGGTGCCATTCCTACTCGGTAGTAGTACATTGCATTTCCGGTTCCAGAGAATTCAACAAAGATATAATCGTTAATCTGCATAATCATGGCGTTATCAAAACTACGCCCACCGCGCAGATGGCTCAAACGACCGCGATTCTCTTCGCGAAACTTCACGAAATCACTACGTCGAACTTGCCTTGCATCCAGTCCCATCACGATACGAGTGAATCCCATCTGGTTTGCAAATCGCAGCCAATAAAAGAGTCGTGCCTGGTCAACATCGCCGTTTCCGCGTAACAGTTCGAAGAAATGCATCAGATCCTGTTTTGCTAGCCAGCCTCGCACCATCGCTGCGACGGGTTCAGAAACATACTGATGCCACTTATTCTGCTGGCTTTTCAGCTGCGGGTTATCCCAGTATTCCAGTGCGGCCTGTTTCAGGGAGGAATGCGCCTGATCGCGATAAGTAGAATGATAATAGCGGGTCAGCGTCGCCGTCATAATGTCATCACGAAAACGTACCCACTGCGCCGCTAGGCCTAATAGCCAACTGATTTTGTCCAGATATTGAGGATCGTCCAGAGTATCGAGCTGCGCCAGCAACACCGTGAAAATACGCTTCCATAACCAGCTGCTATCGGGGATTTGCGCTATTTTTTCTAATGATGATAAAGAGTTACTCCCACCTGAAAGGAGCTGCTGGGATATCACACCGCCAGCCTGAGGAGTAAAAATATCGTGATAAAACTCAATGGTTCTCATCCACGATTTTTCTCTGCGGATGGCGGCTTTTACAACGGGGTAACCTTGGGCAATATGACCACGCAGTACACACCAGTGTGGATTTATTTCTGGCGATTCATGTTTGTAGGCGAAATAACTTGAACAGAGTGCTGCCCAGTCCTTGCGCTTCAGTGTCTTGGATTCAATCTGTTTTTTGATAGCACTGTCAACATGGGGAAAGAATGTATCATCCTCCAGTAATACTGGCCTGTCAGGGTAGAGCGGATCGGTATCGGCGAGGCCATAAAACACCATCCGCCATTCACGTTCACTCAGTTCTTCTGCAAGACGAAAACGACGCAGGGCTGCCAGCCGCATTTCATGTGGAGGGGTGGGGATTTTCTCTGCTTTATCAAATCGCTTTTCCATCTCACGGCCAGCAGAAGCCAGCGCGTGAAAATCATTACGCAGATAATTAT
Organism: uncultured Gammaproteobacteria bacterium; assembly: GCA_963742005.1. Classification (GTDB taxonomy): domain Bacteria; phylum Pseudomonadota; class Gammaproteobacteria; order Enterobacterales; family Enterobacteriaceae; genus Rouxiella. The sequence goes on along the minus strand of CAVUKG010000021.1, from coordinate 66,005 downwards.
CATCCTGCTGGCTGGAAGATAGCTTCGCTGCAATACGCTGCGATAGAGAACTGAGCGCGTGCGTCATTGCGGCATTACCAACTGGCAAACCTCTTTATTAACGACCGGAGGGAAATCCACCTCTTCAGCGCCATCACGTTTATCCTTAAGCCCAAAGAACTGCATGCGCAACTCAACGCGGCGGCTGGCTTCTTTGCTTTCTTTCGCGTTATTAAATGAGACGCCCCCCGCCAGGAAAAGTTTGCGGATTTGGATCTGCTGCTCGGCAGAAATGATTTTTTGCAGAGGACTGCGGCTATCAAGCAAACTGCACATCACCCATTCGGAACGTTGCAGCGAGAGGTGTAAATTGTAGAGGTAAGAGCCGTCGGTATCGGTAAATCCTTCAATAACGATTTGTTTAAACCACTTTTTGCCTTCGTCACTGTCGGATGCCTCCAGCACAAGTGGAACGACATCCTGCAACGCTTTTTGCCCTTCGGCGTTCAGGAAAAAACGGTTGTGGTCAAAACGCCCAGCTTCGCCAAAGCTGATACGGTTATCGTGGCAATCCACCTCAATGGTTTTGTTCATCCTACGAGCATGCAACTCCAGGCGTTCACATAATCTGGCAATATCCTGCCCCCTGACTTTTTCCCCTTGCTCCGCGCGTTGAATGCGTTGTGTAACGGAGCTCAGCGACGCGACCATCACCACCAGAAATAACACCATCATGGCGGTCATTAGATCGGCGTAAGAAATCCAGAAGGGCTTCTCAGCTTCATCACTGCGGCGCTTTTTAACGCCAAATGCATTCCCAAACATCAGCTGTCACCCCCTCAGGCACGCACGCGAGACAGAACATCATCAAGCTCGCTGACGCTCTCACCGATCTGTTCGACAGAGCCTGCAAGCAGATTAGAGGCTTTCGCCATTTCGACGTCCAGTTTGCCCAGCGTTTTATCCAAGCTGCGTGAAACACCTTCTGAGAAATCTTCAAAACCTTTTCCGAGCACGCCACTGACATTTTCCATAAAGGTCTGCGCTTCACGGTTATAGCTCTGCAAGCGCTCACCGTGCTGCTTAAGATCGGTGATGAACTGGCTGCGGGTGGTTTGTTCAGACTGTGTATTTGCGGCGAGCAGCTCCAGCATGGCAATGGATTTGCTAACAGCTTCCCGATTGTTACGATAATCAGCCACAACGGAAGTGAGTTCGCTGGTGGCAAGGGATAGTGATGAACCTGCTGATTGCGCTTTATTCAGCACTTCAGCGGTAAGGTGGTTGGCCTCCGATACCCGCTCTCCTGCGTGTTCAAAGCGCTCCGCCGCCGCACGCATTTTTTCTGCGCCATTTTGCATATCCTGAATCTGGCGGTTGGTCTGTTCTGCAAGTTTGTTAAGGGTATCAGTCGTACCCTGATGCTGGCTGGCAACGGTTTCGATCAGCTGTTTGATCTGATCGTCTACTTCACTCATCACTTGTTGTGTCTGTTCGTGCAGGGACTGCTGGTTAGCCTGCTGGTTCGCTGATATCTGTTGCTGGCCCTTATCAATCTGACCAAACAGACTGCCCAACTGATCCCCGAGTGCTTCGACAGAAGCCGCCATTTTTTCCATTGTGGCACTTTGGCCCTGCTGTACTGAATTCTGAATGGCTTCAATAAAGGCGGACATATGTTCTGCCAGGGCTTTTTCTCGCGCTTCGCTGTCGGCAAACATTTTCTCAAGCTGTTGAGCCATGCGCTCGCCAGCGCCTTCACCTTCAGCACCAATTTTGGCGACGGAGGCCTGTAAGCTAGTAAGCATGTCATTCATGCCAGCCTGCATGGCCTGCTGGCCCGACTTCATTTCAGAGAGCAGCTGTTCAATCAGCTGTGCGCTGCCCTGACGGGAGTCATCGCTGACCTGCCGCATATCCTGTAGCAAGGCTGAGAACCCACTTTGCATCGTCTGAATCGCACCGACGGTTTGCCCCATCATTTCGTTGAGATTCGTAAACTGCTGACCAAAGGTAGTATCGAGCTTCGCCATAAATGCAGTCAGTACATCCTGCAGCATGTTCTGTACCATGCCGCTTTGATCGCCGCTGGCGGTCTGAACTGCACCCGCAATTTTATCCAGTGGCGATTTAAGGCTATTTTCGATTGCGCCGCTCACCTGGTCAGCAAATTGTGCGCCTGATTCACGATAGGTGTTGCTCAATGTATTCGCGAGGCGTTCATTTTCAACTTTCTGGCTTTCTGCAAGATGCAACAGCATATCGCGAAGATCGGTGACCAGGCTCTCTTTCAGGTGGCGCGCCTGAGTGGCGCTTTCGTTGCTGGATTTAACCAGTGAGGCGAGATATTCCTCACCCACGCCGCTGATATAGAGCTTGTCGATGGAAGCGGTAAATTTTTCCAGATATTTATAACATTTCGCTAGAGAGAATTTCTCCAGCCACGTGACGACAATGGAAGCAAAAATAGCAACTGCAGAGCCAAGGAAAGCGTAAAGCACATCGTGCAGCAGATTATTGACGCTGCTGGCCACCTGCTCCGGCGTGCTGGGGTCAAAATGGTTTAGGCCAATCATCAGCCCATAGAACGTGCCGATAATCCCCACACCAGTCAGAATGCCGGGTAAATGCTTAAAGAATTCAGTATTGAGCGGAATATCCACCAACTGTTGTTCTGAGAAAAAATTAGCGCTCGGTGCAGTGGCGCGAATTTTGACGATTTTCTCTTCACTGCCGACAAGTTCGTGCTGGGGATGCAGGGATTCCGCAAATTCACTCCAGGCATGCTTTATCTCAGGCTGAACAAACAAATTTTTCAAATGCTGGAGTTGATTCTCTGGCTCATCATTTTCAATGTGATTAATTGACTGTGTATATTTTTTCAGTTGGTTAACAATTTTAACCGACCTGTAGAGATAGAAGAAAATAAAACAGAAAAATGCAACACTGACGAGGCCAATAACGGTTGCTGGCACCATATAAGGTTGCACAGAAGTAAGCGCCAATAAAATGGAATTAAGCCAGGACATAGTTTTACCTGTTTCATATAAAAAAAGCCAAAGAATAACCATCGACAACTTTCTGATTACCTTTAATCAAAAGTTATGCGCAATTACTCACTTCTAATACATTGCTAATTTATCGTTTCGGTGCTGCAGGACGTCTCTCACAGTTCAAAGAATGAACTGCGTATCTGGTGAAAGCGCTGAAGTTGCAAACGGAACGGCAGTTTAGTTTCCTACTATTCACCTCTCAAATGCAAATTTTTTTACGCAGTGGCGTTTGTAATCATTACCGTTCCGGGTATCATTTTGCGAACTGCATTCCAAAAAATAATTTGCGATAGGGCATTTTTGCTCTTTCTTTGCGATTTACCCCGAGGATTTTCATGAACAACGCCGAACAACAGTTCCTGAACGAGCTGGATAATAAATTCTGGAAGGCCGCTGACAAGCTGCGCTCCAATATGGATGCCGCCAACTACAAGCATGTGGTGCTGGGGTTAATCTTCCTGAAGTATGTGTCCGATGCCTTTGAGGCCCGTCAGCAAGATCTGATCACCCTGTTCCGCGATGTCGGCAACCCGGACAACATCTACGCCATGTCGCGCGACGGTTACGACTCTGATGAAGAGTATGCGCAGGCGATTATTGATGAACTGGAAGTCGAAGATTACTACGCAGAAAAGAACATCTTCTGGGTGCCAAAAGCCGCGCGCTGGGAGACGCTGAAAAATAAAGCTATGCTGCCAACCGGCACCGTGCTGTGGGTGGACGAAGCCACTGGGCAGGAAGTCAAACTGCGTTCTGTTTCCTGGCTGGTGGATAACGCGCTGGATGAAATTGAAAAAACCAACCCGAAGCTGAAAGGCATTTTGAACCGCATCAGCCAGTACCAGTTGGGCAACGAGGTATTAACCGGGCTGATTAATACCTTCTCTGATGCCAACTTCAGCAATCCGGAATATAACGGCGAGAAACTCAGCTTAAAGAGCAAAGATATTCTCGGCCACGTTTACGAATATTTCCTTGGCCAGTTTGCGCTGGCGGAAGGTAAGCAGGGCGGCCAGTACTACACGCCAAAAAGTATCGTTACCCTGATTGTAGAAATGCTGCAACCGTACAATGGACGCGTGTATGACCCTGCGATGGGCTCCGGCGGGTTCTTTGTCTCCAGCGACCGCTTTATTGAAGAGCACGCGGGCGAGAAGCAGTACAATGCCGCTGAGCAGAAGCAGAATATTTCCGTCTACGGTCAGGAATCCAACCCGACCACCTGGAAGCTGGCGGCGATGAACATGGCGATCCGTGGCATCGACTTTAATTTTGGTACGAAAAACGCCGATACCCTGCTGGACGATCAGCACCCGGATCTGCGCGCCGACTTCGTGATGGCTAACCCGCCCTTCAACATGAAGGAGTGGTGGAACGCGAAGCTGGAAAATGACGTGCGCTGGAAGTACGGCACGCCGCCGCAGGGCAATGCCAACTTCGCGTGGATGCAGCATATGATCCATCACCTAGCGCCGAAAGGCTCGATGGCACTGCTGCTGGCCAACGGCTCGATGAGTTCTAACACCAACAACGAAGGCGAGATCCGCCGCAACCTGATTGAAGCTGATCTGGTTGAGTGTATGGTCGCATTGCCAGGCCAGCTGTTTACCAACACCCAAATCCCGGCCTGCATCTGGTTCCTGACCAAGAACAAATCCGGCGGCAACGGTAAAGTCCATCGCAAAGGGCAGGTGCTGTTTATCGACGCCCGCCAGATTGGCTATATGAAAGACCGCGTGCTGCGTGATTTCAGCCGTGAGGATATCGCCAAAATTGCCGACACCTTCCATGCCTGGCAGGCGGATAAAGACTACGAAGACGAAGCCGGATTTTGCTTCTCGGCAACGCTTTCAGGTATTGCGAAAAACGACTTTGTGCTGACCCCTGGGCGCTACGTTGGTGCCGCCGAGCAGGAAGAAGACGATGAACCCTTTGCCGAGAAGATGGCGCGACTGACCGAGCAGTTGAAAGAGCAACTGGAAGAGAGCGCTGAGCTGGAGAAGCAGATTAAGGCGAATCTGGGGGGATTGGGTTATGGGTTTTGAGTTAACAACATTAGGTCACTACGTGAAAATTCAAGGGGGTTATGCTTATAAAAGTCATGATTTTCTTGAGGAGTCCAATAATAAAGTTTTGAAGATCAAAAATATTCGTGCAGGTTATGTAAATTATGATGATTGCGCATATATTTCAGATGAGTTGGCATCGAAAACAAAAGCATGGTTGGTATCTGAAGGTGATGTCCTAATTTCTATGACAGGATCTGGTCCTAATGCGCCTCAATCATTAGTGGGGCGCGTTGGTCGTGTCTGGAATGGGGTTGCATACCTTAATCAAAGGGTTGGTCGAGTCATTCTTAAATCTAATTGTTCAATTCACCTTGGTTTTATATATTATTATCTTTCTCAAAATAGCACTCAAGAATATTTTGTTGCAAACTCGACAGGTAGTGCGAATCAGGCAAATATCAGTGGGAAAACTATCGAGGATTTGCCTTTTCCAATTGTAGAATTTGAAGACAGTTATAGAATTTCAAAAGTATTATTAGATTTAGACAAGAAAATTCAAGTTAACTTCAATATCAACCAAACTATCGAACAAATGGCCCAAGCCCTGTTCAAAAGCTGGTTTGTCGATTTTGAACCGGTGAAAGCCAAAATCGCAGTGCTGGAAGCGGGCGGTTCGCAGGAAGACGCGACGCTTGCTGCCATGACGGCGATTTCCGGGAAAGATGCTGATACATTAGCGGTTTTTGAGCGTGAACACCCTGAACACTATGCCGAGTTAAAAGCCACGGCAGAGCTGTTTCCGTCTGCGATGCAAGAGTGTGAGGGAGGCGCGATTCCAAAGGGATGGCGAAGTGGTTCTGTTACAAATGTAACAGATAAGGTTTTCAGCGGGGGAACGCCAACAACAACTAAATCTGAGTATTGGAATGGTGAATTTCATTGGTTTTCATCAGGTGAAACGAGAAATAGCGTTATAACAAATACCGAAAAAACCATTACGACATTAGGAGTTGAGCAATCTTCGACTAAAAAGTCTGTGTTGGGTGATGTATTGATTGCGTCTGCTGGACAGGGACACACTCGCGGGCAAACATCTCTGAACATGATTAATACATATATCAACCAATCAGTAGTGGCGGTTAGACCAAAAAATAAAATATTGACTTGCTGGTTATATATGAATTTGCGTTCCCGATATGAGGAGATGAGAGGTATTTCTGACTCTCATAGTAGTCGTGGCAGTTTAACTACAAAACTTGTATCAGGAATGCCGGTAGTAATACCAAGTGAAAATATTCTACAGAAATTTGAAAAGAGTATTTTTCCTTTGTTTGATAGTGTCAAACATAGCCAGAGAGAAATCGACTCACTAACCCAGCTCCGCGACACCCTTCTCCCCAAACTCCTTTCCGGCGAAATCACCCTGCCGGAAGCCGAGCAGGCGGTAAGCGAGGCGGAAAATGTATAAAGTCGATACGCCGACCAACAGCCTGCACTCTCTGCAAGAAGTATCGTTCTGCAGCCTCGGTTACACCGAGCGCTATCACCTGCAGGAGTGGCTGGCGAAAAATCCCCAGGCATTAACCCGCGACAACAACGACGAACTGCTGATTATCCAGAAAGAATTCGCCGGTTTTGACGACACCAAAGAGCGCCTCGACCTGTTGGCGATCGATAAACAGCGCAATCTGGTGATCATCGAAAACAAGCTCGATGACTCCGGGCGCGACGTGGTGTGGCAGGCGCTGAAATATGCCGGTTACTGCGCCAATCTGCGCAAAGATCAGATCCTCGATATCTTCCAGCTCTATATTGATAAATACGAGCCGGGAGAAACCCGTCCAGCGGCGGAAGTGATGGCGGAATTTCTGGAGTGTGAAAGTCTGGATGAAGTGCAAATCAACCTGAGCCGCACGCAGCGAGTGATGATGGTGGCGGCCAGCTTCCGCAAAGAAGTGACCAATACCGCGCTGTGGCTGATGCAGTTTGGCCTGCGGGTGCAGTGCTTTAAGGTTAAGCCATACAAATTTAACGACGATGTGTTCGTTGATATTCGTCAGGTGATCCCGACGCCGGAAGCGGAATCCTTTATGATCGGCATGGCGCAGAAGGAAGCGGAAGAGCAATCCACTAGCGGCGGAGTTAAAGCTATTCTGATGATCCGCAAAGCTTTCTGGACAAAAACTCTTGAACGTCTTAAAGCCAGTTCCTGCTCGTTGTACAACAATATCAGTCCTTCTACCGACCATTGGATCAGTGCGGGTTCCGGTATCAGCGCCGTTTCATGGAACCTGATTTTCAGCAAAAAAGAGAGCCGCGTTGAGCTTTGGATTGCCAAATCCTCGGCGGAGAGCAATACCTTTGCATTTAACTGGCTCTATGAGCATAAAGAAGCGATTGAAAATACCTTTGGCCATGCGCTCAAGTGGGAGCCGTTGCCAGGCAAAAAATCGTGCCGAATCTCTTTCGCCACACCGACAACCAGCCTGGATGAGAGTAACTGGCCAGCGATGATCGACTGGCTGCTCATCAATCTGACGGCGTTTGAAAAGGCGCTCGATCCCCTTATCGCCCCATTAAATATGGCGCTCAAAGACATTTCCAACGCGCCGGAAGAAACGGAAGAACCTGAGACAGAGGAAGCCTGATGCTGAGTGAAGACGATTTAGAACAGCAATGCCTGCAATGGTTTGCTGAACAGGGCTGGGAAGTGCTGCACGGGCCAGATATCGCGCCGGATGGTGAAAACCCGCTGCGTGCCTCATTTCATGATGTGTTTCTGCGCCCGGTAATGCTGGAGCAGTTGCAAACCATTAATCCCCATCTTCCTGTTTCCGTGCTGGAGGAGGTGATACTGCGTATCACCCGTGCCGAAAGCCCCGATCTGGTCGTCAGCAATAAAGCATTTCATCATCTGCTGCTTGACGGCGTACCCGTAGACTACAAACGTGATGAAAAGGTTATCCACGACAAAGCATTGTTGATGGATTTTAACCGCACAGCCAGCAACCGCTTTATGGTGGTGAATCAGGTTGCCATTCAGGGGATAAAGCAGGTGCGTCGCCCTGATGTGATTGGTTATATCAACGGCCTGCCGGTGGCGGTGATTGAGCTGAAAAGCCCGATTGATGCCAATGCCGATATCTGGGCCGCCTTTAACCAGCTGCAAACCTATAAAAACGAACTCAGCGACCTGTTTATCTGCAACGAAGCGCTGTTGGTGAGCGACGGGCAAAATGCCCGTATTGGCTCGTTGACTGCTGACGAAGAGCGTTTTCTGCCGTGGAAAACTGTATCTAACGAAGATGATAAACCGCAGTTTGACTGGCAGCTCAAAACCGTGGTGCAGGGCTTCTTTAACCGCGAACTTCTGCTTGATTACATCCGTTACTTTGTCCTGTTTGAGTATGACGGCAAACGACTGATCAAAAAGATTGCCGCCTATCATCAGTTCCACGCCGTGCGTGAAGCCGTCACGGCAACGATTGTGGCGTCTACCGGCAAACACCTGCCGCTGCGCAGCAACATTACTCCAGGCAGTAAAAAAGCGGGCGTGGTATGGCATACCCAGGGCTCCGGCAAAAGTATCTCCATGTGCTGCTACGCCGGGAAGCTGCTACAACAGGCAGAGATGAACAACCCGACCATAGTGGTAGTGACTGATCGTAACGATCTCGACGGGCAGCTCTTCGCCACTTTCTGCCAGGCGCAGGATTTGTTGAAGCAAACACCTTTGCAGGCTAATGACCGGGACGAATTGCGTGAGCTACTCAATGCCCGTGAATCCGGCGGCATTATCTTTACCACCGTGCAAAAGTTTGCGCCGCTGGACAATGAACAGAGCCACCCGGCACTTAACTCACGCAGCAACATCGTGGTGATTTCCGATGAAGCCCACCGCAGCCAGTACGGTCTGAGCGCCACGCTGGACCGTGAAACAGGCGTCTATAAATATGGTTACGCCAAACACATGCGCGATGCGCTGCCGAATGCGTCGTTTATGGGCTTTACCGGGACGCCGATTGCGTCTGAAGATAAAGATACCCGTGCTGTATTCGGTGATTACGTCTCTATCTACGACATTCAGGACGCGGTGGATGACGGTGCAACCGTGCCGATTTACTACGAATCCCGACTGGCAAAACTCGACCTGAATCATGAGGAGCTGGAAACGCTCTCCGACCAAGTGGATGAGCTGGTGGAAGATGAAGAGACGGGCCAGCAAGAGAAAACCAAAGGTGACTGGAGCCGTCTGGAAAAGCTGGTAGGGTCAGAGCCTCGCATCAAACAGGTTGCCGCGGATCTGGTTCAACATTTTGAAACGCGCAATGCGGCCATGAACGGCAAAGCGATGATTGTCGCTATGAGCCGTGATATTTGCGTAAAGCTCTATAACGCCATCGTAGAGATCCGTCCGGACTGGCACAGCACGGATGTTGAACAAGGGGCTATCAAAGTCATTATGACCGGCTCGGCATCAGATAAAGACCAACTCCAGACGCATATCTATAACAAACAGACTAAAAAGCGTCTTGAAGCGCGTTTTAAGGATTTGAACGATCCGCTGAAGCTGGTGATTGTCCGCGATATGTGGTTAACCGGTTTTGATGCGCCATGCTGCCATACCATGTATATCGACAAGCCGATGCGTGGACATAACCTGATGCAGGCCATCGCACGTGTTAACCGCGTGTTCCGGGATAAGCCTGGCGGGCTAGTGGTGGATTACATTGGCATAGCGAACGAACTGAAGCAGGCGCTAAAGACCTATACCGACTCGAAAGGAAAAGGGCAGACCACGGTCGATGCCCGGGAAGCCTTTGCCGTACTGTTGGAAAAAATCGACATTATTCATGGGATGTTTGCGCCTTCAGCGGGTAAACCCGGATTAGATTACGCTGGATTCTCCCGTGATCCATTGGCTTATCTGCGGGATGCCGTGAACTATATCCTTGGTCTGGATGACGGTAAAAAACGCTACCTCGACGTCTCGCTGGCGATGAGTAAAGCCTGGTCATTGTGTAACACCTTGGATGAGGCGAAGCCTTTACAGGAGGAGTTCGCGTTCCTGTCGGCGGTCAGGGTTGGGTTAATCAAACTTGATCCAAAGGCAAAATTCAGCCAGTCAGAGAAAAACTCACTGTTAAGCAAAATTCTCGATAACGCCGTTGTCGCGACTGGCGTGGAGGATGTGTTTGCCCTGGCCGGGTTGGATAAACCCAATATCGGGCTACTTTCGGATGAATTCCTGGAAGAAGTACGGGAGATGCCGCAGCGTAACCTGGCGGTGGAACTGCTGGAAAAACTGTTGAATGACGGTATCCATGCTCGCTCCGGAAACAACGTCGTGCAGCAGAAGAAATACTCCGACCGCCTGAAAGCCGTGCTGCTGAAATACAATAACCGGGCGATTGAAACCGCGCAGGTGATTGAAGAGCTGATTCAGATGGCGAAAGCGTTCCAGGAAGCGATGGCGCGCGATGATGCGCTGGGCTTAAACCCGGATGAAATCGCTTTCTACGATGCCTTGGCAGAAAACGAAAGTGCGGTGCGTGAACTGGGTGATGAAACGCTAAGAAAGCTGGCTATTGAGGTCACGCGACAGCTGCGTAAATCCACCACCGTTGACTGGCAGGTACGTGAAAGCGTGCGTGCGCGACTTCGTATTCTGGTGCGCCAGACGCTGCGTAAATACAAATATCCACCGGATAAAACCGCGGGGGCGGTAGAGCTGATCCTGAAGCAGGCGGAAGTGGTGTCGAACAGTTGGACGTCATAGCGACGTGAATCGCCACGGGTGTAACAGTTACAACTGTTCATTCAGCCAAGGGGTTAGAGTTTGATTGTGTCATTGCTTTTGGACTGTTGCAGGGCATTTTACTACGATTTGACGAGGATGAGTTGCAGTCTAAGAGGCTGTTGTACGTATTATGTTCAAGAGCCAAGAAAAAATTACACTTAATATCTGAAGTCGAACGGCGGCATAAAAGCGGTCCTTATCTTGCAAACGAAGTGCTTTGTAAACCCAAATTTGATTTTACTGATGAATGAAGCCCTTCAGGGTGAATTTTAATGATTTAATACTGCACCCGAAATTTCCGGGTGCATTCTTGATATAGTGAAGCGCCAATTCCATGAAGGTATGCATTGAAAAGAATAATGAGGGTGGACCTACAAGCCATACACGTTAATGTAAAATTGGCCTTTCCCTTCATCAGTCTTTTGAATTCGATAAGTGATGGGAATGTCTTGCTTTAAATCCGGCTTAGTGAATCTCAGATCAGCCGCACACTGATAAACATCTAACTTTGAGTCATGACTCAGTGTTCTGACGTTGTTTACGGAAATTGATACGTCCGCATCCAGTTTAAATGACTTTTCTATCTCCTTACGGGAGATATTGTAAGTATCCCACCAAAACGGACCATTCACTTTTAGAGATCTTCCGACATACTGATTATGTCATCTGAGGAGATCGCTATGCGTAAGATCCGATTCACCGAGCACCAGATCATCGCCGTACTGGAATCAGTCGAAGCGGGCAGGACCGTCAAAGATGTGTGTCGCGAGGCCGCTATTTCCGAAGCCAGCTACTACAACGGGAAGGCGAAATATGGCGGGATGGAAGCCGCTGATATCAAAAAGATCAAAGATCTTGAAGACGAGAATCGTCGTCTGAAACAGATGTTAGCCGATCTGAGTCTGGAATGCAGGGCACTGAAAGACGTCATCGAAAAAAAGCTTTAAAACCCGCGATAAAGCGTGAGCTCGTCAGCTATCTTACAGCGCAATTTGCGATGAGCATACGCCAGGCATGCAGGACGTTATCGCTGAGCAGGACGGTGTATCTTTATCAACTGGATACGCGACGTGAGGAGGCGGTGATCCAGAGGTTGACTTAGGCGGCTGAACGTTACCCCCGCTACGGATTTAAGAAACTTTTTCAGGTGCTTCGTAGGCAGGGTCACGTCTGGAACCACAAGCGTGTCCACCGGATTTACTGTCTGTTAAAGCTGAATTTTCGTCATAAGGGTAAGCAACGCCTGCCGGTGCGTAATCCGGCTCCGCTGGCAACGCCGGAAGCACTCAACCAAAGCGGGTCGATTGATTTTATGCACGACGCGCTGACATGTGGCCGACGTTTTCGAACTTTCAATGTCGTTGATGATTTTAACCGTGAGGCTCTGGCCATCGAAATTGACCTGAATATCCCCGCGCAGCGTATCGTCCGGGTGCTGGACAGGATAGCGGCAAACCGTGGATATCCGCTGAAGATACGGATGGATAACGGACCGGAACTGATATCACTGGCTCTGGCGCAATGGGCCGAAGAGCATGGCGTGATGCTGGAATTTATCAAGCCGGGTAAGCCAACACAGAACGCGTTTATAGAACGGTTTAACCGAACGTACCGGACCAAAATCCTGGATTTTTATTTGTTCAAAACGCTGAATGAAGTACGGGAAATAACGGAGCGCTGGCTGAATGAATACAACAGTGAGCGGCCTCATGAATCCCTGAATAACCTGACTCCGGCAGAATTTGTCCGAAGTCATCCAAAAGGTCTGGATCTCTGATTTAGCCTGGTACGGATATTGGGGGAAGATCAAAAGGTCCGGATCTCTGATTTAGCCTGGTACGGATATTGGGAGGAGATCAAAATCCGAGGGTCTCAAAAAGTCTGAAGTACTAAAGGTAGGATAGTGACACTCCAAAATAAAAAATCCACGCAATGGCGTGGATCTTATAGAGTAACTAGCCTTCATGAGATTTAATTAAACCTCACCAGACCCACAAACAGATTTAGACGTTGAACAAGAAGTTCATCACGTCACCGTCTTTAACGACGTAGTCTTTACCTTCTGAACGCATCTTACCGGCTTCTTTAGCCCCTTGTTCGCCCTTGTAGGCAACAAAGTCGTCGAAACCAATGGTCTGGGCGCGGATAAAGCCTTTCTCGAAGTCGGTGTGGATCTTACCGGCCGCCTGTGGCGCGGTTGCGCCAACCGGGATTGTCCAGGCACGCACTTCTTTTACCCCGGCGGTGAAGTAGGTTTGCAGGCTCAGCAGCTCGTAACCGGCGCGGATCACGCGGTTCAGGCCCGGCTCTTCCAGACCCAGCTCGGCCATAAACTCGGCGCGGTCTTCGTCTTCCAACTCGGCGATGTCAGACTCAACCGCGGCGCAAACGGCAACCACCACAGAACCTTCGGCATCAGCAATAGCGCGAACTTTATCGAGGTACGGGTTATTTTCATAGCCGTCTTCGTTAACGTTGGCGATGTACATGGTTGGCTTCAACGTCAGGAAGCTCAGGTAGCGGATCGCCGCCTTGTCTTCATCAGTCAGGTCCAGCGCACGCAGCATTCCGGCTTGCTCAAGCTGTGGCAGGCATTTTTCCAACGCCGCCAGTTCGGCCTTAGCGTCTTTATCGCCGCCTTTGGCTTTCTTCTGCACGCGGTGGATAGCGCGCTCGCAGGTCTCAAGGTCAGACAGCGCCAGCTCGGTGTTGATCACGTCGATATCATCGGCCGGATCAACTTTGTTATTAACGTGGATAATGTTGTCGTTTTCAAAACAGCGTACGACGTGGCCGATGGCTTCGGTTTCACGGATGTTGGTCAGGAACTGGTTACCCAGGCCTTCACCCTTAGACGCGCCTTTTACCAGACCGGCGATATCAACGAATTCCATGGTGGTTGGAACGACGCGCTGAGGCTTGACGATCTCGGACAGTTTGTCGAGGCGTGGGTCAGGCATAGGTACAACACCGGTATTCGGCTCGATAGTACAGAACGGGAAATTGGCCGCTTCGATGCCTGCTTTGGTCAGCGCATTGAAAAGAGTTGATTTACCGACGTTCGGCAGGCCGACGATACCGCATTTGAATCCCATGTTTATATCACCTTAATATCTTAATAATCAGGCGGTTAAAGTAACAAGCCTGATGTAATGACCATAATTCCGCTTATTATACACATTTTGCCGACTTAACTCGATGCGCATCTTTTTTCAAACACAAAAGCTTGATAGGCTTTACTATCAAACAACTATTGTTAAGTAGAGTGACTCGATGAAAAAGGCCTTATTGTCCACGCTGGTGTTTTGCCTAGCCGCCACGTCTTTAAACTGTGCTCAGGCAAAAGACCGCGATCTCAAAGCACGCATCGAGGCCGCCTCGGCGCCAACCGCTCCCGTTAACAGCCTGTCGGCGGTGGACTACGATGCGTTTATTCAGCATCTTAAAAAAGGCAAACTCAGTTGGGTTAATGAAGTGCCGGCGTTTGCTAAACGCACCCAGGGCGAGTATGCCGAGGGTTTGACCGTGAGCCTGGCCTGGGGGCTGGAGCATAATCCGGAGGCAGTGCTGCAAATACTCGACAACAGCAGCCCGGTATTGTCGATTAACAAAGTCTGCGCTTCGCCTTTTAGCGATATTAGCGTGCCTAAATCCGATGACTATATCCAAAAGACGCGTGAAGGGTTGCAGCGTTTAACCACCACTAATTTGCAGGATAAGAAGGCCAGCTGCCTCAAGGTATTGAATGCCTCGGTGGGCATGTCGGTTAACGGACGGGATTATTCAGAGAAGGGCTCCCCTCGCTAAGCAAGGGGAGTGATGTAAAGCGGATTAATTTTCCGCTTTAAAGCTGTGCAAACGGTTCATCGCTTTTAATATCCCGTCTTTCATCAGGATATCGGTGCAGCGCAGTGACTCGTCGATAGCATCGTCGATTAGCTTCTGTTCGCTGGCCGGTGGCTTGCCAAGCACGAATCCCACTACTTTATTACGATCGCCCGGGTGACCAATGCCGATACGCAAGCGGTGAAAGTTTGGGTTATTGCCGAGCTTGCTTTGGATGTCTTTCAAGCCGTTGTGGCCGCCATTACCGCCGCCAAGCTTGATTTTCGCGATGCCGGGCAGGAAATCCAACTCGTCGTGAGCGACCAGGATCTCGGCCGGTTCAATACGATAGAAGTTCGCCATCGCGCTGACCGCTTTGCCACTCAGATTCATAAAAGTGGTCGGCACCAGCAGGCGAACGTCTTGCCCGTTAATAGACAAACGCGCCGTGTAGCCGAAGAATTTGCTCTCTTCTTTTAACTGTTGGTTATGCTGACGCGCTAATTGATCCACATACCAGGCACCGGCATTGTGGCGGGTCTGGGCATATTCGGCTCCGGGATTTGCCAGGCCAACGATTAATTTTATGCTGCTCACGTTCTTTTCGCTTCTTGAAGAAATTATCTGGCCGTTAGTTTACCCGTGCTTTGCTCCCGTGCCAAACCACAGGGCAAATAAACCGGTAACACCTTGTGAATTGAATAGTCACCCGCAATAACTATATTGCTTTCATTAAGATAATCATTAAAAACGTAAAGTATTGTCATTTTCCCTCTCGACACTGTGATCGCATCCGCAACCCGCGCTGGGGCAGGAGCCTATAATTTAATCAGGAAAAGGGTTAACAGCCTCGTCCGAAGGTTAAGGGCGGGATAAAGGATTAGCGGAGGTGACGTATGAGACGTAAAAATGCGGCGTTGTGCGGCAACATGCTGATGGGTTTCGGACTGATGGTGATGATTGGCGGTATCGTTTACGCGGTGCTGAGTCAGGTTTCTGACTTTGGGCTGCCGGACATCATGACTCATGCCGCGATCATGGCAATTTTTGTCGGCGCAATACTGTGGCTGAGCGGGGCGAGAGTCGGCGGTCGAGAAGCGGTGGCCGATCGCTATTACTGGGTGCGTCGTTATGACCCGCGCTGCCGCAAGGGGCATCGTCATTCCTGAGGCTCATGGCCGTTAAAATCTAAAAAGCCCCGGCTAATCACTTAGCCGGGGCTTTTATGTTAATCGCACCTGCCCGCGGGCAGGGGATTAATGCTCGAACATCGCTGAAATCGATTCTTCGTTGCTGATACGGCGGATGGCTTCAGCCAGCATGCCGGACAGCGTCAGAGTACGCACTTTTTTCAGGGCGCGAATTTCTGCTGACAGCGGAATGGTATCGCAAACAATCACTTCATCAAGCACGGAGTTCCTGATGTTTTCTACCGCATTACCGGAGAAAATTGGGTGAGTAGCGTAAGCGAATACGCGTTTAGCACCGCGTTCTTTCAGTGCTTCAGCCGCTTTACACAGAGTACCACCGGTATCGATCATGTCATCAACCAGAATACAGTCGCGACCAGAGACGTCACCGATGATGTGCATCACCTGAGAAACGTTTGCGCGTGGGCGACGTTTGTCGATGATGGCCATGTCGGTATCGTTGAGCAGTTTGGCCACGGCGCGAGCGCGGACCACGCCACCGATGTCTGGAGAAACCACGATTGGGTTTTCCAGATTCTGCTGCATCATGTCTTCGAGCAGGATAGGGCTACCAAACACGTTATCAACCGGGACATCGAAGAAGCCCTGGATCTGCTCAGCGTGCAGATCAACGGTTAATACGCGGTCAACGCCTACGCTAGAAAGGAAGTCTGCAACGACTTTGGCGGTGATTGGCACACGCGCTGAACGCACGCGGCGATCCTGACGTGCATAACCGAAGTAGGGGATAACTGCCGTGATGCGGCCGGCGGAAGCGCGGCGCAGTGCATCGACCATTACCACGAGTTCCATCAGGTTGTCGTTAGTAGGCGCGCAGGTGGATTGGATAATGAAAATATCTCCGCCACGTACATTTTCGTTAATTTGCACACTTACTTCACCGTCACTAAAACGATTAACGGCGGCGTCACCTAGGCTGGTGTATAAACGGTTGGCAATACGTTGTGCTAGTTCCGGGATGGCGTTACCAGCAAAAAGCTTCATATCAGGCACGAGAAGAACCTCAGGCTTGCGTCCAGAGAAGATACCGCATGTGGCTTCACCGGGCGGTGAGCGAAACCACAGCAATATACATACGTACATCACCTTTCTTTATTCAGCTTGCAGGCGCGATGTCCCGCATGCTGAAGTCTGTCAGGTTTACAGATTAAATCAAATAATTCTGAGAGGCTGGCAAAGAACAGACGCGGTAACGGGACACCGTGACTCTCTACGCTTTGGCTGCGACTCTCATTAACTCGGCACGGGTTGTGTGCAGCGGTGAGACGTTAACGCCTCGGGCGACAAAACCGTTAATCCATGCCGGAGCCTGGCTCAGCACTTCTCTGGCAGACTCCTCTGTGTCGAATTCGGCAAACACACAGGCCCCTGTTCCAGTGAGGCGCGACGGCGCGTATTCTAGCAGCCATGAAACAAGCTGTTCAACCTCGCAAAAACGTTTTCTTGCAATAGGTTCACAATCATTGCGGTAAGTGCTGTTTAATAGCTCATCAATCAGCCGTTTTGGCGTGTCGCGAATTAATTCGGGATCGCCGAATATGGCCGGGGTCGGGATGCTGACCCCGGGATGGGCAATAAGATACCACCTTTCCCGTGGAGAAACCGGTTGTAAAACTTCCCCAATTCCTTCGGCAAACGCCGCGTGGCCCATAACAAACACCGGCACGTCGGCACCCAGGCTGACGCCCAATTCGGCGAGCTCGTCATCGGTGAGGCCAGCGTTCCACAGCGTATTCAGCGCCACGAGCGTGGTTGCCGCGTTGGAAGATCCCCCTCCCAGACCGCCGCCCATCGGTAAACGTTTCTCCAACTGGATGTCGGCACCGCGCGGCGTGGCCAAGCGCTGTTGCAACAGCCTTGCCGCGCGAACAATTAGATTTTGCTCGTCCGGCACGCCTTCTATCGACGGGCTCAGGGTGATTTTATCGTCGTCGCGCACCGTAAAGGCCAGGCTGTCGCCGTAATCGACAAACTGAAACAGCGTTTGCAGATCGTGATAACCGTTGGCGCGTTGTCCGGTGATGTATAAAAACAAATTGAGTTTTGCCGGCGATGGCCAGAATTGCGTCATCTTAGTTAAGCGTCCAGCTGTCCATTTTCAGTTTGATGCGCTGCTGGCCCTGGGTCATTTGCAGCAGATTCGGCAGCGGTGGTTGAACGGTGGTGTCATAACTCTGGTAAGTCACGCTGCCGCTCAGGCCTTTCTGCTTATAGTTGACTTCGCGCAGGCGATATTGGCTGTCGAGGCTAAAGTCTGCGCTGTCGCCCGGCAGGCCAAGCATCCACTCGCGCATATTCTCCAGCGGGATCGACATACCGGTCAGCTTCTGGATCATGTCATCGGGATCGTTGCTGGTGTAGTGTTTACCCTGGTTATTGGTCAGTTCGGCATTGCCGTCCTGCACTTTCAGCTCCATCTCGGTGCTGCCCAGCGGATTGGTCAACAGCAGGCGATAGCTCTGAGGCGAGAACTGCTGCCAGAAGAAGTGTGCATACACTTTCTGCTTGTCGGTAATGTAGGCGAAGGAACCGCGCGTCTGGTAGTGATCCAGCTTTTTAACCTGCTGCTCGTGTGCGCGCCACTGCGGCGACGTTGGGCTAGTTGACGGACCGGTGGTCGGAGAGAAGGTCGAACAGGCGGTCAACACCAGGCTGGCGAGAGGGAGCAGGCGAAGCAGGGTAGTCTTATGCATTGGCATAACGGATCGGGTCCTTTCATTAAGTATTCTTCAGAGATTGCAGCGCAGTTTAGCATATTGCTGCGGTCTTGAAGTTTGAAAAATTACGCGATAGTGAGTGAATCACTGTGCCTTTGACAGTCGGCAAATGTAATCAGCTTTGTCTGGATATCCCCGCCCTGGCTCCCTTAAATGACCATTACTCTGCTCTGCCAAGTGCCTTGCTTTTAATCACAAATCACAGCTTTCAATAAAAACCGGACAGATAGTGCGGTGTGGCTTTTATTGATCCCGCGCATCTTGTAGAATGCGCCTCAGACGTAAACCCATACAAAGAAAAGTCTCTTTCGACTATCACTTCTATGACCCTACTTGCATTAGGTATTAATCACAAAACAGCCCCGATATCTCTGCGTGAGAAGGTCGCTTTTTCACCTGATACCATCGACCAGGCGCTCTCGAGTCTGCTTCAGCAACCGCTGGTGCAGGGCGGCGTCGTACTGTCTACCTGTAATCGTACCGAGCTGTATCTCAGTGTCGAACAGCAGGAGCAGTTGAAGGGCAAGGGTGATGTGCAAGAGCAGGTGGTGGCGTGGCTGTGTGATTATCATCACCTCAGCGCCGATGAAGTGAACAAGAGCCTTTACTGGCATCAGGATAACGACGCAGTCAGTCATTTGATGCGCGTTGCCAGCGGCCTCGACTCACTGGTGTTAGGTGAGCCGCAGATCCTCGGTCAGGTTAAAAAAGCCTTTGCCGAATCTCAACACGGTCAGGCCGTATCGGGCGAGCTCGAACGTTTATTCCAGAAATCCTTCTCGGTCGCCAAACGCGTGCGCACCGAAACCGATATCGGTGCCAGTGCGGTATCCGTTGCCTTTGCCGCCTGTACGCTGGCGCGACAAATCTTTGAATCCCTCTCTGAGCTCAACGTACTGCTGGTCGGTGCCGGTGAAACTATCGAGCTGGTGGCGCGTCATCTGCGCGAACACAAGGTTCGCCACATGATGATTGCCAACCGTACCCGCGAACGTGCGCAGGGTCTGGCAGACGAAGTGGGCGCAGAGGTGATTTCACTGCAGGATATCGACGCACGCCTGGCCGATGCCGACATTATTATTAGCTCCACCGCCAGCCCACTGCCGATTATCGGCAAGGGGATGGTTGAACGTGCTCTTAAGGCACGCCGCAATCAGCCGATGCTGATGGTTGATATCGCCGTTCCGCGTGATATCGAGCCGGAAGTCGGCAAACTCGCCAACGCCTATCTTTATAGCGTTGATGACCTGCACAGCATTATTCAAAACAACCTCGCCCAACGTAAAGCCGCCGCCGTCCAGGCCGAGTCTATCGTTGAGCAGGAGAGCTCGAACTTTATGGCCTGGCTGCGCTCACAGGGTGCGGTTGAAATTATTCGTGATTATCGCTCTCGCGCCGATAGCGTGCGTGCCGATATGGAAGCAAAAGCCATCGCGGCGATTGCGCAGGGCGCCGATGTAGAGAGCGTCATTCACGACCTGGCCCATAAACTCACCAACCGCCTCATTCATGCCCCTACCCGTTCACTTCAGCAGGCCGCCAGCGATGGCGACGTTGAGCGTTTGCAAATTTTACGCGATAGTCTCGGGCTAGATCAGTAAACTACCCAAAAGGTCGAGTATCTGAAGGCGGCCAACACACCTGCGTCGTAAAGGATGACGGGTATAGTTTTTATTAGCACAGGGTTAAATACTACGCATGAAGCCTTCTATTGTTGCCAAACTGGAAGTGTTACAAGAGCGTCACGAAGAAGTTGAGGCGATGCTCGGCGACGCCGCCGTGATTGCCGATCAGGACAAATTCCGCAACCTTTCCCGCGAATACGCTCAGTTGAGCGACGTTTCCGCCTGCTTTCTGACCTGGCGTCAGGCGCAGGAAGATCTCGATGCTGCCAAAGAGATGCTGGACGATCCCGAAATGCGCGAAATGGCGCAGGACGAAATCCAGCAGTGCCAAACCAAGCTCGAAGAGCTTGAACAACAGCTGCAGCTGCTGCTGTTACCGAAAGATCCCGACGACGAACGCAGCTGCTTCCTGGAAGTGCGTGCAGGAACCGGCGGCGATGAAGCGGCGATTTTTGCCGGCGACCTGTTCCGCATGTACAGCCGCTATGCGGAATCGCGCCGCTGGCGCGTCGAGGTTATGAGCGCCAACGAAGGTGAACACGGCGGTTATAAAGAAGTGATCGCCAAGGTGTCCGGCGAGGGCGTGTATGGCCAGTTCAAATTCGAGTCAGGCGGCCACCGCGTACAGCGCGTGCCGGAGACCGAGTCGCAGGGCCGTATCCATACCTCAGCCTGCACCGTCGCGGTATTACCGGAAGTGCCAGAGGCCGAGCTACCGGAAATCAACGCTGGCGATCTGCGTATCGATACCTTCCGCTCGTCCGGTGCCGGCGGTCAGCACGTTAACACCACCGACTCCGCTATCCGTATTACCCACTTGCCTACCGGTATTGTGGTCGAGTGTCAGGACGAACGTTCGCAGCACAAGAACAAAGCCAAGGCATTGTCGGTGCTGGGCGCGCGTATTCGCGCGGCCGAGGTGGCAAAACGCCATCAGGAAGAGGCGTCAACTCGCCGCAACCTGTTGGGCAGCGGCGACCGCTCCGACCGTAACCGCACCTATAATTTCCCGCAGGGCAGGGTGACCGACCACCGCATCAACCTGACTATCTATCGTCTGGATGAGGTGATGGAAGGCAAGCTTGATTCGCTGATCCAACCGATTGTGCAGGAATACCAGGCTGACCAGCTCGCCGCGTTGTCCGAGCAGGAATAATGAACTATTCCCGCTGGCTGACCCACGCGATAGGTCGTCTGGCGGCCGGTGACAGCCCAAAGCGAGATGCTGAAATCTTGCTTGGGCACGTTACCGGTCGTGCGCGCACCTATATTATGGCCTTTGGTGAAACAGAGCTCAGCGAGCAGGCACTGCTTCAGCTCGAAGCGTTGCTGAGCCGCCGTGAGAAGGGCGAACCCGTCGCCTATCTTATCGGCGAGCGCGAGTTCTGGTCTCTGCCGTTAAGCGTTTCTCCGGCGACACTCATTCCGCGTCCCGATACCGAATGCCTGGTTGAACAGGCCCTGATGCGCCTGGGCGCCGCTCCTGCCCGGGTGCTAGATCTCGGTACTGGCACCGGGGCGATAGCGCTGGCGATTGCCAGCGAACGGCCCGATTGTCAGGTGACCGGCGTCGATTTACAGCCCGATGCCGTTTCATTGGCCCAGTACAACGGTCAAAAACTGTCGCTGTCTAATGCCACATTTCTGCAAGGCAGCTGGTTTAGCCCACTGGCCGGGCAGACGTTTGCCATTATCGCCAGCAATCCTCCCTATATCGACGCCGCGGATCCCCACCTTTCGCAGGGCGACGTGCGTTTCGAACCCGCCAGCGCGTTGATTGCCGACAATAACGGACTGGCCGACATCGATTATATTGTTGCCCACGCACCGATCCACCTTGACCCGCAGGGCTGGCTATTGTTGGAGCACGGCTGGCAGCAGGGCGAGGCGGTCAGAAATATTTTACAGGCTGTCGGTTTCACCCAGGTCGAGACGATTAAAGACTACGGCGACAACGACCGCGTGACGCTGGGTCAATGGCCGGCAACGCCGCAGGCTGATTGAGCTTCTTTTACCGCTCCTGAACCGTTTTTGCTGAGTAAATGACTCGGTGCGCTGAGCCGTTCAGGGGATTTTCCGCAATCTTTTAGCCGCTAAGGCTAACCTGTTATTTAAAGGATGCTGCAATGTCGTCATATATTTGGGTAAAGGATTTACATATCCTATTCATTACTGTCAGTATCGCTCTGTTTATCCTTCGCTTTATCTGGAAATGGGCCGATGCCGATATCCTGCAGCAGCGTTGGGTTAAAATAGCGCCACACATTATCGATACCTTTATGTTGGTGAGCGGTGCCTGGCTGGTGGTAATTACCCATTTTTATCCCTTTACCCCACAAGGATCGTGGCTGACCGAAAAGCTGTTTGGCGTTATCATCTATATCGCCCTTGGATTTGTGGCTCTGGGTTCAGGCAAGGACGGCTTGCGCAGCCAAAAGACGCGTTGGGTGGCCTTTATTCTGGCCTTGGGTTGTTTGTATTTGGTTGTTAAGCTAGCCCTAACTAAAATACCGCTGCTGATGGGATAACTATGAGTGCCATAGCTGATTTTGAGTTTAACGCTGCGCCCCTAAGCGCAGGTGTCATCCTGGTAACTCAGGCAATTCGCTTTGATTTTAAAGCCGACGATGTCTATCGTCAGTTGCAGTCTCTGGTTGAAGAAGCCAGAAGCAAGGTACCTGAAGACTTAAATCAGGATCAGCAGCTCGAAGTGTTAATTGAACTGTTTTACCGTACCTGGGGTTTTGGTGGCGCAGGCGGCGTTTATCGCCTTTCCGACGCCATTTGGATAGATAAAGTACTGGCTTCGCGCCAGGGTACGCCGGTTTCACTGGGGGTGATTTTTCTGCATATCGCTCACGCGCTGGATCTGCCGCTGATGCCGGTGATTTTCCCGACTCAGCTGATTGTGCGGGCCGACTGGCTCGACAATGAAATGTGGTTAATCAATCCGCTGAATGGCGAGACGCTGAGTGAGCACATTCTGCAAGTGTGGCTGAAGGGCAACCTGGGCATGAGCGCTGAGATTGAAGAAGACGATCTTGAAGAGGCCGACCACACGATGATCGTCCGCAAGATGTTGGACACCCTCAAGGCCGCGTTAATGGATGAGAAACAGATGGAGCTGGCGCTAAGCACCAGCGAAGCGGTGATTGAGTTCGATCCCGACGATCCGTATGAGATCCGCGATCGCGGGTTAATCTATGCGCAGCTCGACTGTCATCACGTTGCCATCTCTGACCTGAACTACTTTGTTGAGCAGTGCCCGGAAGATCCTATATCCGAAGTAATCAAGGTGCAGATCCATTCGATTGAGCAGAAACCTATAACACTCCATTAATCGGCTCTGTTGAGCCGTTACCTCACATTTGTATCTCTACTTCATTACTGATTAAGGCCAAAGCATGAAACATAAAGTGGTTAGCATCAAGGACATTGACGTAGCAAACGATTTACCGTTTGTGTTGTTTGGCGGCATGAACGTGCTCGAGTCACGTGACATGGCGATGCGCGTTTGTGAGCACTACGTTAAAGTGACTGACAAATTGGGCATTCCTTATGTGTTCAAGGCCTCTTTTGACAAAGCCAACCGCTCTTCAATCCACTCTTATCGTGGTCCAGGCCTCGACGAGGGCATGAAGATCTTCCAGGACCTGAAAGCGGCTTTCGGAGTGAAAATCATCACCGACGTACACGAAAGCTGGCAGGCACAGCCGGTTGCCGACGTGGTTGACGTGATCCAGCTGCCAGCATTTCTGGCGCGTCAGACCGACCTGGTTGAGGCCATGGCCAAGACTGGTGCGGTGATCAACGTCAAGAAACCGCAGTTCGTCAGCCCGGGCCAGATGGGCAATATCGTTGATAAATTCAAAGAGGGCGGCAACGACCAGGTGATCCTCTGCGATCGCGGCAGCAATTTCGGCTATGACAACCTAGTGGTTGATATGTTGGGCATGAACGTGATGATTAACGCCACTGGCGGTCATCCGGTGATCTTCGACGTGACCCACGCGCTCCAGACCCGTGACCCGTTCGGTGCAGCCTCTGGCGGTCGTCGTGCACAGGTTGCCGAACTGGCGCGCGCAGGCATGGCAGTGGGCATTGCAGGCCTGTTTATCGAAGCTCACGAAGATCCGGCGCACGCCAAGTGTGACGGACCTTCTGCGCTGCCGCTGGACAAGCTGGAGCCGTTCCTGGTGCAGATGAAGGCTATCGATGATCTGGTGAAAAGCTTCCCAGCGCTCGATACCAGCAAATAAGCTGATTAATTAACGTTAGTCAAAAAAGAGGCGGCCTGTGAGTCGCCTTTTTATTTGCCGTGCTTTGCCAGAAATTATAGGGCAATGCGTTGAATTCGAAGCAAACAAAAAGGCCCTGATTTTCATCAGGGCCTTTCAGTATAATATGGCGGTGAGAGAGGGGTTCGAACCCTCGATACGCGTTAGCGTATACACACTTTCCAGGCGTGCTCCTTCAGCCACTCAGACACCTCACCGTACGTTACTCCGCTTAGCGGTGCAACGGGGCGCTACTATAGGGAGACAAGCTTTTTGGGTCAAGGATTATTTCCGCAAACGGTGCCGTATGACCAGGAGTTCAGCAATCTGCTGTTTAATTGTTCATTTTTTAAGGCAGGTTGTGCGGTGAGCGGTAAATAATGAAAAAGCGCGGCGGGCGAAAGGAGAGGGGATTTTGCCGTATAAACGAAAAAGGGTCCAGATTTTCATCTGGACCCTTTCGCTATAATATGGCGGTGAGAGAGGGGTTCGAACCCTCGATACGCGTTAGCGTATACACACTTTCCAGGCGTGCTCCTTCAGCCACTCAGACACCTCACCGTAGATTCTGCTCACACACCGTGCTGCGGAATCGGCGCTAATGTAAGTAAAACCGCGCCCAGCGTCAACACACTTTTCACTATTGGCGTGCGTTTAGCGAAAAATACAGCAATTTGCTGATTTATGGAACAAAATTGGCCGATCCGCCCGCTAAGGATCAAACAGCTATCACCCTCTTACTCTCCTCAATTCTCCCGTAATGCCCGTTTTGCCTAACAAGCACACATATAACGAAATGAAACGATTTCTCGCAAAAAATGCTGTGATTTTGGCCATTGGCAACGGTATAACATGGCGCGGCTCAAAAATCAGAGCATTAAAAACCGCCGCATTTTTGAGCATGCCATTTTTTAAATTTCGTTACTGACTAACGTAGGTATCTTTATCGGCCCGGCTAAGTGGGCTAAACAACATGGAAAGTACAGGGGTAAGACTTGAGTCATTCAGAAACTACATCACATCCTTGCGCGGAGGTGCCCGCGGGTTCCGGCACGCTGTTCTTTATACAGACCTTCTCAACGCTGGGCTTTGCCGTGCTTTACTCGACGCTGGTGCTTTACGCCACCAAACGTCTGGGCTTTAGCGAAAATCAGGCTAACGCCATCATGGGCGTGTTCGGCGCTTTCAACTATGGATTGCACATGTTTGGCGGCTACCTCGGTGGACGCTTCCTCAGCAATCGTAATCTGTTTGTGTTGGGCATGGTATTGCAGGTCATAGGCTGTGCGCTGATTGCCGAAGCCGGGGTGAGCGGACTTTACTGGGGACTGGCGATGTTCCTGACCGGCAGCGGGCTTAATGTCACCTGCCTGAACATGATGCTGACCCAGCGTTTTGCGCCAGAGGACGATCGCCGTGAGTCGGCATTCCTGTGGAACTATGCCGGGATGAACCTCGGTTTCTTTATCGGCTTTACGGTTGCGGGCTATTTCCAGCTGACAGAAAACTATCGTGCGCTGTTCCTGTTCGCCACGCTGGGTAACGCGATCGCGATTATCATGACGCTGGCGCGGTGGAATATCCTCAAGGATATCAACACCCCGCTTAGGCAGGTTAGTTCACGCCAGTTTATGCAACGCCTGCTGGTGGGGGTGGCGATCCTTGTCGTACTGGTGCCGATTATTCGCCTGCTGCTGACCCAGGCCGCCCTGAGTAGCTATTTTGTGGTGGCGTTGGGCATCGTTATTTTCATCATTATGGGCATCGTCACCGCGCGCCATCGCCAGCGCGACGAGAAAAGCCGCATGCAGGCTTATTTGCTATTGGCCGCCGGATCGCTGGTGTTCTGGACGCTGTATCAGCTGGCGCCGATGGGGCTGACGCTGTTTGCCGAAAGCAATATCAACCTCAACGTTTTCGGCGTGTGCGTGGCACCGCAGTGGATCCAGGACATTAATACCCTGGTGATTGTGGTCGGTGGCCCGCTGATGGCGCTGTGGTTCAAGCGCCTGCGCCAGCGCGGCCTGCGTATTGATATCCCGCTGCAGTTCTCCGGCGCGCTGTTTTGCATGGGTATTGGCATGCTGGTGCTGCCGATTGGTATTCACTTCGCCGCAGCAGACGGGCTGATGGCCTTCAAATGGATTGCCATTAGCTACCTGTTGCAAAGTATCGGTGAACTGATGATTTCACCGGTAGGCTACGCGATGATTGGTAAACTCGCCCCGGCGCGTTATCAGGGCGTGATGATGGGCTGCTGGATGATGGTCACCGGCGTCGGTTCCGTGCTGGCGAGTTTTATCTCGGGCCTGATGCCGGCCAACACCGGCACTACGCCAGCGTTGACCAACCCGGGCTATAGCCAGGTGTTCAGCGTACTGGGATGGGGATCGGTTGCCACCGGCGTGGTGCTGGTGCTGCTAATCCCGGTCCTGCGTCGCCTGATCCAGCGCGTTCCCGCGTAATGGACTGATACTACGCGCTACCCTCGCCGAGGCCCTGTCGAACAGGGCCTTTTTTTTAATCAATTATTCACATTGAAAGGTTGCATCACGGTGATTTTAGAGGAAATCTAGAAGGGCAAAGGAGGCAACACCATGAACATCATTTTTTACCACCCTACACTTGATTCAAAACCCTGGTTAGAAGGGATCCGTCAACGTCTGCCGCAGGCGCAGGTGCGTGCATGGCATCGCGGCGACAGCGAGCCTGCCGATTACGCGCTGGTATGGCATCCCCCGCAGGAGATGCTGGCACCGCGCGGTGAGCTAAAGGGCATATTCGTCATGGGCGCGGGCGTCGACGCTATCCTCACCCAAGAACAACGCACGCCCGGCACCTTGCCCGCGGGCGTGCCGCTGATCCGTCTTGAAGATACCGGCATGGCGCTGCAGATGCAGGAATACGCGCTGGCCAGCGTGCTGCGCTATTTCCGCCGTCTGGACGAGTATCAGCTGTTTCAACAACAAAAGCAGTGGCGGCCGCTTCCCGCCCATCAGCACGGCAAATTTACCGTCGGCATTCTTGGCGCTGGCGTGCTGGGCAAAGCGGTGGCAGAAAAGCTTATCGATTTAAAATTTAACGTTCGTAGCTGGAGCCGCAGCGCTAAAAACCAACAAGGCGTAGAGAGTTTTTATGGCGATGCACAGCTGGAAGATTTTACCCGCGGCTGCAAACTGCTGATCAATCTGCTGCCCAATACGCCGCAGACGGCGGGCATCCTCAACCTTAAGCTGTTTTCCCAGCTGGAGCCGCAGTCTTATCTGATTAACCTCGGCAGGGGCATGCACCTGGTCGAGGGCGACCTGCTGAAGGCCCTCGACAGCGGTCAAATCGCTGCCGCGACGCTGGACGTATTTATTCATGAACCGATGCAGCGCATGCACCCATTTTGGTCACATCCGCGTGTTAGCGTTACGCCTCATATCGGTGCCGACACTCTGCCTGAAGAGGCGATGGACAGCATTGTCGCTAATATCAAGGCGATTGAAGCGGGAGAGACACCGATTGGCCTGGTTGATTTAGTGCGCGGATCTAGCCTGCGGCGCTACGTCACCGTTGAGATTTGCTAAGCCCACTGCCGTCCGGCAAGCTCGCCGCGACGGCCAATGCCTCAGGAGCTATTATGTTTCCGGTTGATTTACATATGCATACCGTCGCGAGCACCCACGCTTACAGCACGCTGCACGACTATATCGATGAAGCCCGGCACAAGGGTATCAAGCTGTTTGCCATTACCGATCACGGCCCCGATATGGCCGATGCCCCGCATTATTGGCACTTCATGAACATGCAGGTATGGCCGCGAGTGGTCGATGGGGTGGGGATCTTGCGCAGTATCGAGTCCAATATTAAAAATATAAACGGCGAGATTGACTGCACCGGCCCCATGTTGAGCGCGGTGGATTTCGTGATTGCCGGTTTCCACGAGCCGGTGATGCCGCCGGTCGATAAAGAGACCCACACCCGGGCGATGATTGCCGCAATGGCCGGCGGCGAGGTGCACATCATTAGCCATCCGGGCAACCCGAAATACCCGGTAGACATCCCGGCCATCGCCGAGGCGGCGGCAAAATATGAGGTGGCGCTGGAGCTGAATAACTCGTCATTTACCCATTCGCGCAAGGGCAGCGAACCTAACTGTCGGGCGATAGTGGCGGCGGTGAAAGAGGCGGGCGGGTGGTTAGCCTTGGGCTCTGATTCACATATTGCCTATTCGCTGGGCGGTTTCGAGCATTGTGAACGTATAATTAAGGAGGTGGGCTTCCCGCACGAGCGTATTCTTAATGTCAGCCCGCAGCGTTTCCTGGATTTTCTGCAACGTCGAGGCAGACCGGCAATTGCAGAATTCTCCGAACTGTGACATTGTCACGCAAATTTTTGCGTCGCCAATCTTAATCAGGTTCTTATCATGAATGAGTTTTCTATCGTATGCCGCGTACTGGGCACTCTGTTTTACCGTCAGCCGCAGGATCCGCTGCTGGTGCCGCTGTTTGGGCTGATCCAACAGGGAAAACTGCGCGAGCATTGGCCGTTGGAGCAGGACGCCTTGCTGCTGCGGTTACAGCAAAGCGCCGATCCCCAGGCCCTGGCCGCCGAATTTAATCATCTGTTTGTCGGTACCGAATGCGCCGTGTCACCGTTTCGCAGCGACTATCTCGAGGGTGACGCCGACTCCGAGCAGGAGGTGCGCACCTTCCTTAAGCAGCGCGGCATGCCGATGAGCGAAGCCCCGGCGGACCATTTCGGCTCTATGCTGCTGGCGGCCTCGTGGCTGGAAGATCAGTCGCAGGAAGATGAAGCGGCGGCGCAGATTGCGCTATTCGACGAGCTGATGCTGCCGTGGTGCGGCAAATTCCTCGGCAAGGTTGAAGCACATGCCACCAGTGGCTTCTACCGGACGCTGTCGGAAATAACCCGTGAAGCGATCACTGCCATGCGCGACGAGCTGGAAGAAGCGTTGCCAGACGATATTGAAGACGGCGAGCAGGACGAGCAGTAACTTTAGGCGTCGCTGCTCCCCCATCCCGACCTTCTCTTCAGGGCTAGGGTGGGGGAGCGGGCGTCATCGAGTTAGTTGGTAAACGGAATAACTAATTCGCCTGGTTTAACCACAATACCTTTCGCTAATCTCTTCGCCATCGCCTCTTTTTCGCTATGCTCGCCGTTCAACACGTAGGCAGGCTTTTGATCGAAATAAGACGCCAGCGACTGATTCAGATACGGCATCAGGCCATCAATAACCGACTGCATTTTCTCAGGCTTGACGGTGTAATTGACCACTTGCAAATCTTTCAGGTAAATCGCGCCCTCTTCTTTGTTATAAACCGGCGTGGCTTTCAGCGTCAGAGTCATGTCGGCTTTTTTCTTGCCAAACAGCGATTTGACGTCGATGTCAGCATTGCCAGACAGCGTGATTTTGCCCGGCTCGGCGCGGCCAATCTGGCTGTTAAGATCGGTCAGCGTGATTTGGGCATCGAGTACGCCAGGCACGCCAACTTTTTTCTGGAAATCATTGTGCTTCAGCAGATAGGTATTCACCTGCTGTTCACTGAGGGTGTATTGCGTAAGGTGATTACATCCGGCAAGCAGGCCGGTAAAAATCAGGGCAGCGGCCCCTAAAAATAGCTTTCTCATAACGTCCTCGATGAAATTTCCAAGGCGATTAGTATCCCTGTTTGTAAATGGCGAGGGAAGGAGAAGAAAGTATAGAAAAGTAAGGGCCGCACCGAATGTGCAACCCTTAAGCAGAAAACCGCTAGCTAGCGATGCTGGTCAGCAGGTTTATCTGGGTTTGTTTAGCCATATTGTCACGGTAGGCTTGAACACGAGTCGGCAACTCAATGCCCTTGACGATAGACAGCGAGCGCAGCAACGGGAACAGGTGAATGTCATCCTCTGACAATTCGCCGTTAACCGCGTTAGGCTCCTGAATGAGCTTGTCGAGATCGCGCAGGTCTTGGTTGATTTTTTTAATCAGTCCCGCCGAATGTTGCAGGTGCTCTTTAAAGTCGCCAATCATCGCCTGCTTCTTGTCGCTGAAATATTTACGCGCCTGTGGCGTGGCGAACTCTTCTAAAGGCGCGGTCGCGAAACGTGGAAGCAGCAGTTTTGGCGTATATTCACCAACGTGACGTAGCCAGGCCGAGACGGGCGCACTCAGGGGACCGGTCAGCAGCGGCTTACGGTCAGACTGGTCGATAAACTGCACGATGTCCATGCTCTCTGGCATAAAGCTGCCGTCCTGTTTTTGCAGGATTGGCACCACTTTTTTACCCACCATCGAAATGGGGGTCTTTTCATCGTCGTTAAGCAGGGCATCCACCTCAATCGGAAGATTTTTTAGGCCGAAAATCATGCGGGCCTTGACGCAGTAGGGACAGTGGTCATAAACATATAACTTCATGATGCGTAGCTCCATTTTATATCGACTAACCGGGGTGTAGGGAGGACAGGTTAGCCGCTTTCTCTTCTGTCACCAGAGATGTCTCAATCATTGAGTATGGTGAAGATGGCTGATGAAATCAAACCGCGGGTCTTAGTTTCCACTCAGCATCGCAGACTCGATCCGACGTCGGTAAAACTGCCAATACAGGCCGGCGAGGGTGAGTAAACCGACCAGGCCGAGCAGCAGCCACGGCAGCTGCGGCAGCTGCAATGCGCGACCGGTGTCATACATCCAGCCGCCGCCGGTGTAGCCAATCGCGCCGCCCAGCGCCAGCCCAAGGCGGCTGAACCCCATGTAACTGCCGCGCGCGCGGGCATCGGCCAGTGAGGCGCCCAGCGTCTCGCGCGCCGGTTCGGCAATAATATTGCCGATATAGAAAAAGCCTATCAGCAGCAGTAACGGATTGAGTCCGCTCACCATGCCGACCGGCACCAGGCTCAGGGTCATGATCAGCAGTCCGCACATCAGGCGTTTTTCGAGACTGAAACGTTTTTCACTCCAGCGAGCGATAGGATAAAGCAGCGTCAGCGACAGCGCGGCCTCAATGGCGTACATCCACTTAACCGCGGTTGGCGTTCCGGCCATATCATTGACCGCAATCGGCAGCATCAGCATCACCTGCACGGTCAGCATGTAATAGCCGGTGAG
Organism: uncultured Gammaproteobacteria bacterium; assembly: GCA_963742005.1. Classification (GTDB taxonomy): domain Bacteria; phylum Pseudomonadota; class Gammaproteobacteria; order Enterobacterales; family Enterobacteriaceae; genus Rouxiella. The sequence goes on along the minus strand of CAVUKG010000021.1, from coordinate 34,413 downwards.
CGTTAACACATAGCGGATAAAACGTCGGTCACGCAGCACGCGCAGCATGCCGTCGCGCATCGGCGCACGACCGGTCGAAATACGGTAGGCGGGCAAAAATATAGCGTTGGACAGGGCGGCGAGTACGAAGATACCGGCACCAACCCAGCAGACGAAATGAAAATTATATTGCAGTAGCCAGCTGCCGATCAGCGCGCCGATCACCGCCCCGGCACTGTCTTGCATCATCAGCAAGGAAAAAAAGCGGCTGCGATCCTGGGGGCGGATAAGCTTGATCACCAGCGCGGTGCGCGGCGGGTCAAACAGCGTGCCGCCAAGGCCGGATAAAATGCACGAGCACACCAGCATCCACGGGCTTTCGGCTAGCGCCATAGTGGCAAAACCTGCCGCGCGCAGCAGCATGCCGGTGATGATCATGGGTTTGGCGCCGAAGCGGTCAGCAATCGCGCCGCCAAATATGCCCAGCCCCTGTTGCGTAAGTTGGCGCAGCCCCAGCGCCAGGCCGACGGCCATCGCCGCCCAACCGAGCTGGTCAACGAAACGGATCGAGATAAGCGGGAAGACCACAAAGAAGCCGAGTATCACTAAAGCATTGTCAAACAATAAGAAAAACTTTCCCAAGCTCCGTGCTTGCGATACCAGAGACATGCGTCACCCTGAACGAAAATAGGCATCCACTGCTAAAGATGCAAAAAGACAGAAATTGGCATTAGTCTGAACCTGTAATCGGCAATTAGATAGGGCGCTATAGATAATATTTTTTTATCGTCAAAGCGCGCGAGTGCTGGCAGAATCAATGTCGGGACGCTGAATATATTGAATAATTCCGCGCGGGGATCAACATAGACTACTCGCCTCGGCTATGATGCAGAGAGGAGCAGTGCCAATCGTTTATGTTCACAGCTAAAGGACAGGGGCTGTTTCCTATAAAATGTTCTTATCGAGCCGTGCATAATCTGGAGGGAAGGGATGTTTGGCTATCGATCAGCAGCACCTAAAGTGCGGCTTACTACAGACCGAATGGTCTTGCGGCTGGTACACGAGCGCGACGCCCATCGTCTGGCCGAGTATTACACCGACAACCGCGCCTTTCTTAAACCCTGGGAACCTATCCGGGATGAAAGTCATTGCTATCCTTCCGGCTGGCAGGCGCGCCTTGGCCTGATTAACGAGATGCAGAAGCAGGGCACGGCATTCTATTTCATTCTGCTGGATCCGGAAGAAAATCACATTCGCGGCGTGGCAAACTTCAGTAACGTCCTGCGCGGATCCTTCCATGCCTGTTTCCTGGGATATTCCCTCGGCGAGCAGTGGCAGGGGCAGGGGCTGATGTTTGAAGCACTGCAGTCGCTGATCCGCTATATGCAGCGTCAGCAAAGAATGCATCGCATCATGGCTAACTACATGCCACACAACAATCGCAGCGGCGGCCTGCTCGAGCGTCTCGGCTTTGAGCGCGAAGGTTACGCGAAAGAGTATCTGCTGATTGATGGAAAATGGCAGGACCACGTATTGATGGCGCTCACCGACCGCCAATGGTTGCCGCCGCGTTAACCCATAGAGACACACGCATGAAATTTCAATTCAGTGCCAAAGAGGCGCGGGTCATCGGCTGTATGCTCGAAAAACAGTTAACCACGCCTGAGCAGTATCCTCTCAGTCTCAACAGCCTGACTACGGCCTGTAACCAGAAAACCAACCGCGAACCGGTGATGGATCTGAGCGAGTCCGAGGTGCAGCAAACGCTGGACCTGCTGCTGCGCAAGCACATTATTCGCTCGGTGAGCGGCAGCCGAACCATGAAATATGAGCATCGCTTCTGTAATTCCGAGTTCGGCAATCTACAGTTTTCTCCTGCAGAACTGGCGGTGGTCGCTACGCTACTGCTGCGCGGCGCGCAAACCGCGGGCGAACTGCGCACCCGCAGCAATCGGCTGCACGATTTCAACGATGTCAGCCAGGTTGAACAGACCTTGAATGAGCTGGCGAGCCGCGAGGACGGCCCGTTTACCGTGCGCCTGGCCCGCGAGCCGGGAAAACGCGAGAGTCGTTTTATGCACTTGTTTAGCGGAGAAGTCAGCGATACCGCCAGCGAAGACGACGTTTTTAATGCGTTAACCGGCGTGGCAGACGCTGAACTGGCTGCCCGCGTCGCGATACTCGAAACCGAGGTGGTCGAACTTAAACAGCGGCTCGATCACCTGCTCTCCAGGCTGGCCGACTAAAGGAGATTTGAATGAGCAAGCTTCGCATAGGCGTGGTCGGGCTGGGCAGTATTGCGCAAAAGGCCTATCTGCCGATACTCAGCCAGGCCAGCGACTGGACGCTGGAAGGCGGCTTCTCACCCAATCAGCTCAGGGCGCAGCCGCTGTGCGACAGCTATCGTTTTCGCTGCTATTCCCAGCTCGATACCCTGGCTCAGGCCTGTGATGCGGTGTTTGTGCACAGCAGCACCGACTCGCACTTCGCTGTCATTACCCAGCTGCTCAATGCCGACGTTCACGTCTATGTCGACAAACCGCTGGCCGCGACCGTTGAACAGGCCGAACAGCTGGTAGCACTGGCGCAGCGCAAAGGCAAAACGCTGATGGTGGGATTCAATCGACGCTTTGCGCCACTCTATATGCAGCTAAAAAGCCAGTTGCGCAGCTCGACCGGTCCGGCCTCGATTCGTTTCGACAAGCATCGCAGCGACAGCGTGGGGCCCCATGACGCCGCATTTACCCTGCTCGATGATTATCTGCACGTGGTGGATACCGCGCTGTGGCTGGCAGAGGGGCAATGCAGGCTGATAGATGGGCAGATTGCGACTAATGCGCAGGGGCAACTGCTCTACGCGGAGCATCAGTTTAGCGCCGCTAACGCGCGCATCACCACCTCAATGCATCGCCGCGCAGGCACACAGCGAGAAGCGGTGCAGGCGGTCATCGACGGCGGCTGGTATCAGGTCAGTGATATGCGCGTCTGGCAGCAGGAAACCGCTGCCGGGATCGGCGAGCAGCCAATTGCCGGTTGGCAGAGCACGTTAGCGCAGCGCGGCTTCGAGGGCGCAGTCAGGCATTTTATCGACTGTGTCAGCAACCAGACCGTGCCGCAGACCAGCGGTGAACAGGCACTGGTGGCGCAAAGAGTGATCGAGCGGCTGCTGCAACAGCAGGAATTAATCTGATAATTTCCTATGGGAAACAATATATAACAACTGCCTGTAGCTATTGTATTTTTGATACGTAGACTATACGCACTTTCGAACCTTGCCGGGGCTGTGATGCAGTTTACCGGCCACAAGATAAAGTCACATGAATCTACTGAAGTCTTTAGCCGCCGTCAGTTCTATGACGATGTTCTCTCGGGTGCTGGGTTTTGCCCGTGATGCCGTAGTGGCCCGCGTGTTTGGGGCCGGAATGGTGACCGATGCGTTTTTCGTCGCCTTTAAATTACCCAACCTGCTGCGCCGTATCTTCGCCGAGGGCGCATTCTCTCAGGCCTTTGTGCCGATCCTTGCCGAGTATAAAAGCCAGCAGGGTGAGGAGGCGACGCGCACTTTCATCGCCTTTGTTTCCGGATTGCTGACTCTGGTACTGGCGCTGGTCACCGTTGCGGGCATGTTCGCTGCACCGTGGGTGATTTACGTCACCGCGCCCGGTTTTGCCGATACGCCGGACAAGTTCGCGTTGACCACCGCGCTGCTGCGCGTCACCTTCCCGTACATCCTGCTTATTTCATTGGCCTCGCTGGCGGGGGCTATCCTCAATACCTGGAACCGCTTCTCGATCCCGGCCTTTGCCCCGACGTTCCTTAACGTCAGCATGCTGGTGTTTGCACTGTTTGCCGCGCCATATTTCCATCCTCCGGTGATGGCGCTGGCGTGGGCGGTGGTCGCGGGTGGCGTACTGCAACTGGGTTATCAGCTGCCGCATCTGAAAAAAATTGGCATGCTGGTGTTGCCGCGACTGAACCTGAAAGATGCCGGTGTTTGGCGGGTAATGCGCCAGATGGGACCGGCTATTCTGGGCGTTTCCGTCAGCCAGATCTCGTTAATTATTAACACCATTTTCGCCTCGTTTCTGGTCTCGGGATCGGTGTCGTGGATGTACTATGCCGACCGCCTGATGGAGTTCCCGTCCGGCGTGCTGGGCGTGGCGCTGGGCACCATTTTGCTGCCCTCGCTGGCGCGCAGTTTCTCCAGCGGTAACCACTCCGAGTACAACCGCCTGATGGACTGGGGCCTGCGCCTGTGCTTCCTGCTGGCGCTGCCAAGCTCGGTCGCGCTGGGCATTTTGGCGAAGCCGCTGACCGTCGCGCTGTTCCAGTACGGCAAGTTTAACGCCTTCGATGCCTCAATGACCCAGCGCGCGCTGGTGGCCTATTCCGTTGGGCTGATGGGGCTTATCGTGGTCAAGGTGCTGGCTCCGGGATTCTATTCGCGTCAGGACATCAAGACGCCGGTTAAGATCGCCATCATTACCCTGATCATGACTCAGCTGATGAACCTGGCGTTTATCGGTCCGTTGAAACACGCGGGGCTGTCGTTGTCGATTGGTTTGGCGGCCTGCTTGAACGCCGCGCTGCTTTACTGGCAGTTGCGCAAACAGAAAATCTTCCAGCCGTCGCCGGGCTGGAGCAGTTTCTTAATCCGTCTGATTATCGCCGTGCTGGCCATGTCCGCCGCGTTGGTAGGCATGATGTACGTGATGCCGGACTGGTCGCTGGGGGGGATGCCAATGCGCCTGCTGCGCCTGGCGGCGGTGGTTGTGGTCGGGGTTATCGTCTACTTTGGTGCGCTGGGCCTGCTCGGCTTCAAGCTCAAGGAATACGCGCGCAGTTAGCGCGCTCGCTGTCCCCTAGCCATTAAAAAAGGCCGCATATTGCGGCCTTTCGTTTTATTCAACGGCAGAGATTACATGCGTTCTACGGTGTCGATGCCCAGCGTATCCAAACCGGTTTTCAGAGTTCGTTGCGTCAACAGCGCCAGCTTCAGGCGGCTGTTGCGCACGCTAGCATCTTCCGCGTTAAGGATGGGGCAGTCTTCGTAGAAACCGGAGAACAGGCCCGCGACGTCGTACAGATAAGCACACATCACGTGCGGTGTGCCTTCACGCGCTACCGAGGTCAGCGTCTCTTCAAACTGCAGCAGGCGAGTCGCCAGCGCCAGTTCGCGCTCTTCGGTCAGCACCATCGGTGCAGTCAGGCTGTTCACGTCGATCTCGGCACGTTTAAAGATAGACGCGACGCGGGTGTAGGCATATTGCATGTACGGCGCGGTGTTGCCTTCAAACGCCAGCATGTTGTCCCAGTCGAAAATGTAATCGGTGGTACGGCTTTTCGACAGGTCGGCATATTTGATAGCACCGATACCTACGGCGTTCACCAGATTTTCCAACTCTTCAGCCGGCAGGTCCGGATTCTTGGACAGGATCAGCTCACGCGCACGGACGATCGCTTCGTCGAGCAGGTCGGAAAGCTTGATGGTGCCGCCTGAACGGGTTTTGAACGGTTTGCCGTCCTTGCCCAGCATCATGCCAAAGGCGTGGTGTTCGAGAGCGACGGAATCCGGCACATAACCGGCCTTGCGCACGATGGTCCACGCCTGCTGCAGGTGCTGATGCTGGCGCGAATCAATGTAGTACAACACGCGATCGGCACCCAGCGTTTCGTAACGATACTTTGCACAGGCGATGTCGGTGGTGGTGTACAGATAGCCACCATCCTTTTTACGGATAATCACCCCCATCGGGTCGCCGTCTTTGTTTTTGTACTCGTCGAGATAAACCACTACCGCGCCTTCGCTGTCTACCGCCAGGCCTTTGTCCTGCAGGTCGGAAACGATGCCCGGCAGCATGCTGTTGTACAGGCTCTCGCCCATCACATCGTCGCGAGTCAGCGTCACGTTCATGCGGTCGTAGGTGATCTGGTTTTGCTTCATGGTCACGTCAACCAGCTTGCGCCACATCTGCAGGCAGTACTCGTCGCCGCCTTGCAGCTTGACCACGTAGGCGCGCGCGCGCAGGGCAAAGTCTTCGTCTTCGTCATAGTTTTTCTTGGCTGCGCGGTAGAACTCTTCCAGGTCGGAAAGCTTCATCTCGTCAGCGCTTTCGTTCTGCACTTTTTCGAGGTAGGCAATTAGCATGCCGAACTGCGTGCCCCAGTCGCCGACGTGGTTAGCACGGATAACCTTGTGGCCCAGCAGTTCGTTAGTACGCGCGGCGGCATCACCGATGATGGTCGAGCGAATGTGACCGACGTGCATTTCTTTCGCCACGTTAGGCGCAGAATAGTCGATAACGATGGTTTGCTGTTCTACCGGGGAAATGCCCAGTTTGGCATCGGCCAGCGCGGCGTCGGCGTTGGCCGCAACAAAGCCGCTGTCGAGGAAGATATTGATAAATCCAGGACCGGCGATTTCCACTTTTGAGGCGATACCGGAAAGATCTAACAGCGCCACTACTTTTTCTGCCAGTTGTCGCGGTGGCATGGCCAGCGTTTTAGCAACGGACATCACGCCATTGGCCTGATAGTCACCAAACTGTGCTTTTGCCGACTGACGGATCTGAGCCTCGACGTCTGACGGAGCACCTGCGGCAACGAGTGCCTGGCATACTTTTTCTGCTAGAAGGGCCTGTATATTCACCGGATTACCTTTAATGACTAAACATATAACACCAAAACGGTGCCTACTTGATTGACTGGCATGGGCGAGCATTGAGCACTATTTGGCCCGTTGTCTACCCCTGACTGCGTTGATGCGCTTTTATATCATATTAGCCAACTTGAGTCAGTAACGAGGCGGGTATTATCCGCGGACATGAACCAGTGAAAAGCCCCTAAATAGCCGATTAATCGCCGGTTAATACGCATCGACAGACTGGCAACCTGGCGAGCGGTTGTGTAAATTAAGCGCCTCATGCCGCCTTAAGAGAAAGACAGATGACCCCGATAAACGCCGTGCCGGAACTTAATGACCTGGTGGCAGACCTGCCGCGTTTTACTCAGTTATTAACCGCCTTTGCGCAAAAATTGCAGCTGGAGCTGGCGGACTTCTATGCCGATCATATTTCGGTGCGCTGTCATCAAAACACCACCGCCGACCGCTGGCGCAGGGGATTTGAACAGTGCGCCGAGCTGTTAAATGAAACCGAGATTAACGGCAGGCCCATTTGCCTGTTCGATCTCGCGCAACCGCTAAAAGTGGGGCCCTGGGAGATTGACCTGATCGAGCTGCCTTATCCAGGAGACAAGCGCTATCCGCACGAAGGATGGGAGCACGTCGAGCTGGTGTTAAGCGGCGGCGCCGAGGGATTTTATCCGCGCGCGCTGGCGGCGCTGGCCGACGAAGCGCTGGTCGCTCCGGGCATTAAGCTTAAGCAAAGCGCGCCCAAGGGTGAACATGAGCGCCTGGCGAATCCCACGCTGGCGATCACTGACGGGACAGTCACCATCAAGTTCCACCCCTACAGCCTGCGTGAAATCGTGGCCAGCGAACAACAGGGTTAACCCGCGTTATTCGCCTGATGATTTATTTGTTCTACTTAACGCTATCACTGTGACTGCGGTCGACCCATTAATCATCATTCAATGGCATAGTGGACTTTCATAGGCAGGAAATTTTGCAGGACGCTTTTTTCCTGCGCTAATTAGCATGCTTTACGCCCGCGCGGGAGTCTTATGCCGGGATCAGGAGAGACCACATGACTAAGTTGGAAGTGTGTTGTTATAGCGTCGACTGTGCTTTGACCGCCGAACAGGCCGGAGCCGATCGCGTTGAGCTGTGCGCTAGCCAGGCCGACGGTGGCATTACGCCAAGCTATGGAACATTAAAACTGGCCAGGGAAAAAGTGACCATTCCTGTTCATCCTATTGTTCGTCCTCGCGGCGGTGATTTTTGCTACAGCCAAAGTGAGTTTGAGGTGCTCAAAAGCGACATTGCCTGTATTCGCGATCTCGGTTTTCCCGGCGTGGTTGTCGGCATGCTTGACGGCGAGGGGCATATTGACGTTGCGCGGATGCGAGAGGTAATGGCGCTGTGCCCGCAAATGCAGGTGACCTTCCATCGGGCCTTCGACATGTGCCTTAATCCGAAGATAGCGCTAGAGCAATTGACTCAGCTCGGCGTGGCGCGCATTCTGACATCAGGCCAGCAGCAAAATGCCGAAGTGGGTATCTCGATGCTGCGTGAACTAAACGCGCTGACCCGAGGTCCTATAATTATGGCCGGTTCGGGGGTTCGTTTGACCAACCTGCAAAAGTTTGTCGATATCGGTTTAGCCGAGTTACACAGTTCGGCAGGTAGGCAGGTGCTGTCCGCCATGCGCTACCGCAAGGCCGGTGTTACGATGAGCTCTGACACGGATTTTGACGAGTTTAGCCGTTACTGCGTCGATGGCGATATCGTTGCCGCGATGAAAAATGCGCTGGAATTTGACGGTTCGGAGAGTCGAAGCGCCTGAAATGGCCCTACGCCGGACTTGTAGACCACAGTTTACCGGGTCTCAGGACCCTTTTGCGTCGCCCTGCGCAAGTACCAGGCCCTGTCATTTTGGCAGGGCTTTTTTTATTAACATCAACCTATAGAATAAGCCCATGCTGGATCCTTTTATTGAAATTGACCCTCCGCAGGGCGATTTTATCACTCAACTGCGCCAATCAACCCTGTGCGCACTGCCGTGGATGAGGCTGACAGAGATCCGTTTTGCGCTAGCGCATTTTGATCATTCGCTGTTTGCGCGTTATGGCATCGCTCCCCCGGCTTTTCTCGATAAAGCCGTGGCCAAACGACGTGCGGAATACCTTGCCAGCCGCTATGCCGCGCGCATTGCCCTAAGCGAGTTTGGTATTGCAGATTTCCTCTTGGCTAATGATGTCGATCGAGCGCCGCGATGGCCCAAGGGTATTGTCGGCTCATTGACGCATACCGCAGAGAGGGCAGTGATTATCACCGCACCAGCCGACAGTGATTATCAAGTCGGCGTCGATGCTGAAAAACTGATTGACCCGGCCAAAGCCCTGGAACTGTGCGCCATGATTGTCTGCGGGTCAGAGCTGGAGTTTTTAAAACAGCGTGGGATCCCCTTAGCTTTAGCCCTGACGCTGGCATTTTCGCTAAAGGAAAGCCTGTTTAAAGCCCTGTATCCCGTGCTACGACAGTTTATTGATTTTCACGCCGCCGAGTTGATTGATGTAGATATCACCGCCGGACGCGCAACGCTTGCGCTGAGACACAGCCTGGGTGAAAAGTTTCCGGCAGGGCGTCTGTTTAGCGGTTATTTTACACAGCAGCAGGGTGAGGTGCTGACCGTAATAGCCTACAGGCCCTAATGGCAAGGTTGGGTGACTGGGGGAAGTTGTCTTGATGCTGATTTTAAAGCCCCGCCGACCGGCGGGGCTTTATCTATATCGGACTACACGGCGAGTGCCGCCTGCGGGGCCGATTCATTCGCGTAGCGGTGAACTATCTCCAGCACGCTTTGACTCATTGCCTCGGGGCTCGCAGCACGATAACAGCCTTCGCCGTCCTGTAGGCCTTCGTTGTTGAAGTACTCGGCAAGCACGCACCAGCGCACCGCACCGCGACTCCAGACATCGCGGTCAGCCGTGCCGTCGCCAATAATCAGTGCCGGGCTAGTAATAATCTTCTTTTTGCGCAACTCGCCGACAATGAAGGTTTTACTTTTCTTGGACGTCCACATTGGAGAAGGGCGCAGCCCGATGGCGTTATTGCGCCACCAGAGAAAACGATTGCCGGTCACATTGTCAGGGGAAATTCCCCATTCAGCCGCCAGGGGCTTAATCCACTCTTCGTAGCCGCCAGAAATGATATGAATATTGACCTTAGCCTGTTTTAAATCGCTAAACAGCTGATGGAACACCGGCAATAGGCGATCTTTGCTGCGTTCGACATACAGTCTGATGTGATTTTTTCTGACCCTTCTGGCCATTTGCAGCATGAAGAGATTTTCCGCAAAGCTGGCTTTGCCCACCAGCGCTTTGGGGGCAATTTCAGCCAGTCTCTGCATTAAAATAGGACGTTGCTTGTCGTTCTCCAGCGCAATTTTCAACACTTCAACCGTGCTTTCTTCCGGTAATAGAGTGAAATCAAAATCAAAGATCACATCCATTATTTCTTTCTCCCCGCACGATACTGGTGCTTGTCTTCTCGCGTCACCCGAGTTGCCGGAATGGCCAGATGTTCGGCAATTTTTTGCTGAACCCGATCGGCATATTGCTGTTGAGAGCCAGATTCAGACTCGGACACGTAGGCCGGTAGTGGCTCCAGATAATCCAGATTGAAATGAATCGTTGGGCTGGTGAGCAGGCGAAGGAATTTTATCAGCCCTGACGAGTCTATCGGATTGGGTGCCATACCAAAAGGTAAATGGATAGAAACAGCAAGAGGAACCACCGGGCGTCCTCTGACTAAAAAATCAGGGCGGAAACGAAAAAGCCCCCGGCGATTATTAATAGTCGCTTCGGGAGTCACATAAAGCGCCACGCCGTCGGGCGATTTTTTCCAATCGCGAAATTTTTTAACCATCTGCTTGAGATTGTTAACTTCCCAATAGGACGTGCCTGAACCTTTAAACAACAGAAAGCCCATCACCTTGCCGGCAATGCTGTCGACATGGTGGACCATCAGCGTGCTCAAAGGCATAGCTAATGCAGGGAAATGATCGAAAACGCTGATATGGTTTGCTGCAACAATGCATCCGTTAGTGTGTGTGCGCACGGCCTCGTAGTCTAAATTGCAGGTAATCTTGATACCCATTAAACTAAGCAGCTTTTTGTAGGTCTTTTTCTTGGTTTCTGCCGAACAAAACTGCATTAAAATAGTATAAATAATTAGCAGGAATACCCTGCATATTGCGACTAATAGGCCAAAGGGAAACCATAAAGCCCATAAAATAGGATTACGGTTTTCCCCCTGGAACACATTGTGATCGCAAAGAAGGATGACATCATCGTTTTTCATTTATCCAAAGCCTTTAATTTATTTTGTTATCGGCGTAACGCTTACTGCCCATTAATTTGATGATTTTACCTTCATTGACTTCACGAACTTCCTGGAAGCGTTCATTGGTAAAGATAATGCGTTGGTGAGGACCAAATTCAGAGTCGAAAACACCATCCGTCAAATGCTCAAGGCGGAGATATTTCATATTCATATTGATGGCTTTAACATTTTTAATATTAGTCAGCGTATAAACCTGATCTAATTTCAGGACGTCAAAGGCGTGGGTCAGGGCGAGGTGGCCCGCGATGAACGGCCACGGTGTGCCCCACCAGGGTTCGTCATAACGCATGCCGAAATTGATACCGTGCTCTTTTTTTTCGAATCCGGCGAAGCCGATGAATTGTTTCTTGTCGCCAAAAGTGGCGGCCCAGCGGGAAAATCCGTACTGTTCCTGAGAGGCTCGAAAACGAGCGATTTCTTGTTCGACAACCTCCCTTGGGCGCGATTCACCGGATGAGATAAACTTCATCACTTCCTGGTTCGACGCCATCGCCAAATAGCCTTCAACGTCTTCCGGCTCCCACATTCTCAACGTAACATTATAGTCTTGGATAATGTCCATGCGTACTCCTTAATTGTGGTGACTTAAAGTAACAGTAACCTTAAGTAATAATAAGATTATTAATTAAGGCTTTTTTCGACTCATTTCAGCTCTATACTTGTACGAGACATTATCGAGTCTGGAAAGTAACTAATCCGTGTCGGCTTTTTCCAGAACTCTGGAGAAGACAGTGACGACGTTCTGTTTAAAGACTAATTATCGTTAAGCAATATTCAACCAAAGTATTGATGGATTTTGGGATAATAAATAAAGCCCGCCAGGGTCGCTAAAGAGCTCATCCACAGGGAGTACTTTCTCAATCCGTTCTGAAACCTCTGGGCCAGTCTGCCGGACTTAATCAGCGCAGCGTGGGTATCCAATTTAGCTTACTCATTATCCTAGTCGTTTAATTTTTAAGCATAATCACGTCTGCATTCTGCAGCAGTAAACATTAAACGATTAGAAATGCGCTAAATTTCTCACTACTCACCCCTAGGTTACTTAAGCTCTGTTAAACCAATACTAGTTGATATGGAGTTTTTTTTCACATACTCAATTGTGTTACCAAGGAGATTCACTTGTAAGGTTGTGTAAGTTCAATCACTAAAAACTATAAAAAACATTGATTTAAATCAAGTAAAATTTTTTTAATTTTTTACCAGCGAGTGAGGCCGCACTTTTTTTGGCTTAATTTTATTTCATTTACTTATGATTTTTTAATATAAAACTACGATCTTTCTTAATCACTTCATTTTTGTTAATGTTTTATGAAATATTCTATAAAAATGGCCTAGGTCAGGATTAAATGTCGAAGATCACCCCACCTGTTCTGAAATTTCCTCTCGAGCCCGCTGATTAATTTATGTATCTAACTGTTTTACTTAACTAAATAGAGCAAGGGTTTTATGGATTTTTTGGCTTTTTTTGTGTTTTTTTGTGATTTAATTCAGCAGGTTAGTCGTAATTTACGGTGAAGGTTGCCTCGGCGTTAGCGCTGCCGGGCAGAATTTTTTTTGCGCTGCTCACGTAAGCAGCATAAAAGCCAAGCGTCACGTTTCCGGACTCATTAATGCTCACCGCGGTTGATGGTTTATTCAACGCAAGCGCGGTCTTGTCGGCATTCATCAACTGTATTGCCACACCGGTTGCCGTCGAGGCGGAGTCGAGAGCCAGATCATTGCTGTCATTGCTATCAGCATTGCCGCTAAAGGTAGTGGTCAGCGAATTATTATTGCAATTATTCAGCGAGATTGAGAAATAGGCTGGGGTGGTGGTGGTGCCAGAATGTCTAAACGTTCGGGTATCCCATGTGCCAAGATTAACGCTAATATTTTGGCTAACGGTGTTAATGCTGCAGCTCCAGTTAACAATATTAGCAGTGAACCTGATATTGCTCGCGCCTATACTTGTCGCCAGACTGCCCGGGCTGAAAAAAAGATCAGGCCGAGGCACGCTCCTAAGATTGACATCCTGTTCATCAAACTATGTTCGCTGGAAGTAAGCTTCACTGGAAATCAACCCGCAAATAGCCGATTGCCGTTACCGGCCCGGCGGCAGGCTGATGGCCAGTGACGCTGACGGGCCAGGATTCAAGTAAGACATTGGCCTGGCTATTGTCATCCAGCCTAAACGGAATAACGCTGCCGCTGTTATTAGGCGTCAGCGGTGCGCCAGAGGCGTTAGCAACCACAAAACCGACGTCTGAATTATCGGACACCACGGCATTACTGCTGACATTTCCCGCCTCCAAACGCAGCGTCATGGTCGACTGGGCCGATATATCATTGCAGGCAATGCCAACCGATTTCTCCAGAATATTAACGCCCGCAGGCTTCTGCCCGGCACCGGCCTGTAAAAAGGACTGGGCGCTAATATCACCAAAATCGAATTCCACCACGCTGCCCGCATTAATGGTACAGCTTTGAGGTACGGTCATGGTGGCGTTTAAATTAATTTGTACCAGCGGCTGCCCCCAGCCTAATCCTGGTCCGCCCTGATTGGCATATAAGAAAGCAATCGGTTCGTTGACGATAAAACCAGCGCCGACAAACCTTTTCTTGATCCTTAACTTAATATTAACTCGCGAACCCGAAGAGGGCGTTGAGAACGCGTTACAGTACGGACCACAGTTGTCCGCAACATCGATAAAAGGCACATTATAAAACGGTTCTGAACCGCTAAAACGGTTGTAGATAGCAATCTGCGAGGCAACTTGCAGGTAATTATTATCGGCAAGGTTATACCAGCGGGTGCCATCGCCGTCGCTTGCCGCCGGGGTCATCAATCCCGCGGGAATGCCCGAAAAATAGGTCGTCTGGTTGGTGCAACCGCCCGCCAAGCGGTATTTTCCCCCGGAAGATTGAGACTGCCAGGGCGTGCTATAATTTATCGAGTTCTGATTAGAGGTAAATGAGGTAGTGTAATTGTAGTTATAGGTGCCTATCTGAGAAGTACAGTGCATGGCCAAGGCGCTATATGAAAATAGGGCAAAGATGGCGTAAATAATATTACGTAATAAAACAGTCATTATCTCTCTCATTAATTCTGAGCCGGTTAACGGCAATTTTCCGCAAGATTATAGATCGCGAGTCGTTGATCGCTATCGACGATGCGGTAGGCCGCTTTACACTGTTCATCTGCCGCAACGCCCCATTTAACCTGCAGCACGCCGCTCTTAGGCAGGCCGCTCAAATAGGTGAGTCCGTCGTCTCCGACAATACTGGTAGCCGCAGAGGCGCGCGCTTGAACCGAGGCGCCGAACGGAATAGGACGATTATTATGCGTCAGGGTGATCAACGCGCGCACCCCAATATGGGTATTAAAACTAGAGAGCACTAATGCGCCACGGGTTGGCACGATATTCTTCACATTGTCAGTAATATCGGTCTGCGAATTCATGGTATTGGTATCCAGGGCGACCCGATTAAGACGGTAAACATCGGCATAGGGAATAACGGTATAACCGCGATAGTCGGTCGCCACGCCGGTTTTATTTTCGATACTAACGCCAACCGCGCCGGGGGCTTTCACCAGAATATTGGTTTCGCCCAGCGGCTGACTGAGCGTGATACCGTTGCGGTGCGCAACCACGCCGCCTGAAAGCTGCAAAGTATAATCATGCGTGCCCTGCGCGTAGCTATAACCCAGCGCTCCGGTGCCGTAAGCGCCCTGCAACTGGGCGTTAGCATTGCCCGATCCGCCGTTAGTCGAGCTATGGCCCTGCATCAGGCTATAGCTGAGATTGCTATCACGAAGCAGCGTTCCGCTTACCCCAGACTGCCAGGAGTCGGTTCCATCTGAATTGCGTGACGCATTGCTGGTGATATACATTCTGTCTGCGACGCCTGTGCTGCTGGAATAAGGGTGATCCAGTAGGGCGCTCATCGGAATCGAAATATTAATAGCGGCAACGTGGTCGGTGGTGGATAGTCCTACCGACTCGGTAGAGGACCCACTGAGGGTATAGTTGATACTGTGCCATGAGTTGGAATAGCCAAGCTGGTAGGTCTTATTTTGCTGGCTTACGCCCCAGTAACGTTGTTCGCTAATCGAGGCATACATCGACCCGAATCTGCCCAGACTTTGATTAATATTAATCTGCAAGCGGTCTTTCTTGGCATAACCCAGATTATGATAGGAGGTAGTGGTATAAGTGTCATTGCCATAGCCGTCATCCTCCATTCCATATTCATAGCCCTCGGCGTTTTTATAGGCGACATCGGCAAGGGTATAGAAGCCCTGATGGGAATAGCGGTAGCCCGACAACTGCAAGGTCGTTCCAGACTGAACGTGCGATTTGGCATAGCTAATATGCGCCGCCTGGCCTCGGTAACGATTGCCGTCGGACAGCGTACTATTAGCCTGCGTGACATCGAGTGAAATCGCGCCAAAATCACCCATATTTTTGCCGATGCCACCGGTAACAGCCTGATACCTGGAGGCCAGCTGCGAGCCGCCATAGAGCGTAACTCCCTGTCCCAGGCCGACAATGACCGAGCCTTGAGCAAAAAAAGGCGCGTCCTGATCGTCACTGCCGCTGCGAAACCTACCCGCCACCAGGTCATACTTAATGCGACCGCTGCGCTGTAATAAGGGTAGGGTTGAATAAGGCACCACAAAAGTCTGCGAGGTGCCGTTGCTTCCCTGTACCGAGACGCTTAAGTCACCGCTCGACGAGGTCGGGCTCAGGTCGTTCAGGGTGAAAGGGCCGGCTGAGACATAGGTTTGATAAATAACATAGCCGTTTTGGCGGATAACCACCTTTGAACGACCGTTGGCAATGCCGCATACCGTGGGAGCAAAGCCCTGCAGGCTATCGGGATACATGGCGTCATCGCTGTATAAGCGCACACCGCTAAAGCCGACGCTGTCAAAAATATCGTTGCCGGTATTACTTTCTCCCACTACCAGCTCGCTTTTAAGCCCAATAACGGCCCGTTCGAGGTAGGTGTCGACATTGGACCATTTGTTGCTGGTGTATTCCCGGTAGCTGTCATAGGTCCACGAACTGTTGTTACGCAGACGCCATGCGCCGAGGTTGACACCAGTCTCCAGTGAGAGGAAGTTGCTTTGCCCGGTAGTGCCCTTATCGGCGGATAAACTGTAATTTAGCAACAGCGCCGACACGCCGTTATCCCACTGGGAGGGCGAGATATATCCCCGTGCGCTGTGATTCAACCAAGCCTGAGGAATGCTCAGCCTAAGTTTTTGATCGGCAAAATTATAATCAATCTGGCTAGCCGGAATTAACTTTTGCACCGGTAAACACTGTTTGGGGCTGAATTTATCCAGCCCGGGGATTGCCGCGGTATTAACGCCAAGCGCATTCAGCCAATCTGCATCAAGGCAGGGCGCCAGGCCTCCAGCGTTGCTTGCGGAGTCGTCATTACCAGCAGCCACGAAACGTATGTTTTTGCTGGCGAAAAACTGATTATTAACCGCAATATCGACCTGATAAATCCCCGGTTGCTGCTTTCCCTGTTCAAAACGCGACAGGTCGGCAACGGCGGCGGTATCGGGTGACAGGAAAGCCGGATTAAAATAGCTATCCGCACAGGCCGATCGCGTGGCGAGCAAGGTGCAGGCAGCCTGTCCTAGCGCGAAAATAACCGCCTGTTGGCTTTTACTTATCGCGCAGGGTTTCGACTTTACTAAGATGCGCATAGCGTCCCGGTTTGACTGCCGCTAGTGAATTGGGCGGATTTGTAAGGGAGTCAGTGCGCCGTAATCGTTGATGGATTGAAAAGTAATCTGACTACCGTCGGCATCCAGACTGGCCGTCGCCAGCGGGGCAACCATCATATTCTGTGCGGGGTGCCCCACGGAGCGAATGTTGACCAGCGTAATGTAGTAGGGCGTAGGGTTGGTTATCTTGACCCGGTTACCCGCGTGGCTAAAGGTCAATTTTTTTGGCGCATCCGTTGGCTCAAGCGCCAGATTGTCCGGGCGAACGAAGAGCTTGATGCGTGACAGGATAGCCAGCTGGAGGATGTTTTTTCCGGCGGTTGCATTTTTGTCCAATGATGGGATCGCTTTTACATTGAGATAGAACAGCGACTCACGATCTTTGGGCAGTGGCGCACCGGCATAAATAATGCGCAGGGTGTTTTCAGTCTTTGCCTCAGAGACAAACAGCGGCGGCGTGACCACAAAGGTCTGATCTTTTTTACCGTTGGCATCTTCAATCCACGAGTTAATCAGGAAGCGCTGCGTCGGACTGCTGTTGGCAATCGGCAGTGAGGTCTGGCTGGCACCCTGAGGATAGATGACGCGGGTTGCGCCTAAGGCAATGCCGCCGGCGGCAAATGACTGTACTGGCGATAATAGCAGTCCGACGGTCAGTAAAAACGCCGTAATAAGTCTGTTTTGCATTGGAATTCTCAATCACTGGTGTAAAACGGGTCAGGTGGGTCATCGGCCTCTTCCCTAAGGCCACATCAGTCCCTGATTAATTTTAATGTTAGAGATTACTGGTACTGAATCACGAACGTCGCGTCGGCATCGGCCTGGCCGGCGGTAACGGTTGCCGAGGTTGATTTGTAGCGTGCGGTGAACGGGATAGTGTTGTCGCCGCTGAGTAAGGTGGTGCCTACCGAGTAGGTGGTGCCGTCCGGCGGCAGGTCATTGGCGGCGCTGTCCAGCAGTTGGATCCCTACGCCCGATGCCGAAGTAGAATTGGTTCCACCGGAGTTGACGGCAAACAGCGTCGAGTTATCTTCGTCAGGAGTTCCGGTAAACGCGATACTGGCCGTCGTCGCTACGCTGGTATCGCAGTCAACCAGTTTGATGTTAAAAGGAATATTGGTGGTCGTTTGTCCCGCAGCGGTAATCGATGCGGTTCGGTACTGGCCGAGATTGATAGTTTGGTCGGCAGTATCGGTGCTCACTGCGCAGGCGGCGTTAACGAACTGACCGGTGAAATGGACGGTTCCGCCGTTAACGGTTGTGGTCGTCGTTGTGCTGCTGTCGGTCGCGTTAGCACTCGCAGCAATCAGGCCAAAAGAAGCCACAATGGCGAGGGCAACTGTCTTAAGTTTCATTTTAAAATCCTAGCTGTGATTAATAAAAATTGACACGATTTATCCTTTTTTCATGCCAGATAAAATGATATCCGAAAATAATCGCGCATCCTGGCGTTTTATTTATCCGAACTTTTCTTCCCCAAATACGCTTGTCGGGCGGCGTAGCTCGATAATCCAGTAATTAATAATCTAACGTTGCATACCGAATGTCGCTTGGCTGCCGAGGAGGAAAGCATTCTTAAAAAAGCAATAATCATAATTATCGCTAGCAATATATCGAGTCGACGTCATGCTGGCATTTGAAAGGCGATCCAATAAAAATTGCTGTAAAAACGCCCAATTAAGTTGAGGTTTTAAGCCCAGCTTAGCGAATGTTTTTTATAAATAAATGTTTATAATTTGACTTAGTTCATGGACTTTTCAAAAGCAGGCAGCAATTTAATACAGAACTGATCATTTTAATAACAGTCTTTAGCGGAAAAGCACAAAATGTCAAAGCTGGGGGCGTGAAAAATAATTATTCGCTTTCAATTAAGAAATTAATTAGAGTGATTGATTAAATATCGATCAATATGTTTTCGTGAGTAATAGTTGAGGGTTGTAATAATATTTTCTTATATTTAATTTTTCGAGAAAATAATCTTAGTCTGAGCCATTATATGTCTAAATGTGTTTCGCAGATCCGCATTCATAATTCTAATGCAAGGTAGATAGCGCTTTCTTTTTGCGGGCTGTGAATTTAAATTCAAGTATATTGCATTTATACAAATATAAAGAGGGCCGGTAGATGGACGTTCGCCGTATTGATTATCCGGATTTAGCTCAGCTTTTAGCCCTCTACCGACATCTCAACCCACAGGATATCGACACCGATCTCGAGGTGGCCAAAAGCCGCCTGGAACGGCTCAGAACTTTTCCTGGCAGCGATATCTTCGTCGGCTATGTGGGCAAAGAGTTGGTTGCTACCTGCACGCTGGTGGTCATTCCTAATCTCACTCGCGGCGGTGCGCCCTATGCGCTAATTGAAAACGTGGTGACGGATGCCAATCATCGTAATCAAGGATACGGTAAAACCTTACTGCACACGGCGATCGAGGCGGCATGGCGTGAGCACTGCTATAAAGTCATGCTGCTTACCGGCTCGCAGCAAAGGTCGGTGCATAATTTTTATCTCAGCGCCGGATTTGAACAGAACAAAACCGGATTTCAAATCAGAAACCTATTGGCTGGTAATACATAGGGAACAATGAGATATCAATCCAAGACCCGATAACATTCACCCCTATCCCAGACCCGGTCACGATCTAAATTGAAAATATTATTGCGCCCTTAAACATAGGATGATAGGATAACTTTCGTGGGCAGAGTTGTTAACTGGCACTACCCAGAAGTATCGTTCTAACGTCAAAAGTAAGATTATTTAGGCAATCTATTTGGTTCAAATAGAGGGTAAGTTGGGGGTTGCTGTCAGGGGCACTCTCAATCCTTCTCGCCACATCAGCTTCGGTTGATGTGGCTTTTTTTTGAGTTTGCAGCAGGCATACATTATGGGTAAACCATCAACAGCGGTGACACGCCAGCCTTTAGTCACCACGGTTATTGAAACTATTCGTCATTTAGTCGCGGACCGAACCTGGCCAATAGGCGAGAAAGTGCCAAGCGAGGCGGAGCTAACCGAGCTTTTCAACGTAGGTCGTAACACCATCCGTGAGGCTATTCGCGTACTGTCGCATTCCGGTATGTTAGAGGTGAGGCAGGGCGATGGAACCTATGTCCGCAGCATTATCGACCCCTCAGAAGTGATGCGAGAAATCGACAAGGGCGGGCTGCGTGAACATTTCGAACTGCGCTGCATGATTGAATCTGAGGCCGCCAAGTATGCCGCGACCCGCCGCACTGACGAGGATTTGCGCCGCATAAAGGCCGCTTTGCTGATGCGCGGTGAATACGATCCGTCGATGCCGTTGGAACGTTTTCTCGACAAAGATATGCTGTTCCATGAGGCTATCGTGCGGGCATCTAACAATAATGCGATGAATGCTTTATACCGCTATTTCAGTATTTCGGTCAGGCAGCATACCGGTACGGCACTCTCCCTGATTGATCTCCCGGAACCGGATCTTTATGCCCATCAGGAAGTGTTTTTTGCCATTGAGGCGCAGGATGCCGAATCTGCTGAGAACGCGGTGAAAAGAATGTGGGCGCCACTCATTGTGATGTTAACGACCCACATTTTTAATCAGTAGAGCTCGCCCAACTCCCCAAGGGTGTAAAACGGCGATCGCCGGGCGGTGCAGGCCAGGATCACTTACCGCCCGCTGCCTGAAACTCGGCGAGCGTATCGATCATCGGTTGCAGCATACTCTTAACCGCGCTCTGAGCCTGATCGGGATTACGTGCCGCAATCGCATCATAAAGTCTTTGGTGGGCCGCTAGATCGGGTTCGGGAAGATCTTTAAACGACAGCGCGTGATGCAAATTTTGCTGTACCGACTGGCTAAAATAGCGATACAGCGCCTGCATCGCCTCATTGTGCGTTGCCTCAACGATAGCGTTATGAAATCGCATATCTCTGGCAACAAATTCCTCTATGGTTGAGGACTCATCAAATTCGCCACGATTTTTCAATGCCTTTTGAATCTTACGCAGGTCGGCGGCGGTGCTGCGGGTTGCCGCGTAGCTTGCCGCCTGCGACTCGAGCATAAATTGCAGTTCGAAGTGTTCTCTCAACCCCGAGGTGCTTATCTGTCGCATGACCTCAGAGGGATCGATTTCGCTGCGCACGTAAGTCCCGTCACCCTGCAACACTTCCAGCATGCCCGAATGCGACAGTACGCGAATCGCTTCACGTACGGTGTTACGGCCCACCTCGAACAGCTGCGACAGTTCGGCTTCGTTAGGGATTTTTTCGCCGACCCGCCAGGTTTTATCCGTGATGAGACCCCGCAGTCTGTCTATGACAATATCGACTAAAGGCTGACGAACAATGGAAAGGGAAGAGGCCACAATAGGAGTTCCTTAAGGGTAATTATGCTGATCCTATCATCCCAACTTTGTGCCAACAATCATTAGCCGCGGCTCTTTTTATTAGCCGGGCAGTCTGCGCCGTGGCAGCTGACATAAATTACCAGCTCGTGGCCCGCCGCGAGAATTTGCGCATTGGGCACCAGCGCGGGCAGCAGATGGGCAACCTTAGCGCCGTCCAGTGGGAACGAGCGGGTACAGCCAATGCAAAAGATGTGATTTTTGGCTTCCTGACTGACATATTCGAACAGCCGTTCTCTTGAAGTAGAAGGACGGCAGTAAATGGTTTTCATCACCTCTAGCTTACTGATAGCCCGATAAATGGTGGCTTCAGAAAGGATCCTTTTTTGTTTTTTCAACAGCCGATGAATATCGCTGGCGGCAAGATGTTGTCCGGGATTATTTTTAAAAACATCCAAGACCCATTTTTCGCTGCTAGGTTTGCGACGAGGTGACTGGGTAAGTTCAAACATATAGGCCTCAAACATCATAGCAAGTGCTTACAGGGTCTGCGACCTTGGTAAGATAAATTCAGATTATTTATCCTATCATCCTATGTTTAAATTGACAATCAGCCGTTCAGTGTTTACCTTGGGTGGCATAATTTTAGCGAACGTCTAGAAGCGGGCTGGCAAAGTGCCAGAGGGTGCGCTCTGGCATCAAGATGCGGGGAAAGGGTTACGCGGCGTCGATTTCTTTGAAAGCCTCGCGGGCAACGCCCAGGGCACCAATGGCGGTAGGCAGGCCAGCACTGAATGAAAGCTGCATCAGAATTTCGACGATTTCCTGACGCGTTACGCCCGCTTTCAGCGCACAGGCGATGTGCATCTTAAGGGGACCAAAACCCACGCTGCCCAAGGTCGCGCATGAGGCAATGATGACAATTTCACGAGTGCGTAAATCCAGGCCCGGGCGGTTGTAGAGATCGCCAAACTCCCACTCTAAAACGTAGGGACCAAAATCCGGTGCTACATCGTTGAAACTTTCAACGAAAGCGGCAGCCGATCCGCCGGTGACTTCTTCGAATTTTTTTGCGCCGCTTTGTAAACGAGCCGAGCCATTTTCAAATTTACTGGTCATTAAACGTACTCCATGGTGAAAGGTTGGGACCGTTAGTAAAGTATAACAATTCTATCGGACTGTACAGTACAGTCCTGTTACAGTTCAATACTATGATTTTCAGGTAAACCTATTTTTCAGGTAAACCTTATTTTTTGGTAAACAAAGAAGCGAGGCTAGAATGACCAGAATAAAACTTAAAACCGGTGCCTTTATGCCCACTCTGGGATTGGGGACCTGGAGGATGAACGGCAGAAAATGCATCAGCACGGTCAGCACTGCCATCGATCTGGGTTACCGTCATATTGATACCGCGGAGATGTATGGCAACGAATTAGAAGTCGGCAAAGCGATAAAAGTCTCGGGCATCGATCGCGACCAGCTGTTTATTACCACCAAAGTCTGGCCTCATAATTTCCAGCCTAAAGACTTCATCAAGGCATTCGACATATCCTTACGTAAGCTGGATACCGATTACGTCGATCTCTTGCTGCTACACTGGCCTAACGATCTCGTTCCGGTAAAAGAAACCCTGGGCCAACTCGCTAAGTTAATTGATAGCGGCAAAGTGCGCGCGGGTGGGGTGAGTAATTTTTCCGTGGGCCAAATGGAGGAGGCGCTGGACTACCTCGACAGCGGTATCGTCTGTAATCAGGTCAGATGCCACCACGGCAGCGTGCCCAGAGACGTAATAAACTTTGCGCGCCTGCATAATCTGGCGATCACCGCCTATTCCCCTCTTAGGAATGGTGCCGTTTCCGAAGTAAAAATTCTTCGTGACATGGCGGATAAATATAATAAAACCCCGGCTCAAATCGCCCTGCGCTGGTTAATTCAGCAGGGATTAGTGGCTATCCCAAAAGCCAGCAGCTTTGAGCGCCTGCAGGAGAATCTCTGCGTGACCGAGTTTTCACTGTCTCAGGAGGATATTGAGCTGCTGGGCATTATTTAATGCCAAAGGTCTGCCAATAAAAACGCCACGTCCCATTAAGGGTCGGTGGCGTTAACCATGAATATTTTCTGTCTTGGGGTATTACAGACTTTTATCTATCGAACAATTTTTACCCAGGCAGCTGACATAAATCACCAGGTTTCTGTTTTCAATCTTGGTGTTGTTTTCTTCAGCAATACTGTCTAAAAAACTATCGATTCTTTTTTCATATAATGGGACAGTTTTAGAGCAGCGTGAACAGATAAGGTGATCGTGCCTTTTGCCGTCGGTCATTTCATACACGCTGGCACCGTCGTGGGTGGCAAGACGCTGAATTTGCTTCTTGGTTTCGAGCACCTTGAGCAGGCGGTAGATTGAAGGCGATGACACCGAATAATCGCTCTTGGAAATTTCCTGAAAAAGCTCGCGAGCGGTGAAATGTTTACCCTTGTTGTTCTCAAAAAACTCGACCAGTTTTCTTTCGTTAAAGGTTGTTTTAGCTTTATCTAGCTTGATGTAGTTAGCGATTGCCATGAGGACCTCGGCGTACTGAGTAACAAATTATATAAATCCTATCATCCTATGTTTTTACGCGCAATGAGAATAATTGTCGTTATTAATTGTCATTTATAACGTTATGGATTAGCTGACTATTTTTCTCGATAGTGACTAAGGAAGCACTGAACCGCTTCATCGACTACTTCAAATCGCTCTTTTTGTGGCGGCACGTCTTCGACGCCGATAACCCGAGCCCACAGCAGGGGTTCATTGATCAAACCTAAAAATTGTCGCGCGGCGCGTTGCGGATTGGCTATTTTACGCAGACCCTTAGCAGACATCTGTTCAAGATAGTGCGCCACGGCGTGTAGTGCGGGGGCCTTACCTGCCTCAAAGAAGCTCTCTGCAAGGCCGGGAAAACGCGGACCTTCACTGATCACCATGCGCATAAACGCCACCGCTGTCTCCGGTGCCCAAAATTCGGTTACCGAACGCCCGAGCAGGGTGAGCCCAAGCTCAACGTTGTCCAGCGCCTGCGGGTCCTGAGTAATGCTAATCGCCGCAAAGTCGGTCCATACAAACTCGACCGTCGCCTGGAACAGCGCTTCCTTACTCACGAACTGGTTGTAGACCGTGCTGCGGGCCAGTCCGGATTTTTGCGCAACCATGCCCATGCTGGTTCCCTGATAGCCATACTCAAGGAAGGCGTCTCTCGCGGCTTTGAGGATTTCGTTGCGAGACGATTGTGGCGTCACCATTAAATTAATTCCTATGAAAATCAGGTGGTAAAAATATTTTTATTAAAAAGGGGATTACAATTTCAAATATGGACTGTACAGTACAGTCCATATCAATGGATCGTTTCCCCATTTAACCACGATTGGACACCTAATGGCTATTCCCAACCCTGGGTTAGGCCGATAACGTAAACCAGAGGCATCACCTGTGATTGCACAATCAGAAAAAAGTCACCCCGGGATCTCCAAAGGCCTGCTTATTCTTATTGCCATCGCCTGTGGGATAACCGTCGCAAACGTTTATCTTAGTCAGCCGATATTAAACGAAATTGCCCTGAGCTTTCATGCCTCCGCCGAAACCGCCAGCCTGGTGACAACGATGGCGCAGGTCGGTTATGCCATCGGTATTCTGTTCTTAGTGCCCTGTGCCGACAGCCTGTCGGGCCGCAAGCTGAGCACTATTTTACTGATTTGCACCACCGTTGCGCTAATGGCCTGCGCCTTCGCGCCTTCGCTGCAGTGGCTGGTGGCGGCCAGCCTGCTGCTCACCATGTTTACGGTGATCCCACAGGTGCTTATCCCGCTGGCGGTTTCTCTGGCAGAAGAGGGCAAAACCGGGGTGGTGATAGGGACGGTACAAACCGGTCTGATTATGGGGATTTTATTATCCAGAACGCTGTCGGGATTTTTGGCCGACCTTGCCCACACCTGGCGAGCGTCCTATATCTTTGCGGCAGTGTTGAATGCCCTGTTGCTGATAGTCTTTACTCGCATGCTGCCAGAGGTTGAAAATAAGGGCCTGACCTGGAAACGCTACGTTGGTCTGATAAGCTCGATGCCCGGCATGCTGGTAAAATTCCCGGCGCTGGTATTATCGGCTCTGCTGGGCTTTTTGGTCTTTGGCGCGTTCTCTGCCTTCTGGGCTACGCTGGCCTACTACTTATCGTCCGACAAGTTTCATATGGGGCTGGCGGCTATTGGCCTGTTCGGGCTGTGGGGCGCGCCGGGCGCACTGTTGGCACCGCGGATGGGCAAGCTGAGCGATCGCTACGGCGTTAAACGGATTAATATTATTTCGATCGTGGCCGTGTTTGCCGCCTTCCTGCTGTTTGCCTTACCGCAGGCTTACGTGATTGCCGCACTGGTAGTGGGGGTAAACCTGCTGGACTTCGGTTTACAAAGCGGTCAAATATCTAACCAGGCGCGTATTTTTAAACTACCGGCAGAATATCGCGCCCGCCTCAACACCGTTTATATGGTGGCCACCTTCTTCGGTGGCGCGATTGGCGCGGCGATAGGCTCGTATATTTGGGCGCACTATGGCTGGACCGCGGTTTGTATTTTCGCCTGCACGCTGCTGGCGCTGGCGCTTATTATTCTGTTAGCGATGAGCCCGGTGGATAAAAGGTCTCACGGCTAATCACAAAGAAAAATTGAGCTGATGTTCGACGCTGTGCTGTAAAAAGTCGATCAGTCGCCTGACCCTTACCAGCATGTGACGACCGGCGGGATAGACAATGTAGAAATGAGTCTTTTCTGCCGATTGCCACTCTGGCAGCAGCCGGACCAGCTGGCCGCTTTCAACCACCTCTTTGGCATAATTGGCCAGCACGTTGATTATGCCAATACCGTCAATGGCCGCCTGCACCGCCGCCGCACCGCTGTTGGTGGTGAATCTCCCGCGTGGCAACACCTGGATCTGCTTTTTATCACGAATAAAGTTCCACGGACGATGGGCCAAAGGCAGGCAAAGGTGCGCGGGTAAATCCGCCGGTGAATCTAACGTGCCGACCTGCTTGACCAAAGACGGGCTGGCCAGCAGCACCATCGGCACGGAAATTAGCCGTTTGGATATCAGCGAGTTGGTGCTCTCCAGCGGTCCCATGCGAATGGCTAAATGATAACCTTCGGCAATCAGGTCGACGTTCCTGGAGGAAACATCCACCTCGAGCTGGATCTGCGGATTATCGCGGCAAAAACGGCTCAGCAGCGGGACGAGCTGCTCCTCTGCCAGCTTACCCGCCAGGCTGACCCTCAGCGCGCCCTCTAATGCATCGTGTTCGGCAAGTAACGTTTCCTGCGCACGCATCAGCTCCTGCATCAGCGGATCACAGTGATCGAATAGCCGTTTGCCTGACTCGGTGAGCTGCATCTGCCGCGTAGTGCGCACGAACAGCTGGCTGGTCAGGCGACTTTCCAAATCGGCAATCTGTCGGCTAATGTGCGAGACGGAAACATCGAGCTGTTTAGCCGCGGCGGTGAAGGTGCCGCATTCCACTACCGCCACAAATTCTAGCATACCCCTAAGTGAACTCATCGCCGCCCCATTGTTGCAATACTGCAAAAGTGATTTGTCATTTAACCCAATTATCATTTATTCAACAAGTATTTATGATGTCTCTCTCAACACGGGAGCATGTTATGTCGTTTGCCTTATTTGCACTAAGTTTATGTACCTTCGCCCTGGGTTTGGCGGAGTTTGTCGCCGTTAGCCTGGTACCGGCTATTGCCGCAGGCACCCATTTAAATGTCAGTTCTGTCGGCATGATGATTGGCGTTTATGCCCTTGGCGTCAGCATTGGCGCACCAACCCTCAGCGCGCTGTTGGCTAAGTCACCGCGTAAAACCGTTCTGGCTATTTGTATGCTGGTATTTGCCGTCGGTAACTTGGGTACCGCGCTCACTTCAAATCTTAGCATCCTGCTGCTTACCCGCTTCGTCGCCGGTTTGATGCACGGCGTGGTGATTGCCCTGGCGGCCTCAACCGCTGCCTCGGCGGTGAGCCAGGAGAAGAGCGGCAGCGCCATTGCTACCGTCTTTGCCGGGTTAACCGTGGCGCTGATGCTCGGCGTGCCATTGGGCACCCTGGCGGGGGGGCATTTTGCCTGGCAGGACGTCTTTTTGACACTGAGTGGCATAAGCGTACTGGCGTCGATCGCTATTATGTTATTTACCCCTAAAGTGGCGATTAAACAGCAAGACGCTCACCAGCCTGCGGTGTCAGTGTGGTCGACCTTAACCGACCGTAAGATCCTGCATCCGGTGATTATTACCGCCTTGACCTATGGCGGATCCTTTACCGGGTTCACCTATATCTCGGTGCTGTTGGGCGAAAATACCCATCTCAGCGCGTCGGGCATTACCGGCATGTTTGCGCTTTATGGCGTGGCGGCGGCGATAGGTAATGCGATGGGCGGACGCTTTGTGGATTCCGTCGGCAGCCGTGCGGCGGCGCTGACCGTTATTGTCGGTATCGGGTTGGCACTGCTGAGCGCGTTTATGCTCTCCTCGTCCGTCGCGGCAATGTCGGTAGTGATGGCGCTGTGGGGAGTTGCCTCTTTTGGCGCCGTGCCGATTATGCAGAAAACGGTGTTTATCACCGCACAGGCTAACCCGGTCGCCAGCCCGGAGGTGGCGTCAGGAATGAATATTGCCGCCTTTAACGTTGGCATCACCTTAGGCTCGGTGCTGGGCGGTGTCGCCAGCCACTCTTCGGCCGCCGCGCCCATGGTAGTCGGCCTGTTGCCGCTGCTGCTTGCGGCACTGCTTGCCTTTGCCTTACGTCCGGCCTCGGCGCTCAAGCTCGGCAATGAATACAGTAATTAACCCTTCAATATCATACAAGTGAGGAATAAATCATGGACTTAAAAGACAAACATATCGTTATCGCTGGTGGCAGCACGGGTATTGGTTTTGAAATTGCTCGTCAGGCACAGCTTAAAGGCGCTCAGGTAACATTAATTGGCCGCTCGGCTGAGAAACTCGCCAACGCAGAAAAGCGTCTGCCACAGGGCGCAAGCTATGTACAGTGCGATATCGGCGACGCCGAGTCAGCAGAGCAGGGCTTTAAAAAGGTCGGCGCATTTGACTACTTCGTTTCTACCGCTGCGATCCGTCCGGTCCGACCCGGATGGCGACCTCCACCTCGACCGTGGGCGTGCTCCAGCCGGTCAGCGACACCCTCGCTCCATCGGGTGACACTCGTGTGTCCGTGAGGTAACCGACGACAGCTTCGGTCAATCCGAAATGCTCCTGAATGGCGGGTGTGTTGAAGCCGATCTTCCAGCCGACCGGTGCGGCGCCGCCGGCCAGTTCGTCCTCCCGACGTGACAGCTGGGCACGCATGCCGCGGGTCACGGCGGCGGAGGCGGAGGGGCCACGATGGGTCATGAGCCCAGCTTGTCTCATGTTCTCCGAGAATGCAGGGCGTGGATGGTGGGGCGCCGGCAGTCTCGGCAGTGGCCACGAAGTCCCGGGGAGAGGTGAGCTACCGACAGCTGATCCCACTCTCGCAGTACCTGATCAGGCCACCGAGGCCGTCCGCCCGACGGGTGGACTCCTTCTACAGGTCGCTCGGGGAGTTGGATTCTCCGGCGCTCCCTCCCTGTCCGGTCGTCCCACCGCCGTAGCCGCCCCCACCGCCGTAGCCGCCCCCACCGCCGTAGCCGCCCCGTCCACCGGAGCCGCCCCGCCCACCGAAGGGCCCGCCGCGGCCGAAGGGGCCGCCTCCACCGAAGGGACCGCGCCCCCGCCTCCCCGACGGGAACGAAAGCGGAGGATGCCAAGAATCAGGACGGCGCCGATCAGCACGACGGAGAAAACGGGCGACGTCGTCGAATGGGTCGCCAGGAGATGCAGGATCGCCATCGCGGCAGGCTATGCGCAGCGGCAGAGATTCCCCGGTCAGCCGGTGCATCCGGCGGCCGCGGTCCGGCCGCCGCGACGAGCCCGGTGGATGCCGAGGCGGCAGCCTGGCATGGTCGGGATTGGGCCGCCGACGAGCCTGAAGCGAGGTGGCCACAGAGTAGGATGGAGAATCGTCGGCGTGTCGGCCCGGCGTTCGAAAGAGTCGCAATCATGCCGGTGTGGTTCGTGAGCCGTACCGGCCCCACGAATGCCGGAGGGCGAGCACATTGGCTGAGATCGAGATCGGCATCTTCAAGTCGGGGCGTCAGGCCTACGGGTTCGACGACATCGCCATCGTCCCGAGCAGGCGGACCGCGGGATCCCGAGGACGTCGACATCTCCTGGGAGATCGACGCCTACCAACTTCGAGTTGCCCCTACTCGGCGCAGCCATGGACGGGGTCATCAGCCCCTACACCGCCATCGAGCTGGGCAAGCTGGGTGGCCTGGGCGTCCTGAACCTCGAGGGGCTGTGGACCCGCTACGAGGACCCGACCCCGCTCTTCGACGAGATCCGCGAGCTCGACGACGACAAGGCCACGGCCCGCATGCAGCAGATGTACCAGGAGCCGATCATCCCCGAGCTGGTGACGGCCCGCATCAAGCAGATGAAGGACGCCGGGATCACGACCGCCGCCTCGGTCACCCCGCAGCGCACGGAGTCCCTGGCCAAAGCCATCCTGGCCGCCGAACTCGACCTCCTGGTGATCCAGGGGACGGTGGTCTCGGCCGAGCACGTCTCGAAGACCTCCGAGCCGCTCAACCTCAAGCGCTTCATCCGCGAGTTCGACATCCCGGTGATCGTGGGCGGGTGCGCCTCGTACCAGGCCGGCCTCCACCTCATGCGGACCGGCGCCGTGGGCGTCCTCGTCGGCGTGGGGCCGGGCAACGCCTGCACCACCCGTGGCGTGCTCGGGCTGGGCGTCCCGCAGGCTACCGCCATTGCCGACGTGGCCGGGGCCCGCATGCGCCACCTCGACGAGACCGGTGTCTACGTGCACGTGATCGCCGACGGGGGCATGTCCAAGGGTGGGGACGTCGCCAAGGCCATCGCCTGCGGCGCCGATGCCGTCATGCTGGGCTCGCCGCTGTCGTCGGCCGTCGAGGCGCCGGCCCGCGGCTTCCACTGGGGCATGGCCACCTTCCACCCGACGCTGCCCCGCGGCGCCCGGGTGCGCACCTCGGTGCGGGGGAGCCTGCGCGAGATCCTCTACGGGCCCGCCCACGAGAACGACGGCCGCATGAACCTGTTCGGCGCCCTCAAGACGGCGATGGCCACCTGCGGCTACGAGACGGTCAAGGAGTTCCAGAAGGCCGAGGTCATGGTCGCCCCGTCGCTGCAGACCGAGGGGAAGTTCTTCCAGCGGTCCCAGGGCGTGGGGATGGGCCACTGAGGCCGGTGCGCCGCGGCCGATGAGCACGCGTCGGTGACGACCGACACCATCCTCGTCGTCGACTTCGGCGCCCAGTACGCCCGCCTCATCGCCCGCCGGGTCCGCGAGGCACACGTCTATTCGGAGATCGTCTCGCCGACGATCTCGCGTGGCGGAGATCAAGGCCCGCGCCCCCAAGGGCATCATCTTCAGCGGCGGGCCCAAGTCGGTCTACGAGTCACCCGCCCCGTCCATCGACGCCGGCGTGTACGAGCTCGGGATCCCGATCCTCGGGCTCTGCTACGGCGCGCAGCTGATGGCGCTGCAGCTCGGTGGCACCGTGACGCGCACCGGCCAGGGCGAGTACGGCCGCACCGAGCTGACGCAGACCGGCGCCTCGCCGCTCTGCCCGGACTGGCCGGCGACGTCGAGCGTGTGGATGAGCCACGGCGACGCCATCACCGCCGTGCCCGACGGGTTCAGCGGCGACGGCCACCAGCGCCGGGCGCGCCGGTGGCCGCCATGCACGATCCCGAGCGCCGGCTCTTCGGGCTGCAGTTCCACCCCGAGGTGGTGCACACCGACCGGGGCAGCGAGGTCTTCGACCACTTCCTCATCGACGTGTGCGGCTGCCTGCCGGGCTGGACGCACGTCTCCATCATTGAGCAGCAGGTGGCGGCGGTGCAGGCCCAGGTCGGTGGCGACCGGGTCCTGTGCGCGCTGAGCGGCGGCGTGGACTCGGCCGTGGCGGCGGCGCTGGTGCACAAGGCGGTGGGCGACCAGCTCACCTGTGTCTTCGTCGACACCGGCCTCATGCGCGCGGGCGAGGCCGACCAGGTCGAGGACACCTTCCGGCGCCAGTTCAAGATGGACCTCGTGCACGTGAAGGCGGCCGACCGCTATTTCGCCGCGCTGGCCGGGCGTGACCGACCCGGAGCGCAAGCGCAAGATCATCGGCGAGCTCTTCATCCGCATCTTCGAGGAGGTGGCGCGCGACCTCGGGGCCGGGAGGCGCGGCGGCTGCGCGGCGGCGCGCCGGCGCGGCATGCCGGGGCGACCGGTACCGGCGACGGACCGCGCTTCCTGGTGCAGGGCACGCTCTACCCCGACGTGATCGAGTCGGGCAGCGACACCGCGGCCAACATCAAGTCGCACCACAACGTCGGCGGCCTGCCCGAGGACCTGGCCTTCGATCTGGTCGAGCCCCT
Organism: uncultured Gammaproteobacteria bacterium; assembly: GCA_963742005.1. Taxonomy (GTDB): domain Bacteria; phylum Pseudomonadota; class Gammaproteobacteria; order Enterobacterales; family Enterobacteriaceae; genus Rouxiella. The sequence continues at coordinate 2,831 of CAVUKG010000021.1, read as the reverse complement.
GCGCCTGCTGTTCAAGGACGAGGTGCGCGCCGTCGGCGAGGAGCTCGGCCTGCCGCACGAGATCGTGTGGCGCCAGCCCTTCCCGGGCCCGGGACTGGGCGTGCGCATCATCGGAGAGGTCACGCCCGAGCGGGCCGAGATCCTGCGCAACGCCGACGCCGTGGTCGTCGAGGAGATCCGCCGGGCCGGTCTCTACCGGGAGCTGTGGCAGAGCTTCGCCGTCCTGCCGGCCGTCCGCACCGTCGGCGTGATGGGCGACGGGCGCACGTACGCCTACCCCGTCGTCATCCGGGCCGTCACCAGCGACGACGCCATGACGGCGGACTGGGCCCGCCTGCCCTACGACCTGGTCGAGCGGATCGCCTCGCGCATCATCAACGAGGTGGACGGCGTGAACCGGGTGGCACTCGACGTGACGTCGAAGCCGCCCGGGACCATCGAGTGGGAGTGACCGTGACGCCGGGGAGCGGCGAGCACGCACGGCTGTTCGACCTGACCGACGAGGAAGTCGGTGCCGAGGCCGCGGCGGCTGCCGAGGCGCCGACTGCGACGACGAGCTCGAGCGACGGCGGACGGCGAGGCCGACGACGGCCGGCGCGCGGCGCCGGCGCACGCGCCACCTCGACCGGGCGCCTTCTCGGGCCGGCCCGCCGCGCTGGTCGACGACCTCACCCTGCCCCAGCGGGCCGCGGTGGAGCACCGGGGCGGCCCGCTCCTGATCATCGCCGGGGCCGGCTCGGGCAAGACCCGGGTGCTGACCCGCCGCATCGCCCACCTCCTGGCCACGGGCGACGCGCCGCCGTGGGGCATCCTGGCCATCACCTTCACCAACAAGGCGGCGGGCGAGATGCGCACGCGGGTGGCCGACCTGGTCGGGCCGCCCGCCGAGAAGATGTGGGTCTCGACCTTCCACTCGGCCTGCCTGCGCATCCTGCGCGCCAACGCCGACCGGCTCGGGTACCGCTCGGCCTTCACCGTGTACGACGACACCGACTCGCGCCGCCTGATCGAGATGATCACGGCCGAGCTCGGCTTCGACCAGAAGCGGCTGCCCTCGCGGGCGGTGCAGGGGGTCATCAGCCAGGCCAAGTCCGAGCTGGTGGACTTCGAGACGTTCCGCGAGGACGCCCGCAGCGGGCCGGACCCGTTCCGCAAGCGCATCGCCGACGTCTACGCGCAGTACCAGGGCCGGCTGCTGGCGGCCAACGCGCTCGACTTCGACGACCTGCTCATGGTGACGGCCAACCTGCTGCAGGCCTACGACGACGTGCGGGCCAAGTACCAGGAGCGCTTCCGGCACATCCTCGTCGACGAGTTCCAGGACACGAACCACGCGCAGAACGAGATCGTCAAGCTGCTGGGCGAGGCGCACGGCAACGTCTGCGTGGTGGGCGACTCCGACCAGTCCGTGTACCGCTGGCGCGGCGCCGACATCCGCAACATCTTGGAGTTCGAGCGGGCCTTCCCCAACGTGACGACGATCATGCTGGAGCAGAACTTCCGCTCGACCCAGACCATCCTCGATGCGGCCAACGCCGTCATCGCCAACAACGTCGGCCGCCAGCCCAAGGAGCTCTTCACCGTCGGCGACACCGGCGGGCCGGTCACGCGGTACCGGGCCGAGGACGAGCGCGACGAGGCGAACTGGGTGGCCAGCGAGATCCTGCGCATGCACGCGTCGGACGGCCTCACGTGGGGCGACTTCGCCGTCTTCTACCGCACCAACGCGCAGAGCCTGCCGCTCGAGACGTCCATGAAGTTCAGCGGCATCCCCTACAAGGTGGTGGGCGGGGCCAAGTTCTACGACCGCAGGGAGATCAAGGACATCCTGGCCTTCGTCCGTCTCCTGGCCAATCCCGACGACGAGGTGTCGGCCCGGCGCATCGTCAACGTCCCCAAGCGCGGCATCGGCGACACCTCGGTGGCCCGCCTGGCGGCCTGGGCCCAGGTGGAGCACGTCCCGTTCAGCGAGGCCATCGACCGCGCCGAGGAGGCGGGCCTCACCGGCAAGGCGCTGAAGGGGGCCGAGCAACTCTCCAAGACGCTGGCCGAGCTGCGCCCGCTGGTGCAGACGGTCAACCCGGCCGACTTCGTGCAGCTGGTGGCCGAGCGCACGGGCTACCTGGCCGAGCTGGTGGCCGAGCACACCCACGAGGCCGACGGGCGGATTGAGAACCTGGCCGAGCTGGCCAGCCAGGCCGCCGACTTCGACGACGTCCTCGGCTTCCTCGAGACGGTGGCCCTCGTGGCCGACTCCGACGAGCTCGACAGCGACGGCACCCGCGTCTCGTTGATGACGCTGCACACGGCCAAGGGCCTGGAGTACCCGGCCGTCTTCGTGGTCGGGCTGGAGGAGGGGATCTTCCCCCACTTCCGCTCCCTGGCCGAGCCGAGCGAGCTGGAGGAGGAGCGCCGTCTCTTCTACGTGGGCATCACCCGGGCCCGCCAGCATCTCGCCATTTCGCACGCCTGGTCGCGCACGACCTGGGGCCGCACCCAGCCGGCCATGCCCAGCCGCTTCGTCACCGAGGTGCCCGTCGCACCTGGTCGAGGACGTCGGTCTCGGCTCGCCCCGGCGTGGCTCGGGCTACGACTCGCTCTCGGGCGAGGAGCACCTCCCGGGTGCCACCTTCGCCCCGGCCGTCCCCCTGGCCGCCGCCTCCCGCGCCGCCCGCTCCGGCGGCGCGGCGGTGGGGCCGCCCCCCGGGGGAGCACCGGCGCCGAGGACCTCGGGCTGGTCGCCGGGGACGAGGTGGTGCACGACCACTGGGGCCGCGGCGTCGTCATCAGCGCCAAGGGCGAGGGGTCACGGGCGCAGGCCACCGTGCGCT
>CAVUKG010000020.1:0-91159 GCA_963742005.1 uncultured Gammaproteobacteria bacterium | reverse complement strand
AATGTATTGCTGATTGAGAAGACCATCCTGTGCGGCGAGGCAGAGGACACCCAACGTCCCGGTGACAGTCAAACCTCTGCTCCGGGCGGCGATTACACACTGCTTTTCGCTCGACGTTTCAAGTCCCAGGTGGGAAGAAATCGTAAATTACTGTAATGCAGACACTTGAAACCCAAATTTCTGCAAAACGGGCAGCCGGTTCGGCCGGCAGACCCGCACGGGAGGTGGTTATGTCGTGGAGAACCATGAAATGGTTCAAGAAGCCTTCGCGTTTGACGGCAGCCGCGTTCTCATTTGCTCTTTGCGGCGGCATGGCTCTTTCGGGCCAGAATCCGGAGCCGGTCGCTCCTCCGGCGGAACAGACCCTCACCGCCGATCAGCTCGGCGATCTGGTTGCGCCCATCGCCCTCTACCCCGATCCGTTGCTCAGCCAGATCCTGGTGGCTACCACCTACCCTCTGGAAGTGGTCGAGGCCGGGCACGAATTTCAGGATCGTAACTAATAACCGCAGTATGATTTTCAACCTTCAAAATGTTTTTCATTATTGGATCCCTAAACTTGATAGCCAGAGTCTTATTGCTTTGATTGCGGCCTTATCGACGGTCGGCCTTGGATGAGGCCGGTGAAATATAAACTTTTCATCATGCAGCCGCACCGCCACTCTTGAACCCTCTCTTTCTCTAATCTCTGCACCTAAGGCGATAAATAATGACTCTATGTCCTGCCACTTGATGCCGCCACTAACGGGCAGGGTGTAAATCATCGTGAGCGTTTGCTGATGTTTTTTCTGCATAGTTGATAGTATCAAAAAATGATACCACTCCATTTATTCCATGTCACTCCTGTTAGTATGATTTCTGCAGGGGTTATCACGGATCGGCCATTCGGTGGCAGCAGCAATAGCAAAAACGGAACACGATAACGAATAAGAGAGCTGATGTTGCGAGGCGTCTTCAGAAAGGATGGCTCCCTCTAAATAAGAGGGAGCGCAGTGCTAAGTGCTAATCAAGAATTGCGAATGCGGCGTGGTAGCGGAGCGACCAGCAGTTCAGGCGTGTTGTTCTACACCTGCTTACCGTCCCACAGGCTACCGGGGATCGCCACGCGGCCTTCAAATAGCAGGCGAGCGGTGCGTAACAGACCGCATCCGGCCAGTCTTTCCGCCCCTTTGGCGGCGGTGTTGAGGTGCAGTTCCACGCTGAATTCGCCGCTGGGGTGTTCAACGCTAATCCGCGGTCGTTCGCCGTCGGGCGTATTCGCCAGCCCTTCGGTCACCGAGCCCGGCAGCAGGCAGGCGCTGGCGACGCTGACCGCGCCCAGCACGCCAATCGACGCATGGCAGCGGTGAGGAATAAAGGTGCGGCTGGAGACCGAGCCGCCGTTGCGCGCTTCGGCAACCAGCGTCATCTTTGGCACCGTTCGCTGTGCCACATCGCCGAGGTTCATCTTCGGTCCGGCCTGCAGGCGAATAGATTCGAGCTTGGCTTTCAGCTCGCTGTCTTCGTCAAGCTGCTGGCGAGTTTCGTATCCGCTGCGGCCGAGGTCGGCGGCGCGTAGCAGCACTACCGGCATGCCGTTATCGATGCAGGTCACCTCAATGCCGTCAAACTTGTCGATCACCTGGCCGGTGGGCAGCAGTGAGCCACAGCTTGAGCCCGCAATATCGGCGAACTCAATCATGATTTCTGCCGCGGTTCCCGGCACGCCGTCAATGCGTAGCCCGCCTTCATATTCCACCTGACCCTGCGGTGTAGGCACGTGAGCAATGGCGATCTGCCCGGTGTTCTCCATAAATATTCTTACCGGCGTCAGGCCGTTCGCCGCAGTAATCAAGCCCTGCTCGATGGCGAACGGGCCGACGGCGGCGAGAATATTGCCGCAGTTTTGCCCGTAATCCACTACCGCCTTGTCGACATTGACCTGAGCAAATAGGTAATCGACATCGGCGTCTTCACGAGCCGAAGGGCGAATAATCGCCACCTTGCTGGTCAACGGATCGGCACCGCCCACGCCGTCGATCTGCCGGGGATCCGGTGAGCCCATCACCGCCAACAGCACGCGATCGCGAAGCTCGTGGTCGGCAGGCAAATCATCGGCCAGAAAGAACGCGCCCTTAGAGGTGCCGCCGCGCATCAACATGCAGGGAATACGGGTTTGCAACATATAGCCTCCTCAACGTTTCAGCGAGTTTTCCAGCTCGGCGGCGTCGGTGTAATACACCAGGCCTTTTTTCTCTAAGGTCGGGCGCATGTTATAGATGTCCAGACCCAGTTCACCGTCGGCCATGCGCGCGCGTTTGCTCTCTTCCAGCGCTTCGCGTTGGCGGCTGGCTTCGGCAACCTGTGCCACTTCTTCCCGACGCACCACGACCACACCGTCATCATCGGCCACGATAGCATCGCCCGGATAGACAATCTGCCCGGCGCACATCACCGGGATATTAACCGAGCCCAGCGTTTCTTTGACCGTACCCTGCGCATAAACCGCGTGCGACCAGACGGCGAAGCCCATCTCACGCAGCGTGCGGGTATCGCGCACGCCAACGTCGGCAACCAGGCCAATCACGCCCTGAGCTTTCAGTGAGGTAGCCAGCAGATCGCCGAAGTAGCCGTCGCCGCACGGCGAGGTTGGCGCAACCACTAGGATATCACCTGGTTTGCACTGCTCGACCGCCACGTGGAACATCCAGTTGTCGCCCGGTGCCACCAGCACGGTCACCGCGCTGCCGGAAATCGCTACGTCTTTTTGGATAGGGCGAATAGCCGGGGACAGCAGGCCTTTTCTACCCTGCGCTTCGTGCACGGTGGCGACGCCGAATGCCGCTAATGCCGCAACGTGCTGCTGCTCGGCGCGCGGAATATTTTGTACCACAACGCCTTTTTTACCGAGGATCAGTCCTTCATTGCCGCTCATGCCAGCTCTCCTGTCACCCGTGGGAAGATGCTCTGATAGCCTTCACCGTAAACGATGTTTTTGCTGGTGTTGATACCCACGTTGCGTTTTGCCTGCACGCCGCGTTGCAGAGCCACGCGAGTGTAGTATTCCCACAGGTGTTCCTGACCGGCCATGCACTGAATGGCGGCGTATTTTTTGTCCCACACGTCGGTGATATCCAGCAGCACGTCAGGCTTCCAGTCACACTGCTCTGGCTGGTGCGGTTCGAAACAGTAAACTGGCGGTGCGGCAACGATCGGCTCGCCCGGCTTGTAGCCTTCCGCCTGTGCGATGATGCGGGCTTCCTGTGCCAGGTTAGTGGCCATTGGGTGATCGTAGTTGTAAGGGTCTTTCAGCGAACGGGTCAGCACGAAATGCGGCTGAACGCGGCGGTAAACGTCGGCCAGACGGAACAGATCGTCCTTGGTGGCGCGCAGCGGGTAATCGCCCATATCAAAGAACTGAGCAGCCCCAGAATTTCTGCGGCGGCCATCGCTTCTTCACGACGGGAGGCTTTAACTTTGGCTTCAGTCATCTCGCCTTTGCGCCACAGTTTGGCGGATCTCGCGCTCGCCAAAGGACAGGCAAACAATATGCACCTTATAACCTAACTGAGTATGCTGAGCGATAGCACCGCCGGCGCGCCATACAAAGTCAGCCGAGTGGGCGCTAACAACCAGGGCGCTTTTTGCCGCTGCAGCAGGAGTTTGCTGCATTATTGATGGCATTGCTCATTTGCGTATTCCTTATCAATTTATTGTTTGCGGGTACCTGACGCATCGCGAGGTAGTGTTTCTATGCTGGCAGTCGGCGTGTGACACAGGTAATTCATTTGATTGCAGCAGGTATGCGTTTTATTTATATTGCTGTGCAAGGTCACAAAAAAAACATAAGCAGGAGAAGGGGATGAGGCACGAGAGCGAGTTATGCAACCTGATGCAAATTAGAGCATTTTGTCAGGTTGTCGACCAGGGTAGCGTGTCGCGCGCCGCCGATGAGTTGTTTCGTACCCAGTCGGCCATTACCCGTTCGATTCGTGATCTGGAAGAACATTTATCCGTGCCGCTTTTTGAGCGCCACGCCAATGGGATGTTACTGACTGATTATGGCAAATGTATTCTGCCCCGGCGCGCCGCGCTATCGCTGATCTGCATGAAACCGCCGAACTGCTAACCAGATTACAGGGGAAAACCGCGCAGAGCCGAGCGCCCACGGAGCCTCTTTATCTGTTCAACGTGCGGCGTTTGCAGATTTTTGTCTCATTGTGCAAAACCCGACATATGCAAACCGTCGCTACGCTTTTGGGGCTGAGCCAGCCGCGGTTTCTGCGGCGCTCAAGGTGCTGGAAAACGGTGCGGATACTGCCTTGCTCGAGCGAACGCCGCAGGGGATGATCCCGAGCCTGGCGGGACAGGAAATTGTGCCAAATATTCGCCGTGCGCTGAACGAATTGCGCCATATTCCTGCTGATATCGCCGCACGACAAGGGGTGCTGGTCGGCACGGTGCAAATCGGCGCATTGCCTTTGAGCCGGTGCGAGACTCTTGCCGCAGGCCATTCTGGATGTCACTACCCAATACGCTGGCATCAAAATTATCACCAACGAGAGTGCCTTTGTGACGCTGGCTTCAGAGTTAGATCGGGAGAAGTCGATTTTATTGTCGGGGCGTTGCGAACCAGCGATTACGCCGCAGACATGGTTAGCGAGACGCTTTTACCGAAAAATGGTTATTGTGGCGCGTCGAGGGCATCCGTTGACCGGCAAAACTATCCAGCCAGAGGACTTACTCGGCGCGCGCTGGGTTTTGCCTCGTTCGGAAACGCCTGCACGAAAACTGCTGGAAAGCAGTTTTAAATAGGTCGATATTCCGGCACCGGATCCGGTGGTCGAGAGCGGGGATTTAGCCATCGTTCGCGGATTGTTGCTGGATTCAGATATGCTGGCGGCGGTGTTCGCCAGGCAGTTACAGCACGAGCTGGATCACGGCGAGCTGGTCAGCTCTTGAGTCGAACTCGCCGATACCCAACGCCCGATTGGCATCACCTTCCGCGCCGGCAGCCTGCTATCACCGGCCGCCAACGCGATGATTGAGGCGATCCGAGCGCAGGCTCTGTAAGTTTTTGGGCCATAAACCCGGCGCTGGCCTTAGAACATTTCACTCATATTGAGCTGGCTCATCAGCAGCGCGTTGTCGCTGTAATCGACGGGGATCGCCACCACGGCGGGTCCCTGAACGTCCATCGCGGCGTGCAGCGTCCTTTCTAAAGAATCGGCCGAGGTGACGGCAAAGCCTTTGGCACCCAAGGATTCGGCGTAGGCTTTAAAGTCGATCGCCCCGAACTGGACTCCCTGAGGTGCGCTGATATTTTTTCTGCTCCTGAATCGCCACCATGTTATACGCCTGGTCGACCCAGATGATATGCAGCAGATTAACGCCCAGTCGCTCGCCGTTTCCAGCTCCATGCTCGACTGCATAAAACCGCCGTCGCCCGAAACCGAGACCACCTTACGCCCCGGCTCGACCAGCGCCGCGCCGATCGCCCACGGCAACGCGACGCCCATGGTCTGCTGGCCGTTGGAGATCAGCACCTGACGCGCACGGAAACTGTAAAGGTAGCGGGCGATCCAGATATGGAAGCTGCCCATATCGACACAGAGTGTGACGTCACTGTTGACGATGTCCTGCATCGCGCGCACCAGGCGCAGCGGGTGAATGGCAAACTGATTGAGGCTGCGTCCCTTTTGGTCCAGCAGTTGGCGCTGTAGGCGACGCTCTTCGAGAATGTCGACCGCTGCCGGGCTAAGCACTATTTGTTGGAGAGTTGATCGCTAAGCAGGTCAACGGTGTCAGCAATATCCCCGACCAATTCAATTCGTGGTTGGTAATGGCTGTCGGTTTCCGCCGGCGTCACGTCAATATGCACCAGCTCGGCGCTGCCGTTGCTCCACTGCGCGGGTTCGTATTCCACCGGGCTGTAGCCGACAGTGATGACCAAATCGGCGTTATGCAGCAGGCGATCTCCCGCCTGATTATTGAATAAGCTGACGCGTCCTGCGAAACGATGGAAGGCATCCTGATCGATAACGCCCGCCGCCTGATAGGTGCTGGTGACCGGCAGATTGCTTTTCTTCAGCAGGCGGCGAATGGCGGCGGCATTGCGCGGTTGGCTGGCCATCAGGCCGAGCAGCAGCACCGGGTTTTTGGCCTTTTCGACCCTGCGTGCCACCTGCAGAATAGCGTCGTGCGGCGCACTGCCGAGGGTCGGCGAGTAGGAGGTCAGCAGCGTGCCGCGCGTCGGTTTGTTGATAAGGTCCATCGGCAGGCTGATAAATGCCGCACCGGGGCGGCCGAACTCGGCGGCGCGAAAGCCGTTAGCGACCACCTCGGCCAGCGCCGAAGAAGAGATTGCCTCGGCGGAATACTTGGTCACCGGCTTAAACAGCGTGACCGTGTCCATCGTCTGATGCACCTGTTTTAAGTGATCGGCACGTTTAACGGCACCGCCCAGCGCCACCAGCGGATCGCCCTCGGAGTTCGCGGTGGCCACGCCGGTGACCAGGTTGGAGCAGCCCGGGCCCGAGGTGACCAGCGCGACGCCCGCTTTTCCGGTCAGCCTGCCCACGGCACCGGCCATAAAGGCCGCGTTGGCCTCGTGGCGCACTACCACGGTTTTTATTTTTGAATCGACTAGCGAGTCGAATACCCGGTCAATCTTAGCGCCGGGAATGCCGAATACCTGCTTAACGCCCTGTGCCTCAAGCTGAGCAACCACCAGGTCAGCACCGCATTTCCACTCGTTTTCACCGCTGTTATGCTCTGAATTATTCATTTTATCGCCTCATCAAGCCGTGGCTATTAACTTTCTACCGCACGAATAGCGTCGCGCAAATTTTCAGGAGACAGGTCGGCATTTAAGAAATCCCGATCGTGTGGGAAATCGATGGCCAATTTTTCTACCGTGCCGAAGCGCAAGGCTCCACGCTCTACCTGATAATTCAGCACGTGGCCGCCGCTTTGTCGGGCCTGGTCGATAAAATGCTCGTGATAACCGGCAACGTTAATGCCCTGCATATATTCCGGGGTGAGAAAGCCAATCAGCACGCCCGAGGCGTTTTCGATATGAAAAGTGGGCTGCTGTTTAACCGCCTCCAGCATCGACTGATACGGGCGCTGCTGCTCGGGCACGGTGCGGGTGTCAACGCGGCTAAACTCACCGTCTATGCGCAGGGCGCAAAACGCATTGTTGCTGGCAATCACGCGATCGATGACCGCGTGGATCTCTTCACGGGTATGCGGTCGGTCAAAGCGATATTCATGCGTGGGATTAAAAAATGTCATGGTGGCAAACGGCGTTTGCTGTTCTGGCTCGGCGCGGCGGGCCGTGCCGTCACCGCGTAACTGAAAAATATTGCCGTCGAAGGCGATCAGCTCCCCGTCCAGCCTGTTGAAGGTTCCGATACCAAAATCACCGTGTTCGCGCAGCTGCGCCATGGTGGTTTCCCCCTCATACACTCCGCTGAGCAGGGCGCTCATTAGCGAGGTTTGATAAAGCACGTTGGGAGTCGAATCAGTTAACTCTTTCATTGGCTGCTCCAGAAAATCCATTGATTAGATTAACTAAAGGTTGACGCCATTCCCGCCGCAGTTCCAATATTAAGAGATGTTCACTTTGAGACGTTTTTAATATGGAACTCCGTCATCTGCGTTACTTTGTTGCCGTAGCAGAGACCGCCAATTTTACCCGCGCAGCGGAGCAGTTGGGCATTTCACAGCCGCCACTAAGCCAGCAAATACAGCGACTTGAACATGAGGTGGGCACATCTTTACTAAAAAGATTAACGCGCGGAGTCGAGCTGACCGAGGCCGGAAAAGTGCTGTACGAGGATGCGTTGATTATTCTTAAACTCGCCGATGCCGCGCTCGAACGCACCCGCAGCGTCGCACGCGGGATCAGCGGATTTTTACGCATCGGCTTTGCCAGCTCCTCGGCGTTCAATCCCCAGGTATTTTCTCTGTTGCATCGCTATCGCGACACCTATCCCGGCGTCACGCTCGAGCCACAGGAAAAAGACATGTCAGGCCTGATGACCGCGCTGGGTGATGGGTCTATCGATCTGGCTTTTGTCCGTTTGCCCTGTGAGCGTAGCAAAGATTTTAACGTGCACGTTATCGACGACGAAGAGATGGTGGTGGCACTGCCCAAGAGCCATCCGCTCAGTCGAGGAGACCGCGTTTCACTGGCAGAATTGCGCAATGAAACGCTGATTACCTTTCCGCGCGAGCTGTCGCCAGGACTGTATGACGAGGTGATTGCCGCCTGCGAAGAGGCCGGTTTTACGCCTAAGCTGGGTCAACAATGTCCGCAAATCGCCTCGTCGTTAAGCATGGTCGCCACCGGTTTTGGCTATGCGCTGGTGCCAGCCTCATTAGGCCGCATCGATGTCACCAATGTGTGCTGTTTGCCGATCGCTCATCAGCACATTACCACTCAGGTGGGGCTGGCGTGGCGACGCGCTCCTCAAGGCAAGGCCGCACGTCACCTGTTGAATTTATTGGACACCGCGCGGGTGGAATAGGGCGTTAACGGAAGGGTTGTTACTGGCTGTTGACGGGGTAACAGGCTCACGATCCTGAGTGCCATTACCCCGTCAGTATAACGGCGGCAAGTCACGCCAGCTTACCTAGCGCATTCTGCCGAAGATGTTCTTTTTATAGTCGCGATAGCCTTTGAAGAGGTAGCGCAGTTTTAACAGTTTCTGGTTTTCAAAGAAAATGACGCCAAAAATCATGCGCAGGTTTTCGCGCTTGTAGTCATCGGTGAATTCAGGAAAACGGTCCTGGATCAGCAGACGGTTTCTGATGATGTAATATTTGCGAATAGCACCGTGGTGCATGACCCAAAGCTGGCGAGTAAACAGGTAGTAATGGAGCTTGGTGTTGCCTAGCTTGTGCTCCATGTGCACGTCGCCAAAGGTATAGATTTTAAAGTTGTTCTGGGTCAGTTTGTAACACAGGTCGTGATCGACCTCATCGATGAACAAGGCGTCGTCGAAACCGCCAATTTTATTATAGGCGGCTAGGCTTAATAGATTTCCGGACGTAATCACTCGCTGAGCATACCCTTGAGGCTGTTCTTCGTAGGTCATGGGGGTGAATACGGCGATACTGGGATCTTCGACTTTCTTGGCTTCGAAAGCATTAATAAACTTGGTCAGCTCGACGGCATCAAAACAGGAGTCCTGATCCATGGTCAATATCCATTCATAACCTTGCTCTAAGGCGCGTCGGCAGCCCTTATTCAATGCAGTCGCGATGCCGAGATTATCGAGGTTAGGAATATATTCAACCCTATCGGAACCTATCTCAAGCTGGTTCAGTAAAGCGCTATTGTCGCCAGCCGAATTATCAACCACATACAGGCTGCTTAAAAACCCAAGATAGGTTTTGATATTCTCGACTTCTTGCTGCGTAGGATTATACCAAACCACAACCCCAGCCAACGGCGTGCTGTTGGCATTATACTGTTCGTTAGACATTTAAGAACGTCTCCATATGGATTGGGTTTTATAAACAATCAGCAGGGCAACAACGGCTTCGGTTACCAATACAGATATGGCCGCACCGTCTGCGCCAGCCCACCAAATCAGCGGGAAGATAGCCAGGGTATTGAGTACCGCACCGAACCACAGTATTTGGCTAAACTCTTTCTTCAGGCCAATGATCAGCATTCCCTGAACGCCCAGCACCGTACTCACGCTGATAAAGAACACCATCGGGGCCAGGATGATCAGCACCGAGACCGAGGCCAGGTAAGTCACGCCGTAGAACACGGTAATAATTTGGTGGGCAAAGACCATCAGCAGCAGGGAAATAAGCAATACGATAGCATTTTGCCCGTACAGCAGGGTGCGGATCATCTTCAAACCTTTGGCTTTATCATTGGCCATCAGTGAGCTGATACGCGGGTAAAACACCTGAGTAATGGGCCCCATCAGACCCTGAATAGCCATGCGTATCTTGTCTGCCGCCACATAGAAGCCGACGATAACCGGGCCTGCAGCAAAGCCAAGGAATACCGGAATACTGTTTACATAAACGCTACCGGCAATATTTGACAGGAAAATATAACGGCCATCGTGGATCTGCTCTTTTATTTGCGCATAGCTCGGCAGGCTCCACTCAATCCATTTCTCGCGATAAATCATATAAAAACTAAACAGTGAGCCGAGAATAAAACCGGCACCGGTTATTAGCGCCACAATCCAGGTATCAGCAGGCGACTTAACGAAAATAAATATTAACGGCAGGGTGATTATTTTAGCAGCAATGTTTGAAATGGCCATCCAGCCCATCTTCTCCTTGCCCTGAAATAGCCAGGAGGGGAGATAGGCAGCCCCAATGACCGACGTATAGGAGACAACAATAACGGTCGAGTATTCTTTTATGCTAGGGATGAAAGCGACGATGGCAAACATAAACAGCGCCGAGAGGATCACTAAAACGGTTTTGCAGAACAAAACACCCCAAAAAACCTGACTGACCAAGGTCTTGTTGTCTTTGTGTATGGCGATTTTGTTGGTAGCAGAGAGGTCAAATCCGTACTGGACGATAAGGGTGAAATATTGAACAAATGCAAACGAAAAGCCTAGTATTCCGTACTCACTGGGTCCCAGGACGCGGACCAGATAAGGGAGAGTGATTAAGGGTAAAATATATCCGGCTCCCTGTATCATAAAGAGGGACAATATATTCTTTACCATGTTTTTGTTCACTAAAATGACACTCCCAAAAATAAAATGTAATTATGTTGTATTGTCAGTGCTAGCCACAGTGTTATTAACCCTAAAAATAAATCAGAATTAACTGAAACTACCCTGAGAATCCCTTCAATACCTGACAATTCATTAACATTCCTGCGGGCAATAACCGATCCCCGTCACAAAATTTACTTGGGCAGTGTAGCCCCTTTAGGCTTAACTTTTCAAGGTTCGGCGCTGTTAATCAGACACCTGGAAGAAATATTGACGAGCCACTGAATTAATGCGCATCGAGGCTCTACGTTGCCGCTAAGCCGCGGTGCTAAGCAAGCTAAGGGCATAGCAAACGACGCTGTTTAATGACGCCTGCGTCACGCCGTCACGGGCCTGACTTGGGTAAGTGCTTGTTTAAGGCAGCAGAAAACCCGTATGCCAGCAATAGCATACGGGAGGTCTTGAGCTAGATGAGCGGGAAAAATCAGTTAAACACCATACCGCCGTCGATCAGTAATGACTGGCCGGTCATGTAGTCGGAATCTGGGCCAGCAAGATAGGACACGCAGCCTGCGACATCTTCCGGCTCGGACAGGCGTTTAAGGGTGATGTTTTTAGCAAACTCTTGGGTGCCGTAACCCACCGGTTGGCCCGCGGCGGCGGAAACCTGACGGTCAATCTCATCCCACATCGGGGTTTTTACAATCCCCGGGCAGTAGGCGTTGACGGTAATACCCTTGGAGGCGAGATCGCGCGCGGCGGTTTGTGTCAGGCCGCGCACTGCAAATTTGCTGGAGCTATAGATTGCCAGTTCAGGATTCCCGACATGGCCGGCCTGTGAGCAGGCGTTGATGATTTTGCCGCCGTGGCCAAGAGATTTAAAGGCGTGAACCGCGGCCTGAATGCCCCAGATCACCCCTTTAACGTTGATGTTATAAACGCGGTCCACCACTTCTGGCGTGATGTCTTCTATCAGCGTCGTTGGCGCGATGCCGGCGTTATTGACGATGACGTCGAACCCGCCCAGCTGCTGGGTGGCCGCCTCTACCGCAGCAAAAACCTGCTGGCGATCGGCGACGTCGGCGAATTGGGCGATGGCGCGTCCACCGGCGTGATTAATTTCTTCGGCTACTTTTTTAGCCGTTTCGGCGTTGAAATCCACCACCGCGACGGCAAAGCCGTCTTTGGCCAGGCGAAGGGCAATAGCGCGACCAATTCCCTGACCGCCACCGGTTACCAGAGCCACTTTTCCATTATTAGACATATCATCTATCCTCATTGGCGTGTTGATTATCTGGGTCAGGCGACCGTGAAAAAGGCACGGGGCAGTGATACCCCGAGCCGTCACCTGAGCGGATACCAGCATTACGCCAATGGGAGGCGATGATCAATCAATGGACAGAGAGAATGGTCTTTCATTGATCTTAGCCAACCTTAGACCAGTTTTGCCGCCTTTCTGATGGCATATTCATAGCCGTGAATGCCAAAGCCGCAGATCACCCCAACCGATACGTCGGAGAGGTAAGAGTGGTGGCGGAAGGCATCACGTTTGTGAACGTTGGTGATATGCACTTCAAACAGCGGCACGTCGATGGCGGTGACCGCGTCGCGGATGGCTACCGAGGTGTGGGTCCAGGCGGCGGCGTTCAACACCAGCGCGCTAGCCTTGCCACGGCAAGACTGAATTTTTTCAATCATCTCGCCCTCGTAGTTGGTCTGGAAGAACTCAATCTCGACCTCGCACTCTTTGCCGGTTTGCACGCACAGCGCCTCGATATCGGCCAGCGTGTCATAACCATAGGTTGCCGGCTCGCGAGTGCCGAGCAGGTTGAGATTACATCCGTTAAGTACCACGATTTTACGCTGCATATATTTCCTTAATCCTCAAATCCAAACAGTTTCTTTGGTGTTTCCCACATGATTTTTCGCTGAATACTTTCATCTGGGAATAAATTGTCGACCAGCATCAACAGCGTGCCGATGTCCATGCGATGCTCGGCGCGCAGGAACGGCCAGTCCGAGCCCCACATGCAGCGGTCTGCGCCGAAGGCCTCAAGCAGCGCCAGCTGATAATCGTGGCCATCGCCGTAGGGGAACGTCTGCTTGCTGAACTTAGACAGGCCAGAGAGCTTGACCCAGCAGCGGCCGGTCTCGGCGAGCGAAAGCAGCGCCTGGAACGCCGGTTGCTGTAAGCCAGCGCTGACGTCAGGTCGCCCAGAATGGTCAATCAGCAGCCTGGCGTGAGTGCGGGCCAGCATCGGCATCAGCGCCAGCAGCTGATCGTCCTGCACCTGAATAGCGGCGAACATATCGAGCTCGGCCAGTTTGCCCATCATGTCGTCAAAGTTAATAAAAGGTTCGATGCCGAGCATGGCCACGTTGAGGGCGATACCCACCACGCCAGCCTGTTTTAGCTCGGCCAGTCGTTCGAGACTGCTATCGAACGGCACCACCGCAATCCCCTTAAAGCGGCCATTGCCCTTTGCCAGCGCGTCTAACAGGCAACGGCTGTCGGTGTTGTAGCCCGAGGTCGGGCCGACAATCAGCGAGTGGCGAATGTTATACGCCTGCATCACCGCCTGATAGTAAACAACGGTGCCGATTTCATGCCCGGCAGGGCGATAGGCGGTTTCCGCAATATACGGAAAGTTAAGTGGATCAAAAACGTGGTGGTGAGTGTCGATTTTCGGCTGGTCAAAAATACTCATGCCTTGGCTTTCCCCGCAACGGAATAGATTACCTGCTGGTTACGCGTCTTCTGGAACTCTTCCAGGGTTTCACCCCGCATGGCCGAATAGATGTGCAGGTTCGACACGCCGACCACGGCCCCCAGTTTTTCCAGCAGGAAGAAGCTGACACCGTACTGAATCATGGCGCGCCAGTCGAGATCGCGCAGCATGGTTTGTTCATCGGCGGTCAGTTTGTTCTCATCGAACATCGCCTGCTGCTCGGCCAGGAAGCGTTCGCGCCAGGCGAGCTGAATCAAACGATGCAGGAAACGGTTGATGCGAAAAGCCTTCAGGCTGCGCGCCTGAGTAAACGGATAGGTCCCCTCGAGCTTCTCGACACCGGCCATCTGGAGGGCAATTTTATCACGCTGGCGCTGGTGGACATCGACCGGCGCTTCGCGAGACTTGTTCTCCAGCACCAGCGTGGCAATGCCGGTCATCGACGGCAGGTAATAGGCATGATGAAGTTTTTCAACGTTGGCCGACAGCGCGCCGCGCATTACCAGCCACATGATCTCTTCCGATCCTTCCATCCCACTCAGGGTGGCATATTCGGCAATGGTCATCTCGGTCAAACGCTCGGGATCGTTGACTAGCATGTCAACAAACTGCGCGTCCCATTCTGGATTGTTAAACCCGCAGCGCTCGCCGTGAACCTGATGGGAAACCCCGCCGGTGGCGACAATCGCTACCGTCAGATCTTCCGGAAAGCTCTCCACCGCGCGCCGCAGGGCCTGGCCCAGCCGGTAGCAGCGGCGAGCGGTCGGAATAGGGAACTGCAATACGCCAATCTGTAAGGGAACAATCTGCGTCGGCCAGCCGTTTTCAGTGTGCGGCATCAGCGCCGACAGCGGTGAGAACAGGCCGTGATCCAGCGGTTTGTCCATAAAGAACGACATATCGAACTCGTCGGCCATCAGGCTGGCACCAATATGCTGCGACAGCGCCGCGTGACCTTTTACCGCCGGAATACCGCGCGGGCCGCCGCCTTCATCCGCCACTTCATAGCTATCGTCAATACCCAGGGTAAAGGCAGAATAGTGATCGAAGAAGAAAGAGGTGACGTGATCGTTGAAAACATACAGCAGAACATCAGGCTTTTTCTCATCCAGCCATTTTTGCATGGGCGCAAAGCTTTCAAAAATCGGCGACCAGGCGCTTTCATTTTGTTTGTTGTGGTCCACTGCAAATCCAATAGTCGGGGTATGAGATACCGCCAATCCACCGATAATTCTAGCCATCCTTAAAACCTCTATGCTTACGTCAATTGTCAACACTTCGCCTCTATACGCGGGCGAAGTGTTGATGAGTTGCTGATCGATAATATTAATGAATGTTCATGCTGCGTGACAGTTCCGGAATATCTTTCAGATCAATACCTTTGATCATTTCAGCCGGGTGCGCCGCGCGGTGCATCAAAATGCTCAGGCCTGCCAGCAGCGCCGGAATAGCCAAAATCAGGAATATAACGTTTTGTCCGCTAAATACGCCCAGCAGGATCCCGCCCATTGAGGAGCTGATGATCGCACCGGTGCGGCCAATACCGTGCATCCAGCAGACGCCGGTGGCGCGCATTTCTGTCGGGTAGAATGCCGGAGAAAATGCCTGCAGGCCGGTTTGCGCGCCGTTAATACACACGCCGCTGAAGAATACCAGCACCGCCAGAACCGTTGGGCCAAAGTTGCCCAAGCCTTGAGACAGCAGACAGCCCATGCCGATCATATAGAACAGGGCGATGACGCGTTTGGCTTTGAATTTGTCCATCAGGCTCCCCACCATCAGGCCGCCGAAGGTGCCGCCAAGCTGGAATAAACCGGCAACAATCGCCGCGCGCTCCAGGGAGAATCCGCTGTTACGCATGATGGTTGGCAACCAGCCGTTCAGCAGGTAAATCACGAACAGCCCCATGAAATAGGTCAGCCACAGCACCAGCGTGCCTTTGGCATAGCCTTTAGTGAACAGCTGGAATACCTTGGCGGTTTTGTGGATCACCGGGGCTTTGAGCACAAATTTAGTTTCGCTGGAGAATACCCCACCGGCGCGACGGAGGATTTTGGCGATTTTATCCTGGGCTACGTTGCGCACTACCATGAACATCGCGGATTCAGGCAGGATCCACAGCAGCACCGGCAGCATTAGCAGCGGCACGATACCGCCGACGAACAGCACCGCTTTCCAGCCAAAATGCGGCAGTAAACCGGCAGCAATAAATCCGCCCAGGCCGGAGCCGATGTTGAAGCCGCTGTACATCACGGTAATCAACAGGCTGCGACGGCGCTCGGGCATGTATTCGGAAACCAGCGTAACGGTATTCGGCATTACCGCGCCGAGGCCTAAGCCGGTCAGAAAGCGCAGGCCGGCCATTTCCATCGGCGTGCGGGCAAAGGTGCTGAGCATGCTAAATGCCGCAAAACACAGAATAGAAATCAGCAGCACGCGCTTGCGACCAAAACGGTCGGCATAAGGCCCGGCTACCAGTGCGCCGATCGCTACGCCAAACATCGCGGCGCCAAGGATTGGGCCCATCTGCCCGCGTCCCATACCCCAATCTTCCATCAGTGCCGGTGCAATAAATCCCATCACCGCCGCATCGTAACCGTCAAACATGATGATGATGAAGCACAGCGACAAAATCAGCCATTGATAGCCCGAAATAGAGCGGGAATCTATCCAGGATTTTACATCGACAATACTGTTCTGACTCATAGGGTACGCTCTCTGTTTTTTTTATTAATATGTGATCGGCTTAAAACTTTCTAAAAATATTTTTGTTTTTCTATCGATGCATCCATGCAGAGAGTAGCGGGGTTTAAAAATAATTTTATCTATTAAACAATATGTTGTGTTGTATTGCTGTGTTCCCCGTTTAACCACGTTAGGGGCTGAAAAGCACAATGTCTGCCATAAAATCGTTATCGAGGTATGATTTTTATTTATAACATCTATTTTTTGTATACTGAAATAACATTGAGTTTTGATGTTTAAAATCAGGGTTTAAAAGTGACAACATTTGTTGAAAGAGCCGTCCGCTATCTCATTCCATTTCCGTGGTGTATTCTTGGTTTGTAACGATCAACATGACTTTAGAACGCTGAGCTAATTATGAATTCTTCTCTTTTTCACCGCTATCACGGCCTGGGTAACGACTATCTGGTTTGCCATCACAGCGTGGCCGCGCAGTTCTCTCTTGAGCAGATCAGCCGGATTTGTGACCGTAATTACGGCATTGGTTCCGACGGTTTGCTGATTGATATTGATAATGAAGAGGTGCCGCGCGTGCGCATTATTAATCCCGATGGATCAGAGGCCGAGAAAAGCGGTAACGGTTTGCGGATTTATGCTCGTTATCTTTATGACATTAAAAGGGTCGGCCACGCGCCGTTCCTGGTGAATACCCTGGGCGGGCAGGTGAGCTGTGAGGTGACCGAGGGAGCGCATCAGGTGATCGTTGATATGGGGCAGGCGAAGTTTAGCCCGTCGGCGCTGCCGGCTACCGTTGACGGTGATGAGATGCTTGACCAGCCGCTGGTGGTGGGGGGACACCATCTTGACGCGACGCTGGTGTCGATGGGCAATCCACACTGTGTCATTCGGGTCGAAAAACTGGATCTGGACTTAGTGCACCAGCTGGGTCCCGAAATCGAGACGCTGGCGATTTTCCCGAAGCGCACCAACGTGCAGTTTGTGCAGGTTATTGACCGGGCGAATATCAGTATCGGCATTTGGGAGCGCGGGGCGGGCTATACGCTGGCCTCCGGCAGTAGCAGCTGTGCCGCGGCCAGTGCGATGCGCAAGCTGGGGCGGGTCGATGATAATGTGACCGTGACAATGCCGGGCGGTCAACTGGCGATCGCCTTCTCGGGAGACTTTATGGTCAATATGCGCGGTCCGGTGCAGAAGATCGCCGATATCACGCTGGATGCCGACTGTTTTTATGATTTGAACTAATTTAGTTTCAGCTCCCCTATGATGGGGGAGCTGGCTGATGTGAGCGTTTGAGATTCAGAATTTTTAAACTTCTTTAAGCTTCAGGGTTTTTAAACCTCGAGGTCTTCTGGAGAATGATCTTTTAACCAGTCAACCAACGCCGCGTTCATTCGGGTCTGCCATTTTGGCCCAGAAGCCTTGAATTTACCCACCACATCAGCGCGCAGTCTGATATGCACATCGATCTTCGGATCGCTCTTTTTGGGTCGGCCTAATTTTTTTCTTTCTTTAATTTCTTTAAAAGAAACCAGTTTAATTTCAGGATCTTCCAGGAGTTTAGCCTCTGGATCAGACTCTACCGCCTGGCGGATTGCTGCGTCTTCTTCTGGTGTGGTCAAAATAGTGCCGGGCTTAAGAGTTGGCATATCTTTGCACCTCATGGCTAGCGGCTTTTCGCCGGCTAATAATGCGATAGACCTCTTCACTTACCTCTAAAAATACAACGGCATAAATCCTATTGCCTAAATATGTCAGGCCATAGGATAGTCCAAAGTATCGTTGCTCCGGGTAATCTGCATGCCAATTATCTTCAACTAGCATGCTATCCCAATCTAGATCCTTGGCATCAGAAAGGTAAACACGGTGTTTTCTTTTATTTGAGGCATCTTTGGTGGCATCAAAAACAATATCCATATTTATTGTATCCACAAAAAGTAGTTAGTCAACTAGCACGGCCTTAAGAGCACGATGAGATCTCAAAAGGGATTGGCTATTAGCCGCTAATCCTGCTGTGGAAACCCTTCATTTTCTTTTTTTTCCCTTGATTTTAAATCACTTAAACGTTAACAGTCTTGATTTTTGTTTTGGCCTTCGGGCGCAGCACTTTCTCGGCGATCAGCAGCAGGCGGCGGCGGGTGACGAACCGCTGCAGCTGGCCGAGCAGCCAGTTGTTGCCGCCGGTGATCAGATAGTTACGTCCCTTATCAACCGCCAGCAGCGCCTGGCTGACCACGCTTTCTGCCGACATTCTTTTGCCGACCGAGGCTTCCTCAGCGTTTACTACGTCAAAGAAGGCGGTATCTGTTGCTCCGGGACAAAGCGCCAGGACGCGAACGCCTCGATCGCGATTCTCGGCCCACAGGGCGTCTGAAAACGACAGCAAGAACGACTTGGTTGCGCCATAAATTGCCATGTAAGGATCGGGCTGCATTGCCGCCGTAGAGGCCACGTTGATCACCACGCCGCAGCGGCGGGTCAGCATCGCCGGCAGCAGCAGGTGGGTGAGGGCAACCGGTGCCAGACAGTTGATCTTAATTTCGTCGAGCTGTCGCTCGAGCGACAATGTCTCAAACGGGCCATAGGTGGCAAAACCGGCGTTGTTAATCAGTATATCCGGTGACAACAATAACTCCTGCAGCCGTGCGGCGAGAGCAACGTCGGCGTTCGCGGCGCATAAATCCTGCACAATAATCGTCACCGCAATCGCGTGTTTTTGCGTTAACTCTGCGGCGATGGCCCGCAGTTTATCCTCTGAACGTGCGGTGAGGATCAGCGCTACGCCACGCGCCGCCAGCTGGCGCGCAAAAACTAAACCAATGCCGGAAGAAGCGCCGGTAATCAGCGCCGTTTTATCTAAATAATCAAAAGAGTTCATGCCTCATTCCCCGTTTGCAGATATGCTGAAAAACAGCATAAACCGTAGAGTTAGGTCAACGGTCAAGCGGGTTTTATCCATCTTTAAGGGCGGTGAAAATGCGAATAGGCGAATTATGCAGTCGGGCAGGCCTACCGAAAGACACGGTGCGCTATTACGAGCGGCAGGGACTGCTAGAAAAAATCCCGCAGCCCAACGTGAGCAACAACTATAAGGTCTATTCGGCGGTGGATCTTCAGCGTTTGAAAATGATTAAACATGCCAAAATGCTCGGTTTCACGCTGGGTGAAATCTCCGACGTGCTGGCGATTTGGGTCGAGGATCAGTTTTCCGTTGAGCAGAAGCAGGCCAGCCTGCAGCGCAAGCTGGTGCAAATTGAAGAAAAGCAGCAGGCGCTGATCGAGCTGCGCGCCGGGATCATCAACGCGCTAAATAAGGTCGGTCAGCCCTGTGAAGACCGGTTTTAGTTGAGCTTAGCGCTGGCGGCCCAGCACCGAAGCGCCGACCAGGCCACCCTGACTGACGAACTTACCCGGCACCACCAACGGTTGCGAATAGGCGTGCAGGGTTGACTCCCTGACGCGCTGGTCAAGGGCGGCAACCAAACGCGGCACGGTGGCCAGTCCGCCGCCCACCACTACTCGGGTAGCGCCGATAATATTGACCAACAGAGTCAGCGGCTCGCTGACCAGCTGCACCCAGGCCTCAACCGTCGCCGCCGCGAGCGCATTGCCATCCTGCCAGTCGCTAATAATCTGCTGGCTGGTCAAGGCCTGCTGATGAAGATGATGATGCAGCCTTTCCATGCCGCGTGCGCCGCCGAGCATATCCAGACAGCCAGTCTGGCCGCAGCCGCACGTTAGTCGCGGCACCTGAACTCGGCGGTTGTCGAGCTGCAGCTCGGTGCGGGTAATTGCGCCGTGGCCCCATTCTCCGGTCACGCCGCCGTGGCCGCGCACCAGTTGACCGTTAAATACGATGCCGCCGCCGACGCCGGTGCCTAGAATAATCCCGACCACGATGGCTAAGCCCATGCCTGCGCCGACGTGCGCCTCGGCCAGTGCGAAGCAGTCGGCATCGTTCGCTACGCTGACCCGGCGTTTTAACGCCTGCGACAGCTCGGCCGCCAGATTATGTCCGGCAAATCCGGGTATATTGGTCGCCATGACCTCGCCGCTCTGCGGTGAAACCAGCCCGGCGGTGGAAATGGCCAGCGGCGTATCCTGCGGGTGCCCGGTCCCGTGCTCGGTCAACAGCGTTTGCATCGCCAGCACAAACTCTTCCCAGGATTGGGTTGGCGTCGCCACCCGCGCCAGCTCGGTGATGTCACCCTGCTGCTGCGAGAGGCCAAATTTAATATAAGAACCGCCGATATCGGCACAGAACACTACCGTGCCCGTATTTACCATCATGAACGCTTGTCCAGTAAGTCGCGCAGCCCGTCGCCCAGTACGTTAAAACCGAGCACTGTCAGCATAATTGCCAGTCCGGGGAACAGCGAGAGAGAGATATTAATGCCGAGAAAGTTTCGGCCATCGCTCATCATTGTACCCCATTCCGGCATAGGCGGCTGTACGCCGAGGCCAAGAAAAGACAGGCTGGCCGCCGCGAGGATCACCGTCCCGGCGGTCAGGGTCGATTGCACGATAATCGGCCCGATAGCGTTGCGCAAAATATAGTGTACGACGATACGATACCACGACAGCCCCAGCGCCTGCGCGGCCTCTACGTACTCCATACGCTTCAGGCCCAGAGTCAGGTTGCGACTCAGGCGGGCATAAACTGGAATGGCAAACAGCGAGATGGCAATCAACAGGTTCAGCAGTCCGCCGCCGAGGATGCTAACCACTAAAATCGCCAGCACGATCCCTGGGAAGGCAAACAGCATGTCCATCAGCCACATAATCAGCATATCGATGTAGCGACCGGCCATGCCCGCCAGCACGCCCAGCGGAATACCGATCAGCATGGCCAGTCCGACGCTCAGCACCACTTCGACCATCGATATTCGGGCACCGTAAATCACCCGGGCAAAAATATCGCGGCCGTAGTCGTCGGTGCCAAACCAATGATCGGCGGAAGGGGAAAGTAGGGTGTTGAGCAGGTCTTGATTGTAGGGATCGTGGCCGCTAACCCAGGGTGCAAGCAGCCCGAGCAGCACGATAGCGGCGACGATCGCCCCGCCGAAAGCGATACTCGGGTGACGCCGCAGCCAGCGGAAAAACAGCGCGGCGCGGCCTCTTTTACCCACGGCGGCGGCGGTGAGGGTGCTCATCATTCAAACCTTATTTTGGGATTGAGCAAGGCAATCAGCAATTCGCCCAGCAGGTTCATCACCACGACGCCGCAGACGGCGACCAGCGCCACGCCCTGAATAAGCGGATAATCACGATAGCGCACCGAATCGACCAGCAGGCGGCCAATGCCCGGCCAGTTAAATACCGATTCGGTCACCACCGCACCGCCGACCAGGCTGCCAAAATTCAGCGCGACGATGGTTACAATCGGGATCAGTGCATTGCGAAACGCGTGACTGCAATAGATGCTGATAGCCGACAGGCCCTTGGCGCGCGCGGTGCGAATATAGTCCTCCGACAGCACGTCGAGCATGCTGGAACGCGTCATTCTTGCCATCACCGCCATCGGCAACACCGCCAAGGTTATCGACGGCAGAATATAGCTTTTCCACGAAGAGGCACCGAGCAGCGGCAGCCAGCCCAGCTCCACCGAAAAGGTATTCATCGCCATCAGCCCCAGCCAGAAGTTGGCGATAGAGGCACCGGCAATCGCCATTAGCATCACGCCATAATCGGGCCAGCGGTTGCGATAAATTGCCCCCAGCATGCCGGCGGGCACGCCAATCACGATCGCCAAAAAGTAGGCCAATACCGCCAGCGCCAGGGTATACGGCAGCCGTTCGCCAATTTCCTGGGTGACCGGCTGCTGTGACTGCAACGAAAGCCCAAGATTGCCGTGCATCACCTCAGCGGCAAAGTGCGCGTACTGAGTCACAATCGGCAAATCCAGGCCGAGTCGGATCCGCATATGATCGACCGCCTCCTGGGTCGCCTCGGGACCGGCCATCATGCGCGCCGGATCGCCCGGTAGCGCGCGGATCGAAACAAAAATCAGCATCGACACGCCAATCAAAATCAGCGGAAAGGCCAGCAGTTTTTTGGCTAAATAGGCTTTCATGCCACGTCCTACCCTTTGTGGGCGTCTTTTACGATCACATTGCCGCCGGGGATCATCCACACGCCCGAGACCTTGTCGCTGGTGGCATACAGGTCGTTCTGGTAATAGAGCAGCACCTGCGGGGCCTGCAGATTGATCTCCTGCTGCGCCTGCACGTACAGCTGATTGCGGGCGTTGACGTCTAGCGTTGAGGCGGCGTCGTCCAGCAGTTTGTCGAGTTTGGCATCGCTAAAGAAGCCGAGGTTGGCCCCGCCCGGCGCGAAGCTGGCGGAATAATACAGCGGCCTGAGCTGGAGATCGGCACCGCTGACGCCGGATGACCAGGACGCTAGCACCGCGCCGGTGCCGTCGGCCTTTTTGCCCGCCGCATCGGCAAACGCGGCCTTGGTCCACACGCCGCTTTCCATCTGACGCACGTCGAGCTTGACGCCAATCTTGGCCCACATGCTTTGCAGCACTTGGCCGATACGCGCGTCTGCACCCTGCACCGCGATAGACATGCTAAAACCGTTGGCGTAACCGGCCTCTTTTAACAGCGCCTTGGCCTTCTCGATATTCAACGGGTAAGGGTTGAGGGTTTTGTCATAGCCCGGCGTAATCGGTGCCAGCGGCGAATTAGCCGGCGTGGCGAAGCCGGACATTATCGCCCGCACCAGGCCGTCGCGGTCGGTGGCGAAATTCAGCGCCTGACGCACGCGCACGTCGTCGAGCGGTTTCAGTTGGGTGTTAAGCGCGACCCAAAAAACCGAGGCACCGGGGCTTTCGTGCAGCTGGAATTTGGGATTGTTTTTCAGCACGCGGGCAAACTGTGGCGGAACCGGATTTATCACATCGGCCTCACCGGCCTGTAGCGCCATATTCATTACCGAGGACTCGGCGCTCCAGGTCCATTTAATATCTTGCGGGCCATCCGACTTGCCCCAGTAGCCGGGATCTTTCTGTTCCAGCACAAACTCGCCGGTCTTGTACTGCACCATTTTATAAGGACCGGTGCCGACCGCCTTGCTGTCTAAGGTACCCGCCTTGTCCGCCGTCGGGCTAACCATCAGGCATGCGCCGGTGGTCAGCAGATTCAGAAACGCCGGATACGGCTTTTTCAGCTTGAATACCACCGTAAGGTCATCGGTTTTGCTTACGCTGGCGATAAAGGTGCGCAGGCGACCGCTGGCGGCTAATCCGCGCTTAACGTCGAGATGGCGGGCAAAGTTGGCCACAACCGCATCGGCATTGAAAGGGGTGCCGTCATGAAATTTGACCCCGCTACGCAGCTTGAAGGTCCATACCAGCCCACTGGCGTCGCTGCTCCACGAAGTGGCGAGCGCCGGTTGCAGCTTGAGATCGGGTGACATCTTCAGTAACCCTTCATACATCGGGTCCAGCACCGTCGCGGTGATGGTCGCGGTCTGATTGCCCGGATCCATGCTGCGCGGGGCTTCATTTTGCATCACCGTCAGCGTGGCGGCGTGCAGAGGAGCGGCGATGGCGGCAAGCAGCGCGGCGGCAAGAAGAGTCAAACGTCGCTGACGGCCGATAGTTCTAAAACCTTTCATAAATCTTCCTCTGCCAATAAAGCGGTGAATGCAAAATAGCGGAAAGTTATTCTCTACAATCTTCGGTCATTTATTGCATATGAAATGCTTATGGGCGGTTATTTAGTTAAATTTGTGAACTAATTGACGTTGATATATTCATTTTATAAGTTTAATGTCAAGGCGGAATAATCAAAAATGAGAGCGCTAAAACGGAATGTTAAATTCATTACAACGGCAAATATTGGGGGCGATCAATTCCGCCACGGGCCTGAGTCGTACTGAATTGGCGCAGATCTGTCGGCTGAGCAAGGCAGCCATCTCTAGCGTAGTCAGGGATATGCTGGATGCGGGCTATTTATTTGAGTCGGCAACGGTGAACGGTCCGGGGCAGGGAAGGCCGTCGGTAAAGCTGACCCTCCGCCCGCAGGGGGCGTATTTTATCGGCGTCTCGCTATTACAGCAGCCGGGACAGATGGCGCTAATTAATTTAAACGGTGAAATAATTGCCAATACCGAGTTTGTGCTCGATCGCCAGCCGCAATTAGTCGCCGACAATATTGCCCGCGCGCTGCCGCAATTGCTCAGCGGGCAGGCCGAGGCCGCCGAACGCCTGATGGGCATCGGCGTTACCCTGTCGGGTTTGATTGACGAGACCCAGTCGATTTGCGTGCAGTCGGCGCTGTTGGGCTGGCGTGACGTGCCGCTGGCACAGCTAATTGCCGAGGCTAGCGGACTCGAAGTATTTATCGAAAATGATGCCAAAGCGTTGGCGGTCAGCCAGAAACGCTTTGGGCAGGCGCGCGATGTCGACACCTTCACTCTGGTCAGCCACGGCGCGGGTATTGGCAGCGCGCACTTTATTGCCGGCAAGCTGCATCGCGGCCTGCACGGCGGGGCGGGCGAGATTGCCCACTGCACACTGGAGCTGAACGGTACGCCTTGCCGCTGCGGCAAGCGCGGCTGCCTCGATACCATTGCCTCGGTAAACGCGATTATGGAAATGGCGCGCCAGGAAAACCTCATGGTTACCCGCCTGGACCAGCTCGAACGGCTGGCGGCTAGCGGATCGGCGGCGGCTATTCGCATCCTGCATCGCGCCGGTTCGGCACTGGGTCTCGGCATTGCCACCCTGATCCAGATTATCGACCCTGGCCTGATCCTGATTGCCTGGCAGGAACAGACCGTCGGCGGGCTACTCGACACCGTGGTGCAGCAATCTATTGAATCTAACGTCCTGCCGGGTTTTGCCGGACTCACGCCGGTGAGAACCCTGGTTATTGATGAAGACACCTGGGTTCGCGCCGCGGCCAGTATCGCCGCCCATCGTTTTCTCGACGGGCCTGCAATAATCCACGATGGCTCAACATTAGCGAGGTCATAATGCGTATCGCAGTCAGCGGCATTCACATCGAATGCAGTACCTATAATCCCGTGCTCAATGAACAAAAAGACTTCCGCGTGGTGCGCAATGCCGAACTGCTGGCCGCGCCGTATTTTGCCTTTTTAAAAGATTATCCGGCGACGTTTCTGCCGACGGTTCACGCTCGCGCCATCGCCGGCGGGCCGGTCTCACGTCACGCCTATGAGGCATTCAAGGCTGAAATGATCGCCGGGCTCGAGGCACACAAGCCTTACGACGGCGTTTATCTGGCGATGCACGGGGCGATGTATGTCGAAGGCATGGAGGACGCCGAGGGGGATTGGATCGCCGCCGCGCGCGAGGTGGTGGGAGCCGATTGCCCGATAAGCGTGTCTTATGATCTGCACGGCAACGTGTCACAGAAAATCATTGATGCCATCGATATGTTTTCGACCTATCGCACCGCGCCGCACATCGACGTTGAAGAAACCATGCGCCGCTCGGTTTCCATGTTGGTGAAAAGCCTGCAAAGCGGCATAAAGCCGACGCTGCTGTGGGTGCCTATTCCGGTGGTGTTGCCCGGCGAACGCACCAGCACCGAGGATGAACCGGCCAAGAGCCTCTATGCCAGGCTACCGGCGCTGGATCAGATCGACGGCGTGTGGGACAGCTCGCTGATGGTCGGATACGTCTGGGCCGATGAGCCTCGCGCCACCGCGGCGGCCATTTTTACCGGCACCGATCGCGCCGCCCTGGAACGGCAGGCGCTAACGCTGGCGCAGGCCTATTGGGATGCTCGTGAGACGTTCGCGTTTGGCTGCCAAACCGGCACGCCTCAGGCCTGCGTGCAGCAGGCAATGGCCAGCCAAACGCATCCGGTGGTGCTGGCCGATTCGGGAGATAACCCGACCGGAGGCGGCGTCGGCGATCGCGCCGATCTGTTGGCCGAGCTTATCGATCAGCGAGCCAGCGGGGCGATCGTAGCCGGTATCACCGATTTAGCCGCGACCGAGGCCGCCTTTGCCGCCGGAGTGAATACGCGACTAACGCTGACTCTCGGTGCGTCGCTGGATCCTGCCAGTCCACAGGTGACCGCCGACTTCACCGTGCTGCGTCTGGTGGATACGCCCAATGCGGCCGATCGCCAGGCGGTGTTGCAGCATGAGGGCATCGACGTCGTGGTGTCTGCCCGTCGTCGGCCGTACCACAACATTGCCGACTTCACCCTGCTGGGTCTCGATCCGCTGCGCGCCAACATCGTGGTGGTGAAATCGGGCTATCTCTCTCCCGAACTGGCACCGATTGCCCGTCCTAACCTGATGGCGTTGTCCAACGGCGTGGTCGATCAGTTTGTCGAACGCCTGCCAAGAAACAGAAAAACGCTGGCGACGTTCCCGTTCGACAGAGATTTTACTTTCGATCCGCAGGTGCGACTTTCGGCCCGTTCGGCCTCCTAGGCGCGTCTTGCTGTCTCATCTATAAAAAAGGACCCACATCATGCCCACTGCCCAGCCGGTGTTAAAGGTAGAGAATCTGACCACCTCTTTTCTCGGCGACGATGACTGGCTGCCGGTGGTGCGTGACCTGTCTTTTGAGGTATTCCCCGGTGAGACGCTGGCGATCGTCGGCGAGTCTGGATCGGGTAAAAGCGTGACCTCACTGTCGGTGATGCGCCTGTTAAAAGCCCGCACCAGTCGGATTGAAGGCAGCGTAACGCTGAACCAGCGCTCCTTGCTAGGCCTGGCGGAAAAGCAGATGCGCGAGGTGCGCGGCAACGAGATGGCGATGATTTTTCAGGAGCCGATGACCTCGCTTAATCCGACTTTTACTATTGGCCGCCAGATTGCCGAAACGCTGAAAACCCATCGCGGCATGGGCGGTAAGGCGGCGCGAGAAGAGACGATTCGGCTATTGGAAAAGGTGCGTATTCCCAACGCCCGCGCACGCTTTGATGAGTACCCTCACCAGTTTTCCGGCGGCATGCGCCAAAGGGTGATGATTGCGATGGCGCTGGCCTTAAAGCCGAAACTGCTGATTGCCGACGAGCCAACCACCGCGCTGGACGTCACCATTCAGGGGCAAATCCTGGACCTGATCAAGACGCTCCAGCAGGAAGAGGGCATGGCGGTGCTGTTTATCACTCATGATATGGGCGTGGTGGCGGAAATCGCCGACCGTACTCTGGTCATGTATCGCGGTGAGGTGGTGGAGAGCGGCAAGACCGCCGAGCTGTTTTTACATCCACAGCATCGCTATACTCGCGCGCTGTTGGCCGCGGTGCCGCGTCTGGGTTCAATGCGCGGCCGCACTCACCCGCTGCGTTTCCCCAGCATTGATCTGCAGACCGGCGCGGCCAGCGAGCCGCGTGAGAGCCAGGTTAAGGTGCAAAACGCCAGCGGGCCGCTGCTGACGGTGAAAAATCTCTCGGCGCGTTTCCCGGTGTTGGGCGGCATTTTCGGACGTCCGATCGGGGCGGTGCACGCGGTAGAAAATATTAGTTTTGAGCTTTTTGCCGGCGAGACGCTGTCGCTGGTCGGGGAGTCGGGCTGCGGCAAATCAACCACCGGGCGCGCCATTACCCGGCTGCTTAAGCCGCACGGCGGCCAAATCCACTTTGACGGTATTGAGGTGACGAACCTTGCCTCCGGCCAGCTGCGCGCCCTGCGCCAGCGTATGCAGATGATTTTTCAGGATCCGTTTGCCAGCCTGAATCCAAGAATGAAAATTGGCGAGGCGCTGATTGAGCCTATCCTGCAACATCGGCTGGCAAAGCGGGCCGACGCAGTGGAGAAGGCGGCGGCGTTAATGCACCAGGTCGGGCTGTCGCCGGACATGATGCGTCGCTATCCCCACGAGTTTTCCGGCGGCCAGCGCCAGCGGATCTGCATTGCCCGCGCGTTGACCCTCGACCCTAAACTGATTGTAGCCGATGAGTCGGTCTCGGCGTTGGACGTGTCGGTCAAGGCGCAGGTGGTTAATCTGCTGCTCGATTTGCAGGAGAGTATGAACCTGTCGTACCTGTTTATTTCTCATGATATGGCGGTGGTGGAGCGGGTGAGCCATCGGGTGGCGGTGATGTATTTGGGTGAGATCGTCGAAATTGGCCCACGGGCGGCGATTTTTGATAATCCGCAGCATAGCTATACCCGTAAACTGATTGCCTCGGTTCCGGTGCCCGATCCGGCCAGGCGCGGTATCAGACGCCAGACAGAGACAGAGGAGCTGAAAAGCCCGGTGCGCCCGCTGGGCTATCAGCCACCGGTGCGACACTATCAGCAGATTAGCGAGGGGCATTGGGTATTACGTTGATTAGTGCTCCCCTCGCTAAAAAGTTGCTACGTAAAGATAAAGATTTAACTACAGATAGGTATAAAATATTGCCAATTCTTATTTGACACTACAAAACCCGACGCGGTATTTCACCTCTGCCGACGGGACGTAGCGCCGATAACTTGATGGTTTTTTTATTTTTTTAGAACAACTGTTATTCGTCTTATCACAGTCAGTTAAATATCGCTTTTTGCTGGAGTAGTCATGTCAAATCAGTATCCAAACTTACGCCCTCGTCGTCTTAGACAGTCTGATTCTTTACGCGCTCTGTTTCAGGAAGCCGAATTCAGCGTTAACGACCTGGTGTTGCCAATCTTTGTAGAAGAAGAGACCTCCGAATACGCGGTCATTGAAACCATGCCAGGCGTATTGCGTATTCCTGAGTCGAAACTGGCCTACGAAATCGAACGTTACGCCAAAGCCGGTATCCGCTCGGTTATGACTTTCGGTATTTCGCACCACATGGATGCGACCGGGAGTGATACCTGGAACGAAAACGGCCTGGTAGCGCGCATGGCGCGTATTTGCAAAGACACGGTGCCGGAAATGATTGTGATGTCAGACACCTGCTTCTGTGAATATACCTCGCACGGCCACTGCGGTGTCTTACACGATCACGGCGTAGACAACGACGCGACCTTGAAAAACCTCGGCCGCCAGGCGGTGGTTGCCGCCGCGGCCGGTGCCGACTTCATCGCCCCTTCGGCGGCAATGGACGGTCAGGTGCAGGCAATCCGCAGCGCGCTCGACGAAGCCGGTTTTATCGATACCTCAATCATGGCGTACTCGACTAAATTTGCCTCCTCGCTGTACGGACCGTTCCGCGAAGCGGGTGGCAGCGTATTGCAGGGCAACCGTAAAAACTATCAAATGAACCCGATGAACCGCCGCGAAGCGATCCGTGAGTCATTGATGGATGAGCAAGAGGGCGCCGATGCGCTGATGGTAAAACCTGCGGGAGCTTATCTGGACGTGATCAGCGATATTCGCGCCGCCTCTCGCCTGCCTTTGGCGGCTTATCAGGTTAGCGGCGAATACGCGATGATCAAATTTGCGGCACAGGCCGGTGCTATCGACGAGCACCGCGTAGTGCGCGAAACACTGGGCGCTATCAAGCGCGCCGGTGCCGATATCATCCTGTCTTACTTCGCGATGGATATCGCAGAAAACGGTGTCGATTTTAACTAATCTGCCCACTTTTATGCCTGTAGAAGCCTGACTCGATGTCAGGCTTTTTTTTTGTGCCTTTTCAGTGGGTGCACCGTTTAGTGCAGCACGCTGCCTTCGGTCATGGAAGACTCGTTAAACTGCTTGCCGTAGCGACGCAAAGTATAAACCGCGACGCCCAGCGCAATCAGGCCAAACGCGCCGCCGACAAACCCGACATCGGCCATGTTAAGGTAGATACTCACCTGGCTACCGATCAGCGCGCCGCCACCGATAGCGATGTTAATAATGCCAGAAAGCAGCGACATCGCCACGTCGGTAGCATCGTGCGCCATCGACAGCACCTTGACCTGCAAACTCAGGCCAATCATGGTCATCGCCATGCCCCAGAACAGCGACATGATTACCAGGCTGGTGGTGTTATAAGACAGTGGCAACAGCAGCGCCAGGCTAAGCATCAGCACCGCCAGGCAGGTAATGAGCAAGCCGGATGGGAAGCTCTGATTCAAGCGGGTAAAGATATAGCTGCCCACAATACCGGCCACCCCGAACAGCAGCAGCAGCAGGGTAGTGAAGTTTTCACCATAGCCGGCAACGCGTTGCAGGAACGGTTCGATATAGCTGTAAGCGGTATAGTGCGCGGCAAAAACGATCACCGTGATCAGATAAACCAGCATCAACGCCGGGCGTTTGAACAGCTCGGGAACGCTCTTCAGCGAGCCTGAATTGTTACTCGGCAGTGCAGGCAATAACCTGATCAGCAAGATCATCGTCACCAATGCGCCGCCGCCAATAATCAGGAAGGTCGCACGCCAGCCGAGTAACTGACCGATAACCCTGCCCAACGGCAGGCCAAGCACCATCGCCAGCGCCGTTCCGGTGGTCAGCAGGCTAAGCGCCTGAGCTTTTTTACCCGGAGGCGCCACGCGCAGTGCCAATGAGGCAGTAATCGACCAGAAAATCGCGTGAGACAGGGCGATACCGACGCGAGAAACCATCAGCGTAAGAAAGTTCCAGGCAAAGCCGGAGAGGACATGGCTGGCGATAAACACCACAAAGACGCCAATCAGCAGCTTGCGGCGTTCCATCTTGCCGGTCAGCAGCATCAGCGGCAGCGAGAACAGTGCCACCACCCACGCGTAGACCGTCAGCATAATCCCGGCCTTGGCGGCGGTCATTGAAAAGCTTTGTCCAATATCCGTCAACAGACCGACAGGTACAAACTCCGTGGTGTTAAAAATGAACGCTGCCAGAGTCAGACTCAATACTCTAAACCAGCCTAACGTGCGAGGAGACATCTTAGTTTGCATAAATTAAAACCAGAAAAAAATAAGTGATCGGTAATCTGAACTCAGGCCAAAGGGCTAAGCTCTGCGATGATTCTGTTGGAAATTCAGGCTATTTCCGTTTCAGGATAAGCGCGTTAAAGAAAGAGCGTAGCAGAAAAGTGTGATCTAACGCACGAGAATGGGCATTCTACTCTCGGATTAAGGCGCTTGTCGTTGGTTTTTTGGGATACTAAATCAATTTTCTTGATGAGTTTGCCTCAGAGCGGTGGGATTGGCTGGGTGAGGCGTAACCAGTTGCCGTGGGCAAACTTTTCTTTCGCGCTTTCAGCCAGTCCGCAGCTTTGCAGAAAATGCCGGGCATCGCCGCCGGGACGATATTGATAGGGATAGTCGGTGGAAAAAAGCAAACGATCTTCTCCGACTATTTCCATCGCCCGCGCCAGATACTGCGGAAGAAACATGCCGCTGGCGGTAATAAAGAGATTTTGGCGCAGGTAGTGGTTAAATGGATGATTGAGTTTGGCTACCCGATCCATTCCCGCCAGTCGCTCGGCGTAGAACAGCACTAATTCTCCCCAATGGCCCAAAATAATTTGCAGCTTTGGCAGACGGTCAAAAATACCGGACAACACCAGCCTGATAAACTGGATGCCTGCATCATAGTGCCAGCCCAGACCGGCGGTAGCAAAAAAAGCGTCTATCTGCGGAGCAAAGCCTGAATAATAGGCCTCACGCACGGCCACAGGCGGAGTTCTCGGATGAAGAAGGATCGGCACATTTAAGGAATGAGCGCTTTGAAAAATCGGCGTGAACATAGCATGCTCAAGATTATGTGACCCGACCCGGCCACTCAGCATAGTACCTTTGAATCCCAACATTTTAACGCAGCGCTCCAGTTCTTCCGCTGCCTCATCTGGCATTGAAACCGGCAACGTGGCGAGTGCCTGAAAGCGCGTCGGGTGGCGGGCAACCGCTTCGGCCAACATATCGTTGGCTTGGCGCGCTAACTGAATGCTCTCAGCGCCAAGATCGTGAAGCGCGGGCGTGGTCAGCGACAGTACCTGCACGTCAAGCCCGGTCTCGTCCATTAGCGCAATACGATCTTCCGCCAGATTGAACAATCGTGATTCGAGACTGCCGGAATGAAACGCCACGCTCGGATCCACCGCCTCTAGCCTAACGGCATGCCAGGCATCGCGGATTTCAGCGGTGTGAAAATGTTCTTCGATACCAATAATTTGCATCATTCACCTCAATAAACATTATTTTGAATGCCTGGCTGTCGTAGATAGCTGGCTGATTGGGTTATTGAGGCAATATAGGCCAGCGGCCTGACCGGCGCCAGACGCAGCAGATGCACATTAATGCTGCGTTGAACGCCATGTTATAAAAGATGGGTAGAGGCAGGGCAGGGTTAAACAATGCGTATAGGGCTAGACGCATTCTGAGTGTGTTGAGAGGGTGTTTGAGTTTTCATTGGTCGGGCGAGTCCGTTTCTGATGTAGCAACGGTTTCTTTTTTACGCCGACAGCGCTCTGAGCACTTACGCACCTCGTCCCAGCACGTTGCCCACTTCTTACGCCAGCTAAACGGTCGTCCACATACGGTACAGATTTTTGTCGGCAGTTGGCTTTTTTTCAAAGGGGTTCTCCTGCATATGATTTATTTAGCGGCGATTGACCGTTCTGTCACCGATCACTGATGTCCCACTAAAATCGCTGCTTTTAGTCGCATTCTAACCACCAAATAGCATAGGACAATCCCGAATTAGGGAGGTAAGTTATTTTTCAAGTTCCTCAAGCCAAGTCCACTAGAGTAACTACTAATGACTTGAGGATCTTAATTCTGCTTTTGGGCGTTAGTTATCTACTCTCAAAGGGTCTTTATGACCATTCCAACCGCAGCTAGCATCATGATAGACCCGGCTGAACGAAATAGTAGCCGTTGTGCTTTAGCATTGGTGAGAAGGTGGCGTATTTTGAGCGCTGCAATAATAAAGATTGCTCCAACAGCTAAAAGGACGAATATGGTTAGGGGAACTAGCATTCCTCCCCATATTTGTAATGATACATTATCCAACGAGATAACAAGAGGTAGTATTGCTAAGTAAAAGGCAATGGTTTTAGGATTTCCAAGCGTTATGCTTAGTCCTGAAAAGCCAGCTGATACTAACTCACGTTTTGTCGCCTTTTTCTCAATGTTTACCGCCTGGGGTTGGTGGCGCCAGAACTGCCATGCCAGAATACATAAATAGAGTGATGCAGCCCAATTAACTAGCACAAAAGCGAATGTGTAGGTATGAGCAATCATCGCCAGGCCAAATACCGCAATGGAAAGGTAAATTAAATCTCCTAGAATTATCCCTGTTAGCATCGTAAAGCCGGTTATTGCTCCGCCGCTTACGCTACGAGCGACTAATGCGGTCATTCCTGGGCCTGGAATTGCCGCAGCTAATCCTAGCGCAGCAATGTAAGAGATTATTTGAGTTGTTCCTAACATAATTATTCCTGTCGATCTAAAACGTGAGACGATGATTTTTAAATAGCATTGTTCATTGAGGTTTTTATCTGAGCAACGACTTCTCTTGCAAATACTAAATCCTGAACGGCAAGCCCCACGGATTTAAATAGTGTTCTCAGAGGATGAGAACTTGTCGGCTGGATATCTGACTTGAGCAGTTCCCCTATCTCAACACCCATATGGTCTTGAAGTAAAAATCCTTGTTGTTTTGCTTGTAGCAGACAGGATGAGGAGTTCCAAACGGCATCTCTGGAGTCAACGAACAGTTCTACCTTCGCATAGATATCGGGCCCGATTTCTTGAAAACCGAGAGCCGAAGCGCCAACGGCATTTATATGACAGAGAGCAGGGAGGTCTTTAGAGTGGAGAAACGCCTCTTTTGATGCTGTCACGGTGCAAATGATTTCAGCATTGGAAATAGCCTGAGCAGGCGTCCTTGCGATGGTTACGGGCAGCCCTAAGTGTTGCAGACTCCAGTCTGCAAATGCAACGGCTCCTCTTTCACTTCTTCCCCAGACTGAAATATGCTGAATAGGGCGGATCTCAATCATCATCTGGGCATGTTTTTTAGCCTGAACACCGGTTCCCAGGATAGCAAGACGGCTGGCATTTTTAGGCGCCAAAATGTCTGTGGCCAGTGCAGATGCCGCTGCTGTCCGTAACTC
This sequence comes from uncultured Gammaproteobacteria bacterium, assembly GCA_963742005.1. Classification (GTDB taxonomy): domain Bacteria; phylum Pseudomonadota; class Gammaproteobacteria; order Enterobacterales; family Enterobacteriaceae; genus Rouxiella. Next base: position 57,103 of record CAVUKG010000020.1, on the reverse strand, counting down.
TGTAATTGATGCTGCATCAATAAGGGCTAGATCGCCCTTATCAAAAGCATCATAAAGCAGAATACAACCCTCATGAGATGTACGCTGTTCGCTGCGAGCAAAGTCAACTTTGACAGTTTTTAGTCCAAATCCAGCATACGGCCCGGCCTCAATGTAAGCGGGCATGGTTCCCATTAAACTGCCTTGTTCGCAAGCGATAACGCTGCGCAGAGACTGTTTAACTTTTCCCTCGCTAACCAACGCAAAAGCATCGCGACTCAACTGTATACATTTTGATGGGGATAAAGCCTGCTCCACTTGCTTACGGCTAATGAATTCCATGGTAATCATCCATGATTATTGTGTCGGCAAAGACTGAAACTGAGGCTCAATCTGAGTATGTGCGATACTATTGAGAAGCGTTGACATTGTTTTTTGAGATACGCCCAAAATTACGTCCAACACATTTTGCTGGCTATACCCTGCCGCGAGTATATCTTCTACAGCTTTTTGAGTTATCTGGCCCTGAGCCAAAACAACCTCACGAGTAAAGCGATATAATGCTGCCAGTCTGCCAGGAAGCATTTCAGGGTCGTTGGCAAGTGCATTCAGAATTTCTAACGATACCCCTTTCTGTTGTGCGATCCAGCTATGGGCCTGAACCGTATAGGAGCATTGGTTTATAGACCCAGTGGTGATCCAAACAATGGCACGCTCCTCTTCGTTGAGAGAGCACTGGCAGAATGCATCATGGGCGAATTGGTATGAAGACAGTAATGAGGGTGATTCTGCCATATAGGCGCTTTGCCAAGGGATCCAGCCAAAACCATCAATTGAACTTTGAAGTAATGGACGACTTGCAGGCGGCGAACTCTCAAGATTGTGCATTTTTAGAATTGTCATCTTCTATCCTTTTCAAATATTGGAGGCGAATACGGACCACAGCATGTGTATCGGGCGGGTTCGTGAAATGAAGTTGAGCTGATGTATTTTTGCTGCAATCTCAGTCGTTAAAGCAATGTCCACTTCACCGGATGCTACAGCTTTTGCAGCCGCACTGGTGGATGGCATCTCTATAATTTTTTCAATAAACAAACCATCAGGCAATAACTCATCAATTAAGGGTATAGGGGCGGGATGTGTTGCAATATATAATGGCCTGTCAGGCAGTTCCCCATTAGTCACCAGCCCATAAAGTGGAGTGTCATAAAGAAACGTTGCCAGCAGTTTCAAACGAGTATCCATATAAAAATCATTGATTTTTGGATACGCATTGGCAACAATTAACAGACCTTTTTCATTATTAATGTTATTCCTGGCATGTTCATAAGACTCATTAAGATAAATCTCGTGATGACTATTGGAATAATTATCTTTCATCCAACGGTGAAAAAACTGTGAAGCATATTCACTACTTGTTCCCGAAGGACCTAAAGTGTGAACCGGGCAGTTCACAGTGTGACTTAAGCCCATATCCATAAAATGATAGCTCATTGTTCCACCCTAAAATGTTGTTTAGCAGACTGGCGTTAACCAATGATTAAATGCTGTTAACTCACCACGAACTGCCTGTATATAAAGACCCTTAATAGCCATTGAAATACTATGGGTATCCATACTATTAAGTTTTCGCTGATCTATTTTATTAACTGGGGATACCTCGACTCCGGTGCCGGTTAAAAAACATTCATCAGCAGTTAAAAGTTCTGACGGTAATATGTCACGCTCTTCTACTTTCAAGTCAAGGCAGGATTTTGCAAGCGTAATGATTGTGTCACGTGTGATCCCTTCCAGAATATGCGCGGTAAGCGGAGGGGTTATCAACTTGCCATTTTTGATTATAAAAACGTTTGATGTGGTCGCTTCTGCAACATAACCGTGCCCATTTAGCATAATCGCATCGTTATATCCACCCTGATGAGCAGCCTCCATGGCAAGAGCTGAATTAACGTAGCTACCGGTGATTTTTGCTCTAGCGGGAATAGACTGATCGGCAACACGACGCCAGCTTGAAATAGTGCAGGCTACACCGTCCTGTTTAGTATAGGAGGACATGTTCAAGCTATTCACTGATAATCCGCTACTAACTCCAGAAAGTTTTACGCCAAAACCAATCCCCGGTAGGAGATGTTGCTTGAAGGCTATAGGCCTAATGTAACAGTCACCACTAGTTTCATTTTTTTTTATGAGTGATATTATTAACTCTTTTAAAACATTATGTTCGGGTAAGTCATCAATTAACAATAACGATGCGGACTGGCAAAGCCGCTTGATATGATCGTCTAATCGGAAGATATTTACTTTTTCATCAGAGTAATGCAAGTAGCCACGAATGCCCTCGAACACAGCGGTACCGTAATTAAAAGCCTGTGTTGTAATAGGTACAACGGCCAGGCTTGCCTCAATGAACTCACCATTGAGATAAGTCCAGGGATGGTGAGTCGGTTTTTTTTCATTAATTTTATTGAGGTCGGTTGCGTTCATTATTTGAACCCTTGATGAATCAGAGCAAGCGCTGCTTCACGATCGCTGTTGTCTGCCGCTGGCCGCAAATCGTGTATACGTGCCGCCTTCCAACTAACCATGGCCGAAGTTGCCGTTATGCTACTGGTTTCTCCATTAACAAGATTGACTTTTACGCCTTTAATCGTCTGTTCTAAATGTGTTTTAACATCCTTAAGAACCACAGAGATGTCTAGTTCCTTTTCAAACATCTCGACGGTGATATTAAGAACATCGACGCCATCGATTTTGTCGATTTGTATAGCGTAGTCCAGGCAACCATTGAGCTTTTCCAGGAGTGCCGCCTCTAAATCCCATGCACAATAAGCGGAGCCATTGAGCGTGAGAACATCTCGTACTCGGCCGATAGGTACAATTTTTTGGCTGCCATCAGGCATATAACTTGAACGTACCATGTCCCCCGTGCGGTAACGAATAAGCGGTTTCTGTCCCTTATAAAGATGGGTAATAACCAACTCACCGGTAACTTTTCCCTCTTTTACGTCGTAGCTTGTTCCGTGGACAGGATCAATAATCTCGTAATAGTTGTTGAGAGGAATGGTATAAAGGCTGCTGTCTTTTGCGCAAACGGCAAGAATAGATGATTCCTGAGAGGCATACATACAGCTATATGCTTTTGCACCCCACACCTCGCCAATGTTCCTTAGTAGCGCAGGTGTTGTAAGCTCACCGACTGTCAGGATCAATTTTACACTTGTAGTCGATGGGTCCTGTCCCGAATCTTTAATGAAACGAGCAACTGAAATGGCTACTGCTGGCGTGCAAACGAGTGCGGTTATCTGTAATTCATAGATCAACGCCATCAAACGCTTCATTCCTACTACAGGTGAGCGAGGCCACATTTTCACGACACTGTAACCGAGACTGCGAAATACATCTTCAAACGTATCGCCGGTTGAATGAAGCTCACTTGGGCCCATTACCCCGACGATATGATTTGAACCATGCTGTTCAAATATATCTCGGTAATGAATAATGAGGGGGGTGTTATTATGAATTGTATCAATCTCATTGCGGGGGCAAGGTGTAGGTTTTCCCGTTGTACCGGTTGTTTCGTAATAAATCCAACTTTGACTAAGGGGCGCAGTTGCTAACGATGCTCCATGTTTTCTCAGGTCGTCCTTGGTAGTAAATGGAAGTCGGTCTATTCCATTTGTTGTTAATGTTTCAATGTCAGAATGGGCCAGCCCCTTTAAATGTTCATGATAGAATGGGGATTTTTCTGTAACAAACTTAATAATTTCTCTAAGGCTATTGTTTTGATGAGCGTAAAGCTGTTCTAAATTAATATTACCGGAGTTAAAGTCTCGGTGTTGACGATAAACTTCTTTTGCTTTTTCGACTATTTTATCTTTAAAAATAGCATACATATTGCTTTCCTCATCCGAGAGAAATATCGAGTAAAAATTTCATAAGTGTGTAGAAGAAATTACCTAAATTATAATGCAAATACAGTAATTACTTATAGAGTGGAAGATTTCCTGTCATTTTGGTTACTTTATTTTTAGGACCAATAATGCCAATCGCTACCAGTTCAATGTTTTCACTGTTTACTGAGGATATTTTCTCGCCATACTCGTCATATGTTCTGCATGATTGAGCAAGTGCACTAAATGGCATAACATAGATATCATCATCACTTCCTGCATTATCCTGTATTTCATTTAAGGTTTTACCTGACGCCAGCAGAATAGGCAGTGAACTATAAATCACACCTGGATAGTTTGTTCCGTCAAGGCTTTGCATGTCTGGACCCACGAGATTTTCAACCGTGCGTCCAAAACTAATCCCAATGACACTTGCGGCATTCATTGCAAGACCTAATGGAAGATCTTTATCAATAATAATTGTGCAACGATGTTGTTTGGCATCAAATTTCATCTTTCATCCTCAATAGGCAGCATTTATTTCAGTGAGAAGAGGTAAGTTATTTAATAAGGAAAGTAAGCCATTGTTCAACGTCGAAGTACTGGATAACTCAATATCAACGACTTTCCAGTCCGCAATAGATCTCCATTTAATAACACCTTCCTGATGGTTAGGGTGGATAATGTAGGCATTAAGATCTTGACGATTTTCAAATAAGCCAATTACCATAAAATCCGCAGCGATATCTCGCTTTGTGGTATTTCTGCCGCAGCTCCATCCTTTAATTTCACTAATATGATTAGGATGGGCATGTGTCGCCTTTTCGGCATCAATGGCTTCAAAAGATGACCAGCTCCAGGGGTTCCTGAACGTAAACATGACGATGTGCATCAACATATGATTCAGTTTTTCCTCATGATTATCTCAATAACTAATTGAAAAGCTGGATATATTATGCATCAGGCTACTGGGAATTTGTTACCTATTTCATTTGCCTGTCACTGATCTTTAGGTAAGAATCCCCTAATAGTGCCTCTAAAAAGAAAGGAATTTCCCACATGGCGCTCAACCCAGTAAACATAAAGATCCTTAAACTCTTGCAGGATGATGCGCGTCTAACTAACCAAATCCTTGCGGACAAGATTGGCCTATCAGCGTCACCTTGCTGGCGAAAAGTACGGAAGCTAAAGGAGGATGGGGTGATTCTAGGCTACCGGGCTGTCCTCGATCGTAAAAAAATCGGTTTAGGGGTGATGGTTTTCATTCGGGTAGCCATTGATAGTCACAGCGTGTCCGAGGCTAAAAAATTTGAACAAGAAGTGACGGCGTTGGAAGACGTAGTTGCCTGCTATAGCATCGGTGGGGATGCCGATTTTCTGCTACAAGTTGTGGCATTTGATCTGGATTACTATGCTAATTTTGCGATGTCTGTTGTACGCAGACTACCTGGAATTAAAGAAATGCAGAGTATGTTTGTTCTCAAAGAAATCAAGACACTTGTGCCTTATCCGATAAACAAACTGTTGGACTAGGCTGCTGGGGTCTGGATAGTCATGAACTGAATCATAAACCCTGGGGAGAGAATACGAGCAATTTATGCACATTATCCCGACGTTAAGTTGATGAACAAATAATCCAACTTTTCAAATGTGATTATCTGTTGCCTGCTTTGCGTATTTCAGGCGAACAAAATACCCAGACAGCAAAAAGCCCGCGCAAGTTTCCTTGTGCGGGCTTCTCTAAATTTGGCTCCTCTGACTGGACTCGAACCAGTGACATACGGATTAACAGTCCGCCGTTCTACCGACTGAACTACAGAGGAATCGTTTGAACGGGGCAGATAATAGCGACTGCCGCCGCGCATGTCAAAGAACAACTGCAAATTTGTGTGCGACTGCTGCTAGTTTGCTCAAGTGTTTGAGAATTGAGCTAAAACCGCTGCTGCCTAAACCGCTTATACCAGCGCCGCGCAGGCCTTGACCAGCCTTTCACAGGCTTCGTCCAATCGCTTATCGTCGATGGCGTAAGCGATACGCAGGTATGGCGATGCGCCAAAGGCCGATCCCTGTAGGGTAGCGACGTGCGCCGCGTCGAGCAGGTACTCAACAAAGTCGACATCGCTGCCGATCACCGTGCCAGAAGGCGTGGTTTTGCCCAGCATTGCCGCACAGTTGGCGAAGACGTAAAACGCCCCCGGCGGCAGGTCGGCGCTGAGTCCGTCTATTTTGCCGATGCAGGCCATGATTTTCTGGCGTCGCCGATCGAGAATTTCACGCCACTCGGCAAGGAACGCGTTGTCATGCTCTAACGCAATCACGGTGGCGGCCTGCGAGATGGAACTCGGGTTAGAGGTGCTCTGTGATTGCAGGATCAGCATCGCCGAAATCAGCCACGCAGGGCCGCCCGCGTAGCCAATTCGCCAGCCGGTCATTGAATAGCCCTTGGAGACGCCGTTAACGGTCAGAACCCGTTCGCTGAGCCGGGGTTCAATCTGCGCCAGGGTAGCGAACTGCGCCGGTGGGTGGCAAATATGCTCGTAGATGTCATCGGCCATAATCAATACCTGCGGTGCGGCAAGCAGCACGTCGGCCAGGGCGCGCAGCTCGTCGGCGCTATAAACGGCACCGGTAGGATTGTTTGGGGAATTGAGGATCAGCCAGCGAGTCTCAGGCGTAATGGCGGCGGCCAGGTCGGCAGGCTGCAATTTCCAGCCATTTTCTTCCTGGCAGGGGACGATGCGCGATTCGCCGTCGGCCAGCGCCACCATGTCCGGATATGAAACCCAGTAGGGAGCGGGGATGATGACTTCTTTACCGCTGGAGACCGTCGCTAACAGCGCATTGAAAATAAGCTGTTTGGCACCGCTGCCGGCAATAACCTGACTCGGGTCATAGCGCAGACCGTTTTCGCGGGAAAACTTATCGATAATCGCCTGCTTTAGGGCCGCCGTCCCAGCCACCGCGGTGTATTTGGTTTCGCCTTGGGTAATCGCATCAATCCCCGCCTGCTTGATATGCTCAGGGGTATCGAAATCCAGCTCGCCTTCGCCGAGATTAATGACATCGACGCCCGCCGCTGACAGTGCGCGGACGCGATCGGAAATAACCGCCGTGGGCGACGGACGAGCGCGTCGCAATCTTGGCGCAATAAACTCAGCTGACATCTTGTTTCCTTTTTCTGCGAGAGCCTAAAATTTATTTACTTCAACGTGACGCCAGTGCGGCTATCGGCGGACAGGCGCAGCAGTTCGCTCCTGACCTGTTCAATCTCTGAACCGATAAGATCGATAAGCGGCGAACGCACGTGATGACCGTCAAAACCGCGCAGGTTCATGGCGGCCTTAACCACCTGCGGTTGTCCGAGACGACGGGCCAGCGCACGGTATGGATACCACAGCTGGTGCAGCTCGCGGGCGGTATTGGCGTCGCCGTTTTCCAGCGCGCGATAGGTCGCAAGAATGATCTCCGGCAGCGCGCCGCTGTTAGTGGTGCTGATACCATCGAAGCCGCACATCATCGGGCCGAGGAAGGCCAGGTCCGAGGCGCAAAACAGGCGCAGTCGACCGCCCAGGCGATTGGCGATCTGGTCGATAGCCGTTGGGTTGAGGTCGCCCTGTTTAATACCGACCACGCCTTCAATATCCGCTAACTCTTCGAGAACCACCGGTGGCAGGGTGATGCCGATGCCCGGCGCGTTGTAGACTAAGATACCGGTGCGCGACAGCGGGGCCATTTTCTCGAAGAAGCGAACAATCTGCGCGTTGGTGACTTCGGAAACAAACGGCGGCGTGACCATCGGCAGTCCGCCTAACTCGCCGGCCAGCTGGGTCAGTTCGCTGACCACGCGGGTATCGGAACCCGCGCTGCACAGCATCACCGGCACGCGATCGCCCACCACGTCCATCACTTTACGGAACAGGGTGGCGCGTTCTTCGGCGCTCATGGCGGGGAATTCACCGTAGGTACCGCCAATCAGAATACCGTCGTAACCCAACTCTATTACGCGCTCGACGTTGCGCGCCAGGCCGTCAAAGTCAAATTCGCCGTTGGCGGTGAACGGCGTAACGGTAATGTTGAAAATACCCTGTAAACGCGCCTGACTTTCATAGATATCTTTCATCACTCTTTTCCTCGCTAAATATTCCGGCCATCAAGTGTATGACTCGATTGCATTGCTCTTTATGTGTCATTAAATACAATTAAAATCGTCAGTCAAGGCTCTTTTATAGTGCATAACTGCACAGTTTTGGTGATTTACAAGCAGGCTTCACCATTTTAAAACACTGTGATATTGTATTTTTATCGCACTAAATACTTTAGGTTACTGCTTTATGACACCCACAGCGACTGCCAGCGGGAGACGCCTGGCCAATCAGATCCTCGACCTGATCCGTGAAGCAAAATTTGAGCCAGGCCACCATCTGCGCGAACAGCAGCTGGCTGATTTGGCAGGCGTATCGCGAACGCCGGTTCGCGCGGCGCTGAAGTTACTCGGCGAGTTGGGGATTATCGAAGCCCGCCGCAATCAGGGGTTCTTTCTGCTTAAAGCCTACGACGAGCTGCAACGCATTAGCATCGACGTGCCGACCAGCAGCGATCAGGAGTTGTACGAGCAGTTGGTGAAAGACCGGATTGGCGGCAAACTGCCTGATTCTCTGACCCAAATTGAAATTTCCCAACGCTACGACGTCGACCGTGGCGTGATGTCACGCACGCTGCTGCGGCTGTCGGAAGACGGACTGATTGCCCGCAACAAGGGGCACGGCTGGTCCTTCTTGCCGACCTTAAACAGCGATGTGGCGCTGAGCAACGGCTACGGATTTCGCCTGATGATCGAGCCAGGCGGCCTGATGTCCGCCAGTTTTCGTGCCGACAAGAGCGCGCTTCGCCGCCTGCGTTTGCAGCATATCTATCTGATTAATCACCCGGATATTTTAAGCGTCGACAGCAGACAAATTTTTGAAACCGATGCCACTTTCCACGAAATGCTGGCCGAGTTTAGCGGCAATATCTTTGTGCTGCAGGCGATACAGCAGCAAAACCGGCTGCGTCGCCTGCTGGAGTTTGGTTCCTATACCAACAAGCAGCGGGTGCGAGAATGGTGTCAGGAGCACGTTGCCATCATTGACGCGGTGCTTGAATCACGAATGACCGAGGCTGCCGAAATGATGCGCAAGCACCTGCAGTCGGCCTATCAGATGGTGTTGAGTAAAGTCAGCAAATTAAACGAAAGAGGGTTGTGATGGATTTTGGAATAACGGGTCGCGTGGCGCTGGTGAGCGGTGCGGGTGGCGGATTGGGGCGCGCGATGGCGCTGTCGCTGGCCGCGGAAGGTGCGGTTATCGCCGTGTGTGGCCGCACCGAAGCGGCATTAATTGAAACTACCGAGATGATTCAGGCGCAGGGCGGGCGGGCCAAGGCCTTCGTTATGGACCTGACCGAACCTGAAAAATTTGATCAGGTGCTGGCAGGCATTCATCAGTATCTTGGTCCAGTGGGTATTCTGGTCAATAATTCCGGTGGGCCTCCGCCGTCAAAGGCCAGCGGTGTGGCGCCAGAAACCTGGGCGAGCCAGTTTTCTACTATGGTCAGCTCGCTTATTCAACTGACTGACAAGGTGCTGCCGGACATGCGCAGTCTCGGCTGGGGCCGCATTATTACCAGCACCTCGTCGGGCGTGGTTACGCCGATTGCCAATCTAGGGATCTCAAACACTCTGCGCATGGCGTTAGTGGGCTGGTCGAAAACGCTGGCTAGCGAAGTGGCGGGCGAGGGCATTACCGTTAACGTCATCCTGCCGGGGAGGATCTCCACTAAGCGACTGGGCCAGCTCGATCAGGCGCGCGCCGGGCGTGAAGGCATCTCGGTTGACGAAGTGGCCCGCAACAGCGCGGCGACTATTCCTGTCGGGCGCTATGGCGAGCCGGAAGAATACGGCGCGGTGGCGGCGTTTCTTGCCAGTCGCCAGGCTTCATACCTCACCGGCTCGGTTATCCGCGTCGACGGCGGCATGATCCCGTCAATCTAAACCCCCTGCAATACGGGCCGCCGAGATGACGATGTGGCGGCGGCCTCATTCCCGATGACCCATAAGTTTGCATTATGCTGGTGCACCTGAAACGATTAATTTCTCCTCGATTTTTTCCCTGTATTTACGATGACCGTCACTGAGTCGCGCTTTTTTTCTTATTTTATAGGCTATTAGCGGTTCTATTTATCACCACGGGCGAAGTAATTGCGCGATTGGCCCTGATCTTGCTTTGTCTAATGTCAGGTTCCGACGGACAAAGTATTCGCGGAAATTATGATAAAGACATTTTGCTTCAGTCAGGGGCAACCCTTTTCCAGTTTCTATAGCTACCAGGATCGATGGAGACAGACATGAATCTCAGACGCTTAAAGTACTTCGTGAAAATAGTCGATATCGGCAGTCTCACGCAGGCCGCAGACGTGTTGCATATCGCTCAACCGGCCCTGAGCCAGCAATTGGCTACCCTCGAAGGGGAGCTGAAACAGCAACTGCTGGTTCGCACCAAGCGCGGCGTGACGCCAACCGAAGCCGGTAACATTCTTTATGCTCATGCGCAGACAATCTTGCGCCAGTGCGAGCAGGCGCACAGCGCGGTGAACTGCGCCGGGTTGGCGCTGAACGGACAGGTTTCCGTCGGCATGGCGCCGGGCACCGCCGCGTCACTGCTGGCCCTGCCGCTGTTGCAGGCGGTACGCGAACAGCATCCGGGTATCGTACTGTATCTAAACGAGAATTTCGGTAGCGAACTCACCGAGCAGACGGTCAATGGCCGCATGGATATGGCGGTGCTTTACGGCAACAAAGCCATTCCAGGACTGTCTTTTGTGCCGTTGATTAAAGAAGATCTCTATCTGGTCGCGACCAACACCGTGCCTAATCCGGGCAAGTACATCGAGCTTACCGACGTCGCAAAACTGAATCTGTTCCTGCCGCGCACCCACGACGTGCTGCGCAAGCTGGTGGATGATGCGATGGCGTTGAGAAGACTGTCGGCCAAGGTGATCGGCGAAATTGAATCGGCCAGCACCCTGACGCAGGCGATCGCCAGCGGGCTGGGGGCGACCATTTTACCTGAGTCCGCCGCGCGTGCGATCGTCGGACCGGCCAACGCCTGGATGTCATGCATCGGCAGCCCGTCGATTCAGGCCCCGCTTTCGCTGTGCGTTTCCGATCACCTGCCGCTGTCGCAGCCTGCGCAGGCGGTGCAAAAAATCCTGCTGTCGCTGGTGGCCGAGAGTCGCGAGCGCGAAGAGGTCAGGACGCTGTTGGCGGTGAGCTAACAGGCCAATTTTACAGCCCCGGCGCTTTCCACATCGAGGTGGTCAGGCCGTTGTCAACCAGAGTCAGCTGATCGGCGTAAACCGCCTGCCAGTTGGCTTTTTGCTTAATATACGCCTGATGATTCTGCTGATCGGGCAGATATTCCCGCTCCCAGGCCACTAGCGCCTCGCCGGTCTCCGCCAGTGAAGTATACAGGCCTGCCGCCACGCCTGCGGCAATGGCGCAGCCCAGCGCCGTGGCTTCCTTAACCCGCGGGACTTTCACCGGTTTTCCCGTGACGTCGCTCAGGATCTGGCTCCACAGTTTGCCTTTGGAACCGCCGCCGGCAAACACCAGCGACGAGGCCGTAACGCCCGAAAATCCGGCGATAAGATCGAGATTACAGGCCGAAACGATGGCCGCATTCTCTTCTAAGGCGCGAAACAGGGTCTGCCGATTGCACCGTTGTGGGTCAATCGATAAATTAATAAACGACGGTGCGGCGTGATACCAGCTCTTAAAATGCATCGCATCGGAGAAAATCGGCGTGACGCCCCAGGATCCGACCGGTACGCGGGCGGCCATATCTTCGAGCAGGCTGTAGGTATCGACCCCCAACCGCTCGGCCAGCAGCTTTTCCTCCGAGCAAAATGCGTCGCGAAACCAGCGCATGGTCAGCCCGGTGAAAAAACTTATGCACTCGGCCTGCGCCATTCCCGCAATAACGTGTGGATTGATACGAATGTTCATCTCGGGATCGGTGATCGGCTGAGGCAGATTAACGACCTGCTGCCAAAAGGTGCCACCCAACACCGCCGTTTGACCGGGATGCACCAGGCCTAAACCCAGCGAGCCCAACTGCACATCACCCCCGCCAACGCCCACCGGCGTTCCAGCCAGCAGTCCGCACTGCTCGGCGCTGTGGGCGGTGATATGGCCCAGTCGAGTGCCGGTTTCCAGCACCGGCGATAAAATATCGGCGCGCAGACCGGCCAGCTCCAGCAGCTGCGGCTGCCACTGGCGGGTCTCGAGACTGAGCATGCCGGTGGTGCCGGCGTTGGAAGGGTCCACCGCCAGCTCGCCGCTGAGCATGTAGGCTAGCCAGTCGCTGATCATCGTCACGGTCGCCGCCTGACGGTAAATATCCGGCCGATGATGGGCTAACCACAGCAGGCGCGGCATGGCACCCAGGGCCAAAGTCTGCCCAGAATACTGATAGGCCTCGCGCTCGAACTGGCCCTGATGGATCTCTTTTAGCTCGCTGACTTCACGGCTGGCGCGAGAATCCACGTTGGCACAGGCCCAAATTGGCTGACCGCTTTTATCGTACAACACGATCCCCTCACGCATTGACGAGGCGGCTATCGAGGCGATGGCGGAGGCGGGCAAGGCTGCCGCGGCCAGCGCCTGGCGAATGCAGCGGCAGGTCAGCTGCCAGTTTTTCTGCAGATCAAACTCCATCGACCCTGGCACCTCGGACACGGGGTTATGCTGCCATTCGGCCTGACCGACGGCAATCTGCTGCCCGTCCAGAGAAAATATCACCGCTCGGATACTGCCGGTTCCGGCATCCAGCGCCATCAGATAGGAGGTGGAATGAGAACGGGCATGAGAACGGGGATCAGCAGAAGTGGCGAATAAGCTCATGTTATTTTCTCTCTGGCGCGGGCGCGGGTTGCCCTCTGCTAATAGTGGGCGCTGATCCATCGACATAACAATTATTTGCGCGAAAAGTTTGTTAATTGTGATGCGGCTGGCATTTCCTTTATCGGCATTAAAGCAGCCAACGTTTCACAGCTAGACTGTCTAGGTAAAACACCGTAGATAAAACACCGTGCGAGTGAACAGAGGAGGAGGGGCGATGGAAGTGACACTGGTCGAAATCAACGTTAAGGCCGATAAGGTCGACGAATTCTTACGGGTATTTAAGCTTAACCACCTCGGCGCGTTGCAGGAGCCGGGAAATTTGCGCTTCGACGTTTTACAGGATGCGCAGACTGCCACCCGTTTTTACATCTATGAGGCCTATCGCGATGTGCAAGCGGTCAATGCGCATAAGCAAACGCCGCACTACTTAGCCTGCGTTGAGGCGCTTGCATCGCTAATGACCGAGCCGCGCAAGAAAATCGCTTTCAATGGCGTGTTCCCTGAATAATTGGCGGGCGCGGTTTGTCTGAGACCGCGCCCACTCGCCGCCGGGTTACAGTACTTTTTCCAAAAAGCGTCGGGTGCGCTGGTGGCGGGGATTATCCAGCACCTGCGCGGCGCTACCGGCCTCGACCACCGAACCGTCGACCATAAACACCACCCGATCCGCCACCTGACGGGCAAAGCCGATTTCATGGGTCACCACCACCAGCGTTACCCCCGAGTCGGCAAGTTTTTTGATCACGTCGAGCACTTCGCCTACTAACTCGGGGTCCAGCGCCGAGGTCGGCTCATCAAACAGCATCACCTTAGGATCCAGCGCCAGCGCGCGTGCGATGGCAATGCGCTGCTGCTGTCCGCCGGAAAGGTGGCGCGGCCAGGACTGGGCCTTGTCGCGCAGGCCGACGGTATCGAGCAGCTCATAGGCGCGTTCAATCGCCTGTTTACGATTTAGCAGGCCGTGGACGATCGGCGCCTCGATGATGTTTTCCAGCACGGTCATATGTGGAAACAGGTTAAAGTTCTGGAAAACGTAGCCGCAATGGATGCGCTGCTTGAGAATGGCTTTTTCTTTCAGTTCGTAGAGCCTGTCGCCTTTGCGACGATACCCAACGTAGTCGCCGTCTATCTGAATAAACCCTTCGTCCACCCGTTCGAGATGATTGATGGTGCGTAGCAGGGTCGATTTTCCCGATCCGGAAGGCCCAAGGATCACCGTCACCGTACCCGGTTCAATGGTCAGGCTGACATCATCCAGCGCCTTAAACGCGCCGTAGGATTTGCTGAGATGGGTGATCTCGATGCGTCCGGCACGGTGCAATTTATCCGCCGTGCGGTTTAGCGGGTAGGGCGCGCTCGGCGCCGGACGATCAACGAAGAGATCAATAGCTTCTGACATAAGTCGCGCTCCTGGTTAAGGTCGGGCTGAACGCCATTGCAGCAGGCGTTGCAGAGGGGTCAGGGCAACCTGACGCGTGGTACCGCGAGCAAAATAGCGCTCGACGTAGTATTGCAGCACCGACAGCACGGTGGTGATCACCAGATACCACACGGTGGCAACCATCAGCAAAGGGATAACCTCCTGATTTCGGTTGTAAATAATCTGTACGGTGTAGAACAGCTCCGGCATCGAAATGACGTAAACCACGGCAGTGCCCTTGGCTAAGCCAATCACTTCGTTAAAACCGGTAGGAACAATCGCCCGCAGCGCCTGCGGCAAAATAATGCGGAAGGTTCGGCGATGCGACGGTAAACCCAGCGCCGCGGCCGCCTCATGCTGCCCTTGCTCGACGCCCAGAATGCCGCCGCGAATAATCTCGGCGGTGTATGCCGACTGCACCAGCGTCAGGCCAATGACCGCCACGCTAAACTGGTCCAGCAGATCAACCGTGGGGTGTTTGAAGAACTCGATATTGGTAAACGGAATGCCGAGCGAAAGGTTGTCGTACAGATAAGAAAAGTTGTAGAGAACGATCAGCACTAGCAGCAGGGGCAGGGAGCGGAATAGCCAGATATATCCCCACGCCAGCGAATTCAGTAAATAAGACTTAGACAGGCGAGCCAGCGCCAGCAGGGTGCCAAAAAGCACCCCAAATACCGTGCCCAGCAGGGTGAGCAGCAGCGTTCTTCCCAGGCCCTGCAAGATCAACGGATCGAAGAAATATTGCCTGAAAATACCCCAATCCCAGCGCGGGTTGGTGGCAATCGACTGAACGATGGCCAGCAAAATAAACAGGGCAAAAACTGCGCCCAGCAGGCGCAGTGGATAACGGGCCGGTACCACCTTCAGCGGATGTGAAGGGGGGAGGCGAGTGCTTGAGTCAGTCAAAAGCCTGTTCCTTCAGAGTAATGCTGGTTTTGCTTTCCGCGACCTGGTGCTCCAACGTTGCGTCAATGGCCTGTTCAACCGAGGCGGCAACCGGCGTCAGCGGTTTAAGGAAGCGTAAACGGCCGTCGTACGGCGGTTTGGAGAAGATCTCGCGATCGACAGTGATATCAAACTGCGGATCGTAACCCTGGGAAATATACAGTTTGACCGCCTCCGGTTGGCGGAAACCGGTGGTGAGAAACACCCGACGGTAGCCCTGGGCAAATGCCAGGCGTTCGAGCTCCTGCACCACCTTTTGCGCCAGGCCCTGTCGGCGCAGCGTTGAGTCAGTCCAGATGCGCTTTAACTCGGCGGTGGTTTCGTCGTAGCGCTTATAGGCCCCCATGGCAATCGGACGCTCGTCGCGCAGCAGCACGATAAACACGCCGTCTGGCGCAGCATAAAGGCTAGGCGGATCGACCTCTTTATTGTTGCTGAAGTAGTCGCCGTAACGCGCTTTGTATTCACCAAACAGACCTTCAATCACCGGCACAATCAGCGGATCATCGGGAGTCGTATGAATAAATTTATCCTGGCTCATAGGTTGTTTCCTGCAATCAGTCGCCGAGGCCCGGCGGGTTAATTTCTGCATGATCGATTCAGGCCCTTGGCCTGGTTCTGTTTGTCCCAGGCCAGTAGCACCGCTTCCTGATTAGTGCCGGTCTGTATTGCTATGCTGTTAATTTCACTATTCCCGAGCATAAACTCGAAGTAAAACAACAAAATTAACTATCCAAATTTGGAAATTAAAAAAGTAACCCTCAGTCACCGAGGCCCGGTGGGTTAATTTCGGAGTGATCGATCTTCTCGACGCTTTCACCCCAGCGATCTAGCACTTTCAGATAGCTGCCGTTGGCGATCGCGCTGTTGAGTGAGGCCTGCACCGCATTGACCAGGCCATTGCCTTTCTTAATCGTAAAGGCGATGTTGGCGGTTTTTGGCCAGCCGCCGGGCACAATGCCCACCAGTTTAGTTTTTCCGTTGAGCTTGGCGCGATAGGCGTAGGCCACGTTAGGGCCAAACTGCGCATCGGCACGGCCTGACTGCAGCGCCAGCGTCGCCGCGGCGTCGTCGGTCACGTAAACCGGGGTAAAGGGTTTAAGGCCTTTAGCCTGATTTTCTTTATCCCAGGCCAGCAGCACCGCCTCTTGGTTAGTGCCTGAGCCCACGATAATGCGTTTTCCGGCAATATCGGGTGCCGATTTAATCGAGGTAATGTCGCTGGTTGATTTCACATAGAAGCCCAGCGTGTCCTGGCGATAGGTCGCGAAGTCGAATTTGGTCTTGCGGTCTTTGGTCACGGTAATGTTATAGGCGGCGGCGTCGTATTTGCCGGAGGTCACGCCGAGCGGCCAATCCTCCCACGACGCAGGCACCAGTTTGACTTTTAAGCCCAGGCCGTCGGCCACCAGGCGGGCAATATCGGCCTCGCTGCCAATCACCGTCTTATTGTCACGGGCAAACAGGCCAAACGGCGGCGCGCTGCCTAATACCGCCACCGCGACGGTTAAGTAACCCGGATTAACGAATTTAAAGTTGGCCGGTATTTTAGCCGCAGCGGCGGCACTCTTCGGCGTATCGATCGGCGTTTCATTGGCAATCAGATCAATTCCGGTATTTGCTGCCTGGGCCAGAGAGGAAATACTCAGTAACGCGGCGAGGGCGGTTAATTTTGTGCTATGCATCATTGTTATTATTTATCCTGTTATTAAACGATTAACTCTTGATTTCACTATTGCCGAGCGCTAACCCGAAGTAAAACAACAAAAATAACTATCCAAATTGATAAAGTGAAAATGCAAGGCCGATAAATAGAAGCCTGAAGTGAGCTATAGCTGAAAAACGGCATTGGTTGTGACGTTTATGTATTTAGCGCGCTTGGGGTTTTATGGAAACATCGGATAAAACCTCTCTGTAATAAGGATGCTTACCATGAGCCAAACCAAAAAAAGTATTAAGCTGGGCCTGATGCTGCACGGTGCAGGCGGTCATATGAACTCGTGGCGTCACCATAAAGCGCCTGCGGATGCCAGCGTTAACTTTCCCTATTTCCGCGAGTTGGCCCTGCGCGCCGAGGCGGCTAATTTCGACTTCCTGTTTGTCGCCGACGGTCTGCACATTAATGAAAAATCCCTGCCGCACTTCCTGAACCGCTTCGAGCCGATAGCACTACTCTCCGCGCTGGCCTCGGCCACTCAGCGTATTGGCCTGGCGGGCACTATCTCTACCTCATACAGCGATCCGTTTACCGTGGCGCGCCAACTGGCGACGGTGGATAACATCAGCCAGGGCCGCGCCGGTTGGAACGTGGTGACCTCGCCGCTGGCGGGGTCGGCTAAAAACTTTGGTAAGGATCATCCAGAACACTCACTGCGTTATCAGATTGCCGAAGAATATATCAGCGTGGTGCAGGGCCTGTGGGACTCGTGGGAGGACGATGCCTTTACTCGCGACCGCGAAAGTGGCGTGTTCTTCGACGCCTCCAAGCTGCACAAGCTCAATCATGAAGGGCGTTTCTTCTCGGTTGAAGGCCCGCTGAATATTCAGCGTTCACCGCAGGGACAGCCGGTGATCTTCCAGGCGGGCGCGTCGGACACCGGCATTAGTTTGGCGGGTAAGTCTGCCGATGCGGTGTTTACCAACGCCCGCACGCTGGAAGAAGCGCAAACTTACGCCGCGAAACTGCAGCAAGAGGTGGCAAAAAACAATCGCCATCCGGTAGGGATCTTCCCGGGTATCAGCCCTATCGTGGGCCGCACCGTGGAGGAGGCCGAGGAGAAATATCAATACCTGCTGTCGCTGCTGTCGGTTGAGGACGCGCTGGCCTATCTGGGGCGTTTCTTTGACCACCATGACTTCTCACAGTATCCGCTGGACGGGCCTTTCCCAGACGTCGGTGACCTGGGCCAGAACACCTTCCGTTCAACCACCGATCAAATCAAGCGTCGTGCTAAAGAAGAGAGTCTTACCCTGCGTGAGATTGCTTTCCAGACCACATTGCCTAAGGGCGAGTTCTTCGGCACGCCCGAGCAGGTGGCCGAGACCTTTATTCGTTGGGTAGAAGAGGGCGGTGCAACCGGCTTTATCATTAGCGGTCCGGTATTAACCGAGGCGTTGGACGATATCACCCGCCTGGTGCTGCCAATTCTTGCCGATCGCGGCTACTGGCATCCGTCGACCGAGGCGCAGACCCTGCGCGAGCGTCTGGATATCCCGTTCAAATCCAACCGCTATGCGCAGAAAAATAAGCTCCGCGAGTCCGCCAGCGCCGTGGCCAAGTGATTCAATAATAAGGCCAGGTAATTTACTCCTAAGGCCAGGCAATTTAATAAGGATAGGGACGTGCAAGGATCTTCCAAACCCTCTCAGCTGACCGGCGCGCGACTGCGCCGGTTTGTTTTTCCCCTGCTTATCGCCTCGGCGCTGACCGGTTGTGACAAACCGGCAGCCACCGCGGCCAGCAGCGCGCCCGCGGCCGATAAGCCACACTCCGGCGGCACGCTGGTGGTGGCGATAGATACCGATCCTAACTGCCTCGATCCGCAGCAGGTCGGCAACAATAATTCGTTGAATATCGGGCGTCAGTTAACCGATTCACTCACCGATCAGGACCCGCAAACCGGCAAGATTGTGCCGTGGTTAGCGACCCAGTGGCAGGTGAGTGATGACAATCGCAGTTTCAGCTTTACTCTTAGTGACGGTGTCACTTTCAGCGACGGCAGCGCCTTTAACGCCCAGTCGGTGAAGGACAATCTCGAGGCAATTGTGGCGATGGGCGCACGCGCCTCGCTGGCGTCGACCTATCTCAAAGGCCTGAGCGGCATTGAAACGCCCGATGCCCAACACGTAGTCATCAAATTTGCTCAGCCCAATGCCCAGTTCCTGCAGGCGACCTCGACCATGAGTCTGGGATTGTTCGCCAGCAAAACGGTGCACGCCAGCGCCGATGCACGCTGTCAGGGTCAGCTTATCGGTAGCGGCCCGTTTGTGCTCAAGACCTTCGTGCATAACCAAAAGGTGGATATTACCCGCCGCACGGGTTACCGCTGGCCGTCATCGCTAGCGCAGCATCAGGGTGACAGTTATCTCGACGGCGTCGAGTATCGGGTTATACCGGAGTCCGGCGTGCGCTTTGGCAGCCTGGTTTCAGGACAGCTCGACCTCAATTCTGGCGTCACGCCGCAGGATGAACCGCTGATCCTGGCCAAGAAGTTGCCTATCATCGCTCGCACCAATCCGGGACTGGTATACGGCCTGTACCCGAATCAGTCACGGCCGCTGCTGGCGGATAAAAGCGTGCGTCAGGCGATGAACCTGGCCATCGACCGCGCGGCGCTGCAGCCGATACTGTCGCGCTATCAGGCGCCCGCCAGCTCGGTGTTGGCGAAAACTACGCCGCTGTATCAGGATCTCAGCAGCCAGCTGAAATACGATCCGCAGGCCGCCAAAAACCTGCTGCAACAAGACGGCTGGGTTAGCGGAACCGACGGCGTGCGGGTGAAAGACGGCAAGCGTCTGAGCTTTACGCTGACCTACTGGCAGTCCACGCCGTTTATTGAGCTCGTCCAGCAACAGCTTAAGAAGGTCGGCATCGATATGCAGCTGGACAAAGCGCCGATTGGTCAGGTGATTGCTCGCCAGTCTAGCGGCACGCAGGACAGTGAGTTTTACAACCTGACCCGTTCCGATCCCGACGTGCTGCGCACCGTTTTCGATGCCAGTCCGGGCGGGCGTAACGTCAACAAGCGCGCGGCCAACCAGATTGATAGCGATTTACAGCAGTCGAGTGAGACGCTGGATACCGTCAAGCGTCAGCAGTTAGTTAGCGACGCGGCCAAAGGGCTGATCGCCGACGGAGACGCTATTCCGCTGGTTGAGCTGGCGACGGTGATTGCCACCGGTAATAACGTGCACGGTTTCCGCTACGACGCCTCGTCGCGATTCCAGCTGTATGACACCTGGCTTGCGCCGAAATCCTAAACTAACTCGTAAACAATGGACGCCCCATGAGCGACAAAAGCTGGGTTTCAGACAACCCGATCGATAACATCAACGCCGCCAGGCCGCGCCTGCATTGGCTGCTCAAGCGGGTGTTGATGAGTTTTGCCGTACTGTGGGCGGCCTATACGCTGACCTTTCTGATCCTCTATATTTTGCCGTCCGATCCGGTGACCATCATGCTCAATCAGGGGGAGCAGAGCACGGTAGACCTCGCTCAGGTCAATGCGCTGAAAGCGTTATACCATCTCGATCAGCCGTTCTATATTCAGTACGCCTGGTCGATATGGAACCTGCTGCATTTTGATCTGGGGCACTCGATCGTCAGCGGCGATCCGGTGACCCGTCTGGTATTACAGGCGCTGCCGCCGACGCTGCTGTTGGCATTTTGCGCGCTGATTGTGGCGGTGATTATTGGTGGCGGACTCGCCGCCGGGGTGAGCGTCATGCCCGGCGGTCGGGTTAAATCGGCCTTTCTCTCGCTGCCTTCACTGGGGGCGGCGTTGCCGACCTTTTGGCTGGGTCTGCTGCTGCTACAGGCCTTTTCGTTCAGTCATGCCTGGTTCCCGGCGATGGGCAATCAGGGATGGCAATCCTTAGTGCTGCCGACCTTAACGCTGGCCGTTCCGACGGCGGCGACGCTGGCGCAGGTGATGAACCGCTCGCTGGCCGAAGTCTGGCGGCGGCCGTTTATTGATGCGCTGCGTTTGAAAGGGGCCGGCACCGCACACCTGCTGTGGCGACACGTATTACCCAACGCGGCTATTCCGTTGTTGACCCTCACCGGGATGATCTTTGGTCACCTGCTGGCCGGTGCGGTAGTGACGGAAACCATCTTCTCGCGAGAGGGGCTCGGACGACTAGCGCAGGGTGCGGTCGCAACCCAGGATATTCCCGTGGTGCAGGGCGTAGTGCTGACCGCCGCCACGGTGTTTGTGCTGGTCAACTTTACGATCGACCTGCTTTATCCGCTGCTTGACCCGCGTCTGGGCAGCGTCTCTTCAGGAGGTGGCAAATGAGCCTGGTCCTGCCCGGAGAACGCACGTCACTTTCACGCCGCCGTTTTGCCTTCACGCTGTGGATAAGCCTGGCCATACTGCTGGTGGTGGCGCTGTGGGCCACCGTCCCCGGCGTGTTTACGCATCTGGATCCGCTGATTGGCGACCCGCTGAGCGCGCTGCAGGCGCCGTCGGCGGCGCACTGGTTTGGTACCGATCATCTCGGTCGCGATATTTACAGCCGTACGGTTTACGGCACCGCGCTTACCCTAAAAGCCACGCTGTTTTCGGTGGCGATAGCGTTGGTGATTGGCGCCTCGGTGGGGGTGATTTCCGGTTATGCCGGGGGCCGCACCGATCGGCTGCTGATGCGGCTGATTGACGTACTGATGGCGATACCCAACCTGCTGTTGGCGATGGCCATCGTTACGGTGTTGGGGTTTGGCACGCTGCACATTGCCGTCGCGGTGGGGCTGTCATCGATTGCCACCTTTGCCCGCCTGTCGCGCGCCGAAGTGCTGCGCAGCAAGGTTAATCTTTTCGTTGAGGCCGCGCGCGCCAGCGGCGTCAGCCACCTGACCATTATTCGTCGTCATATCATTCCCCACGCGCTGGCACCGGTGCTTTCCCTCGCCGCATTGGAGTTGGGTTTTGCACTGTTAGCCGTTTCGGCACTGAGTTTCCTTGGCTTTGGCGCACCGCCGCCGCAGCCGGAATGGGGCCTGCTGGTGTCCGAGGGCCGTAACTATATCGCCGCCGCCTGGTGGTACACCACGTTGCCGGGTCTGATGATCGTATTGGCGGTGCTGGCAACCAACAGAGTGGCAGGATTTATCCAAGACAGGGCGGAGGAACAATGAACCCGATAACCCAACCAATTTTACTGGCGGTCGAACAGCTGAGTATCGACTATGTCCGCAAAAACGGGCAGACGCTGCGGGCGGTCGACAGCCTGGATTTACAGCTGGCGGCGGGGGAGGTGCTGGCGATTGTCGGCGGCTCCGGCTCGGGTAAGTCAACCACCGCCTCGGCGTTGGTCGGCCTGTTGAGTAAACAGGCACGGCGCGTCTCCGGCAGCATTCGCCTCGCGGGTGAGGGGCTTGAGAATGCCAGCCAGCGGCGCTGGCAGCGGCTTCGCGGGCTAGATATCGGCTTTGTGCCGCAGGATCCGGGGCAGGCGCTCAATCCGATCCAGACCATTGGTAAACAGATGCTCGAGGCGCTGACGCTGCACGGGGTGAGCAAAAAGCAGGCGGCGCGGCGAGTTGAAACGCTGCTGGACGAAGTGGGGCTGCATGATGCCCAACGGGTGTTGCACAGTTATCCGCACCAGCTTTCCGGCGGCATGCGCCAGCGGGTGCTATTGGCCATGGCGATGAGCCATCATCCTAAACTGATTATTGCCGATGAGCCGACCAGCGCGCTCGACGTCACGGTGCAGAAACAGGTGCTCGATGCCCTCGAGGCTATCGTGCGCAGCAAAGGGATCGCGCTGCTGTTAATCACTCATGATTTGCAGGTAGCGCTGGAACGATCCGACCGCGTGCTGGTGATGCAGCACGGCAAGGTGGTGGAGACCGGCCCGGCGGCCGCGCTGTTTAACCAGCCGCGCCATGCCTATACGCGGCAGCTGTTGCAGGCGTCACCGGCATTTTTTGAGGTACCGCGCCGTCCCGCGCTAAATCACAGTGCGGTGCTGTTACGCGCCGCTCAGCTGAGCAAGAGTTTTAGTACCCGCGACGGAAGAGGGCGCTTTATTGCCGTCGACCGGGTGTCTTTCCCGGTGATCCGTGGGGGCACCACCAGTTTGGTCGGGGAGTCGGGATCGGGAAAATCCACTACCGTGCGCATGCTGCTGGGGCTTGAAACCCAGGACAGTGGCGACGTCGAGTTCGACGGCAGGCATTTTAGCGCCCCGAGCCGCGCCGAGCGGCAGGCGTTTCGCCGCCGGGTACAGGTGGTGTACCAAAATCCCTATGCCTCGCTGGATCCCAAATTGAGCCTGCTGGAGATCATTACCGAACCGCTTAAGGCCTTTGCTCTTGGCGATCGTCAGAGTCGGCGCGAGAGGGCCGAGTGGTTAATGGACAGCGTCGAGCTGCCGCGCAGCCTGTTAGAGGTGCGGCCGACGGCGTTGTCCGGTGGCCAGCGTCAGCGCGTGGCCATCGCCCGCGCGCTGGCTATCTCTCCCGAGCTGGTGGTGCTCGACGAACCGGTATCGGCACTGGACGCCGCGGTGCAGTCGCAAATATTAGCCCTGCTGGATCGTTTACAGCGTGAATTGGGGCTGAGCTATCTGTTTATTTCTCACGATCTGGCGGTGGTGAAACAGATCTCCGACTACGTGGTGGTGATGCAGCACGGCAAGGTGGTCGAGCAGGCGACGGTGGCACAAATTTTTGACCATCCGCAAACCGACTATACCCGCCAGCTTCTCAGCCATATTCCGGGGCGTGGCGCGACAACCGCGGCGCTCATTGCGGTAGGGTAAATGACGGTACTTGGCTTACCCATGAGTTAAGGTCATAAACTGGCTTCCATTAAATTGTGATCCAGTTCAAAATTTATAAATTTGCGCCTTCTCATTCTTTACTTTTAACTAAAAATAACTAGCTGGTTCAGGGTTGAACTTATTAATTTTTTGTTAGTTAAACGTTAATAATGTTTGCAATTTTGGGGATTAAGAATGATAGTAGCTCAGTGCTCGTCAGTTACGTTAATGCCGGGCACTATTATTGAGTGACAAGCCATTAACGTAGCATAATTATAAAAAAATTTGTCATGAGTGAAGAAAATTTGCTGCTCGTTTTTTAGCGGTATTTTTTTAGCGATATCGTTTTAGCACGCCAAACTCTTTTTTGTTTTTTATTAATTACGCCAAAAATCAAGGGATCTAGGCCTCCGGTTCGCCTGGAGTTTGCGTTATTATTAATAATAGAAATGGCGGCGGAACGCGAGTGAGAAATCAAAGTATAGACAGCACAAAACTCTTTTATGCTATTACCGTCGTTATTATGCACGGTTTTCTGATGGAAATAAAAAACCCCGGTTATTTGATCGGATTAATGACCAACGGATTTTTTATTACCGCAGTTCCCTTTTACTTTATTGTCAGTGGCTACCTTTTTCATAAAACTATCGAACAAAACCACCTTAAACGATGGATTACACATATCCTCAGAACCTATCTGATTTGGTCACTGGTCTATGCTTATAGTCTCTCTAATATTATTCAACTAAATAATGAAAGCGTAACCCGCAAGCTGTATCTTATCTTCCGAGCTGAGCTGACGGGCGTGATGCACCTCTGGTACATCCCCGCATTAATGATCGCCGCCGCGCTGTGTTACTTATTAAGGGGCTTCATAGAGCACAAAACAAGGTTAACCTTGGTTATCGTTAGTCTCTTATGGCTAACCGGCGTAGGCTTGAATTGGCTATTTTTGGTCATGGAAAGTCCAAACAGTTTTTTGTATAGAAATGGCTTTTTTTACGGCACGCCGATGTTCTTTGTAGGTTATATATTGGCTATTAAAGAAAGTCATATCATAGCTAAAACAATTCACTTAAAAAAGCTGGTTATTATTGCTGTTTCATTAATTGTGATTGAGTCGGTGGTTACCACAACCTTAATTCACGGACTGACTGAGCCATTGCACAATAATCTGGATATGATGGTGACCACGCCGCTGCTGTCTGCGCTTATTTTCATAGCATGCGTTAAAAAACCGAGGATGAAAATTTTCCAGGGGGTCGATCGCCTGATGTCTACCTTTATGTACTATTCACATATTCTTTTCCTCGAGGCGATCCTCGCTGTCTTCTCTTGGGGGAGTTTCTCGTGGTCAGAGGTGACCCGGGATATGGTCATCACCGTCATCGCAATTATAGGCATAATAATGTTCACCCTGATGTTTAAAAAAAGGCTGCGCGCGATAGTCTAGCTTGATGATTAACAACCCGACTTCCTCCTCTCGCCACAAACCAAACTTTATTAGTGCTATTTTCCCCGCGCTGGCGGTTTATATTTTAAACTTGTTGATTATTTATGGTAAAACTATGGTTTGGATAGCTTAATAACTATTAATTGTTGAACTAATTTTTTAGGGATTCACCATGTCTTCTCACGCCGTTAACGCGGATTCGCTGTTGCAGCATCGTTCGTTTGTCGCTTTCTGGATTGCTCGTGCTTCCTCAACCTTTGGCTTCCAAATGTTAACCATCGCGGTGAGCTGGCAAATCTACTCCCTGACCGGCCGTGCCTTCGACCTTGGGCTGATTGGGCTGGTGCAGTTTTTCCCCTCGGTGGCGCTGGCGTTAGTCGCCGGGCACGTTGCCGATCAGTTTGACCGCCGCCGGGTGGTAGTTTTAGCACAGTTTATCGAAGCGCTGGCGATCCTCACCCTCGGCGCGATGACGCTTAGCCATCATATCAACGAATTGGTGGTGCTGGGGTTGCTGTTTGTGACCTCGATTGCCAAGGCAATGGAAGGGCCATCGCAGCTGTCGATGCTGCCCGCGCTGGTGCCGGCAAAGATTTTACCCCGTGCGATGGCGGCCAACGGCGTTGCCGGTCAGGCGGCTGGAATGGTCGGGCCTGCCATCGGCGGCCTGCTGTATATTGCCGGTGCCGATGTGGTATACGGCATCTGCGGCCTGCTCTATTTTATCTCTCTGTTGATGGTCAGCCGCCTGCGCTATGAGCAAACCCCGCCGCGCCGCGTTCCTGCCACTTTCAAAACGCTGTTTGCCGGAATTAGCTTTATACGCAACCGCCCCGACGTGCTCGGCGTGATCTCACTCGATCTGTTCGCGGTGCTGCTGGGGGGCGCAACGGCGCTGTTGCCCATTTTTGCCCACGATATTTTGCATACCGGTCCCTGGGGACTCGGCATCCTGCGCGGTGCTCCGGCGGTGGGCGCCTTGCTGGTAGGCTTTTGGCTGAGTCGCCGCGCGCTGACCCGCAACGTCGGCATGACCATGTTTATGGCGGTCGCAGGATTTGGACTGGCGACCATCGTCTTTGCCCTATCGAGCACGCTATGGCTGTCAATTCTGGCGCTGTTAGCCCTTGGCGGTTTCGATATGTTCAGCATGGTTATTCGCGGATCGCTGGTGCAGCTCGATACCCCCGATGAGATGCGCGGTCGCGTCAGCGCGGTTAACTCAATCTTTATCAACACCTCTAACCAGCTCGGCGAGTTTGAGTCCGGGATGCTGGCGGCGTGGTTAGGCGCAGTGCCTGCCGCCGCGTTGGGTGGCGTCGGCACGCTGGTGGTCGTAGCGCTATGGATGAAAATGTTCCCCGGCCTGCGCCGCCGCCAGCGTCTGGAAAACGATCCATCGCAGGCCGAAAAAGCCGCTTAACCCGGATCTAGGTTAGAACACTTTGTTGGAGCGTTATGTTGAAACTTAAGGGTTGGCAAAAAGTCGGTGCGCTGTGTTTTAGCCTCGGCGGGATACAGTATCTGCTGGCAGAGAAAATTACCGCCCTGGGCTGGGGTACGCCAGCCTATCGGTACAGCCAAAACTACATCAGCGATCTGGGCATTCCGCTGTGCGGCGTGACTGCGGACGGGCGGGATATCTGCTCGCCGCTGCACGCGGTGATGAACGGCGGTTTTGCCATTGAGGGGATACTGTTTGCTATCGCCTGCTGGCTGCTGCGTGAAGTGTTTAGCGGCCGTGGACGCGGCCTGTTTCTGCTTACCGGCCTGCTGCACGGCGCGGGCGGCGTGTTAATCGCCCTGTTCCACAGCGGCACGGCCGGTACCGGGGTGACTCTGCATCAGGCCGGCGCGGTAATGGCCATTGGCGGCGGTAATTTATGCCTGATAAGCGCCGCGTGGTTAATGTACGCCATGGGCGAACGGGGTGGCTACGCCAGGCTTAGCCTGCTGCTCGGCTGTGCCGGTTTAGCCTGTATGTTTGCCATCACCTCTGGCAAATTCCCGATTGGCCTTATCGAACGCGCCTCGGTGTATCCGATTACCCTGTGGCAGATCCTGACCGGCGTCCTGCTGATAAGCAAAGGTCGCCAAGCTAACGGAGCGTCACGATAAAACCGGCCGCAATCAGAATATAGCAGGCGGCACAGACCAGGTCGAACGACCGTCGGGTACGAATAAAGAATGCTTCGGCGGAGCGGGCTGAAAAAGCCACGGCATAAAGGCTGAAAATTAGCATCCCCACCACGGCGCAGCTGCCAATCAGCGTAAATATGCTACTTTTAGCCGCCGTAGCGCCCAGGCTAATGCTGGTCACGGTGAACCAGGTAAGCACCGCTTTGGGATTAGTCAGGTGTATCCCTAAACCCTGCAGATAAAATCCCAGCGAACTCAGCGGCTGAGCTGCGAGCTTCCCCGCCGCTGCCGATTTGTTTGCCGCGGCCTTGGCGATCGCTTTATATCCCAGCCAAAACAGGTAGCAGGCACCGGCAATTTTAATTGCGGCGATAAAGTGCGGGGAGGAGGCCAGCAGGGCTGAAATGCCAATTCCCGTTAATGCTCCCCAGCAAAGTGATCCTGAAATAACGCCCGTCGCCAGCATCAAGCCTGCTTTACGCCCATGGTTCATTGCCGCATTGGCGATTGAAAGATTCGCCGGGCCGGGTGAGGCCGTGCCGACGATATAGATGATAATACCGCTGAGGAAAGTGGGTAAATCAGTCATCTGCGCCCCTGATTGGCTTTAAATTTTAATAAATCTTACTTAAGGCCGAGAGGGGAAATAAGATACAGCGCCGGACTTTTTTGACCGTACAGTATTACCCTATTGCCGCTATTTCCCCTTTTTCATCTTCAAGGCTGTCCATTAACCACGCCTTAAACGCCAGCACGTCCTGGCGCTGCGCCTGGTCCGCGGTGGTCACAAAATAATATTTCCCGCCGGGCAGCGCCTGTTTGAAAGGGGTGTTCAGAATTCCTCGTTTAATAAAATCGCGCGCCAGCAGGTTGCTCACGATGGCGACGCCTTGCCCGGCTATCGCCGCCTGTATGGCATGGGTTTCATCGGTGAAATACAGGCCTGCCGAGGTATTTAACCGCTCGGGGCCATAAAGCCGCTGCCAGTGCGGCCAGTCGGGGGCGGGCCGTGGAATGTGCCGATTCTCAACGTGAAACAGTGGCAGAGTCGCGAGCTGCTCAAGACTTTGCAGCCCGAGCGCCGGGCTGGCAACCAGAATAAAACGGTCTTCATACAGCAGCGTAGAGGCAAAACGCGGGTCTGCTGCCATGCCGTAGCGGATCGCCACGTCCACCGTTCCCTGTTCCAAATCGACCAGCTCGACGCTGGTGTGCAGCCGCAGGTCCAGCTTGGGCAGGCTGGCTTTCATCGCGGCCAGGCGTGGCACTAGCCAGTGGGTAAGAAAATTTGAGGTAGTGGTCAGCGTTAGCGCCGCCGGTTGTCGGGCGTGATGAATCGCCTCCACCGCCTCCTGCAGATCGGCAAAGGCGCGCTGGGTCGACTGTTGCAATCGCAGGCCCGCGGCGGTCAGCGTGACCTCCCGCGCGCTGCGCACAAAAACCGCCGTCGACAACGACGCCTCCAGCACGCGGATCTGATGACTGACAGCCGTTGGCGTAACGCCAATATCCTCGGCAGCTTTTTTAAAACTTTTAAAATGCGCCACGGCAGCGAAGGCCCTGAGTGAACCCAGAGGCGGCAGGCGTATGTGTTTCATGATGAGTTATTTTCATCCATAGCTGAGTTCTTTGACTTTGCCTGAGCCAAATTAAGCGATGTAAGCTGGATTTACAACAGCGGATGGATGAGCTCAACTTTTTCATCGGCAGGTAAATCACTACGGGACACTGCGATGACTATGCACATAGAGAAGTATGTTACACCCCGCCGCCAGACGGGTATCGTGCGCCGGTTTTACACGCTGCTATCACTGATATTAATGACGCTAGCGGTCGTGAGCCTGCCGCTGGCCTGGATCAGCTGGGAAATTAACGGGCTAGACGCCGCAAAGACTCACCTCGCCAATGGGGCATTTACGCTGCTGCTCATGCTGGCAGGGATCAATGAGCGATTCAGCCCTCGGCCTCTGATCGAGCACCGCCTGCGACAGCAGGTTCGCACGCTGGCGAGCCAATGGGCGGACGCCTTCTATACCACTTGCGCCTGGGTAATGGTTATCCTGCTAGCGGTAAGTTTTTGCCTTTCCTGAGGCCGGTGCTGGGCGGAATTTCGGCTGGTGGGGCGGGGAAGAGCACGGTACTATTTAACTCAACGATTTAAAGGATTTTCAGGACTGTTATGAGCCTCGCCGACGCCGGATTTGACCCTAAAACTTTTCAAACCCTGATCTTTCAGCCGTTGAGTAACTCGGTGATGCAGGTGACGTTAAACCGTCCGCAGGCGCACAATGCCTATAACGCGCAGATGGTTAGCGAGCTGGCGCAGGTGCTGGCCTTCACCGAGCAGGCTGCGGAAATTCACGCGGTGATCTTAACCGGCGCGGGTGAGAAGACCTTCTGTGCGGGGGCAGATCTTGCCGAGGCGTTTATTGACGGCGGCAAAGGGCTGGTGAATCAGCACGGTGGCTATAATCCGCTGCAGCATATGCCGCGTCGCAAGGTATGGATTGCCGCACTCAACGGCCACGCGCTGGGCGGCGGCCTTGAGATGGCGCTACACTGCGATCTGCTGGTCAGCGTTGACGATGCAAAGCTGACGCTGCCTGAAACGCGCCATTCGCTGCTGCCGATCGGCGGTGGAATAAGCCGGCTGTCGACCCTGCTGCCCGCGCCGATAGTTAAGGAAATCATTCTCGCCGGTGCGGTATTAGAGGCGAGCCGCGCGTGGAGCCTCGGGCTGATTAATCGACTGAGCGATCGGCAAAATCTGCTGCCGGCCGCCCGTGAGCTGGCCGAACGGGTGACTCGCAATGCTCCGCTGGCGGTGCAGGCCGCCAACGCGCTAATTGAACACCATTTACACGGCGAACCGGCAACCCTGGCGGCTCACGTCCAGCAGGAGCTGGATCTGTTACAGAGCAGCGACGATTTTGCCGAAAGCGGCCGGGCGTGGAAAGAAAAACGCCAACCGATTTGGAAAGGCCGGTAAGCGCTTTATCAGAGGAAGATGTTAACCGTGACCAGATGATGCGGTTAACTTTTTCAGGTAGACGGCTTCACTTTATGTAAGACAAAAACGGTTAACTTTTCCAGGTGGACGGTTTCACTTTGCAATAAGGCGATACGGTTAACGTTTACAAAGCCGTGCTCTTAAACAGCGCGGTTAACCCTAGCCCACCGGCAATGCCCAGCATCGCCAGCGCCAGTTTAGGCTCGGCAAGCTGCTCAGGCGTGGGCTGGCGCAGCAGTTGGCTAAAGATCCTCGCGACCATCACTCCGCCAGACGCGCCGTAAGGATGGCCGAGCGCAATCGCGCCGCCTTGCAGGTTGACGCGATGCTCATCGATACTTAACTGGTCCAGCGAGCCTAAAACCTGCGCCGCGAAGGCCTCGTTAAACTCGATAATATCGACATCGTCCAGCACCAGTGCAGGCTGGCGTGCCAGCAGCTTTTGCGTGGCGGGAACCGGGCCGAGCCCCAAATAGTTAGGATCCACCCCGGCGCTGCAGGCGTCGATAAACATCAGCCCGTGGCGGTAACCCATCTCCAGCGCCTTGCTGCGGCTCATCACCAGCAGCAGAGAGGCACCGTCGTTTAACGGACAGCAGTTTCCCGCCGTCACGCTGCCCTCGGCCGCGAATACCGGCAACAGCTTCTCCAACGCAGCCAGTGAGGCGTTAGCGCGCGGGCACTCGTCCACAGACAGCGTTTTTCCCTGCACCTCGAGCGGCACAATTTCCTGCTCAAACAGCCCGTTGTCCCTCGCTGCCACGGCGCGCTGGTGGCTGCGCAGGGCAAACTGGTCCTGGCGCTCGCGGCTGATACCACACTTTTGCGCCACGTTTTCAGCCGCCACGCCCATCTCCGGATCGCCAATCTCCTCGGGTGAAAACTGTGCCCGGGCATAGAAACGCGGCATCTGTTTTAGGCTTTGCGGTTTTTCTACTCGCCACGGCGCGGTGCTAACGCTTTCCACGCCACCGGCCAGATAACAGCTTCCGGCACCGGCCTGCACCAGCCGACAGGCGTGGATCACCGCCTCCAGACCCGAACCACATTGGCGGTCGAGGGTCACGGCCGGGACGGATTCGGGTAATCCGGCGTACAGCGCCGCCAGACGAGCGATATTACCGCCGCCGCCGGTGGCGTTACCGATAATGACTTCATCAATCTGACACGGATCCACCCGATTAGCGCTGAGAATTTTGTCGAACAGCGGCGCCAGCAGCGCCTCCATGCGGGTGGTGGCAAACATGCCGTAAGCCTTGCCGATTGGGGTGCGCCGGGCGTCGACGATCACCGGCTGATTGCCAGCGGCAGGCTGGAAGTTGAGTTTAAGGTCGCTTGATTTCATGATCGGTAACGTTTTTCTCCAGGACGCTGCGCCTTATTTTGCCGCTCGGCGTCAGCGGCCAGTCGCTAATTTTGCAAAACTGCGCCGGCAGCTTATATTTTGCCAGCAGGTTCAGGCACAGCGCGGGCAGTTGGCGGGTGTCGAGGGTTTGGCTTTCGAAAAAGGCGATCAATTTTTTACCAAGATAGTCGTCTTCTACCGCGATAACCACCGCCTCAACCATCCCCGGCAGCGATTTAAGCGCCGATTCGACTTCTGACAGATAAATATTATTGCCGCCGCTGACCACCATATCGCCGCTGCGTCCGATGACGGTCAGACATCCAGCCTGATTAATATAGCCGATATCCCGCACCGTCGATCCCCACGGCTGGGTGGCGAAGGCCTTACCGTCGTCTCCCCATAAATAGCCGGAGCACGCCTGTTCGCTACGCAGATAAATAGTCCCCGGCGCGTTGGGCGGCAGCTCTTGACCCTGTTCATCGCGGATGCTCCAACTGACCTCGGGAAACGGCAGGCCGACGGTGGACAGCTGGTCATCGAGGTTTTCATCGGTCAGCGTCGAGACGGCAATAAAGCCCAGCTCTGAGGCACCGTAATATTCCTGCACGGCTGCATTGGGGAACAAGGCTCGCGCATGGCGATAATGATTCATCTCCAGCTTGGCACCGGCGGACAGCAAATGCGTGACCTCGGCCATTGGCGTGACCTCGGCGGACGGCAGGCGGGAAAAGGCGCTTAGCATGGTCGGCACCACCACCAGTCGCTGCACGCGATGCTGCACCAAAGTGGCCAATGCCTCGGCGGCGTCCCATTTTTCCATGCAATAAAAGACGCTTCCGGCGTCCAGCGCCTCATTCAAACAGTAAAGGCCAATGCCGTGAAATAGCGGGCCGGGAAACAGGGTGGAGTCGGCGTTGGCCAGATCAAAAATCCCGTAGCCGTTTTTAAAGCTTTCACGCCACGAGTGACGCGAGCGCATAAAGGCCTTCGGCGTGCTGGTGGTGCCCGAAGTGAAGTTAATCAGAAACGGCGTTGGGGCGTCGACCGCGTCAATCACCGCCTGGCTATGGCGTTGGTCGGGCAAACTGTTAATATCCTCGACCGCCAGCGCGCTAATGGTTAACTCACCCGCCAGCTCGATTAACGCCAACTGTGATTTTTTGACCAGCAGTAGATCGGGGCTCAGGCGAGCGAGTACCTCACGCAGCTGCTCCAGCGGCAGTTGCGGATCGATAACCGCGCAAACGTGGCGATTGGCGGTCGCGGCCAGCCAGGCGGGGGTAAATTCGAGATCGTTGCCCAACGCCACGGCGATAATCGGGCCCGAGGCCAGCGTCGGATTACGGCGAGCAGTGCCCACCGAGGCGACAATGGCGCCATAAACCGACAGCGTTCGCTGCCACAGCTGCTGCCAGCTCAGGGTTTTACCGGCGACATTAATGGCAATTTCGTCACCCTTGCGCGCGGCGTGGGCGTAGACTTTATCGTGAACCGGCATGACTAGGCGTGATCCTGCGCGGTATCGCTGTCGATAAAGCGAAACTTGCTCAACAACTGCTGGCGAGTCTCGGGCGGAATAGGGCGCGATTTATTGTCGTCGATATTTACGCACACCCAGACTAATTTTCCTTCGGCACAGATAACCGCTTTATCTTTAATTTCAAGCTTGATGTTAAAGATTAAACTGCTATTTCCCAGCTTTTCAATATAAACCGCCGGAATGACAACGTCGTCAACGGTGAGCGGGTGGAGGAATATTGCCTCGCATTTTTTCACATGATAGGATACGCCCGACGTAGCGGGTCGAAAATATTGTATCATCTCATTAGCGCGTAATTGGTTAACCACCGCATCTTCGAAGTAATCTAAATAGACTGAATTATGCACGTGACCGTTGAGATCTATATCGCGCATTGACACTCGAAACGAGTCGATCTGATGATTGTTCATTTATACGACCCATTGTTTTGTATAACATGAATGGTTTTGACTACCATAAATTGGCTTGACTGCCATAAATGGTTTTGCTCACTCATGAAGGGTATGACTCAGCATGAACCCTTTTTCTCTGAAGAAAATTTTACATGAAAGATAACGCGCTAACCAGAGCAATAGTCAGAGAATTCGGCCCGATCCAGGACGTCGTCCGGCTTGAAAATATCCCGCTGCCCGCGCTAGCCGCCGGTGACGTGCGGGTCAAAATGGTCTATGCCACCATTAATCCTTCCGACATCATTACCATTTCCGGAGCCTATCGCTCGCGAATATCGGTGCCTTTTGTTCCGGGATTTGAAGGCGTTGGCGCCATTGAATGGGCATCCCCAGAGAGCCATCTCTCCGTCGGGCAGCGCGTTTTACCGATCGGCAGCATGGGAAACTGGCAGACCTTTAAGGACACCAGGCCTGAGTGGTGCTTCACCCTGCCTGATTTTGTCAGCGATCGCCAGGCGGTGAACAGCTACGTAAACCCGATGACCGCGCTGCTGATGCTCACCGAGGCATTGGACGCCAGGCCCGGTCAGCGTATTCTGATCAACGCCGCTAATTCGGCGATTGGCAAGATGCTGATCCGTATCGCCAATCGCATGGGCATGACGCCGATAGCGGTGGTGCGCAAGCAGGAAAATGTCGATATTTTTGCCGATTATGCGCTGGAAACCGTGCTTAACTCGGGCGATGCGGGCTATCCGCAGGCGCTTGAAAGGCTAAAACGCAGCGGTGGCGTTGAGGCCGTTTTTGACTGCATCGGCGGCGATGAGTCGCTGACCTTTGCCGAAACGCTGGTTCCCGGCGGGCAGTTTATCCACTATGGCCTGCTTTCAGGCCGGCCTGTGCCGCCGCTGTTCTGGCGTTCGCGCCCGGATATTCGCTTTATGAACTTCCATCTACGCCAGTGGATCCACAGTCAGGATAAACCGCGGGTGCAGCAGAAAATCGATCAGGTGATGGCGCTGATCCGCGATGGCGTGGTGCATACCGAAATCGCCACCGCCTTTAGCCTGGATAATATTGCCGAGGCGATTGAAGCGGCGATTTGCGGTGAATTAAAAGGCAAGATCCTGATCGAAATTTAAGTTTTAGAACGCGATGGGGTAAAGATAGTTAATAGGCTAACAGCATTGCATTAGCTAAAAAATAAAGAAAGCTGCGTCAAGATAACGCGGCTTTCTTTTTTTTAATTAATATTAACGGCTTTCCAACGTCGGGTAAGCCTTTCGCACCGGCCTGACGATCAGTACGGTTAAAATAACTTTGATGATGTCGCCAGGAATAAAGCCCATCGCACCGATAAAGGCCTGACCGAGGCTTATTTTGGCAAAGGCCGCTATCCACGGAATACCCGATGAATAAATAATAATAATGCCGCCTAAGGTAATAAACAGCGCTTCTTTAACCACCGACAGCGAACGGATATTCATCTGGTACAGCGCGCCAATCACCAGTGCGGCGATCGGCCAGGCCAGAATAAAGCCACCGCTCGGCCCCAAAAATATTCCCAGACCACCGCGACCCCCGGCCAACAGCGGTAATCCCACCATCACTAACAGATCGAATAACACCATCGCTAACGCGCCGCGCTTGGCTCCGGCAATGGCACCGGCCAACATCGGGCCCATTGACTGGGCGGTGATCGGCACGGCAATAATCGGCAGCGTAAAGGCCGGGAACAGCCCCATCGCGGCGGTAATGGCGGCAAACAGGGCAATATAAACAATATCTTTAGTCGACATCCGTAGTCTCTTTTTTAGCTGTTTTCTTTTTGCGATAGGGCGACTGCGGATCGTAGGCCCGCGCCTCTAACGCCGCGGCGATGCTATCGGCCATTTTCAGGGTACGCACAATAACCGGAATAGCGACGGCAATCACGCTGTTATTTAACCCGCGCGCTTTCTGCGCTTCACGGACTTCCTGAGCGATCGCCGCCAGTACCGGAATAAAGCGCAGGGCGAGAGAAAGCGC
Source organism: uncultured Gammaproteobacteria bacterium (assembly GCA_963742005.1). GTDB lineage: Bacteria > Pseudomonadota > Gammaproteobacteria > Enterobacterales > Enterobacteriaceae > Rouxiella. The sequence continues at coordinate 21,531 of CAVUKG010000020.1, read as the reverse complement.
CAGGCTAATTTTTGCCGGATTGACGCCGATGAAATAAAGCCAGGTCAGCCTTTTTTCCAGCGCCTCGATCATATCCGAGCTGCGGGTGGTCAGGGTAATTAACGAGGCAATAAGCATTAGTGCGCTAAGACGCACCACCACTAATAGTGCCGACTGCCAGTTAACCATCACCAGCTGCACCACAAACAGCAGCAGCAGGATAGCGAAAATAGGCTTAACCTGCGCCAGCATAGTCCTGGCGTTAATTCCCGCCAGCGGGTAAAGCACCACGATCGCCGCCAGCGTGACGGCGGCAAAGATCAGGTTGGGATAAACAAACAGCAGCGTTGCCAGCACCGCCAGCGTTAATAGCTTGAGGCCCGGCGGGGCACGATGAATAAAGGAGTGGCCGGGCAGATACTCGCTAACGGTCATGACATCATCCTGACATAGGCCGGTAACGCCGCGGCGGGAACGTCATCGATGACCACTTTTCCGTGATCGAACACCAGAACTCGGTCAAAGCCCTGCAGGAACTCTAAATCGTGTGAAATCACCACCGTTTTCTGTTCCATTTCATCGATCGCCTGCGCAATGCGCTTTTTATTTCGCAGATCTAATAAGGTCGTGGGCTCGTCGAAAATAATATAGTCGGGCTGCATCACCAGCACGCCGGAAATAGCCATCAGCTGTTTCTGGCCGCCGCTTAATAAGTGCGACGGGTGCTGGCGGAACGATTCCATATCATAGCGGGCGAGGGCGGCGTCGATGCGTTCGCGGATCACCTCTTTCGGCAGGCCGAGATTTTTCATGCCGAAGGCCAGATCCTCCTCGACGATAGGAAAGACGATCTGGTTATCCGGGTTTTGAAACACGAAGCCAACCTTGCGGCGCACCGCCTTGCCGTCGTTGCGGGTGTTTAGGCCGTCGACGATCACCTCGCCGTGCTGGGGGATCAGCAGGCCGTTAAGCAGCCTGGCAAAGGTGCTCTTGCCGCAGCCGTTACTGCCGACTACGCCAATGCGCCTTTCATCGAGTTGCAGACTCAGGTTATCGAGCACCTGACGATCGCCAAAAGCGTGGGAAACCTGTTTTAATTCCAGCATTTACTGATTACTCATTGTTTGGTTTAACCTCGACGGCAATCCCGTGAGCGCGATGGCGCTAAAGCGTACGGATGATGTCGATATCACCGGCGTTGTAGCTGACCACGCGGCCATCCTGGTCACTCAGGCAAAGATGACCTTCACGGGTGACGCCGGTGCAGATCCCCGCGGCCCATTCGGTACGATCGCGGTCGAGAGAAATTCGCAGCGTGTCACCCCGGCCGTACAGCCTGGCGTTGTAGCGCTCACACAGCGGCGCAAACCCCGACGCCAGCCATTGCGTGAGATAGGCATTCCAGCTCTGGGTCAGCGCCTGGGCCAGTTCCTCAAGGGTAATTTTTACCCGATCGGCTAGCGAGAAGGTTTCATAGGGCACGCCCTCGGGGCGGCTGACCAGGTTGACGCCAATGCCAATATAGAGCACCTTGCCGACCATTTCGATCAGCGTGCCGGAGACCTTGTGGCCGTTGACCAGCAGGTCGTTGGGCCATTTGATTTTCACCGTCGCGCTGTCTTGCAACAGCGACTGAAGAATATCGTGCAGCGCCAGGCCGGTCATCAGCGCCAGCGTGGGTAAATCGGCGCGAGACTGCGGCGCGGGGATAGCAAAGGTCAGCGCCAGATTCCCGGTAGGCGTTTGCCAAACCCGGTCAAAGCGGCCACGGCCGGCGGTTTGTCGCTCTGCCACCACGGCAAATCCTGGCGCCTTACCGGCATCGACCAGGCGTTTGGCTTCGCTGTTGGTGCTGTCGATCTCTTTATAAAAGGTAATTTCCACTATTTTCTCATCCGACCGATAGTCAGTTGTTCAACCACTGCGGCGGGTGATAACGACATAATAAAGTCTATAGCCCTGCAAATATCTGCGGTTTCGAGCATCTGATGGCTCGCCAGACCCGAGCCTTGCGCCATCTCGGTGTCCACCACGTCGGGGCATAACACCGTGACTTTAATCCCCTGCGACGCCAACTCGCGGCTGAGCGACAGGCTGTAGCCGACCAGCGCGTGCTTGCTGGCGGCATAGCCGGCGATACCGCCAAAGGCCTGAATACCGCTCACCGAGGAGAGATTAAAAACCCGCCCGCGCGTTGAACGGGCCAGCGCGGGAACGCACAGCTGACACAGGTGATGCACCGCGGTGACGTTGGTATCTAGCATGGCGCCGAAATCCCCCAGCGTCGCCTGGCTGGAACCTGGTCGGAAAATACCGGCCGCGTTGACCAGCACGTCGAGATGCGGAAAACCCGCCAGCGCGGCGTTAACCTGCTGTTCGACCGCCGCCGCCGCGCCCAGGTCGCTGGCAATGGTCTGCACCCGCTGCCCGGCTTCCAGCGGCAGCGCATCGGCAACCTCGGCGAGCCTTGCCGCATCGCGGGCCAGCAGGATCAGGCTGTAACCCCGTTCGGCAAAATAGTGGGCAACCTGCCGCCCAATGCCCCGGCTGGCCCCGGTAATCAGCGCTACTTGTTGAGTCACGTCAAACCTTTAATTGCTAACTAGTTGATAAGTAAAATATGATGGTTTTTTATCGCGCTACATTATTCCGCTTTTAACCGCTAAATACAATTTAGCGTTGTGCGTTTTCGCCGAACAGCTGCTGCAATGAAGCGGCCTCTATGGCGGCATAAAGTGAAAACTCGTCAATCACCGTGCGTCCCAGCGCTTGTTCAAACGCCGACTGGTTAGGATTACCGCTGCTGACGCTGCCTTTTTCACTCCCCAGATTCGACTGGAAGATGCCCGCCGCGCTGACCGGCAGGAAGTCCTCATACACTACCGGCGTCACCTGCACTCGTCCCTGTTTTATCAGCGCGTCCAGCTGTTCTCGACCCTGTGGAGCGGCGGGAAGAGCGGCGCCCGCTTTAAGCGTGTAGCGGAAATAGCCCAGCTGCTGCTGCCTGAGCGTCTCGATATCGTCAGGGAAGGCGGCAAAGGCGAGAGAGAAATGCCGCTGATGATCCTCGTTGTTGACTGAGCGATCGCTAGCCGAAGCCTCGAGCAGCAGCCGGTCGTACAGCGCGCGGCCCTTGGGCGTGAGCGCCAGCCCGCGTTGCTCAATTTCGCCAAAGCGCGCGGTGTGTTTGCCCTGCGCCGAATCGGTGAAGGTAATGTGCTCGCTCAGGGCCTTAAAGCTGGTTTGCCGTAACAGAATAGGCACGCGACGAGGCGGCGGCCCTTCGATCACCTCTTTAGGCGCAATACCAAAATCGGGCATGATTTGCTGCACCCGGTCGATATCCAGCGTTCTCGGCGTCAGGTGGTTGATGTGCGGACCTTTAAAACTGACCACGTCGGCGATCAGCCGGTGGTGCGCTAACAGCGCGTTGTAGGTGTCGAGACTGACCAGCGCGTCACTGTGCCAGCGGAAAGTCTTTAGCGCCTCGACCACAAACTCGTCGGCCTCGTGGTCTACCAGGCCGTGCTGTCGCTGGTTGAGCGCAATCAGTTCACGCACGCGCGGCGAGAAAATATCCCGCGCCTCGAGGATCTGGCGCGCCTTTTCTCGCAGATCGGGATTATCGATCAGCTCAAGGCGCAGCAGTGAGGTGAACACCCGGAAGGGGTTAAGCTGCAGCGACTGCTCGCTAATCGGCCGGAAGGCGGTGGAGTGGACCGGAACGCCCGCGGCGGACAGATCGTAATAGCTCACCGGTAACATGCCCATCACTGCAAACAGGTCTTTAATGGTGGCAAGCTCGGCGGCGGTGCCGAGGCGAATGGCGCCGTGGCGTTCAACGTCGAGCCGATTCAGCGCCACCTCGCGATCCGTTTCAGCGAAAGCCTGCGGATGCTCGCGCAGATACTCGGCATTGGTCTGCTTAACAATTTGCAACAGCGTGCCGTACTGCGGCACTTCCTGCTGATACATGCGTGACATGGCTTTAGAAAAACGGTCACGGATCACGTCCTGCGAAATAGTTTGTTTATCCATCTCTGTCACCTTATCCCTTTCTGCTATTGACTGCGCCTGATTCAAAGATACACTGAAATTACCTGTCAACCAGAGACTAATAAGGAGGAACCCCGATGCTGTTATGTGATTTGATTGAATACTCACATTTCTTTGGTAATCACCCTTGCTCAAGCGTTTCCGGCCTCGCGCTGCGATAACCCTGCTTGAGCGAAGACTACACCACGTTAATGAAGAGTTAACCCCGCACTTCACTTCAGCTTTCCGGGTTGTCGTCAGCTTTTATTGACGACGGGCATGCTAATGCCTGCAATTCTGGAATAAGCAATGAGCACACTACTTTCTGCACAATCTGTCTGTTATGACACCGCGTTTGGTCCGCTGCTGAGCGAGATTTCGTTCACCCTTAAAAAGGGCGATCGCGTCGGCCTGATCGGCCATAACGGCAGCGGTAAAAGCACTTTCCTCAACCTGCTCAACGGCAATCTCTCCCCAACATCGGGTAGCGTCACGCGTGCCGGACACTGCCTGCAGGCGACTATCGAACAGCATTTGCCCAACGGTTTACAATCCTGCTCGCTGCTTGAGGTTGTCCTGCAACGGTTGCCCGAACATCAGCGCATCGCCGAGAGCTGGCGCGCCGAGCGGCTGTTGGCGACGCTGGGATTTGCCGCCGACGGCTGGCCGCAGGCGGTGGCTACCCTTAGCGGCGGCCAACACACGCGCCTGATGCTGGCGCGGGCGCTGATCCTGGAGCCGGACCTGCTGCTGCTCGACGAACCGGGCAACCACCTGGATTTGCCTACTCTGCTGTGGCTCGGCGAGTTTTTGCAGCAGTGGAACGGCAGCTTTGTGCTGGTCTCTCACGATGCGGTGCTGCTCGACAGCGTCACTACCCGCACCTGGATACTGCGCGACAAAACCCTGCACCACTTCGATTTGGGCTGTAGCGAAGCCAGAGCGGCGCTAGCCCACCGGGACCAAACCGACGCCGAGCGCCGCCACGCCGAGCAGCGCGAAATTGAACGGATCGAAAAAAGCGCCAGTCGCCTGGCGCTGTGGGGCAAGGTTTACGATAACGAGGGGCTAGCCCGCAAGGCTAAGCAGATGGATAAACATATCGACAGGCTGAAAGAGGAGCAAACGCCGCTGGCCGCGGCTAACGTCTGGCGATTGAACCTGCTGGGCAACGGGCTGGATGCCGATCGGGTTTTGGCCTTGTCATCACTTGCGGTAAGCCCCGCACCCGGCGAGCCGACGCTGTTTTCACTTGAAAACCTGCGGGTGAAGAGCGGCGATCGGGTGGCGGTGATCGGGCGCAATGGCTGCGGTAAGTCTTCACTGCTGCGGCTGCTGTGGCGCTCAATCGGGCAACCCGAAAACGGTATTGCCTGGCATCCGCGCGTTGAGGTCGGTTATTACGACCAAAGCTTGCAACAGTTGAAAGACAACTACAGCCTGAGCGACGCGTTAAGCCAGTTTGCGCCGTTAACCGAGGAGCAGCGCAAGATGGCGCTGATTGGTGCAGGTTTTCCTTATCTTCGCCATCAGCAAAAGGTCGCTTCACTCAGCGGCGGTGAACGTTCGCGGCTGCTGTTTGTTGGGCTGACGCTGGCCAGATATTCGCTGCTGCTGCTCGACGAACCCACCAATCACCTGGATATGGAGGGTAAGGAAGAGCTGGCCGAGACGCTGCGCAATTTTTCCGGCGCGGTGCTGCTGGTCAGTCACGATCGGGCGCTGATCGAAAACGGCTGTAATCGCTTCTGGTGGGTAAACGAGTCTCGGCTTGAGGAGTGGCACTCGCTTGAAGCGGTTTATGAGCGACTCGGCGGCAGGCCGGTCGCGCAGCCTGTGCAGAGCTCAGCGCTATACATCAATCAGGTTACGGAGGCGTTTTCCAGCGAAGACCGGCTTTTGGCGCAGCTTTGTGAGCTTGAACAAAGGCTGGATCAGGAGCTTAAGCGTAAGATGCTGCATCAAAAACCGCTGCTGCAACAGCAGCTGCGGACTGAAATCGAACGGCTTATGCAGGCGCTGGATCTCGATTAATAGCGGGAAGTCGCGCGCTGAAAAAACCGCCGCGATAGAAAACATCCTCTGCTCTGATTTTTGGGGCAGGGGATTTTACGCAAAACCGAGGTGTCTGCATGTAAAATGCGACGCTTACACAGCAACCTGATGGCTGGTAAGCACGCCGTTGAAGTAGCGGTGGATCATTAGTGCTGGTGGGTCATTTGTAAATTCTGCCATAGTTTATAGTTAGTCTAATTTTCTAACGAATTGCTTGGACAAAATAGGCCGCTAACGACGCCTCGAAATACCGCAAAGCATGCTGGGCAAGATGCCGACATAATACCCCCCGTGGAAGGAGCAGGCGGAAAAATGACTACTGTAACCATGAAGTTTTTCAATGAAGCTCGGCAGGCGCTGCTTTTACCTGAAGAAGTGCTAAGCCAGCTCCGCGTACAGGGCCCCGCGCAGTTGGCGTCTGAGTTCCCGGTTACCGATTTTGCCGTGGCGGCGATTGGCACGGCGGGAATGGCATTGGCTGAGCTGATCAACGTGCTATTTAAGCATCAGCCACGGGTGGTGGTTGACCGCAAGCTGGCATCGCTGTGGTTTGGCTGGTCGATTCAGCCGATTGGCTGGCAGATGCCCGCCGCATGGGACTCGATTGCCGGGGACTACCAAACCCAGGACGGCTGGATCCGGCTGCACACCAACGCACCGCTGCACAAAGCCGCCGCGCTCAGGGTATTGCAGTGTGCTGACGATCGCGCGGCCGTGGCGGAAGAGGTCGCTACCTGGTCCGGCGAGGCGCTGGAAACGGCAATTGTGGAGCAAAAGGGCTGCGCGGCGGTAATGCACAGCCTGGGCGAGTGGCAGGCCCATCCCCAGGGTAAAGCCGTGGCGGCGGAGCCGCTTATTGCCTGGTCATCGTCCGAAGCGGCATTTCCTGCCTCTAGCTGGCGGCCTAATCAACGGCGACCACTGGCGGGGCTAAAAGTGCTGGACTTGACCCGCATACTGGCCGGACCGATCGCCACCCGATTCCTGGCGGGCTATGGGGCCGAGGTGCTGCGGCTGGATCCGCCGGGGTGGGATGAGCCCTCGGTGGCCCCCGAGGTGACTCTGGGAAAACGCTGCGCGCGTCTAGATCTTAAATCACCCACCGGACGCGCTACCTTTGAGCGCTTGCTGGCCGAAGCCGACGTGCTGGTGCACGGCTATCGCCCCGACGCCCTTAGCGGGTTGGGTTATGGTGAGGCGGAGCGGCGCAGAATAAATCCGCGCCTGATTGATGTTTCGCTCAATGCCTATGGCTGGAGTGGCCCCTGGGCCGGGCGACGCGGCTTTGACAGCCTGGTGCAAATGAGCTCAGGGATCGCGCACTGCGGCATGGAGGGAGCGCAATCAAACAGTCCCAAGCCTTTGCCGGTGCAGGCGCTCGACCATGCCACGGGCTATTTAATGGCAGCGGCGGTGATCCGTGCTCTACTGTGGAGAGTGACCGACCACCGCGCGTCGATAGCGCGATTGTCACTGGCGCGAGTGGCGCATTCTCTGGTTGAGCTGCCGCGAGTCCCGGTGGCTGCTAAAGATTTGCAGACTCGTCACGACGACCTCTCCCCTGAAATAGAAGACACGCCCTGGGGCCCGGCAAATCGCTACCAATCGCCACTCCTAGTAGACGGATTGCCCTTAGTTTGGCAACGTGCTGCTTCACAACTTGGCTCGGCCGAGGCCGAGTGGGGCAGGTGAGACTAAGCTGAAGTTAATCTTTCAGCCTGCTGTCATCCACCAGGTCTCACGTCATGGCCAACCATAACAATCGCTTGTGGGTAAACCTTTCAACGCTCCTCCTTTAACCGGAGAGCGTTTTTTATTTCTCCTCTCTTATTAAACACAGATAGAGCCTGAAAAATATCAAGCAAATCACAAAATAAGACATTATTAACCTCCTTAGGCACTTTATTATTTTTTTGTGAATTAGATAGCAACGCGTCGGGCGTAATGACAAGAATTTCCGTTTAAACACTGCGCATCATCGGGCAGATGCACAGTGCGCATTACCAGGTGCCGACTAAAATATATTAATCACAGTATCAATACGGTTATTGACGCTTTGATTGTGCATTTTCAGATCACCACCCAATTCTTTCATAAATTACTACCTGTTCGACGACTTGGAATTTGCATATCTTTCTGACTAAGGACCCGATAATGAATAATAAGACCGTCATTATACTATTAATTACCGTTATCTATTTTATCGCTTTGATAGGGATCGGCTATTTGAATAAAAAGTCTGCATCCGGTGGTTCGAGCTTTACCAACGGCGGCAAGCCTTTCTCATCCATTTTGATTGCTGCGCTTATTGTTTCCGAGTTCATTGGAACCTCAGTGAGCATTGGTACCGCGCAAACCGGCTTTAAAGTGGGCATATCCGCGGCCTGGAACCTGATAGCGTTAGGAATTGGTTTTTTATTGCTCGGTATTTTTTTAGTCAAGAAATACCGAGCAACAAAAAATATTACCATCTCAGGTATTCTTGCCAGTTATTATGGCAGCAATATGCGCTATGCCGCATCGATTCTGACCATGATCTCATTGAGCATTGTGGCTATTGCCCTGTATGCGAGCGGCGGTGCCGTTCTGTCAAAAGTAGTGGGTATTGAAAAGTGGCAGGCTATTTTGGCCTGTGGTGCCGTTGCGGTACTGTTTGTGATTATTGGCGGTATGCGGTCGGTGGTTTATTCCAATACTCTTAATGTCATCATTAAATATGTCGGCGTGATGATCACACTGTGGTTTGCTTTGAAATTTGTTGGCGGTATTGAGGGAATGAAAAAATCCCTGGCTCCGGGCATGTTTGATTTTACGGCCATTGGATGGGGGCAAATTGGGGCCTGGATGTTTAGCGGTATCGGCTCAATATTTGCCACGCAGTATGTTATTCAAGGCATCGCGATTACTCGTTCCGATAAAGACGCAAGAAAATCATGTAGCTATACCTTTATTCTAATGGTTCCTTTCGGATTGATGGTGGCGCTGATTGGTATGTGCAGCGCGGTGCTCTATCCTTCCGGGCAATCGATCGATGCTTTTCCAAGCATTGTTGCTAATATGCCCGCACTTCCTACCAGCATTGTGTTTATCGGCCTGGCGGGGGCATTGTTTGGGGGGATTTCGGCCGCTATCATGTCGAATGCGACGCTGTTATTAAACGATTTCTACATTCCATTCTTCAATAAAGAAAACGATGAACGAAAATCATTAATCTGTGTTCGTCTGGCAACGGCATTCTTTGGCCTGCTGCCGTTAATCTTGGCGCTTCATGCCGATCAAATACTTAAAATCGCCTTTCTGGGTAAATCGCTGCGCGCGTCGTTGGCAATATTCATCCTGTTGGCATTTTATGCACCAAAATTCGGCACCAGCAAGGGAGCGTTCTACGGGATCATATTATCCGTAATATTCACCATTACCTGGTTCCTGCTGGGAAATCCCTACGGCATCGACAGCTCATACGTCGCCTTTGTCACCCCTATTTTCTCGATGCTGCTGAGTCATTTGATGAAAGGCGACCACTCGTTGAAACATCGGAAATGCGACAGCGTATTGAATAAGCACACTAGTCGATATTGAAGGGCATAAGGGCTTTGAATACGGCTGATCGCGGGTGGGATATTCACACTAGCGGGTCCACATACGCGGTGGACCCGCTTGATAGTTAACGGCCCACGCGAGCCTGATGCTCTGGCGAATAACGCTCGCCGACGATTTTTATGCTCTCTAGCGCGTGTGTTATCTTAAGTGATTCATCCCGCGAAAGAATAATGTCAGCAGCGCGCAGATTTTCCTCCAGGCGATGCAGTTTGGTGGTGCCTGGGATAGGAACAATCCACGGTTTTTGTGCCAGTAACCATGCCAAGGCGATCTGAGCTGACGTCACCCCTTTTTCAGCGGCCAGTTCACCTAACAAAGCGACCAGTTTTTCGTTGGCCTCGATTGCCTGAGCGGCAAAACGTGGCACCGTACTGCGGTAATCATCTTTAGCAAACGTCGTTCCTGACTTAATCGAACCCGTCAGGAAGCCTTTACCTAACGGACTGAATGGCACAAAACCGATACCCAACTCCTCCAGCAACGGTAAGATCTCCTGCTCAGGCTCGCGCCACCACAGGGAATATTCGCTTTGCAGGGCAGTTACTGGCTGTACGGCATGCGCACGACGAATGGTCTGTGCACCGGCTTCGGATAGGCCAAAATGTTTGACCTTACCTTCTGCAATCAGGTCTTTCACCGTTCCTGCAACGTCTTCAATAGGCACGTTCGGATCGACACGGTGTTGATACAGTAGATCAATCACGTCTGTCTTAAGACGGCGTAAGGATCCTTCAACGGCTTCACGGATATGCTCCGGGCGACTGTTTAAAATCTGCTGCTTGTTGTCATCACCAAACGAGAAACCAAATTTGGTCGCGATGACGACGCGATCGCGAAACGGTTTCAAGGCTTCGCCGACGACCTCTTCATTTACAAAGGGCCCATACACTTCGGCGGTATCGAAGAAGGTGACGCCGCGGTCGACCGCGGTACGAATGAGTTCGATAGCCTGGCGAGTATCGGTCGCCGGGCCGTAACCGTGGCTCAGCCCCATGCAACCGAGTCCAAGGAGCGATACTTCCAGCCTGGATTTTCCCAGATAACGTTTCTGCATATTATGAATTCCTCTTTTGCGCGGTTTACCTATTTCCAGCAAAAGCATAATGCAAAATGATTTATTCAATTAGATGGGCTAATCAGCTAGAGGTTATTAGTATGATTCATAAATCGTTGCCAAAATATGTCCATCTAACTGCAGTAGTAGACAATCTTTAAGCCAAAGCCCTAACGAGCACACCGCACTCTGCTACCAGCCCCGATTTATCTTTTACCGCGATGGCGGTGCCAGTCCATAAACATTATGGCTAATACAAACATACCGAGGTATGCAAATCCTGCAACAAAACATCCCAGGCTCATTCCCTTGCACCCATGTTAAATTATTGTGACTAAATTATGACACTAATCTTATCAGAGATCTACGCTCGTATTTGACTTACGAGTCCCCGCGCGAGCGCGGCCTGATTACGCTGGGCGCTCTCACTGCGCTGGGCCTCGGAAGTGTCTGCTCAGGCATGTCTCATAGAAGTCTAAAAGCGATATTTCTACGGATATCAGGCTTTTTCCTGTCGAAGCCGATCGTGTTGTTCGAGCTCATAATCGATGAACGCGCCGATCATCGTTCTGTAGACTTTCTCGACAATAATTTCCGCAACGCCAGCCTCTGCGGCCTGCTTGCGCACCTTATCGATGACCTGCTGAACGCGGTCTGGGGCACGAACGGCCGAGTGGTCAGTTTTGAAAGCGGCGGCAGCCTTAACGCATTCGCCGCGTTGGGCAATAATTTTAACCAGCTCGCTGTCAATTTGATCGATGCGATTTCTAACGTCTTCAATGGATGAAAAATTCACTACAGATCCCTCTAACTAGTACATGAGTGCGTTAGATTATATAAAATTTGGATTATGTCTAGTGTTGGAACTGAATAGGGCGGCTTTGCTTGAAGCTGAGAGCGTGATCTGGGTTTAGAAAAACCAAAAAGCCCGCACAAGTTTCCCTGTGCGGGCTTCTCTAAATTTGGCTTTTCTGATTGGGATTGTTTTTGTTGGTAAGGGGCTGATAAATTGGCTAAGCCTGAGTGCGCTTTCTGTTAAGACAACTAGAATGACCATTAATAGTTGCGGGTTACTTAAAGCAGGTTTAAAAACTTCGCTTCACTCGCTGAATGTTCTGCGATGTTCTCTGCAAAGGAAGGGAAGCTAATACGAGCATCAATAAGTCGGCCTGAAGAGTGATTGTGTTCAATGTGTTCTAACAGCCTGCTCTGTGCCAACAGCGGGCGTTGCTAAAGTCTAGCTATATAAATTTACGGACAATAAATCCTAGCAATGCAAGCCTGTGACATAACGTCATGGTAAAGAGCCAATAACTCAACTTCCTTATTAAGGAGCGATATTGAAACTTTTTGATTATCTAAGTATGGTTTTTCCGGTATTGAGCCCTGAAACCACCAAAGTCCACCTTGCGCAAATGAATGACTACAAAGAGGATCCGCTCGTTAAATTTAGAGAAGATACTTTTGACGATTGGCAGTGCTGGCAGAAGCGACTGGAATTTAGCCGCAGGTATGTCGTTTCAATGCTCAGGCTCCCAGGGACAGAAACTTGGCTATTTGCGGGAGTATTTCATCAAAAGGGGCACGCAGGAAAGCAAACCTATCCTAACCGTGAGGAGCTATATTATCATTATGAGCTTCAGAAAATCCCTGCGGCTGAAGAATACGCGGGGCGGATGTATATTAACTTTAAAAATACGGCTCGCAACTTCATCCGCCGTGGTGAAGCTATTCAGAACGAATTGGTTATTAGCGCTATCTCTCCGGTACGTCTGACGTTCGGCGAATTTCCAGGTTACCGCAACGTCGTGCTGGACAAAAACAGTATCGGGGCAATCCTCAGACTTAATCTACAATCCTGGCGCACAGCACTATCCGTGGTTAAAGGCATCTATGTTTTAACCGATCGAGATGGAGGAAAACTTTACGTTGGGAAAGCTGATGGAAACGAGGGGATTTGGGGGCGATGGCAATATTATTTTGGTTCTGGGCATGGCGGCAATTTAGGACTAAAGGAAGCTTTCGGAACCGGCGATGAAAATCGGCTGCAGAATATTTCTTTCGCGATCCTTGAAGTTATGGATCCGAATGCCGAAGACGGTGAAATTGACCGCCGCGAAACACACTGGAAAAAAATTCTCTTGTCGCGGGAGTTTGGTCATAACCGGAACTAGGTTTTCTGCAAAACAGCTCATTTGGAATTTTTACACCATTCTATGTCTATGCCTTTTATCAGAAGTGACCGTCCAGGCGGTCAAAGCTTCTTTAGTCATCCGTTCCTAGCTAAACTGCCTAAGGTATCTCGGGGCAGCTATGTGCCAGATGCGGAAGTTGCAGGCTTCAGTCCGTGTTAATCAACGGGGGAGTCAGTCACCATAACAGACTCCATATCTTTCGGGGCTGCCATTTGCTGCAAGAAGCAAACGCTGCAAATGGCACTCCGCATCGATTATTGAACGATGTTTTTTGAATAGCCAATTATAAAAATCAATGCTTTTTAACCCAGTAAATGATGTGAAAATAATTGTGGAATTATAAGTGATTTTTGGGCTGACCGTTACCTCACAAAAGGAAGAACATAATCAAAATACTCTAATTGAGCAGTCCGAAAAAATTTCCAGTGCTTAGCATTAGCCGGTTCATCACGCTTGTTCGTATGAGTTAAAATAAGGCGTCTCTTTGCTCGCGAAACACCGACAAAAAACGCGCAGCGATTTTCTCCTTCTTTACCAAAGAAAGTCTCATTTTCTATAGCCATAATGACAACCGAATCAAACTCTAATCCTTTGCTTTTGTGAATGGTCAAAATTCGCACAGCTTGATCATCTGCAAATCGTTTTAATGCGAGGGCTAAATCAGACTCGATTTCCAATAAATCTTTAATACGTTCTCTGACATCGCGAATAACCTGTTTCAGACGCTGATGGGACTCATAATCAGGAGATAATGCAACAAGCGTCTGTAAACCTATATGCTTTAAAAGAGCGCGACCAAATCTCCACCATTCAGAAAAGGGCGTTTCCGTTTTTTTTGCATCAGACACTTCCTTACGATGTTTTCTTATAAGTTGATCAAGACCTTTTCGTACGCTGGTCTGAATCTCTTCATCAGCAAAGGGAACCAGTTGGTTCATCAGGCGGATCCAAGCTTTCGGTTCCCGCTGCGTATAAAGACAGGACAGGTAATCAACGATTAAACGAGCCACTGGTTCGACCGTGATGTCCTGCATTTGCTGCTCATTGCGGTAGGGAATTCCGCGCTGCTCTAACTCTCTGAAGAGGTGATCGGCATACAAATCTGGTTGCCTTGAAACCAAGACTGCTATTTCAGCTGGAGGTAGCTGCTCTTTATTTATCCATCCATCAATTAGGTCAGCCAGATAGATAGCTTCAGTTTGACTGTCTTCAAATTTCCAGGCAAAAACTTCCCCTTCGTTCCCTTCCAGTTGATCATCAGGCATTACAGAGTCAGGATCTAACTTACGAATAATTTCGTTCTGAACACGCAACAATGTTGGTTTTGAGCGGAAATTGCGATACATGTTTAGCGGCACCGCATTAAAGTCCTTTGTGAAGGACTGGAAAATGCCGTCCAGAGCACCTGCCCAAGCCATAATTTTCTGTTTTGTGTCTCCGACTGCTGTCAGACGAATTTTGGTCCCTTGGAAAGCAAGCTTCACCAGATCATATTGTAAATTTGTGCAGTCCTGAAATTCATCAAGAAAAATATCACTATAAGTTTGCCGGATTGCATTTCTGGCTATTTTTGAGATCTTCAAAATCTGAATAGCGTAGGGAACTAGGTCAGCAAATACTATTTCGTGGCGAGATGCCCCATTTTTTTTGTCCACAATAGTGTAACCAGCATCTAAGGCATATTCTCCCGTCAATATCGGCCTGAATCGATCAATGATTCGCTTAGCAAATGCGTGGAAGGTATAACTGTCAAAACGAGAAGCCAGTTCTCGGCCACACCTTCGTTCAACGCGTTCTTTGAGGTTTCTACTGGCATCAACCTTGAATGAGATCGCCAGAATTCTCTTGGGGTATCGGCACGTTCCTGTTCGCAAAAGGAAGTCAGCACGTTGTGCGAGCATTTCGGTCTTACCCGCGCCCGGTCCGGCAGTAAGCGCAAGGCAACGTTTACGGGCTTTTGCTGCTCGTTTCGCATTAGGTTCCAGCGTCAATCCATCTGCAGGTTGCCATTCTTCTACAGTAATCATTCTGGCAGTTCCGAGAGTTTGGCAATAACCGCATCGGCCAGCCTGTCCAGTGAATCCGGCATGCTTTTGAGCAGATCTGAATCACTCAGGTGAGTTAACGCCTCAATATGAGCTGCGGGTTTGCTGCCGAGCTTGAAGCGTTTGTGGTAGGTATTAAAAAGCGCTAATTCATCATCCCTGTACTGAGATGGATCATAATGACTTTTTCCAAGAACAGCTTTTATAGTTGCATTGTCGGGCTTCTCTCCCTCAACGTTATAGGCTTCTGGGTACGCAAGTAACATTGCAAAGTCTAAATCCATCGGGTAGGAGAAAAATACGCCGCGCTCTTCAAGCATGTCTAGATAATTTTCGAAGTCCCGAATTTTCTGCTTTTCATCATCCCATTTTGGAATTTTGTAAGGTTCAGGAAGTTTATTACGCCTTTGACGTTTGGAAAACTGGTCATTTACGTACTTAATTCGCCCCCATCCAGCTCCATAGCGGGCTACATCAAGATCGAGCAGTGTAAAAAAGGGAATCTTTAACGCTATAAGTAATCGCCAGAAATGGTTTACATG
Organism: uncultured Gammaproteobacteria bacterium; assembly: GCA_963742005.1. Taxonomy (GTDB): domain Bacteria; phylum Pseudomonadota; class Gammaproteobacteria; order Enterobacterales; family Enterobacteriaceae; genus Rouxiella. Next base: position 6,026 of record CAVUKG010000020.1, on the reverse strand, counting down.
CCGCCCTCCCAATGGCGCAATCGTGATAGCGGACTCATCAACGGGTGCACCCTTGGCCTGAAGTAAGCGTGGCAACACAATCTCTTCGCTATCACCTTCGCCAAGCACGACCAGCCGTGAAAAATAGATCTCCGGAAACGCCTGGACAGCTTCCCTCACAAACTTATGTGCCTCATCAGTTTCATCAGGCAATTTAATACAAGTGACCTGCGTCTCTCGTGACTCATTCAGTCGAAGATAACGTATTAACTCAGGTGCTACCCGGCGCAGTATAGTGGGCGCATGCGTCGCAATGAGAGCTTGCGCATCCAGGTTTTTTGTCATGACATTTAGAGAGCTAACAATGCGGCCCAAGTAATGTGGTGAAAGGCTGTTTTCTGGCTCCTCAAGGGCTACCAGAGTGAAGACTGGTGGACGTAATTTATCGGGATCAAACGATAAATCTTCTTCTGCAAGAACAGCCCTCCCAATAGCCTGAGACGATAAGACAAGAGAAAGGTAAAGCATGGACTTTTGACCATCGCTCAGCCTTGAAAAATTGACAAATGAGCCGTCGTGAGTTGGGGTGAATGAAACAGACAGATGCCTTAACAGCGATTCAATTTCTGATGCGACAAAAGTAATTTTAGGGTCAGCAAAAAATTTACCTTTATGCAGCGTTGCCCATGTTGCCTTTAAACTCTCACTGAAAGTATTCACCGAGGGGTTTGCCGCAAGGCTGTCACTAATTTGATCGGTCAGCCCTTTAATCGTTTCGCGCTCAGCGTCCCAACGAACAGCGCGAAGTAAACGCCCTAGTAATGCATTCGCACCGTAAGTAATATGGTCAGCGGGATCGCGTCTGGCAGGCAGATAATGTACCTGGATATGATTACGTTCAGCGCGTGGAACCTGAGCGACATTCAGAGGCAAGTCATCTCCATCAACTTCCAGGACATATACCAGAGCGTCTTCAATATCTCCATCCAACCCTATAGTCGCATTAAGGCGAAAACGCACGCGCGGAACCCCATCAGGCTCGTCCAGTCGCATATGACTAAAATGGGGAGCTACGGTGCTGTTGTCCTCGTCATCTTCCAGTTCGGGAAACAGAAAATCAGCCTCTATCCACAGCTGGCGCTCAAGCGGAACCTCCTCCTCATCGAAGGGAACATGGAAATCTGAACGCTGGAGCCGCCTTAACGCGGGGTCGAATGCAAAAAGTCGACACAAAGCCTGGAGAACTGCGGTTTTACCTGAACCATTAGGGCCAATGATATATGTTATATCCTCAAGGCTCAGTTTGGTTGATTTATGTCCAAACGATTGAAAACCAGATAAACGAATCGTTTCAAGCTTCATGCGCCTCCCTACACAGATTAATTAAATTTATAAATCAATAAGTTAATCCGCTAACTATCTAACAGCGACATTCTGTTAAACTCAGATAGAAATATGATAATTACAGAAATTTCTTATTTCTTATGCATAATAAATTTTAATAACAGTTTTAATGAAAACATTAAAGTCATTTTTGTTAATCCAGCCATTAAGTAATCTCGCTCCCCGTCAGCAGAGCTGACACTCGGGTTAGGGCAGAACGCAAATATGCCGAAGCCGGGTGAAGTGAGTGCTAAAATAAAGCAAAGCGACTCTTGTATAAGGTCGCACGGGTGGCAGATTTCTGCCCGGCTTAAGGTCGGGAAACGAAGTAATATGCAGAGATTTCAACCATGTAAAGCCCAGGATCGCGTTAGTGTTTTGGTCCAGTCCTTAGTGGCCACTTAATTCGCTACCAGTAAGTTAGCTGCATGCGAGTTATTTACCACCAGACACAAGCCACTAGCCCCGAAATGCCGCCTCTGGTGGTCCAGCGTCGCTTACCGACTTTACGGTTGGTGGAATCGGGCTAACGACCCGAAAGTTCAGGGAATCTAAGGTGGCAGAGAAAAAAGGATGTGTAACCGAATCCCTTACTAACAAGCTCTGGTGATCTGGTCCTAAATGATTCACAAGTATCCATCCTGGTAAATCGCCGGGCTGCCAATCATGAAGGTCCGTTCTTAGCCCATGAGGGACAATCATACTTAAATTACCTATATTGCAGGAGGTTTGAACATGAACACGTCACCGTGGAACAAAAATCGTATCATCTGACAAAAAAGATCGCTTCAGATATCTCATATCTGGGGGATTAAAATCAGATTTGAACTGGAAGGCAAAACGCGCGATCTAACCGCGTTGAACATGGCTTAAGACAGTAAACTTCGTGACTGTGATTTGGTAAAACTCAAAGTATCAGATGTCGCATATGGTAATTCTGTTTCGAGCAGAGCAACGGTGTTACAACAGAAAATCAGTAGCCCCGTCCACTTTGAGATAACCAAAGGGAGAAGAGAAGCAGTTACTGCGCTAATAAAGTGGGGCAATCTACACAGTAAAGACTACTTGTTCCAATCCCGGACCGATTCTTGCCAACACATTTCAACCCGGCAATACAACCGTATTTTTCATGGATGGGTAGAAAAGTTCGGTCTCGAAGATTCGCTGTACAGCACACATTCCCACAGAAGAACAAAACATTACTTGATATATAAGAAGACCAAGAATCTTCAGGGTGATCCAACTTCTGTTGGGTCATAAGAAACTGGAAAGCAAAGTGCATTATCTCGGCATTGAAGTCGATGATGCGTTAGAATCTCGGAGTCGATTTAAGTCTAAAGTTGCCAGGGCTGCAACAGCAGCACTGTGCCAGAAGCTGACTTTCCCTCAGTTTCAGGCAAGGATATGATTGCGCCTAGCGATTTAAAGAGTTATAAAAAGCATAAAAGATAATATTAAGAGGTTTTCATGAACCGGCAGCCATTTACTTCATCAGCACTTAAGCGTAATTTAAGTGAAAGTGAGAAAAATTATTATTTTACTAAAAGTAGTAGTGAAGAATTAGAGTTATTAATTAACGACGCAGTGTTAATTGCTGATGAAAATTTTCGTTCTGGGGTGAGTGTCACAAAGTTAAATATCAAGGGGCGTTGTGTTTATTCAGTATCTAATTTAAAAGAGAAGTTGATACTAAGGCATTGTAATTCTAATTTGAAGTGTCTGGAATCACTGTTGCCTAAACAAAGGAATAAAATAATTGATGAATTAAAAATTTACCTTAAGGAAGGTACGAAATTCAAGGTTTATCGACTTGATATAAAGTCTTTTTTTGAATCCATCCAGTTATCTCAGCTTTTTACAAAAATGCATAATGAGTCGAGGCTATGTAAGGGATAACCAAAAATATCTTAGAATGGTATCTTAAAGCTTGTGAGCCCATACATAAAACTCAAGGTTTACCTCGAGGACTTGAAATAAGTCCGATGCTGTCTGAATTATATTTGTCTGAGTTTGACCATAACATCAAGCGGCATGCAGAAGTATTTTATTACTCTCGATTTGTAGATGACATAGTGATTGTTTCAAGCGGAAATAGAAAATCAGGCCTCTTTTATGAAACAGGTGGAAGCTTTCTTACCTAACGGTTTTGAAACTAAATAAAAACAAGCTAAACATTTCTCCATTGATTCCTAAAAGAAGTAGAAGGTTGATAATAATAACAATAAGTTACTTCATAACTTTGATTTTCTTGGCTATTCTTTTTCTATTAGTACACCATTATCTAAAAATGCAGAAAACAGTACATATAGGAGTGTAATTATTGGTGTATTGAGTAGCAGATTAAAAAAAATAAAAACGAGAATATCAAAATCTTTTTATGCATTTAAGAATAATGGTGATTATAAATTATTACTAGACCGAATTTCTTTTCTGACAAGTAATAGAGACTTAAATAGGAAAATTAAATCACTGAGTTCAATTGAGAAAAGTAAAATCAGTACTGGAATATATTATAGCAATGCAAGGTTAGACGTGAATTCTAAGGCATTAAAGCAATTGGATGATTTTTTGATATATTGTGCGATGTCAAGTAAGAGGTCGTTTAAGTAATGTTTCCAAATATTCATTGAGTATAAACCAAAGGAAAGAGTTGCTGAGAAATAATTTTACAAAAGGTTTTTCTGAAAGAATTTACAGGAAATACAATTTTAAACGTTACACAGAGATTACAAAAATATGGCTCTAAAAAAGAATATTAAACTTGATAAGAAGGATTATACTAGAGCTTTGTTGTGTGATACTCTGCCAGCAGATTGCCCGATTATTATTCTCAAATGATGGGCTTTATGTGAATTTGGCAGATTTTGAGGTTAGCTATAAAGTACCAGCAGATTTCACACCCCTTTTCATCTTTCTTAAAAAATATCATTAATCCTTCTTTGGATTTGTCTATCGCTGTAAATGAAAGAAACAAAAAAGAAAAACAAAGCTTTCCTTTCAGGTTACTGTATTGTTAAGGATGTTTTTAGTTTAAGACATCTTTCTTTAATTCATCCTAGAATCTCAGCTTAACTACTGTGAATTTTACAAAAACTACTCGTCAGTTATAACCTATAATTCCTCAAAAAGTAATTATTCAATAAGATTTCCTAAGAAAGTTGCCAATTCATTTTTTTTATATGAAGAAATGAAGCGGAAAGATACAAGGGGGAGGATATAAACAACTGAGGATGAATTAATGAGGAGATATTCTTCTTCATATTTTTCGTATGGTGGTTTCAATAGAATATATAAGCTATTTCAAAGTAAACTTTTTTTTAAATCTGAGAAAAAATTCTCAATAATGTGGATGCTAGATGTATCACATTGTTTTGATAGCATTTATACTCATTCCGTATCGTGGGCTTTAAAAAATAAAACTTTTATTCGTAAGCATTTGGCTCAAAGTAATCAGTTTGGTCAAGAGTTAGACACACTGATGCAGCGAAGCAATAATAATGAAACAAATGGTATCCCAATAGGTTCAGAATTTAGTAGGATATTTGCAGAGTTTGATCTTCCAACGTATCGACAATAATATTGAGTCAGCTCTTATGGATGAGCATGGGTGGGTAAACACAAAAGACTATGTTATATTAAGTATGTAGATGATTTTATTGTGTTTTGCAACAATGAATCGAATGCTGAAGTAATATCTAAAATTATCAACGTGAAGTTAAATGAGTTTAATCTTCAATTAAATGCAAATAAATTCAAAAAATATTTCAGACCATTCTGCACCAGCAAAACAGGATTAATTATTAAGGTTAATGAATTAATTAAAAACTTGGAATCAAAATTATACGAAAAACATGATGGAGTTATCAAGCTTAACAATATAAGAAATAAACATGATTTGAAAGTTTATATAATTAATAATGTTAAGTCTATATGTTTAGATCGTCAGTCTTCATATTCAGATGTGTCGGCATATTTATTATCTTCTCTGTCTAAAAGATTGATATCGCTCATCCATTTCTTTTCCATTGGAAAAGGGAAAGATGAGGAGATTAAAAAAATCAAAGATGTCATATTCACACTATCTGATTTAATGTTGTTTTTTTTCAGTGTTAATCCAACAGTATCCTCCTCATACAAACTATCTAAGACAATGATTATTACTAATAATTATTTGAAAAAGATTTCAAATGATTATAGCAATGTTTTTATGACTTCATTGGTAAATACAGTGGAAAATATCAATTTTGGTGATATTGATAATGGATTATTTATAGATGATTACATATCTATTGAAAAAGTGAATTTAATTTTAGCTACAACATTTTTTGGGGATAACTATCTGATAAGTAATTCTTTCTTCACTGGAATTTTGCATAAAAAGAAATTGGATTATTTTACAATAATATCCTTGCTGTTCTATTTTAGAAATAGGAATTCATTCCAAGAACTTAAGGGTATAGTTGAAGGGAAAATTATAGAATTATTATGCTATGATATGGATTTATTACAGTCTTCGGAGAAGGCACATTTATTTTTGGATGTAATGTCTTGCCCATTTGTGTCAATAAAAACTAGAAGATTTATTTATAAAAAATACCTCAAGTGTTTTGAGCCAAAAAAACAAAGGACACACCCTGAAATTGAGAATGATTTAGAGTCCCTGC
>CAVUKG010000019.1:0-7835 GCA_963742005.1 uncultured Gammaproteobacteria bacterium | reverse complement strand
GAGTACCATCGCTTTCTTGGCTCCCATACGTTTTGCCAGCATAGCCGACATGATGTTGGCTTCATCGTCGTTAGTAATCGCGATAAACACATCAACCTGCTCAATATGTTCTTCTGCCAGCAGTTCCTGGTCAGAGGCATCGCCATAAAACACGATGGTATCTTGCAACAGTTCGGCCAGTTCAGTCGCACGCTGCTGATCGCGCTCGATAAGTTTAACGCTGTAATTTTTTTCCAGACGCATCGCCAGACCTGCACCGACGTTACCGCCGCCGACGATCATGATGCGTTTATAAGGTTTTTCCAGGCGTTGCAGTTCACTCATCACGGCACGAATATGCTGTGAAGCCGCCACAAAAAACACTTCATCTCCGGCTTCGATAATGGTCGAACCCTGCGGACGAATAGGACGATCCTGGCGAAATATGGCTGCCACGCGAGTATCGATATGTGGCATATGTTCACGCATTGCCGACAGTGCGCTGCCGACCAATGGACCACCGTAATAGGCTTTTACTGCCGCAATACTGACTTTACCCTCGGCAAAGTTCACTACCTGCAATGCACCCGGATACTCAATCAGCTTGTAAATGTAATCAATCACCAACTGCTCGGGAGAAATCAGGTGATCGATTGGCACCGCTTCTGGCTGGAACAGCTTCTCAGATTCGCGGATATATTCAGGCGAGCGAATACGGGCAATTCGATTAGGCGTGTTAAACAAAGAGTAGGCAATCTGACAGGCCACCATATTGGTTTCGTCAGAGCTGGTTACGGCAACCAGCATATCGGCATCTTCCGCGCCCGCTTCACGCAAAACGCGAGGATGCGAGCCATGGCCCTGAACGACACGCAGATCAAATTTATCCTGCAACTGGCGCAGGCGAGCAGTGTTGGTATCAACGATAGTAATATCGTTGTTTTCACCGACCAGATTTTCAGCCAGCGTACCGCCAACCTGGCCAGCACCGAGAATTATTATTTTCATAGTACTCTCTGTATTGCATTAAATGTCGTCAAGGACCGTCGACTTAATAAGGGACGTTAACCTTTAATCAGCTTAGCGTAATAGAAACCATCGCCGCTGTGTGCGTTAGGTAGGTTTTGTCTGCCTGGCTGAGCGATATCACCGGTTTCAACCAGTTTGGCTTCCGGATGACGTTGCAGGAATGCGCTAATCTGCTCGCTATTCTCGTCAGGCAGAATAGAGCAGGTCGCATAAACCAGCACGCCTTGGGGCTTGAGGCATGGCCAAATGGCTTCAAGAATTTCTGCCTGCAAACTTGCCAGCTCGGCAATGTCACTGTCTCTGCGCAACCATTTGATATCAGGATGACGGCGGATTACACCGGTCGCTGAGCAAGGCGCGTCGAGCAGGATCTTGTCAAAAGTCTTGTCGGTAGCCCAAACATGAGGCTCGCGACCGTCTCCCTGTTTCACTTCAGCGTGCAGGCCAAGGCGTTGCAGATTTTCGTGAACGCGCTGCAACCGCTGTTGATCAACATCTACTGCCAGCACGTGAGCTTTGGGAGCCGCCTCGAGAATATGCGTCGTTTTTCCGCCTGGAGCACAGCACAGATCAAGGATCGCTTCGCCGTCTTGTGGATCCAGCAGATCTACGCTGCCCTGAGCGGAAGCATCCTGAACCGTGACCCAGCCTTGCTCGAAACCAGGCAGAGACGTAACACCACAGGGTGTTTCCAGGCGCAGCGCGTCGGCATATTCGTGATGCGGATGGGCCTCTATTCCGGCCTCGGTCAGCAGAGCTAGATAGGCGTCGCGGGTGTGATGCTGGCGGTTTACCCGCAGCCACATCGGCGGACGCTGATTGTTAGCATCGATAATCTGTTGCCACTGTTCAGGATAGGCATTTTTGATTCGCTTCAACAACCAGCTCGGGTGCAGATAGCGGCTATCGTTATTTTGCATGCGTTGCAGCAGATCAACCTGCTGACGCTGAAACTGGCGCAAGACTCCGTTGATCAATCCTTTCAGCTGTGGACGTTTAAGGGCAACGGCACCTTCAACGGTTTCGGCAAGAATGGCGTGCGGCGGAATGCGCGTATGCAGCATCTGATACAAACCCACCATAAGCAGGTAATGCAGGGTGCGCTGTTTGCCCGTTAACGGCTTAGCCATCAACTGTTGCAAACACCATTCCAGCTCAGGTAAAACGCGTAATGTGCCAAAACACAGTTCTTGCAGCAGCGCTCTATCTTTATCGGCGATACTTTTCTGCAAGCCTGGAAGGACGGTCGACAGAGACTGGCCCTGATCCAAAACCTGGCTGATTGCTTTTGCAGCAATGCTGCGGAGGTTATAGGTGTTTTTCATAGTCAAAAAGCTGACCTCAGTCAGCATGCCGGACTAAGCCAGCATAAATAAAGGGGAGTGCAGAACCCGGTATCTTGGTTGAAGCGACGATACCGGGTGGCGTCATCAGTTTAAAACGGTGCCTGGCGTGAACCATTCACTGCGTGAATTCAGCAGATCCTGAGCAGACATCGGTTTTTTACCCGCAGGTTGCAGCTGGGTAATATTAAGCACGCCTTGCACAGTAGCGACCTGAATGCCTTTTTTATCTGCCGCGAGTATCTGCCCTGGCGTGAGGCCGCTTTTATCGGCATCAATAACCTGAGCCTGCCAGACTTTCACCGGCTGCTCGTCGATAGCAAAATAGCTCACAGGCCACGGATTGAAAGCACGGACGCAGCGCTCAAGCTGCTCGGCGCTCAGCGACCAATCCAGACGGGCTTCTTCCTTGCTCAGTTTCTCGGCATAAGTGACCAGCGATTCGTCCTGTACTTCTGGAGTCGCAGTTCCTTGCTCAAGCTGTTGCAAGGTTTCTAACATGCCAACAGGGCCTAGTTCAGCCAGCTTGGCGTATAGCGTGGCGCTGGTATCTTCGGCTTGAATCGGGCAATGAATTTTATGCAGCATATCGCCAGTATCAAGGCCGACGTCCATTTGCATGATTGTCACGCCAGTTTCTGCATCACCGGCCCACAGCGAGCGCTGGATGGGCGCAGCACCGCGCCAGCGAGGCAGCAGGGAACCATGAACATTGATACAACCCAGCTTTGGCATAGCCAACACGGCTTTAGGCAGAATCAGCCCATAAGCAACAACCACCATCACATCGGCCTGTAAATCGGCGACAAGATGCTGATTTTCTTCAGGACGCAAAGATTTTGGCTGAAACACCGGGATATCATTTTGCAGAGCAAGAGTCTTAACCGGGCTTGGCGTCAGTTTATTTCCCCGTCCTGCCGGGCGGTCGGGCTGCGTGAAAACGCCAACAATCTGATGTTCAGATGTTAAAAGCGCGTCTAAATGACGCGCTGCAAAATCAGGTGTACCGGCAAAAATTATTCGCAAAGCGCATTTCCTGTACAAAAGTGGCTACAAAGCGAGCCAGGGAAAATCGGCTTATTAAAAATAGCCTGAGATAACAAACGCAACGTGCAGCAGTTAGCCGCGAGCGTTGAGTTTCGCCAATTTTTCCATCTTCTGACGGATACGCTGACGTTTCAGAGGCGATAAGTAATCGACGAACAGTTTGCCAATCAAGTGATCCATCTCGTGCTGGATACAAATTGCCAGCAATTCACCGGCTTCCAGCTCAAAGCTTTTGCCGTTCCTGTCGAGCGCACGGATTTTCACGTTCGCTGCACGAGGCACCAGACCGCGTTGATCAGGAATAGACAAACAGCCTTCTTCAATGCCTGTTTCGCCGCTTTGTTCCAGCAATTCAGGGTTGATCAGCACCAGCTGTTGGCTTTTATCGTCAGTAACATCGATAACGATGATGCGCTGGTGGATATTCACCTGAGTCGCGGCCAGCCCGATACCTTCTTCGGCATACATGGTTTCGAACATATCATCCACGATCTGCTGAATTTCGGCGTTAACTTCTTTGACGGGTTTAGCAACAATGCGAAGCCTGTCGTCTGGGAAATGCAATATTTGTAATACGGACATAAATCTCTGGATCTTTATTCAAAGGATTGACGATATATAATCTCTATTCTAGACATTTCCGGCTCTGATTGACAGCATCGTCTATCAATTGAGCACGGCGTCGCAACGGCGTCTTAAAGGGAAATATCGACGATGACTCAACAGGAAGTGTGGCTCAGGTTATCCGAAGTGCGAGGCCTCGGTGTAGAGAGGTTATGTTGGCTGGTCGAAGAGCTAAGCCGCCATACTCGTCACACCTCAAGGCTACTGACCAATCTGGGCCTTAACGAAGCGCAAATCACCACCTATTTTCACCCTCGTTCTATCGATATCGAAGCCTCACTGCGCTGGATGGAGGAAGAAGGAAATCATCTTATCCCATTGAATAGTGAGAACTATCCTCTTCTGCTAAAACAGATTGCTTCTCCGCCGCGCCTGCTTTACGTCAAGGGAACGCCTGAATTGTTGAACTCACCGCAGATGGCGATGGTGGGCAGCCGTCATTGCAGCCACTATGGTGAACATTGGGCGCAATATTTTGCCGCCGGCCTGGTTAACTGTGGTTTCACTATTACCAGCGGGCTGGCTCTGGGGATTGACGGGATTTGTCATCGTGCGGCCTTGGAAGCCAAAGGTAAAACTGTGGCGGTGCTGGGCAGTGGGCTGAAAAAGATTCATCCACGCTGTCACCTGGCGCTGGCAGAAAGGATAGTTAAACAGGGCGGAACGCTGGTTTCTGAGTTTCCGTTAATGACCCCGCCGATGCCGCATAATTTTCCACGGAGAAATCGTATTATCAGTGGAATGAGTGTTGGCGTGTTAATTGTCGAAGCTTCTCTACGCAGCGGTTCGTTGATTACTGCGCGTTGCGCTCTTGAGCAGGGAAGGGAAGTTTTTGCTTTGCCGGGATCGGTCGATAGTCCAAACAGCGAAGGGGCACATTGGCTTATCAAACAGGGTGCTTATCTGGTGACGGATCCTGTCGATATCGCCGAGCATATTGGCAGCGGACTGACCTGGCTGTCGGCCGAGAAATCCTCTTTTTTTACTGATTCGGCCTCGTTACGAGAAAAAATTGCCGCCGAAGTGAATATTTGTGCGGAAGTTGCCGAACTTGAATTGCCATTTGTCGATGTGTTGGCTAACGTAGGATATGAGGTGACACCTGTTGACGTCGTCGCTGAACGTGCCGGCCAACCTGTGCCAGTAGTAGTAGGTAAACTGCTCGAACTGGAGTTAGCAGGATGGATCGCAGCTGTATCCGGCGGCTATGTCCGAATTAGGAGGGCAGGCCATGTTCGACGTACTAATGTACTTATTTGAAACTTACATTCACAACGAAGCGGAGATGAGTGTCGACCAGGATAGACTAACGGATGATTTAACAGAGGCTGGATTTCATCGGACCGATATCCACAATGCGTTAAATTGGCTTGAAAAACTTGCTGATCTGCAAGAGGGCGGTACTCCATCCTATTTACTGGATGCAGATCCTTTTGCTCTGAGAGTTTATACCGACGAAGAAATGAGTCGATTAGACGTCAGCTGCCGGGGCTTCCTGCTATTTCTGGAACAGATTAAAGTGTTGAATGTCGATACCAGGGAGATGGTTGTCGATCGTGTTATGGCTCTGGATACTGACGAGTTCGATCTGGAAGACCTGAAATGGGTCGTGCTGATGGTTCTCTTTAATATTCCAGGATATGAAAGTGCATATCAGCAGATGGAAGAGCTGTTATTTGATGTTAATGAAGGTTATCTGCATTAAAGCGAGTAGCATTATCACTATTTGCGGGTCAGATAACGGGTAAAACACAGTGTATGACTAAAGCAACGCTTTTTGCTGGGAAGCAAAATGAAATCTGTCCAGAATGCGGGGCCGATCTGGTGATTAGAAGTGGTCGCCACGGCCCTTTTCTTGGCTGCTCCAACTATCCTGAATGTCAGCACATCCGACCGCTAAAAGCTCAGGCCGATGGCCACATCGTTAAAATTCTTGATGGACAGCTTTGCCCTAAGTGCCAGTCCACGCTGGTTCTACGTCAGGGTCGCTTTGGCATGTTTATTGGCTGTTCAGACTATCCGGCATGCGATCACACGGAAGTTATTGATAAACCGGAAGAGACAACTTTATCTTGCCCGCAGTGCGGTCAGGGGCACTTGTTACAGCGAAAATCCCGCTTCGGTAAAGTGTTTCATGCCTGCAATCGCTATCCTGATTGCCAGTTTGCGATTAATAACACGCCAGTGGCCGGAACCTGCGAGCATTGCCAGTATCCATTATTAATGGAAAAGAAAACGGCTCAGGGGATCAAACTCTTCTGTGCGAGTAAGCTATGCGGTAAAGCCGCAGTAAAAGCAGATTAAAATCCATGACGACAAAATACCAATCTAATCTTTCTGCAGTAGTGCAGGCATTAAAAGAACAGCAGGTTATTGCTTATCCTACCGAGGCCGTATTTGGTTTGGGTTGCGATCCGGACAGCGAACAGGCCGTCGAAGCGTTGCTTGCTCTAAAACAAAGGCCGCGCGATAAAGGCCTGATCCTGATTGCCGACAGCTACGAGCAACTATTACCTTATATAGATGACGCGCAGTTAAGCGCCGATCGTCGCGAGCAGATTTTTGCCACTTGGCCGGGGCCGGTTACCTGGGTCATGCCAGCCAAGGCTACCACGCCACAATGGTTGACCGGGCGTTTCAGCTCGTTGGCCGTGCGCGTTAGCGATCATCCATTAGTTAAAGAATTGTGTCGCCAGTACGGTAAACCTCTGGTCTCAACCAGTGCGAATCTAAGCGCGCAGCCTCCGGGCCGCACGGCAGACGATGTCAGAAAGCAGTTTGGTTCTGATTTTCCTGTGCTTGAAGGAAACGTCGGCGGGCGCGAAAATCCGTCTGAGATTAAAGATGCCGCCACTGGCGAGCTTATACGTCAAGGTTAAGGAAAATCTGTCATGTCTTCTTTCGCTGTATTCGGTAACCCAATCGGTCACAGTAAGTCCCCACGTATTCATGCCCTTTTTGCTGAGCAAACCGGGATTAACCATCAATATGGCACGGTTTTAGCGCCTCATGAAGAGTTTGAAGAAACGCTGCGTGGTTTCTTTGCCAAAGGAGCGAATGGTGCAAACATTACCGTTCCTTTTAAAGAGCGTGCTTTTGCCGAGTCGGATGAACTTTCTGAACGCGCTGCATTGAGCGGTGCTGTTAATACATTGAAGAAGCTTGAAGATGGCCGGCTGCTGGGCGACAACACTGACGGCATTGGCATGATAAGCGATCTGCAACGTCTTGATATGCTCAAGACTGGCGATCGCGTTTTGCTGGTGGGCGCGGGTGGTGCAGCACGCGGGGTTATTCTGCCGCTGCTGGCTCACGGTTGCCGAGTAGTGGTAACTAATCGAACCTTTGAACGCGCGCAGCATCTGCATTCTATCTTTGAAGCGAAAGGCGATATTACCGCCATTTCGTTAAGCTGCCTTCAAGGCGAGTCATTTGATTTAGTGATCAATGCCACGGCCTCTGGGATTAAAGGTGATGTTCCTGCGATTCCTGTTTCTGTAGTCAATGCTGAAACTCGTATCTACGATATGTTTTATCAGGCCGGTGATACACCGTTTATTGCCTGGGCAAAACAGCATGGTGCAAAACACACAGCTGATGGTCTGGGTATGCTGGTGGGGCAAGCCGCCCACGCCTTCTATCTATGGCACGGCGTGATGCCTGAAATCCAGCCGGTGCTCGAACAGTTGAAGCAGGATCTGGCAGGCTAAAGTGATTAAAGAGGGGATCGAATATCCCCTCTCTTTATTTCTCTCTCTGTTTCTCTCTATATATAGATAGAAGGAAAAAGAAAAGAAGACGGGATGTTACTGA
>CAVUKG010000018.1:0-15304 GCA_963742005.1 uncultured Gammaproteobacteria bacterium | reverse complement strand
TGCTGCGGCCAGAGTTTCAACATCCAGCTCTTCTGCAGGTTGCAGTTTAGCCAGCAGAGCACGGTACTGATCCAAATCGCTGCTTTCCAGTTGCTGCTGAACTTTAGCGGCAAACTTGGCCAGACGACGTTGACCCAGTACTTCTGCAGTTGGCAATTCCACTTCTGGAATAGTCAGCTTCATGGTGCGTTCTACGTTACGCAGCAGACGACGTTCGCGGTTCTCAACGAACAGCAAAGCGCGACCTGCACGGCCAGCACGACCGGTACGGCCGATACGGTGAACGTAAGACTCTGAATCCATTGGGATATCATAGTTAACAACCAGGCTGATACGCTCAACGTCCAGACCACGTGCTGCCACGTCGGTTGCAATCAGAATATCCAGACGGCCGTCTTTCAGACGTTCCAGAGTCTGCTCACGCAGTGCCTGGTTCATGTCGCCGTTCAGTGCCGCAGAGCTATAACCGCTACGCTCCAGCGCTTCAGCCACTTCCAGAGTCGCGTTTTTGGTGCGAACAAAGATGATAGCTGCGTCAAAATCTTCTGCTTCCAGGAAACGAACCAGTGCTTCGTTCTTACGCATACCGTGTACAGACCAGTAGCTCTGGCTGATGTCCGGACGAGTAGTCAGGCTTGACTGGATGCGAACTTCCTGTGGATCTTTCATGAAACGACGAGTAATACGACGAATCGCTTCTGGCATGGTTGCAGAGAACAGCGCGGTCTGATGTTCAGCCGGGATCTGAGCCATGATAGTTTCTACGTCTTCGATGAAGCCCATACGCAACATTTCGTCGGCTTCATCCAGCACCAAACCGCTCAGGTTAGAGAGGTTCAGGGTGCCACGTTTCAGGTGGTCCAACAGACGACCAGGAGTACCCACAACAACCTGTGGACCCTGACGCAGAGCGCGCAGCTGCACGTCATAGCGTTGGCCGCCGTACAATGCAACAACGTTCACGCCGTGCATGTGTTTAGAGAAATCAGTCATCGCTTCAGCAACCTGAACCGCAAGCTCACGGGTTGGTGCCAAAACAAGAATTTGTGGTGCTTTCAGAGAAGCATCAATGTTGTGCAACAGTGGCAGCGAGAATGCTGCAGTTTTACCGCTACCCGTCTGAGCCATGCCCAGAACGTCGCGGCCGCTCAACAGGTGAGGAATACACTCAGCCTGGATCGGTGATGGTTTTTCGTAACCCAGATCGGTCAGGGCTGCAATAATAGGAGCAGACAGCCCCAGGTCAGCAAAAGAGGTTTCAAGCTCAGTAGTCATGTACACGTGCCTCATTAATAATGGCAGCCAGTCTACATAACTCGTCGAGAAAATTTTCAGTCATTTTCATTGAAAAGTGTGAACCGGCTCAAATTAGTTTAAAAAACGAACAAAGCAACCCTCGCCCGTTAAGGCGATTAAAAATGGCATAGGCCATGGTTAATCAGGCTGATTAGTGTCGTCAGCTATTGCTGGTCCGATTCTGATAGGTCGTCTTGCTCTTGGCCCAATAGCGCCAATTCCAACAATGCATAGCGGTGCTCAACAAAGTTATGAACGTTGTTAGCTACCGTCAGTTTGAACAGAGCAGAAGCGCTGTTCTTGTCCCCCAGACTTAGGTAATGCTTACCTAAATAGAAGTCAGTTTCACTGAGATGCTCAGCGAGCGAAGTGTTATCCGGTGATTCAGCCTTCAGGCGGTCCATCAGCGTGGATTCGCTGATTTTGCCAAGGTAGAATTCGACGATAGTCCATCCCCATTGCCCTCTGTCCGCTTTGTCATAACGCTGCTGCAGCGCTACTTCGGCATTCTTGGGATTGATTTCTCTTTCCACAAGATATAGCCATAACGAACGGAAGGGATCATTTGGATCGTCTCGATAAAACGCCTGCAAATCATCCTGCGCCAGCGAGTATCTGCCACCGTAATACAGGGCGATACCGCGATTTAAACGCGCGTAGTCGTAAGTTGGATCAAGCTCTAGTACAGAATCAAACGCTTCATAGGCGGCATCATAGTTGCCGGCCTGCGTTAGGTAAATCCCCAGGTAGTTAAAAACTTCTGGCATATCAGGGCGAATAGACAGCGCTTGTGAAAAATCATTTCGCGCCAGTGCTCTTAACCCAAGACTATCATACAGCACACCGCGCTCATATAATAGCTGTGCACGCTCATCATCTGTTAATGAACGGCTGGCAAGTATTTGTTCCATTCGCGCAAGGATAACTTCCTGCTGCAAAGTTGGCTGCAGCGGGATAGCCAACACCTCGTTTTTGCGCCAATCGTGGTTGCTGCATCCTGCCAACAAAAGTGTTGTCGCAACATAACAACAGCGCAAGAAAGGCTTCATTTCAACTCCCGAAGACAAACATTGGACAAACTTCCTGTTATCCGCTTGCTTAGCATAAATGCGTCCTGCACTTATGATACGAACAGTCTCCCGATTAAATTACCGGGAGACTGTAAACTACTGGTTACAGATTACTCTGCTGCCGGCTCAGATGAATCTTCAGACGGCGTGGTCGCTTCTTTAATGCTCAAGCGCACACGGCCCTGACGATCAACTTCCAGAACCTTAACCGGTACTTCCTGGCCCATGGTCAGATAGTCGGTCACTTTCTCTACGCGCTTGTCAGCGATTTGAGAAATGTGAACCAGACCTTCTTTACCGCCACCGATGGCAACGAACGCGCCAAAGTCAACGATACGGGTAACTTTACCCTGGTAGATGCGGCCAACTTCGATTTCAGCGGTGATCTCTTCGATACGACGAATAGCGTGTTTCGCTTTCTCGTTATCGGTTGCAGAGATTTTCACGGTGCCGTCATCTTCGATTTCGATGGTAGTGCCGGTTTCTTCGGTCAGCGCACGGATTACAGAACCACCTTTACCGATGACGTCTTTGATCTTGTCAGCGTTAATTTTGATGGTGTGAATACGTGGAGCAAACTGAGAGATATCGCCGCGAGATTCGCTGATTGCCTGGTTCATCACGCCCAGAATGTGCAGACGCGCACCTTTGGCCTGGCTCAGAGCAGCCTGCATGATTTCGCGGGTGATACCTTCGATTTTAATGTCCATCTGCAGTGCAGTGATACCTTCGCTGCTACCTGCTACTTTGAAGTCCATATCACCCAGGTGGTCTTCGTCACCCAGAATGTCAGACAGAACGACAAAGTTATCGCCTTCTTTAACCAGACCCATCGCGATACCCGCAACGGCGGCTTTAATCGGTACACCTGCGTCCATCAGGGCCAGTGACGCGCCACAAACAGAAGCCATTGAAGATGAACCGTTAGATTCGGTGATTTCAGACACAACGCGAACGGTGTATGGGAAATCTTCAAACTTAGGCATTACTGCCAGAACACCGCGTTTTGCTAAACGGCCGTGACCGATTTCGCGACGCTTAGGTGAACCAACCATACCTGTTTCGCCTACAGAGTACGGAGGGAAGTTGTAGTGGAACAGGAAGGTGTCAGTTTTGGCACCCATCAGTTCGTCAAGATTCTGTGCATCACGGGTAGTACCCAGAGTTGCAGTAACCAGAGCCTGAGTCTCACCACGGGTGAACAGTGATGAACCGTGAGTACGTGGCAATACGCCAGTACGAACGTCCAGACCACGGATCATGTCTTTCTCGCGGCCATCGATACGCGGTGCACCGCTCAGAACACGGCTACGCACAACGTTTTTCTCGATAGAACCCAGCAGATCAGAGATCTCGCCAGCGTCCAGAGTTTCATCTTCGCCCAGCAGAGAAGCGGTCACTTCGTCTTTGATAACGCCAACGCGAGCATAACGCTCTTGCTTGTCAGTGATGCGGTAAGCTTCACCCAGTAGGGCTTCAGACTTCGCAGCAATGCGAGAGTACAGAGCTTCGTTAACAACTTCTGGCTGCCAATCCCACTTAGGTTTGCCAACTTCTGCAACCAGTGAGTTGATTTCGTTGATAACGATTTGTTGTTGATCGTGGCCGAATACAACTGCGCCGAGCATTTGCTCTTCGCTCAGCACTTCAGCTTCAGATTCAACCATCAATACTGCGCCCTGAGTACCAGCAACAACCAGGTCCAGTTTGCTTTCCAGCAGTTCGTCAGCGGTTGGGTTCAGAACGTATTGGTTATTGATATAACCTACGCGTGCAGCACCAATTGGGCCATTGAATGGAATACTAGACAGGCTCAGTGCAGCAGAAGCACCGATCATCGCTACGATGTCAGGGTTAACCTGCGGGTTCAGGGACACTACGGTCGCAATAACCTGAACTTCATTCAGGAAGCTGTCCGGGAACAATGGGCGAATTGGGCGGTCGATCAGACGAGAAGTCAGGGTCTCGCCTTCGCTTGGACGCGCTTCACGACGGAAGAAGCTGCCCGGAATTTTACCTGCAGCGTAAGTACGCTCTTGGTAGTTTACAGTCAGAGGGAAGAAGCTCTGGCCTGGTTTAGCTTTTTTCTGGCCAACAACGGTAACGAATACCGCGGTGTCGTCCATGCTAACCATAACGGCAGCAGTGGCCTGACGAGCCATCATACCGGTTTCGATGGTCACGGTATGTTGACCGTATTGGAACTTACGAACTGTCGCTTTAAGCAATGTAATATCCTTTTTTGGTGACGCGCAGCTGTTATGACAGCAGTTCACGCCATTATATTCTGAACTTCACACTACATCCTCGCGACTAATGACAATCCTTAATCCTCTCATCGGGACTAAAGTCTCTCATTAGCCGCGCGAACCTCTGTAACGGAAGATCTCGCTATCGAACAATTAAGTTTTAA
The DNA here is from genome assembly GCA_963742005.1 of uncultured Gammaproteobacteria bacterium. Taxonomy (GTDB): domain Bacteria; phylum Pseudomonadota; class Gammaproteobacteria; order Enterobacterales; family Enterobacteriaceae; genus Rouxiella. The sequence goes on along the minus strand of CAVUKG010000018.1, from coordinate 10,525 downwards.
AACTCTACTTTTTTATAAGACGTAATTTATAACACTTCGTTTATAAAACTTCATTTATAAAAAAGTAGCGTAGAAACAACAGTAATGGCAACGTTGCTCTTTACTATTGCCTCCTAGAATAAAGGGGCCAACTTGGCCCCTTTACACTGAAACTCGCTAACTTAGCGACGCAGACCAAGACGTTCGATAACGCTGGTGTAACGTGCTACGTCTTTACCCTTCAGGTAATCCAGCAGCTTACGACGCTGAGAAACCATACGCAGCAGACCACGACGGCTGTGGTGATCTTTTTTGTGCTCGGAGAAGTGACCTTGCAGATGGTTAATCTGAGCAGTCAACAGAGCAACCTGAACTTCGGTAGAACCGCTGTCGTTAGTACCACGACCGAAGTCTGCAACGATTTGAGCTTTAGCTTCAACGCTTAGAGACATAATGAACTCCAAAATATTATAGATTAATTAAACGGGCGCCGATCTCTAATTCAGCTACCCCATGCATAAGCTGCGCTATTCTACTCTTTGATATGCCTGATCGCAACATGAGCAACAAAGTGATAATCGCCAATCGGTATCTCTACCAACGGGAATTTACTCAGAGTACTCTACAACCAAACGCTTAGGAGCAACGCGGCCCTGATCATCGATTTCACCGACACCGATGAACTTACGCTCTTCACCTTCGGTCATACGAACCAAACCGGAAAGTGGCGCACCAGAGGCCTGTACCGGTTGACCCTGCTTAACATAGCCAGCGACAACGGGCAGCAAATTGACCTCGGGAAAATCTTCACACGGACTGTCCATCGGCAGCAGCAGAGGATCGAGCAGCAAGCGCGGTTCGATGCCTTCTTCTTCCGCCTGAGCAATCAGCGCATTAAGCTTTTCCATAGTGACCATGCGTTCGAACGGATAAGTCGCTACCTGTAGACGGCGCAGGAAAGTCACATGCGCGCCACAACCCAGCTTTTCACCGAGGTCATCAACGATGGTGCGAATATAGGTGCCTTTCGAACAGTGGATCTCCAGCTCGACTTCCTCGCCTTCCCAGCGAATGAACTGTAGTTCATAGACAGTAATGCTGCGTGATTCGCGCGGAACTTCTATCCCTTCACGAGCATACTCGTAAAGTTTACGTCCCTGATATTTCAATGCTGAATACATTGAAGGAATTTGCTGTGTTTCTCCGCGGAAACTTTCCAGCGCGGCGTCTAGTTCTGCGGCGCTAAAAGTTACCGGACGTTCTGAAATAATCTGGCCTTCGGCATCAGAAGTATCAGTACGCTGGCCCATACGGGCAATTACGCGGTAACGCTTGTCGGAGTCGAGCAAAAACCGTGAAAATTTGGTCGCTTCCCCAAGGCACAGCGGCAACATGCCGGTGGCCAAAGGATCCAATGCACCGGTATGACCCGCGCGATTGGCGTTGTAAAGACGTTTCACCTTTTGCAACGCATCGTTGGACGACAAACCCAGTGATTTATCCAGTAACAGAACGCCGTGAATATCACGACCGCGGCGACGTGGACGACTCATTAGGATTCCTCGTCGTCGCCTGCTGCAGAACGACGTTCAGCATCATTCTTAACAACGTTGGTCACCAGGTTAGACATACGCATGCCTTCAACCAGGGAGTTGTCATAGGCAAAAGTCAGTTCAGGCACTACGCGCAGGCGCATGGCTTTACCCACCAGAGTACGGATGAATCCCTGAGCGTCTTGCAGGGCCTTGATACCGTTTTTAACGCGGTCCGGATCCTGAGGCTCGGTGGTCAGTACGTCCAGGAAGGTCACGAAAACTTTGGCATAAGCCAGATCACGGGAAACTTCGACACCAGAGACGGTCGCCATGCCTACGCGCGGATCTTTAACTTCACGCTGCAATATGATGGCGATTTCTTTCTGCATCTCCTGAGAGACGCGTTGGGTACGGCTGAATTCTTTAGCCATAATTTGTTACTCCAAACTTTTACTTCAACCATGCATCAGACAAATAAGGGGGCGCAAGGCCCCCAATGGTTCTGACTGTATACCCGAGAATCCGGGTTAGATCGAAACGTTAAGCGATAGTACGTTTGATTTCGATGATTTCGAAGACTTCGATCACATCGCCAGGACGTACGTCGTTGTAGTTTTTAACGCCGATACCACATTCCATGCCGTTACGAACTTCGGCAACGTCATCTTTGAAGCGGCGCAGGGATTCCAGCTCGCCTTCATAGATAACCACGTTGTCACGCAGAACGCGGATTGGGTTATTACGTTTGATCATACCTTCAGTAACCATACAGCCTGCGATTGCGCCAAATTTCGGTGACTTGAACACGTCACGAACTTCAGCCAGGCCAATGATTTGCTGTTTGTACTCTGGTGCCAACATACCGCTCATCGCCTGTTTGACTTCGTCAATCAGGTTATAGATTACGGAGTAGTAACGCAGATCCAGGCTTTCGTTTTCAACGACGCGGCGAGCAGAAGCATCGGCACGAACGTTAAAGCCAAGGATGATAGCGTTAGAAGCAGCCGCCAGCGTTGCGTCGGTTTCAGTGATACCACCTACACCCATGCCCACGATTTTGACTTTAACTTCAGCAGTAGACAGATTCTGCAACGCGTCAGAAATCGCTTCACAAGAACCCTGTACGTCAGATTTCAACACGATGTTCAGTTCAGAAACTTCACCTTCAGTCATGTTCGCAAACATGTTTTCCAGTTTAGATTTCTGCTGGCGAGCCAGTTTAACTTCGCGGAACTTACCTTGACGGTACAGCGCAACTTCACGCGCTTTCTTCTCGTCACGTACAACGGTAACTTCGTCACCCGCAGCCGGAACGCTGGACAGACCCAGAACTTCGACAGGGATAGAAGGACCCGCTGAGGTGATGTCGCGACCCATTTCGTCACGCATTGCACGCACACGGCCGTATTCGAAGCCACACAGGATGATATCACCCTTGTTAAGCGTACCTTCTTGAACCAGAACAGTAGCTACTGGGCCACGGCCTTTATCAAGGAAGGATTCGATTACAACACCGTTCGCCATACCAGTACGCACTGCTTTCAGTTCGAGAACTTCAGCCTGCAACAGGATAGCTTCCAGCAAATCGTCAATGCCTGTACCCGCTTTAGCAGATACGTGGATGAACGGAGACTCACCGCCCCACTCTTCTGGCATAACGTTGTACTGAGACAGCTCGGTTTTAACGCGATCTGGATCAGCTTCTGGCTTATCGATTTTGTTAACTGCAACAACGATAGGCACGCCAGCTGCTTTCGCATGCTGAACCGCTTCTACAGTCTGTGGCATCACGCCATCGTCTGCAGAAACAACCAGAACAACGATATCGGTCGCCTTGGCACCACGAGCACGCATTGAAGTAAACGCGGCGTGTCCAGGGGTATCGAGGAAGGTGATCATGCCGTTTTCGGTTTCAACATGATAAGCACCGATGTGCTGAGTAATACCACCGGCTTCGCCTGCGGCTACTTTCGTTGAACGAATGTAGTCGAGCAAAGAGGTTTTACCGTGGTCAACGTGGCCCATGATGGTCACGACTGGCGCACGTGGCTCAGCAGCAGCTGAAGCACCGGTATCACGGTCGCTCATCAGCGCTTCTTCCAGCTCGTTTTCACGACGCAGGATAACTTTGTGGCCCATTTCTTCAGCAACCAGCTGAGCAGTTTCCTGATCAATAACCTGGTTGATGGTGGCCATAGCGCCCAGTTTCATCATAGTTTTGATGACCTGAGAACCTTTAACTGCCATTTTGTTTGCCAGTTCGGCAACAGTAATGGTTTCGCCAACGACTACGTCGCGGTTAACAGCAACTACAGGCTTATTGAAGCTCTGTTGCAGGCTGCTTGGCTTACGCTTACCTTTACCATTACGGCCAACGGCACGGGCTTCTTCGCGATCGGCTTTAGATTCAGACAGTTTATTGCCTTTCTTCTGCTTGGTCGCTTTGCCACCACGAGTACGGGTGCGGCGTTCGCCTTCAACTTTGGCATCGTTCTCATCTTCAGCAGCACGAGCGTGCTGGGAAGTGGTTACGTGATAGTCCGCAGTTTCAGCTTCTGCTTCACTTGGAGCAGGGGCTTCGGTCCAAACGCCTGAGTCAGCCATTTTACGTGCTTCTTCAGCAACGCGTTTAGCGTTCTCTTCGATTTTGCGCTGGGCTTCTTGTTCCGCTTTACGCTTAAGTTCTGCGGCTTCAGCTTCACGGCGTGCTTTTTCTGCCTGAGCTGGCTTGGTTACTTCGTCGGTATGTTGATTCGTCACTTTATCTTTTTCCGCTGCGTCACGCTTAGCTTTATCAGCGGCCTCACGTTTGGCTTGCTCAGCGGCTTCACGTTTAGCTTTTTCCTGAGCGGCCACTTGCTGGGCCTGCTCTTGTGCTACACGCTGAGCCTGTTCTTCCGCTTCACGCTTTGCCTGCTCTTCCGCTTCGGCCTGGGCAAGTTCTGCCTCGGTCATATCACGTTTAACATAAGTGCGTTTCTTGCGGACCTCGATTTGCACCGATTTACTCTTCCCGCCGGTGCTCGGAACATTAAGTGTACTACGCGTTTTGCGTTGTAACGTCAGTTTGTTTGTCGCATTCGAATTTCCACCATTCAAATGCGCCAGCAAAGTTTCTTTTTCATGCTGGGTGACAGAGTCAGCTTCCGACTTGTCGATCCCTGCATCAGCAAATTGCTGTACCAGGCGATCAACCGGAGTTTGAATCTCCGCTGCCAGCGATTTTACGGTTACATCTGTCATGCTGTTCCTTCCTGCTACAGTTTATTACGCATTGTCGCCAAACCAGCAGATATTGCGTGCGGCCATGATTAACTCACCAGCCTGCTCGTCATTAAGACCTTCAATATCTGTCAGATCGTCAACACCCTGCTCGGCAAGATCTTCCAGCGTGCAAACACCGATTGCTGCCAGTTTAAACGCCATGCTGCGTTCCAGGCCTGCAAGATTAAGCAGGTCTTCAGCTGGCTTGTTGTCACCGAGACTTTCTTCCTGTGCAAGGGCCAGGGTGGTCAGCGCTTCTTTCGCACGTTCGCGCAGCGCATCTACCGTGTCTTCGTCCAGACCATCAATTTCTAACAACTCGTTAACCGGCACGTAAGCCAGCTCTTCGAGGGTAGAGAAACCTTCTTCAACCAGAACAGTCGCGAAATCTTCGTCGATTGCCAGATACTTGGTGAAGGTTTCGATTGCAGCATGCGCCTCGGCCTGATGTTTGGCCTGCAGGTCGTCTGCTGTCATCACGTTCAGTTCCCACTTGTCATCGCCACGATGCTGCTTCAAAAGCTGGGAGGCTAAACGCACGTTTTGGCCATTACGACCAATCGCCTGTGCCAGGTTGCTGGCTTCAACGGCGATATCCATGGTGCACTTGTCTTCATCAACAACGATTGACGCGACATCTGCCGGCGCCATAGCGTTGATAACGAATTGCGCAGGATTGTCATCCCAAAGGATGATATCGATACGTTCACCGCCCAGTTCACTGGAAACGGCCTGAACGCGCGCACCGCGCATACCGACACAAGCACCAACAGGGTCGATACGCTTATCGTTGGTTTTAACTGCAATCTTGGCGCGTGAACCCGGATCGCGGGCAGCGGCTTTGATTTCAATTAATTCTTCGCCGATTTCTGGTACTTCAATGCGGAATAACTCAACCAGCATCTCGTTACGTGAACGGCTAACAAACAGTTGAGCTCCGCGAGCTTCAGGGCGCACAGCGTAAAGTACGCCGCGAATACGGTCGCCTGAACGGAAGTTTTCACGAGGCAGCATGTCTTCACGAAGAATAACAGCTTCGGCGTTGCTACCCAGATCCAGAGCAATGCTGTCACGGTTAACTTTCTTGACTACACCGGTAACAATCTCGCCTTCCTGTTCACGGAAAGCATCGACAACCATCGCACGCTCGGCTTCGCGTACTTTCTGTACGATAACCTGTTTGGCAGTCTGCGTAGTGATACGGTCAAAGGTGACGGATTCGATTTGATCTTCGATGTAACCACCCAGTTCAATGGATGGATCTTCGTATTGAGCAGCTTCGAGCGTAATTTCGCGAGTCGGTTGGGTGACTTCATCTACAGCTACCCAGCGGCGGAAGGTGTCAAAGTCGCCGGTTTTACGGTCGATGGTCACGCGAACTTCGATTTCCTGCTCGTACTTTTTCTTGGTGGCTGTCGACAATGCAGTTTCCAGCGCTTCAAAGATTTTCTCGCGCGGGAGGGACTTTTCATTCGAAACTGCTTCAACAACAGCCAGAATTTCTTTATTCATCCTAGTTGCCTCATCCTAACTTTAAAAGTGGGGTACCAGGTTCGCCTTCTGGATGTTGCTCAGTGCGAACACTTCGTCTTTCCCATCCACCGTAACCGTGATCATTTCGCCTTCGACAGCCTTGATTATTCCCTGCCATTTGCGGCGGTTCTGCATTGCCATACGCAATACCACGCTGACTTCATCACCGAGGAAACGTTGATAATGATCTGCGGTGAACATAGGGCGATCGAGGCCCGGGGAGGAAACTTCCAGGTTATAGGCAACGGTAATCGGGTCTTCTACTTCGAGTACAGCGCTAACCTGGTGGCTGACATCAGCACAATCATCAACGTTGATCCCGTCTTCACTATCAATATAGATGCGTAGTGTCGATTGGCGAGCTCGAACGAACTCAATACCTACCAGCTCGAAACCTAATGCTTCGACCGGTGCTGAAATCATCTCTGTTAATTTTTGTTCTAATGTGGACAAGTCCACCCCCAAGACATAAAAAAAGGGCCTAATAGCCCAGTGATTCTGTTGCCAAATAACAAAAAACCCCGATAAATCGGGGCTTTATGCAACTGGACCCTATTTGCCGCATGGCGGCTTCGGTGCACTTTCAAAAGGATTTTTTTCAAATGGATACTCGTAAGCACCAGGGAGATACTAGCAGTATATTTGAAAACAAATACTTGAGGAAAGTGGTTGCGGGGGCCGGATTTGAACCGACGACCTTCGGGTTATGAGCCCGACGAGCTACCAGGCTGCTCCACCCCGCGTCCGAAAACAACGTAACGCGTATATATTAACGCGACTTGATGCCGCAAAATACTACGCTGATAACCGCAAGAATGCAAGTCATCAAAAGATTGGTACCGAGGACGGGACTTGAACCCGTAAGCCCATTCGGGCACTACCACCTCAAGGTAGCGTGTCTACCAATTCCACCACCTCGGCACTCTTTTTTTCACAATCGCGCTTACTGTCCAAGTAATTGCCATTGTTTAAAACTCTTTGCTTCTATCTTACTAATCTACTTCAACTACTGGCTTGCAACTTACTTAGGAATATCGCTGCTAGGGCCTGTTGGAGCTGCCGGTGCAGTTGTCTGCTCAGTTTTCACTGGCTGACCCAGGTTATCCCATTCGCTGCCTTGTTGGCTTTTATGAGTGCTCATGTTCCCCAGAATCAAACTAATGACGAAGAACAATCCCGCCAAAATAGCCGTCATACGGGTCATAAAGTTACCGGAACCGCTCGAACCGAACAATGTGCCTGATGCACCTGCTCCGAAAGAGGCTCCCATATCTGCACCTTTACCTTGTTGCAGCATAACCAGACCTACCAGGCCGAGTGCTACGATAAGGAAAATCACCAGAAGAGCATCGTACATAGTTGTACCTGTATCCTTGCGGGTTCACCGCGTGCTAATTGCTTCTCACCAGCTTCTTACTATGATTAGCCGCAGGTCTTCAAGGACCTACTGAAGCGGGTGTGAATACTAACCAAACCATTATGCTCGTGCAAGGGCAATTTTCACCTTCGCGTTCAATTGCGGAAAAAAGCGACAAAAGCAGCTATTTAGCGCCTTTTCCGGCGAGAAGTTGAGCAACCGGCACTCTTGAAGATAATAAAAACATTTTGACGACATCTGGCTGCGATGTCGCTTTTAATCATAAAAAACGTTTTAAACCGCTTTAACCGCTTCGGCAATGCGATTAGCCAGGCTTTCCACTAATTCTGCGTCTTCGCCTTCCACCATCACGCGGATCAGTGGCTCGGTCCCCGATTTACGCAAAAGCACGCGACCTTTTCCTGCCAGCTGATTTTCCACTTCGGCGGTAATACGTTTCACTTCAACATCCTGCAAAGGGTCGCCTTCCCCAGAGAAGCGCACATTAACCAGAATCTGTGGCAGCAATTTCATGCCACTACACAGGTCGTGCAGGGTCATATGGTTGCGAACCATTGCAGTGAGCACTTGCAAACCTGCCACAATGCCGTCGCCGGTAGTGGTTTTGTCGAGCAGGATAACGTGACCAGAGTTTTCTGCACCAATCCGCCAGCCTTTTTCTTTCAGCTTTTCAAGCACGTAGCGGTCGCCCACTTTCGCACGGGTAAATGGAATACCCAGCTGTTTCAGTGCCAGCTCCAGTCCCATATTGCTCATCAGAGTTCCGACTACACCGCCGCGCAGTTGCCCCTGACGCAGTGCTTCACGGGCTATAATGTAGAGGATCTGGTCGCCATCAACCTTGTTACCCAGAGCGTCGACCATAATGATGCGATCGCCGTCGCCGTCAAAGGCCAGACCTAAATCGGCCTTTTCTTCAAGTACGCGCTGTTGCAGCAGAGTCACGTCCGTTGCGCCGCAGCCTTCATTGATGTTCATACCATCAGGCTCGCAGCCGATGGCAATGACTTTGGCACCTAACTCGCGCATAACGCTGGGAGCGATGTGATAAGTTGCACCATTGGCACAATCGACAACAATTTTCAGGCTGCTGAGGCTAAGCTCGGCCGGAAAAGTCCCTTTACAGAATTCGATATATCGCCCTGCAGCATCAACGATTCGGCTGGCTTTGCCCAATTCGGCTGAATCGACGCAGGTCAGCGGCTTATCCATCTCGGCTTCGATCGCTTCTTCTACATGGTCCGGCAGCTTAGTGCCATCTGTTGAAAAGAATTTAATACCATTGTCGTAAAACGGATTATGCGATGCAGAGATAACAATGCCGGCTTCAGCGCGGAAGGTGCGGGTCAGGTAGGCAATCGCAGGAGTTGGCATAGGCCCGGTGAACGAAGCTGACAGACCTGCCGCCGCTAGCCCGGCCTCCAGCGCCGACTCCAGCATATAGCCGGAAATACGAGTATCTTTACCGATAATCACTTTCCCTGAGCTGTGGCGAGACAGGACTTTGCCGCCGCCCAACCGAGCTTCAGTACAAAATCAGGCGTAATCGGGGTATCGCCAACCTTGCCACGAATGCCGTCTGTACCAAAGTATTTACGGTTGCTCATAATTTTTCTTTATCCCTTCTTAGCTGAAAGTGTTGCTTCGACTACCCGCATGGCCTGCACTGTTTCCTTGACGTCATGCACCGAACAATGTGCGCGCCTTGCATGGCGGCAATTACCGCACAGGCTACACTGCCTGAGACGCGTTGTTCAGGAGAAACATGCAACAGTTGGCCAATCATCGATTTTCTCGACATGCCGACGAGCAACGGTAATCCAAAATGGTGGAACTCAGCCAGTCTAGCCAGTAATTCATAGTTATGGTTCAAATTCTTACCGAAACCGAACCCTGGGTCGAGCAACAATTTGTCTTTCGCGATACCGGCATCAATACACTGGGCAATATGCTGCACAAAATATTGATCGACTTCAGCTACTAAATCGCCATATTGCGGAGACTGCTGCATTGTTTTTGGGTCACCCTGCATATGCATCAGGCAAACTGGAAGACCGCTCGCAGCAGCTGCCTGCATAGCACCCGGTTCTTGCAGAGAACGGATATCGTTAATCAGGTGCGCACCGGCATTCACCGATTCACGGATTACCGATGCCTTAGAAGTGTCTACCGACAGCCATACGTCGAAACGCTTTGCCAGCGCCTCTACCACGGGAATCACACGCGAAAGCTCTTCATCGTCACTAACCTCGGCAGCCCCAGGACGCGTTGATTCACCACCAATATCGAGAATAGTCGCGCCTGCATCGACCATTTCCTGGCGTGCTTGATAGCTAAATCGAGGCTGTTATGGCGACCGCCGTCAGAGAAGGAGTCCGGTGTTACGTTGAGGATCCCCATAACCTGAGGAAAGGTAACATTCAGAGTGCTGCCGTTCGCGGTAAGCTGCATGGTGATTTTCCTGTAAATTTATTCTGATGCGTAATGCTTTGGTGCTGGCTGTGCTGTATTTGAACAGCATAAAAAAACCCCGGTCGAGGCCGGGGTTTTATTTTAGTCAGTACAGACTGTCGAAGCAAAGCCAGACTTCAGCAGTTTACTTACCGCTGAACTGCTCGCACATCGTATTGCCTGGATTAGGCGTACGTGGCTCGTCGACTGGCGTTGGCGCTTTTGGCGTACCGTTGTTGTTGTCGTCTGAACCGGTGCTGGTTGCAGCATCCCAACCTGCTGGCGGACGAACAACATCTTTACGCGTCATCAGATCGTCGATCTGTGGGGCATCAATGGTTTCGTACGTCATCAGCGCTTTAGTCATGCTATGCAGGATATCCAT
>CAVUKG010000017.1:0-78763 GCA_963742005.1 uncultured Gammaproteobacteria bacterium | reverse complement strand
TCACTGAGCGACTGGCTGGCTAACTCCCCTCCCGCCATCGACTGTTGATCGAGTCGTTCAGGCACAAGTTGGAACGGCCTTTGAGCAGTGCCAGTTTGCCTTTGAATTTCAATGCGCTGGCCACTTTTGGCAGGTCACGCGAGGAGAGCTGATCCTGCAACGCCTTGGATCCGGTGGAGATGATGACTTTTTTCCCCGAACGCAGCGCCGGGGCAAGATAAGCGTAGGTTTTACCGGTTCCGGTGCCGGCTTCGACCACTAGCCCGCGCTGGTTCTGGATAGCCAAAGCAACGGCGTTCGCCATCAGACGCTGTGGTTCACGGGGTTTGAAGCCCTCAATTTTCTGCGCCAGTGCGCCGTCTGTTGCGAAATCGTCTATCACGCTAAACCTACTGTAGTTAAATCAGCGCTGATTATGCCAATCCTTGACCTCCTGTACCACCACCGTTTGTCGGTCCATTGTCATCCGCTGTTGTGCTACTCTATGGCCGATCATTAAAAACAGCGACATTCAGGAGCACACTTCATGTCAATTCAACGCATTAGACCCGAACACCGCATGCTAGATATCGTTGTCCACAACGGAACTGTCTATTACACCAGCGTACCGGAAAATCTGGATGCCAATGCCAAAGATCAAACCGCCGAGACGCTGGCTATCATTGATGCCGCGCTGGTCGAAGTCGGTTCACACAAGAGCAAAATTCTGATGCGACCATCTTCCTGGTTGACGGCGCTGACTTCGCCGCCATGAACGAAGCCTGGGACGCGTGGGTTTCACCAGGTAATGCTCCGGTGCGTTGCACCGTGCAGGCCAATCTGATGAACCCGAAATACAAAGTCGAAATCAAGGTTATCGCGGCCCTGTAAAGGCTATTCAGGTCCGGCAGGCCGAGGCCGCATAGCGTAAACAGACTGATAACAAATTCTGTATTCAATGCGGCCTTTGCCAGCGGGTTTCAATCTCGGGGAGATGAGACGGCTAAATAAATACGCAGAGATCATTCAGGAAGTGCGGGAGGGGTTCACTAGTGCAAATTCAATCGGTTACCCTTGCTACCCGCTTGTCATTGCGCTTCATGCTGTTTGATTTCGGCATAACGGGCAATAAGCCGCTGCAGATGCATCTCTATCTGTGCCTTAGCCGCGGCGGGTAAAAGCTGTCCCGGTGGATTTTGTGACAATACCCTCAGTTGCTCTGCGGCCGGTATGGATTGATTAAATGACTGCATAGCGGAAAATACCACCGACTTCAGTTCGCTGACCGTCATGTATTTTCTCTTTTGCTCATCCAGCCCGTTCAAGCGGTCGCTCAGTTTCTGTAGCGTGGTCATCCCCTGATGCCAGCCATGTAGATTTTCTGTCGGTAACGCACTGGCGTTAAACTGCTGCTGCCACTCCAATGCCAGCGTAGCTGCCTGCTCTGGCCACAAAGACTGAACCTGTTCGATCAGTCTACGGCTATAGTTAATCTTCCAGTCAGCGGGTAACTGGTGCAGGCGGATAAGCTGCTGCCGCGTTTGGGTATATTCAAGGCCGGTGGCAGGGGCGATTGCTGGCGTAGCGTTTCCCGTTGCGCGGGTAATGCATTACCGGCATAGGCGCTAGCGAGGCAGCAAGCTGCGCGTATAACGGATCAGGTCGGTTTACAACCTGCCAGCCCCACACCGTGACCGTGCTTATCACCAGCATAGTACAGATCCCGGCGACGAATGATTTCCAGGGTTTTACCGGCGTCAGTATCGCCGTCATCACTTCCACATTGGGCCATGTTCCGGCTGTGCCACATACACCCACTTAACCGCGTTGACGGCTTCTTTTTGGTCTGCCATCGCGCTCCCTGAAAGGTCATTAACCCACGATCCGGCGCTATTTATTCGCGTTGCCGACAGCACAACATCGGGTTGAATCACTGCGCCAGGGCCGGATGCCTCGGCGTTGTTTTCCAGCCGGGCGGCGCTGTTAACCATCAGGGTACGTAGCGTGTCGAACTGGCTCAGATGCTTGAGCTCCAGCCGCTGTAAGATTGCCGCAATGCGCGTTAGCTGCTGCTCCGCCCGATAAAGCTGACTGAGGTCACTGTAATTTAGCGGCAAGGTTCGCATAAGTTGTTGTATACGCTGACTCAGGGCGCTGAGAATTTCCATGCGAGCATGGACAGCCTGCGGCCAGAGCATCCCCCACTGATGGCCGAGAAGCGCCTCCAGGATGGATAATCCTTCATTTAGACCATACAGTCCGGCCAGTTGCATGCGGGCAAGGGTATACCAGGCCGCCGTCTGCAGCTCTACACCGTTTTGCTCAAAGAGTGAAAGACAGAGTTTTTCAGCATAGCCCCAGTTCACATCCGGACGTGCCGGATGCATTAGCTTGCCCATCTCATCGCGTAGGGTGGCATAATCCGCCAGCGTACGCGGGTCGTGGCCAGTTTTAATTTTACGGCAGGTAATGTCATTCATGATCAGATATCCATTTCATAGGATTTTAGATATTTACCGGCTGTAGCGGAGCAATATCAAAAAGCCTTTTGATTAATAAACTGCTGCTGTTTCATATGGCGGATCAACACTTTGCCCTCGGGCATAAATTCGCTGCCGTAGCGCACCAGGCCAACGCCTTGCAGCTCGGCCTCGATGGCATAACGCAGCTCGCCAGGCGTGATCTGCGGCAGCATTTCCACCCTGATGTTGCTGAGGCGCGGCTCGTACTTAAGCAGCAGGCTGGAAAAAGTTGTCATCAGCTGATGGGCGGTGCCGGGCATCCCCTGCAGGATTTTAGTCATATCCGGCAGGCCATAATCCGGCAGATGTGCCAGAGAACCGGCGCGGCAGTTAAGGATGCGCTGCATATTGTCGAGCACCGAGAGGATCACCTGGTCCTGCTCGCTAACGCTGTGCAGTTCCAGCCCCCCCGCAAAGTTGCCGTACAGCATTTCGTACAGCGAGGGGGAGTTTTGTGGATCAGGCATGATTTATCCTTGAGGAGTTGTGGATCGGATTATTAGACCGGGGGTTGCTGAAACCCGCGCAGCGCTAGCCGATCTTTTTAGTATTCCATTCGCTCATTAGTCGTGCGAGGGCGAGCTGGGCCTGCTGCTGACGTTGAGCGCTGATGCGCGCACTTTCGCGAGCGGCGATTAAACCCGGCTCGTTACTGGCTGGCAGCATACTGCCGGGCGTGAGTATTTCTGTATCCCCGCTGGCCAGCTCGCGTGCCTTGTGCACTTCCGTTACGCCCTGTTGCCCAGTGCGCAACTGCACAATATAGTCAGCTGGCGCCGCAATCCGCGTGGCACCGATAATTTTCCCGTCTACGTAAATCAGCTGCAGCTGTTTGCTGGCTTTATCACCGCAGTAGATCATACGATAGCGGAAGTAACTGCCCCACGGTTCCCGCCCGCCGAGCGTGCTTTGCATAAACCAGGCGCGCGAGTCATGGACCTGATTGTCAAACAGCGCCAACACTTGCGCCTCCGGCTCCCGGCGGGTACCGGTGCCCAAGCTGTCGCTGAACAGTTGCGAAAAATAATAGTCCCCTTCTTTGCGCATCTGCTCATACTCCTGGTTTTCATCATCACCGTTGAGCAGATAGACCGGGTGTTTCAGCACACCATCCAATGCTATCTGTATGACTCGCTCCACCGGGCTACCGTTGATGTCGCGAAACCAGTTGCGGTAGTCATGCTCAAACTCGCGGGCGCCCTCTCGCAGCTGATATTGCCCGTTGGTCGGATCATAATCGGGAGGCCCCTGCGTAATGCCGTCCTGCCAGTTGGGGCGATCGCGGCGCACCAGGTCGAGTGCATAACGAAACGCCTTGAGTTTCTTATCGTAATCGTTCTTTTCCTCCTTCAGCCCTGCCGCATCTTTCTGTGGGGCGTCGCGGTAGAACGGCTGAGAAAGCAGACTGTTATGGGCATAGCGCCCGATGCGCCAGGCGGTAATCCAGGCCATTTGCCGAACCACCGCGCTTTCCAGCGTATGGGACAGTTGCAACGGCTGATAGCCGCGCTGCTCGTCTGGCGGCGTATTTGCCTGCAACGCGGCCTGATCGAGCAGGGTTAGTTTGCGCCAGGTGTTAAAAGATAGGACCAAATTAGATTTGATGTCGAACTCCAAAACAGTCTTTCCATCCATTTCTCTTGATGGCCTAATATGCTGGATCTGCGGTGTAACCACCTCTGATAAAACAGTAAGCGGCGCCCCCTCGGCAAACGCGGCGGCATACAGATCGTGCAGGACAATCTGCGACAGCAGTTCACCCGCTCCGCCGATTGATTTTCCCTGATCCCCCGGCGTGTAGCCACCGCCGACGTCGGAGTGCATACCGGGGTAAACCACCTCCAGGGTATGCGCGGGGTAGCTACCCTCCGGGCGGCGCACCGAGTCAAGCGGAAAGCTCAGGCGCTGCTCGTGGGCGGCAATAAAGTGATAGCAGCTCTTGATCAGGCCAGGAAAGCGGCTGGCCAGCGGCAGCTGTTGAGTGCCGCTGGCCCAGCCCATATGGCCGTCAAAACCGGGGGCCACGCGCGCAATGCCTACTGAAGGCACGGTATCCAGCAGGCCGAGAAACGCAACGCTGACCGGCAGCCCGAGCAGCGAAGTCTCCACCGTATCGCTTGCCGGATCGACAAACAGCTCCGCTAGCCAATTAACAAAGGTGCGCGCCTGCGCCGCGCCGCGTGAAAAGCCGTAGATAAACAGCTTAATGGCAATGGGCTGCGGCCGCACCTGCGTGACTCTGGCACGCAGCGGGGCCAGCAGCGTGTCGATAGCGCGACGACGATTGGCCTCGCCGCTCAGCGGCCAGGGGGCGCGCATGGCAACCATCTTTTCACGGGCCACGCTGTCGCTCAGCCCCTGACGGGTTGGCGTAATGGCAATCATCAGCGCATCCACCAGCCGCAGCAGCGCCCAGTTAATTCGGTCCTCGCCACCCGCGGCATACTTCAGGCCATCGCTGCTGTAGCCAAATTCGTTAATCTTCGGGAAGGGCGTGCCGACACCCGGCATATAGTAGGAAAAATATCCCTGTTGTTGCGCGCTGGTTGGATAGGTCGCATGAAACAGCCTGGCGATATTGGTGGGATGCGGTGGTTTGGCGATCCTGGTGTCGTTTTCTTCATTATTTCCGGTGCCGTCAAAAAACAGGCTGATATGCAGGCTGTTGCAGCAGGGGCGCATTAACCGTTTGCCTGCCTGCTCGATTAACCGATCCCAGTGCTGACTTTCTTCAAGCGTCTGCTTACGATAGTTATCGGTGATTTGTTCCGGAGTAAGTTTAAGTCGCCCCCCTTCGGGAAATTCAGGCGGCGCCCAACATGGCAAGGCAAGACTTATTTTGGACATTGTGCGGGTTCCTTCATTTCCAGAGGTTCTTTAATCGGATAATTTGGCGTGCCGTAGCCGTCGCAGATAGTGGTGACTTTTATTTGATTACACGGCAGAAAATGCACCGTGATACCGCAGCGCTGTTCGCCATATTCCGGAATATCTACTGTTGCGCTGTGCTTTCGATAGTTAGCCCTGTGTTTAGCAAAAGCCTTCTCTTCATATCCAGAGCCTTTAATCTTAAAAGGAATATATTCCTCTGGATTAGGATCCATCTCCCACTCCACGTGGGCTTTTAATCCCGGAGTCCATTTATCCGGCAGCATCACGCAGCAATACCCACCTCCTGAGCCGTAGGATCCAATATTAGGACCACCATAACCATTCACGCTCATATGGTTTATAACGTACGGCATATGATTAACCCCACGAATATCCCCGCCGGTATAACTACCCCCTCCAGCCAGGGAACAGCCTGAAACTAACCAAACCAAAAATACAAACCTCATTCCTTTACGCATAACAACGTTCCTTATTTACTAAGTTACAGAGCACGCCACAGCGCGAAAATCATTTTGGACATTGTGCGGGTTCCTTCATTTCCAGAGGTTCTTTAATCGGGTAATTGGGGGTGCCATAACCATCACAGATAGTGGTCACTTTTATTTGGTTACACAGCAGAAAATGCACCGTTATTCCGCAGCGCTGTTCGCCATATTCAGGAATATCTACTGTTGCGCTGTACTTTTGGAAACTAGCCTTTACTTCTTTTTCCCATTTTAAATATTCTTCCCAATGCTCATAACCAGGAAATTTTGAAGCCGTTTTAGGATCCACCTCCCACTCAACATGGGCTTTTAATCCCGGCGTCCATTTATCCGGCAGCATAATGCAGCAAGTGTTACCTCTTACCCCCCCACCATAGCCATTTACCGTAAAATGATTAATTCCGTGCTGCGTGTGGTTATATCCACGAACGTCGCCAGCGGTATAGCCATTGGCTCCCACGCGAGAGCATCCCGATATCACCAAAACCAAAAATACAAATAATTTCCATTTACGCATAACAACGTTCCTTATTTACTGAGTGACAGATCACGCCACAGCACGAAACTTATCTTGGACATTGTGCGGGCTCCTTCATTTCCAAAGGTTCTTTAATCGGATAATTAGGCGTGCCATAACCGTCGCAGATTGTGGTCACTTTCATTTGGTTACACGGCAGAAAATGCACCGTAATACCGCAGCGCTGTTCGCCATACTCAGGAATATTTACTGTTGCGCTGTGCTTTTGGAAACTTGACTCAAGTTCATCCTTCCATTTATCAAACTTAACCCTATCTTCATAACCAGGAAATTTTGAAGCCGTTTTAGGATCCACCTCCCACTCAACATGGGCTTTTAATCCCGGCGTCCATTTATCCGGCAGCATAATGCAGCAAGTGTTACCTCTTACCCCCCCACCATAGCCATTTACCGTAAAATGATTAATTCCGTGCTGCGTGTGGTTATATCCACGAACGTCGCCAGCGGTATAGCCATTGGCTCCCACGCGAGAGCATCCCGATATCACCAAAACCAAAAATACAAATAATTTCCATTTACGCATAACAACGTTCCTTATTTACTGAGTGACAGATCACGCCACAGCACGAAACTTATCTTGGACATTGTGCGGGCTCCTTCATTTCCAAAGGTTCTTTAATCGGATAATTAGGCGTGCCATAACCGTCGCAGATTGTGGTCACTTTCATTTGGTTACACGGCAGAAAATGCACCGTAATACCGCAGCGCTGTTCGCCATACTCAGGAATATTTACTGTTGCGCTGTGCTTTTGGAAACTTGACTCAAGTTCATCCTTCCATTTATCAAACTTAACCCTATCTTCATAACCAGGAAATTTTGAAGCCGTTTTAGGATCCACCTCCCACTCTACGTGGGCTTTTAATCCCGGCATCCATTTATCCGGCAGCATAATGCAGCAATACCCACCCCCTAGTCCTGGTGCGCGGTAGCCATTAACCTTAAACCAGTTTATCGTCTGACCGAGTACATGATTCTTCGCTCTTAGATCTCCGGCAGTGTAATCATTCTCACCAGCGTGAGAGCATCCCGATATCAACAAAACCAAAAATACAAATAATTTCCATATACGCATAACAACGTTCCTTATTTACTGAGTTACAGATCACACCATAGCGCGAATCTTATTTTGGACATTGTGCGGGTTCCTTCATTTCCAGAGGTTCTTTAATCGGGTAATTGGGCGTGCCATAACCATCACAGATAGTGGTCACTTTTATTTGGTTACACGGCAGAAAATGCACCGTTATTCCGCAGCGCTGTTCGCCATATTCCGGAATATTTACTGTTGCGCTGTGCTTTTGGAAACTAGCCTTTACTTCTTTTTCCCATTTTAAATATTCTTCCCTGTTCTCATAACCAGGAAAAGGTGATGCTGTATCGGGGTCTACCTCCCACTCCACGTGGGCTTTTAATCCCGGCGTCCATTTATCCGGCAGCATAATGCAGCAAGTGTTACCTCTTACCCCCCCACCATAGCCATTTACCGTAAAATGATTAATTTCGTGCTGCGTGTGGTTATATCCACGAACGTCGCCAGCAGTATAGCCATTGGCTCCCACGTGAGAGCATCCCGATATCACCAAAACCAAAAATACAAATATTTTCCATTTGCGCATAACAACGTTCCTCATTTACTGAGTTACAGAGCACGCCACAGCGCGAAACTTAATTTGAACATTGTGCGGGCTCCTTCATTTCCAGAGGTTCTTTAATCGGGTAATTGGGCGTGCCATAACCGTCGCAGATAGTGGTGACTTTTATTTGGTTACACGGCAGAAAATGCACCGTAATACCGCAGCGCTGTTCGCCATATTCCGGAATATCTGCTGTTGCGCTGTACTTTTGATAGTTAGCCCTGTGTTTAGCAAAAGCTTTCTCTTCATATCCAGAGCCTTTAATCTTAAAAGGAATATATTCCTCTGGATTAGGATCCACCTCCCACTCCACGTGGGCTTTTAATCCCGGCGTCCATTTATCCGGCAGCATAATGCAGCAAGTGTTACCTCTTACCCCCCCACCATAGCCATTTACCGTAAAATGATTAATTCCGTGCTGCGTGTGGTTATATCCACGAACGTCGCCAGCGGTATAGCCATTGGCCCCCACGCGAGAGCATCCCGATATCAGCAAAACAAAACATACAAATAATTTCCATTTACGCATAACAACGTTCCTTATTTACTGAGTTACAGATCACGCCACAGCACGAAACTTATTTTGGACATTGTGCGGGCTCCTTAATTTCCAGAGGTTCTTTAATCGGGTAATTGGGGGTGCCATAACCGTCGCAGATAGTGGTGACTTTTATTTGATTACACGGCAGAAAATGCACCGTGATACCGCAGCGCTGTTCGCCATATTCCGGAATATCTACTGTTGCGCTGTGCTTTTGGAAACTAGCCTTTACTTCTTTTTCCCATTTTAAATATTCTTCCCAATGCTCATAACCTGGAAATTTTGAAGCCGTTTTAGGATCCACCTCCCACTCTACGTGGGCTTTTAATCCCGGCGTCCATTTATCCGGCAGCATAATGCAGCAATACCCACCCCCTGAGCCGTAGGATCCAATATTAGGACCACCATAACCATTCACGCTCACATGGTTAATAACGTACGGCATATGATTAATCCCACGAATATCCCCACCGGTATAACCATTGGCTCCCACGCGAGAGCATCCCGATATCAAAAAAAACAAAAATACAAATAATTTCCATTTACGCATAACAACGTTCCTTATTTACTGAGTGACAGAGCACGCCACAGCACGAAACTTAATTTGAACATTGTGCGGGTTCCTTCATTTCCAGAGGTTCTTTAATCGGGTAATTGGGCGTGCCATAACCGTCGCAGATAGTGGTGACTTTTATTTGATTACACGTTAGGAAATGCACCGTTATTCCGCAGCGCTGTTCGCCATATTCCGGAATATCTACTGTTGCGCTGTGTTTTTGGAAACTAGCCTTTACTTCTTTTTCCCATTTCAAATATTCTTCCCTGTTCTCATAACCAGGAAAAGGTGATGCTGTATCGGGGTCTACCTCCCACTCCACATGGGCTTTTAAACCCGGCGTCCATTTATCCGGCAGCATAATGCAGCAATATCCTCCCCCTGAGCCGTAGGATCCAATATTAGGACCACCATAACCATTCACGCTCATATGGTTAATAACGTACGGCATATGATTAACCCCATGAATATCCCCACCGGTATAACCCCCCCCCTCCAGCCAGGGAACAGCCTGAAACTAACGAAACCAAAAATATAAACCTCATTCCTTCACGCATAACAACGTTCCTTATTTACTGAGCTACAGAGCACGCCACAGCGCGAAAATTATTTTGGACATTGTGCGGGTTCCTTCATTTCCAGAGGTTCTTTAATCGGGTAATTGGGCGTGCCCTAGCCGTCGCAGATAGTGGTGACTTTTATTTGATTGCACGGTAGGAAATGCGCTGGGATGAATCGAGCCTTAGTCTTTCTCGAGGGGCAGCAGGTTCAGAGAATGGTCTGCTGCTTCCAGCACGCGCGGCAGGTCCGGATCCAGCGCTTCGCGCTCGATCACCTGTTGCCAGCTGTTTTTCGGCAGGTCCGGCTGGCGAAATAGCGCCACCACTGCCACAAACTGTGCTTGCGGCTCCATCGGCATATTAAGGTTAACCGCACCGCCGGGAGTCAGCACCAGGTCACGGCTGGCGAGCAGATCCGCACCTAGCAACGGGTTGCCGTCGCTAACCAGTTGCTGGTAGACCAGCGTGTCGAAGGCTTTACGGTCTTTAAGCTGAAAAACGCGGATCACCAACGGCTGAGGGCTGGAATGGTTATCTCGTGCGTCGGTATTCAGCGCTTCACGTGCGGTGAAATCGAGGTGCAGCACCTTGATTTTTTTATAAAAGATAGACGACACCGCCGTGCGAGTCCCGTCAGAGATGCCCTGCGTCAGCCCGCAGCCAGTCAGGCTTATGGCCAGCAAAGGCAGTAGCCAGCGGGAAGGTTTAGTCAAACAGGTAATTAACACGTTTATTTCCTTGTGCATGAGTGGTGGATTGCAGGCCGCGATAGCTACCAAGTTCGGTGGTAAAACTTTGCGGGATGTCGTTGGGAATATCTTCCCCTTCCACGCCCAGCACGCCGCTCATGCCCAGCCAGAACGGGGTTTCGCCGAGAGGCGTCACCGGCAATAGCCCTGTGCTAACGGTCAGGCTAATTTTCGCGTTAAAACGCCAGCCGAGATAAACGCGCAGCATCACCAGAAAATCCTGATACAGCTGGCCGTCCGGCTTCCAGCCCTGCGCTTCGCGCGCGTTGTCAGTCATTAGCTCAATCAGCAGCTGGCTACTGGGATCCATCACTTCATCACCCAGCGGCGTGTTGCCGTCCAGCAAAAAATCCTGCTCGCCGTAAAAGCCGAGCGGCTGGCTGATTTCAATCGGCCGCAGGCAATACGGGCTGACCCTCGCCCGCGTTTCGGGTGCCAGCAGGCGCACCAGCGCCTGCACGCCCTCCTGGGTTTTTGCCGGTTGACGCAGCACGCCGAGCAGCGCCAAAAAGCGCGAGACTGGCGTAGCGATATGGCTGGCGGTGCCGGGAATGCCCAGGCCCACCAGTCCGAGTAACGACTGGGAGATGCTGTCCGTTCCACCGCTTTCGAAGTTTGCCGGGTAGGAGTATTTACGCCAGATGCGGTAAAACTGCGTCAGGATGCGATGGCTGAAGATGTCGAGGAAATCTTGCAACGCCTCGTGCCCTTCCCGTTGCTGGCTGATATCGTCGAGGTAGGCAGTCGGCAGCGGAGAATCCACACCGTAGACCCCCATAAAGGTGGTGCGTACTTTGGGTGCCGCCGTGGCATCGTCTTGACTGTACTCCACGCTTTTCAGTTCGCTGGCGGGGAACCCCATACCCGGCCACGGGCTAAAGCGCACCGCATCATCCTGCGGATAGCTGGAGCTGCCGAGCGGCGGCCTGTCCGGGTGCTGTTTTTCCAGCAGCTGGCAGAAGCGATAAAAATTCATTCGCGTCAGGTCCGCTTCCATGCGCACGCTTAGCCGGGAATACGGCGGTTGTGTTTTTCTTGCCATTCCAGTCGCTCTCCGGTGGGTTGCAGAATAATAACCAGACGGTTAAACAGGTAGATATCGGTGTAGAGAGCAAAAAAGTGGCTGAGCATCTCGCCAAACAGGCAGATATCGCCGTGCCCGGCAAAGCCATGACTGTCGAGCGTCACCTCAATCTGCACGCCGCGCAGCAGGTAACCCCGTTCAAAGCGCTCGATTTCGCTATGGCTGACCTCGACTATCGCCCCCAGGCGGCGGCGGTTCATTTCGCTGTCGGTCCACTCATACAGCGCCAGCGTACCGCGCAGTACTTCGGCATTGTCCATCATCGACAGGAAGTTGCTGCCAAGGTGGCTGAGCACGCGCCAGTGGAAACGGTCGCGATCCGGCGGATAACAGGGCAGCGTCGGTGCACAGAGATTGCGCACCCCCACGCTGGCCGAGCTGGTTATTATTGCAGTATCAAGCACCGTGCTCTGCAGTGCGCGACGCGGCAGTTGGCCATTGGTGCCGGTCAGCGTCAGCGACAGGCTTTCATCGTTGGGCACGCTATGGTTGTCAAAGGCTTCACCGCCCAGAATAAGCCAGGTGTTGTGTAGCCCTGATGCTCCACGCCGCACGCGGGAATGGTAGTAATATTCCGGCGCTTCGTGGCGCATCATCCCGCCCTTATGGCGAAAGCTGGAGAACGGTACGTAGGTATGATTGCCGGAAGACAACACCGAATCGACGGAATAAATTTCGGTATGGCCATCCTGCACGCGCATCGGACGCAGCAGATATTCAGTCTGCAAGGAGTTCAGGGTCAGCGGGTCTGACTCAAGCGGAAAAAGGTTGATCACCGGTGAGCAATGCAGCCGCAGGTGCTTCTCGCTAAAAGTAAAGTCGTGCTCCCAGCGCTGCGACAGCACCACGTCGATTTCGAACCACGGCAACGCCGCAGGCAGCGCGACGTTCTCCAGCCCGCGCAGGCCGGTGAACATAAATTTCTCGCGGAAGGTGAAATACTCCAGCAGCAGCTGATAGCCGCTGAAACTGCTGTTACCCTTCGGCCACAGTCCGTCGTCTTCGCTAAACCCCAACGCGGTAAAGCGCGCCTCCAGCGGGCGAGGCTGCGGATCGCCGGGCAGGCGCAGCCAGAAAGCGGCAGTATTTAAGGTAAAGGCTTCGTGCATGGCGCTGGCCAGCGGCGCGTCAGCATTCAAGTAAAGCGGGATTAGGCTTAGATCTACGCGGCTCCAGTCGGCCAGGTTGCTGCAGGCGAAGCGCAGGCGCACCATTGAACGACCTTCGGGATCGGTGGTAAGCGCAGCCTGCTCCAGCTCCAGCGGTTGCAGGCTGATTTCTCTGGTAGTGGTGTAGCGGCAGCGGGTCGCTTTCTCGCCTATCGGGCGGGAGAGAACTTCGCAGCCCTTGGCAATGCGTATTTTCTCTTTCATTTCGCGCCAGTCCGGGCTGAATTCCACCACCGACATTGACGGAATAGTGCGTAGATAGTGCGGCCACAGCAGCGTGACCAGCCCTTCAGTCAACTCCGGTAGGTCGTCGTCCAGCTTCTCGCGCAGGCGACCCATCATAAAGGCAAAGCCTTCGAACAGGCGCTCGACATAGGGGTCACGCGCGCCCGATTTATCCAGGTTTAGCAGTGACGCCCGGTCCGGATGGGCGCGGGCAAACTCTTCACCCGCTTCAAGCAGGTAGCGCATTTCAGCGTCGTAATAACGCAGGGTTAAGTCGTCCATAATAAAACCTGAGTAAGGGGTGTATCGGAGGGAGGAATTAACCACAAAGTACCGCGGCACGTGCGGGGTCGAGGCCGATCAGGCCGCTCAGCAGGGCGTCCATCTCTGGCTGAATGCGGTTTTTTTCTGTTTCACTGCGCGCGCCTTTGATACGCAACAGCTTCAGTCGCCGCGCTCGTACCTCAAACAACAGGCCCGGTGACCAGTGTTGCAGCGTCAGGGCCTGTGCGCCGCTGTCCAACTCCCCGAGCAGGTGCAATGCCAGGTCATGGCGGGCGTACTGCTCGGCCACGCGCGCCATCAACAGGCGCATCAGCCAACGGTCGCGTACAGACGTGATCCCCGGGCGCGACTGTAGCCAGCCAAACGCGGCTTCGATACCGTTGCTGTCCGCCAGCGCCAGCAGCTCCGGCTCCAGCAGCAGCACTTCTTCATCACTTTGCGCTACCGGAAGCACCGCCTCCGCATTCCAACCGCTCGGGTCATCCATTACCTGCTGACCTAGCCAGTTTTGCGTGACCTCATCGGCAAACGGCGTGCCGTCATTGAACGCTAAGACCTCCAGTCCCGGCAGCCGCGAGAGCAGACCTTTAACACCACGACAGAGGATATCTGCACGCACGGTGTCGGTGTCCAGTTTGGCCAGCGCCTGCCAGGTGTACCACTGCAAATCCAGCCACAGATGGTTGACGCTCTGGCTATACAGGCTGTCCGCCTGCTCAAGCAACGCCATCCAGCTCTGCTGCAGGTAGAGACGTTTGAGATGCGCACGATGATCCGGCTTCGGCGGCGCGAGGCGGGTGCGCCCGCTGGCATCGAGCGGCGGCAGCTCAATCAGCGTATCCCAGCGAATACTTTTCATCAGATGATGCCCGGCCAGCCAGCCGCCGGGCTGATCGCGCAGATAGCTCGCCAGCATTTTTGCCTGATCGAGCAGGTCGCGGCCGGAGGTCAGGGCGGCCATTACTGGCGCTGACTGCGCGGCAGAGAATGAGGACTCATTGCGGCTGGTCTGCGGCACCAGGCTGCCCGCCCCGCCGCTCTGCGCCAGGCGGTTTTCCAGCGCCAGGCACAGTCCGGTGAGTTGCGGGCGATGCTGTTCCGCAATTGACTGCATCGCCTGCTCTGTCAGCAATAGTGCACCAGTGATGCGCTGCATGGTCGCCATATCCACTTCAGGATACCGCGACAGGCTGTCGAGCACCCGCCCGCTACCGAGCCACTCCAGCGCGGCTTTACGGCTGCGCTCACGCTGAGGGTGCAGCTGGACGTTGAAGCGCTGCAGCATGGCGGCCAGCAGCTCCAATCCTGCCGCTAACCCGGCTTCGCCGTCCTGATGCAGGCGAGCCCAGATGTAAAAGGTCACCACGCGCAGGTCCTTACTGACCGTGGTTAGCAGCTTTTCAGCCAACTGACAGATCAGCGCGCAGTCAATGCCGGAAAGCCTGTTTACTTCTTCACGGATATGCTGGAAGTCATCGTCATAGCCGGGTTCATCCCCCGTCGGCTGCGCGTCACTGAGCGGCAGCAGCCAGGCGTGCCAGTGATCCGCCCGCGCCTGCGCCAGCGAGATCAGCGTGCTTTCTTCTGCCCGGCAGGCGGTGACTAAGTTTTGTAGCGTACTCATTCGAAACCTCCTTGCGTGGCGGATCTGTCACCCTTCCCCGACAGCGCCTGGGCTGCCCTCGCTCTATCAACGCTAAATATCTCTGCCGGCAGCGTAAAATTACGCAGTTGCAGCAGCGCCAATGGGCCGCTCCCCAGCTCTGAGCGCAGCGCCCACTCTAAAATATGGCCATCGGGCGCGGTAAAGCTCATCAGCCACTCATTCAGGCCAAGCTGTTGACGCGAGCCCTGTTCAAGCCAGCGGATTAGCCCCCAGGTGCCGCCGTAATCGCCAAACAGCCTCGTGCCACCCTGAGCGGTGCTCCAGGTCAGCATCGTCCCCGGCTTAAAGGTGTCGCCCGGCCAGCGGAAGGTCTGCCACTCCGCCCTCTGGTTAAAGTACTTCTGCTGCTGGCCGTCGATGGTCAGCAGCGTCTGCACCACCCCCGTCGGGCGCGCCTGCAGCGCAAAGCTGATACCCTGGCCGCCGTCGGTGAACAGCACGTCCGACAGCTGGCTGAGCTGGTTCAGCGCGTTAATAAACGCCGGGTTAAAGACCAGGCCCTGACCGTGGCCACGGTCCGGCACCCATCGGCTGCCCTCCTTGTGCAGCACGCCGCCCAGCTCCGCGTTCAGGAACTGCTCGATGCGCCCGCTGTCCTTGCGCAAGAACTCGGCCAGCATCGGCAGCGAGGCGTCGTTATTACTGGCGGCAAACGGGTAGCGCCCTTCAAAGGCGTCGCGCCACAGCGCCCTCACCGCTTGCTGCCACTTGTCGTTCAGGCCCGCGGCCGACGGCTGCAGCACCGTCTCCCACGCCTGGGCCAGCGGTTGCACAAATAGCGCCTGCCCGAAGCCGCTCCACTCCTCCCCCAGGCTGGCGGCAATCAGGCTGCCGTACTGCCGGATGTCGGTCAGGTCGATGCTTCTGCCCTGGAACACCGTCTGCGCCAGCGTCTGCATCATCGCCTGCGGGTCCGCGCTGCCCGCCACCTGCTGCAGGCGCAGGCGCAGTCGGGTGATGCGCGTCAGGTAAGTTTGCAGGCTCAGGCGGTCGTCGCCGGACGGCGCGCCGGCGGTGTGGTTTATGCCCAGCAGCGCCAGCAGCGGGCCGAAGGTCTCGTCGAGCGGCCCCGGCGGCCCGGCGGCGCCCGGGTCAATCAGCGGCTTTTTGCTGCTGCCGACCAGCGCCTTCGCCGAGTTAATCAGCGAGTCTGACAGCGCCTCGCGCGCCTGCCCCGCCTGTCCCTGCCACGCCAGCGCGTTCATCAGCGCAATCAGCGGCGACTGGCGCACGTCGCTCATCAGCGTCAGCTGGTCGGTAACGTCGGCGATGCTGGCCGCCGGCTTCAGGCGCAGGCTGTTGAGAAAGGTAAGCCAGTGGCCGGCAAACTCGGTGAAGTAGCGCTGCGTCAGCCGCGCCTGCAGCGCCTCCGGCGAGAGGTCGGCCGACAGGCTGCTGCGGCCGTCACTCAGCACCCAGTCAATCTCGTCGCGGCGGGACTGGGCCGCGGCCGCAATCGCCTGCTGCACGCCGCCCTCCCACGCCTGGCGGGTAAACGTGCCCGGCACAGTCTTTTCGGTGGTGAACAAACGGCGCGCGTCGGTGCCGCCGGTCATCTGCTCCAGCGTGAGGTCGGCAACGTTGCGGCCCACCGATTGCAGCATGTTCTCATACAGCGTGCTTTCGGCATTGCGGCGGCCAATCTGCTCCAGTAGCACCTGGCGGCTCTGGCCGACCAGCTGGGGGTCAGGGATAACCTTCCACTGTGGCCGGTGCGGCAGTTCGCTGATGTAGAACGCCCACAGGTCCGGCGCCAGGCTCTGCCACAGGCCGGGTGAGATACCGTCACGGGTCGGCTGCACCGTTTTCATCACCTGGGCGTAAAACGCGCCGTCCCCCTTGTCCGGGTGCGCCATCATCAGCCACGCCTTCAGCTGCTGATAGCCCGGTTTGGCGCGCTCTGCACGCAGCGGGCTATTGGGCGGCAGACCGGCCAGCGCACGCAACGGCTGCTGCAGCGCCGCGCTGGCAGGGTCGCGTATCAGCCGGTTATTGGCTACGCCGTACCACGGCATCATCGCCTCAAGCAGCGGCGTATTGTGGTCGAGGCCGAAGCGCCGATACCACGGCGTGCCATGCTGATGACGCTGCCTGAGCAGCCCGACCTCGTTGCGCAGCGCGTGCAGGTCGGTGAGCTGCCGGTCGGACACCGCCGGCGTCTGCACCAGGGCGCGGGCCTTCTGCGCCACGCTGACAATCTGGCTACGGTTAAGCGCGAAGGCGAGCAGCAGCCCTGCGCCCCACAGGCCGATAATCGTCATCAGCGCCCAGGTCAGCGCCTGCTGCCACGGCAGGCCGACGCGGCGGCCGCGCAGCCGGGTGCAGTCGCTCACCACGCCCTGCCAGCTGTTGGCAAGGGTTAGCGCATGGTCGTTGCCGGATACCACCGCCCCGCGCTCCGGCAGGCTGAACATCAGCCCGCGCAGGAAAACGCGCGGCTGCGCGGCGTGCAGCCAGGGCGTCAGCCGCGCCTGCCAGCGTTCGCTGTCGCCCTGCACCAGCCGTTCCCCCAGGCGCAGCAGGAAATCATGGGAGAGGTGTTGCGCAATCTGCGCCATGCCCAGCACTCGCAACCGTGGAATCAGGCTGTCGAGCTGCTGACTCACCTCTTCCGGCTTGGCGCGGGCCGCAAACGTCGCCCCCACCGCCTGCTCCTCACGCCCGGCCTGTGACCATTCACTGTGGCACAGCTGCCACAGCCACACCGGCGGCTGATAGCCCAGCAGCCTGCCGATATTTTCCAGCGCGCGCAGGTCACTGTCGCTCTGCTGCGGCGTCAGGGTCTGCCCCGCGCCCAGCACGCGAACGATGCCGTCCAGCGGCCTGCGGCGGCGCAGTTTGCGCAACGCGGCTAAGGTGTCGGCGTCCGGCTCCGCGCCGAGGCTGCCGCCGTCAATCAGCACGGTGCGCTGCCCCTCCAGCCAGCGCCGCTCCTGCAGGCCGGGCAGCAGCGCGGCGCGAGCGACATCGTCGCCGACGACCAGCAGCAGCCGCACCTTGCGCCGCCAGAGGAGGGAGTAACGGTTGCGTAGGTGGGTTTTAAGCGGTGCGTAAACAGTACCAGGCCCGTTTACTGCCGCGGGTTTAGGCTTACATGATGCTGGCTGGCCAATTTTGTCTTTAATCAGCAAACGGAAAGCTATAAACCCCAGCACTAGCAGGCTGAGTGACATCCCCCAGACGATAAAGCCGACGGCGATAAGCGGACGCAGTGCGTCCCAGTCCATTGCACGATCGGTCCCCCACAACCACCATCCGAGCCCACCTAGCATGACCAGCAGGGTGACAACGGCGATGCAGACGGTGGCCGTGGCTGCCACAGAAATAGCAGCAGGTTTATTAACTTTGTCCATCAGGTTTACGATCCCAAGTGTGAGGGTATTGATCGGATCGCGGGCTATCCAGCCACACGGTTGTTGGTGGTGCGCGGCATAAATGGCCGCCAGCGACAACACGGTTAACGCTTCCATATTGTCGATATCGCCCCAGTGGGCGTCTTGCAGATGCTGGCTGATATCCCAACCACTCTGCGCCAGCGCATCGAGATCGGGCCGGTAGAACAGCGGGCAGGCTTCAGGAGGGTCCGTCAGCTCGCTCTGCTTTAACGCTCTGGTACACACAGCAGGCAACGTGTCGCCATTTTCCATTGAGAAGGCTTCTCCACGTGTCGTCTGCACCGGGCCATGCTGTCCGACCAACCACAAAACGGCGGATTCACCGGCGGGTAATGCGCTGCCGGGTTGTGTGGCTACCGACTGGCAACCTGCAATTAGCATGGTGGTGTCATTCGACTCAGCTTCGGCCAGTCCGCTGGCTATCTCAGCCAGGCTGGCTTCGCCCTGCCAGAGTTCTGGCTGTAACGGCAGCTTAATGAGCGGAAAAGCCATCGCCATCCGGGCGTGAAATGCCTGCCACGAGGCATCGGTGCCTTGCCAGTAGCAGCGCTGTGGTGAGGCGAACGCTTTATCGCTGCGCTGCTTCTGCCACTCGGTGACCAGTAGTTCTGCCAACCGTTTTTCCCGCACGACGATGCCGGTGGCGGAAATTTGCGGCAGTCGTAGCGCGCTGCCACCGCCCTCTTTTGTTTCCTCTGGCGGGCGCTGTCCACGGTGAAGCACTCGCACCCAGTCGGTTGCGCGCTTAGCCGCTGGCCCCAACAAAATAACTTCCTGTAAACCGATCGGCTGCCGATGCTGCACCCACCACTGCTGCCGTTCATATTCCACCAGTTCCCGGTAGAAAGCGGCGTTGTGCATGCTCACTCGGTAGTAAAGCAGCCTGATAAGCCACCCCGTTCCCGCCAGCAATAGTGATAGCAGGATACCGGCAGTCATCAGTGAGGTTTTATTCTGGGTTGAAGGCATCAGCGCCGTGATGCTGCCACTAAGTAGCACCAGCAGCGCGGCCGCTGCAATCCAACGGGCAACGGCCGGTGGGCGCGCCGTTTTATAATCGGGATAGACGGGTACGGGCCTCACTTTGCAATGCCACAGTCAGGAAAAGAGCTGACCAGCGTGCAGCCACAGGCGCAGCGATCGCCATGCAGCGCCACCGGCTGACCGTCTATTTTAGTCAGCGCACTGCCCTCGCTTATGGTGGTCATGCCGTGTTCGTTGCAACTTACCGGGTCGCCTTTACAGGCGAATCCCTCGCCAAAACACTGATAGTGGCTGCCCAGTACCTTGCCGCCATATTCCCGCAGCGTATCCCCTTTGCGAATAACTTTATTCATTTGGCTTTCCTTTACCTTAATTTATACGCTTGCCGTCTGGACTTTCTCCAGCCAGCTGGCGGGAATGGCGGCTTTCGCCAGCGCCAGCTGCTGTTCCGCTGCGGCGGCTTTTTGCCGGGCTACCAGCAGGCCAGGCTCGCGGGTAAATGCCCGCAGCTGCTCTGCTTCCGACAACAGCGGCAGCGGTTCGCCCGTGAGCCTGTCCAGCGCCACAGCCTCCATTTTCATCATCCCGGCGGTCCCGGCCAGACCGGCAAGTTTTCCGCTGACTCCCGGCTGGCGGAAGCTGTACACTACGCCGCCAACCAGCGTGGCGACGCCCACTACATTGCCCGCTACCGTCAGCAGTGAGAGTGACTTGTTGCTGGCATCGGCGAAGTAGATCATTCGGTGACGGAAGTAGCTGGCCCACATCTCGCGTGACCCAAGCGCGGCGTGCATAAACCAGGCCCGCGAGTCGTGAACCTGATCGTCAAACAGCGCCCTGACTTGCCCGGCAGGCAGCCCGGCATTGCTGTTTTCACCCGCCTCCGGAAAGAGGAATTCCTCCAGCGCCTCTCCCGCGTGTTTAATCTGGCGGTACTCTTTGCCCTCATCGTCGCTGTTGATCAGGAAGATGGCGTGCTGCGGAAGGGTGTCGAGTATCAGCTGACCGATACTCAGCTGCGTGCGGAATTCGCCGCGATAATCTTCGCCAAACTCCTGGGCGGCTTCACGGAGCTGGGTCTTGGCCATATCGGGGTCAAAGCCTTTAACACCCGGCATCAACAGCAGTTCATCCATTTTATCGGCAGGCTGTTTAACAAGCTGATCCTGGCGATATTTGAGTACCTGTTTCTGTTGTTCATTACGTTTCTCCTTGGCGGCAGTGCGCGGCCCCGCCTGCGCATGAGTGTCGGTGGCGCGCTGATAGAAAGGTGTGTTGAGCAGGGTTCCTTTGGCATAACGGCCAATGCGCCAGGCGGTGATCCAGGCGATCTGGATATCGACGGCTTTTTCCAGGCTACCGCTGGCGCGCGGCGGGTTATATTTTGCCGCCTCTTCGGGGCTGATTTCTGCCGGAGTGTCTAAATTGAGGGTGAGTTCACGCCAGGCGTTGAAACGATTGACTAAGGGGGTATCAATATCGTATCCGGAAAGGACACCTGCATCCATTACCCTCCAATTTTGAGAGCTTAAATTATCAGGTAATACACCCTCAGGGACTTTCATCGGTGCGCCAGCATCAAAAGCAGCTGCATACATATCATGCAAAGCTATTTGTGATAACAGCAAACTATCATCTATTAGATCACCGGATTTATGGCCTTCGCCGGCGCCTTTTCCCTGATCTCCCGGCGGATACCCTCCTCCTATATCGGAATGCACCCCCGGATAAACTACTTCGATGGCATAAGGCGGGTATTTGCCATTCGCACGGCGCACCGAATCCAATGGAAAACTGAGCCGCTGCTCATGCCCGGCAACCAGGTGCACGCATTTTTTAATCAGCCCTTTAAAGATTTTATCATCCGGCAGCTCCATGGTGTCGTCCGCCCAGGACATATGGCCCTCGGCCACCGGCACCACGTGCGCCACCCCGACCGAGGCCACGGTATCCAGCAGACCGAGAAACTCAATGCTGATAGGCAGTTGCAGCCCGCCCACCAACAGGCACTGCGGCGGCGCATCTCCCTCCTTCAGCGGCGGCGGCAGCAGCTCACTCAGCCAGCGTACAAAGGCGCGCGCCGCCGCTGCGCCGCGGGAGAAGCCGTAAATATAGAGTTTGATGCCCAACAGCTTCGGCTTGCCCGGCTCCGGCTGGGTTATCAACGGTTTCAGCCTGGGAGCCAGTTCATTCAGTAAACGATTAAACTCCTCATCGCGATTATTACTGCCACCCACCCACAGAAGACTCCAGCGGGTGCCCATTTTGCCAATGGATTTGCGGCTTTCGCCGGCAGTCAGCCATTGCTCCGTGGCGGTGAATTTCAACACGTCCAATATGCGCAGCAGCGCCCAGTTAATACGCTCCTCGCCCATCATTGCCCCAATCAGTCCTGAATCCGTGTAATCAGGGTCGTTGATTTCCGGGAATGGCGTGCCGACGCCGGGAATATAGAATTTAAAATATTTGCCGCCGCTGTCGGCCGCCGCATCCAGCGGAACCTGACTGCTGTTAGTCACGCCGCCCGCCGTGCCGTCACCGATAGTGGCACGAAACAGGCGGGCGATATTGGTCGGGTGCCTGGGGTTATCCAGCACAAAGTCATTGTTGAGATTATTGCCCGTGCCGTCGAAAAACAGGCTAATATGCAGCGTCTTGCAGCACGGCGGCTCAACGCGCCGCCCGGCCGCCAGGCACAGCTCCTGACGATAGTTGCGCTCGGCGCTGTTCTGCCGATGGCAGTTCTGCCCGACCAGCAACGGTTCACTCGGTAAACGCCCCCGCGCAGGAAACGGCGGCGGGTTCCACGCCAGGTCGGTTTGCGTTATCTCGGACATACGTTTGGCTCCTTCATCCTGATGGGTTCTTTAATCGGGTAGTTGGCGTTCTTTGGCGACCAGCAGCTGGTCGTCACCTTCACGTCGTCGCAGGGCAGAAAATGCACGGTGATACCGCAGGTGTCCTGGCCGTTATAGTCGGGGAGTGGGACGGTTTTGCTGTGCTGGCGTTTTTGCGCATCAATGCCTTTCTTCCAGGCTTTATATTTGGCTCTGTCTGCAAACCCTGGAAAACCTTTTGACCCCCCCACTCCGGTTTCCCACTCTATACGTACCGTCATACCCGGTTTCCACTGTGCGGGCGTGCTGAAACAACAACCTCCTCCTCCTCCTTGGTAAGGTCCTATCGCGTCTATCCCCGACTGGCGATTGACGCTGAAATAGTTAATCGCCCAGTGGGTATGGTTGATGGCCTTAATAGTCCCGCCACCGCCTCCACCCTGGGCCTGCGCACGCTGCTGACCGCAGCCGGCCAGCAGTAATACGCCCAACAGCACGATTATTTTTAATCTCATTACGCTCTTCCTTTTATTTTGACTTCCGTTTTTACTGCCTGAAATTATTTACCCCTGCCCATCCGCGATGAACATGGCGAAATAATCTTTTATTTATCTTCTTAGAAAAAAATAATAACTGAGTGTTTCGACGTTATATTTAATGATTATTAATTCCGCGACGGTTCGAAATAACGCTAATTGCCGGTGCCGTCGAAAAACAGGCTAATGTGCAGCGACTTGCAGCACGGCGGCTCAACGCGCCGCCCGGCCGCCAGGCACAGCTCCTGACGATAGTTGCGCTCGGCGCTGTTCTGCCGATGGCAGTTCTGCCCGACCAGCAACGGTTCACTCGGTAAACGCCCCTGCACAGGAAACGGCGGCGGGTTCCACGCCAGGTCGGTTGGGATTATCTCGGACATACGTTTGGCTCCTCCATCCTGATGGGCTCTTTAATCGGGTAGTTGGCGTTCTTTGGCGACCAGCAGCTGGTCGTCACCTTCACGTCGTCACAGGGCAGAAAATGCACGGTGATACCGCAGGTGTCCTGGCCGTTATAGTCGGGGAGTGGGACGGTTTTGCTATGCTGGCGTTTTTGCGCATCAATACTTTTTTTCCATGTGAAATATTTTTCATCATTTCCAAATCCAGGGAATCCTTCCGTCCCACCGACACCAGTTTCCCAATCAATCTGCGCCGTCATACCCGGTTTCCACTGCGCGGGCGTGCTAAAGCAGCAGCCCCCGCCGCCGCCCTGATACGGGCCGATGATGTCGATACCCGACTGACGATTGACGCTGAAATGGTTAATCGCCCAGTGGGTATGGTTGATGGCCTTAATAGTCCCGCCGCCGCCACCACCCTGGGCCTGAGCGCCTCGCTGACCGCAGCCGGCCAGCAGTAATACGCCGAACAACACGAATATTTTTAATCTCATTACGCTCTTCCTTTTATTTTGACTTCCGTTTTTATTGCCTGAAATTATTTACCCCTGCCCATCCGCGATGAACATGGCGAAATAATCTTTTATGTATCTTTAAAAAAATGACTGAGTATTTCGACGTTATATTTAATGATTATTAATTCCGCGACGGTTCGAAATAACGCTAATTGCCGGTGCCGTCGAAAAACAGGCTACTATGCAGCGTCTTGCAGCACGGCGGCTCGACGCGCCGCCCGGCCGCCAGGCACAGCTCCTGACGATAGTTACGCTCGGCGCTGTTCTGCCGATGGCAGTTCTGCCCGACCAGCAACGGTTCACTCGGTAAACGCCCCTGCGCAGGAAACGGCGGCGGGTTCCACGCCAGGTCGGTTTGCGTTATTTCGGACATGCTTTTGGCTCCTTCATCCTGATGGGCTCTTTAATCGGGTAGGCCGGGCTGCCGTAGGTGTAGCAGCTGGTCGTCACCTTTACGTCGTCGCAGGGCAGAAAATGCACGGTGATGCCGCAGGTGTCCTGGCCGTTATAGTCGGGGAGTGGGACGGTTTTGCTGTGCTGGCGATTTTGAGCTTTCATTTTTCTAGCCCATGCCAGATATTTTTCATCATTGCCAAATCCAGGAGATCCATCCGTATCTCCAACACCTGTTTCCCAATCAATCTGCACCGTCACACCCGGCCTCCACTGTGCGGGTGTGCTAAAACAGCAGCCACCGCCGCCGCCCTGATACGGGCCGATAATGTCGATACCCGACTGGCGATTGACGCTGAAATGGTTAATCGCCCAGTGGGTATGGTTGATGGCCTCAATAGTCCCGCCCCCGCCTCCACCCTGGGCCTGCGCGACGGGCGGCGAGCAGCCGGATAACAGCAGCAATACCGCAGCTGAAACGTAGAGTCTGATATTCATCAGACTGTTTCTCCTACGGTATGCCATTTTTTCATCACCCAGGCCTCGCGTGCATCATCCAGAATAATGCCCTGCTCCGTGGCTTCTACCATGCCCTGATAACAGTGTGAGAACAGTGCCTGCTGTGACACATAAATCCCCGCAGGTGGCGCACTGTGTTCCAGCAGAACCAGAGCATCACAGACGCACATCAGGCGATCCAGCTGGCAGTCGCTAAGGTCCGTCTTCTGGCTTTTCTCACCGCGTAGCGGAGGTTTGCCGATACCATTGATGGCGCATGAGCTACCGTCCATATCCTGCCATGCCCAAAACAGTGCGGGGCGCAGTAAGGAGCGCTGCTGCTGAACGGTGAGCACGTGGGAAAAAAGTAGCGGGAAGATGCGCGTATCGTAAAAACGTAAAATCCCGCCCCGGCCTTCCTGAGTAATATCGATGCACTGTGTAAGCCAGCCTGCCAACGTGGAAAATGGCCAGGCTGAACATAGCAATAACAGCGGGGCCTGAGCGGCAGCCTGCTGGCTTATCTCGTATAGCCACTGCATCTGTTGAGTATCATCAAGGATAACGCGCGCAATCAGCGGCGCATCATCGACAATAAATTCTTCCGGCAGCCCGTGATACAGCGACTGCCATTCTACTGTAAGTAAGTTCAGCGCCGGGATAACGCTAAAGTCCAACCCGGCCTGTTCGAGGATTACGTCCAGATAATCGGTGCCCGATGTACGGCAGGTTGTAGCTACCTCTTCAATCCATTTTGTGGTCATTTTATCTCCCTTGGCACGAAGCCTTGCGCAAGCTCCTGCGCTCTTTTCAGGCACTCCTTACACACCGATGCCGGTAATTCCGGCAGCGGGAAGTTCTCGCTGGCCGGGCCTTGCAAATCGTGCTGGCCTTTCAAGCTGATTAAACCAGGCCCGTGTATTTCAACCTCGCCCTGCGGCGTCAGGCGAATGTACGCCCCGCCACAGCCCAGCGTAATACCATTTTTTGCCGTCAATTGTAGATGACCCTGCGTCGACTGAACGGTAACGTCCTTCAACGAAGTCAGCGACAGCACATCGCCGTGCGACTCAATCTCCAACGGGCCTTTGCCGGACACCAGGCGCATACCTTGGTTCTGTGCCAGCAGCGAGATACTCTGGCTGGCGTTCGCCGAAAGATGCTGCGCGCTGGCAATGCTCACCTCGCCAATACTCTGCATATGCAGGCCGTTGCCGCTGTGCAGCAGCATCGTTTCCGGGGTGACGGCCCCCCAACCTTTGGGTGCGCTCATTAGCATCATTGGCGCTTTAAGCTTGTCTGCACTGCCAACCAGTTGTTTCAGGCCGCAGGTGTCTGGGCTGTGATTGTGATGGGTCTGAGTTATGCTGCCCCATTCCGTTATCTGATTCAGCGCGCCTTTCAGCAGGCTGATAGCCGGAGCCATCTCCAGCAACTCACCCTGCGCCTTCTGCTGACCGTCGGCGGTGATAAACAGTCCTTTCTCCGCACGTATCGCCCCCCAGCTGTCGCTGCGCAGCTCGAACCCTTCGCCGCGCTTTTGCTTCTCACTGTCCACCAGGTGGCCGAGGTTCAGCTGGCTCTTGCCGCCGTATTCGGTGCTGAGCTTGATATGCTCCTGGCCCGCCGTATCGTCCAGCCGCAGCTTGTTGTTCTTCGGCGTGCGCAGCACGTTGCGCTTGTAGTTGCGGATGGTGACGAGGTCGCCGTGCGCCGAGTCGTGCAGCACCCCGGCAATATACGGACGGTCCGGGTTGCCGTGCTCGAAGGCAATCGCCACTTCGGTCCCCGCCAGCAGCGGCAGGTGCAGGCCGTAGGTGTCACCCGCATAGGAGCGCGCCTGGCGTACCCACAGGCTTTCAAAGCCGGTTTCCCAGCCCGCGCGATCAAACAGCATGTTGACCCGGTAGCGCCCGTCGCGGTCAATATGCCCGTAGGCGTCGTTGACCGTGGTGCTGGTCACCCGCGCCGGCAGCGTGCCCGCCATCACCGGGTGCGGCGGCGGCTCCGGGCGAAAGCCGTAGCGGTTGTTCAGCGCAATGCCCTCAAAGGTGGTTTCAAAGCTGCGGTCGCGCCGGGCGGTGCTCACGATGGCGGTGACCAGCACGCCGCGCTCGAACACCTCGCCAACGTTCGCCCCGCCGCTGACCATCAGCTCGCTGCCGGGAGCCAGCACCGGGCAGCTGGTCACTGCCGCCACCCGCGCCTGGCCGTTCAGGTAGCGTTCATGACGCAGGCGGGCGTAGAACGCCCCGCTCTCGGCAATCGGGTGATGGCTGTAGCCGTCGCCCGGCGTCAAATAATTCTCCGCCCAGCGGTAGGACTCGCCATAGGTGGTCTCGTCGCCGCCGGTAACGTCCGCCTGCACGTTCATATCCTCGGTGGCGTGGCGGTAGTTGTAGTCGCGTCCGCTGACGCTTTTCTCCACCACCGCAAAGCGGCTGGTGAGGTCCCACACCGAATCGACGGCCGCATCGTGCATGCCAGACGGCGGCACGGCGGGCAGCGTCAGCCCTTTCACATGGCCCTGCTGACCGTCGTAGAACTCCACCACGTCGATGTGCAGGCGGGTGTCAGTGGTGAAGCGGAACCATATCCCCACCTCACCCAGCAGGCGGGTGATAAACGTCAGGTCGTCTTCGCCGTACTGCATCACCTGCTCGCGGCGCGGGTACGCGTTGTTCAGGGTGAATAAAAAGTCCTGGCCGCGCATCCCGTGGCGCTCGCGCAGGATTTTCTCGACAATCTGCGGCACCGACAGGTCCTGATAAATGGCGTGCTGGCGGCTGCGCGACAGCAGCGCCAGGCGCGGCTGGAGGGTAACGGCGTAGAGGGTCTGGTCGAGGCTGGTGCTGAGGCGTTCAAAGCCGGTCACGACCCCCTGCACCACGCGCACCGGCCGCTGCTCCCCGATGCCCCGGCTCGGCTCAACCGGGGCCTGCAGGGTCAGCAGGGCCGATTTCATCAGCATGGCCTGGCGGGTAATGGCGTGGTCGGTGCTGTTGAACTCCACGCGCCAGCGGAACGGCTCGCTCAGCCGCTCTTCCCCCTGAAAGGCCAGCACGTCGGGCTGGGACGTGCAGTCGCGCACCGCCAGCAGGTGGTGGCTGTGATTGAAATAAGAGATCGGATTTTTGCTCATGATCCACTTTCCTTTATGGTGTCGAACGTCAGAACAATGTCTTCATCATCATTCCCTGAATCATTCCCCGACAGCGCCGGGGCTGCCATCGTCGTATCAACGCTGAAAATCTCTGCCGGTAGCGTAAAGTTATGCAGCGCCAGCAGCCTACTGCCCAGCTCGGAGCGCCTTGGCTGCAGTCGGTGAACAGCACGTCCGCCAGTTGGCTCAATTGGTTCACGGCTTTGATAAACGAATCATCACAGACATCAACAGCATGAGCTCAGGCAAGATAGACAAGTAACCACCATAGCGTGTCACCCATACCGGGCATGATCATAACTAATTAAATTATATTATTTTTTTACTAATCCCTCTGCTACCAATGCGATTGTTAACCAAAGAGAAATCTAGCCGATTCAGACGATTTTCATGTCTATATCAATGAATGCTTACTTGGTATCGACCTTTGAAAATCTTAAGTTATTCTTAGTCAGAAAAGCGCGCCGCGTGTTGCCTGCTTGGCAGGCCATATCTTCAGTATAATTAGTCCTTCACACAGTAATGTGATCAGTAAGGTAATAACCAGCGCTAGAGGACGGGGCATTTCTTACCGTTAGCAATGGGAGGAATAGCTAAGAGATCAACTGGCATAATTTACTCCTGGTTGCACTTGTCATGGGATGAGATTAATGTGCAGTCACAGCTACACCTATGATCATAAAAAGCAGCAGATATGGCATTATCCTTTAGCGTTGAATGTCCCTCTACGATTTTCGACGGGTTACGCCTTTCAATTGGGCAGTTCACTGGATCATTAATACGCGCCACGCCAATTCCCATAAATTTCATCTTTTCCACTCCAGACTGTACCTGACCACTGCCAGTGGTTTTATCGCCTATGCGAATTATTCTTTTCATATCATCCCTATTTGGATATTTTTAATAGTAAATTTTCAAGTAATCGCGGAAACTCTTTATCATCGATCGTTCTTTTACGGTAAGTACAGTTTCTGTGAATAGTGGAAGATTTAATATGTAATTTAAATGAACGATTTGTTTCTTTTATAAGATATACATTAGCGAAAGGGATAAGATAGGTTCTTGAATAAGTCGTCGGGGTTAGAATTAATTTATCCTGTGCCATGCCAATTATAATGCGGTTTTTCAAACGGAAAGAGTTGCATAAAGAAAATAGCCCCATTCCTAACACTAACCATGCTAAACCCACGCCTAATATTCCGACTAACAAGCCCAATGCGATAAATAGTAAGCCTTGGATTGCTAATTGCGACCTTCTAAATTTGAGTGCAGCATCAGCTTTTTTATCTTGAAATTGTTCAAAATCCTTATTGCAATGCCTTTCATAACTGAACCGGTAGCCTAACAAAAAAACAACACCCAGTGGCAGCATAATAATGGAGCCGATGACTGCCACCACAAGACCTAGCTTGGGTTTTTTAAACAAAACCAGCAGACTAATAAGCTGCACTGCGATTGAAATTAAATATAATTTAACAATTTTGGAGACCAGCTCTTGCTCAAAATAATTTAACCCCCCACTGGGCAAAATAAAGGATGATGAAATCAACCCAACACTACCTATTAATGTAATATTGATGACCAAGCCTATCCAAACCAACAAATTAAAACTTTTCATATATAGTCCTTTTTTTAAATTTATAAGTAAAAACTCAACGCTCACTATTTTTTCATCCTGCCTGTTTTATCTTGCAGCCCTTTCCTCACCATCTTTGTTTTCGAGTGCAGCATGAATACGCTCTTTGCAGACGTCATGGGGTTGGTTAGCGAAAACCAGTTGCCACATATTTTTTGGGTTATTGCTGGTAGTAACCTTCAGGGATCATCGGCATCTGGCTGGTAATGTAGCGCAATAAAAATGACAGCAGGTAAAATGGCAGCGGCAAGCTGCCCACCTGCATCCGCTCCACCGTGGCACGCCCCTAGCCTTCGCGCTCCGTCTCCCACGGATGCAGCGTCGATAACGCCTGGATTTTTGCTCATGATCCACCTTCCTTTGTAGTGTCGAACGTCAGAACAACGCCTTCTTGATCATTCCAATCCAGCGTCAGGTGCTGCGGCTTGTGCTTTACGGCCATCTGCCGCAGCAGTTGCTGGCTCAGCACCGGCAGGATCTGCTGATTGAGCAGGCTGTCGATGTTGCGCGCGCCGGTGTCGGGCAGCAGGCAGGCGGCGGTCAGGGCGGCAGACAGGCCGTCACCCAGGGTGGTGTTCAGGCCGTAATGGTGTGCCAGCCGCTGGCTCACCTGATGAAGCTTCATGCCGACGATAATGCGCATCGCCGCCTCATTTAGTGGGCGGTAGATCACGGTCTGAAAGCGGGCCAGCAGCGCGGGCTGGAAGTGGTCGCGCAGCGTCGGGCGCAGCAACTCCTGTAAATCCCCTTCGGTGGCCTGCGGATTATCTTCCAGCCGTTGCATGATGGCGTCGCTGCCGAGGTTGGAGGTCATCAGGATAACGGTGTTGCGAAAATCAATTTCACGCCCCTCGCCGTCGCGCATAAACCCGCGGTCAAACACCTGATAGAACAGGTTGAGCACGTCGCGGTGCGCCTTCTCTACTTCATCTAACAGCACCACGCTGTACGGGCGCTTACGCACCGCTTCGGTCAGGATGCCGCCCTGGCCGTAACCCACGTAGCCCGGCGGGGAGCCTTTCAGCTGCGATACGGTGTGCGCCTCCTGATACTCTGACAGATTGAGGGTGATCAGCGACTTTTCGCCGCCGTACAGTACGTCGGCCAGCGCCAGCGCGCTCTCGGTTTTGCCGGTGCCGCTCGGCCCGACCAACAGGAACACGCCCTGCGGTCCGTCCCCGGAAGTCAGCCCAGTTTTCGCCGCGCGCAGCCGCTGCGTGATGGCGTTAAGCGAGACCTCCTGCCCGACCACGCGTTTGCCGATTTCTGCTTCCAGGCTAAGCAGTTCAGTCTGCTCGTCCTTCATCAATGAAGAGAGCGGCACGCCGGTCCAGTCGGCAATCACGTTGGCAACGGTGCGGGTATCGACGTCCACCTGAATCAACGCGTCACGCTGTTGCAGAGCGGCGAGCTGCTGCTGAACAGCGGCAATCTCCGTCTGCGGCAGTTGGTTCTGGCGGCTGGCCATCAGTTGCTGTGCCAGTTCCCGCTGCGCGACGAAATGGGCATCCTGCTTCCCACGCTGCGCTTCCAGTTCGGTGCGAAGGACAGCGATAGCCGTCAGGCGTTCGTTATGTTTATCACTGCCCGCAGCACTATCTTCCGTCAGCGCCTGCGCTTCCAATGCCAGCGCGGTGAGCCGCGCGTTAAGCAGGGTGATGGCCTCCGGCACGGTGTCGAGGCTCATGCGCACGCGCGCGGCGGCGGTGTCCAGCAGGTCAACCGCCTTGTCCGGCAGCTGGCGGCCTGTCAGATAGCGGCGCGACAGGCTAACCGCCGCTTTCACCGCATGGTCGGTAATGTGCACGCCGTGGTGTTGCGCGTAGCGCGACTTGAGCCCGCGCAGCATCAGGCAGGCGGTTTCGTCGTCAGGCTCGTCAACTAACACTCGCTGGAAGCGGCGCTCCAGCGCGGCGTCCTTTTCAAAATACTGCTTGTATTCGCTCCAGGTGGTGGCAGCGATGGTGCGCAGCTCGCCGCGCGCCAGGGCGGGCTTCAGCAGGTTAGCGGCGTCTGCCCCACCGGCCTGGTTGCCCGCGCCGATGATGGTGTGCGCCTCGTCGATAAACAGCAGCACTGGGGTCGGCGACTGCTGCACCGCTTCAATCACGTTCTTGAGACGCTGCTCGAACTCGCCCTTAACGCCCGCCCCGGCCTGCAGCAGGCCAAGATCAAGCGTACGCACGCTAATGGTTTTCAGGCTATGCGGCACGTTGCCCTCACTAATGCGCAGCGCCAGCCCTTCCACCAGCGCGGTTTTACCCACGCCCGGTTCGCCGACCAAAATAGGGTTGTTCTTGCGGCGGCGCGACAGGATGTCGATCATCTGGCGGATTTCTGTGTCACGACCCAATACTGGATCGATGCTTCCCGCCCGGGCTTGGGCGGTGACGTCGAGGGTAAATTTGTCGAGCGCGGCCTGAAGCGCCTCGCTCAGCGTATCGCCAGCCGCGCTGCCGCCCTCCGCGTTAGCCACGGCATCTGCATCGCCCAGCGTGGAAGGTGAATGATTCAGACTTTCTTGCTGCTGCACTTCCGGCCGCTCGTCGGACCGCGCGTCCAGCAGCGGTCGCAGGCGTTCCATCTGAGCGTGCGTCAGGCTCAGCAACGGCCACAGGCCTTCGCAATCGGCCCGCGACGGCTTATCGATCAGCGCCACCAGCAGATGATGGCTGCGAATATGAGCACCGTCATCTTCCAGCGAGGCAATCAGCCAGGCCTGCTTAATCAGCGCCAGCAGAGAGTCGGCGAGCTGCGGGCGGGTGCGTACCGATCGCGGCAGGTTATCCAGCCAGCCCAGCAGTTCCTGCCAGAGGCTATCCATGTCCCACTCGTAGCGCCGCGCCAGCACGGTGATGTCGCCCTCTCCCTGCTCCAGCAGTTTAAGCAGCAGGTGTTCGATGCGGATCTCACTGTGGGCGCGGGTCTGGCAAAGTGAGGCGGCCGCCTCTAGCGCGCGTGCGCAGAACGGGTTTAAACGACGTAAAAGAACGGCTGATTGGTTTTCCATGTTTTCACTCTCTGAGTAGGATGACGGCACGCTACCGCCCATAGCCATTTCCTGAAGCAGGAA
The DNA here is from genome assembly GCA_963742005.1 of uncultured Gammaproteobacteria bacterium. Lineage (GTDB taxonomy): Bacteria > Pseudomonadota > Gammaproteobacteria > Enterobacterales > Enterobacteriaceae > Rouxiella. Next base: position 46,446 of record CAVUKG010000017.1, on the reverse strand, counting down.
CCGAGGCCCATAAGGTCATCTATGGCGGATTAAATTATTTCGGGTTAGCGCTTTCGCTGAACGGAAATAACTGAAAGAGCAGGCGGCAAACCGCCTGCTTTAAACTGTTACCTCAATAATTCATGCTGCGGGATGGCGTTAAGTGAGCAAGTCCCCGGGAACATAGATAACTCTGTGAACAGGGCAAGCGACAAACCTGCCAGCAGCAGATTTGAACGCTGTGTTCAGCAGCCCTGAAAGGGCGAGGCCCACGGATCGGCCGAGTCACGTAGCCAACGCACCTGCGGCGCGAAGAATGACGGGTAATTTAGGCGGTGGTACGCTCATTCCAGGAATCGGAATGAATGATGTTGCCGTCTTTGTAGGTCCAGGTGATTTTTTCGTAGCGCAGCTCAATCTCTTCGAGATGGTTGTGCTTCTCTTTAGACGGGTCCTTGATGTCGTGCATTTTCGGCGCGACCATCACCAGCTTGACGTTCTCCAGCGTGGTATTGAAGTACTCCACTTCCTGACCGGCATCGTTGATTTTGTACCACTTGAACTCGGCTGATTTCAGGGTCTGACCGCTAGTGACCGCTTTGTAGAGGTACGGGCTGGAGGAGTCGATCTCCTTGGTAAATTTAAACGGGGTATGAATGCGAGTGCCGGTCAGCTTGCCGGTGTTGTTATCGGTCGGGATGTACAGGTTATGTTCCTGTGCCACCACTTCGATGCTGCCTTCACGATCCTTCACATCAACGGATCCTTTGATATCGGCACCGCCGTCGTCTTTCAGCCACAAATAAACTGGAATTGCCATGGGTTTACTTCTCCATTAGGTTGTTATCAACGTCATCTTCCTGCGATGACGTAAGGGGATTGCCAGGTATCCGGCAGGCGTCTGCCTGCGGTACCAGACTAATTTCGACCCGGCGATTGAGGGCGCGGCCCTCTGCCGAGTCGTTGGGTGCTACGGGGCGACTTGCGCCATAACCCTGCACCGCAAAACAGCTTTCCGGCACGTCGCCGGTGTCACGCATCCAGTCACGCACCGCTTCGGCGCGCTTGCGGGACAGCGCCTGATTGAACGAGGAATGGCCGGTGTTATCGGTGTGACCGCTGACCACGATCAGCCAACCCGGCCTGGCTTTAATGCCAACCAGCGAGTTGACCAGGATTTTTGTCGATGCGCTTTTCAGCTCCGCCTTGCCGGAATCAAACAGCGACATGCTGTCGAGACGGATAATGTTGTCTACACTCTTGTGCGTCGATTGCGGCAGCATTGTGGCTGACGGCGTCGACGGGGGGAGATAGGAGCGAATGGCGTCCAGCAGCGGCATGCGCAGATCCCCTCCCTGATACAGTCCCAGGCCAAGGCGCAGCGGCACGCCGTTGCGGGCATACTCGTCCAGTTCGCTAGCATCCCGACGCAGTGCGTTGACCGCCGCCGCCTTCCCGGCGTAATCGGTCATGGCGATAGGTTGATAGTGAGCAATGTCAAAGGTCACGCGCTGCAGCAGACGATGGTTATTCCAGGCACTACAGCACAGCGCGACGACGCCCGCCGTTACCGCCGTCCACAACGCACCACGACATAGCCGTTGGCGCGGCGTCAGGCCACGGCCTGCGGGCAGCAACGGCAGGACAAACTCCGGCAACAGGGATGACGGCGACAGGTTGGCCTCCTCTGCCGGCAGCCAACCGGCTACCTCGACCAGTGCGGTGTGCTGCTGCAGCCAGCGCGTCCACTGCGAGGGCGCTAATGCCCCTTCAAGCGAAGCGCTCACCCCGCAGACGACGCAGGCGGGAGCCACGGACGGCATAGCCGAATGGCTATCGGTTAACACGGCAATCACCCTCTGCTGAAACCAGCCGTTCAGGCTGTTCAACAGCACCTGCTGCTGTAACGCCATGCTGCCACCCGTGGCCAGGCATCGTTCAGGCATGGAGGGCGTTGCCGAATCGGCCCACAGGCTAACGGGTTCCCCCGCTTGCCGCGCCTGCCAGAGACACTCACTGACCAGCGAACTGCCTACCTGAGCATGGAGAACCAGCGGCAGTGAATAGCCCGTTTCATGCCGCAGTTGAGCAATCTGCCAGCGCAGTGTCAGCAGGCGGCTGGATAAATCATCGGTATCCTGCCGCTGAGGGCAAACGCTGATCATTACCGACAGCTGACGGCCCCACTGCGGGCGCAGCGACAGCAGTTGACGCACCACTAAGTCCAGCGGCTGATTATCGGCAACCTTCAGCCAGCAGCCGTACGGCACGGTCAATGCCGCAGCACCTGGCGGCCAAACCTGCGCACTGTCACCGCAGACCAGCACCACCGGTTGACGGTAAGCGGCATCCGGCAGGTCATCCACATTGATCAGCGTTTCCGGCAACACCCGACGGCGGGCAGCGAGGGTGGCAACGATCGGCACCAAACCGGCCAACCACAACAGCACGGCCATCCAATAAGGAAGCGGCAGGAGCAGCGCGGCGACCAGCAGGACACTCCACAGTGCCAGCATGCGCTGCAGGGCAAGGTTCATTGAACCGCCCCCGGCAGCAGCGAAGTGACCAGGCTGCTCAACCAGTGGTTCAGGCCCCACCAGACGGTGGCCAGTAGCAACGTGGAGAAACCAATACGCCATGGCCAGCTGGACAACCAGCCACTGAAGCCTACTCCCGCTTTGCTATGCGCCAGTACGGTCTGCGCTTGCGTTCCGCTCAAGGAAGAAACCTGCGCATTCAACGCCGCGACCAGCTTTTCCCGCTGCGGATCGTCGAGTGAGCGATAACCCCCGAGGAAGCCCAGCAGCATGACCCGCTGAAAGCAGGTCACAACCACCGATTCTGCCGCAGGTTCGCGCAGCACCTCACGCATGCGGTCGCAGAGCATATCACCGGCGTCGACCGTGCCGAGGAAATGACCCTGCAGTGGCATATGAAGCCACTGCACGTAAGCGTCATCCTGCTCACCGCGTCCTTTGACCACTTCATCAATCAGTGCGCACTGGGCATAGAGAATGTCTTCACAGTGTTTTGCACGGTAGCCTGCCTCTTTCAGCGCCTGCTGGACCTTTTCCACCTCTGCGACGCCGCGCTGCCATAACTGCAGACCTTCCCCTTCTTTGATCTTCGGGCCATGACGCAGGCTAATAACCTGCAGCCAGCTGTTTTGCAGCAGCGCGTCAATATCGCACTCATTTTTCTGGTTCATGTTCTCAGCACCGCAAACAGTTCAAGTTCAGGTTCACCGAGCATGCCCGGCACGTAAAACATGCAGCTGCCCGAGCTCAGCATCTCGCGTGCCGCCGGGTGCGACAGGTCGAGGGCAAAATATTGGTTTTCCAGACGCAGGGGGATCGCGGCGGGAACGTGGCGTAGCGGCTTCAGCGGGATCCCCTGCTGTGACGAATTCACAAGATCGGTCACGTAATGCGGGCTACCTATTTTGCACTGGCGCGGGAACTGTTCTTGCAGCTGCGCTACCGGGAGCGGGGAGCGTACCGAAAGGTAGAAATCGGCGTCTTCGCGCAGGCGTGGCTCCTGCAGGCGGGCCAGCCACTGATGCAAACGCTTGTCATGCTCAAGCTCAATCGACACGACGCGTGACGGCAGGCTGGCTTCCAGCAGATCGCTCAGCAGGTCAAAAAGCGGAGGGAAAACATCGTTAAGACTCGCATGCTGATATACCGGGATCGCACTGCCCTGATGCGCCAGCGAGAAGGTCAGCAGGCTCCCCGCCAGACGCGCGAGTTCAGGATATAAACGCTCCGGCGCACTCTGCGGGAAACGCGCGAACTGGCCCAGTACCGGCTCCGCGCTGTTCAGCGCGTTGAGGAGCCAGAACAGCGACACATCTGCCACGGCAAAATCGGCCATGCGTTCGTTGCTCTCGCGGCGCATCGCCATCAGGCGATTGAGGCGCGTGCGCAGCTGCGTCATCAGTTGTTCGAGCTGGGTCAGCAGCCACTGGCTGCTCTGTACGGCCAGCAGCGGCGGAAGAAAACTCTCGTCCTGCGACCAGCAGCCTTGGCTGTCCTGCTTGAGACGCGCCACCGGGCAGACCAGGTAATCCCCATTGTCCTGCTCGGCAAAACGCAGCGTCAGCTCAGGTTTGATCACCGCGATCTGACGCGTATCATCGCCAAACTGATTGCGGATATCGCGCCAGCGTTGGCGATAGCGTACCGGGCGCTCGGCAACGTCGTCAGGTTGCAGACAGTTGCCGCCGTTTGCCCTGAGCAGCGGCAGTGCCAGCACCACCACTACGTCATGCCCCTCAAGCATCATCACCGGCGGCAGATCGTCAGCGTTATAGGTGTCGATCTGCGTGCCGTCCTGAAATCGCAGGTGCAGGTGACGCGCCTGCAAACGCCCCAGCTTCAGGGCATCGGCGTCAAATTCGGCACGGATCACGCCCCAGGGATGATTCAGGCCCATCAGTGCTACACATTCCGTTGACCAAGCCGCATACGCGGCCTGCTGTTGGAAATGCTGTGGCGAGATCATCACGCCTCGTCCCCACAGTGGTTGTTCCGTTTTCATTCAATCTCCGCCTTACTCTTTCGCTTTCGGCATCTGGGAAACCAGAGACAGGTTGACGTCCATACCCTCCACCTGGAAGTGCGGGATAGCGTATAGCCTGACCCTGAAAAATCCCGGGTTGTCGTCGATATCTTCGACAATCACCTTGGCATCGCGCAGCGGGTGGGAAGCCTGCAGCTCATCGCCCGGATCGGTCATTTCCGTTACCAGACCTCGCACCCAGGTGTTTAGCTCCAGCTCCAGCAGGCGACGGTCTTTGGTGGTGCCGATGTTTTCTCGCTGAATAAGTTTCAGGTAGTGCGCAATGCGCGACAGCAGAAAGATGTACGGCAGACGTGAGTTAATGCGGCTATTAGCGGTCGCGTCTGCGGTGTCGTACAACGCCGGTTTTTGCGTCGAATTGGCGGAGAAGAAGCATGAGTAGTCGCGATTTTTGTAGTACGACAGTGGGATAAAGCCGAGGTTGGCAAACTCAAACTCGCGGGTTTCCGGGATCATCACCTCAGACGGGATCTTCACCTGGTTACCGGTGCCGAGATCGTAAAGATGGATCGGCAGGTCAGTTACTGCGCCACCTGCCTGAGGGCCGCGGATCTGTACGCACCAGCCATTGTTGATAAAACTTTTCACCATGTTGGCGGCGAAGGCGAACGAGGCGTTGGTCCAAAGATATTTATTGTGCTCCGGGCCTTTCACCTCTTCAACGTAGTTGAAGCTGCGCACCGGTATGGTGTCCGGGCCGTACGGCAGGCGACCTAGCACGCGCGGCATCACCAGGCCGATGTAACGCGAATCGTCGGTTTCGCGGAATGACTTCCACTTGATGTATTCGGCTCGATCAAAATAGTTGCCGATATCTTTAATCGCCGCCACGTCCTCCATGTTGTCCTTCAGGAAGAACTGCGGGCCAGCAGAGCCGATAAATGGCATATGTGCCGAAGCCGCCACCTTAGAGAGATTACGCAGCAGTGCCACGTCCTGAGCTGAGGCGTCGAACTCGTAAGAGGAGATCAGCGCGCCTATCGGCTCACCGCCTGGAGTGTCGTATTCCGCGATGTAGGTGTGCGCATACAGGCCGCTCTGTATGATTTCCGGCGAGTCTTCGAAGTCCTGTCGCAGGTGGTCTTTGGACAGATCCAGCACTTCGATTTTTACGTTCTGGCGGAAGTCGGTTTTGTCCACCAGCGACTTCAGGCCGCGCCACAGAGACTCTACCCTCTGGAATTCGTCGTGGTGCATCACTGCGTCGAGCTGGCGACTTATTTGCTCGTCAAGCTGGGCGATATGGTGGTCAAGCAAGCTCTTATCCAGCCTCTCAATCCTTGAGCCTGACTGGTTTAGACACTCAACCAACACCTTCATTGCGGCGGTAACGCGCTCGTTAACGCTGGCGTCGGACATCGCCTGGTTGTCCTGCCAGATATTCAGATCGCTGAGGTGCGACACCGGGCTAAGGTTGATTTTTTCAAACAGCGAAGCATAAACGCCACTCGCCGCCGGAAGGTCGAGCGCGACGCTGGCACCGGCAGAGGAGGTTTCATTTTTAACAGTCATTAGCGTTCTCTCGTTATCATTCCGTGAAAGGGATCAGGCTTTTTCAGGCGTCAGGGCAGACAGTTCAGTGCGCAGTTCATCACTCAGGGCCGGGTTTTTGAGGATAATTTCCAGCTCTTTACGGAATGTGACGTTGTCCAGCAGGTTAGATTTAAGGTCGCGCAACAGGTTGCGCATTGCCAGCATGGCTTTGAGCTGTGGGATTTGGCGGGCGACCTGCTCTGGCGTGAAGTCTTTCATGTCGTGGAAGGCCAGCTTGACGCTCTCCTCGCTGCCGTCGCCGGCGAGAGTATTTTCAACAGAGATCATTAAGGCCGGTGAGAACTCAGCTAGCACGCTGTCGAAGTTGTTTTTATTAACATTAACCTTTTCACGTTCAGACAGTACACGCTGCTCCTGCCCGTTGCTGAAGTCACCGGTGACCAGCAGCTTTAGGGGCAGTTCAGTTTTGCGTGCCGCGCCTCCCGTGTGCAGGTCCAATTTTATGTTAATGCGCGCTTTGGGGATTTCATTTTGATAAGATTTACTCATGATTATTCCTTAAAATGGGCGCGAAGAGCTGGCATTAGGCCGATCTCCATTCGGTTACCGAAGTGACTATATAGCAGCACATTTAATGTAAGCAATATGTAAATACCTGCCAATAAATCTGATTTATAAGGTTTTTTTAATAAATCCGCGTTAATCCCCTGAAATTATTGACGTTGCCGAGTAAGATTTTTCTTATAAGTGACGTCAAAAAATTTCAGATTAAATTTTCTTTTTAAACATTATTTAATTAGATTAAATTAACTATTGCGTTTAGTTACTATATGGAGCGAATGATCTCGACCCGCCACGCCGTCTCGACGCCTGTTGAGTTGATAATCGTTGAGTTTTGCTATGGGAGGGGATGAATGACAATCAGACAAGAAAGGCGTTCACCAGGCGTGGGGGAAAGCCGGTGTTCAAATTTCCTGGAGAAAAAACGAAAAAATGCCAGTCAGTGTTAGCTGACTGGCATTATCACAATGTGGAGGCTTTTTTATGACGAATGATACGCCCTGAATAACGTTGACGCATTTTCGCCCGGCTATAACGTCGCGTTAAAAACCGCTAGGTTAGCCGAACTCGTTCCATGAACGACCATCGCGGGTGATCATCGCAACCGAAGCCACAGGGCCCCAGGTACCGGCCTGATAAGGCTTAGGCGCTTCGTTTTCAGATGCCCAGGCGTTCACGATGCCGTCAACCCATTTCCAGGCCTCTTCAACTTCGTCACGGCGTACGAACAGCGCCTGAATACCGCGCATCGTTTCCAGCAGCAGACGCTCGTAAGCATCGGCAATATGCTCTTCGTGGAAGGTTTCGGAGAAGCTGAGATCCAGTTTAGTGGTTTGCAGGCGATGTTTATGCTCAAGACCCGGCACTTTATTCAGTACTTCGATCTCGATACCTTCGTCCGGCTGCAGACGGATGGTCAGTTTATTCTGTGGCAGTTGTTGATAAGAGTCGCTGAACAGATTCAGGGCCGGAGTCTTAAAGTAGACCACCACCTCGGAACATTTTGCCGGCAGACGTTTACCGGTGCGCAGGTAGAAAGGCACGCCCGCCCACTGCCAGTTATCGATATCAACGCGGATCGCCACGAAGGATTCGGTATTGCTGTTTTTGACTGCGCCTTCTTCTTCCAGGTAGCCAGGCACCTTTTTGCCCTGCACGAAGCCAGCGGTATACTGACCGCGCACGGTATTTTCGCGCACGTTGGACTGATTGATGCGGCGCAGTGAACGCAATACTTTCACTTTTTCACTACGAATACTGTCCGTGCTCAGGTCAGCCGGAGGCGACATGGCGATCATGGTCAGGATCTGCAGCAGGTGGTTCTGGATCATGTCACGCATCTGACCGGCTTTATCGAAGTAACCCCAACGACCCTCGATACCCACCTCTTCCGCAACGGTGATCTGCACGTGATCGATAGTGCGATTGTCCCAGTTGGAAGCAAACAGGTTATTGGCGAAGCGCAGCGCCAGCAGGTTAAGCACCGTCTCTTTACCCAGATAGTGGTCGATACGATAAACCTGATCCTCATTGAAATACTCGGCCACGCCGTCGTTGATTTCCTGAGAGGATTTAAGATCGGTACCCAGCGGTTTTTCCATCACTACGCGCGCGGGTTCTTGGTTCAGCCCTGCTTCACCCAGGCCTTTACAGATCGCCGAGAAGGTGCTCGGTGGCATAGCGAAATAGTTGATAGTAGTGCGCGTGCTGGTATCGAGCATTTTACCCAGACGGGTGAAATGCTTTGCATCGTTAACGTCAAGATTACAAAACTCTAAACGCGCGGAGAGTTTTTCCCACAGTTCTGGGTCCAGCTTCTCTTTCATAAAGGTGGTCAGCGCTTCTTTTACCACTTCGGTATAAGCTGCTTTATCCCATTCGGCGCGGCCCACGCCGATGATTTTAGTGTCGTCGTGAATGTGTCCAGCCTTTTCCAGCTGATACAGGGAAGGCAACAGTTTACGACGAGCCAGATCGCCTTTAGCACCGAAAATTACCAGGTCACACGCCTGGGCTGGTTGGTTTACCGCCATGTTCTTCTCCTTAGAGCAGGAAATACCCGGTATTTGCGGGTAGATTGTAATTTTATTTCAACCGATTTTGCGTTTCAGCAACACTGTACTCTGAACGGACAGAGTCAGTAAACCAAGATCTAAGGCATTAATAAATGAATAAAAACCCACATAATTTGTCATAGTTGCTAAAACGACTAACCTGTAAGCAAAGGTTGCTGTAATTTTAAGACAAACCTGAACATTTATTACCATACTGAAACTTAGATCTGGCTCATAGTCTGGATAAAAAAGCTTGAATTTCACCAGACTGCCTCTGCCACCCCCCACTTAGGCGTAGTATATTTTCATCAAACTGACATGATTTCTCCTTTTCGTTGAAATCGATGAAACCTATCGAGCAATAGCCCATGAATACGTTAGAAAAAATACTCAGCTTTTTGGACATTCTCAGCAAATCTGAAAGAAAGGTTGCCGAGGTGATCCTTGCTGCACCCCAGACTGCCATACATTCCAGTATCGCGACGCTGGCAAAAATGGCAGAGGTCAGTGAACCCACCGTCAACCGCTTTTGCCGCCGTCTCGAAACCAAGGGGTTTCCTGACTTCAAGCTTCAGCTAGCCCAGAGTCTGGCTAACGGAACGCCTTACGTAAACCGCAACGTCGAAGAAACCGACAGCGTCGAGGCCTACAGTGAAAAAATCTTTGAATCGGCGATGGCCAGCCTGCAACAGGTCAAAAATACCCTGGACATTACCGCCGTTAACCGCGCGGTGGACTTACTGACCCAGGCCAAGAAAATCTCGTTCTTTGGGCTGGGTGCCTCTGCCGCCGTCGCGCACGATGCCATGAACAAGTTTTTTCGTTTTAACATTCCGGTAATATATTTTGATGATATCGTAATGCAGAAAATGAGCTGTATGAATTCGGGCGATGGCGACGTTGTGGTGCTGATTTCTCACAGCGGCCGCACGAAAAGCGTAGTCGAGCTTGCTCAGCTTGCGCGCGAGAACGACGCGACGGTGATAGCGATTACCTCCCGCGACACGCCGCTGGCCAATGAGGCTTCGCTGTCTCTGCTGCTCGACGTGCCCGAGGACACTGACGTTTATATGTCAATGGTCTCGCGCCTGGCCCAACTGACGCTAATCGACGTCCTGGCGACCGGGTTCATTCTGCGTCGCGGGGCAAAATTCAGGGATAACCTGAAGCGGGTTAAAGAATCCTTACGCGATTCTCGTTTCGATAAGGGCGTTTATGCTCCACCTCGAATCGAATGATCCCCGGTAGCGATGTTTTTATTAGAACACATTTGTTACGATGTTGTTAAACGATCGCTGGATGACCCGCACCTTTTGACACTTTATTACCAAACATCTGGCGGGAAAAATAAAGTTGCTGGAATATCAACGCGCTTCACCAGGCAAAGGGTGTCATAAATTTGTATTAAAATTACAATCATCACCCTTTATGTTGTTATCCAGTGTTAGCCATATCACTGCTCTACACGTCAACGGAGTAATGCATGTCCAGAAGGCTCAGAAGAACCAAAATCGTCACCACTCTCGGCCCGGCTACGGACCGTGACAATAACCTGGAAAAAGTCATTGCCGCCGGTGCCAACGTCGTTCGCCTAAACTTCTCTCACGGCACTCCGGAAGACCACCAGCTTCGCGCCGATAAGGTGCGTGAAATTGCCGCCAGACTTGGCCGCCACGTGGCGATCCTGGGCGACTTGCAGGGGCCAAAAATTCGCGTCTCGACCTTTAAAGAGGGCAAGGTATTCCTCAATATCGGCGATAAATTCCTGCTCGACGCCAATATGAGCAAGGGCGAAGGCGATAAAGAAAAGGTCGGTATTGACTATAAAGGCCTGCCGGCCGATGTGGTGCCGGGTGACATCCTGCTGTTAGACGACGGTCGAGTGCAGTTAAAGGTGTTGGAAGTTCAGGGAGTTAAAGTGTTCACCGAGGTCACGGTGGGCGGCCCGTTGTCCAACAACAAGGGCATTAACAAGCTCGGCGGCGGCCTGTCAGCCGAGGCGCTGACGGAAAAAGACAAGGCCGATATTATTACTGCGGCCAAAATTGGTGTCGATTTCCTGGCGGTGTCGTTCCCGCGTACCGGAGAAGACATCAACTACGCTCGCCGCCTGGCCCGCGACGCTGGCTGCCACGCCAAGATAGTCTCCAAGATTGAACGGGCCGAAGCGGTCGCCTCCGACGCGGCGATGGATGATATCATTCTCGCTTCCGACGTGGTGATGGTGGCCCGCGGTGACCTTGGGGTAGAAATTGGCGATCCCGAGCTGGTGGGGATCCAGAAGAAACTGATCCGCCGCGCTCGCAAACTTAATCGCGCGGTGATCACCGCCACGCAGATGATGGAATCAATGATAACCAACCCAATGCCGACGCGCGCCGAGGTGATGGACGTCGCCAACGCGGTGCTTGACGGTACTGATGCGGTGATGCTGTCGGCAGAGACGGCGGCGGGGCAATATCCGGCGGAAACCGTGGCCGCGATGGCGCGGGTCTGTCTCGGCGCGGAGAAAATCCCGAGCATTAATGTCTCCAAGCATCGTCTGGACGTTGAGTTCGATAATATCGAAGAAACTATCGCGATGTCGGCGATGTACGCGGCTAACCACCAAAAGGGCGTGACCGCGATAATCTCGCTCACCGAGTCGGGCAGAACGCCGTTGATTATGTCGCGTATCAGCTCGGGGTTGCCTATCTTCGCCATGTCGCGCCACGAACATACGCTAAACCTGACCGCGCTTTATCGCGGCGTGACGCCGGTGTTCTTCGACAGCAATAACGACGGCGTGGTGGCGGCGGTTGACGCCGTTAACCTGCTGCGAGACAAAGGCTACCTGCTTTCCGGCGACCTGGTGATTGTGACTCAGGGCGACGTGATGAGCACCACCGGTACCACCAACACCACGCGCGTACTGACCGTCGACTGATTAGATTTTTACCCGCGGATAAACAATAAAACCGGCCAAGGCCGGTTTTTTCTTTTCTGCACCAGGGTTAGCCCGCGGTGCTTATTTTTTTTTCGCGGATACAGCTCATCGCGATCGTACGGCTCTTTCAGTCCGTCACGGCGGGTCTTCAGCAGCTTGAGGATCCAGGTATACTGCTCGGGATTAGGCCCGACCAGCTGTTCCACCTCTTCGTTCATCCGCCGGGCAATAGTGACGTCATCGGCTACGGCCAAATCGACCATCGGCGGACGGACAAAAATATCCAGACGATGCTCGCTGCCGTTATAGACCGGAAACAGTGGCACGATTTCGGCCCGACACACCTTCATCAGGCGGCCCACCGCGGGCAGCGTCGCTTTGTAGGTGGCAAAGAAATCGACGAATTCGCTATGCTCCTCGCCGTGGTCCTGATCGGGGAGGTAATAGCCCCAATATCCCTGACGCACCGAGCTAATAAACGGCTTGATGCCGTCGTTGCGGGCGTGCATGCGGCCACCAAAACGGCGGCGCACGGCATTCCACAGGTAGTCGGTCAGCGGATTTCTCTGGTTATGAAACATTGCCGCCATCGGCTGACCCTCTGCGGCCAGCAGCATGGCTGGAATGTCTACTGCCCAACCGTGCGGAACCAGGAAAATGATATTTTTTCCTGCAGCCTTGAGATGGTCAATAATCTCGCGATTGTGCCAATGCACCCGCTGCTCAATGCTGCGCGTCTTGCCGCGTATCGCCAACTCGGCCATCATCACCATCGACTGGGGCGCGGTGGCGAACATATCATCAATAATCTCTTCGCGGCGCGCTTCGGACAGCTCGGGTAAACAGTAGAGCAGATTAATCTGCGCACGACGCCTGGCACCGGTAGCATACTTGCCCACTAAACGGCCTAGCCCACCTAACAACGGGTCACGAACAGAGCCAGGAAGGCAGGCCAGTCCCGCCATCACGCCAACGCCCAGCCAGATGCCCCAGTAGCGCGGATGAAAAAACGCCTTTTGAAACTGCGGAATAAACTCTACGTTCGCTTTTTTATTTGATTCCATGCGTGAACTCATAAACTTTGCTGCTAATTAAAAATCCAATCGTCCAATGATAAGTGCAGCGAATTAATTTGCAACGAATGATATCGCCCGCCTCGGCGGGCAGGCCTGTTAAGCAGTGGAAAAGTTAAGCAGTGGATAAGCCTCAGATTTTTAGCTGCGGCATCGCCTCACGCACGGTGGCAAGGTAATCCTTGAGATCTTTACCGCTTAGCCCTTCGGAGCGCGGCAGCTTGGCGGTCAGCGGATTAACGGCAATATTGTTGGTCCATACTTCAAAATGCAGATGCGGTCCGGTAGAACGGCCGGTATTGCCCGACAGGCCAATGCGATCGCCACGTTTTACTTTTTGCCCCGCTTTTACCAGCGTTTTGCTGAGGTGCATGTAGCGCGTCATATACTGCCGACCGTGGCGGATTGCCACATAGTTACCCGCTGCGCCCCCGCCTTTAACGACGATAACTTCGCCATCACCGACCGCCAGCACCGGCGTGCCGACAGGTACGGCAAAATCGACACCGCGATGCGGCGCGATGCGCCCGGTCACCGGATTCAGGCGACGCGGATTGAAGTTGGAGGAGACGCGATACTGCTTGAGGGTGGGAAAACGCAGGAAACCGCGAGCCAGTCCGCTGCCCGAACGGTCATAAAACTTGCCGTCATCGGCGCGAATGGCGTAATAGTCTTTACCGCCGCTGCGCAGGTGCACGCCAGCGAGTTCGCTTTGCTGGCTTTTGCCATCGAGCATTTCGCGCGACATCAGGACCGAGAACTGGTCGCCCTGGCGCAGTTTTTTGAAATCCATCTGCCACTGCAGGGCTTTCACTACCGCACCAATCTCGGCATTGCTCAGTCCGGCCTGTTTCGCGCTACTGACAAAACTGCCATCGAGCGTGCCTTTAAGCACCTGTTCTTGCCATTCGCCTTTCAGCGTCTGCGTCGAGGCGGTGAAGCCCGCGCCGCTGCGGTCAAAAGTCACCGTTTCACGGCGCGACTTTTCCCAGGTTACCCGCTGGAGATCGCCGTTGTCATCCATGGTCCATGACAGCTGTTGACCGACTTGAAGACGGTGTAAATCGCCGTTGCTGGCCGCCAGTGCAGAGATGTCGGACATGTCGATGCCATACTGATTTAAGATACTGCCCAGCGTATCACCGGTAGAGACGACGTACTCATGGACCCCTTTCTCGTTCTGGGTTTTATCATCGAGTTCGTCCTGCGGCAGATCGTTGCTCGGCGGCGTATCTTCGTCAAGAGGTTCACTGGCTTCGGGCAGCAAAGAGCGCATTTGCTGTGCGTCGAGCATGACCTGCTTTGCTAGCGGCTTTTCCTGATATCCGTCACTGTCCACGGGGTGAACAAACGGTCTCCAGACGGCGAGGGCAAAGGTTACGGCGGTCAGTGACCCCAGCATAATGCGATGAGGTCGTGGAAGATTATTAAACGCTAAAGAAATCGATCGAGCTAATAGCTGCACTTGTTACTGTCCTTATGGCTTACTCCAGGCAGCTCACGTACTGAGAAGTCAGATGTGACAGAAAGTTCACATAACTGTCCTTAGTCAGTGCGATCCCGCTTCCCAACGGATCCAATGTGCCCACACGCACTTTTGTTCCCTGGACGGCGGCGTTAATTACGGCTGGCCTGAACTGTGGTTCGGCAAAAACGCATTCCGCTTTCTGCTCAACCAGCTGAGTTCGAATTTGATGTAGTCGCTGCGTTTCAGGTTGATTCTCGGGGTCGTCGGTAAAGTAACCCAACGGCGCCAGCCCATAATGTTTTTCAAAATAGCGATAGGCGTCATGAAAAACAAAATACCCCTTACCCTGAACAGGCCGCAGCATGTTACCAAGCTTTGTGTCAGTTTGTGTCAATTCCTCGTCAAACTGACGCAGGTTAGCGTCTAGTTGGTCTTTCTTTTGCGGCATTAGTTCCAATAATTTTTCGTGAATTGCGACGGCGGCCACCTTTGCAATCTCAGGAGAAAGCCACAGGTGCATATTGTACTGCTCAGGATTGCGCCGATCCGTAGCCCCTTTACCCAGGCGGATGCCCGACTGCTGCGGATGCAGGTTATCTGCGGCTAAAAGAAGCGCCTTCACGCCAGGCAGGGCCGAAATGTCCACCACGCGATTGGGCGGCAGTTGCGCAACCGACTTGCTCATAAATGATTCCATGCCGGGGCCAACCCATACCAATAAATCGGCACTGCGCATGCGCTGCAAATCGGACGGGCGCAGCCGGTAGTCGTGTGGCGACTCCCCATCGGGAAGCAGAACCTCGGTCGGGGTGACGCCGTTAGCGATCGCCGCAGCGATAAATCCCAACGGGCGCAGCGAGGCCAGCACCGCCGCCTGCGCCTGGGTCAGCGCGCCGCTGCCCAGCAGTGTCACGGCCAGCAGCGCGCGGGCAAACAGGCTACGCGAAAATAGAGAGGGGTTAATTTTCATAAGATTAGGTCTCAAAATTATGGCTTATTCGTTTTTATCGTTTTCAAGCCTGTTTTCAGACTGCACGTTATTGGGGGTATAAAATAAGGTTTTTGCGGCAGAATCATAGTTTTTTTGAAAAAAAAAGAGAGCCGCCCGGTGAGCAGCTCTCCATTTATTGAATGAAACAGGCCTATTCCGGCCGGGTCATCCCGAAATGTTTATAGGCATGGTTAGTGGCCATTCTTCCGCGCGGCGTGCGTTTCAGGAAACCCTGCTGGATCAGGAACGGCTCGATGACATCTTCCAGCGTTCCGCGCTCCTCGCCGATCGGCGGCCGCGAGGCTGTCGATGCCCACCGGCCCCCCGTCGAATTTCTCGATGACGGCCAGCAACACTTGCGGTCCACGTATCGAACCCCTGACGTCGATATCGCAGCATGCCCAGCGCAGCGTTGGCGATGCGTTCATGGTGCCGCCACCGCTCGCACCTGCGCGAAGTCACGTACCCGGCGCAACAGGCGATTAGCGATGCGCGGCGTACCGCGGGAGCGACGCGCGATTGCGCGCGCCCCCGCCGGGACGATCGTACCTCCATGACAGGCGGGCTTCGACCGGTTGACGATATGCTGCAGATCGGCAACCTGATAGAACTCCAGGCGCTGCACGATGCCAAAACGGTCCCGCAGCGGCGAGGTCAGTGACCCGGCGCGGGTCGTCGCCCCACCAGCGTGAACGGCGCAAGCTTCGAGTTAATCGACCGCGCCGCCGGGCCCTCACCGATCATGATGTCCAGCTGGTAGTCCTCCATCGCGGGATACAGCACCTCTTCCACCATGGGACAGGCGGTGGATTTCATCGATGAACAGGACGTCATGGGCTCAGGTTGGTCAGCTCGCGGCGAGTCTCCGGCGCGCTCCAGCACCGGCCCCGAAGTCGGCGCAGATTCACGCCCATTTCGTTCGCGACGATATTGGCCAGCGTCGTCTTACCGAGGCCGGCGGACCGAAAATCAGCACATGATCCATCGCTCTCGGCGCGTTGTTTGGCCGCGGTGATGAAGATCTCCATCTGCTGGCGCACGTGCAGCTGACCGACATATTCGGACAGCCGCTGCGGACGGATCGCTCTGTCGATAACTTCTTCTTCGTTGATCACTCCCGCAGAAATAAGGCGGTCAGCTTCTATCATCTATTACCTCACAGAGCCGCGCGCAGCGCTTCTCTAATCAATGTTTCGCACTCGGCACCCGGTTTGGCTACCTTGCTGATCATCCTGCTGGCCTCCGGTGGCTTATAGCCCAGAGAAATCAGCGCCGCTACCGCCTCGCCTTCGGCATCGGATTCTTTCGCCTTGGCGGCCGCCGCAGGCAGGTCGATATCGGTTGGGCTGTTGAACAGGTCACCGTTGAGGCCCTTGAAGCGGTCCTTCATCTCAACTACCAGGCGCTCGGCGGTCTTTTTACCCACGCCCGGCAGCTTGATTAATGAGGTGATTTCTTCTTTCTCGACTGCGCTGACAAACTGCTGCGCCGACATGCCGGAAAGGATCGCCAGCGCCAGTTTTGGACCCACGCCGTTCACTTTAATCAGCTCGCGAAACAGGGCACGTTCCTGCTTGTCGTTAAAGCCGTACAGGAGCTGAGCGTCTTCACGCACGATGAACTGGGTGAAAATTACCGCCTCTTGCCCCAGCTCCGGCAGCTCGTAAAAACAGGTCATCGGCAGATGAACTTCGTAACCCACGCCGTTGGTTTCTAATAATACTAACGGCGGCTGTTTTTCCAGAATAACGCCTCTGAGACGACCTATCACGTTGACCTTCCTTTGCGGATTATCCCCGTCGACCAGGCCGACCGGGTGATTATAGATTTTTATCGTTTATATCATAGAAAAGAGCTGGATAGATATCCAGCCTTAATTAACGCATGCGTCCGCGCGCCAGTTGCAGCTTGTCGGTGCTTAAACGAATGGCGTTCTGAGTAACGTGACAGTGGGTAATGGCAATAGCTAACGCATCGGCGGCGTCCGACTGCGGGTTAGCCGGCAGCTTGAGCAACGAGCGCACCATGTGCTGTACCTGGCTCTTCTCGGCCGCGCCGGTGCCGACCACGGTCTGTTTAACCTGCCGCGCCGCGTATTCAAATACCGGCAGGTCCTGATTCACCGCCGCGACGATTGCCGCGCCGCGCGCCTGACCCAGTTTCAGCGCCGAGTCCGGGTTTTTAGCCATAAATACCGATTCGATAGCGAAAAAATCAGGCTGAAATTGGGTAATTATTTCGCTTACCCCGGCATAAATCAGTTTTAAACGCCCCGGCATATCATCGACTACGGTGCGAATACAGCCGCTGCCCAAATAGCTAAGCTGCCTGCCCTGCTGGCGGATAATACCATAGCCGGTAACGCGCGAGCCTGGGTCAATCCCCAGAATGATAGCCATTTTTTATTGATACCTTGAGTTTGTTGATACCTAATCTCGCGATAACGCTGCACCTGCCGTTTCGCAGTATGGCTCGCTGTTGATTGCTGAAAAGCTTGGTTCGGCAAGTTTGTCTTGAATTGCATAAAAAAACAAACCGGACTGAGGAAGTCCGTAAAGCCAGCCGGAAAACGCGAGCCTGTCACGCCTCCGGCTGAGAGGGAGATTACAGGGTTTCTGCAATCTCGTCGGAGATTTCACCGTTGTGGTAAACCTCCTGCACATCGTCACAGTCTTCCAGCATGTCGATCAGACGCAGCAGTTTAGGCGCCGTATCGGCATCCATATCGGCCTTGGTCGATGGGATCATCGTGACTTCGGCCTGGTCGGCCTTGAAACCTGCGGCTTCCAGCGCGTCGCGCACGTCGCCCAGGTTTTCCCATGCGGTGTAAACGTCGATTGCGCCGTCGTCGAAGGTCTGCACGTCGTCAGCACCGGCTTCCAACGCCGCTTCCATGATAGCGTCTTCGTCTACGCCGGGAGCAAAGGTGATCACGCCGGTTTTGGTGAACAGATAAGCCACGGAACCGTCGGTGCCGAGGTTACCGCCGGTTTTGGTGAAGGCGTGACGCACTTCGGCAACGGTGCGGTTGCGGTTGTCGCTCAGGCATTCAACCATGACGGCGGTGCCGCCCGGGCCGTAGCCTTCATAAATGATGGTTTCCATGTTGGAATCATCATCGCCGCCGACGCCGCGCGCGATGGCACGGTTGAGGGTATCGCGAGTCATGTTATTAGACAGCGCTTTATCGATAGCCGCACGCAAACGCGGGTTAGCACCCGGATCGCCACCCCCGAGTTTCGCCGCCGTAACCAGCTCGCGAATAATCTTGGTGAAAATTTTACCGCGTTTAGAGTCTTGCGCTGCTTTGCGGTGTTTGGTGTTGGCCCACTTACTGTGACCTGCCATAAAAGATCTCCATTAGCCTTGTTCAGGCTGAACTCATGTTAGTTAATCAAAAATAACAAATTCTTCAATCGCCTGCTGATTGCTCGGTGATTTGGTCAACGCCGCCGCGGCCGCTTTGTCCAACCACCGATAGGCGAGATGCTCCGTCAAAGGAATGACCCGCTCTTCGGGCACCGCCAGGCAGAACCAGTGCTCTTTATTCCAGCTTACGCCCGGCGCATAGCGAGCGCGCAGGTGTGCAAACAGCTCAAACTCGACGCAGCGATCGCAGTCCTGCAAAAGGAGGTTTTCGGCAGCGATGTCAATGCCGACCTCCTCTTTCACTTCACGTTGCGCAGTTTGTGCGGGTGACTCACCGTCTTCAAGGCTGCCGGTCACCGACTGCCAGAATTGCGTGTCGTCACGCCGCTGAAGCATCAGCACCCGGCCGGTGTTGCTGGCGTAGATTACGACCAGTATCGACTCAGGACGCTTATAGCCCATTACTCGTTCTCTAAATTTATGTCGGTATCGGTCGCCGCTTTCTTGGCGATCACGCTAATACCCAGCTCCACCAGCGAGGCCGGATTAGCAAAGTTTGGCGCTTCGGTCATCAGGCAGGCTGCCGCGGTGGTTTTCGGGAAGGCGATCACGTCACGAATGTTATCGGTGCCGGTCAGCAGCATCGCCAGGCGATCGAGACCAAACGCCAGACCGGCGTGCGGTGGTGCACCGTATTTCAACGCGTCGAGCAGGAAGCCGAACTTCTCTGCTGCTCGTGCTCGGTAATACCCAGAATGCTGAATACCGCCTGCTGCATCTCGCCGCGGTGAATACGCACCGAACCGCCACCCACTTCGTAACCGTTAATAACCATGTCGTAGGCGTTAGCGATAGCCGACGTCGGGTTAGCCGCCAGCGCCTGCGCGCTCATGTCTTTAGGCGCGGTAAACGGATGGTGCATCGCCGTCAGGCCGCCGTCATCGGTGTCTTCAAACATCGGGAAGTCGATCACCCACAGCGGTGCCCAGGCTTGCTCGTCGGTGATTTGCAGATCACGGCCGATTTTCAGACGCAGTGCGCCGATAGCGTCGGTGACAATCTTGGCACTTGCCGCGCCGAAGAAGATGATGTCGCCGTCCTGCGCCTGTACGCGTTCAAACAGCGCGCTTAACAGCTCGGCGTTCAGGAACTTGGCTACCGGGCTCTGGATCCCTTCCAGACCCTTGGCAACCTCGTTGACCTTGATATAGGCCAGGCCTTTCGCACCGTAGATCTTGATAAACTTGGCGTATTCGTCGATCTGCTTGCGGCTCAGCTGAGAGCCACCCGGCACGCGCAGTGCGGCAACGCGACCTTTCGGATCGTTGGCCGGATCGGCAAACACTTTAAATTCGATAGTCTTGAACAGGTCGGCAACGTCCACCAGCTCCAGCGGGTTACGCAGGTCTGGCTTGTCGGAGCCGAAGCGACGCATGGCGTCGGCATAGGTCATGATCGGGAAATCACCGAGATCGATGCCTGTAACATTCCAGCCACAGCTCGCGGGCCAGTTTTTCCATCACTTCACGAACCTGCTCGGCGGTCATGAAGGAGGTTTCTACGTCGATCTGGGTGAATTCAGGCTGGCGGTCGGCGCGCAGGTCTTCGTCGCGGAAGCATTTGACAATCTGATAATAGCGATCGAAACCGGACATCATCAGCAGCTGCTTGAACAGCTGTGGCGACTGCGGCAGCGCGTAGAACTTGCCTTTGTGCACGCGGCTTGGCACTAAATAGTCACGAGCGCCTTCCGGCGTCGCCTTGGTCAACATTGGCGTTTCGATGTCGAGGAAGTCGTGGCTGTCCATAAAGCGGCGAACGAAGCTGGTGATACGGGCGCGGGTTTTCAGGCGATTCGCCATTTCCGGGCGACGCAGGTCCAGATAGCGGTATTTAAGACGCGCTTCTTCGGTGTTGTTGTGGTTGGAGTCCAGCGGCAGCGGCTCTGAACGGTTAATAATGTTCAACGAGCTGGCAAACACTTCAACTTCACCGGTTGCCATCTCTTTATTAAACTGGCTTTCAGGACGCGCACGAACGGTACCGGTCAACTGTACGCAAAACTCATTACGCAGTTCTGATGCCAATTCGTATGCCGCGCTCTGATCGGGATCGAAAAATACCTGCACGATGCCTGCACGGTCGCGCAAATCGATGAAGATCAAACCACCCAGGTCACGACGGCGGTTAATCCAACCGCACAAGGTCACTTCCTGGCCCACGTTGGACGAATTAAGCTTGCCACAATATTCAGTACGCATAACGGTATCCCTTTGATCTCACTGCCTGTGAGCATCGGATTAATATGGTTCGAAAAAAGGCGGCCATTATAAAGGAATTTCGCTCACAGGATAAGAGCGAACACGCAGTTGACGCGCCAGAAATTGTTGCCGGGCGCTTCTCACACATAATTTAACAAAATTATCATCAAAGCCCGCAGCGGTTAGCTTAAAATGCTTCGACACTCTTAGTGCCCTAAGTAATTGCCCACGCCGGGATGCCGAGCAAGTACCTGGGTTCATTTATCCTATATTGGTGGACTTCTTTATGTCTCTGAAACTTGATCCTAACACCACGGCGCTGGTATTAATCGATTTGCAAAAAGGCATTCTGCCCTTCGCCGGTGGTCCACACACCGCTCAGCAGGTGCTCGATAAAGCCACTGAACTGAAAAACCGCTTCAACACGCTCGGCGCGCCGGTGTTTATGGTCCGCGTGGGTTGGTCAGCGACCTTCGACGAGGCGCTGAAACTGCCTACCGATATCTCCGCCGGTGGTAGCCTGCCAGAAGACTGGTGGGAATTCCCGGAGCAGCTTAACGTTACCGATAAAGACCTGCTAATCGTTAAGCGCCAGTGGGGCGCGTTTTACGGCACCGAACTCGAACTTCAACTGCGCCGTCGTGGAATTAAAACCATCGTGCTGGCCGGTATCTCGACCAACATCGGCGTTGAGTCCACGGCGCGCAACGCCTGGGAGCTGGGCTTTGAACTGGTTGTCGCCGAAGACGCCTGCAGCGCGCACAACAACGATCACCACCAGTCTAGCGTGCAGTTCATCTTCCCACGCATTGGCCGCGTACGCTCTACCGAAGAGGTGCTTGCCGCCGTCGCGCAGTAAGGTTACCCTTTCTAACAGTCGCCAACGCCGCCTCCGGGCGGCGTTTTCATTGTAGAAACCAGACAGGGAAACGCCATGTATATCGGACTTCCACAGTGGCATCACAGCGCCTGGAACAGCATTGGGCTGCACGACCTGGCAGATTATGCGCGCTATTTTAACTGCGTCGAAGGCAATACCACCTTTTATGCGCTGCCCAAAGCCGAGGTGGTGATGCGCTGGCGGGACATGACCCACGACGATTTCCGTTTCTGTTTTAAATTTCCCTCGACCATCAGCCATCAGGCCGCGCTGCAAAACTGTCAGCAGGATATCGACGCTTTTTACCAGTGTCTTGCGCCGCTGGAGCAGCGCATCGGGCAGCTGTGGCTGCAGCTGCCCGCCGCCTTTGCGCCGCAGCATCTTGACCGGCTGTGGCGCTTCCTGGATGCGCTGCCAAAAGGGTTCGATTACGGCGTCGAAGTCCGGCATGAGCTGTTTTTCAACAAGGGTGAGGAAGAGCGGGCGCTGAATCGCGGACTGCATCAGCGCGGCATTAATCGTACGATACTCGACAGCCGCCCGGTGCACCACGCCACCGGCGACACCGAGGCGCTGCGCGATGCCAAACGTAAAAAGCCTAAGCTGCCGGTGCACGCGGTGCTGACCGCCGATCGCCCGCTGGTGCGCTTCATCGGCGGCGATGATTTACCCGCTAATCAGCGCTGGTTCAGCCAGTGGATCCCCAAGCTGGTGGACTGGCAAGCTCAGGGGCATTCGCCCTATCTGTTTATTCACTCCCCCGACTGTAGCGACGCACCGCAGCAGGCCCAGGCGCTGTGGCGCACGCTGCGCCAGCATCTCCCCGCGCTGGAGCCTGAGCCGGATTGGCCCGAGCAGGATTCGTTGTTTTGACTTAAATGGCCGGCTAGCGGCCATAAAGCACATTTTTTTCGAGTATCCACCGCTCAGAATCTGATAAACTTCGCCCCCATTACAGCAAACGGCTCCTCTTTTGCTGCCCTTTTTACTATTTTTTGGTCTGATTCAGCGCTATGACTAACCAAGATAAGCTTTTTTCCGCGCCGATTGAAAAACTCGGCGACTGGACTTTTGACGAACGCGTGGCGGAAGTTTTCCCTGACATGATCCAGCGCTCGATCCCCGGTTACTCGAATATCATTTCGATGATTGGCATGCTGGCCGAGCGTTTCGTTAAGGCCGACAGCAAGGTTTACGATCTCGGCTGCTCGCTGGGCGCCGCCACGCTGTCGATGCGCCGCAATATTAAAGTCGCGGGCTGTGAAATCATCGCCGTGGATAACTCATCGGCCATGGTTGAGCGCTGCCGTCGCCATATTGACGCCTTCCGCGCGGAGACGCCGGTTACGGTGATCGAGGCCGATATTCTCGACGTCGAACTGCAAGATGCCTCGATGGTGGTGTTAAACTTTACGCTGCAATTCCTCGAGCCCGCCGACCGCCAGCGCTTGCTGGATCAGGTTTACCGCGGCATGCGTCCGGGCGCGGCGTTGGTGCTGTCCGAGAAGTTCAGCTTTAACGATGCTAACGTGGGAGAGCTGCTGTTCAACATGCACCACGACTTCAAGCGCGCTAACGGTTACAGCGAGCTGGAAATCAGCCAAAAACGCAGCATGCTCGAAAACGTGATGCTCACCGACTCGGTAGAAACGCACAAGGCCCGCCTCAAACAGGCCGGTTTCGAACATGCGGAAGTGTGGTTCCAGTGTTTCAACTTTGGTTCGCTGATCGCTATTAAAGCAGAGAACACGGCGGGAGACGCAGCGTGATTGAGTTTAGTGATTTTTATCGCGCGATTGCCAAGGGACCGCTGAGCCTGTGGCTCAACACCCTGCCCTCGCAGCTGACCGCCTGGCAAAAGGAGTCGCTGCACGGCAAGTTCAAAATGTGGTTCAACGCGGTTGACCGCCTGCCGCTGCTGCAGCCCGAACGCCTGGATCTGCTGCACAGCGTGACCGCCAACTCCCTCGAGCCGCTGCCAAAAGGCCAGCGCGAGGGCATGGAAAACCTGCTGCGCAACCTGATGCCGTGGCGCAAGGGGCCATTCTCGCTGTATGACATCGAGATTGAAACCGAATGGCGCTCCGACTGGAAGTGGGACCGCGTCTTGCCGCATATTTCTTCGTTGGCCGGGCGTACCATTCTCGATGTTGGCTGCGGCAGCGGTTATCACATGTGGCGGATGATCGGCGCTGGAGCACACTTTGCGGTGGGCATCGATCCCATGCAGCTGTTCCTGTGCCAGTTCGAAGCGGTCAGAAAACTGCTGGGCGGCGACCAGCGCGCGCACCTGCTGCCGTTGGGCATTGAGCAGTTGCCCGAGCTGAACGCTTTCGATACCGTGTTTTCGATGGGCGTGCTGTATCACCGTCGTTCTCCGCTCGATCACCTGTTGCAGTTGAAAAATCAGCTGGTCAGCGGCGGCGAGCTGGTGCTGGAAACCCTGGTTATCGAAGGTGACAGTAATCAGGTGCTGGTGCCGGGCGATCGCTATGCGCAGATGAATAATATTTACTTTATTCCGTCTGCCGAGGCGCTTAAGGGCTGGTTGATCAAGTGTGGCTTTGTCGACGTGCGCATAGCCGACGTCAGCCTGACCACGGTTGAAGAGCAGCATCGTACCCCGTGGATGACCAGCGAATCTCTGGCCGAGTTCCTTGACCCTAATGACAGCAGCAAAACCGTCGAGGGTTATCCTGCCCCGCGTCGCGCGCTGTTAATTGCCAATAAGCCTTAGTCCTACCGCTCCCTGATGGTTGTATCAGGGAGCCGCTTTCATCGCCCCTCTCGAGCAAGCACTGCGCTTTATTTCCCCCCGTGTTAAGACCGGCCACGCATAAAATAAATTTAAGCCGCTTTTATTTATTTGGCATTATTCTTATTTCTAGAAAAATAAAATTAAGAATTTACCGCATGCAACGTTGGCTAAAAACACTGTGGTAATAATCTGATTTATGCTTCACTGACAAATAACCTTGATAATTCAGTTAATATAGTTAACGTATGGCAAGTTAGTTGGCTTAAGCATAACTAACTCACTGTTTTGCAACGGTAATGCTAAAAATAAAAAACCCATTGGTTAATTGAGGGTGAATGATGAAAACGCTTTATTTAGTGATTATTTCGCTGTTATTTGCTTCCACTCCTATTTTTGCACAAACCCACGCCGGTGAAATCCTATGTAAAGATCAGAGTGCCAATAACGCCCCTAACGTCATTCCCTGCTATCGGCAACAGCTGGCCGCTCAGCCGCTGAATTACTGGTTTATGAGTAACGAAATCTATGGGGACGTTGAGGTTAACCGCTATCAGATGATCTCTCAGTCATGGTCTCCGGCTGGGTTAGTCAGCCCCGCAGCCTGGCAGGAGAACGTCGCTATCGCGGTCCCGCCGCAGGCAAGAAAGACGCGGGCCATTATTGCGGTCGATATCCCGGACGCGATCCTGTTAGACGTGGCGAAAAGAACCCATACGGTGGTTATTTCACTGCAAACCATTCCCAGCAGGGATTTAGTCTATCAGAACGATAATAAGCCTTTAGAAGAAGACGACAGCATTGCCCGCACCTGGAAGCTGTATATGGCCGACCCGGCACAGCGTGAACGATTGCCGCTACACGTCCCGATGGCGGCCTCGATATCGCAGGCTATCCGCCTGGCCAAGAAAGAGCTGGTTCAGTTGGACATCAACAAGTTTATCGTTACCGGTGCGTCAAAACGTGGCTGGGCTACCTGGTTATCGGCGGTCTCTGACCCAGACGTCGACGCCATTGTGCCTTTTGTCATTGACGTACTCGACACCGGTAAAGTGATGGGCAATATCTATCGTTCCTACGGCGGGAATTGGCCGATTGCCTTTGCGCCTTATTACAATCAGGGGATAGATCAGACTACGCGCAGCGCCGATTTTGGCAAACTGATGAAAATCGAAGATCCGCTGCAATATATGGGTACCGCCTATCAGTCACGACTGGCGATCCCTAAATATATTGTTAACGCCAGCGGCGATGATTTCTTCGTCCCCGATAACAGCCGATTTTATTACGATCAGCTGCCGGGGATTAAATCTCTGCGCATCGCGCCGAATACCGGCCATATGGGCATTGTAGATTTTATCGATCAGTCCCTGGTGCCGTTCGTTAACCGCATCCAGGACCACCGCCCGCTGCCGCAGGTTATTACTGCACCCTATCGCCAGGGAAACTCGACCCAGCTTGAGGTTCGCTTCTCGGAAAAACCGGTTAAGGTCCAACGCTGGACGGCCACTAACCCGGCGGCACGTGACTTCCGCTTTGCCTGCGGCATTAAATACCTCGCCACGCCGCTGCAGCTTAGCGCCAACGACGGCGTGCAGATGCCTCTAAGCTATAGCGGCAGCGGATGGCAGGCAAGCTATGTAGAAGCCACCTTCAGCGACGGCTATATTGCCACTTCGCAGGTGTATATCACCCCCGACGATAAATACCCGCTCACCGCTCCGCCGGGTGACAAGGCGGCCTGCCAGACCTTACCGGGCCGAGGTTTATAAGATCTGTCTGATAAAGGGGGGTTTTTTAGGCCATGGGGAGCAAGAATTTTTTTCTCTGCTAACCTTATCTAACGACTAATAAGGAGATCGCGTATGTTTAATCAAACTGAAGATAAAGTGAAAGAAGTTGCCGGTGCTGCCCAGGAAGCCTTTGGTGATGCAACTGACTCGCCGGAGCATCAGGCGAAAGGCGCGGCCCGTAAATACGCTTCTCAAGCCAGCTACGCTGCCAAAGACGCCGTGGCTACCGCAGTAGACCAGGTTAAAGAAAACCCGTTTGCCGGCGTCGCCGTGGCAGGCGCGGTGGGGATTGTGATCGGCTATCTGCTCGGCCGAAAATAACTCGCCTGCTAGCGTGCAGGTTGTAGTGTAAAGTTCATCCCTCATTAAACCATCAGCCTCGGCTGATGGTTTTTTTATGTCCGTTTGTCCGCGCTTTCACCCCCAGCCCAAAGCCAACATTACAGAATTGTAATGCCGATGTTCGGCTGCTATCACCCCCTCTCACGTATAACCGTATTGATAACAGATAAAACTTCGCATTAAGACTCTCTTAATAAGAATTATTTAAGCTGCCCTATCTTTGATCAATGGTTTAAGGGAGAAAATGGTGATGATGGCCCACAGGTCCGGATATTTAGCGTTTACCCGGCTTGGCAACCGCCTGCGACCGGTGCCCTTAGCGCTGCTGATGCTGGTGCTCAGCGGCTGCTCAATGCTGGTTCCTAATTATCACCGACCGCAGGTACCGATTGCCAGCAGCTGGTCTTCTTCGCTGACTACGGCAGAAAAACGTGCCGTGCCGGTGAGCGGCCCGTGGTGGCAGGATTTCGGCAGCAGCGAGCTTAATGGCCTGATGAAGAGCGGGCTTGCGGAAAACTACAGCCTGCAGGCGGCCTATAATCGCATCGAAGAAGCGCGTGGCACGGCAGAGCTTGATGGCGCACCGCGTTACCCGACGCTGGCGCTCGGCGGCCTGTACACCCGACAGAACAACTTTTCGACCACCAGCAAAACCAGCGTCTACGGCCAGGCGACCTATGAAACTGATTTTTGGGGCAAGGATCAGGACAAATACCATTCGGCCCAGCAGTTAGCCACCGCCGCGGCTTATGACGCTGAAACGGTGAAGATGACGCTGGCCGCCAATATCGCTAATACCTATTTCCAGCTGTTATCGCTGGACGAGCGCATCCAGTTAGCGCAAAAAATTTCCGGCGATGAGCAGCACATCTTAAATTTGGTACAGACTCAGGCCACGCTCGGCGCGGGTTCAAACCTTGAAGTTGAACAGCAGCGCAACGTGTTACAGACCTATCAGGCGACGGTGTTTTCACTCCAGCAGCAGCGCGATCAGACTCGATTTGCCCTCGCCGTGCTGGTCGGGCAATCGCCCGAAAGTTTCAGCATCTCCAGCCAAAATCTGAGCAAGGTCAGCGACCCCGCACCAAAACTGAGTTTTCCTGCCAACCTGCTGCGCCGCCGACCCGACATTCAGGCCGCCGAGGCCAGGCTGATATCCACTAACTATGACGTCGGCGCGGCGCGAGCCAGTTTTCTACCCAGCATTCTCGTCACCCCGCTGGCCGGGATTAATACCCTGGCGGGCGCCTCGGTCTGGAGCCTGATTGGCACCTTAACTCAGCCTATTTTCTCCGGCGGAGCACTCAACGGCCAACTGCATTACGACAAGGCCCACTCGCAGGAAATGGCCAACAACTACAAGCAGACATTATTAACCGCCTTCCAGGACGTCGAGACGCAAATTAGCGCGGTGGATCAGTTTACCCAGGCCGAAAAACTCAACGACGACGCGGTGGTTTCTGCCCAGCAGGCCAATCGTCTGGCGCTTATCCAGTACAAGCTTGGCAGCATCGATTATCAGACGCTGCTCACCGTCGAGCGCACGCTGTATCAGGCTGAGGACACCAGCCTGCAGGTTAAATTACAGCGTTTGCAGGCCTCGGTTGGCCTGTTTCGCGCGCTGGGCGGCGATTACGCCGCGCCCTCTTCCTCTTCACTTGCACATTCACAGGTAGGATAAGCCGTGTTTAAAATTTACAGTCAAATCAGGCACGCCCCGACAACGCTACGCTACGTTTTGCTGGCTAGCGTGCTCCTGGCCCTCGCCGCCGCGCTTTATTTATGCCAGGTGCGCGCCGCGACGCCTAAGGTCGCCAGCCAGGCGGCGATCCCGATAGCTATCCAAAACGTGCAGGTGCAGAACCTGCCGGTTTCAATCTCTGAAATTGGCAACGTGCAGGCGCTGAATACGGTGAATGTCAAAGTGCGGGCCGACGGTGAACTGCAACAGGTTTACTTCAAGGAGGGACAGTGGGTGCACGCCGGTGACCTGCTGGCGCAGGTCGACCCCAAGGTTTATCAGGCGCAGGTATTATTGTCGAAAGCCACCATGGAAAAAGACCAGGCCCAGTTAGCCAGCACGATGGTCGATTACACCCGCGCGCGCAAACTTGCCGCCGCCGGTGCTGGCCCGACGCAGGCGGTGGACACTTTCAAGGCACAGGTATCGGCGCTGCAGGCGGCGATTGACGGCGACAAAGCCAACCTGGATATCGCCCAGTTGCAGCTTGGCTACACCCGCATTACCGCACCGATTTCTGGCCATGCCGGGCAGCGGCAGATTGATGCCGGTTCCATCGTGCACGGCTCCGACGCCAACGGTCTGGTGACATTGACGCAAATGAACCCGATCTCGGTGGCGTTCTCCGTGCCACAGGGCGAACTGCCCGCCATCCTCAAGGCCAATGCCCAATCTCCGCTAACGGTCATCGCCTTAACCCGCGATGAGACGCAGCAAATAGCCCACGGCACGCTGTCATTTATTGACAGTCAGGTCGCTACCGCCAGCGGTCAGATCCAGTTAAAAGCCAATTTCACCAATGATAACAATATGCTGTGGCCGGGCCAGCTGATTAGCGTCAGGCTGATTGAAGGGGAAATTCCCCACGCCTCCGTGGTGCCGGTGTCGGCGGTACAGCAGGGACAACAGGGCAACTATGTTTATGCGGTCAAGCCGGATAACACCGTAGCCGTTCAGTGGATCAAAACCGGTGAGACGGTTGACGGCATGCAGCAGGTGATCAGCGGGCTGCAACCGGGCCAGCGGGTCGCCACTAGCGGGCAGTTTAGACTGGCAGCAGGCGATAAAGTGACCACGATAGCTCCGGCTGCGGGAGCGAAGCCATGAGCCTGTTTGAACTGTTTATTCGCCGCTATATTGGCACCTCGCTGGTGGCAATCGGCGTGATGATGCTCGGCGTGGTGGCCTACTTTATGTTGCCGGTAGCGCCGCTGCCGCAGGTGGATTTCCCGACCATCCAGGTTTCCGCCAACCTGCCGGGAGCCAGCGCTGAAACCATGGCGACCTCGGTGGCGACGCCGCTGGAAAAAGCCCTGGCCGCGGTCCCCGATGTCAGCTCGATGACCTCCTCCAGCTCGCTGGGCGTGACACAGATTGCGCTACAAATGGACCTGGGTCGCGATATCAACGGTGCGGTGCAGGACGTGCAAACCGCAATGACCGCCGCCAATGGGTCGTTGCCGAAAGACATGCCTAATCCGCCGACGCTGCACAAGGTCAATCCGGCCGAGGCGACGCTTATTTCTCTGGCGCTTACCTCGCAGGAGCATACCCTGCCCCAGCTCGATGAGTACGCCGAACACTACCTCGGACAGCAGATTTCACAGATGCCTGGCGTCGGGCTGGTGGATTTTCACGGTCAGCAACACCCGGCGGTGCGCATCCAGATCGATCCCGACGCGCTGGCGGCTCACGGCATGACCCTTGAGGACGTGCGCAGTATTGTCGGCATCAGCACCGTCGATATGCCGAAAGGTAATATCAGCGGGCCAAACCGTAACATGGTGCTCAACAGCACCGATCAGCTGCTTAAAACCTCGCAGTACACCAATTTAGTGGTCGCCTATAAAAACGGCATGCCGATCCGTCTAAGCGATTTAGGCAAGGTGATCGACTCTTCAGAAGATACCCACGAAGCGGCATATTATGAAGACCAACCTTCGGTCATTATGGACGTCCACAAGCAGGCCGGATTTAACGTCGTTGATACGGTTAATGCCATCAAGGACAACCTGCCGCGCCTGACCTCTTCGCTGCCTAAAGACGTGGCGGTCAACGTGGTCGGTGACCGCACTCAGACCATTAACGCCTCGATCCAAGACGTGCAGTTCACGCTGCTGCTGTCGATCGTGCTGGTGGTGATGGTGATTTTCGTCTTCCTGCGCAACGTCACCGCCACGATGATCCCCTCAATTACCATTCCCCTGTCGCTGCTGGCGACCTTCGCGGTAATGTACCTGCTCGGCTACAGCCTCGATAATCTTTCGGTGATGGCGCTGTCGATCGCCGTCGGCTTTGTGGTCGATGATGCGGTAGTGGTGATGGAAAATATCTACCGGCATATGGAAATGGGCAAGAGCCCTTTCCAGGCCTCGATCGACGGCGTGCGCGAGGTCGGTTTTACTATCGTCTCGATGACCCTGTCACTGATAACCGTTTTTGTGCCGATACTGTTGATGGGCGGTATCGTCGGCAGGCTTTTCCGCGAGTTTGCGGTGACGATTAGCATCGCCGTGCTGATGTCTGGCGTGGTGGCGTTAACGGTGATCCCGATGCTCAGCGCCCGGGTGTTGAAACCGCATGCCTCAGAGCATCACGGTCGCTTCTTCCAGTTTACCGAAAAGATGTTTGACAGCCTGCTGTCGGGCTATCGTCGCGGGCTGGACTGGGTCTTGGACCACCCGCGTTTTACGCTTGGCGTGACGCTGCTGACTGTCGCCCTCACCGCGGTGCTGTATATCACCATTCCCAAAGGCTTTTTTCCCTCGCAGGATACCGGTACCATCACCGGCGTGGCGCAGGCGGCGCCGGACGTGGGCTTTGAGCAGATGCGCACTCAGGTTGGACAGCTGGCGCGCATTGCCGAGGCGGATCCGGCGGTGCAAAATGTCCGTTACTGGGTTGGGGCGAATCCGACGCTGAGTCAGGGACACGTTATCATCAGCCTCAAGCCGTTTTCACAGCGCAGCGATAACGCGGCAACGGTGATTGCCCGACTGAATAAAAAGACCAAAAGCGTGCCGGGCGTGGTGCTCTACATGCAGGCGCAGCAGGACATTCAGATTGGCGCCCGCGTCAGCAAGACCCAGTATCAATATACCTTGCAATCGGCCGACAGCACCGAGCTGAGCCACTGGTCGGGAATTTTGCTGGCCAAGCTTAAACAGCTGCCAATGTTGACCGACGTGACTTCCGATCAGCAGGCGCTGGCGCCGCAAACCACGCTGGTGATCGACCGCCAGGTGGCATCACGCCTCGGCGTGAGCGCCCAGGATATCGACAACGTGCTGTACGACTCTTTCGGACAGCGTCAGATTGCCACTATGTATACGCAAATCGATCAGGACCACGTGATCCTTGAGCTAGACCCGCGCTGGCAGGAAAATGCCGACAGCCTGCAGCATCTTTATGTGCGTTCGAGCCTGCATGCCAATTTGGTTTCCATGAGCGTGCTGGGCCATTTCACCCACAGCCTGGCGCCGATTACCGTTAACCATCAGGGGCCGTTCCCGGCGGTAACGCTGTCGTTTAACCTGACGGCGGGTCAGTCGCTAGGTAACGCGGTGAGCGCGATTCAGAATGCCACTCTGCAGGCCGGGCTGCCGGATGACATCAACGCCAGCTTCCAGGGTGCTGCCCAGTCGTTCCAGAGCTCGCTCAAGTCTCAGCCCTGGCTTATCCTGTCGGCGATCCTGGCGGTGTATATCCTGCTCGGCGTGTTGTATGAAAACGCCATCCATCCGTTGACCATTATCTCTACTCTGCCTTCGGCCGGTATTGGCGCGCTGGCGGCGCTGATGATAACCGGTCAGGATCTGTCGATCATGGGTATGATAGGCATCCTACTGCTGGTCGGCATTGTGAAAAAGAACGCGATAATGATGGTCGACTTTGCGCTGGCGGCCGAGCGCGATGAGGGTATGTCGCCGCAGGAAGCCATTCGTCAGGGCTGCCTGCTACGCTTTCGCCCGATTATGATGACCACGATGGCGGCCCTTTTGGGCGCGGTGCCCCTGGCATTGGGTTCCGGTGCCGGTGCCGAACTGCGTCAGCCGCTTGGAGTGGCGATTGTCGGCGGGCTTATCGTCTCCCAGGCACTAACGCTGTTTACCACGCCGGTGGTGTATCTGTGGTTCAGCCGTTTTACTGCTAAAAAGAGGATGCATGAGACTGTTACTGATTGAAGACCAGAAAATGGCCGCGGAATATATCGCCAAAGGGCTAGTGGAAAACGACTTTGTGGTCGACGTTGCCAAAAACGGCGTCGACGGTCTGCACTATCTGCTGACCAACGACTACGATCTGGTGATCCTCGACGTCATGCTGCCGGGCATCAACGGTTGGAAGGTAATTGAGATGGCGCGCCAGGCCGGTAAGCAAACGCCGATTATGTTTTTGACCGCCATGGATGAGGTCGAGGATCGCGTTCGCGGACTGGAATTGGGCGCTGAAGACTACTTAATAAAGCCGTTTTCATTCAGCGAACTGTTAGCCAGGGCGCGGGTTATTCTGCGCAGGCAGTCTTCTTTTGCCACGTCGGCGGAAGAAAACATTTTGCAAGTCAGTGATCTGAGCCTGGACCTGCTTAAACACCGGGTGATCCGTGCCGGTGTGCAGATCGTGCTGACGCAAAAGGAGTTTCTGCTGCTCAGCCTGCTGATGCGCCGCACCGGCGAAGTGGT
This sequence comes from uncultured Gammaproteobacteria bacterium, assembly GCA_963742005.1. GTDB lineage: Bacteria > Pseudomonadota > Gammaproteobacteria > Enterobacterales > Enterobacteriaceae > Rouxiella. The sequence continues at coordinate 13,496 of CAVUKG010000017.1, read as the reverse complement.
GTCACGCACCGTGCTGGCCGAGCAGGTCTGGGACATGAACTTTGATCCTGAGACTAACGTGATTGACGTCGCTATCCGCCGCCTGCGCAGCAAAATTGACGACGCTTTCGACACCAAGCTGCTGCACACCCTGCGCGGATCCGGCTACGTTTTGGAGCAGCGCGGATGATCGGCTCCCTGCGTAATCTGTCCATGACCCTGCGCCTGACGCTGTATTTTTCCGTCGCTATGGCGCTGGTTTTATACTGTGTTTCCGGGGTGCTGTACTCCACAATGCGCACCCAGCTCAATCAGAAAGACGAGCAGGAATTGCACAGTTCGATGCAGTTTCAGGAAAAAATAGCCACCATCGTCAGTCAAAGACAGGGCATAAGCGATAAACAGGCGACAGAAGAACCGTGGCAGACCGAGCTGTTTGAGTTTGTCGCGTTGCAGGAAAGGCTGTCGCTGCGCATCATCAGCCCGGACGGTAAGGTGTATTCGCAAAGCCGAAATATGCGCGTACCGCAGAGCGACTTCTTAGCGCCGACGCAAAATTTCAGCTACAGCTCGTGGCGTTATCACGCCGGAGATAAAGCGGAGAAGTATCTGATCACTTCCACCCGTTTTAGGTTGAAAAATAATCAACAGTGGGTGGTTCAGGCTGCGCTTAACGTTTCCAAAAATAATCAGATCATTGAAAACTATTATCGCAATATGAAGGCCTTCGCGGCGTTGGCGATCCTGGCCTTCGCCGCGCTGGGCTACTGGCTGGCGCGCCGGGGTCTGGCCCCGCTGAGAACCATCAATGCCGAAATAGCCAATATCTACGCCGAGGATTTACATACCCGAATTTCTACCCAGCGCTGGCCCAACGAGCTTAATGCCCTCGCCAGTTCCTTCGACCAAATGATGATCCGCCTCGAGACCTCCTTTAAACAGCTGAACCGCTTTTCATCCGATATTGCCCACGAGCTGCGCGCGCCCATCAATAACCTGATTGCCGCCGCCAGCGTGACACAAACTAAGGAGCGCAGCAGCACGGTGTATCAGGAAACGTTAGCGTCAATCGTCGAAGAGGGTGAACGCTTGTCGAAGATGATTTCGTCGATGCTGTTCCTGGCGCGAGCCGACAATCATCGCGAGGTGTTGAGCAAAGAGTGGCTCAGCAGCGAACATGAGTTTGCCAGGTTGATTGCTTTTTACGATGTGCTGGCCGAAGAAAGGAATATTAGCCTCTCCAGCCACGGCGACGCGGCGCTGTTTGCCGATCCCCTGCTGTTACAGCGCGCCTTGTCTAATCTGCTTTCTAACGCTATTCGCCACACGCCAGAAAATGGTCCGGGTAGAACTTACGGCCACCAGCGATAAGACCCGCATTGATCTCACCGTAAGCGACAGCGGCGAAGGCATCGATGAGTCGCATCTACCGCTGATCTTTGACCGATTCTACCGCGTCGACGCCTCGAGAACGGCGGGCGAGAATACCGGACTCGGATTGGCGATAGTAAAAACCATTGCCGAACTGCATGACGGCAAGGCTGATGGTTAACAGTCAACCCGGTCAGGGCAGCCGATTTATTTTGGCTTTACCCAAAAATTAATCCGTAGCAGCAGGGTTTAAACCGCGCTCAGGATTAGCGGCACGCGGCGATCGGCGTGGTCGAGGAGGAACCTGTGGCCCAGCAGCAAACTCCTGACCGCTAAGAATATCCCGATAGCGTCGACCGGCCAGCGCTTCGGGAAGGTCGATGGCGGTGTCGGCCCAGCCGGATATCGACGGCGGGGCAAGATCCGCCTGCTGCGCGTCAAAACTCAGGCGCGGGGCGATAATAATCACCGCGTCCTCCTGCGTGACGGCGGGCAAAGGCTATCACCCCCTCGGCCTCCGCACCGCTGGCGGCGAGCGGCAGGTAGTCGCCAAAGCGAAACAGCATCGGCTTGTGCTGGCGTAAACGCAGGCCTTGCGCCACGGCATGCTGTTTCACCTGCCCACTAAGCCAGCCCTGCTCGGTGTTGATGGCCGAGGGATGCCAATCGTCCAACAGCCGTTCCAGCGCGCCAAAATCCGGATCCCGGCGGTTGTCAGGGTCGACCAGGCTGAAGTTTAACGCCTCGCTGCCCTGATAAATGTCAGGTACGCCCGGAGCCATAAGCTTGATCACCGTCTGCGTCAGGCTATTAATCAGACCGGCGCGGATAAACGGCCGTATCGCGACGGTGAAATCTTGCAGAAAGGCCCGATTATCCGCCGCAAACAGGTGACGAATATAGTCGCTAATCGCCTCTTCAAACACCTCGTTGCTGTCACTCCAGTCGGTGCGCAGCTTGGCTTCGCGCACCGCTTTTTCGACAAAAGCCAAAAATCGTTCTTCAAGCTGTTTAAGCCCCGGCGCGTCATGTAGCTCAAGCAGGGTGGGCCAAACGCCCGCCAGCGCCTGAAACAGCATCCACGCCCCTGCGGGTTTTGGCGCCGGTCCGTCTTCCAGTACCGACACCTCAGACTGGTTCATCCTGCGCCAGCGGGCGACGTTTTCGGCCCACAGCTGCGGCGCCTCGCTCAAGGCATACAGTCGCGCGCGGGCGTCTTCACCGCGCTTGGTATCGTGGGTCGAGGTGGTAGAAATTGCATCCGGCTGCCGCGCTAAGCGAGTGTGCATCTCGTCATGGAAACGCTGCGGCGAGAAAGCGCGCGGCAGCGGCTCCGCCCCGACTTCATTTAACGCCAACAGCATATGGTGGCGGAAGAACAGCGTGTCCTCTACCGATTTTGCCATCAGCGGCCCGGTGAGCTGCTGGAAACGGGTGCGGAATATTGCCGCCTGGCTGGCGGCCAGCGTCGAGACCTCGCCGCCCATCAGCGCGAGCAGGAAATCCAGCGCCCGCGAGTCGACCGCGCGATCGCCGTTTTGCAAGGCCTTGGCCAAACCGTGCAGCAGCCGCCGATCGTCGGGCGGCAGGCCCTGTGCGGTGCCATAGGTACGGTAAACCGGGAAGGCAATCAGCAGCTCGCGCAGAGCCTGGCGGATGAGAGGCTCGGCCAGCGTCTTTTGCTCTTGCTCAGCAATCTGCACCGCGAGCCGCAACAGGGTGGTAAATTCGCCCTCAAAATTGCGATCGACCATCAAAAGCTTGGCCGCCCGCAGCTCGTCCTCCATTTTCACCGGCTGGCCGACCACCCGATCGTAAGCCTCGCGGAGGCCATCGATTTTGTTGCCCTCCACCAGCGCATCGGAAAGTGCGGCGATAAATTCGTAACCGGTAGTGCCCGAGATGGGCCAGTCGGCTGCAATATGCTCACCTTCACCGAGGATCTTTTCGATAGTGAGGTAGCAATCCTTGCCTGCCTGCTGGCGCAGCAGTTCGAGATAGCCTGCCGGGTCGGCAAGCCCGTCGACGTGATCGATCCTTAGCCCGTCTACCGCGCCAGAATGCACTAATTCAAGGATCAGCCGATGGGTATCGTCGAAAACACTACGCTGTTCAACCCGCACGCCCGCCAGGCCGGTAATCTCAAAAAAGCGGCGATACGACAGTTCGCGCGGCGCATCACGCCACGACATCAGCCGCCACGGCTGGCGTTGGTGCAGTTCGGCAATCTGCGCCGGGTCACTGAGGGCCAGCACCTGCGCCTCGCGGCCCTGCCAGCTTTCGGGATCTAAAGGATAAAAGTTGTCAAAATAGGCCAGCGTGGGTTTACCGGTTTTCGGATCGGGCTGAATGGTTATTTCACCCTTTTCCAATACCGCCTCAAAGGTGTCGCCAAGAAACGGCAGCGTCAGGCGGCGTGACCAGTCAATGTCAAAATGATCCGCGTAGGCGCTGCGTTTACCGTGCTCGATCACATCACGCCACCAGGCATTCTCCAGCGAGGCGGCCATGTGATTGGGCACGATATCGAGGATCAGGCCGAGTCCCGCAGCGTGGAGCGTTTCAACCAGGCGATCAAAACCGGCGCGGCCACCGATGGCGGGTTCAATCTCATTGGCGTCGGTAACGTCATAGCCGTGAGTCGATTGGCGGGTGGCGGTAAAAATGGGCGAAGCGTAGAGATGACTAATGCCCAGACGCTTGAGATAAGGCACCAGCTCCGCGGCGCGGTCAAAGGTCATGCCGTTGCGAAACTGAATACGGTAGGTGGCGGTTGGAATATTCATGGCGCATTCCCCGATGCCAGGCGAACAATAATAGAATTTTGTACCCGATCGTTTGCCGAGTCAGGCCAGGCAAAAAGCGTCTCGCCGGGCAAATCGGCCAGCGGGCGCGTGGTTTCGCCAATGTTCAGGGCAATAGACAGCGTCCCGCGCGGGAAGGTCCAACTTACCACCACCCAACCCTCCGCGGTCTCCACTACCCGACCGCTGTTGCCCCCCGCGTTGGCGAGCAAGGGGACGATATGCTCTCGTCGCAGCGCCAGCAGTTGGCGGGTCAGATCCAACCAACGTTTCCCTTCATCAGAGTCCGGTTTTTGCCAGTCGAGCCTGGACATTTCAAAGGTTTTTTTGGCATTGGGATCGGCCACCGTTTCACCTTCAAATCCGGCATGCCCCTGAAACTCTTTTGCACGGCCTTCACGGACCGCTTTAGCGAGATCGCCGTGAAAATCGGTGAAGAATAGGAACGGATGGCTTTCGCCATATTCTTCGCCCATAAACAGCAGCGGCACGTGCGGCGACAGCAGCAGCGTGGCGAGCAGGGCGCGGGTGCGATCGGCACCGGCCAATTCAATCAGCCGCTCCCCTTGCGCACGATTGCCAATCTGGTCATGGTTTTGAATGAAATCCACGAAAAACAGCGGCGGCTGGCCCGCGCTGGGCACGCCGCGCGGTTTGCCGCTCTGTTGAGAGACTTCCCCCTGATAGGCAAAACCTTCGGCTAACGTTCGCGCCAGCAGCTTTTCCGGCTGTTTAGCGAAGTCTTGATAATAGGCCTGAGTCTCGCCGGTGGCGAAAACGTGCACCGCGTTGTGAAAATCGTCGTTCCATTCGCCGGTAAACAGCGGCGCAGAGCCGTCCTCATTACGCGGATGCAGGAACACTACGTTGCGGCTGTCTTCGGTGGTCAGATGGATCGGCCGGTCAGTAAGGGTGGCGCGAATTTTCTCGGCAATCTCGATCAGCACGTGTTTCGGGGAGAGATCCTCTATCTGATCGATAGCATCGAAGCGCAGGCCATCGAGATTATATTCCTGTAACCAGTAAAGCGGTGCCTCACTGATGTAACGACGCGCGGCCTCCACGTCATAGGCAATGCCGGCTCCCCACGGCGTCAGACGCTCCTTGTGAAAGAAGTCGGGTGACAGCAGGGGTAAATAGTTGCCCTCGGGGCCGAAATGATTAAGCACGATGTCGAGCACCACCGAAAGGCCTAACCCGTGGGCCGTGTCGATAAAGGCTTTGAAATCATCCGGTCTGCCGTAGGCAGAATGCGGGGCATAAAGCAGCACACCGTCGTAGCCCCAGCCGCGTTCACCGCCAAACTGTGAAACAGGCAGGACCTCCAGCATGGTGACACCCAGCTCGGCCAGGTAGGGCAATTTCTCCATCGCCGCCCGGAAAGTGCCTTCAGGGGTAAAGGTGCCGATATGCATTTCATAGACTACCGTTTCTGCCCAGTCACGGCCTCGCCATTCGCCGTGCTGCCATTGATAGCTTTCGGGATCGATAACCAGCGACGGACCATTAACCTCGGCCATTTGCGCGCGCGAGGCCGGGTCTGGGATCACCGTGCCGTCGGCAAGTAGAAAATTGTACGCCGCTCCGGCCTTGACCGAACTGACTACCTGCTCAAACCACCCTTCACCAACCGGTTTCATTTCCGCATCCAGGTTCCCCAGCCTGAGCGTTACCCTACTCTGCCCGGTCGCCCATACACGAAAGCGCACCGCGTTGGCGTCGATAAATTCGGCACCCCAACTTTTGTGAAATGATTTGGATCCCATTCAAAAGCCTCGCTTAAGCCAAAAATGAAGTCGGAGTGGCATTAGCCGCCACCGCGCCGCCAATGCAAACTGCAACTTGCAGAAGTTTGAAGTGTAGTATTAGAGGTTTGAAGTCAAAAGTTTGGACTCAAAAGTTTGAAGTCAAAAATTAATCATAGTCTATGATCAAGGCTTTGCGGCAAAACCGTGGGCAGGTTGCCGGTGTGGAAGCGGGAAGATTAGGGAGCCGATAACGCAGGTAGACAAAGTAAAGCTAACAAAAAAGTTCGGTGAGAAATTTCTATCACTGACGAATTATTGCCACTGCCCTTCGACTACACGCTGGTTGCTGATAATAAGATCGGGGTCACCCATGAAGTTCAGTTCATTTTATCGGCAATCAGTCGTAGAGCATCGAGGCAGTGTTTTTTGAGATCGGGTTCCGTGGTTTCATTTGCCTGCAGCATAAGCAGAGCGGCAATTTCCTGAAGATAAATCGGTTTGCCGGCGATAATCAATGATGAAACTACACGACCTATAACAGCCTGGACATCCTCCGAAATTGCTGTTTTTTCATCGTTCAATTTTCCTACCCCTCCTTTTTGTCGTTCCCTGTTAGTTTAACTCTAAATTAGCGCAAACAACAGATGTTCAATAATAACAAAATAGTCAAACATCGTTGCCATGAATAATAGTGACTGTTATTTACGCACTGCGTTAAGTTAAGTTAACAAATCTAAGCGGAACAAAATAATATTTATAGATAAGCAAAATTTATCAAACTAACAACATCTAAGTAGTTGATTGAAAAGGATTTAAAAGAAATTATTGCTGACTGCAATATTATATTACCTAGAATTTACCATTTTATGATTGCATAACACTGTAATTTATCAGGAGTTCCATACTATAATGACGTCGTTGTTGAAGTTTAGAAACTTGAATAGATTTGGAGGCAACAATGATTATTTCTAATGAAGTGAAGGGGAATAGCCTGGTGGGTGAAGCCACCCTAAACCTTATCTTCAATCGGGAAAAAGTCACCCTCCACGCGCTTTTATTACAGCTGGAACTGATGGCTGAAAATGAGGCAGATGGGGCTAAAGCGCGGGCCATCAACGAGGTCCGTCGTGGATTACAGGGCTTTTTTATTGCGGATAATCATGCAGCAGAAAAAAAGCACTGGTTAGAAACCGCCTATCCAGACGGGGCGGAGAATAATAATTTGCCTCCTATTCAATTATTTTCATCCTCTAAAACTGATGATTAAAAATGGGTAAAATTTTTTACCCGCTGGCCTTATTTTCAGTGATGAGTTATCGCTGCCCAATCTGGCAGATAACCTCATACAGATCGTTAAAAAGTGCCAACAAGGATCGTGGGAGTTTTTAACAAGGAGCTTTCAACTCTTTTTTTAAAAATGACCTTGGCCAATGTTAAAAAAAAGTTTGATGGTTTAAATTTAATGATGTTTTTAGACCGAAAATGCGGTCACAACTTAACCATCTTGCTGAATTTATTAACATTTACACCTTACACCCACGAACACATGCCTCTACCAGGTTACTCATGTAGCATTAATGCTTAACTATTCTCATACCAAACGAAAATATAGGGTGAAAAAAGCTTTTAAAACACACTTTTTCCGCAATATATTTGATATAACTCTATGTCGTCTTATTATTTTTTACTGTAGCAAGGCTTAGAAGGGTCATCAGAATAGTTAACCTACGTGAGATTGGAAGATGGATAAGAAACAACGAGACATAATGGCGGGGCGTTTTATTATTGACGGGTCAATTGGCGATCGTATTCAAGCACTAAGGAAAGGGCTACAACTCACGCAAAGGGATCTTGCCAAGCTATTGCGTGTGTCTCATGTCACGATTTCTCAGTGGGAAAACTCGGAAAGCGAGCCAAAAGGCGGCAACCTCATTTCTCTGAGTTTTGCCCTCAACTGCTCGCCCACCCACTTAATGTATGGCATTGATTTCGACAAGGTTGACTCAGAAATCCAGCCCAATACGCTGTGCATCAGGTATCCGGTGTTGACGCATGCTCAGGCGGCCAACCTCGAAAAACCGCTGGACGTTAATGCCTTGACTAACATCGATCTGTGGTTCGAATCCGATGCACCGCTGCAGGGCGATGGCTTCTGGACGCGAGTTAACAATGACTCGATGACTGCACCGCTGGGCCTCAGTATTCCAGAGGGGACCTACACCCTTTTCGACACCTGTCGCGAGGCGGTAAGCGGAGATCTGGTGATTGCCAAGTTAGGCGGAGCCGAAGAGGCAACGTTTAAGAAATACGTGGTGGACGCGGGGGAAAAATACCTCAAAGGCCTGAATCCCGCATGGCCAATGTTTGTCATCAAGGATGACTATGAAATCATTGGTGTTGCAGTTGAGACCAAACTTCGACTAATTTGAGTTAATCGGCCGCCCGCTGTGGCGGCCATGTCAACCAACGAGTCCATAAGGAGAAATGTACCCAGGTTACTCTGCGGCAGGCGTTACTGCCCGACCTCATTCTCAAGCACGCCTATTCCAGCAATCTCGATGCGTATCGCATCTCCAGCCTGTAAAAACCTGGCGGGCGTGAAGCCTATGCCGACGCCTGCTGGCGTTCCGGTAGCAATAATATCGCCGGGCTTCAGCTCCATACCGGCAGACAGCGTTTCGATTAGTGTGGGCACATCAAACACCAATTCCCCAAGGTTAGCGTTTTGACGCAGCTCGCCATTGACCCAGCACTGGATTTTTGCTGAGGATAAATCGACATCATCGGCGGTCGCGATCCAGGGTCCGATCGGTCCCAGTCCGTCGAGTGATTTCCCGATAAACCACTGACGATGATTTTTTTGCAGATCGCGGGCGGTCACATCGTTGATAATGGTGTATCCCCACACGTGTTGCAGCGCGTCCGCTTTGGCAATCCCCTTTCCGGCTTTACCAATAATCACCGCCAGTTCCGCCTCATAGTCGAGCTGATGGGTAACGTTGGCATGCAGAGGGATAGCCGTTCGATGGGCGATCAAGGTTTCAGGTGTTTTAGTAAATACCACCGCGAACTCAGGGGCAACCTCACCCTCTTTGGCGCTGTGGTCGAAGCCAGACTTGCTGAACTCTGCGGCGTGTTGGTGATAATTCTTGCCCACGCAAAATACGTTGCGCCTGGCCCGTAACGGCACATCGATGCGAGTTTTCTCAAGCGCATAACCTTCGGTCACGGGTTTGATCTGCGGTTTTAGCGTATCCCAGCCCTCAATCAACTCACTCATTCCCCCTGTAAAGCCTGAAACCAGTTCCGCCACCGGCCAGTAACGCTGTTTGCCGTCGTCAATCAGGGCCACAAAACTGGCCTCATTGTGCTGCTGTAAGGTCGCGAATTTCATAAAAAGGACTCCCCGTAAAAATAATGATGAAAGTTAATGATTATCATTGTCATTTAGAAACATAGGATGATAGGATTTACCCACTCAGTATAAACCGACTTTACTTCCTTTGTTTGATTTCTGGTTGAGACCAAAAAATGACCTCAAGACATGCCGTTTTTGCACCCAGGCCGCTTGCTCTGCTGATCGCTTCCGCTCTGGCTTCGTTATCCTTTTCAGCAATATCCGCCGAAAAATCGTTAACCCAACAGCCTGACGACACCATCACCGTGTCCGCCAACGCCGCGGACGTGGCGCAGGAAAGTGCCTGGGGTCCGGTCGGCTCCTACGTAGCCAAACAGAGCGCGACCGGTACTAAGACCGATACCCCGCTGGTGAAGACGCCGCAGTCAATCTCGGTGGTAACCCGCGAGCAAATGGACCTGCTACAACCAGCCTCGGTGAAAGACGCCTTCAGCTATACGCCCGGCGTGATGGTAGACAACCGCGGCTCGTCCAACGCCTATGACTCGGTCAACATTCGCGGCTTTAGCCAGATTGGCACCAACGTGTATCTCGACGGTTTACGACTGCCGGGCGACAACTATTCCGAGTTTCAGATAGACCCTTACCTGTTGGAGCGCGCCGAGCTGATGCGCGGCCCGGTCTCGGTACTGTACGGCAAAAGTAATCCCGGCGGCATTATCTCGCTCATCAGCAAGCGCCCAACCGCCGAGACTATTCACGAAGTTCAGTTCAAAATGGGCAGTGATAACCTTTACCAGACCGGTTTCGACTTTGGCGGTGATATTAATGATGACGACAGATACACCTATCGCCTAACCGGCGTGGCGCGCGACACCAACCAGCAGCAAACGGGCGAACAGTCAAAAAGTTATTCTATCGCTCCCGCCTTTAGCTGGCATCCGGACGACCGCACCACCTTGACCTTTTTGAGTAATTTCACCGACCAGCCTGATATGGGTTACTACGGTTGGTTACCGAAAGAAGGCACGGTGCAAAACGGCGTTAACGGTAAACTGCCAAGAAGCTTTAACGACGGCGAACCGGGGTATAACAACATCTCACGTAAGCAAAAAATAGTCGGTTATTCTTTCGACCACGCCTTTAATGATGTCTGGACGGTGCGCCAAAATCTGCACTATGGCACGGTGGATACCGACTATCGCAGTATCTATGGCTCGGGTGTTTCAGCCACCGACGCGTCTCAACTCACTCGCGGGGTGATGGACTCTAAAGAGCACCTTTCAACTTTTGCGGTCGATAGCCAACTGCAGGCAAAATATGCCACTGGCGCGGTTAGCCATACCACGCTGTTCGGCCTCGATTACCAACGCCTGCGCAACGACCTGAAATATCGCTACGGCACAGCCTCTGACCTCAGCCTGATAAACCCGCAGTACGGCAATAAAAGCGTAACCTATACCGGCAATGCCAGCCTGCTCGATCGCCAGGAGCAGACCGGCCTTTACGCTCAGGATCAGGCACAGTGGAACAAATGGCTATTAACCCTCGGTGGCCGCTATGACTGGGCCACCACCGAGAGCACCAATCGCCTCAATGACAACAGCGTGTCAAAACAAAAAGACGGTGAGTTTACCTGGCGTGGGGGCCTGAATTATTTGTTCGATAACGGTCTCGCGCCCTATGCCAGCTACAGTGAATCTTTCGAACCCACCAGCGGCACCGATTTCAACGGCAATACCTTCCAGGCTTCGCGCGCCAAACAGTATGAAACCGGGATTAAATACGCACCCAATAATGCGCTTATCAGCGGCAGTCTCGCCGTTTATCAGTTGACCAAGGACAAGAATCTCAGCACCGATCCCGACCATGCGCTGTTCTCCATTCAGAGCGGTGAGATACGCTCACGCGGGGTAGAGTTTGAGACCAAGGCGGCGGTAAATGAGAACATCAACCTGCTGGCGTCCTTCACTTACACCGATGCAAAATACACCAAAGACAACGACTATAAAGGCAACACGCCGTACGAGATCCCTAAGTACATGGCCTCGCTGTGGAGTGATTACACTTTCTATGAGACGGCGCTGAGCGGTTTAACCTTGGGTGCCGGCGTTCGCTACGTGGGCTCCAGCTACGGCGATAACGCTAACACCTTTAAGGTCGATCCTTACACCGTTTGGGATGGGGCGATTAAATACGACCTGGCACGCGTGGGGATGCCGGGTTCAAGCCTGGCGATTAACGTGAATAACCTGTTCAATAAAAAGTATGTCTCGAGCTGTTTTGCAAGCTACGCCTGCTATTGGGGAGCCGAACGTCAGGTGACCGCCACCGCGACCTTTAGATTCTAAGCACTCGGCAAATGCTAAAAAAAGCGGCGGCATCTTCAAGGATGCCGCCGCTTTTTAGTATTATCGCCTTAGGATTAAAGACCTTATCGGGCGATTCTGCTTACATCACGCTTCAACAGCAGGCTAAAAATCACCAGTATTGCCATGCAACAGAGGTAGAACAGACCCCAGCTAAGGTGGTTCAACAGTGTCGGCACCGCCATCAGGATCAGCGTAACCAATAAGCGGCTACCGCCACACAGCACGGCATAATCCGTCGCCGACTGGTCGGTGGCCGCCCATTTCAAAATCAGCGCATAGATAATCACCGATAATGCACTGCAGGCCATGCCCTGTAAGATCGCCCAAAAGATTACCGCGTCTGTTTGATGGCTATCGATACTCACCACGGTGCCGAGCGCGGCGACGCCCGAAATGGCCACCAGCAAGAACAGGGTTTTCACCGGAGAGAATCTGGCCAGCAAAGGCAGAATTATCACCGCCGCCAGGGTGTTCAGCACCGGGGATAAGGTCCCCAGGGTCCAGCCAATATGCTCTAAAGGTACGCCCATCTTCACCAGGATCGGACGCTGGAAGTAAAATAGCGCGATGATGGCGGTAGTGGTAACGGAGAGCATTCCCAACTGTTTTAGTGCGCCAGGACGGCGAACGGTGGCCATAATACTGGCCTTGGCTGCCACAGCTGCGCGAGGCTTATCAGCACGGGTCAGCGTCAGCACCGGCAAGATAGTTAATATCGGCAGCGCCGCCGTGACCAGGAACACTCCTTGCCAACCCAGATGGCCAAACATGCCAAGCAGCACACCGCCACCGATAAATCCGCCGAGTGCCAGCGCGCCGACCTTTAATGCAGCGGCAATTGCGCGGTATCGACTGCCAATGATATCCACCGCCAGCGCGTCAAGCGCCAGATCCATCGTGGCGACGGCGAAACAAATCATCAGCCCCAGGGTAAACAGGCCGGCAGCCGGAAGATTGGCTCCGAAGGCAACGACAATCAGCAGCAATGAGCTGATAATCTGACACAGGGCAATCCAGCCGATGCGATAACTGAGCCACGGCAAAGGGCGACTATCGATAATCGGGGCCCACAGGAAGGTTAAGCCAAAAGGAATGTAGAGCGCGATAACCCAGCCCATAGACTGCAGATTAACGCCGCGGGTCATCAGGATTGGCGGAACGCTGTACTCCAGCAGGCCAAAGCAGACGCCGAAAGAAATATAGAGCAGACCGACAGAGAATAACACCCAGAATGAAGAAACCGTCGTTGAGACAGAGTGGGAATCGGAATGCAGGGAAGCTACGTCGTGTTGTGTACTCATTTTACACCAGAGCAAGGAAAAACATGGGAATCAATCCTATCATCCCATGTTTATTTTGCAATGAGAATAATTATTATTCTCTCATCACAGAGGAATTACATCAGGCTGCCGCCGCCGTTAACGTGAATAATTTCACCGTTCAAGTACGGGTTCACCAGGGCAAACAGGGTCGCATCGGCCAGATCCGCAGGCGCGCCCACTTTACGCGCGGGCAGTGACTGCTCCAGACTAGCAAAGAAACCTTTGCGGTCTTCTTCAGGCATAAATGCCCAACCTTCGGTATCAACCACGCCCGGAGAAATGCCGTTGAAACGGATCGGCGCCAACTCAACCGCTAATGCACGCACCAGACCTTCAACGCCCGCATTCAGCGCAGAAACCATTGAGGTACCCGCAGCTGGACGGTCAGCGGCCAGGCCTGAGAACAGCACCACAGAACCGCCCTGTTTGATATTTTTCAGACCATATTTTACCAGGTTGATTGGACCCCAGAATTTACCGGCCAACATGCGATCGATGGCACCCGTTTCCATTTCTGCCAGAGGTGCATAAGTCAGATCCGC
>CAVUKG010000016.1:0-196649 GCA_963742005.1 uncultured Gammaproteobacteria bacterium | reverse complement strand
GCTCTCTCTCTCTCTCTCTCTCTCTCTCTCTCCTTCCTCTCTCTCTCTCTCTCTCTCTCTCCTTCCTTCCTCTCTCTCTCTCTCTCTCTCTCAATAAACCCCGTGATTATTACGCAGTTTATTGATGTTGAATGTTCTAAAATCAGAATTTGATCACATATCGTCGCGAGATTTTTAGATAATATTCCTCCTGCAGCAAGAAACCGAATGGATAAAAATCGTATAATTAATCGTCACCACCTATTTGCCGGCTCGTACACCCTGAGCTGGCATTATTTTATCCATCAATTAATCTATTTTTTTCTAATTACCACCCGGCCCTTCCCCTGCCCGTCTGCTATTTTTGCCAAGAGTCTCGCTACATCAAATCGGCTTTGAGGTTAATTATTCTAGCGCTAAATCCCGCTCTAATTATTCAGCCGACGGGTCAAAAAATTCTCATTAGCAATAAAGCCTATTAATGCGTTCTCACTTGGCCAAGTGCCGCCTTAATATCGACCAGTCGCAATTTTAGTACTGATTTTTCCTTGAAAATTCCTATGGCTATTGCCCCCCTAAATCATTTATTTTAAAGCCCTAGGCTGCGGCAAATATGGAGGATGCAATGAACGAAGAAACTCAGGCATTGCTGATTATTAATGGAAAAGGGGCCGGCAACCCGGCGTTGCGTGAAGCCGTGTGCAACCGGCGAGCCGAGGGCGTAAGCCTTGCCGTTCGCGTCACCTGGGAACACGGCGACGCCGCCAGATACGTTGCAGAAGCCATCGAACTCGGCGTGGAAACCGTGATAGCCTGCGGCGGTGACGGCACTATTAATGAGGTCGCCACCGCATTAGCCCGCCATGCGGCTACTGCGCGGCCCGCGCTGGGCATTGTTCCACTGGGCACCGCCAATGATTTCGCCACCAGCTGTGGTATTCCACTGGAGATCGATCTGGCGTTATCTTTGGCCGTCGAGGGGCGTGCGGTGGATATCGACCTGGCCTGCGTCAATGACCATCGCTATTTCATTAATATGGCCACGGGCGGTTTCGGCACGCGTATCACCACTGAAACGCCAGAAAAACTAAAATCCGCCCTGGGCGGCGTGTCTTATTTTATCCATGGATTATTGCGCATGGATACGCTGAAGGCCGACAGCTGTGAAATTACCGGCGAAGGCTTTGCCTGGCAGGGCAATGCGCTGGTGATCGGCATAGGCAACGGTCGCCAGGCCGGTGGCGGTCAAGAGATCTGCCCCGATGCCTTAATTAACGACGGGCTATTGCAGCTGCGCCTGCTGACTTCCGAAGAGCTGTTGCCCTCCTTCTTGCGCAGCCTGCTCGATGGTGAAGAGAATAAAAATATTCTCTCGACCTCCACCCCTTGGTTGGAAATTAATGCTCCGCATGAAATGACCTTTAACCTCGACGGCGAACCGCTGAGTGGCAAGCATTTTCGTATCGATGTCATTGCCAACGCGCTGCAGTGCCGCCTGCCGCCAAACTGCCCGCTGCTGGCATAACTCTCCCCACAGCTCTCACCGAGCGGGCAAGGCGCTAAACGCGCCTGCCGTCCAACTGCCCGCTGCTTGAATAACTCTCCCCTCAGCGCTCACCGAGCGGGCAAGGCGCTAAGCGCGCCTGCCGGTGACGTTACCTTACCACCAGCGGTGAAAGTGGTGCACTGGACCAATGCCCTCGCCAATCTCCAGCGAATCGGCCTGTTGCAGTGCCTGCTGCAGATAATCCTTGGCGGCGCTGACGGTATCCACCCAGTTGGCCTTTCTTGGCCTGATAGCGGCCAGCGCGGCGCTGAGCGTACAGCCGGTGCCGTGGGTATGACGCGTTTGAACGCGAGGTGCGGTAAAACGTTGACGATAGTCGGCGGTCATTAACCAGTCCGGGCTTTCGCTGTCGCTTAGGTGCCCGCCCTTCATCAGCACCGCCTCACAGCCCAGCGCCAGCAGCGCGTCGCCCTGGCGGCACATTTCGCGCTCGTCGGTGGCCATTTCACAGCCCAGCAGCGCCGCAGCCTCGGGTAGGTTGGGCGTGATTAATGATACCTGCGGCAGCAGCCATTTACGCAGCGCATCGACAGCGTCTGGCGTGAGCAGCGGATCGCCACTCTTGGCCAGCATCACCGTGTCCAGTACCACGTAAGCGGGAGCCTTATGTAGCGTGCGATAATAGCGCAAGCGCTCGGCCACCACTTCCACCACCGCAGTATTGGCCAGCATGCCAATCTTGGCGCTGTCGATGCGCACATCGCCTAATACTGAATCGAGCTGCGCACCCACAAAATTCGGATCGATATGATAAACCGACTGCACGCCGCGGGTATTTTGCGCCACCAGCGCGGTAATAACGCTGGTGCCATAGGCCTCCAGCGCGGAGAAGGTTTTCAGGTCTGCCTGAATGCCCGCCCCACCGCTCGGATCGGTTCCGGCAATGGTAAGCGCGTTGATCCGCCTGCTCATAGAGAACCTCCGCTATGGTTTTCAGAAACAAGCTGCGCCGCGTTGAGGGTATAAAGCCTGTCAAGGAAAGCCGGTAAGAAACTGCCCGGTCCTTTAGCCTCGCGGCTGGCTAACTCACCGGCGCAGGACATCACCCGGCAGGCCGCCGCCACGTTGGCAAGCCGGTCTCCTGGCAACGAAGCAAAAGCCGCCACCACCGCCGACAGAGCACAGCCGGTGCCGACCACTCGGGTCATCAGCGGATCGCCGCCGGGGATCGCCCAGGCCTGTTCACCGTCGCAAACGTAATCGATTTCACCGGTGACCGCAACCAGTGCGCCCGTCTCGCGCGCCAAACGTTGCGCCGCGGGCAGGGCCGCTAACGAGGTGTCGCTAGTGTCGACGCCGCGTCCGGAGGCGGCAAGGCCGCTTAGCGCCATGATTTCAGAGGCGTTACCGCGAATAGCGGCGGGAGTGAGCTTGATAATTTGCTGACAAAACTCGGTACGCCAACCGAGTGCACCGACCGCCACCGGATCCAATACCCAGGGTTTACCCGCCGCATTGGCGGCATGGATGGCGGCAAGCATCGATTCGGCGCGAGAGGCGGTCAGCGTGCCAACATTCACCAGCAAGGCGCTGGCGATGGCGCTGAACTGCGCGGCTTCGCGAGGGTCAATTACCATAGCCGGGGATGCGCCGAGTGCCAGCAGCACGTTGGCGGTAATCGACTGCACCACGTCATTGGTGATGCAGTGCACCAGAGGTGAGGCCTGGCGAAGTTGCGCTAAGGCAGCAGCGGCCTTAGCGCCGGGAAAAATAGCAGGTAGTGTATTCATAAACTTCCCCACCGGCAGTCGAGAAGGGGTTCCGGAGGGGGATACCACGACTTCCCTACGCTGGCATTATCCAGATCAGGTAATACGGGTATTTCTCAGCCTTCACGAAGAAGGGCACCCCGAGTCATTTGGAACTTATTTACAGCTAACGGCTTTACAATGAATAACTAGCGTGAAGCGACCGGTTGGCCTTCGGCAACGTAGCTGTAACCGCGGGATTCCATGAAGGTAGCCACGGCTGATTCAGCTTTGGTAAGCACTTCTTCAAGCGGCAGGTTAGCGTCGATGCTGACCACTTCTGAACCTGGGAAGGTCAACAGCGGCACGATGGCCACTTTTCTTGCCAGAGAGTCGCGGCTGTGATCGGGTTTACGAGCGAAAGCCACGTCAAGATCCACATTGAGCTTGATCACCAGGTCCGGCTTTTGCTGGCTCATCCATTCGAAAGCGGCCCATTCTTTACGCGCAATCCACTGAACGAAACGATTACCCTGTACCTTTTTAGGAATGGTCGGGCCATCAAAAGCGCTTGGGATTTCAACCTGTGGGAAACGGTCAGACAAGATGATTTTTCCCTGTTGGCGCAACGCCAGCATGCGGCGGAAACGCAGCAGCCTGCGGATCACGAACACCATTATCACCGTCGCGGCGGCCGGGGTAAGCGAGGCCTTATCAACCTTGATCTTATTTTTATCAATTTTCTTTTTCAGAAAACGCCCCATGAACGGGAACTTGACGACAACGCGCTCTACGTTACCCGCCTGTTTGCCCAAATGAACCATGGCGGCAGGACCATATTTTTCGATACAGCTAATAAGGTGTTCACAGACTGTGGATTTACCAGAACCATCGCTGCCAATAACCGATATTAGCGGTGGAAGCTTAGAGTGCATAACAATAATCTCTTCTGAATATATTCCAATAATATATCATTTGTTGCAGGGGATGTCGCCGAAGGTAGCTCTTATAGCTAACGAGAGGGTGAAAAAATATTTTGAAGGGCAGGTGGATTAGCATAGAATAGTTTTTTTTAAAATTTAGGTTTTTGATGTGAGTCAACCGATTAATCCCATTGCTAATCATCCTCCTGTGCGTGTGATAGCAATAACGGGCTGCGATGGTTCAGGTAAATCGACGTTAGCAACCAGCCTGGTAGAACAGCTTCCACCGCAACTTTCAGCGCAGTTGATCTACCTCGGACAATCGTCTGGACGTATCGGCGAGTGGATCAGCGAACTGCCTATTATTGGTGCTCCCTTTGGTCGCTATTTGCTGAAAAAGTCCGATCGCGTCAATGACCGCCCTACGGCTCTGCCGGGCAATGTTACCGCGCTGGTGATCTACTTACTTTCATGCTGGCGAACCTTTAAGTTCCGTAAGATGCTGAAGAAGAGCCAGCAGGGACATTTGCTGGTGACCGATCGCTACCCGCAGGCCGAAGTGGCCGGGTTCCGCTTCGATGGTCCACAGTTGGCGAAGGGTTCAGGCGGTAATCTTTGGTTGCGGACGCTGAGAAAGCGTGAGCAAAAAATGTACCAGTGGATGGCGTCATACCCTCCCCTGTTGTTGATCCGCCTTGATATCGATGAACAAACGGCGCATGCACGCAAACCGGATCACAAGCTCGAAGCGCTGCGTGAAAAGATTAAGGTCATACCCGGTCTTACTTTTAATGGCGCCACTATCCTCGACTTAGACGGTCGCGAGCCGGCAAGCAAGATCCTCGATGAATCGTTAAATGCGGTTGATCCTCTCTTTCGTGATTGCGAGTTGCGACTCGCGGTTGCCTTTTAATACTAAAGTCAATGCAAACAGATAGAGCACATACACCAAGCCAACCGTCCCCGACCACCATGACAGGTTTTGTTGCCGTAGTCGGCTGCGATGGCACCGGAAAGTCCACGCTGACGGCAGATCTGGTCAAAAACCTGCAACAGCATTTCGTGACCGAACGCCGCTATATGGGCACCATCTCCGGTGAGGATGGCGATAAGATCAAACGCCTGCCCATCATTGGCGTATGGCTGGAACGTCGCCTGGCAACCAAGTCCTCCAAGACCCAAAGCATGAGCAGCAAGGCGCCCGCGCTGTATGCAGCCTTGATCATGTACGCCCTGTCGTTCTGGCGGATGGGTAATTTACGCAAGGCGCAGCAGCTGGCGCAGAGCGGCGTATTGGTGATTGCCGATCGTTATCCGCAGGCTGAGATTTCAGGTTTTCACTACGACGGACCCGGCATTGGCTTATCACGCGTTACCGGCTGGCTGATGACGCGCCTGGCGGCTCGTGAGAATAAGCTCTATGAACAAATGTCACTATTGCGGCCTGAACTGATTATTCGCCTAGATATCGACGCGGATACCGCCTTTTCGCGCAAACCCGATCACAGTTATCAAGAGCTGCAGGACAAAATTGAGATTATGGTTAAGCTCAATTATAACGGCAGCAGGATACTGGATCTGGATTCCAGAGCCCCCTACAACGAGGTGCTGGCCAAGGCGATGGATGCGGTCACCGCAGTGGCGGTCGCTTCCAAGCGCAAGCAAGAAGTCGCGAGCAAACAGCCGGCGTAAGCTTATCTTCAAAAAAAAAGGGCGTTCAACCCGGGTTGAATGCCCTTTTTTTATCCATCAGTTAAAGCAAAATCGTCAACCAAATGATGATAGTCATTATGATGGCGACGAGCTGTGCCGCCCCGCCAATATCTTTGGCTCGCTTGGATAACGGGTGGATCTCTAATGAAATACGGTCAATCGCGGTTTCAATAGCGGTATTCAGCAACTCAACGACCAGCAGAAACAGGCAGCTGGAAATCAGAATCACTCGTTCAACCTTGGTGACATCGACAAACAACGCGATAACCACAAATATGGAGCTAATGATAAACAACTCACGAAACGCACTTTCAGTTAACAAAGCGTTAACCAGGCCATCCAGGGAATTACTTATACTGCTTATTAATCGTTTGATCCCTTTCTTTTTTTCTAATGCCATCAATATTTGCTCATCTAACAACCAAAGTGATCAATAGTTTCTCAACTAATAAGCGGTTTGGGTATTCTAATTTTAATAATCGTAAACAAAGACGCAAATCTGTCGAAAGCTCGCTCAGCGGGCAGCATTGACTTTGGATAAGCCAAAACTGCCCAGTCAAAGACCGGGCAGACGGTAAATTTACGCTCTAAATGACTTCTGAAACTGCGTGGCCACGGCGCTCAGCCAGCGTTAAAGCTGCTTTTCATACAAACGATAACGTTTATAAGGGACAGCGCCGATTTTCTCAAGAATGGTGCGCATGCCGGTATTGGTTTCCAGGATCCAGGACATTTCCAGTGCTTCAATTTTGCGACGCTGGAAGGGATCGTGTAACGCTTCGATTAACAGCAGTGCGATAATTGGCCCCATGCGGCTGAAGTGGTGCTCCTGACGAACGCCCATCAGCGGCACTCGGGCAGTACGCGTGCCGCTGACTTTCAGGCGCCATAACAGCTTGGCCCAGCCGAAGGGCAGCAGTTTGCCTTTTAAACCGGTGATAGCCTCGTTAATGTTTGGCAGGCCAACAATAAAGGCAACCGGAGCGCCGTCGATTTCGGCGATGTAAATCAGGTCATCAGGCACCAGGTACTTTAACTGATCGCCCATGGTGGAAAACTCGTGCTCGGTAAACGGTACGAAGCCCCAGTTATTCTGCCAACCGGAGTTGAAGATTTCGCGCAGGACCTGCATTTCCTGATTGAAATTCTTGCGGTTTACCTGACGAATAGTCACCTTTTTACGCACGTTCGCCATCATCTTGTTCAATGATGGAGTAAAATGTAAATCGGTGCGCTTCATCCAATACGCCAGCAGGTCGATGCCTTGGGTATATCCCTGCTGCTCGACCAGTTCGCCGTAATAAGGCTTGCCGTGGGTCATCATCGCGGAAGGTGGGGTATCGAAGCCGTCGATAAGCAGGCCGCTTTCCTGGTTGATATTGAGACTAAACGGTCCGGTGATTTTGGTCGCGCCTTTGGACTTCAACCACTCTTCAGCGGCGGCAAACAACGCGCTGAAGACTTCAGGATCTTCAATGCCGTCAATCATTCCAAAGTGGCCGGTATCCTGACCATAAAGTTCTCGGTGCAAAGTATCGATTTGCGCAGTTATACGACCGACAACTTTATCGTCTTTTTTGGCGACCCAGGCCTGCCATTCAATATGTTCGGTGCCCGGATTTTTCTTGGAAAGATGTTCTTCACGCTCTAAATAAAGCGGATCGATCCAGTTAGGGTCGCCCTGGAATAGGGAGGATGGGAAGTCAATAAATGACTTAAAATCACGCTTATCTATGACTTTTTCGATACGAATCATAATCACCACTAAATCTCAGAATTTTCTAAAAAAACACCCAATAAACCAGCCAATGTTATCCAGTCTGCGATCTATTGATGCTTAACATTTATCCACTTGCCCGGGGATAGAAAATAATTATTTTCTGGGTCAGGCTGGCCCTGATGAAACCCTTTTATAATTTGTTGTTGCAAACACCCAATCTTCTGCAAGCATAATGCCTAATACGCCTATGCGCACGTTAGGCATATTATGCTTCGCAATAATACGTTCTGCGCGATTCTCAGGCGTTAAATGCGCTATTTAACGGCACTTAAGGCATTAAAAAATGTAGCTGACATTACCTATAAACTCATTAGTGCCGTTTAGCACTAAATGCTTTTTTGATCTCAAGAATAGCACTTTTCCATCATCAACTGCGCAAAATCACACAATAAGAATAGAACAATCCTATAATCCGAGATAACCTTAATTTTCCCTTAGCCTCAATCGCAGTTTCACATGTTCAAGCATGCGAACGCTGGCAGTCTGTTGACGCTATTCAGGCTTAAAGCCTGATAAGACCCTCTTAAGACAGGGCTTTTGAAATTGACCTCGCCGTTGCCAAACAGGCACATAAATGCGGGCATTCGCCAATTATCGGCATAAAATGTCAGAAGCTCAATTTTATCTTTGGTTTTGAATAATTTGGGACCTATAATGATAAAACAATCAAAAATCCATACAAATTGTTGCAAAAACTCTATCTCTCACATCAAAAGTTACATGTATTATCAGGTGTTCTAAATATATGGAAGCGTTGTATATGTCCCCAACAAGCTCTACCCACGCTCTTCCCATTCGTTACGCGGATTTCCCTACATTAGTCGATGCATTAGATTATGCCGCTAAGGGAAATACTGGGATGAATTTCTACGATCGACGCATTCAGCTCGTAGAAGCTCTCGAATATCGCACGCTTAGAGAGCGCGCGATTGCCGGAGCGCGACGTCTGTTATCACTGAATCTGAATAAAGGTGACCGTGTTGCTCTCATCGCTGAAACAAGTGTTGGATTCGTAGAAGCTTTCTTTGCCTGCCAGTATGCGGGTCTGGTTGCCGTACCCCTGGCAATCCCGATGGGTATCGGACAAAGCGCTTCCTATATTGAAAAACTTCAGGGCCTATTAAACAGCTGTAAGCCTGCGGCTATTATTAGCAGCGATGAATGGCTGCCGCTAATTAGCAGCGCTCGCAGCGAAGATGCGACACCTATTCAGATCCTCAGCAATGCCGCATTTAATGCCTTGCCAGAAATGCAGGTTGAGCTGCAAAAGCCCTCTGCCGATAATATTGCTTACTTGCAATATACCTCTGGCAGCACCCGCTTCCCGCGCGGCGTCATCATTACTCAGCGTTCAGCCATGGCTAACCTGCAGGTTATTAGCCATGATGGTATCAAACTGCGGGCGGGCGATCGCTGCGTTTCGTGGCTGCCTTTCTACCACGATATGGGCCTGGTGGGCTTCGTGCTGACACCGATGGCCACGCAGATTTCCGTTGACTACCTGCGCACGCAAGACTTTGCCATGCGCCCGATGCAGTGGCTTAAGCTGATCACCAAGAACCGTGGCACCGTCTCCGTTGCGCCACCGTTCGGTTACGATATTTGCCTGCGTCGCAGCAACGAAAAAGAATTAGCCGAATTGGACCTCACCAGCTGGCGCGTTGCTGGCGTCGGTGCAGAGCCTATTCCGGCAGAATTACTGAATCAATTCAGTGAGCATTTCGGGCAGGTCCAGTTCAGCAGCAAGGCCTTTATGCCGTGTTATGGCCTGGCAGAGAACACGCTGGCCGTCAGCTTCTTTGACGACACCACCGGTCCTAAAGCCAACGAAATCGATCGCGATATTTTAGAGTACAAAGGCAAGGCGGTAGCGCCTGGCAAAAATACCCGCGCTACGGTGACCTTCGTTAACTGTGGCAGGGCGCTTCCAGGCCACAGCATCGAGATCCGCAGCGAAAGCGGTTTGCACTTGCCAGAACGTGAAGTCGGCCACATCTGCATCTCTGGCCCTAGCCTGATGAGCGGATATTTCCGTGATGACGCCTCGCAGCAGCAAATTCAGGCGCAGGGCTGGATGGATACCGGTGACTTAGGCTATCTGTTGGACGGCAATCTGTACGTCACCGGCCGTAAAAAGGATTTGATTATTATCCGTGGCCGTAATATTTGGCCGCAGGATATTGAATACGTTGCAGAATCTGAGCCAGAAATTCGCTCAGGCGACGCGATTGCCTTCGTAACCACTCAGGAACACGATGAGGGTGCGAAGATTATCCTGCAGATCCAGTGCCGGGTGAGCTCCGAGGAACGCCGTGAGCAGATTATCCACTCACTGACCTCGCGTATTCAAAGCGAGTTCAGCGTGGCGGTAGACGTGGTGTTATTGCCGCCGCACAGCATTCCGCGCACCTCGTCCGGCAAGCCTGCGCGTGCAGAGGCCAAAAAGCGCTATCTCACCGAGCTGATTAATCCTCAGTTAACTCTCGCAGGCTACGCGCAATGACAAGAACGGTCGCATTAACGGGAGTGACCGGTTTTGTTGGCAAGCATATCGTTGAAGATCTCCTGGCGCGCGGTTATACCGTGCGGGCTTTGACCCGCACCCAGCGTCAGTCGAGCAATGATAAACTGGTGTGGGTACACGGATCGTTAGAAGATAAGGACTCCCTCGCCGCGCTGGTCAGCGGCGCGGATGACGTGGTCCACTGCGCCGGTCAGGTTCGCGGCAGCACGGAACAAACCTTCATTGACTGCAATGTCACCGGCAGCCTGCTGCTGATGCAGGCGGCCAAGGAGAGCGGCAGCTGCAAGCGATTTTTGTTTATCTCCTCGCTGGCCGCCCGTCACCCCGAGCTTTCCTGGTACGCCAATTCAAAACACGTTGCCGAGCAGCAGCTCGCGGCCGCCGCCGGCGATATTTCGCTGGGAATATTCCGCCCTACTGCGGTATATGGTCAAGGCGATAAAGAGTTAAAGCCGCTGTTTAGCTGGCTTCTGCGCGGGATCTTACCTCGCCTGGGCGCGGCCGATGCGCAGCTCTCATTCATTCACGTCAGCGATTTAGCCCAGGCCGTCGGCCAATGGTTATCGGTTGAGCAGTCACAAAATCATACCTATGAGCTATGCGACGGAGTCGCCGGTGGCTATAATTGGTCGCGCCTGCAGGAAATAGGCGCCGCGGTGCGTAATGGCCGAGTGCGGATCATCGGCATACCTTTGCCTTTGCTTAAATTCTTTGCCGATATCAGTATCTTACTGAGCCGATTGGCACGCAAAGAGCCGATGTTAACCCACAGTAAAATCCGCGAATTAACCCATCAGGATTGGTCGGCCAGCAATACTGACCTGTCCGAATCTATTAACTGGTTTCCTAAAATTAGTTTAGAACGCGCCCTGCGTGATGGACTGTTTTGATTACCCCGACTATAGGTATGAAAGAGTTTCTATGCTAAATCGCGAAGTTTTGATGGACTATATCCTTGAGTGCTTAAGAGGTATGGTCGCGGGCAATGTTGAAGTTAAGCCTGATAGTGATCTCGTCAATGATCTTGGCCTGGAATCTATAAAAGTGATGGACCTATTGATGCAGCTGGAAGACAAGCTGGATATTTCGATCCCAATCAATATCCTGCTGAATGTCAGAACGCCCGAGCAGTTGTTGGATGCCCTGACTCCACATCTGGGGGACGCTAATGGGTCTCTATGATAAATTTGCCCGCCTGGTTGGCGAGCGCAAGCAGTTTCAGACGTCTGGCCTGAACCCTTTCGGCACCTGCATTGATGAGATTTATTCGGCAACCGAAGGTCGCATCGGCGATAAGAAGATTGTACTGGCAGGCACCAATAACTATCTCGGTTTAACCTTCAACCAACAGGCGATTACCGACGGTAAAGCGGCGCTGGACGCCCAGGGCACCGGCACCACCGGTTCGCGCATGGCTAACGGCAGCTACGGCTCGCACCTTGCCCTGGAGCAAGAGTTGGCGGCCTACTTTGACCGCCCTACCGCTATCGTCTTCTCCACCGGTTACACCGCCAACCTGGGCGTTATCAGCACCCTCGCCGGTCCCGATGCGGTGGTGTTGATTGACGAAGACTCACACGCCAGTATCTACGACGCCTGTGCGCTGGGCGGCGCACAAATCATTCGCTTCCGTCACAACGACGCCAAAGACCTCGAGCGCCGCATGGTGCGCCTGGGCGAGCGTGCGAAAGAGGCCATCATTATTGTTGAGGGCATCTACAGCATGCTGGGCGACGTGGCGCCGCTGGTTGAAATCGTCGACATCAAGCGTCGCCTTGGCGGCTACCTGCTGGTCGATGAAGCCCATTCATTTGGCGTAATGGGTGCCACCGGTCGCGGTTTGGCCGAGGAACTGGGCGTTGAGAAGGATGTCGATATTATTCTCGGCACCTTCAGTAAAAGCCTGGCCTCTATCGGCGGCTTTGCGGTAGGCGGCGAAGATATGGAAGTACTGCGCTACAGCAGCCGTCCTTATATCTTCACCGCGTCACCTTCGCCGTCGAGCATCGCCTCGGTACGCTCATCGTTGAAAAGCATTGCCGAGCATCCCGAGCTGCGCGACACGCTGTGGAGCAACGCTCGCAGGCTGTATAAAGGCCTTGCCGAGCTAGGCTACGAGTTGGGTCCGCGCATCAGCCCGGTGGTTCCGGTAATGATTGGCTCGAAAGAAGACGGCCTGCGCCTGTGGCGCGAGCTGATCGAAAACGGCGTCTATGTAAACCTGGTACTGCCACCGGCGGCACCGGCCGGCATTACGCTCCTGCGCTGCAGCGTCAATGCTGCGCACAGCGAAGAAGAGATCGATACCATCATTCAGGCCTTCGCCGACCTGAAAAAATAATACGCTGCAAGGTATTATCCACGCTGCTCACGGCTTCTCCGTGAGCAGCGTAGTGGTCTATTACTCCCCATCATCCGCTATTTTTCGCTTATTCAGTGCCATCAACGCGTTGCAGGATAACGGGCATGGTCAGCGTTTCGTGGCTATGAAGATTTGCCATCCTTGATTAACTTATGCAGCAGGTCAATGACCTGAACCACCTCTTTCGGGCTCAGTGCTCCGTCTTTTGACCACTGCACGCGCCCGTCCTTATCCAATACAAAAACGGACGTGTCTTCGTCCAGCTGCCAGGTTTTGAGGCCTGTGCCGTTGCTGTCGATAATGAACTGTGCCCAAGGGTAATGACGTTTATTTTTTTCGATCTTGCCCTGAACGAAAATGCCAGTGCCTAAAATCGCGTCGCCAGAGTTGACGATAGTGGTGGGTTGGAAGACGTCTTTTGGAAGGTTTGCGGCTTCGACCGCTTTAATCAGCAGCGAATTTTTTTTTTAGCGGAGCTGCGTCCGGCAATATATTGAACGATACGCACTTTTCCTGCGAACTCTGCGCTATTCCAGCTCTTGTAAGTAATCTGATCGTTACTGCCAAGCACCAATTCACCCTGGTCCGAAATTTTCACCGGCGGGACCGTTTGGCCGTCAACGAGGACATTGGCTGATGCCATCAAGGGGAACATAACGAGTGAAAGGGTCAGTAATCCACGTAAAGTCATAATTTTTCCTTTTTAGCAGCTGTTCCGACAATTAAAGATTCACAAAACAAAGCAGGGGAAATCCCCCTGCTCTTCTGGCGAATAAACTTACACAGGATAGCGTTCGAGAAGCTGCTCCAGCGGCTGGCGAATGTTGTCAGGCAGCAGTGCAGGCTGATCATACGGCTTGAGCCCGGCAAGCTTGTCCGCCACCATTACGTCGTGGCGATCGCCCATTAGTCCGTTAATATTAGACAAGAATCGGGATATTTTATAGGCATCCTGATTGCTCGGATCGATCGATCTCAGCGTGTCATAATAGGAAACCTGCTGACTAATAATTTTGCGAACGTCGTGGAATTCCGTTCCGGTAAGCCGTGGCTTGGCAATCAGCTCACGCAGCAGCAGGATTTGCTGCTGGCGATCGGCGATAAAGCCAGCAACCGTATCCAGATTAGGGTGACGTAAACCATAGTTCACCCTTGCCCACATAGGCAGACTCAAATAAAAGCGTAAGACAATACCGTAACGCCTGATATTCCTCATGTTCCGGTTACGGAAAGCGTCCTGGAAATGCCCGAGGAATACCGTGGTCTGGCGAAATAGCTTACTGGAAATATGCTCTTTGCAATACAGGCGCTGCGCGAAGCGTAGATGCTTATAGCGCGCGCGAATGTATTTGTACTGCATGCGTTCGGCCTCGGTGAAACCGTTGCCTTTGCCCAACTTTCGCACCAGTCCAACCAGCTCGGCGCGGTCGAAGCCGTCTTCCCAGAACTGCAGGCACAGCGCATAGTTGTCGTTGATAATTTCCTGGGTACATGCAAAATCAATCACCGCGGGCAGAGTCGCATCCTGATTAACGATGTCGTCTTCATCTACCGCAGTAAATAGTCGCTGCAATGTTTCGGGTGAAAATTTCTTCCACTTGTTGTTGCTTGTCATTTAGTCATCTCTGCGGGCGCGGTAAAGCGCAGTAAATAGCGGCGACGGTATACCCATAGCGTGGGAATTAGGGTTAACAAGACATCTAAACATTGACCACCAAAAAATCCATAGGCCGAACCTTTGACGCCGAATGCGTGCGAAAGTGCAACCAACAAGAAAATAAACGAGACCGAGGCGATAATCTGTGCCGTCAGGTAGGCCTTCTGCTTTCCGGCCATCAACAACAAGGCCTCCTGCGGGAAGCCCACCATAGAGACAATAATCGCGCTCAGCATAATTTGAATCAAATCATAGGCTTCAAGATACTTATGCCCGAACACTACTGAGATTAGCGGCTTGCCCACGCTAATAACCAGTACCGCAACCAGCACCCCCACGCCACCGGCCAGCAGGGCCGACCTCAGCCCCAGGACCCAAGGCCGCTTAGTGCGCGGATCTAAACGCATGATCTCCGGATAAAAGCTTTTCTCCAGCAGCTTGGCGGGCGCACCGGCGGCATCAAAGAAGGTCATCGCAATCTTGAATAAGCCTGCGGCCGCCGGGCCGAGAATTATCCCCACTAACACGGTGGTGCACGAGTTACGCGCCGCCCAGATAGAGTGTGAGATATTGGTTGCCCAGACAAAGTTCCAGGCGCCTTCGATGTTGCGCGCGGCCTTGAACAGGCTCGGCTTTAGGGCGTTATGAATATCTCTGCGTGCCAGCTCACGTCGGGCAAACCACCAGAACAGCGTGCCGCCGAACAGGTTGGAGACGTACCAGGTGACCACAAATCCGGCAAAACCAAAATTGCCGAAATAGGCAATCACACTGCCAATAGCAATTAACAGCGGCTTAACGGCCTGCTGGATAGCAATCAGGTCAAAACGGTCAAAGGCCCTTAAAATCCCCGTTGGCGTCGACGAGGTCATCGAAGGGATAAGGGTGCAATAAAGGAGGGCAAGTTTAAAGCTTGCCGGATCCAGCCCCAAAGAGTGCGACAGGAACGGCAGCAATAGCATTCCGCCCAGGATCGCCACCGCACCGCTGGCAATATCCAGACCGAAAGAAAAGGAAACCACGTCACGGAAACGTTGAGTGTTGTTGCTTTCCAGAGCCGGGGTGCCAAACTGCACCACAAACTGCCAGGTCTGGAACTTGATAAAGTCACTCACCGCCTTGGTGTAGGCCTGAATAACAATCAACACCCCAAACATCGCGGGTGACATGCCTTTACCGGCGCAGGAAAGCGCGATTAGCCCCAGTATGGCGCTAGCCACGTTACCCGAGCCTAAATAGGCGCTGTTACGTATGATGGTGCGAAAGGCGCCATCGGAAAACCATTGCTTCATGTTGAAAACCAGCCATTCTAGCCACAGCAGCCAGACTTAATGATCAATAACCTGGCGGGAATTGCCCACCTTGCGTATACATCCGGCACGGCAAACTTAAAATTTGAGTTTGCTCGTACCTGCGCCCATGTATGCCCATGGAATTAAAACCTAAACCGGTCGCGTTTTTCTCACAACGCCTGAGCTAGAGTTGCTGAAGAGTCGATTAGCCCCTGTTTTAAGTGGGCGGTAGGATAAATCAAATCTATGACAACCTAAAGGATTTTGCTCCGGTCTAGCATTTATGGGCAAGAGTCTGCTTGAGGATGCGCTAAACTGTTACAGACTCAGGCTACAAACAAGACTGTCCAGTCAAACAAATCGTTAAATACTTTTCAACTCTTCAACAGGAAGGGATGACCCTGGGTTATTTAACAGATACTCTATTCGCTATCTTGGTTATGTTGGATGTTCGTAATTTATGCACCTGATTGAGCGCTACATCATGGGCGAGACTCGTCGCCTGGTGATGATCATCGTGGGTTTTCTGATTTTTATATTCGCGAGTTATTCAGCCCAACGTTATCTGACCGACGCGGCCAACGGCACCTTAGCCCTGGAAGCGGTATTTTATATTGTCTTTTTCAAGGTGCTGATTGCCTTAGAGATGCTGCTGCCGGTTGCGTTGTATGTCTCAGTCGCGGTCGCGCTGGGACAGCTTTATCACGACTCAGAAATAACCGCCATGTCCGCCTGTGGGGCCAACCCATTGCGTCTGCACAAGGCCGTGCTCTATTTGGCTATTCCCTTAGGCATACTGGTAACGCTGCTTTCAATGTATGGCAGACCCTGGGCCTATGCAAAAATATACCAGCTGAGAGACCAGTCGCAATCGGAACTCGACGTCAGCCATTTGCAGGCCAACAAGTTTAATCTTAATGATAATGGCCGCATGGTCCTGGCGAGTCATATTGATCCCGCGAATAACCACCTGACCGATGCGCTGATTTATGCGCCGAACGGCGACAAGACCTATCTTTTCAGGTCACAGGCGGTGCAGGTTGTTGATCCCTCGCCGACCAACCCTTCGGTTCTGCTGCAAACCGGTACCGCTTATCATCTGGATCATAAAGGCCGGGACGACAGCCAGCAGATCTATAATAACTTTAACCTGCATTTTAAGCCGATGAAGCAAAGCGCGGACACCAAGAGCAAGTCTGCCACCATGGCTGAGTTAATTCACTCCAGCGATCCTGCGGATAAAGCCGAGCTGCAGTGGCGTGAAAGTCGCGGCGTTACCGCCGTGCTGATGGCCCTGCTGGCGGTAGCGCTGAGCCGCACGCGGCCGCGTCAGGGGCGTTTCGCCAAACTGCTGCCGCTGGCAGTATTATTTACCGCTATTTTTTACGGCGGTAATATCAGCCGCACGCTGGTTGCCAGTAACACTCTGCCCCTCTTCCCTGGCGTATGGTTAGTGCCTCTCATCATGTTAGTTGGCTTAGCTATCCTGATCGCCCGTGAATCTCCATTACTGCAGAAACTTTCTCGATGAACATCTTTAGCCGTTACATTATTCGCAACATTTTTATCGGTTTCGCCGCCGCGGCTTCATTGCTCATTCCGCTGTTCACCACCTTCGACTTTATCAACGAGCTCGATGATGTCAGCTCTGGCGGCTACCGCTGGACCCAGGCACTGCTGGTGGTATTGATGAGGGTCCCGAGATGGTTAATCGACCTGGGTCCTTTCGTGGCCCTGCTCGGCGGCATTGTCGGCCTGGGGCAGCTGTCGAAGAGCATGGAGCTGACCGCGATGCGCACTGCGGGATTCTCCATCATGAGGATTGCCCGCGTTTCCCTTTACGCCGGGCTGATTTTAATCGTGGCACTGGCCGCGCTCGACGAATGGGTCGCTTCGCCGCTCCAGCAACACGCCATGCAAATCAAAGACACCGCGATTGCCGAGTCGGGTAGCAATGCCAATAATAATGGCAATGCCCTGTGGGCAAGGCACGACGACGAGTTTGTGACCGTTAATGCCTTAGACGTGAATAATCAACCGATTGGTATTGAGATATTCCATTACAGGCCAGACCTTTCGCTGGACTCCTATATTTATGCGAAGAATGCCACCGTTCTTAACCAAGGGCTGTGGGAGCTGCATGGCGTAAACCAGAAAACCTGGGTTAATGGGCAAGAAAAGATCGACATCAAAGACAGCATGCAGTGGCAGTCGATCTTCACCAATACCAGCCTCAAAGAGCTCAGCATGCCGAGCGAAAGCTTCTCTATTACCCAGCTGAGCCACTATATTAAATACCTGCAGAACACCCATCAACCGAGCACCGAGTTTAAGCTGGCGCTGTGGCAAAAACTGGGTCGGCCGATTTTAATCCTGGCGATGATTCTGCTCACCGTGCCATTTACCTTCAGCAACCCGCGCGCGCCGGGTTTAGGCAGCCGCTTGGCGGTTGGGGTGATTATTGGGCTGCTCACTTACATCAGCTATCAAATCATCGTCAATCTGGGACTGCTGTTTAATCTCAACGTGCAGATCACGACGCTTGCACCGCCGATTTTACTGCTGATCGTCGCCATGACGCTGGTTTATCGCTTCGATAAACGCCACTGATCAAGGCTGCGCGGTATGGCTGCTACGGCGCTATGCCACACTATACCGCGCGCTTTCTGCCCTGCGGCCAGGTATTGCTGACATCAATACCTGACGGCTTCTGATAGATCCCCAGTTTGAAATAGCCCGCGGTGGCGTACATAAACTCAAATATTTGCGACTGGGTTTCTTCATATTCCGCCCAAAAAACGTTTGAGGTGAAACAGTAAATCTCAATCGGCAACCCTTCGGCGGTCGGGCTCAGTTGACGCACAATCACGTACATATCGCTGCGGATGTCTTCCCGCTGTTTGAGATAATCCATAATATAACCGCGAAATAATCCCAGATTGGTAATACCGGCATCCATCAGCTGCCGATCCGAACGCGTACCGGCACCCTGATCGAGGCTGGCCGCCATCGCGGTTATTTTTACCCGATCGGCAGCCTGCAGGTTTTCGATCAATTCGGATGAGGCAAAGGCAATACTTGACTGGTCGATAAACAGGCTGCGCTTGATTCGACGCCCGCCGGATTCAAACATCGGCTGCCAGTTGGTGTAGGTTTCAGTGATAAAGTTCTTGGTCGGCACCTGCGAAAGCGTGTTGTCCCAATTACGCACGCTGATAGAGTGCAGGGCAATATCGGTGACTTCGCCGCTGATATTCCCCACCGGCATGTCAATCCAATCGCCTAATTGCACCACGTGAGATGACGAGACCTGAATATTGGCCACCAGCGAGATAAGCGTATGCTGGAATACCAGCATCAGCACCGCGGCGACGGCACCCAGGCTGGAAATAATAATCCCCGGCGATTTATCCGATAACGTCGCGATCACCAAAATAGTGGCAATAGAAGAGACAATAATCTTGCCAATCTGCACATATCCTTTTATCGACCCGGCCTTCGCGCCGTGTCTTTTGGTATAGGCATTGATGGTGGTATCCAGCAGTTCATTGATCAACATGGTGATATTGATAATAAACAGCACGCCGCAGACCGTGCGGATGGCTTCTACCAGTGGGTTAGGTAAGCCGTTAATTAGCTGCAACATAAAGTAGATGGTCACCACCGGCACCACGTTGGACAGGCGACGAGTGATTCTTTTCTCTTTATCGTGATCGGTTTGCTTATGTGAATGAAGGATAAAGCGCCGCACGATACCGCGCAGGAAAAACTTGCACACCAGCGACGAAATAAAGCCGGCGATCAGCATCGATATCACCGCCAACAGTGAGAAGGCAATTTGATTCGAGTAAATCCAGTCCCAAACGTTTACCACTTCCTGCATCTTACTACCCTGCTATCCAATTGGTTATAGGGTCGATCATGAAGGATTGTGGCTAATTTTCTGTACTAAAGATGGGTTTTGTGACTTGCGGACAGTTAATCCTGCTAATTTTGCGGATTAACTGCCGTTTATTGACTGGCTGGGGCAAGCATAGAGGGGATGCTTGCCCGCAGTGGGCTAACGCAATTAGAAAATAGACAGCGGATATTCTACGAATACGCGCACTTCGTTACCGCCAACATTATACGAGGATGCATTGGCAGAAACGCGCAGCACGGAGTAACGCAGTTTAACTTTCAAGCCCTTAGCTACGCCAGCAGGAACCTTATATTGGATCTGGTTAAACAGCTCGTGCTCGTGGCCGTTGTTGGTTTCGTCAGTTTCGATATTGTCCGCGGTCACGTAAGCCACGTCATAGGTCAAACCTGGCACACCGAGTTTGGTGAAGTCAGCAGAGTAGGCCACCTGAATTGAACGCTCGCCCTTACCGTTGAAATCTGACCAGTAGGAGTTAGAGACATAGATTGAGTTACCGCCGTCACCCACGCCGCCGTTTTTGCCGTAGCCGCCGTAGTTATAACCGGTGCTGCCGGTGCTCTGCTGATACGCAACTTTGAAGGTATGCATGCCGGTCACGTAACTGGTGGCGAAGCTCCAGATATCATTGTGACGGCCGGTATCCTGGCTCTCGGCGTACCCTTTATTAAGGTGAGAGTTGTAACCGTTAAAATCGAAAATCAGCGACTGTTCAGGCGCCAGCGGCTGGTTATAGGTCAGACCCAGGTATTGCTTGCTGAGAACGCGTTGCACGTTAGAGGCGTAAACCGAGCCGCTCAAACGATCGTTGAACTGGTAGCTGGCACCGCCGAAGGTCAGACCGTGCAGGCCGCTGTTGTACTTGTTGCTGCTTTTTTGCTGCTCGGCGGAGAAATGGCCAGCGGTTACGTCAAGCCCGTCAATTTCCTGTGAGTCAAGCATCACGCCGGTGTAGGTTTCATCCAGCAGGCGAGAGCTGTCGGCGTTAAGGATAGGCAGGACCGGAGCCTGCGTACCGTAGCTCAGAACAGTTTTGGAGACGCGCATTTTAGCTCTGCCGCCAATTTTCTCCAGATCGTTTTTAGACTGGCCGTCCTGATCCTGCGAGAAGAAATCGATGCCAGCACCGCCGCCCTGACCCCAGCCGCCGTCGAGGCGTACCGCAGCCTGCCCCAGTGCATCAAAGCCAAAACCTACCGGGCCTTGGGTGAATCCTGAGGTGAAGTTAAGGATGGCTGCCTGGCCCCACTCATCGCGGGTCTCTACGCCATCGGTCTTGTAATTACGATCGATGAAGGCATTACGGAACAAAAGGTCGAGATGGCTGTCTGCAATAAAGCCGCTGTTGTTTTGCTGTGAAGGCGTCGTGTCGGCGAAAGCGGACTGCGCACAGAGCGCTGCCAAAATTGTTAATGGCAAAAGTTTTTTCACGTTTAATTAACCCTGTCTTATTAGTTTATAAAACTTGTCGAGATGAAAGTTGTGTAATAAATAGTCTGAAAACCCCTTTTTTCAGCAGTCCAGCATACCTTATTTGCAAATATGACAAAATTAATTTGCGTACTAAACGGACATTCAACTGCAAATAAATGTCTTTATCGCCATTATTGGCAAGTTTTTTTGCTGAGAGTAAAAACTAAAATGAGTGATTAATCGGCAACGAATTAATCAGCCCATTGAACTATGTAGAAAATATAATTTATCCCGGTGAGTAACCAATTACTGGCAATGGCTGACACCTTCATCTAGGTGGAGCAATCACTTATCGACGGCACGGCGCAGCTCGATATACGGCGTGGGCCGGTGACAGAGTATAAAATGATGATGCTCAGACAAAGGGAAGTTGCCTGAGCTAGCCAATAAAAGCGCGGGCTAGGTTGACTAATCACCGGTCTACTGAACGTATATTTTTGAAGCAATATTGGTGTATTATTTAAAGAAGCCTATATAATCAACGGCTCAGGGTGATGCACCGGCCGCTTGTCTAATAACTTTTATATCGACATCACCTGCTAAAGAAAACTATTACACACAGTGTTTATTTTACCGAAAAAGGAATATTTCCGTGATCTCTCTTGAAAAGCAACCGGTTGAAACAGTCGCTGACCACAAAGGAAATCTGTTTTATCCGCGCGGCAGCAAGTCACAGCTAATGACGCCTTTGTTTAAGATGTTCGTGCTGTTTTCACAACCGATCTTTGCGTTAGTCAATGGAACCGTGCCCGTTGGCTGGCTTATCTCTCTGGCATTATTTACCTGGTGGTTCATCGCAGATCGGGATTTATTAAAGAAAGAGAACGCGTTCGTTCCATCAGGCTGGTGGTGGCTTTGTGTGCCGGTCTATATTTATAAGCGCCAGAATCGTAATGGTAACTCCCGACTCTGGTTCGTTTGGCACTTGTTGAGTATCGTCGTCTCGATCCTCATTTCCGCAGGTTATTATGCAGCGCAGCTGGCTGATACCCAATAACTTAAAAAACCTTTTGCTAGCGGGAAGTTGACTCGGATTAAGCAACGCTATTCAGGATGGGTCAAAGAGTTAAAAAAGGCCGCAGCTTTTGCCTGCGGCCTTTTTCATGCTGGCCTGAGCCAGTCAGAAAATACCC
Source organism: uncultured Gammaproteobacteria bacterium (assembly GCA_963742005.1). Lineage (GTDB taxonomy): Bacteria > Pseudomonadota > Gammaproteobacteria > Enterobacterales > Enterobacteriaceae > Rouxiella. The sequence goes on along the minus strand of CAVUKG010000016.1, from coordinate 174,639 downwards.
GGCCCAGACCCCACCGCTGATTAAGGCTTACCCTTTGGCAAAGTTGGCCTGGATCCGCTGCTGCAGGTAGTCGGCGGCGCTAATTGGCGGATATTTTGCCTGCGGGCCGAGGATTTCGACGTCCTTGTTGGCCTGGCAGAAAAAGGCCAGGCTGTAGCGCGGGCCCTGATATTCTCCCGGCAGCGGACTGCGCACGCGGTGGAAGTTTGACGGCAGCTGGTCGTCGCTCCAGCGCATCAGCATGTCGCCAATATTACAGGTGATCACCTCTTCGCGCGGTTCGATGCTGGTCCACTGCTGGCTCTCATGGTCCTTGCCCGGACACACCTGCAGTCCGCCCTGCCCGGGACGCTGGAACAGCAGCGTCAGGCAGTCAAAATCGGTATGCGCTCCCGCCCGCCATAGTCCCTGCTGCGAGCGTTCGCTGGCGTAGTAGTGCAGCATGCGCAGCGTACTTTGATAGGTTTGCTGGTCAGGGTTGTGCGCCAGTTCGAAGAACGATTCAGGGAAACCGAGCTTGAGCGCGAAGCACGACAGCAGTTTCATACCCAGCTGCCAGCACTGCGACTCGAAGGTCAGCATGGTGTTTTTAAACGCCGGTAGCTCCTGTTCGCTCGGCCACAGCCCGTCCATTAATGGGCGGGTGATCTGGTAAGACTCTTTCTGGTCCGGGGTTTTGGTTGAGGGCCGCACCTGCGATTTGTTTTCCCACCCGGCATTACGCGCCAGCGGATACTGCGCCTTAACCTCATCGGGCAGCGAGAAGAATTGCTCGGTCATGCCAAAGGCGTGGCGGATATCGCCCAGTTCAATGCCGTGATTGCTGACCTGGAAAAAGCCGATTTCGACCGCGGCCTGCCACAGCAGATCGGCAATTTCGCCCTTGCGGCGATCAAAATCGCTCAGATCGATACAGCGTATTTCGCGGCTAAAGGTCTCTTCGCCCATGGCGCCCATCTGCGCCTCTTTAGCCAATTCCTGCATCGCATAGCCGCTATTTTCAGTTGACTGTGTCATGAATTTTATCCTGTTCGAATTTATTAGGTTTAGGCGTTAGCACGCTGCTGGAGAGTGCGCACCGCCGCCATCGCCGCGCAACGCATGGCGTCCAGGTCGAGACCGGGCACGGTGTCGTCTTCGACGATGATCCGGCCATTAAGAGTCAATGCCTTTAGCGATGCGCGCCCGCCGCAGGCCACCGGCCCAATCGCCATATCGTGCAGTCCGAAGTAGCGTGGATCGTCGAGGCGATAAACGGCGATATCCGCCTGCATACCCACCTGAAGCGTGCCGCTTTGCGGCAGCCCGAGGATCTGCGCCCCGCCCGCGCTGCCCCAGCGCACGACGTCTTCAATGCTCGCCGCGTCACCACCGCCTTCAAAAGTGCCACCGTCGTAGCGCGGCTGCGCCAGCATTCCCTTGCGCGCACGCTGTAACAGCCAGGCGGCGTGGGCTTCGCTCTGCATATCCGCGGCTTCATTAGAGGCCGCGCCGTCGACGCCGAGCGACACCGGCACGCCGGCTTTTTCCAACGCCAGCAGGTCGGCGATACCGCTGCCGAGCCGACCGTTGCTCTGCGGACAGTGGGCGATGCCGGTGCCGGTGTGACCCAGCAGGGCGATCTCCTCCGGCAGCAGCTTCACCAGGTGGGCGAACCAGACATCGTTGCCCAGCCAGTCATGCTCGGCGCAAAACTGTACCGGCGTCATAGCAAACTTGGCGCGCGCGGCGTCCAGATAATCCACGGTTTCAGACAGATGACTGTGTAAACGAATGCCTAAACGACGGGCTAGCGCGGCCATTTCCCGCAGCTGGGTTGGCGGTGCCGAATGCAGCAGCGTGGTCGGTGCCATCACCACCCGCCGCAGCGAGTCGGGGCGGGGGTCGTGATAACGGCTCACCAGACGTTCGATATCCGTCATATAATGTTCAAAATTTTCCGCTCGCAGCGCCAGTGGCAGATCCTGCTCAATGGCCCGCGACTGGGTGGCTCCCCCACGGCACAGCACGATGCGCATGCCCAGCGCCTGGCCCTCTTCAAAAATGATTTCCGAGGCGTCGAAAGGCATGTCTGGCCAGTAGAGATAATTATGATCCGCCACGGTCGCGCAGCCGGATCGCAGCAGTTCAATCAGCCCGATACGCACCGCCAAACGAAAAGTCTGCTCGTCGAACGCCGCGCGAAAGCGATAAGGCGTGGCGCTAAGCCAGGCGGTTAAACTCTGGTTCAGCCCGAGCGGCTCGCCTTTTAGCAACGATTGAAACAGGTGATGATGCGTATTGACCCAGGCCGGATACACCACGCAGTCGCGTGCGTCTATCTGCCGTTCGTCGGCCAGCGGCGTCAGGTGGCCAATCGCCTCAATGACGCCGTCGCGCAGCCGAATATCCGGACCAGCGTGACGCGCGCCATCTCCCGCTAAACCGGTAAGAATGGCGTGTGAATTTTTAATCAGCAGTGACATAACAATCCCCTTCAGGGTTTAACGTGCAGACCGTTGACTATCTCGGTGGTGTAGGCCTGTCTCCATTCGGTATCGGCCTTAAGCAGTTTGGCGTTGACCATAAAATCGCGGGTTTTCTGCCAGCGCGCATCGGTCATGGTGCCCCAGCCACCGGTTGCCGCATCGCCGCCGTCGATCAGGTGATGCTGCTTGATCTGCGAGACGGCCCACGCCAGCAGGTCGTCCTCCATTTTCGGGTTGTCCTTTTTGATCAGCGCATTGCCCGCGGCCGGATTTTGCAGATAGCTGACCCAGCCCTCCATCGACGCCTGCACGAACTTAGCCATCGCCTGTTTACGACTGGCGATAGTGTCATCGCGGGCGATCAGGATGCCGCCGTAGGGCGGATAGCCGTGCTCGGAAAACAGGAAGAAGTGGGATTTAACGCCGGCCTTTTGCGCCTGAAACACCTCTGAGCTGACATAGGCCTGCTGAGCGACGTTATCGTCGGCGACAAAAGGTTGGATGTTGAAGGTGTAAGGACGGGCCTGTGAATCGCTGAGGTGATACTGCTCTTTCAGCCACGGCCACCAGGTCGACTGACCGGAGCTGGAGACTAAAATAGTTTTGCCCTGTAGGCCGTCGAGCGAGGTGACCGAGGCGTGAGTCAGCAGACCCTGCGGATCGTACTGGAACGGTGCCGCAATCGCCTTGGCCGGGAAGCCGCGCTGCACCGCATCGAGCAGTTGCAAATCATAGCCGATGATCACATCGGCCCGCTTTGCCAACAGCAGCTGCATGCCGTTAATCTGCGGACCGCCGGAGCGAATAGTGACGTCCAGCCCGTAACGTTTGTAGATGCCAGTTGCCAGCGCCTGATAATAGCCGCCCTGCTCGGCCTGCGCGTACCAGGACGTGAGCAGCGTTATTTTTTCATCAGCCTGAGCGGTCAGGGAGAGAGTTCCCAGCACCAGCGCGCCTAATGCACAGCGCGACAGGGGAAATCCGACACTTAATTTCATTGCTCCTCTCCTTCATCGTTGCCGAAGAGAGGACAAGCGCATGCGGCTCAGCCTCCCATTCGACGCAAATTTGAAATGCGAAATGGTTGCTGAGCAATGTCCCGCGCAGAGGTCTGCACTGACCGCTTCTACTCACTCTGAGTTATACAAAAACGATGCCAACTTGCGCAATGCCCTATCCATGGGCTTTGTGGGGGATAAGCGCAGAAATTTTGCTTTTTTGCTCTGCAACCTTTGATTCAAAGCAGAGCACGTCGCTCTATTGTGGTGCAGTTGCTCCGGGACTCACTTCCGGGGTGTGGATCTGACTAAACAGCATTTCGAGCTGTTTGAGCATCATTGAAGCCGCCAGGGAGAGCTGGCGCGACGGCGCCACGCATAGAGACAGGGTAAACGACTTAAGTTGCGGATCGGTAAGGGGAATAAAGGCTAACTCATCGGCAATTACCTCATCCATGATATCTAGCCAGCAGAGAATACCGATGCCAATCTGCTGTTTAATCAACGAACGGATCATGTGAATATTATTAGACACCGCGACCTCATTAACCCTGCCGCCGTTGATATTTACCAGCGCCTCCACCGGCTCCGAGAGCATCAGCGGCGCGGAGGGGATGATAAACGGATATTCCAGACACTGGTTAAATCGCACCCCGCTTCTGCCCGCGAGCGGGTGATCGTTGGGCACCACAATGCCCAGGTTTATCTCGGCAAAGGCCCGCACTTGCAGCTCGCGCGAGGTTTGCGGATTCAACATGATGCCAAAATCGGCATCCCCCGACATCAGCGCCTGCTGAATATCGACGTTATTCATGGTAGTGAGAGTAAACGAAATATTGGGGTATTCGAGATGCACCTTCTTCAGCATCGCCGAGAAAAAATGCCGATTTATCGCGTCGATAGTGGCAATACGCACGTGCCCACGCCTCAGCCCGCGCAGGTCGTCGAGCTGTTCGCAGACCCGTGAAAAATCTTTTTTCCAGTTATTGGCCGCGTGCAACAGCAGTTCTCCGGCCGCGGTGAGCCTTAATCCGGTCGGGTGGCGCTCAAACAGCGGCATCGCCAGCTCTTTCTCGACGCGCAATATTTGGCGGTCGATCGACGAGGCGGCGACGTGCAGCGTTTCAGAAGCTTTACGAAACGATCCCTGACGGGCCACTTCGGTGAAATACAGCAGAAAGCGAGAGAATGCGAACATAGTTGGAGTGCTCTCTTTTATGCAACGGGATGTGCGAATCAAAGCGCTGGACGCAACGGTTTTATCACAATAACGTAGTTTTCAGACGACGGAAACAATCGTTTCAACGACTAAAAATTAAACACTATGACCTTGCGCGGGATTATTCTGCTCCTGACGGTAATAACGGTAAACGATAATGAAAGCACTTGAATTAATTCCGGTCATTGTTAATAGACTGAGCCATAACGGCGCGGGGAATATTTCTCTGCAGCTGGTGGCTGAGCACGGCGGCCCGTTACCTGAATATTCTGCCGGCGCGCATATCGACCTTAATATCCCCAATGTCGGCCCACGGCAATATTCTTTATGCAGCGAAAATCGCAACCAAGAATATTACGAGGTCTGCGTAAAACTGGCGGCAATATCCTCTGGCGGATCGCAGTATATTCATCAGCAGTTGCAACAGGGTGAGCGCTTAACCATTTCCGCGCCGAGGAATCACTTCCCCCTGCCGCAGGCTAAACATTACCTGCTGTTTGCCGGCGGCATTGGCATTACGCCGCTGTTGGCGATGGCCGAGGAATTAGCCAGCCAAGGCATTGATTTTGAGCTGCATTACTATGTGTCACGCGAGCAGGAAACCGCGTTTATCCCCCGCTTCGCTGCTCCGGCTCTTGCCAACGGCGTCTTTATTCATTCCAGCAGCGCAAACGATTCCCTGCGACGCATAACGCCTGCCTGTTTACGCGTCCCTCACGCCGACAGCGCGGTGATCGCCTGCGGCCCTGACGGCTTTATTCAGCGCCTGCAGGATATTATGCAGCAACACCAATGGCAGCCTGGGCAATTATCTTTTGAGCGTTTCAGCAATAGCCAATTAAACACTGCTGCGCGCAATCAGCCTTTTCATATCCAGCTTAATTCCAGCGGTCAGCGTTATCTGGTCGGCAGCGACCAGAGCATCGCCGAAATATTACTCAGCGCCGGTGCCGATATTATGCTGTCGTGCGAACAGGGTATTTGCGGATCCTGTATTACCGAGGTGCTTGAGGGCGTACCCGATCACCGCGACTGCGTGCTGACGGAAGAAGAAAAACGGGAAAATACGCAAATTACCGTCTGCTGCTCGCGTTCGAAAAGCTCACTTTTGGTGTTGGACCTCTGATGGGCCTGCACAGCTCAGCGGTGGCGCATCCCGCTCCCCCTACGCCGATAGCCGGACTCGGCAACGTGCGCCTGCCCTTGTGGGCGCTACCTGCCGACTGGCCGCTGCGGGCGGGTGAACCGGTGAATGCCGATATCGTTTTTGATCAGGGCCTGATTGCCGCCCTGACACCCGCCTCGCCATCGCGGACGGGCCTGTGGGACCAGCATGGCGCGCTAGCATTGCCTGCGCTGATTGAACCCCACGCACATCTGGATAAAACCTTTACCTTAACACGCAGCCGCCCCGCCGCGCCGGGCCTGCTGGCCGCTATCGAGGCGCTGCATCAGGACCGTCAGTACTGGACGCCGCAGGACATCCACCAGCGCGCGGCCAAAGGGCTGGCGTGGGCGGCCGCTAACGGCGTTAGCCATTTACGCACCCATATCGACTGGTTTGCCACCACGCCGCCGCTGGCCTGGCTGGAAATGGACCGTCTTCAACAGCCGGGAATGACCCTGGAGCGCGTGGCGCTGGCCCCGTTGAGCCTGTTTGCCGCTGCGGAAAATGCCGATGCTATCGCTCAGGCGGTGGCGCAAAGCGGCAAACACGTCCTGCTTGGGGGATTTATCCACTCCTCCAACTGGGATCCGCTGGCGATGAGCAATCTGCTGCACAGCGCGGCGCGTTGGCAGTTGGACCTCGACCTGCATATCGATGAAGAGCTGTCGCCGCTGTCGAACGGACTAGCCTGGTTGGCTGACTACCTTAGCGAGCACGATTTCCCCGGTTATATCTGCTGCAGCCACGGCTGCGCACTGGCCTCCGGCAGTGAGCCGCAGGCAAAACGGGTGCTGTCGATACTGGCAAAGCATCGCGTCACGCTTATCTCGCTGCCGATGACCAATCTACTGTTGCAGGATGCCGTGGTCGGTCGCACGCCGCGCCTGCGCGGGATCACGCTGGTTAAAGAGGCGCAGGCGGCGGGCGTTCCGGTATTGATCGGCTGCGACAATGTACAGGACGCATTTTGCCCCGCCGGCAGCTATGACCCGCTGGATACGCTGGCCTGCATGCTGTTTAGCGCCCAGTTGGCCCCGGTGTTCGACCAGCACTCGGCGCTTATCTGCAATCTTTCCGCCCTGACCGGCACGCCCGCTGCGCACTCGCCCCTTGCCGCAGGCAGCCCCGCCAGTCTGGTTATCTTCCCCGGTAGCGACAGCGTTACCTGGCCCCTTAACAGCGCTGCCCGGCTCGTTATCCACCGCGGCAGGCTAACCCATCAACGGACGTGGAAGCAGGAGTTGGATCATGAGTCTTGAAGCCGGTGCGGGCAAACCGCTCGCCAAATATGCCGCCTGGCGTCGTGCAGGCGATTACATTTTTCTTTCCGGCATTATTCCGGTGAATCCGCAGACCGCCACCCTGGTGCGCGGTTTTCAGGACATTCCCGCCGAGGCGCGCCTGCTGTTGGGCGAAAGCGGCGAGTTTTCAACCGATGCCAAACAGGGGCCGATCCTGGCGCAGAGCTGGTACGTACTGGAGAGCATCCGCCACACCATCGAAGAGGCCGGTGGGCAGATGAGTGACGTGTTCAAGCTGGTGCAGTATTTCCGCAACCTCGACCACTTCCCGTATTACAGCCGGGTACGAAAAATGTTTTACCCCGGACAACCGCCGGTTTCGACCGTGGTGCAGGTCAGTGAAATGTTGCCCAGCGCCGAGGTGCTGATTGAAGTTGAAGCCACGGCCTGGTTACCCCAGCCCCGCTAATCCCCCTTAACGATGAGGCATCAGATGATTAACGGTTATATTCCTGCGGCACGCTTTCTTCCTTTTCTGAGCTGGACGGCGATTGCGGCCCTGCCAGACAAGGCCAACACGGTGATCGTATTGCCCACCGGTGCCATCGAACAGCACGGCCCGCACCTGCCGTGCTCGGTAGACAGCGTGATTTCATCGGGGGTGGCCGGACACGCCCTCGCCCGCTTGCCCGCCGATATTCCGGCCTATGCCATTCCCCCGATCACCTACGGCAAGTCGGATGAACACCTGAATTTCCCCGGCACGCTGACGCTGACCGGCGACACGTTGCTGAAAACCATTCTGGAAATCGCCGAATCCCTATATCGCGCCGGTTTCCGCAAGCTGTTAATGATCAACGGCCACGGTGGACAGCCGCAGGTGTTGCAAATGGCCTCGCGTGAAATGCGCCTGCGCCACGGCGACATGGTGATGATCCCCCACGACGTATTCCGCGTGCCGAATGTCGAGAACCAGTTTCTCTCGGCGCAGGAGCAAAAAATGGCCATGCACGCCGGTCACAGCGAAACTGCGGTGATGCTGGCCCTGGCACCGGAGTGCGTGAAGATGGAGCACGCGGTGGCTAACTATCCGCCCGAGTTCCCGTGCCCCACCTTATCCAGCGGTCGTCCCGCGGCAGCCTGGGCCTCGTACGACTTTGGCCCAAGCGGCGTGATTGGCGATCCTACCGAGGCCACCGCCGAGCAGGGTCACGCCATCCTGGACTCACTGGCCGCCAGCTGGGCGCAGGCGATCGTCGAAATTCACCAAATGGCATGGCTGGTGCGCAGCGAACCCACCTGGGGCAAGCACCACTGGAACGGCTTTGTGCAAACGACGTTTACTCCCCCTTCTTCTTTAGCCTCTGAATAAAGGATTTTCGTGATGAAAACATTGCCCTATTCCGCGTTAGCCCTGCTGTTGATTGGCGCCTCGGCCTCGAGCCAGGCAGAAGAAAAATTCACCCTGCTGACCAACTGGTATGCGCAGGCCGAACACGGCGGCTTTTATGAAGCCCAGGCTAAGGGTCTGTACAAACAGGCCGGGTTGGACATGACCATCAAAATGGGCGGCCCGCAGGTTAACGTCATGCAGCTGTTGGCCGCCGGTCAGGCCGATTGCACCATCGGCGACAACGGGCAGGCGCTGGAAACCTGGCAGTCGGGCGCGCACGCCATGACGGTCGCGACGGTGTTCCAGCATTCGCCAACGGTGTTTATCAGCCACGATAAGGTGACCCGCCCGCAACAGCTGCAGGACAAAACCTTCCTGCTGGCGACCGAGGCCTATACCTCGTTCTGGCCGTGGGCCAAGAGCACCCTCGGCTATGAGCACACCAAGATCCGCCCTTACACCTTTAGCGTGCAGCCGTTCCTGGCCGATAACAGCCTGGTACAGCAGGGCTATGTCACCTCCGAGCCGTTCTCGGTGGAGAAAGGCGGCAAACCGTTCTACGTCTATCCGCTTAGCGACTGGGGTTACCCGCCGTACGGCAACTCGATTATCTGTATGGCCGATACCGTTAAAAAACGTCCGGCGGCGCTGGCGGCGTTTATCAAAGCCTCGATGCAGGGCTGGAAAGAATATCTCCAGGACCCAACCGCGGGCAACGCGCTGATCCACAAGGATAACCCGCGCATGGGTGCCGATCAGATCGCCTTTGGCATCGCGCAGATGAAGAAATACCAGCTGGTGACCGGCGGCGATGCACAAACCCTGGGTATTGGCATCATTACCGTGCCGCGCCTGAAAGAGACCTGGGACATGCTGGTGAAAAACAAGCTGATAGACGCCAATAAGGTGCCGTTTGACCAGACCTATACGCTGGATTTGATCAAAGACGCGAAGGTTATGCCATGAACAGCGCACCCAAGCTTACCGTGATTGGCGAGGAAAGTGCCGCGCCTGCCGCTGGCGCTCCGGCGATTGAGGTCCTGTCGGCGGAGAAAATTTACAGCAACGGCACCCGCGCCCTGCTGCCGGTCAACCTGACCATTAATCAGGGAGAGTTTGTGACGCTGCTCGGGCCGTCGGGCTGTGGCAAAAGTACGCTGCTGAAGATGGTCGCCGGACTGGTTGAGCCGACCGACGGCAAACTGCTGCTGTGGCGGCGCGACAGCCGGGAAAAAGCCCAGGTGCCGCTGTCATTCGTCTTCCAGGAGGCCACGCTGATGCCGTGGAGCAGCGTACACAGCAACGTGCGCCTGCCGCTCGATCTGGCCGGTGTGCCGCGCGCCGAGGCTAATACCCGCGTCAGTGAGGCGCTGGAACTGGTGGGATTAGGCAAGTTTGCCAACGTGCTGCCGCGAGAGCTTTCCGGCGGTATGCAGATGCGCGTGTCTATCGCTCGCGGGCTGGTGACGCGTCCAAAGCTGCTGCTGATGGACGAACCCTTTGGCGCGCTGGATGAGATAACCCGTAACAAACTCGACAGCGATCTGCTGCGCCTATGGCGCGAACAGGGGCTCACGGTGGTGTTTGTTACCCATTCAATTCACGAGGCGGTGTTCCTGTCGCAGCGGGTGATCATGATGGCGGCGCGGCCGGGGCGCGTGGTGGAAGATATCGCCATTAGCGAACCTTTCCCGCGCGACGACGATTTCCGCGTCAGTGCGACGTTTGCACGCTACGCCAAGCAGCTGCAAGACAGCCTGCTGCAGGCCAGCCAATCGGGTATGGAGTAAACGCATGAAAAATAAAATCGCAACGCCGCTGATCGGCAGCCCACAGTTTAGAAAGATCCTCTACCCCACGCTGGTGGCGGTGGCCATTATCCTGCTGTGGCAAGGCTGGGTCAGCTATTTCAAGATCCCGCAATTTCTGGTGCCTTCGCCGGTGGTGATGCTGCAAAGCCTGTGGGCCAATCTAGGCTCGCTGATGATGTCGCTGCTTTACACCCTGAAAATCACGCTGATCTCGTTTCTGCTGTCGATCGTGATCGGCTCGCTGGTGGCCTTCGTGCTGGTGCAGAACCGTTTTGTAGAAACCGCGCTGTTTCCTTACATTGTATTTCTGCAGGTCACGCCGATTGTGGCCATTGCGCCGCTGATCATCATTTGGGTCAAAGACACCACGCTGTCGCTGGTGGTGTGTTCGACGCTGATGGCGGTGTTTCCGATTATTTCCAACACCACTCAGGGGCTGCGCAGCGTATCGCCCGGTCTGCTGAGTTACTTCCAGCTTAGCCACGCCAGCCGCCTGCAGATCCTGGTGCGCCTGCGTATTCCTTCGGCCCTGCCGTACTTCTTCGGTGCGTTGCGTATATCCAGCGGACTGTCGCTGATTGGCGCGGTGGTGGCGGAGTTTGTTGCCGGCACCGGCGGTAACAACACCGGACTGGCCTATCAGATATTGCAGGCCGGGTATCAGCTGGATATTCCACTGATGTTCGCGGCGCTGCTGCTGATTTCTCTCACCGGTATCGCGCTGTTTGGAGTGATGTCGTGGATATCTCGCCGTGCGCTCAGCGCCTGGCATGAGAGCGAGGTCGTGCAGTCGCATTAATCGACCGCGCGGGCAACTTTTCGACAACCACATTCGACAACAGGATCGGGCAGAAAAATGGAAAGTGAACAACGTCAACACGCGGTCGCCCTGATACAGCAGGCGCTGCCGGAGCTTGAGTGGACTTTACAACCGGCAAAGGTGAAACGCCTGTCGCGCGATTTTCACTGGTTCAGTCCGGTGCTCAAACGCCAGCTCGAAGACAAGCAGGCCGATGCGGTGGTTAAGCCCCGCGACGAACAGCAGCTGCGCCAGTTGGTTGCCGCCTGCGTAAAGCATCGGCTGCCGCTGATTTTGCGCGGCGGTGCCACCGGCAACTATGGGCAACTGGTGCCGCTGGAGGGCGGCATTATGGTGGATATGACCGGGTTGAACCAAATCTGTAAACTGGGCAACGGCGTGGTGCGCGCCCAGGCCGGTATTCGCCTGGCAGAGATTGAAACACAGACCCGTCCGCAAGGATGGGAGCTGCGCTGCATGCCTTCAACCTTCCGCCTCGCCAGCCTGGGCGGCCTGTACGGCGGCGGCTTTGGCGGCATCGGTTCAATCAACTACGGTCCGCTCGGGGCGACGGGCAACGTCTTGGCCGTAAAGGTGATGACCGTTGAGGCCGAACCGCGCGTGCTGACCGTTCCGGCTCCGCAGGCGCTGCTGCTGCATCACGCTTACGGCACTAACGGCATCGTGCTTGAGGTTGAACTGGCATTAGCGCCGGTGCATCGGTGGATTGAGCGACTGGATGTGTTCGATGATTTCACCCACGCGCTGGACTACGCCAATGCGCTGACCCGTTCGCCGGGGCTGGTGAAACGTCAGATTGCGCTGTTTGCCGCGCCAATTCCAAGCTATTTCACCCATTTAAGCGGCCACTATCGTGCCAGCCAGCATGCGGTCATCAGCGTGGTGGCGCAGGAAAGCGAAGGCCTCAGCGAGGGCATATTAGCGACATTTAATGGCCAGGCGGCCATTCGTCAAACCGCAGAAGACGCGCGCGAGGCCAATGCCTCACTGATGGAATACTGCTGGAACCACACCACCCTGCACGCGTTAAAAATTGACAGCACCCTGACCTATTTGCAGACGGCGTTTGATTATTCTAAATACCGTCAACAAATTATTAACATGGCCGAATTATTCGGCGAGGAGGTTATTTCACACATTGAATTCTTGCGCGATAGCGACGGCAATATCACCGCCAGCGGTTTGCAATTAGTACGTTATTCAAGCGAAGAAAGATTAAACGAAATAATGCAGATCTTCCGTGAGCATGAGGTAAAAATAAACAATCCGCACGTCTTTAAAATTGAAGACGGCAAGCAGGGAACGGTGCGTACTGAGGTGGTATCGGTTAAAAAAGCGCTTGATCCTAATGGCTTACTTAATCCCGGCAAGCTTGGCGGTTGGGAAATACGTGACCAGCTCGAAATCGATAATGATCCGCTGTTATTGACTGAACGATAATAATAACTATTATTCTTCCGCCCTACTCTTAGCAGGGTGGCAACCGTTTGCGTAAAATTTGAGAAACATAAACAAATAGGCCGCTATTGCAGCCCGCAAATGACATACTTTTGACAGGACGAAATGAATGAAACAACAAAGATTAAGCTTCTCATTGAAGCTGGGTGCGCTATTGGTTTCACAGGCTTTGTTTATGGGCCATGCAATGGCGGCCTCCGGGGCAACGTCTGACTGCGATGCGAATATCGCTGACTCACTGACCCAAATGTTTACCTGCGGCACGTTGCACGGCAGCCTGCGTGCGCTTGATTATTCGACGCACAATGCCTATTTCTCAAAAGGTTATTCTCAGGATACCTTCAGCTACGGCGGCAGCGTTAAGTACACCACCGCCGAGTATTATGGGCTAAGCTTTGGCCTGAGCGGTATTTTCCAGCGCGGTATCGATCACAATCAGGATCACCTGGTTTCTGAACTCGGCTCTAACCAAACCGGCGTGGGTGAAGCCTACATTAAGTATCATTATAAAGATTTCACCATCACCGCCGGCGACCAGCGCCTGAGCATTCCGTTCCTCGGTGATTACGACTGGCGTATCACGCCGATGCTGTACCGCGCCGTGGACGCCAACTACGGCGACGCCGACAACTTCCTGCATGCGACTAAAGTCACCCGCTATAAATCCTGGGGCGACACCGGTTTCCACAACACCACGCAATATACCAACGATGACGGCGGCTATCGTGGCATGACCAGCACCGGCATGTGGGCGGTCGGCGGCGGTCGCGCGGTTAACTTCGACAATAAAAAACTGACCGGCCAACTGTGGTATGAAGACTACAACAACTTCACCAAGCTGTATTATGCCGATAGCTACCTGTCGTGGACCGACACGCCTTATCAGCCGAAAATTGGCCTACAGGTTATTCGCGGCCTGAGCTCGGGCAGCGCGGCGGCCGGTGAAGTCAACAGCACTACCTACGGCGCACAGTTTGCGATGAATTTCACCCCGTCGCTGCGCTGGTCCCTGAACTGGGATCATATCGCCGCCAACAATACCGCCTACGGTGACGGTGCGCTGGTGACGCCTTACGCGCACAATGGCTCGTCCGGCCCGTACTTCGCCCAGCCGTTCTTTACCAGCACTCAGGACTTGGGCAGCGGCAATGCCTACGGTACTGACCTCAACTGGTCGGCAAGCTCCAATATTTCGTTGGGTACGCGTTACACCTTTATGGACCTGACGCCGAGCTCTGGCGCGAGCAGCACCAACCAGTCTGAATACCTGATTTACGGTACCTACAGCTTCGACGGCGCGCTAAAAGGCCTGAGCGTGACCGATTTTGCCGGTGTACAAACCACCTCTAACTCGGCAGGAAACTTCTGGCAGAACCGCCTTAGCCTGGAATTTGATTTTTAAATAAGCGTTAATTTCCGGCGCCAGGTGCGCCGGTTTTTTATATTGGTTATAAAAAGACTATAAATAAGCACTTTTCCCTCATTTTACGTGGCCAATTTATTAGTTCAAATATCCTCAACAAATAATTAACATAATAAATCGCCCCACCGTGCGCGTTATTTCCTGTCTCAAATATCCTGCCACTCCATGTTTCGCTAATGAAAACGCTGTGCTCATATTGACTGACGGATAAAAATAACTATTATGCCCGTGCCCGACTCTTGGCCGGGTAGCAACCGTTTGCGTACCTTTTAAGAAATACAATAAAACGGCCGCTTATTGCAGCCCGCAAATGAAATTAATTTTGACAGGATCACATTAATGAAAGAGCAAAAATTAGGCTTCTCATTGAAGCTAGGCGCGCTATTAGTTGCACAGGCCCTGTTTATGGGTCACGCCATGGCGGCTACCGCAGCCACCGCCGACTGCAGCGCAGGGGTAGCCGATTCACTGACGCAAATGTTTACCTGCGGCACGGTGCACGGCAGCCTGCGAGCGCTTGACTACTCAACCAATAACGCCTATTTCGAAAAGGGTTACAGTCAAGATACCTTCAGCTACGGCGGCACGATTAAATATACCACCGCCGAGTATTATGGCCTGAGCCTTGCCCTCGGCGGTATTTTACAGCGCGGCATCGACCACAACGAAGACCACCTGGTTGCCGAGTTGGGTCCCAATGAAACCGGCGTGGGCGAAGCCTACATCAAGTATCATTACAAAGACTTTAGCATTACCGCCGGTGACCAGCGCCTGAACATTCCTTTCCTCGGTGATTACGACTGGCGCGTCACGCCGATGCTGTACCGCGCGGTGGACGCCAACTACGGCGACGCCGACAACTTCCTGCACGCCACCAAGGTGACCCGCTATAAATCCTGGGGCGATCAGGGTTTTCATAAAGACACCGAATACACCAATGCCGACGGCACTAACGAAGGCATGAAATCTAACGGCATGTGGGCCATCGCCGGCGGTCGCGCCGTCAACTTTGACCATAAAAAACTCACCGGTCAGCTGTGGTATGAAGACTACAACAACTACACCAAGATGTATTATGCCGACAGCTTCCTGTCGTGGACCGATAATGCCTATCAGCCAAAAATTGGCGTCCAGGCGATCCGCGGCCTGAGCTCGGGCAACGCAGTGGCGGGTGAAGTCAACAGCACCACCTACGGCGCACAGTTCTCGATGAACTTTACCCCCTCGCTATTATGGTCACTGGGCTGGGACCACATCGCCGCCAGCAACAATGCCTTTGGTGACGGTGCGCTGGTTACGCCTTACTCGCACAACGTCTCATCGGGCACCTATTTCGCCCAGCCGTACTTCACCAGCACTCAGGATCTGGGGAGCGGCAATGCTTACGGCACCGAGCTGGACTGGACCGCGACCGCGAATATTTCTGTCGGCGCCCGCTATACCTTTATGGACCTGACGCCAAGCTCCGGCGCGAGCAGCACCAACCAGTCAGAATATCTGATCTACGGCACTTACAGCTTTGACGGCACGCTTAAGGGCCTGAGTGTGACTGAATACGCCGGCGTGCAAACCACCTCGAATTCGGCTGGAAACTTCTGGCAAAGCAACTTAGCTTTAGAATATGATTTTTAACTAGTGCCTAAATCCCGGCGACCCTTCGCCGGGATCTCAATTATCGAGGAGTTGCCTTTGCCTATCAGGGTCCGCCCGTATCAGGAATCCGATCGCCCCTTTTTACGCACGCTTTACCTTGCCTCACGCAAGGCGGCCTGGACCTGGTTAGACAACAGCAATTGGAAGCTGGAGGATTTTGATCGCGCGGTGATTGGCGAAAAGGTCATCGTGGCCGAGTTAGACGACAAGATTGTTGGCTTTGCCTCGATTGAACTGTATGAAAATTTCCTGCATAACCTGTTTATTGACCCCGAGGCTCAGGGCAAGGGCGTGGGCAGTTATCTGATTGGCGTAGTTGAGCAAAATTTCACCCGCACCGGCGCACTGAAGTGCCTGACGCAAAATAAACCCGCAGTGGCCTTTTATCTCAATCGCGGCTGGGAGGTTATTTCCAGCGGAGAAAGCCCAAGCGGAGAATATTATCTGTTTCACTTTGCCGTTAAGCGTAAAAAATAATCCGCATTAATAACTCAGGGCTTTTTCACAGCCAGCGACCTGATATTTTGCTGAGGTCTTCCTGAGGTCTTCTCAATATTACCGGCGTTTTATTCACCACTGCGCCCCAAACACCTGAGCCAACTCTTCCAGACTGGCCGGTGACAGCGGCGCGGGTTTACTCTGCTGCATGACCCACAGGCGTGCGGTCTCTTCCAGCTCCTCAAGCGCAAAACAGGCCCTGGAGACGCTGCTTTCCCAGATAACCGGCCCTAACCTTTCTAACATCACGCCGCGCACCTGACTGGCCAGCGCGGCCACCTGCTCTGCCACCTCTGGCGCGCCCGGACGGCAGTATTCAATCAGCGGGATCTTGCCCACTTTCATCACCTGGTACGGCGTGATAGGCGGCAGAATTGTTTCTTTGCTCCAGACTCCCGCCAGCGTCAACGCCACCAGCGCGGTGGAGTGTGTGTGCAGCACGGCGGCTACCCGAGGATTATTATCATAGACCTGCCGATGTAACAGCAGCGTCTTTGAAGGTTTGTCGCCCGATAACCACTCGCCACTGCTGCTGACCTTGGCAATCGCCGCCGGATCGAGCCGCCCGAGGCAGGCATCGGTTGGCGTAATAAGCCAGCCGTCGTCAAGCCTTGCGCTGATATTTCCCGCGCTGCCGACCACGTATCCACGCTGATACAGGCTCAAGCCCGTCTGGCAGATTTCTTCACGAATTTTGCTTTCAAGGGCCATGATTTTTCCTTTTAAAATTAATTTAGACTTGAACGATATGGAGCTTTACTCCCTCGTTTTTGATGCTGATTTGCTCTTCCAGCGGCAACAGCGAATCGGTGATCACCTCGTTTATCTCCTCGAGCGCGAAGATTTTATACTTGCCGTATTTGCCGTACTTGCTGCTGTCGCTGATCAAAATACTCCTCCGCGATACGCCGAGCACCGCCTGCTTCACGATAGCCTTGCCTTCATAGGGCGTTGATACCCCGTATTTCAGATCCCACGAGCTGCTGCTGATAAACGCAATATCGATATTTAGCGACTTGAGGAACGCGGCCGCACAAATTCCCACCGTCGAGTAGTTGCGCTTATCCACCTCGCCGCCGATGTGGAACAGGTTAACCTGCGGCTTATCCATCAAATACTGCGAGATTGAAAAGTCGTTGGTGATCACCGTGAGATGGAAACGCTCCGCCAGGCAGCGGGCAATCTCAAAGGTGGTAGTGCCAGCGTCAAGGTACACCACCAGGCCATCCTCTACGCAGTTGGCGGCGTATTTACCCAGCAGGATTTTCTGCCGATGATGTAGCTGGGCCTTGTCGCTGTAGCCCAGCTCCTGCCGCAACGCTTCATTAAGCCTGACGCCGCCGCTGACGCGGGTGATTTTGCCTTCCCTTTCAAGCTCTTCAACGTCACGACGGATCGTCATATGCGAGACGCTCATCAGGCTGGCCAGCACGTTAATTGCCGCCACCTGATTCTCATGCACATAGCGAAAAATATAGTCTTGTCGTTCAACAGGAAGCATGTTTATTCTCGGCGTTATGGGTACAATAATTCTTTAACCGCGAGCCTTAACCGTTGCCATTAAAAGCGCGGATCCAGCCCCTGAGCCTGATAGGCGCTGGCCGAGGCCGATGATTGCAGATGGCTGAGGAAAGCCTGGCTCAGCTCAGAGTTTGGCGAGTTTTTAAACACAGCGGCCGAGAAAGACGTCGCTTTTTGCACCGCCTCCGGCAGCGGACCGACCACTTCTATCCCGGGAACCACCAGCAGCTCGCTTATCTGCTGCACCGCCAGACTCGCCTCACCGCTGATCAGCTTTTCTGCGGTAAAACCTTCCGCAATAGTACTGGCATTGCGGTTTACCTCATCCGCAATGCCCAGTTTTTCGATCAGCGTCTTAAAATAAATACCGCTGGCACCGCCGAGGGAATAAGCGATGGAGCGGGCAGTGCGCAGAGTATTCACCAGCGCGTCGGTATCTGAAATATCCGGGTGCGGCTGACCGGCCTTCACGGCTAAGCCAATTCGCGACTCCACCAGTTCTACGCGGGTGCTGGCATCAACGATACCGGCCTCGATCAGCTCATCCATCGCCGCGACGGTGACGATCGCCACGTCGGTACGATAGCCGCTGCGAATGTTATCCATAATCACCGTAGTGGGGTTCCATTTCACCTCCACGCCGTTGCCCTGCGCTTCCCACTGCGGCAGGATGTCCG
The DNA here is from genome assembly GCA_963742005.1 of uncultured Gammaproteobacteria bacterium. GTDB lineage: Bacteria > Pseudomonadota > Gammaproteobacteria > Enterobacterales > Enterobacteriaceae > Rouxiella. Next base: position 156,291 of record CAVUKG010000016.1, on the reverse strand, counting down.
CATCGAACGGTGAACGAACCACTAATGCACTGATAACCTGGACTGTCGTTGATTGACTCATTGTTGTTTATCTCGTGATTTGCAGGTCGCCCATGAAACGGTGCCTATGAGGCCATAGGAGGGATTAACCTGTCGGTAAGTGTGTGCTTAACATTATATTTAACGATAATTCACAAAAATAGGCCTGACACCACAGTTTTCACACGACGCCTTAGGGCAATAAAAAGGATTAACTAACTAATTTATAAGAATTTACTATGCTAACTCACATTCACAGTACTTCACACGAGGGTGTTAATCTCTTTAAAACGGCCCAACGGGCTTCACATTTAACTTATCTTCACAGCAATCAAAACACAAAGGATAGCGTCAGGGGCACCGTAACCAGTGCCAGAATGGTGCTGACCATGATCGCAAACGAGGCTTTCTCGGGATGAACGTCCAGCGCGGCGGCCACTGCGGCGATATTCCCGGCCAGCGGATTACAGGCCAGCATCACTAACACGATTTTTTCGGCATAGGTCAGCGTAAAGAAATGGGTGAAAATAAAGATAATGACCAGGGTATAAAGGCCCTGTTTCCAGATAATAGAATAAGCCGTAAATTTCCAGTCAGGAATTAACTTCTCATATCTTGCCAGCGACAGGCCTATTACCATCATACCTAAAATACTGTAGCCGCCGGTAAATCCGCTGAGGCCGGAGGATAAAAAACTCGGCAGGTGAAAACCAAAATACTTAGCGATTAAGGCCAAAATAGTGGCATGCAGCGTCGGCATTTTTATCACCATCATCAGGCTCTTTTTAGCCGAATAATGGCTGCGTGCGGTTAAATAAAATGCCATGGTAAACTCGTAAATAGTTGAGGCCACCTTGCAGAAGACAATAATGCCTATCGCTGCCGCGCCGCCCTCTTTCCCCTGCAGCAGGCCAATCGCCAGCGGCAAGACGAAATAGCCGACGTTTCCCTGACCGCCCGCGGCCGCAAAGAGGTTGGCGCGATTATCTTTCCAGATAAGCTGCCCCACCCACAACGCCAACACGGCGGCAATGCACGAGACGACATAAAACAGTAGCGAATAAAGCACATAGCCCACATTAGCCGGTGAATCCAGGATCAGGACAAAGCTGACAATTGGCGAGAAGATATAAATTAATAATGATGAAATATCTTTGCTGCTAATTTTAAACTTCTTACCAACATACCAACCGAGTAATGAAACCGCGATAAGAAAGGCCACGCGCTGGAATATATCCATAAACATGATGTTTTCCCCTGTAAATAATTTTATTTTGGGCAGGCGACCTTAGGCCCGGGAAAAATCTCGTTGCCTTTAATCACAGCCTTTTTTTAATTCTTGTATTAAGCAGCTTCAAAATAGAGGCTAATGAAGTGTATTGATTATTGGTGATTGGGATTAACATTGAAACGATGGTTATCACAGTTCACCACCGTTGAGATGGCAGCGATAATGACGCTATCACGCTGTATAATCGCCCTTTATCCATCAATGTGAGTCGGGCTCAGTTTCACAGCATGCTGTGAATACCTTGCCATCCTGTGAATTACTGAGATTTGTGGCTTTTTTAGAACAGGGGATCCAACCCTGTAGACTCGAAGGCTCTGGCGGAGACGGCCGACTGCAAATGACAGAGAAAAGCCTGCGCCGAATGCGCATCGGCGGCCTGTTTAAACGCGGCGGCAGAAAAAGCGGTCACCTTCTGCAACGCCTCCGGCAATGGGCCGATTATCTCTATTCCCGGCACCATCATTAATTCACTGAACTGCTGTATCGCCAGGCTCGCCTCACCGGAGACGACTTTTTCGGCGGTAAAACCGGCAGCCACCGTGCTGGCTTTGCTTTTTATCTCCTCTGCGATGCCCAACGTTTTTATCAGCCCCTGAAAATAGATCCCGCTGGCTCCGGCCAGAGAATAGGCCACCGAGCGCGCCTGACGCAGGGTATTAATCAATTCGTCGGGGGTCGAAATAGCCGGATGCGGCTCACCGGCCTTCACCGCCAGGCCAATTTTAGACTCGACCAGTTCGATGCGACTGTCGGCATCGACAATCCCCCGTTCAATCAGCTCATCCATCGCCTCGGCGGTCACAATCACCACGTCAGCCCGAGAGCCGCTGCGGATAGTGTCCATGATAATCGCGGTCGACAGCCATTGGATCTGATGCTGATGCCCGGCTTTTTGCCAGGCTGGCAGGATTTCGGCATCGAACGGCGATTGCACGACTATCGAACAGATAACGTTTACCGGTGCTAATGGAGTCATGGTCATTATTCTCATGGTTTGATCGACACAAATGCCGATGTTAACGCGCTATTTAGCAAATTTTGCGGGCGTTGTTCCAAAGGTGCGCTTAAATAACGAGATGAAGCTGCTCACGCTGTGATAGCCCAGGCTTAGCGCGACCTCTGTCACTGAATCACCGGCATTAAGCATCTCAAGCGCGCGCTGCAAACGCGCCGTTTGACGCCACTCCACCAGCGACATGCCCGTCTCTGCCCGAAAATGTCGGGTAATGCTGCGCCGCGACATGCCCAAGCGACTGGCCCAGCCGTCGAGATTAACCTCGCTGGCCGGATCCTCAAGCAGCGCGGTGGTCATATGCAACAGGCGTCCCTGCTTTGGCACTGGCAATTGAAAACGATCTCCGCGCAGCTGATTTATCTCATCCATAAAGACTTGAAAAATATGGTTATCAGATTGAGTTACCGGCGTTCCTGCGGGCCACAGGCTCATACGCTCAATCAATAAATGACACAGCGGAGTTGCGGTCAGCAAGGTTGGCTGATGAGGTAATTTAGCGCACAAATCAGCCTGCAAAAAAAGGGTATAACCCACAATTCCGGGCGAATTTTTACCGCCGTGCATCGTAGCGCCGTGCATGACGTTGGGCGGTATCCAGCCCATTCTGCCCGCCGGCAGCACCGAACGCGACTCACCGGCCTCGATCACTATCACCCCACGTCCGGCAATATAGAGCTGGCCTTCAGGATGACAGTGTAGTGACTTGCCCTCGCCTGCCACCGCCCGCTGCGGGAGCAACAGCACCCGCTGCTGGGCATCGAGCCTGGTTTCCTGAACATTCTGCTGTGACATAAATTGGCCCATTCGCGATATAAATTGTCATTTACCAGTTAGCACGCCAAAACGCATTCTGTCAATCTGGCCCGGTGACTTTCCCTGACGTAGAGATAAACGATGACCGCTATTAATAATGACTTCATTTTTACCCTGCTTCGCACCACCGGCGCACAACTGCTGCTTGAGTTTCAACGGCTGCGGCCCACGTCGCAATGGGATGAAACGCTAACACTTTTTCACGCCATCGACGGTCCCGCAGCCGAGCATATCAGGCAATGTCTTGCGGCCCGCTACCCCACTATTGGCTGGTTGGGGGAAATTGAGGACCCTCAACGGCTAATACTGCCCGCACAGGGTGAATTTTGGATCTGTGACGCAATTGACGGTGCGGTGCAATACCTGCGCGGTATTCCACAATGGGCGATTTCACTGACGCTGCTGCGCGACGGTCAGCCGGTGATGGCGGTGGTTTATGATGTGATCCATCAGGAGCTATTTCACGCCGAACGCGGTAAAGGTGCCTTTCTCAATCAGCAGCCGATAACGGTTAACGCCAGCCAGCATCATCGTCAAGGCCTGGTTGCCCATAGCCATCCGCCGTTGGTTTCCCAACAACCGCAGGCTATTGTCCAGACCTCACGCGCGCTCGGCTTGCTGCTTGAAGAGGTCATGGCCTTGCGCAATCTTGGACCCACGGCACTGCAGATTTGCTATGTTGCCTGCGGTCGGATCGACGCCTTCTGGCAGTTTGGCTTCGACGGCTTTAACTGTATTGGCGCAGCGCTGATTGTGGTTGAGAGCGGTGGCTGGGTCACCGATATGCGGGGCAGCGACTATGCGCTCGGCTCAGACAGCCTGCTCGCCGCACCCAGGGCGGTTAACCAGTCGATCAGGGCAAGGCTTGCGTCGCCGCATGGGTAGCAAAAAAGTCCCTTAGCCAGCGATGAGCCGGGTCTCGATGGCAACGCTCATGCCACAGCATCGCCATTTCATAACCCGGCACCTCCAGCGGCGGTTCAAAGGTCTGTAACGCCGGGTTAGTGCCAATCAGTCGCGCGGGCAGCATCGCCACCAGATCGGTAGTGGCCAACACCGAGACGACAAACAGAAAATGAGGCACCGATAACACCACCTTGCGCTTAAGCCCGCGCTCCTCCAGCACCCGATCGGTAATGCCATAAAATCCGCCGCCGTCGCGCGAGACCATCACATGCTCAAGCTGATTAAACTCCGACAGTGAAGGATGGCTTTTTAACTGCGGATGGCCTACCCGACACACCAGACGATAACTTTCATCGAACAGCTTGCGGCGACGTAATTCGCTCGGCATGTCTTCCCCGGTGTGAAACAGTAAATCTATCTCACCCTGCTCCAGCTTCTTGCCAATTTGCGCAGGCAGCATTTCGAAAATCGCCAACCGCGAGGCCGGAGCCAAAACCCTGAGCGTCTTTAAGGCCGGAAGTAAAACCGCCGACTCGCCGTAGTCTGAGGCCGAAACGCGCCAGGTTTTATCGCTGGTTGCCGGATCAAACTCGCTCAGCGGAGAAACCGCCAGCCTGAGCTGCTCAATCGCTTCACGCAGCGGCTGACGCAGCGCGTCGGCTCTGGCGGTGGGCAGCATGCCGCGCGGGCCAGGCAGCAACAGCGGATCGTTAAAAATATCCCGCAGCTTCCCCAGTTGAACGCTGACCGACGGCTGCGAAAGATGCAAACGCTGCGCCGCCCGCGTGACGTTATGCTCGGCGAGCAGCGCATCGAGCGTTAACAGTAAATTGAGATCCATGCTGGGGAAATTGCTCATGACTATACCTAGTATGTTTTAAATTCATTTCTACTATACCTTAGCCTTGCTTACTCTGCTCCCATCACCTAATGGAGAGTTAGCTATGAATATTCTTATTGTTTATGCCCACCCAGAGCCTCAATCGTTAAACGGTTCATTGAAAGATTTTGCCGTGAGGCGGCTCGAAAGCCAGGGGCATGCGGTGCAGGTTTCAGACCTTTACGCCATGGGCTGGAAAGCGCAGATCGACTCGGCGGACAACACCGCCTATCACGGCGAGCAACCTTTTCATCCGTCTCTAGATTCCAAAACGGCGTTTGAGAACGGCACCCAGAGTGCAGATATTGCCGCCGAGCAGCAAAAACTGCGCCAGGCCGATGCGGTGATTTTTCAGTTCCCGCTGTGGTGGTTCTCGATGCCGGCGATTATGAAAGGCTGGTTCGAACGCGTTTACGCCTACGGATTTGCCTACGGAGTTGGCGAGCATTCCGACACCCACTGGGGCGATCGCTACGGTGAAGGCAACATGGCAGGCAAACGGGCCATGCTGGCCATCACCACCGGCGGCTGGGAGTCACACTATAGCCCGCGCGGCATCAATGGACCGATCGACGATATCCTGTTCCCGATCCAACACGGCGTGTTGCATTATCCCGGCTTCGATGTCCTGCCTCCGCTGGTATTTTACCGCACCGGCGGGACCGATGAGACAGGCTACGCCGAGCTTTGCGAACGCTACGGCCAACGTCTCGACACTTTGTTTACCACCGAGCCGCTGCAATATCGCCAGCAAAACGGCGGCGATTATTATATTCCGTCACTGATTCTGAAAGAGGAGTTTGCTAAGGGCGAGGAAGGGCTGGGGGTGCATTTGAAAGAGTGATTGGGATGCGTGAAGATTGTTGTCTGAGAGCTAATCAATAATTGCCAGCCTGCTCAGGCTAGCTGCGTCCATTCAAGATCTGGCACTGCGCTTCCTGTCAATCAGGGCTTGCGCCTCGTCCATTACCTGTTGGTGGGGTATGCCCGGCTGGTTGTCTGCTAAAGCTTCATACACCTTAGCGCGGAACCATTTGTCATGAGTTGCCTCGTCAGTGGTGAGTCCCGCAGGCAACCCACCCCCTTTGATGACGCGGGTCAGGAAAATTCGCACCGCATCCGAGACGGATAGACCGACATTGGCAAGCTTTTCCGTCGCGTCAGCCTTCAGCTTATCGTCCACACGGATATGCAACATGGAGGTTTGTGCAGCCATAGTATTTCTCCTGATATAAGATTAAATCATTCTGTATCTCATTCGAGATACAGTCAAGATTAGATATTCTCGTTAGGTTGCACTGAATGGTCTGGTTTGAAGGGATAATTTCGCTAATAGTTATATTTGTCAGAAAGCACAAAATAAAAAACCCGCATTTACGCGGGTTTTTTCAGATCTACATACCACCAATATCAGGCAGCACTAAGTGGCTTATTCCCACTCAATCGTCGCAGGTGGTTTACCCGAGATATCGTACACGACGCGGGAAATACCGTCGACTTCGTTGATGATGCGGTTAGAGCAGCGTCCGAGGAAGTCGTAAGGCAGGTGCGCCCAGTGTGCGGTCATAAAGTCGATGGTTTCTACCGCACGCAGTGAGACAACCCAATCGTATTTACGGCCGTCACCCATTACGCCCACCGAGCGAACCGGCAGGAATACGGTGAACGCCTGGCTGACTTTGTTGTACAGGTCGGCCTTGTGCAGTTCTTCGATGAAGATAGCATCGGCGCGACGCAGCAGGTCGCAGTACTCTTTCTTCACTTCGCCCAGCACGCGCACGCCCAGACCTGGACCCGGGAACGGGTGACGGTAGAGCATGTCGTACGGCAGGCCAAGTTCCAGACCAATTTTACGCACTTCGTCTTTGAACAGCTCTTTCAGCGGCTCAACCAGGCCCAGCTTCATCTCTTTCGGCAGGCCGCCAACGTTATGGTGGGACTTGATAACGTGGGCTTTACCGGTCGCAGAGGCGGCAGATTCGATCACGTCCGGGTAGATAGTGCCCTGCGCCAACCATTTGAACTCGTCACGTTTGCAGGCTTCTTCATCGAAGACTTCAACAAACACGCGACCAATGATTTTACGTTTAGCTTCTGGATCGTTTTCGCCAGCCAGTGCAGACAGGAAGCGGTCTTCGGCGGCAACGTGAATGATGTTGAGACCGAAACGGTCGCCAAACATATCCAGCACCTGATCGGCTTCGTTCAAACGCAGCAGGCCGTTATCGACGAACACGCAGGTCAGACGATCGCCGATAGCGCGGTGCAGCAGCATCGCGGTCACGGAGGAGTCAACGCCGCCGGACAGGCCGAGGATCACGTGATCGTCGCCAATCTGCACTTTCAGACGTTCGATGGCGTCTTCGATGATTTTTGCCGGGGTCCACAGCGCTTCACACTCACAGATATCCATGATGAAGCGTTCAAGAATGCGCAGGCCCTGACGGGTGTGCGTCACTTCCGGGTGGAACTGCACGCCGTAGAAGCGTTTTTCTTCGTTGGCCATAATGGCAAACGGGCAGTTGTCGGTGCTGGCAACGGTAACGAAGTCGGAAGGGATAGCGGTGACTTTATCGCCGTGGCTCATCCACACGTCGAGCAGCGGCTTATTGTTGGCGCTCAGTGCGTCTTCAATGTCGCGAACCAGGGCGCTGTTGGTCTGTACTTCAACCTGTGCATAGCCAAACTCACGCTCGGTTGAGCCTTCAACGTGGCCACCCAGCTGCATTGCCATGGTCTGCATGCCGTAGCACACGCCCAACACAGGAACGCCGGCTTCGAATACGTAATCCGGAGCGCGCGGGCTGCCATGTTCGGTGGTGCTTTCCGGGCCGCCAGACAGGATGATGCCGTTCGGGTTGAATTCACGGATTTGAGCTTCGGTCACATCCCAGGCCCAGAGTTCGCAATACACGCCGAGTTCACGAACGCGACGAGCTACCAGTTGGGTGTACTGGGAACCGAAATCAAGGATAAGAATGCGATGCTTATGAATATTTTCACTCATGCGGGTGATTTTCCAGAGCGTTAAAGTTTTAAAGAAAATAGCTAAGAAACTGACAACCCGGCCGAAACCGGGTTTACATGGGTTCAATTAACTCGATCAAGGAGTCAGCGAGCAGCCACTCCGTAAAGGATCACGAGCCCATGCGGTAGTTTGGTGACTCTTTAGTAATGGTTACATCGTGCACGTGGCTTTCCTGGATACCGGCACCGCTGATACGTACAAACTCAGGCTTGGTGCGCAGTTCGAGGATGGTTGCACAGCCGGTCAGGCCCATACATGAACGCAGGCCACCCATTTGCTGATGCACGATCTCTTTCAGGCGGCCTTTATAGGCAACGCGACCTTCGATACCTTCCGGTACCAGTTTGTCGGCGGCGTTATCGCTCTGGAAGTAACGGTCTGAAGAGCCTTTGGACATCGCGCCCAGAGAACCCATACCGCGGTAAGATTTGAATGAACGACCCTGGTACAGTTCGATTTCACCCGGAGATTCTTCGGTACCTGCCAGCATACCGCCGACCATCACGCAGCTTGCGCCAGCGGCGATTGCTTTGGCGATGTCACCGGAGAAGCGAATACCGCCATCGGCGATAACCGGAATACCGGTGCCTTCCAGCGCTTCGACCGCGTCGGAAACCGCAGTGATCTGTGGAACGCCCACGCCGGTAACCATACGCGTGGTACAGATTGAACCCGGGCCGATACCGACTTTAACCGCGCTCACGCCAGCCTCGGCCAGTGCCAGAGCACCTTCGCCGGTCGCAACGTTGCCGCCGATGATTTGCAGGTCAGGATATTTTGCACGGGTGGCGCGAATACGTCCGAGAACGCCTTCTGAATGGCCGTGTGAGGAGTCGATCAGCAGGACGTCAACGCCGGCAGCAACCAGCGCGTCGATACGCTCTTCGTTACCCGCACCCGCGCCAACCGCAGCGCCTACGCGCAGGCTGCCGTTTTCGTCTTTACAGGCGTTAGGTTTACGCTCTGCTTTCTGGAAGTCTTTAACGGTGATCATACCCAGCAGGTGGAACTGGCTATCAACAACCAAGGCTTTCTCAACGCGTTTTTCGTGCATTTTCTGCAGGACAACTTCGCGAGACTCGCCTTCTTTAACGGTAACCAGACGCTCTTTCGGGGTCATTACCGCAGTCACTGGCTGGTCCAGATCGGTAACGAAGCGCACGTCACGACCGGTGATGATACCGACCAGTTCGTTGCCTTCGGTCACAACAGGATAACCGGCGAAGCCGTTGATGGCGGTGATTTCTTTAACCTGACGCAGGGTAGTCGAAGGTGTTACAGTTTTAGGGTCTGCAACAACGCCGCTTTCATGCTTCTTAACGCGGCGGACTTCTTCAGCCTGACGCTCAATAGACATGTTTTTGTGAATGAATCCTAAACCGCCTTCCTGAGCCAGGGCAATCGCCAGGTTCGCTTCGGTAACGGTATCCATTGCTGCGGACAGCATAGGAATGTTCAGACGGATTTTAGCGGTCAGCTGTGTGCTGAGATCGGCCGTGTTAGGCAGAACTGTGGAGTGAGCTGGAACAAGGAGAACGTCGTCAAACGTGAGTGCTTCTTTCTTTAAACGTAACATAGGCAATATCTCACCAAGGTGGATGCGGAAAAGATAAAATATTGCAGCGAGAGTATACAGGCACTTAATCGTTTGCTCTAGCACTATTTCACATTATTTTAAAAAAACTCTTGAATACTTTGTTTTGGGCTGTAGTATCGATTGATTAAGTCTCTGTTTTCAAATTTGATCTAGGTCACATGCCGCTACCTTCTTCGCCACCCATTTTTACCGTTAGCCGCCTGAATCAGACGGTCCGCGAGTTGCTGGAAAACGAGATGGGTCAGGTTTGGCTCTCCGGCGAGATCTCCAACTTCTCCCAACCCTCCTCCGGTCACTGGTATTTTACGCTGAAAGACGCGCGCGCGCAGGTTAAATGCGCCATGTTTCGCAACAGCAATCGCCGCACCACTTTCCGTCCGCAAAACGGGCAGCAGGTTTTGGTTCGCGCCTCCATCACGCTTTATGAACCGCGCGGTGACTTTCAGCTGATTGCCGAAAGCATGCAGCCAGCCGGTGATGGCCTGTTGCAACAGCAGTTTGAGCAGCTAAAACAGACGCTGTCGGCCGAGGGCCTGTTTGACGTCGAGCATAAAAAGCCGCTGCCTTCGCCCGCCACGTGCGTGGGGGTGATCACCTCGGCCAGCGGTGCCGCGCTGCACGATATTCTTCAGGTGTTAAAACGTCGAGACCCTTCCCTGCCGGTGGTGATTTATCCGACCTCGGTTCAGGGCGTCGATGCGCCGTTGCAAATCGTCAAAGCGATTAGTCTGGCAAACCAGCGTCAGGAATGCGACGTGCTGATTGTTGGTCGCGGCGGCGGTTCGCTGGAAGATTTGTGGAGCTTTAACGACGAGCGGGTCGCGCGGGCGATCTTTAACAGTCCCCTGCCGATTGTCAGCGCAGTGGGTCATGAAACCGACGTGACGATTGCCGACTTTGTGGCCGACCTGCGTGCGCCAACGCCCTCTGCCGCCGCCGAGCTTATCAGCCGCAACCAGCTCGAACTGCTGCGACAGATGCAATCACAGCAGCAGCGTCTCGAAATGGCGATGGATTATTATCTGGCGCAGAAGACCCAGCATTTTACCCGTCTTAACCATCGGCTCCAGCAACAGCACCCTCACCTGCGTCTGGCGCGCCAGCAAACCGCGCTGTTCAAGCTGCGCAGCCGCATGGACGAGGCGATGCAAAATCACCTGCGTCGGCTGTTGCGTCGCGCGCAGAGTGTGCAGCAGCGGCTCAACCAGCACCAGCCTCAGCGCCGTATCCATCAGCTACAGCAGCGGGTGCAGAAGTTGCAGTATCGCCTGCAGCAGTCGATGTCGAGCCAGCTTAGTGACCAACGTCAGCGTTTTGGCACGGCGGTGACGCAGTTAGAGGCGGTAAGCCCTCTGGCAACGCTGGCACGCGGTTATAGCGTCACCACCACGCCTCAGGGTGCATTGTTGAAGAAAACCTCACAGACGGCGCCTGGTGAGACGTTAAAGACCCGTCTGGCCGACGGTTGGATCGAAAGTGAGGTTAAAGCGCTGCACCTGGCTGAAAAACCGGTCGAGAAAAAGCCGCGCAGGCGTGCGGTTGACCCGTTGAAACGCCCCGAATAAGGCTGGAGTAAAAGGTCGAACCAGAGCATGAAATTTACGCAGGCTATTGAATTTATGCGCTGATGTAATCTCCCCCTTTAATCTCACATCCCTCTTGAAGTTGGTGTTCCTTTTCAAGTTGTTATCTCCATTGAAGTGGGTATCTCCTTTCAATTTGGTATCAACAAAAAAGCTCCCCTAACCGAGGGAGCTTGTGCTTTGGAACAGCGTTAACGTTTATCGGATCTACGTTTAGGCCGGAACCTCGGCCGCCGCGGCCTCGCGCGACCAGACGCGGTGCTGCTTCAGCGCCTCGATAAACTTGTCGGTCACCAGCTTGGCATCATCCTCAACCAGCACGCCCTGATCCGGTTTTGGCAACGGCAAGGATTCGTACAGGCCCAGCGCCTCACCCTGCAAGCCAATGGCTTTCAGGTGTTTAAACGCCTGCAAAATATAATTTTTGGCATTGCCATTTTTCTTCAGTGCCTCAATGCTGTCCTTGCCGGTCGGTACGATAACCCCGTCCACCAGCACCGAAGGATTACCCTCAATCGTGCCGTCGGAATCAACGGTTTTACCCTGCAGGGTTTTGATTTTACCCAGCCGTGGCGCAAAGATTTTGGTGTGAATACCCAAGGCATTCAGTTCGGTAACGATCGCTGCCACCGAGTCGCCGCACACGCCGTCGGCCACCAGCAGCGCCACCTGACGTGATTTAACCGGATGCTCCCGATTGCCGTACAGGCTCAGCGCGTCGTCTTTGCTTAGGCCGTTAACCGCCTTAGGCAAGGCGTGGCTCAGCTGTTCTTGCGTCAGCTCGATACCGAGATTCTGCGCTACCCGCGCCGCCAAATCGTGATCGATATAGGTCAGTTGGTCGACCACTCGCTCACGGATCCACGGACGCACCACTTTGCCCAACTCAAAACTAAAGGCGCCAACAACGTGATCCTGCTCGGTTGCGGTCTGGCTGAGCCAGAACAGCCGCGGCTGGGAGTAATAATCGGCAAACGAATCGCTACGGCGACGGATCTTCTCGCCGGACAGCGGTTGCGGATAGGTTTCAAAGCCGCCGTGCTGCTTGGCCGGGGGCGTTTCGCGCGGCCAGTTATTATTGATTGAATTTGGCTCATAGTTCGCCGCACCGGAAATGCCCATGCGATGCATGCCGTCGCGCTGATGATTGTGGAACGGGCAAACCGGTTTATTAATCGGGATCTCATGGAAGTTAGGCCCGCCGAGGCGGCTGATCTGCGTATCCAGATACGAGAATAAACGGCCCTGTAACAGCGGATCGTCGGAGAAATCCAACCCTGGTACGATATTTCCCGGGCAGAACGCCACCTGCTCGGTTTCGCTGAAATAGTTATCCGGATTGCGATTCAGCACCATTTTGCCGACGATTTGCACCGGCACCAACGACTCGGGGATCAGCTTGGTGGCATCAAGAATGTCGAAGTCGAATTTGCCTTCGTCTTCTTCGGGGATAATCTGCAATCCTAACTCATATTCCGGGAAGTCACCGGCCTCAATGGATTCCCACAGCTCGCGGCGGTGGAAATCAGGATCTCTGCCGGTCAGCACCTGCGCTTCGTCCCAAATTAGCGATGCCGCGCCGCAGGTTGGCTTCCAGTGGAATCTGACAAAATGGCTTTTGCCCTCGGCGTTGATCATTTTGTAGCTGTGAATACCAAAGCCTTCCATCATGCGATAGCTGCGCGGAATACCGCGATCGGACATCGCCCACATCACGTTATGCAAGGTCTCCGGCTGCAGCGAAATGTAGTCCCAAAAGGTGTCATGTGCGCTCTGGCCCTGTGGGATTTCATTATGCGGCTCCGGTTTTACCGCGTGGACAAAATCGGGGAATTTAATCGCATCCTGAATAAAGAACACCGGCGTGTTGTTACCGACCAGGTCAAAATTACCTTCCTGGGTGTAAAACTTGGTGGCAAACCCGCGGATATCCCTTACCGAGTCCGCCGAACCTCGCGAACCCTGCACGGTAGAGAAACGCACAAAAACCGGCGTATCCAGACCAGGATCGACCAGGAAGCCGGCCTTGGTTAGCGCCTCGAGCGGCTGATAAACCTGGAAAAAGCCGTGAGCCGCCGCGCCGCGCGCGTGCACCACTCTTTCAGGGATACGCTCATGGTCGAAATGGGTGATCTTTTCCCGCAGCATAAAGTCTTCGAGCAGGGTTGAACCACGAACGCCCGCTTTAAGGGAGTTCTGGTTATCGGCAATGCGAATACCCTGATCGGTGCGCAGCGCCTGGTCTTGAGGATCGTCGCGGAAGGCGTCCAGCTGCTCGAGCTTCTCGCTGGTCACGGAAGGATTTTTCTCCGATCCCGGAGCGGTTGGCTCTGCACCGGGTGGGCTCTCGCTGTTTTGCGGTTTTAGTTTTGCACCCTTCGGTGCGGTATCGTCGAGGTGAGGCTGGGCGGATGCAGCTTTATTATCCGCCTCACCCTGTTTGCTTCCTACATTATCTTTATGGTCCGACATTAAAGATTCTCCTTAAAACGCCCACAATAAAAAGGGGTACTGCGAAATTATAGTCCCTGTGCTCATTCGTGCTTTTTGGAGGATGAGGCTGAAGAGGTAATTGAAGCCAGGCTGGTGGGCCTGCGGGCCTTATAGCGGGAAACAACGGTAAAAAAAAACTGCATCCTGATGTTTCAGACCGGAGTCCAATAATCAAAATGCAGTTTAATTTTTACAAAACTCAAGCCAGCGCCTGAACCTTGTTTAACGAATTAATCGAAAATTATTTCTTTTTCAGGTGCGACATCAGACGCTTACGCTTACGCATCTGGTTAGGCGTCAGGGTGTTACGCTTGCCTTCAAACGGGTTCTCACCCTCTTTGAACTGAATGCGAATTGGCGTACCCATGATTTCTAACGAACGACGGAAATAGTTCATCAAATAGCGTTTGTACGAATCGGCCAGGTCTCTAACCTGATTACCGTGGATCACCACGATAGGCGGGTTATAGCCCCCGGCGTGCGCATATTTCAGCTTAACGCGACGTCCGTTAACCAGCGGTGGCTGGTGGTCGTCGGCGGCCATCTGCATGATACGCGTCAGCAGAGAGGTGCCCACGCGCTTGGTTGCGCAGGTATAGGCTTCGTTAACCGACTCAAACAGGTTACCCACGCCGCTGCCGTGTAGGGCAGAGATGAAGTGGATACGGGCGAAATCGATAAAGCCCAGACGCATGTCTAACGAGTCTTTCACCGCATCGCGCTGTTCCTGAGACATGCCGTCCCACTTGTTCACCACGATAACCAGCGAGCGTCCGCTGTTGAGGATAAAGCCCAACAGCGACAGGTCCTGATCGGAAATGCCTTCACGTGCGTCGATTACCAGCATCACCACGTTGGCATCTTCGATAGCCTGCAGGGTTTTGATTACCGAGAATTTCTCAACGGTTTCAGTGACCTTGCCGCGCTTACGCACGCCCGCGGTGTCGATCAGCACGTATTCACGCTCGTCACGCACCATCGGGATATAAATACTGTCACGGGTAGTGCCCGGCATGTCGTAAACCACCACGCGGTCTTCGCCGAGGATGCGGTTGGTCAAGGTTGACTTACCGACGTTAGGACGACCGACGATGGCCAGTTTGATTGGCAGCGTCGTCGGGTCAAAGTCGTCTTCAACGTCTTCAGGGATAGCGTCTTCGTCGCCAAGCTGCTCTGCCCAATAGGCCGCGTTGGCCTCTTCTTCGGTCAGTTCAACTTCTTCCGGCTTTTCGCCGACGAACGGGATCAGCACGTGTTCGATAAGCTGAGTGACGCCGCGGCCGTGTGAAGCGGCGATCGCGTAAACCTCACCCAGACCCAGCGAGTAGAAATCGGCGGTAGCGCTGTCGGCGTCGAGGCCGTCAGTCTTGTTGGCCACCAGGAAGGTGGCTTTTTCACGGCTGCGCAGATGCTGGGCAATGCCCTGATCGGCAGGCATTACGCCCGCGCGCGCATCGACCATGAACAGTAC
Source organism: uncultured Gammaproteobacteria bacterium (assembly GCA_963742005.1). Classification (GTDB taxonomy): domain Bacteria; phylum Pseudomonadota; class Gammaproteobacteria; order Enterobacterales; family Enterobacteriaceae; genus Rouxiella. The sequence continues at coordinate 141,196 of CAVUKG010000016.1, read as the reverse complement.
GATGTCTGCTTCTTCGATAGCCAGCAGTGATTGACCCGCCATGCGAGTTTCAACGCCGTCTTCAGTACCGTCAATACCACCGGTATCAACGATAATAAATTCGTTACCCTCGATCTCGGCACGACCATACTTGCGGTCACGCGTTAGCCCGGGGAAATCCGCCACCAACGCATCACGCGTCTTGGTCAAACGGTTAAATAAGGTGGATTTACCCACATTCGGGCGCCCAACTAGCGCGACGACAGGTATCATTTTTGAAGCCTCATTTTTTTACAGCCAACAGGCGTTGATCCCAGAAAGGGGCCCACAACCGATCGCCATAATGCAAATCATTAAAATTCAATTTCTTACAACAGAAATGGCTGACCATTTTTGCCGTTTTTAGAATACGAAACGGCCCCTGAGCAATTCAGGAGCCGTTTAATGGCCGTACTATTACGCGCATCTTAAATCATTTGGACTTATAACCAAAGCATAACCCCAAAATAGTCCCCGGGAGCCTACAAAAGTAAGTGACCGGGGCGCAGCCGCGAAACCAACGCCGCTACAGCGTCAAGGACGACGGGTATTAGCGGCGGAAGGAGTAAACTTCGCCACCTTTGGCCTGCACGACGAGCTTATCACCCGCCACGATCGGCGCGCTCAGCAGGCCGGATGAGTCCACTTTCTGCTGGGCGACGAAGCGTCCATCATTGGTGTTCAACCAGTGCAGATAACCTTCCGCATCGCCAACCACGATAAAGCCGTTGTACAGCACTGGCGCGGTCACCAGACGGTGCAATAGTTCGCTCTGAGTCCAGATAGTTACGCCGCCCTGGGTGTTCAGTGCCATCACGCGGTCATTCTGGTCAACCATATAAATACGGTCGCCCTCAACAACGATATTATTCACCGAGCCGACTTCGCGCTTCCAGGCGATTTGGCCTGAACGCAGGTCCATTGCCACCAGATTGCCGTTGTAAGCCACGGTGTAAACGACGCCGTTGGCGATCACTGGCGTGGTATCGATGTCGCTCAGGCGGTCGATTTCAGTCGCGCCGCTTGGCTCAGAAATACGCTGCTGCCAAATCATCTGGCCTTCTTTCATCAGCACGGCGCTAACGCGACCGTTGTCACCGCCAACGATAGCTGCACCAAATGCCGTGGCCGGGGCCGATTCACCGCGCAGAGAAAGCGTTGGCATATCCAGATTGGCACTCCAGGCGATAGTCCCGTCTTTCTGGTTCAGCGCCTGCAGAATACCGTTACTGGTGTGGATCAGTACCAGGCCGTCGCTCACTACCGGACGTGAAATAGCCTCGCCTGCCACGGTGGTTTTCCAGGCCAGTTTGCCGTCTGCAGTATTCAACGAGTAAACGATGGCTTTTTCGCTACCGACATACAGGTTAGAACCGTCGACGGTCACGCCGCCGGAAAGCTCGGCAGAAATATTGCTTGAGAAGAAGCCCGGGTTTTCAGACAGGTTAACTTCCCATTTTTCTTTACCGTTGTTGGCGTCTAACGCCTTCACGATACCGAAACGATCGGCCGCATAAATAGTGTTGTCTTTCCAGGCCGGGTGCAGGTGAGAATAATACTGGCCTACGCCGTCACCGACGGAAGTGCTCCACACCTCGGTCGGTGTAAACTGGTTCTCAACCTTTGGCAGCGGAGACATTTTTACTACGTCTTCTTCGCTGTTAAACAGGGAACAGCCGCTCAGGAAGGCGACGGAAACTAATCCCACCAGGAGAGTTTTACGCAATTGCATTGGGGGTTCCCCTTAGCTGGATAAATTATTCAATTTCATACGCAGCATAGTTTGCAGCGTTTGAGATGGCTTGGAATCAAGGCCTTTACTGTATGCATCCCTGGCACCTTTGGTGTCGCCCTTCGCGAGAAGAACATCACCACGGACCTCTTGTTGCATCGCCATCCAGCCGTCGCCCTTAACGTTGTCGAGGGTTTTTAGCGCGTCATCCAGTTTGTTTTCCTGCAACTGAACGCGAGCCAGGCGGTAGTCAACCAGTGATAATAAGTTTTGGTCTTTCGTTAACTGGCTCGCCTGGTTCAGCTGCTTTTCAGCATTGTTAAAGTCTTTGGCCTGAACGAAGTGGTCAGCCAACTGCAACGCGGCAAAAACGCCGTAGCTGTTGCTGTTGTTCTCGGCAAACTTTTCTAAATTGCTCACGCCATCGGCTTTGTTATCCGTCAAGGCGGTAGTCGCCTGCTGGAATGAGGCTGAGGCTTCTGTCAGAGCGGTATTCTCATGAGACTGCCAATAACGCCATCCACCTAACGCGGCAATACCCAGCACGACGCCAATGGCCAGCGCTTTACCGTTTTCGGTAAAGAAGCGGCGGACAGCATCAACCTGTTCATTTTCAGTGGTATAGACTTCCACGTGGTCCTTCTCCTTAACCTAACATCGAGGCCAGACGCGCGGCTAAATCGCCTTGCGCCAGCGTTTCTTGCTCACCACTTTGCAGATCTTTAACTACTACCTGCTGAGCCGCGACTTCGTCTTCACCTAATACCAGGGCGATACGCGCCCCCCATTTGTCGGCACGGGCAAACTGCTTTTTAAAGTTTCCGCCGCCGTAGTTAGTCATGACTTTCAGCTCTGGCAGGTCGTCACGCAGCTTTTCAGCCAACTGCATGGCCGCACCCTGCGTGCCTGCACCGGAAGAAATCACGTAAGCATCGACCGTTGCCGGTGCCTTGAAATCAGGGTTAACGGCCTGAACCAGCAGCACCAGACGCTCAAGACCCATAGCAAAACCCACCGCCGGCGTTGCGCGTCCGCCTAGCTGTTCAACCAAACCGTCGTAACGGCCACCGGCACAAACGGTACCCTGCGCGCCGAGGCTGTGGGTTACCCATTCAAAGACGGTGCGGTTGTAATAATCCAGACCGCGCACCAGACGCTGATTAATCGTATATGGGATACCTGCAAGGCTCAAAAGTTCACACAGGCCTGCAAAGTGTTCGCGAGATCCTTCGTCGAGGTAGTCCTGAAGCTCCGGCGCGTCGTTCAGTAAAGCCTGAACTTCCGGATTTTTTGAGTCCAGCACGCGCAGCGGATTGCTGTACATGCGGCGTTTGCAGTCTTCGTCGAGCTTGTCTTTGTGCTGCTCAAGGAACGCCACCAGCGCATCGCGATAGTTAGCACGCGCCTCGACCGACCCAATGGAGTTCAGCTCCAGTGAAACATCATCAGCGATGCCCAGCGCGCGCCACCAGCGGGCGCTAAGCATGATCAGCTCGGCGTCAATGTCCGGGCCGTTGAGGCCAAACACTTCCACACCCAGCTGATTGAATTGGCGATAGCGGCCTTTCTGAGGACGCTCGTAGCGGAACATCGGGCCGATGTACCACATACGCTGTTCCTGATTGTACAGCAGACCATGCTCGATACCGGCGCGAACGCAGCCAGCAGTGCCCTCTGGACGCAGAGTCAGGCTTTCGCCGTTGCGATCCTCGAAGGTATACATTTCTTTTTCAACTACGTCGGTAACTTCGCCGATCGCACGTTTAAACAGCGGGGTCTGCTCTACAATCGGCATACGGATTTCGCTATAGCCGTAAGTGCTCAGAACCTGCTTGAGCGTGCCTTCAATACGTTGCCATAAAGCAGTGTCTGCAGGCAGATAATCGTTCATGCCGCGGATAGCCTGCAATTTTTTTACACCGTCAGTCTTTGCCACATCAGTTCTCTATCATTTTTATAAAAATGAACCCGATTATAGGTGTTTTGCATCCTTTGATTCAATGCGGATACGGCAACACTTCATATCGGGTTCAGATTAATTCAGCCCAGTTGGGCAGGCACGCCGCACGTTGCAGCGCGTGCTAAGGTTACTTTTCGAGATGATTGATCACAATACGCTTACTTTGATCCATCACGGCCGCTTTGGCACGGATTTTGGCTTCAAGCTGGTCGATCATTAGTTCGTTGTCGAATCTGTCTCGCTGACGGACGCCGTCTTCGTAGAAACCGCTCTTGTTATGACCGCCGGTCACGCCAATGGTTGACACCAGCGCTTCACCCGGACCATTAACCACGCAGCCGATGATAGAAATATCCATCGGGGTGATAATGTCTTCAAGGCGCTGTTCCAGGGCGTTAACGGTGCCGATCACGTCAAATTCCTGACGCGAGCAGGTTGGGCAGGCGATGAAGTTGATGCCGCGCGAACGAATGCGCAGCGACTTCAGGATGTCGAATCCAACTTTAACCTCTTCAACCGGATCCGCCGCCAGAGAGATACGCAGCGTATCGCCGATCCCTTCGGACAGCAGCAGGCCAAGGCCAATCGCGGACTTAACCGAACCGGCGCGCAGGCCACCGGCCTCGGTAATGCCAAGGTGCAGAGGCTGAACGATTTGCTTCGCCAACAGTCGATAGGATTCTACCGCCAGGAAGACGTCAGAGGCCTTCACGCTGACCTTGAACTGATCGAAGTTCAGACGATCGAGAATATCGACGTGACGCATCGCGGACTCAAACAGGGCCTGAGGCGTAGGTTCGCCAAATTTTTCCTGTAGGTCTTTTTCCAGCGAGCCGCCGTTCACACCGATACGAATAGGGATATTTTTATCGCGAGCGCAGTCAACCACTGAGCGGATGCGCGATTCGTTGCCGATATTGCCTGGATTAATACGCAGGCAGTCAACGCCGTATTCGGCAACCTTGAGTGCGATACGATAGTCGAAGTGGATGTCTGCAACCAACGGAACGTTAACCTGCTGTTTAATCAGCTTGAAGGCTTCAGCGGCGTCCATGGTGGGAACAGAAACACGAACAATGTCGACGCCTACACGCTCAAGCGCCTTAATTTGAGCAACGGTGGCTTCAACATCGGTGGTGCGGGTGTTGGTCATTGACTGCACCGCGATTGGTGCGCCATCACCGACAGGCACCTTGCCGACGTAAATCCGGGTTGATTTGCGACGGGTAATGGGTGCTTGGTTATGCATTTATTTCTTCTCCATCGTTGCTTATCTGCCTGGGTAATTAAAGCTACAGCTGCGTTGTCTTCGCTTAATCACCCGAATCACTGACCTGAGCCAGCTCCTCGGGATTCATTCACTGGTTGCCATGCTGTAGCTTCAATGACTTTGCCGGCGCTGTAGTGTTTTACTGCGCAGCTAAAGTCAGACGAGCAACACGGTTTGATTTAACAAAACGGCTTAGATCAACCGGCTTACCTTGGTATTGAATCTCAACTGCACCAGGTGCACCGATTTTCAATTTATAAGGGGCTTTACCTTTAACGCTCAGCGTTTCCCCTCCTTTCTTGATGCCGCTAAACAATGACTTGCCGGTAGCATCATCAATCTGCAACCAGCAGTTTGATTTAAAGGTCATGGTCACCGCGTCGGCATCAGCCGCGGCGGTCGTCGCCTGCGCATCGCCAGTCGGCAGTGTAGATGACGGAGTCTCAGCCGGAGCAGGCTGGCTAGTTTGATCCGCAGTAGGTTGCTGAGTCTGCACAGTGCCCGCATTGGTGGCGGTGCCCGGCGTACTATTACCTGACGCAGTAGTGCCTGGCGTAGTATTCAGCGGGATCGCGTTCTGAGACTGTGACGCGGCAGCGTTGGCAGATGCATCGGCTGGAGCAGCAGGCTGGGCTGCGTTTTGTGCAGGGGCATCACCATTATTCAAGGGAATTGACTGCCCCTGAGCGTTATCCTGGTTCAGCTGCGCGGTAGACTGATCGGCCATATTGCTGATCTCTTCCTGCTGCGCCTGATGGTTTTGCCACCACCATGCACCGGTTAGGCCGAGCACCACGAAAACGATAAGCCAGGTAAAGCCCATCAGCCAGCCATCGCGCTTTTTGCGAGACTTGCGTAATGAAACACCCTGCATCGATGCTACTTTTGGCACGTTAATCGGCGCCTGCTTGCCGATCAACGTGGCCAGTTCCTCTTCAGGAACGTGCACCAGTTTTGCGTAGGAGCGGATATAACCGCGCAGGAAAGTCGGCGCCAAATCAGCCGGCGTCGTTCCCTCTTCGATTTGTCGGATAGTTGATAGCTTCAGGCAAAGGCGTTCCGCCACGGCCTGATGGCTGAGTCCCAACTGTTCACGAGCTTGACGCAGGCGCTCGCCCGCGGTCACTTTAGTACTTTTATCTTGAGTGGCTTCAGTATTCATTAGCTAAGAATTGCTGGTACTGTTGGGATTGTGGAAAATTCCGCGCAAGCTGCTTGCCGTAGCGTTGAACGCTGTCCGGGTTGCCTGCTAACGCCGCGAAACGAATTTGTAACATGAGGCTGTCAGCGCTGGCTGGCAGAACATGTTGATAAACATCCAGTAAAAGCTGCGCGTCGGCGCGGTTACCTTCCTTGTACTGTCTGGTAGCTTCAGTAATCAGCGCTGCGCCTTTGTCAGGGTCATGTTTTAACGCCTGGCTCAGCAACGTTTTCGCCTCATCATTCTGATTAGCTCTCAGAAAACAGTAGCCCGCATTTTCAAGACTGTCAGCAACCGGACCGGAATCAGGCAAGCTGGCAGCGATGCTAAACTGCTGTTGTGACGGTACATACTGCCCTAAACTACACAAAAACGCACCGTAATTATTTATGACGGTTCCATTTTGCGGAGCGAGCTTAAAGGCTTGCCGGTAGCGGCTTTGCGCGGCGTCGTTATTGCCGATTTTTTGCTCATACAGCGCCATGCCAAGCTGGTTGCGATAATCCTGCGGCGATGAATCCACGGCCTGCTGCAAATTGCTTTTAGCCGCGGGCAGATTACCCTGCTTCAGATCATCGAGTCCCAGCTGCAGCCGCGTCTGCGGAGCGCCGCTGACATCATTGACCGGCGGCGGCTTAGAACTTGAACAGGCTACTAACAGGCACGCCGCCAGACTCGGGGCGAAAAATCCTTTCCACTGCCACTGCGCTATCGCCATACTTAAATCCTTTTACCCGCAACCGAGAAGAAGACAAACGCAAGCTCACACGACGTGATATTCAATAATTTACATAGATTTCATCATGATAGCGTCATTAGCCATCTTTTTCTTTAGCGTACGCTTGGTGCGGTCAATCACCTCACCGGCCAGCTGGCCACAGGCGGCATCAATGTCGTCACCGCGAGTTTTACGCACGATTACGGTGAAACCGTATTCCATTAATACCTTGGAGAAGCGGTCAATGCGGCTGTTAGAACTGCGACCATACGGTGCGCCCGGGAAGGGGTTCCACGGGATCAGGTTGATCTTGCAAGGCGTATCTTTCAGCCTTTCTGCCAGTTCGTGCGCGTGCTCGGTTCCGTCGTTAATATGATCAAGCATAACGTATTCAACGGTAACGCGACCCTGATTAGCGTTAGATTTACCTAAATAGCGATTCACCGAGGCCAGGAAGGTATCGATATTGTATTTGCGGTTAATCGGTACGATTTCATCACGAATAGTGTCGTTCGGCGCGTGCAGGGAAATCGCCAGCGCAACGTCGATCATGTCACCGAGCTTGTCCAGCGCAGGCACTACGCCTGAAGTAGACAGCGTGACGCGGCGCTTGGAGAGGCCAAAACCGAAGTCATCGAGCATGATTTCCATCGCCGGAACCACGTTGTTCAGGTTAAGCAGCGGCTCACCCATGCCCATCATCACCACGTTGGTGATTGGGCGCGTGCCGGCAATCTTGGCGGCACCGATGATTTTCGCGGCACGCCAAACCTGACCAATAATCTCTGAGACGCGCAGATTACGGTTAAAGCCCTGCTGCGCGGTGGAGCAGAAGGTGCATTCCAGCGCACAGCCAACCTGTGAAGAAACACAGAGCGTGGCGCGGTCACCATCGGGAATATAAACGGTTTCGACCTGCTGATTGCCTACCTGAATAGCCCACTTAATGGTGCCATCGGCAGAGCGTTGTTCCACGGCAACTTCCGGCGCGCGGATTTCAGCCAGGCTGGCCAGCTTGTTACGCAGCGTTTTATTGATATCGGTCATCTCCTCGAAATCATCGCTGCAGTAATGGTACATCCACTTCATAACCTGATCGGCACGGAACGGTTTTTCACCCATTTTGATGAAAAACTCGCGCATTTGCTTGCGGTTCAGGTCCAGAAGGTTAATTTTGGCGCTCACCGGTGCGGCAGATTTTTCGGCTGATTCAGCGATAGCGGCGTTTTCTGCACGGATGACGTTTAGGGAGTCGATCTCGGTAGAGCTGAGTACGGGGATATCTAATTCGATAGTATTGGACATGCTTTATTGGCCTCGTTGTTACACGTTATGGCTCGAAGGAAGTGCGGGTCAGGATCGCCCACCAATGCTTGTTGCTCAAACCACTCAATAAAAATAAATAGACTGCGCCCCGAGAGCGTAACTCTTGGGGCGCAGTATTGTACAAATTTTAAGGCCGAGTGGCTATGAATGAAAGGCCGCTAATACAAATTTATTGTATCCGCCGCCGCATCCATCGTGACGCACCCGTGCCTGACTTCTTATTAACGCGCGCAGATTTCGCTTTCGTCGAAGAAGTAAGCGATTTCGCGCTGTGCAGACTCAACCGCGTCAGAACCGTGAACGGCGTTAGCAGTGAAGCTGTCAGCGAAATCAGCACGCAGAGTGCCGGCCAGAGCGTTGTCTGGGTTAGTTGCGCCCATCAGGTCACGGTTACGTTGAACGGCGTTTTCGCTTTCCAGAACCTGAACAACCACTGGACCAGAGGTCATGAACTCAACCAGACCGTCGAAGAATGGACGACCTTTGTGCTCAGCGTAGAAGCCTTCAGCTTTTTCTTTGCTCAGACGGATCATTTTAGACGCGATGATCTGGAAGCCAGCACGTTCGAAACGCGCGGTGATAGCGCCGATGTCGTTGTTAGCTACGGAGTTTGGCTTGATGATTGAGAAAGTACGTTCGATAGTCATTAAAAACCTCTGTCTTACTTAAGGTGGGGCCGGTTAATTTGAATGTTAACGCTGCCGGAAAATGGCGCCGATTATAGGGGGCGAAGTAGCGCTTGCCTACAGGAATAACAACATTTGATTAAAAAAATGTGTCACTGATGCAGTTTGTGGCGCAAAAGCCGTGTTTTCCCCGCCTAAGCCAATTGCCTGCAAAACAAACAAATTGACGGTTTGTAAAATAATATATAAATTGTCAATTATGAAAAAACAGCACCCCGACCCGCAGTCCAATCAGGCCTTACTGAGCCAGCTTGAGCAAATAGCCCAAGGGATTGGCGCCACCTTTGCCCCCTTCTGCGAGGTGGTCGTTCACGATCTTCTCGATCCTGAGCACGCCATTTTATCGATTCATAACAACCTTTCCGGACGTGAAGTGGGGGCACCCGCCACCGAGCTGGGGCTGGCACGCATTGCCGATGCCGATTATCCGCAGGTAATTGCCAACTACGCCAACCGCTTTGCCGATGGAAGACGTGCAAAAAGTACCTCGGTGGGCATCAAAGATGCACAAGGGCGTTATGTTGCCGCGCTCTGTCTGAATATCGATCTCAACCTGTTCAGCCAAATGCAAAGCATGCTAGCGCAGTTTTGCCAAACCGACAGTGTGGAAATTAAAGAGACGCTGGATCCGCTCCATGCGGAAGCCATCTGCGAACACATCGACAAATTTTCCGCCGCGCGATCCCAGGCGCCTCGGACGTTAAAAGCCGCAGATCGCCGTGAGCTATTGAGCGAACTCAAAGACGGCGGCTTTCTCGAGGTGCGCCGGGCGATAAGCATAATTGCCGAGCACCTCGGCGTCTCGCGGGCCACGCTTTATAACGATATAAAACCCTAATTTTCATATAATAAACACCACTTTCACTTCCACACGCCAACCCGCAAGGAACAGATGATGAACACACTGCCTACTTATGATGATGTTGTCGCGGCCGCTGGAAGAATCAGCGGCTATGCCCATAAAACGCCAGTAATGCAGTCGAGCATGCTTAATCAGGAGCTGGGCGCGGAGGTGTTTTTCAAATGTGAAAACTTGCAGCGCATGGGGGCCTTTAAGTTTCGCGGCGCGTTTAATGCCCTGTCACTGCTCGACGCGTCACAGCGTGAAAAAGGCGTGATTGCCTCTTCATCGGGCAACCACGCGCAGGGCATTGCCCTGGCCGCTTCACTGCTCGGCATTCCGGCTACTATCGTCATGCCGCTGGACGCGCCCAAGGCCAAGCGTGCGGCCACCGAAGGCTACGGTGCCAAGGTGGTGCAATACGACCGCTATTTGGAAAATCGTGATGCCATCACCCAGACGTTAGCCGATAAACACGGCTATACCATCATACCGGCCTTTGACTACGCGCCGGTGATTGTTGGCCAAGGCACCGCGGCTAAAGAGTTGATTGAAGAAGTCGGCGAGCTTGACGCCCTGTTCACCCCGCTCGGCGGCGGCGGCCTGTTAGCAGGCTGCGCCCTCGCCGCTCGCGCCCTGTCACCAGAATGCAAAATCTACGGCGTCGAGCCTGCCGCGGGCAACGACGGGCAACGGTCATTCCGTTCAGGATCAATCGTTAAGATAGACACCCCAAAAACGATTGCCGACGGCGCACAAACCCCTGCGCTAGGGCAGATTAACTTCGCCATTATCCAGCGTGATGTCAGCGATATTTATACCGCAACCGACGAGCAGCTGGTTGAGAGCATGGCCTTTTTCGCCTCGCGGATGAAACTGGTGGTAGAACCTACTGGCAGTCTTGGCCTGGCGGCGGTGCGCGCTAACGCCGCCTCGCTGCGCGGCAAACGTATCGGCATTATCATCAGCGGCGGCAACGTCGATCTGGACGACTACAGCCGCCTGCTGGCCGCTTTCGCCAGCCGCGAGGGGTAACTTCATGCGATTTATCTCTGCGGCGCAGTGTTTAACGGTGGTGAGCCACGGGCTGGCTTTTGAGGCGATACAGGCGGCGTTTATTGCCGTTGCCTCCCCCAAAAGCACGCTGTTTCCGGCGTTAATCGGCCATGGCTCAGAGGCCGATGCCCGCTTTACCGTGAAGTCGGCAACGCAGTCGGTGACCACGCCGCTAACCGGCCTCAAGATTGGCACCTACTGGCCTAACAACAGTGCTAAAGGCCTGCCGAACCACAACTCCTACATCATGTTCTAACGATCAAACCGGCGAGCTCGAAACGGTAGTCGAGGGTGGCAAGGTGAACGCCTACCGCACCGCCGCGGCCGACGCGGTGGCGGCAAAGTATCTGGCAAGGCCCGACTCTTCTACGCTAGCGATATTTGGTGCCGGACATCAGGCCTTTTACGAGGTCGATGCTCTGCTAGAACTGTTGCCCATTACCCGGGTACATATTGTCAATCGCGACGCCGCCAGAGCTGAAATTTTGCGTCAGCATTTACTGAGTAAAAATATCGATGCGCGGCTCAGCGATGCCGAAACAGCCTGTAAAGCCGCGGATATCATCGTGGCCGCTACCGGCTCGCGCGCGCCGTTATTCAAGGCCGAATGGGTTAAAAGCGGCAGCCATATTGCCAGCATGGGATCAGATGCCCAGGGCAAACAGGAACTGCCACCGGAGCTGTTCGCCGCCGCGCGCCTGTTCGCCGATCTGCCTGAACAGTCACGCACCCTTGGCGAGTTTCAGCATGTAGACTCGGGGCCTGCGAGCACCGCTGTGACGATTACTGCCTTGGGGGACGTCATCCTCGGTAAGGCCGAGGGTCGCAGCAGCCAGGATGAGATCACCATTTTCGATAGCTCGGGCATTGCATTGCAGGACCTATTTATTGCCGCCGCCATCGTGAACGCGCTGTGCGCTTCCGGCGCCTGAAGCGCCATACTTTCTTTACCAGGCTACCGATATGATTGATAAACAAGATATTGCCGATCTCTCCGCGGCGCCGAGCCGCAACGACCACGGTGATATTCACCACCGTGACACGCCTTTTCTGCTGCTCAATCGCGACCAGCTTGAGCGCAATGTTGCCCGGCTGCGCAAGCATACCGACCGCCTAGGCGTTCCGCTGCGTCCGCATCTTAAAACGGTAAAATCCGTTGAGGCGGCGCGGCTGATACTCAGCAATGGTAACGGACCGGCGACGGTTTCGACACTCAAAGAGGCCGAAGTTTTTTCCGCTGCCGGTTGCAAAGACCTGATTTACGCCGTCGGCATCTCGCCGCAAAAACTGCCGCGCGTCGTGGCGCTGCTGCAGGCAGGCACCGATATCAGCGTAATTTTAGACAGCCTCGAGCAGGCGCAGGCGGTCGCCGATTATTCTCGGCAGACGGGGGTAAAAATCCCGGCGCTGATTGAGATTGACAGCGACGGCCATCGCAGCGGCGTGGTGCCGGGCGATAGGCTGCTAATCGAGATTGGCAAGATACTGCATCATCAGGGAGCCAGCCTGCGCGGCATTATTACTCATGCCGGTGAGTCATATCACTGCAAGAGTTTGCGAGAGCATCAGGCAATGGCCGAGAAAGAGCGCGCCGCCGCCGTCTCCTGCGCCAATGCCCTGCGCGACGCGGGATTACCCAGCCCGGTGGTGAGCGTGGGTTCCACGCCTACGGCACATTTCAGCCAGGACCTGACCGGCGTTACCGAGGTGCGAGCCGGGGTGTATACCCTGTTCGATCTGGTAATGACCGGCGCGGGGGTGTGTCAGACCACAGATATTGCCCTGTCAGTGGTGGCCACGGTGATAGGTCACCAGCGTCAAAAAGGCTGGATTATGGTGGATGCCGGATGGATGGCGCTGTCACGCGACAGAGGCACCGCGTCGCAGGAGGTGGATCAGGGTTACGGTATCGTCTGCGATATGGCAGGAAATCCGCTGGGGGATTTGATAATGACCGGCGTTAACCAGGAGCACGGCATTCTGTCGCTACGCCCGGGCAGTGAACAACCGCTGCCAGAATTAGCCTACGGCAGCCGGGTAAGGATTTTACCCAATCACGCCTGCGCGACGGTAAGCCAGCACGGTGAGTTTGCGGTGGTTAAGGACGGCAGTGAAAACATTGATGCCCTGTGGCCCATTATCCACGGTTGGTAATGGCGCAACCATAAAAAAAGGCCGCACCGGGCGGCCTTGAAATCTCATGTCGGGCAGTGTCAGGGTAAGCGCTTCACCCTGCCTGCAAGACTGTTTAAAGCGGATTATGCAATGCCCGATGAGGGAATGATATTGCGTAACCAGCTGCCCCACTTGCGCTGATAGAAAGGCTGAGTGTGGCTAACCAGGTAGTGACTCAGTCCCCTCTCCTTTTCGTTGACGATACAGAAATCCACCGGCTTGTCGTCTGGAGACGTTTCGCTGGCGACGTTTCCCGCCTCGCGGATCAGGGCATCCACTTCAGCCTCGGTGCCGTCGGCCTCAATGCCCACTAACAGGTTAGGCTCAGGATCGGCGGTTTTATCGTGGATCAGCGCCAGAAAAGCCCGGCGAACCGGTTTTTTTTGGCTGAACAAGGTAGTTAACGCATCGATCATTGCCGACGGGTATTCCTCCGGCTGCCCGATGAGCAGCTGGCTTTCGGCATCGAGCACCAGCTCGGTGGGAGCCGCCAGTCCGCCGGTGTTGAGCAGCATGGTAATCTCACTCGGGTACAGCTCTTTGCCGTATTCCGATTTTGGATTAAGAAACAGCTCTTCACCCTGGGTCATTTCAAACAGGATCTTTGCCGGTAAGGCGACAAATGATTGCTCGTCCTCACTTTCCCCGGCGGCGGCGCGTTCCAGCACTTCCACCGATGAGAAGAAAGGAATAATCGAGCTGCCGTCCTGTTTTTCCCAGTGCAGCAAGTTCAGCTCACTGCCGGCGTTAATCTCAGACGCTGGTGCGCCGTTCTGCTGGCCGGCATCGCCTAACACCCACACCGTTGCCTCAAGCAGTGCCTGATAAAAGGCCGGTCGATAGGCCGCCTCGGTGACGGACAGCCTGAGCAAGCGCTCCAGCTGGTTTTCATCCGGGGCGGCGGCGGCCGGAATATCGTGCGGGACGCTCATCTTGTCTCAATCCCTCTGCTTATTTGGTTTTGCCAGCGCTGGCTTTGCTCAATAACAGGTTGGCAACGGCGCGCACGCCCAGGCCAGTCGCGCCCGCAGCCCATTGATCCACGGCGCTTTTGCGATAGGTCGCCGAGCAGTCGATGTGCAACCAGCCCTTTTTGTAATCTTTAACAAAATGCGACAGGAAGGCAGCGGCGGTGCTGGCACCCGCGCCGTAGGCTGGACCCCCGATGTTGTTCAGCTCGGCAAAGTTTGACGGCAGCTGGCTGCGATGGAACTCGGCCAGTGGCAGGCGCCAGAACGGCTCATGCTCGGCGGCGGCGCTGGCGAGCAGATCGGCGGCCAGTGCGTCGTCGAAGCTAAACAGCGCGTGATAATCGCCGCCCAGCGCCGTTTTTGCCGCGCCGGTCAGCGTTGCCGCGTCGATCAAAATCTCCGGATTATGCTTAGAGGCGTCGATCAGGCCATCGGCCAATACCAGACGGCCTTCGGCATCGGTATTCATTACTTCAACGGTTTTTCCATTACGGTAATGAATAATGTCGCCTAACTTCAGTGCATTACCGCTAACCATGTTATCTGCACAGCACAGGTACAGCTTAACGCGCTGGTCTAAACCACCCGCCGCCGCCAGCGCCAGTGCGCCGGTCAGCGTGGCGGCACCGCCCATATCGGCCTTCATGGAGTCCATCGAGGCGCTAGGTTTGAGGCTATAGCCGCCGGTGTCAAAAGTGATGCCTTTGCCTACCAGGCAGGCAAATACCGGTGCATCCGGGTTGCCCGTCGGGTTGTAATCCAGGGATAGCAGAACCGGAGGACGATCGGAGCCGCGACCTACGGTATAGAGGCCGTTGTACTCTTTCTCGCGCAGCTCTTCGCCCTTTCTGATGCGATAGCTGATTGAATCGCCAAACTCACACAGCAGGTCTACCGCGCTGCGGGCCAGTTTTTCCGGGCTGAGATCTTCGGCCGGTTTATTAATGATATCGCGCACCCAGTCGATAATTTTCAGGCGCTGTTGCAGAGATTCAGTGTCTGCGGCAGAAAGTTCAGGCCAGACAACGCTGCGGGTACCTTTCGGACCGCGGAAACCCTGCCAGAATGCCCAGCTGTTTTCCAGATCCCAGCCTTCACCGGCCAGTTTGACCTTTTTAAC
This sequence comes from uncultured Gammaproteobacteria bacterium, assembly GCA_963742005.1. Classification (GTDB taxonomy): domain Bacteria; phylum Pseudomonadota; class Gammaproteobacteria; order Enterobacterales; family Enterobacteriaceae; genus Rouxiella. The sequence goes on along the minus strand of CAVUKG010000016.1, from coordinate 126,122 downwards.
GCCCTGGCCGTCGATGCGACGCGCGGCGCGAGCGATTGAAGTCAAGGTATCCTGGGCGGAGAAATGGATAGTGATGCCGGTAGAATCTGTGCTTAACAGGGCTTTTTCACCCCAGCGCGCGTCGGCCGGTTGTGAAGACAGCAGGACGGTCATTACATCGGAAATCGTAGCTTCGGTGGTCATTACAAACTCCTGATTGTTCTTAATCTTCAATGATTAGCGTTCGAAACTTCACGCAGGCGGCTTATTGATTTACCGATTAGCGAAATACTGTATTCGATTTCGTCTTCGGTAGTAAAACGCCCAACTGAAAAACGAATAGAACTGTGCGCCAGATCATCATTAAGCCCCAGCGCTTTTAATACGTAGGAGGGCTCAAGGCTGGCTGAAGTACAGGCAGAACCCGACGACACCGCGAGATCTTTCAGGGTCATGATCAGCGATTCGCCGTCAACGTTGGCAAAGCTAACGTTGAGAATATTCGGTGCGCTATGCTCTTCGCAACCGTTGAGGAAAACGTCTTTGATCTGGCTGATACCGGCCCACAGGCGATCGCGCAGCGCGCTCAAACGCCCGGCCTCTTCGGCCATCTCTAGCCTGGCGATGCGGTATGCTTCACCCATGCCGACAATCTGATGCACCGGCAGGGTTCCAGAACGCATGCCGCGCTCGTGTCCGCCGCCGTGGATCTGGGCATCGACCCGAACCTTGGGTTTGCGGCTAACGAACAGCCCACCAATGCCTTTCGGGCCATAAATTTTGTGTGCGGAAAACGACATTAGATCGACGTTTAATGCGCCGAGATCGACCGGGATTTTACCCACGCTTTGCGTCGCATCGACGTGAAAAAGGATCCCGCGGCTGCGGCACATTTCACCGATGGTGGCGATATCCTGAATAACGCCGATCTCATTGTTAACGTGCATCACCGACACCAGCACCGTGTCATCGCGCATCGCCTGCCGCAACTGCTCAAGATCAAGCAGCCCGTTGGCCTGCGGATTGAGATAGGTCACCTCGAAACCTTCACGCTCGAGCTGCTCGCAGGTGTCTAGCACGGCTTTGTGCTCGGTGGTCAGGGTGATAATGTGGCGGCCTTTTTGCTGGTTGGCCAGCGCGGCACCTTTAATTGCCAGATTGTCTGACTCAGTGGCTCCGGAGGTAAAAATGACCTCCCGCGGATCGGCGTTGATTAATTCGGCGATATTGTTACGCGCCACGTCAACGGCCTCTTCAGCCTGCCAGCCGTAGCGATGGGAACGGGAGGCGGGGTTACCGAAAGTACCGTCCAGCGTCAAACACTGCATCATCTTTTCGGCTACGCGTGGGTCAACCGGCGTAGTGGCCGAATAATCCAGATAAATCGGTAATTTCATGGCAAACATGCTCCGTACTGCGCGTTCACGAAGGAACGTGACTGTTTTATTGTCGAGACAAGTTATTTTCGAGACGAGGGCTTGTCGAAACGAATCGTTTTCGAGGCACATCTTTTTCTAAACGAATAGTTTTCTAAACGAACTGTTTTCGAGACGAACTATTTTCGAGACGAATGCTTGGTCAGGACTAGTTTAAAACGGCTTTACCGCCGGTTAAAAGGGAAATCATGCCATACGACGGCTAGAAAGCAGAATATGCTTATCAGGACGGCATAGGGTAAGCAAAATTCATCAAGCAAAAAGCCGGGTGACAAGGTTGCAATGACCTGAAGTCACCGCCCTTATTCTACCCGGCTTTCATTACGCCAAAATTGCACGATTATCGATTGGCGCTTGACTGTATTGGCTAACTTTCGCTACTCACTGTAGCCGCGAAATACAGTTATTAAATACAGCCGCTAACTACGCGCGCAGATTTATATTGATTGTTTCTTGCGGACGACCGTTTGGCATGCGACGCACGTCGTTATTCTGACGGTCAGCCACTTCCAGCACGTCCTGATTATTAACCAGCTCGCCGATGGTAATGTCGTTGAGGAAACCGCTAATGCGCTCGCTCAGGTCACGCCACAGGGTGTGGGTCAGGCAACGCTCGCCACCCTGACAGCCCTCTTTACCCTGACAGCGGGTTGCGTCGACGGACTCGTCAACCGCGGTGATCACCGCACCCACAGAAATTTCTGTCGCTTCACGACCTAACAGATAACCGCCGCCCGGACCACGCACGCTGGCAACCAGTTCGTGTTTGCGCAGGCGGGAGAACAGCTGCTCCAGATACGAGAGAGAGATGCCCTGACGATCGGAGATGTCGGCTAAAGGCACTGGGCCTTCCTGGGAATGCAGTGCTACGTCGAGCATAGCAGTAACGGCATAACGACCTTTAGATGTCAGTCTCATAACGTATTTACCTGTCAGTGAAAGTCAAAAATTCATTGGGGGACAACATGAAAACGAGTCTGACATTCCCGACTAATTTAGTCAACTATTTAACCTAGTAATTTACTCAAGTATTACATACATTGTTTTCAGGGGTATTTCACCTGGAAAATTCAGCATGCAATACTTTGATAAATAACTGGATACTAATGTAAAAAGCTTACTGCTTGTCGTTACCCTGCTTCTCTACCGCGCTTAAGATACCGCGCAGGATGGCAAGCTCCTGGGATTCTGGACGGGCGCGAGTGAATAATCGGCGCAACCTGCTCATCACCTGGCCCGGATGCGCCTTGCGAATAAAGCCGACTTTTAATAGCACTTCTTCAAGGTGAACGTAGAAGCGTTCGAGATCTTCAACCAGTGGATAAGGCACTTCTTCCTCGACCTGCACGGGTTTTTCGGCCTCAAGCTGGCTGAGCCAGGCGACGCGAACCTCATAGGCAATCAGCTGCACCGCCATCGCCAGATTCAGCGAGCTGTATTCCGGGTTGGCTGGAATGCAGACGTGATAGTTGCACTTTTGCAGTTCTTCATTGGTCAATCCCACGCGCTCGCGGCCAAAGACCAGCGCTACCGGGGATGAAACCGAGGTTTTTGCGCTAATCTCACCGCATTCACGCGGTTCGAGCATTGGCCACGGCAGCGTGCGCGAACGGGCACTGGTGCCGATCACCAGGCTACAACCGGCCAGCGCTTCGTCAAGAGTATCAACGATGGTGGCATTGCCAATCACATCGCTGGCTCCGGCCGACATCGAGATAGCCTGTGAGTCAGGTTTTACGAGAGGATTGACCAGATAAAGATTGGATAACCCCATGGTTTTCATAGCGCGGGCGGTGGAGCCCATATTCCCGGTGTGGGAAGTTTCAACCAGGACAATGCGGATATTGTGTAGCATACGAACTCTAAGCGTTGCGGAAAATCGCAACAGTTTACCACAATCCGGCGCGGCGTCATGGATTAGCAGGCCGCTTAACCGGCACAGGATGCAAATTCGTTGGCGTTTAGCATAACAATTGCTATACTGCGCGCCGTTTCCCGTTCTTTAACATCCTAGTTGGAAGATATCCATGCATCCGATGCTCACCATCGCCGTGCGCGCTGCGCGCAAGGCCGGTAACCTGATTGCCAAACATTATGAAACGCCAGACTCTGTAGAAGCAACTCAGAAAGGCACTAACGACTTTGTCACTAACGTAGATCGCGATGCAGAAAGCATGATCGTCGACGTTATCCGCAAATCGTACCCGAAACACACCATCATCGGCGAAGAATGCGGTGAGTTAGCGGGCGAAGAGAACGACGTACAATGGATTATCGACCCACTGGATGGCACTACTAACTTTGTTAAACGTCTCCCTCATTTCGCGGTATCTATCGCTGTGCGCATCAAAGGCCGCACCGAAGTTGCCGTGGTTTATGACCCAATGCGTAACGAACTGTTCACTGCTACCCGCGGTCAGGGTGCACAGCTGAACGGCTATCGTCTGCGCGGCACCAGCGCTAAAGACCTCGACGGTACCATTCTGGCTACCGGTTTCCCATTCAAGCTGAAACAGCATGCTAATAGCTACATGAAAGTGGTGGGTAAACTGTTCACCGAGTGTGCAGACTTCCGCCGCTCTGGTTCAGCCGCGCTGGATCTGGCCTACGTTGCCGCCGGCCGCGTTGACGGTTTCTTTGAAATCGGCCTCAAGCCTTGGGATTTCGCCGGTGGCGAGCTGCTGGTTCGTGAATCTGGCGGCGTTGTGACTGACTTCGTTGGCGGCCACAACCATTACTCTTCTGGTAACGTTGTTGCCGGAAACCCGCGCGTAGTTAAGGGTATCCTTAACGCAATGCGTGATGAGCTGCACGATGCGCTGAAGCGTTAATCGGTCACCGCTAAAAAAAAGGATGCCTCTGCGTCCTTTTTTTTTACATTTTTTGCCGCTATAGATTCAGGTTTTTTTCAGTTTGGTTGGCATCGGGGTTGCGGCAGTGGTAATTGAGATAAGTCGCTTTTCAATTACGCGATAGGTTATTTCACCGATCAAAATAGCCGCCAGGAAGACGCCAATCCCTATAAAAAATAATGTAAAATTACTGAATCCGCTGCGGATCACTAAAATCGCATAGGCGGTAGTTAAAAACGTATGCGTTAAATACAGAGAATAGGACGAGTTACCCACTTCAAGCACCGCACCCGATACTCTTTTTGCCGCCAATACGTATAAAAATAACAAGATAGCTGCCAGATAAGGCAGGTATACAGCATTATCACCTAGCGTGCTGTATTTCAAAAGAATAATAATTACTAACGCCACGAAAAAGGCTAGCATCCATTCCCTTACCCCCTTTGCGCTTATCAGATTCAATATTTTTTCTTGATAATGAAAAATAAACATACCGACAATAAACAAATAAAATATTTGAAATGAAAAAAATGATTGAGCATTAGCCGAAGGCATGTAATCTGCCGATAGACCTAATATTATGAATAATAATGTCAGGATCGCAATGCCACTTTTCCGATGCTGGCCAAAAAATATCAGCGCGGTAAAAGTAATATAAAAGAAAATCTCATACATTAGCGTCCATCCCTGGCGCAGGATAGGATCTATGACGTCACCGTTAAACGATATATAAGGGATCAGTAGGTAAGAGGTAAGCATTTTAGCAGGAGAATAGTGTTGTGCCCTTTGAAATACCCCTAATGCCCATAAAATAATGTTGATAGTGGTCCAAAAAAAATAAAGCGGATAAATCCTTACTACTCTCTTGAAGATGAACGTTTTGGCACTTTCAGCACCCCCCACCTTATTATTGGTGGTCATCGACATGATATAACCACTAATAATAAAGAAAACGCCTACTCCCACCTGCCCGATAAGTTCCATGTTATGTAACAAGACACTCCCAAACCCACCAATATCTCTATAGGCAGCAAAACTTGAGCTGGTATGTGCGAGTACTACGGTGAGCGCAGCCACTCCTCTTAGATATTGTATATTTTCGTTAGTTTTCAATTTCATTACCCTCAAATTTTGACTCAAAAAGGTAACATAGCCGCAACGCGTAAACTAAATTTTTTTAAGCCAAATTTCAAAAATAATTGTTATTTTTTTTAAAGGTTAACATTATGTGCTATTAGATGTGCTGCCTGATAATTTACTTTATATAAAAATAAAGGCTAATGAGTCGCATGGTGGGAAACGAGAGATTCGAATATAAGCTGATTTTGCATGGACAGGCAAGATAATAACTAGTGGGGTAATAAACCAATGAAATTAAAGAGCGGATTTAATTTTTCCGCTCTTTTCTAATTAAATCATAGCAATAACTATCGCCCAAACGGCCCCATTCCCCCTACTGAGGCTCAAATAGGTCTTTGAAATAGCAAAAAAGCCAGCCATTATCAGAATAAGCCCAGTAAGGTGATAGCGTTAACTCAGGCACCCGGTAGATTCGTAGGTACTTGAACGACGGCCGCAGTTTTGAAGATAAGCCTTCTTTCTATCAATCGGTAGGTGATTTCACCGATGACAATGGCTATCAGGAAGACGAAAATGCCTAATATGAAGGCCATGAGCTCACCCAGTCCGTAACGAATAACCAAGATGGAATAGGCTGTAGTAGCAAAAGTGTGGCTTAAATAAAGAGAGTAAGACGAGTTACCTATCTCGAGTACAGTACCGGATACTTTTTTTGCCGAAAAAACATATAAAAATAATAATATCGAAGCCAGGTATGGGAGCAATACTGCCCACTCCCCCATCTCATCAGATTTAAAGATTATAACCAAGGTTAATACGACAAAAATCGCTAATACCCCTATTCTGATTACTGTGGGCTGGATTAAGTCTTGGATCTTATCCTCATAATGAAAGATGAACATACCCACAATGAATAAAAAGTAAATCTTAAACGAGAAAAAAGAATTTGCGTTAGGTGAGGACATGGAATCAGCTGTGAGCCCTAATGCAATAAAGAGTATAGCTAATATATAAATACCGCTTTTACGATGTTGACCAAAAAATATTAGAACAGCGAAAAGAAGGTAATAGAAAGCCTCATAAATTAACGTCCATCCCTGTTGTAAGACAGGTGCCGTTCCCTCCCCAGTAAAGGAGCTGTATGGAATTAGCAGGTAGGAAGTGACAATCTTACTCAATGAATAATAATGCAGACTGTTAAAAAGATGAAGTGACCAAAGGATTAAACAAACGGTAGTCCAAAAGAAATAAAGTGGATAGATCCTAACTGCCCGCTTGGCGAGAAACGTTTTTGAATTTTTAATACCGCCGGCTTTGCTATTGGTGGTCATGGACATGATATAACCACTAATAATGAAAAACACCCCGACGCCAACCTGCCCAATAAAATGAATGTTTTGTAATGCAATTTTACTCAGGCCATGGATATGTCCTGAGGCGGCGAAGCCAAAACCTGTCGTCGTGTGCGCAAAAACAACAATCAACGCCGCCAACCCACGGAGGTATTGGATATTTTGATTTGTTTTCAATTTTTGATCACCATCAGTTTTCTGTAAAAAAAATCCTAACACAATCATTACAATTAATAAATATTAATGAATGAAACTTTTTTTGATAAAGTTAATACATTGAATAGTAATAATAAAAAATTTTATAAGCGTCAGGAACGAAGAATTTTTGATGAATAATCATTAAAATAATTACATTTGTATTAATAAACACAGAAAACTATCGGTAGCGGTTTAACACGCTTGCTTTAAAATATTAATATGCGTTATCGCCCAAACGGCCCCATTCCTCCGCCAAAGACAGAATTACTGGTCTGATAGAGCAAAAAGCCCGTAATTATCAGAATAAGCCCACCCAGCATGGGAACAATCATCCCACATAATCTGCCACCCAGGGTAAACGTCCGATCCGCACCAAGCTTCATCGCCCATTCGCGGCTGTAAAATACTAACAATCCCACCAGAGATACCGTCAACGAGGTGCCTAACGCCATGACTAACGCCGACAACACGCCCCACCAGTAAACGCCAATAACTTTCGAAAATAGCAGTACCATAATGGCGCCAGAGCAGGGGCGAAGCCCCATCGATAACACCACCGCGAAACGCGTGCGCCAGTTATTAACGGCTTGAAGCTGGCTGTCGCCAGGAACGTGACGATGCCCACAAAGGCAGTTTGCATCATGCTGATGATTACCCGCTGGGTGGATACTGCGCACGGTAAGCGGCTGAGTGCGCCGCTTCTTCCCAGCGTAGGCGTGGTGAAGAATTCGATACCCCTGGCGTAGTGCGCGCCAGAACAGCATTGCTCCCAATAGCATCAGCAGAATAAAACTGCCCTTCTCCAGCCAAAAACTGCTCTGATGCAGCTGTCGTGAAGACAGCTGTAAAACGCCTAGCAGCAGCGTAACCAGCAATATGGCCACCAACCCCTGAACAATTGCAGAGGCGAAAGTCAGCCGTAAGCTGCTTTTTAACCGTGAGGGATGAGTCGCCAAATAAGTGGTGATCACTACCTTACCGTGACCCGGTCCTACCGCGTGAACCACGCCATACATCAGGCTGAGTAAGGTAAGGCTCAGTCCCGCCTGAGCGGGGTGAGTGCTCACTTGCTGGAGAATAGCAGCCAGGTGTTGATGCAGGTCGCGTTGCCAGATAATGCTGCTCAGTAAAATGCGCGGCCAAAAATGCCACAGCGCCGCACAGGCCAATACCAGCAAGGCTAGAAAAAGCGCCAGCGGCCACAGTTTAACGCCACTGGAAGGTAAATTTCGGCCAGTGGCCGCCTTGGGCGACAACGATAACCCCGGTTTTATTGACATTGCAGGGTCACCTTCTGGGCAAACTGCTGGCCAAGATCCATCGTTTCGGGCGGCGCGTCGGCCTTATCCAGCGACAGGGCATAGGCCTGCAACGAAGAGTTTGGGGCCGGAGTGAAAAGCGTTAACTTACAGCTCGCGGTTGCGTCGGCGGGCAGATGCAGTGCCCGATCGTCCCGATAGGTCATATCCACAAAGTAGCTGGGATCGTAGGTTGAAAACACCAGCGGTTTGCCCGCTAGCGGTAACGGTTCGGCTAAGGGAATAATAAATTCCAACACGGCTTTAGCGCCGTTACGTGATAGTTGGTACTCACTGGGTAGACTCATATAGCGCACCGGTTTACCCTCGCGATAGACCTCGGTGAAATAGTGCTGTGCCATCACCCGGGCCATCACCTCGGCGGCCAGCTTCTTCCACACCTCGGAACCCGGTGCGGACTGACCTGCGTCATACAGCAGGTCAGCGGAGGTGATCTCATCCATGGTCCACACCATTTTCAGCCCCAGCAAATTTTTATCTCGCGTCACCAACGTGGTTTGCATATCGATAAAGCTGTGCGGATGCGCGCAGGCCGGAAAGGCGATCGCCGACAATGCGCTGAGACACAACAGCTGGCAAGCCCTGCGCAATGCGCTAAATTTTTTCCTAAGGCGCGATAATAATATTTTCAAAGCAGTCAGGACCCAACGGCAGCAGGTGATTAATTGTTATAAAATAACATTTTAAAGCAATGCAATTAAGTGGCTGAGAAAAATAACTGTGATCCGAGTGATGTCGCGAGCTAAAAGCGCGATCGGTAGCACGTTGAATCGGCAATGATTTGCTATGCTAATGAAGAATTTTAAAATAAAGCGAATACAGAAGGTGATATGAGCCTGGACACCTCCTCCGTGCCTGAGCTCTCCGCTCAACAACGTCGCTGCAATCTATTGTTGATGCTGCATCCGCCGCTCGCGGCAATACGGCTGGAGAATATCAGTAAAATTAATGGTGTAGATTTGGCGACCACGCAGGAAGACCTTGCGCAGCTCTCCACCGAGATTCAGCGCCTCCACCGGCTGGAAATTGCCGTGAACGATAAACAGCTATATCGATTGCAGGGTGAGTTACTCGATCAAAGAATTTGCCTGATTAACGGCCTGCGGCGAGCGATACGCACCAGTCCGGACTTTATCCACCAGCACTTTACCCCGCTGCTGGCCCAGGCGCTCGAGCAAGCCGCCGATTTTGACAGCCAGCACTATCACCAGCAGTTCCCCGCTTTATCTGAGCGAATTTCGCAGCTGTTGTGCCGTGAATTAAGCACCCGCGATGAGCAATTTCTAACGCTCTATTTGCAATTCTGCCTGTTGCAGGACATCGGCCCAACCGAGCTCACCTTTAGCGAGGCGCAACGCCAGTGGCTGCACGCCAAGCCCGAGTTTCCCGCAGCGCAGCTGATTGTTAGTAAATTGCAGACGCTTTGCAGCAATAACATCGCCGAATGTGAAACAGACTTTATTACCCTGCTGCTGACGCTTATCAAAAATTATAGCTATGAAAGCTCCGGTACCCCGGAGGATGAAAAGCTGATGAAGCAGATTGAAGAGTTGGTTGCCAATTTCCAGGACGTATCGGGCATGACTTTTAGCAGCTATGAAGGGCTGATAAGCCAGCTTTTTGCTCATTTGGGCCCGGCCCTGGAGCGCTGCCGATTCACTATCGCGGTGGATAGCCAAATGCAGGATGAGGTAAACCGCATGTATCCGCGACTCATGCTGACCACCCGCGATGCGTTACAGGATTTTAAAAAAACCTACGATATCGAGTTTCCACCGGAGGAGATTAGCCTGATTGCGGTGATTTTCGGCGCCTGGCTAATGCAGGGCAATGCGATACAGGAAAAACAGATCCTGCTGCTTACCCATAATGATCCTGCGCTCGAGGAGGCAGTAGAGCACAACATCCGCGAAGCCACCCTAATGCCGTTAAACATCAGCTATCAAACGCTGAACGAATTCCACCAGCAGGGCGCGCCCAGCGGCGTTACGATGATTGTCACCCCCTACGCAACGCTAACCACCGATGCCGATCCGTTGGTCATTTACGCCCAACTGCCGCTGACCAAGGACGAACGTAAGCGTATCCGCTCGCTGCTAGAAGCCCAGCACAATTAAAAAAATCCAAAAAAAACCACGTCCTTAGACGTGGTTCTTATGCTATAGGCTGCCATGTAGCTTAATAAAGTTTCATGTTATGCCCTATAGCCGCAACTAGCCCTCCGAGGCGGCTATCAAGCTTTGGCTTATGCGTACACCGGGTGACGGGCGCAAATTTCCAGAACTTTTTGCTTAACGCGTTCGATGGTGGCTTCGTCGTTGATGTTATCAAGAACGTCGCAGATCCAGCCCGCCAGTTCACGCACGTCAGCTTCTTTGAAGCCGCGACGGGTTACAGCCGGAGTACCGATGCGAATACCAGATGTCACAAACGGGCTCTTAGGATCGTTAGGCACGCTGTTTTTGTTGACGGTAATGTTGGCGCGGCCCAGCGCTGCGTCAGCTTCTTTACCGGTCAGGCCTTTATCGACCAGATCTAACAGGAACAGGTGGTTATGAGTCCCGCCAGACACCACGTTGTAACCGCGCTCAAGTACCACTTCAACCATCGCTTTCGCGTTAGCGGCAACCTGCTGCTGATAAACGGTGAACTCAGGCTCCATGGCTTCTTTAAAGGCAATCGCTTTACCGGCGATCACGTGCATCAATGGACCACCTTGCCCCCCCGGGAACACCGCGGAGTTCAGTTTTTTGTACAGCTCTTCGTCGCCGCCCTTAGCCAGGATCAGGCCACCGCGTGGACCGGCCAGAGTTTTGTGCGTCGTGCTGGTAACGATATGAGCGTGTGGAACAGGAGTAGGATAAACGCCCGCCGCTACCAGGCCAGCAACGTGAGCCATGTCGACGAAGAACCATGCGCCGATGCTGTCAGCGATTTCGCGCATTTTTGCCCAGTCAACCACGCCGGAGAATGCAGAGAAACCGCCGATGATCATTTTTGGCTTATATTTTTCAGCCTGACGAGCCAAGTCTTCGTAATCGATCTTGCCCGTTTCATCGATACCGTAAGGAACGACGTTATACAGTTTGCCAGACAGGTTAACCGGTGAACCGTGAGTCAGGTGGCCGCCGTGCGCCAGGTTCATACCCAGAATGGTATCGCCCGGTTGCAGCAGTGCCGTGTAAACCGCGAAGTTAGCCTGTGAGCCAGAGTGTGGTTGAACGTTTGCGTAATCAGCACCGAACAGCTCTTTTGCACGGTCGATTGCCAACTGCTCAACGATGTCAACGTATTCGCAGCCGCCGTAGTAGCGCTTGCCCGGATAGCCTTCGGCATATTTGTTAGTCAGCTGAGACCCCTGAGCCTGCATAACGCGCGGGCTAGTGTAGTTCTCTGACGCAATCAGCTCGATATGCTCTTCCTGACGTACGACTTCCTGCTCCATTGCATGCCACAATTCAGCATCATAATCGGCAATGTTCATTTCACGCTTTAACATCTGCATCTCCTGACTCAACAAACTTAAAAAAAACGCCCCTGATGGGTTCTGGCGCACAGTGTAAACTGTTTCCCCCCCATTGGCATAGCCTCAGCCACAGGTTTTTAAGCAAACGATTGGCATCCCGTGGGGCAAGGCTTTGATCTGCTATGGACAATGCGGTTTCAGCCAACTTTATCTGATTATGACAGGCAAATTTTTCAGCTATGTGAGCTATCACGCATCCGGGTGTGACGCGTTGCATTCTAGCGAAAAAATTAAACTTAAGGCAAATTAATAGCAGGAGGCAGGCGGGGAACATAAGATAAAACGGCTGCGGACCGGAGTGTTCCAGCCCGCAAGGGGTTAGTAGAGAGCGACTTAGATCGCCTCTTCGTCCTCTTCACCCGTACGGATACGCACCACGCGTGCCACGTCAAAGACGAATATTTTGCCATCGCCGATTTTGCCGGTTTGCGCGGTGGTCATAATAGTTTCCACGCAGGTGTCGACGATATCGTCAGCGACCACGATCTCGATTTTTACTTTCGGCAGGAAATCCACCATGTACTCGGCACCGCGATACAGCTCGGTATGGCCTTTCTGACGACCAAAGCCTTTGACTTCGGTAACGGTCATCCCGGTAATCCCCACTTCAGCCAACGCTTCACGCACGTCGTCTAACTTGAAAGGTTTAATAATTGCGTCAATTTTTTTCATGGCAGGCCCTTTTATGGTCTATTTGCCGATGTTTTTTTATCCACGGCGGCAAGATTTAATTTTCAGCTTTAAGGTGCCAAGGGCACCGGCAGGCGCATAAAGTATCATATCCTCAGGCCCCATAAAATCTGCATGGCCTAAGGAAGTCATTTTTAAGACTCTTTAAAGTCATTAGCCTCGAGTTCATGCCGCGAAAGCAGCTTGTAAAACTCGGTGCGGTTGCGCCCGGCTATCCTCGCCGCCTGAGTCACATTGCCGCGAGTGATCTGCAAAAGTTTGCGTAAGTAATGCAGTTCGAAGGTATTACGCGCCTCGACAAAAGTCGGTAACGCGGTATTTTCACCTTCCAGCGCCTGTTCGACCAACGCTTCGCTGATGACCGGCGCAGAGGTCAGCGCCACGCACTGCTCAATCACGTTAACCAACTGACGCACGTTGCCGGGCCAGCTGGCAGCCATCAGCCGTTTCATCGCATCGGTAGAAAAACTGCGGACAAAAGGCTTGTGGCGAATTGCCGCCTCACGCAGCAGATGATTGGCCAACAGTGGAATGTCCTCCGCTCGCTCCTGCAACGCGGGCAGTTTAAGATTCACCACGTTCAGTCGATAAAACAGGTCTTCACGAAATTCCCCCCTCGCCATCGCCTTCGGTAAATCACGATGGGTGGCAGAAATGATTCGCACGTTGACATCGAGATCGTGATTACTGCCCAGCGGGCGAACCTTACGCTCCTGCAACACGCGCAGTAATTTTACCTGCAAGGACAGCGGCATATCGCCGATTTCATCAAGAAACAGCGTGCCGCCGTCGGCCGCCTGAAACAGCCCTTCCCGACTGCTTACCGCGCCGGTGAATGCGCCTTTAGCATGACCAAACAGCTCGGATTCCAGCAGCTGTTCCGGCAATGCGCCACAGTTAATAGCGATAAACGCCCTGCCGCCACGCGGACTGACGCGGTGTATCGCCTGGGCAAGCACTTCCTTACCGGTGCCGCTTTGGCCGTTGATCAGCAGGCTGACATCAGACTGGGCCACCATCCTCGCCTGTTCGAGCAGCCGTAGCATTATTGGACTACGGGTGACTATCTGCTCGCGCCAGCTGTCGTCACCGGCCGGAATAGACTGCGCCAAGGCTTCATCTATGGCCTTATACAGCGCATCGCGATCGACTGGCTTGGTGAGGAAGCCAAAGACTCCCTGCTGAGTGGCCGCCACGGCGTCGGGAATTGAGCCGTGAGCGGTCAGAATAATCACCGGCATGCCCGGCTGATGCTTCTGGATCTCAGCGAACAACGCCATACCGTCCATTTCATCCATTCGCAGGTCGCTGAGCACCAGATCAATGCGCTCGCGCCGCAGCAATTTTAGCGCTTCCTCACCGCTGGCGGCGGTACTTACCTGAAATCCTTCGCTTGAAAGACGCATGCCCAACAGCTTTAACAGGCTGGGGTCGTCATCCACCAGCAGCAGGCTGGCATTTCTCCTTGCGCTCATGAGTTTACCGTCACTTAGGTCTTTTCCATCTTATTGGGACTGGCTGGTCTTGGCCGGCAGCAGATTGTCTTTGGTCGATAATGCGCTACCTGCTGCGCTTCTTGCCGCACCCGAGGCGTTACCCTCGCTGTCAGGCAGCTCGCTTTGCAACTGCTTGCGTGACGACAGCTGGCGCTCGATGTCAGTCAGGTTTTGCAGCTTGCGCAAAGTATCGTCCAGGCTCGCTTGCAGAGTTTTCTGCTGATTGTTCATCGCCTCTATTTGCGCATCGTTGGCTGACTGCTGGCGAGCATTGCGCATTTTTTCGTCTTCTAAAGCGATTTGCAAAGACTGTCGCTCACGCCAGACCTGGACCAGCGGTCGGATCTCACCGGGCATCTGAGCGCGGGAGGCGTTTACATTATTAAGCAACGCTCGGCGCTGCGTCAGGTCAGGTTCGGACCCTGCCGATAATATGCTCTGTTTAAAGATATTAGCCCATCCTGAAGCCGGGATTAGCGCCGCCTGATAATTTGCCTGCGCGCTGCTCATGCGATCGGAACAATCCATCGCCCTCAGCCAGTAAAGCGAGTTGCTGAGCGTGGCGCTATCGTCCAGCAGCCACAGCGTCTCACAGGGCGCCATACGAAAATCGACCACCTTGCTGTCGGGGATTACGTCCTCAACCAGCGGGTAAGTCGGGTGACTCTGATGGCGTGCGCATCCGCCGAGCAACAGCAGCATGGGCGTCAAAATCGTCGAAGTGAGCAGCAGTTTTAGTCTTGTCTGCATGGTCTGAATATACTCGGCTAAGTTTTCCCGGCGTTGGAGGGGAGTGCGATGCGAAAACAGACATCGGCATAGTCGACATCGACCAAGGTCAGCTCGCCCTCCATACGCTTGATACAGTCTTTGGCGATACTCAGCCCCAGGCCGCTGCCTTTGACGGCGCCTTTACGCAGCTGGCTGCCTTGAAAAAACGGCTCAAAGATCATCACCTGTTCGGCAAGGGGGATCGGCGCGCCGCTGTTAGCGACATCAATAAACGTTTGCCCTCCCTGCTCCCAGCTATGCAGCCAAATGTTACCGGATTCGGTGCCGTAGTGCACCGCATTGGAATACAGATTATCCAACACCCGCACCAATAGAACAGACTCGGCCCAGCATTCGGTCGCCTCAGTCCTGATTTCGGTATGGATAAGCTTACTTCTGGCGGTGAGGCTGTGCGCCGCCGCGACATTATTGAGGATCTCAGGCAGGCTGAGCCGCTCTTTATCGGTGGGCACATCGGCCAGTCGGCGGTTGTAATCCAGCAGTTGCTCAATTAGCGTTTGCAGGTGGCGACTGCTGGTATTAAGGATCGCCACCACCTCTTGCTGATCGGCCGTCAATGGACCGGCCACCTCATCGCGCAACAGTTCGGTGCCCTCGCGCATACTGGCGAGCGGGGTTTTCAGCTCGTGGGAGATATGGCGCAGAAACTCATGCCTCTGTGACTCAAACCACGCTAAACGCTCGCTGAGCCAGTGAATACGTTTTGCCAGCGCGCGGATCTCCCGCGGCCCGCGAAATCTTGCGACGCTGCCCGGAGATCGCCCTTCGCCAAGCAGGTTAATCATTCTTTCAACGTTTTTTACCGGCCCGATAATCATGCGGGTAAACAGCAGCACCAGCATGCCGCTGAGCAGGAACAGCACTAACGCCTGCCAGCCGAAAAACTTGCCGCGCGCGGCAATAGCGTGCTGTAACTTCTGACCGCGCGAATAAATCACCTCGCGAGTGGCTTGTACCATTTCAGCATTGGAGCGGGAAAACTCCTCTAACTGACGCGATGCGTCGGGAACAGGGCTGTTATTTTCACATTTGAAGGATGAAAGCTGAGTCAGCAGGTCACGCAGATTTTGGTAATAGCGCACGTCGGGCAAAACCGCCGCGTGAGCATCAAGCATCTGCGCATACTGTGCGCGTTGACTTTGGTACAGCGTGGAGAGCGTGGCGTCGTCCAGCACGCAGTATTGGCGATAGCTGCGTTCCATTTCCAAAGCGATGCTGGTCATCGATTCGCTGCGGCGAGCGTCAACAATGGTGGTGCGGTTGATTTCCGCCGCCTGCTCGCTGAGATGTTTAAGGCTCGCATAGGCCTGATAAGCCAGGACCAGCAGAGGCAGCAGCACCAGCAGGAAGGCCATTAGCACCAGCTGACGCAGGGAGCCTGGGAATAAACGCCGCTTTTTCAAGGAAATCATCTCGCCTAACAAAGGTCTATCGATGCTAACCGAGCAGAGTGAGGAATAAAAGGGGGTAAACCAGAAGGGTTGCCCTGCAAACGTCCCGAAGGAGGGTCTACAGGGCTGAAGAGGTGGTGCCTCACTCAACGTGTCGTTCGATGCTTGATAAGATTGCCGGAGCAACGATATCGGTCTGGTGAACGATAGGCACCTTTTCTATGGCGTCATTCTGTTGTTATGAGCGCTGATTGCAGTAAAACCGCACAGGCATTAATAACCGGATGAATGAGCAACCGCAGATAATATAGCAGGAAGCGTGCCAACTTTTAAATATATATTTTAAGGTAATGATTATTAAGGTATAAAAATAAAATGAGACCACAATAGTCTGTTTTTTAAGCGCCGTTAATGGCTATCAAATCAGACAGTTAGTCTCTAAAAAGAGACAGTTTATGCGCTTAAATATGGACTCTTTATAATTCAATGCGTTGCGTGTCTCTATTCGGCGACAGTCAAGAGGGCCGCTGTCGCCGATCAAAGACAGTATTAATGCTCGTCATAACCCTGGGTGCCAGGTTTAAGCTCGGTGAGCTGGCAGGCAGGGCTGCTCTTATTCTTGTCATCCTGGCAATCGGTAGCATCATCTTTCACAAAGATGTGGTCGAGGATAGCGCGCATGGTCGGTCCGGCAACCACGCCGTCGCCACCGCCGTTTTCCAGAATCAGCGCGACCGCCACCGTTGGATGATCAAACGGCGCAAAGGCGGTATAGAAAATATGGTCACGCAGGCGAACCGGCGTCATTTTAGCGTTGTAGTTCTGGTTTTCGCGCAGGCTGAAGACCTGCGAGGTCCCTGACTTAGCCGCAATCTTGTAAGGCGCGGTGTGGAACAGCTTATAGCCGGTGCCGTTTGGCGCATTGGCCATGCCAAACATCGCATTTTTAACGATGGTCCAGTACTGCGACTTAGGATCGCCAATTTGCGAGGTCTCAGGCATCTTGTAAGGCGTGATAACCTTGCCAAGCTGCATCGAGTCCATCAGGTGCGGGGTCATAATCTTGCCGTTGTTGATCAAAATGGTTAACGCCTTGACCATCTGGATCGGCGTCGCGATCCAGTAACCCTGCCCGATGCCGACCGAGACCGTATCGCCCTGATACCACTCTTTCTTATGCACCTTCATCTTCCATTCGCGGCTTGGCAGGTTACCGTAATACTGTTCATCGAGGTCAATACCCGATGATTTACCGTAACCAAACTTGCCGAGCCACTCGTGGATGCGATCGATGCCCATTTCATAAGCCACCTGGTAGAAGAAGGTATCCGCTGACTCTTCGATAGCCTTGGTGACGTTCAGATAGCCGTGACCGGTTTTCATCCAGTCACGATAGTGGCGATCGGTGCCAGGCAGCGTCCAGGTTGGCGCACCAAAGAAGGTAGTTTGCGGCGTGATCACGCCGGCAAACAGCGCCGACATCGCCATATAAGGTTTAATCGTCGAGGCCGGCGGGTAAAGACCCTGCGTCACGCGGTTAATCAGCGGTAAATCTGGATTTTTAAGCAACGCACTGTAGGCCTTGCCGGAAATACCGTTAACGAACGGGTTAGGATCGTAGCTTGGGCTGGAGACCAGCGCACGAATAGAGCCATCGCGCGGATCGACCACCACTACCGCCGCGCGCTGCCCTTTCAGCAGTTGCTCGATATACTGTTGCAGGCCGAGATCCAGAGTCAGCTTGATATTTTGCCCGGCCTGCGGCGGAGTTTCAGTCAGCAGTCGAACCACGTGTCCGTGGTTATCGACCTCAACTTCCTGATAACCGGTACGACCGTGCAGCTCTTTCTCGTAATACTTTTCAATGCCCTGCTTGCCGATATCATGGTCGGCGGCGTAGTTCTCGGCCAACCCTTCTTCCGACAGCTGTTTGTCATCGCGGTCGTTTATCTTGGAAACATAGCCGACTACGTGCGCCAGTTCTGCGCCATAGGGGTAGCGACGCTGCTGATAGCTGCTGATTGAGACGCCGGGGAAATTGAACTGGTTTACCGAGAAACGCGCAACCTCTTCGTCGGTCAAGGCCAGCTTGAGAGGGATTTCGTTAAATTTGCGCCCGTGATACATCGCATCTTTAAAGTTAGCCAGATCGTCCGCGGTCAGGTCGACGATCGGTGTGAGCGCCTTGATGGTGGCCTGCAAATCGGGCACTTTACCGGGGATCAGCTGGATCTGGTATAGCGTAATGTTTTGCGCCAGAACCACGCCGTTGCGATCCATGATCAGACCGCGACTCGGGGCAATAGGCAGCATTTTGATGTCGTTCTGATTCGAGCGAGTCTGATAGAAAGAGTGCATGCCCACCTGCAGGTGGTACAGGTTGAATCCAAGCACGCCAAACAGCACGATCACTACCAAAAAGGCAATAATGGCACGACGGATAAAGAGCAGGGACTCAGCCGTATGGTCGCGGATTTCTTCGTTCAATAGGGCCATTACCGGGGGATTACCTTTCTTGTCAAACGTCAGAGCTTATGCGAAAAATGCGGGGGCACAGAAAGTGCGAAAGGATAGCGCTTATCGCCCACTCCGACCATAAGAACTATGCTAAACCGGAAAGAGTAATGTTTCTATTTATGAATAAGTAAGGAAACTGCAAAGTTAAGGAGAGCGGCTGGCACAGGCTGAATTTTAGCCTCAAACACCGGTTTTTTGGGTTGAGGCCTGAGGCATTTTATTTAGCGTCTATTTTTACACAGTCTGCGTAGATATACCCTTCCGTTTCATTGGCAATCACGAAGCTGTTCTGCACGTGAATATACATCAGCTTATTTGCGGTTCCCGCTTTCATCGGCTGATTATTCTGGCCGATTATATCGGTCAGCTCCGGACTGGTAATGGTTTTCACCCCATCGGGCGAAACGGTAAAGCTATTCCCCGCGTCGGTCACTCGGGCGTCTTTATTAAGCACCTCGGCCGAGTCATCGCCGTTCGGGCGCTGGATGCTGTGGGTTAACACGCACTTATAGTGAGTATCGGCAAACGCTGCATTAGAAGTTAAAGTCAGTAATACCGCAATGAAAGCGACGAGCCTGGCCATTGAAAAATCCCAACTAAGAAAAGTGAGCCACATCCTATCACTTGGCAATATTATAGAAAGTAGGCGGCAAAGAAATAGTCATAAATATTCCTTCAACGGCGGCAATAAAAAAGGCCTGCACAATAGAGAGCAGGCCGCAATTAGTCATTCTTGCAATAGAATTGCTAAGTAAATATGAATTTTATAATAACAAACAACACATTAAGAGGTTTTCACCAAAAACTTCTCGATAATGTCCATTCTCGGCTCCACGCCCAACCCCGGCCCCGTCGGCAAGAAGGCGTAGCCGTCGATAATTTTCACCGGCTCCCTGGCTAATGAGCGGCTAATTTCTCCCGGCTCGACACAATATTCCATCACCAGGGCGTTTTCTATCGCGCAGAGGAAATGTAATGACGCTGCGGTATTAATATCGGTGGTAAAATTATGATTACAGACTTTTCGTCCACGGCTGTGGGCATATTGCGCAATCTGCATTGCCTGAGTGAATCCGGTGCGCGTTACGTCGATTTGTACAATATCAATCTGCCCTTCATCGATCAGCCGCTGGAAGCCGACCACGGTGCACTCCTCTTCCCCTGCAGCAATATGTTGAGAGCAGCCCTGTGATACTTTCCCGTAACCGGCGTAATCATCGGGATGTAGCGGTTCCTCAATCCAGAACAGGCGATACGGTTCAAAAAGCTGAGCGCGGCGGATAGTGGTTTTCGCGTCCCAGGCCAGCCCGACATCGAGCATAAAATCGACGTCATCGCCAATCGCATGACGGATGGCTTCGACGTAGGCAATGTCGCGTTTTTCTTCGAGTCCAAACGGCTCCCAGCCAAACTTGACCCCGGTATGGCCAGTGTCCACCGCGTGACGGGCGCGGGCCACGGTGTCTTCGATGCTGAACTGGAACATGTTAGAGGAGTAAACGCGCATGCGGTCGCGCATTGCACCGCCCAGCAGTTCAACAATCGGTTTGTCCAGCGCCTTGCCCTTGATATCCCAAAGCGCAATATCAATGCCGGCCATTGCCTGAATCACCGCGCCGTTGCGCCCATAGTAAATCGTCGCACGATGCATCTTGGCCCACAGGCGACCGGTCTCCAGCGGGTTTTCACCCACCAGCAGCGACTTCAGGCCGGTAACCATGGTGTGCGAGTATGGCGCCTCAATAATCGCCTTGGTGACATAAGGACTGCCGTCAACCTCGCCCCACCCCACCACGCCCGCATCGGTGCTGATTTTAACGATCAGGGCATCCTGAGAGCTATCGGTTCGCGCTTCAATAGTGGGAAGCCGCAGATAAAAGGCTTCAACATCGGTAATTTTCATCTTCTTGCCCCATTTTACTCGCCCGCAGACGCCGCCTGACGTCGATCGGCAATAATTTGTTGATAATCCACGTCCAGAGCCTGAACGCGAACGTGTAACTCAATTTCACGGGTCATTTGGGTGATATCTCCGGCGGCAAATACCTGCATCAGTTGGCGATGTTCCTCAACGATCGCCGCCATCGATTTGCCCATCGTCGACAACCCAAAAATTACCGTCAGTTGGCGAGCAATCGACTCCCACAGATTGCTCAACACCGGATTTTCGGCAAGGCTGCACAACACGCGGTGAAAATCAGTATCCGCCGAGGCAAAGCCATAGACATCACCGCGCTGCATCATTAACACCAGCTCATCGACGCTGGCCTCGAGCAGCGCCAACTGCGCCCGGCCGTTGCGACCCGCCTCAATCGCCCGGGTGCAGGCTAGCGTTTCCAGCGGAATGCGCACGTCAATAATCTGCTCCAACCGCTGCTGAGAAATATCCATCAGGCGAATGCCCTTATAGGGTTCGCTGGACACGATGCCCTGGCTTTCAAGGATGCGCAGCGCTTCACGGATAGGCACCCGGCTCATGCCCAGGCGGGTGACTAAATCCGGCTCGGAAACCCGGTCGCCGGGCAGTAGCAGCCCGCGCGAGGCGGCAGAGAGAATAGCGTCTACCGCATGATCCACCAGCGTGCGCGGTCTTACCGCTTGCCACTGTGCCGGGCCTGTGTCGGCTTTAATTGCAGACTGATTTCCCTGCACGTTTTTTATCGCCCGTTTCGCTGCCATGATGCTTCCTGACGCCCTGTGCGGGGCAAATAGGTGATTGATTATGGGTGTACCTTGCGGGTAACAAACTGCCCGAAGCCCGGCTCTACCTGAAGCTTACCGTCCTGATAAACCACCACCCCGCGGATCAGCGTCATCTGAACTCTGCCCCGGCAGCTAAGCCCTTCGAAAGCGCTCCATTTGCCCAGGCCATAAAACTCGGCGCCTTTGATCGTCCACTGCCGCTGCGGATCATAGAAGGCCAGATCGGCGTCGGCTCCGACCGCTATGCAACCCTTGCGCGGATAGAGCCCAAAGGTTTTTGCTGGGCCGGTCGCCGTCATGCGTGCAAATTCGCTTAGCAAGAGGCCGCGCTTGAGATGGCCTTCACTAAAGAACATCGGCCCCAGCGTTTCTACGCCGGTCAGGCCCATACCGGCTTCCCAGATTGACGCGTTGCCCGCCGCTTTTTGCTCCGGGAGATAGGGGCAGTGATCTGAGGCCAACATGTCTACATCGCCGTCGAGCACCACTTCCCACAGCGCATCCACTACCGGGCGTGGACGGATCGGTGGCCCGCAGCGGGCATTAGGACCGATACGAACCAGATCTTCCTCATCGAGGATCAGATAATGCGGACAGGTTTCGAACGAGACCCGCACTCTGTCGCGCGCCTTGACGATATTTTTCGCCGCTCGGGCCGAGCTAACGTGCACAATGTGGCAGCGTGCGCCGGTTTCTTCGGCAATCGTCAGCACGCGATTCACCGCCTCGACCTCGGCAATTTCAGGACCGGCCAGCGCGTGAGCACGAATGTCTTTGCGCCCGGCGCGACGCAGTTCACTGCCCGCGCCAATCAGGATGTCGTGATTTTCCGAATGAATGCCGATTAGCCCGTCGAATTCGCGCAATGTTTGCATAGCGCGCAGCAGCCCGTCATCGTCGAGACGCGGCAGGCCTTTGAGGTCAGTCGCCTCGCCGTCGGGATCGCCGCTGCATAGAAAAGCCTTGAAGGCGATGGCACCGGCGGCATCGAGGCTGGCTAACTGCTGCAGATTCTTGCCGTCCAGTCCGGCCCACAGGGCAAAATCCACCGAGACGTTGGCGTCCAGCAGGTCGCGTTTCCAGATAAAGTTTTCTAACGTGGTGGCGGGCGGTAACGAATGGGGCATTTCCACTATGGTCGTCACCCCGCTCGCCGCCGCGCCCTGCGTGCCCTCACGTAGCTCCTGCTCGGGAAAGTCGTGCGATCCGGTAAAGTGAGTATGCACGTCGATCGCGCCGGGCATGACGATCAGCCCGCTGGCGTCAATTGTCCGTTTAGCGGCGGGCAGCGCGCAGCCTGGTGCAAAAATACCGACAATCTTGCCGCCGTCGATGGCTAAGTCGGCGCGCAACTCACCTGTTTCGCTGACCAGTAATCCGCCGGTAATTAAGGTATCCATCAGTTTTGCTCCCCGATTAAGCTTCTATCTACCAATGCGCCATAAGGCGCGGCCTGAGTTAACCAACCAGCCTGCTGTAAAATGCTCGAAAAGTGGTTGAAGTCCTGCTCCGATATTTCGCTGGATAAGGCAAAGGTCTGCGACGCCTGATACCCGCGTATCGCCTCGAGCAAACCGCTGGCAGGATAATCGGCATAGAATGGCGCGATAGTGCGGCAGACTT
Source organism: uncultured Gammaproteobacteria bacterium (assembly GCA_963742005.1). Taxonomy (GTDB): domain Bacteria; phylum Pseudomonadota; class Gammaproteobacteria; order Enterobacterales; family Enterobacteriaceae; genus Rouxiella. The sequence continues at coordinate 103,168 of CAVUKG010000016.1, read as the reverse complement.
CTTCGGCGGGGCGTTGGCGCAACCATTCGAGCGCTAATCCGATGGCGCGGGTAAAGGCAGCGAAGGCCTGGCGTTTTGCGGCGATGATTTCGGGTCGGGCAATATAGGCGCTCCACGGCACCGGGCCGGTGGCCGCCGACAGGCTCTGCACCACCGCAAGCTTACCCGCCGCTACCGTCGGCGCCAGCGCGTGGAGCGAGTGCAGCGCGTAATCAATCTCACCGGCGGCCACGGCGGCGAAATCCGCCTGCTGATTGCCGCTGCCGGGGACCAGTTCAACCTCGGCTGGTCTTATTCCCTGCTGTTTGAGCAGCCAGCGGAAACACAGGCTGGCGGTGCCGACGTTGCCGACATCAATCACCCGACGGCCGCGCAGCGAAGAGAAGGTAAACCCTGGCTCAGCGTGTGCGGCGGCTAAAAACCACGGATTACCGGCTACCGCGGCGCAAAAACAGCGTAAGGCCGGGCCATTTTGCTCATAATTTTTCATTATCACCATCGGGCCACCAATCGTCAGGTCTGCCTCACCGGCAATGACTGCCGGAACCTGTCCACCCTGGATCGTCTGGCCGCCGGACTGGGCGGTGGTAAAGGCTATTTGCACCCCTTCGCGGGCGAAAAACCCCAGGCTTTCGGCCACAAAATGTGCGCAGTAATAAATTCGCGCCTCGCTGACATCGCCCTGATTAAGGCGCAGGACCGGCAACGGCAAACGATTAAACGTCATGGCTGACTCCCGAGAATAAATAGTCGACGCCGAGCTCGCGGATATCGCTGACTCCACACCAGCCGCACAGCGCGGTAATTTCATTGATGACGCCGTTGAGCAGGGACTCTACTGCCTCTTCACCGCCGGCAGCCAGCGCGGTGATAACCGGCCGCACCATGACCGCTAAATCGGCACCCAGACAACGGGCCACCAGCACGTCGGCCCCGCTGCGCACGCCGCCATCGATCGCCAGCAAGCCGCTAAAGTTCGCTCGGATCGCCGGCATTGACTCGACCGGCGTGGCCCAGCGGGCGCTTTGACGCAGGCCGATATTTGAGACCATTAACGCCTGCGCCCCCGTCGAGGCGGCGAGTTTGGCATCTTCAGGATGCAGCACGCCCTTGACCATCATGGTTAACCCCTGGGTCGCCGCGTAATGGGTCACGCTCTCCAGCTCCTGCCATGACCAGGCCGGGAACGCCGGCAGCGGATATACGCCCGCCGACAGAGAACCGATCGTTTTCCAGCCACGGCGCAGCAGTTCGTCACCAATAGAAAAACCGCCCGGCTGCAGGCCGCTCACCGGATGCACCGGCGCCAGCAGAGTCAGGATGATCCCCTGTGCTCGGCAGGCGGCGGCGTGATCGATCAGGTTAATAATGCGCTCTACCGGCCCCGCCGCGCGTAGCTGCAACCAGCAGTCGTCGTGCTCGGCGCAAACCTCAGCCAGCGGCGTGACCGTTTCTTCGGAAACAAACAGCGGCAGCTGCAAGCGTTGACAGACGCGGGCAATCGGCAGCAGACCTTGCGGATGAAACACCCGGTCAGCGGCAAACGCCCCGACCGCCAGCGGAACAGACCAGCGGCGAGCAAACGGCTGGCTGGCTAAGTTAAGACTTTGAACGCCGCGCATGACCCTCGGTACTAAGCGATACTGTTGCAGCGCGGCGGCGTTGGCATCGTCCGCGCCCGACGGCAGATCCCTTGGCTGGCCGAGCAGGTAACGGAACAGCGCCTCGCCCAGCCTTTCGCGCGCCTCGATGGCGTACGGTAATTGCAGCAACGCGCGATCAGCGATCTTCATGATTCAGCTCCTGTTGCAGGAAGGCGGAAAATGCCGGTGTGGTTGGGTGTTGCAGGATCTCGGGGCCTCCTTCCTCCACCAGCACACCGTCTTGCAGGAAGACAATACGATCGGCCACGGTGGCGGCAAAGGCGATATCATGGGTGCTGATCAGCAGCGTCATTCCGGTTTTCGCCAGCGAACGAATGGTCTGGTTCACCTCGCGTACCAATTCGGGATCGAGCGCCGATGTCGGTTCGTCAAACAGCAAGATACGCGGCTCGGCGGCCAGCGCACGAGCAATCCCCACCCGCTGCTGTTGACCCCCTGAAAGCTCGTGCGGCAGCGCGACCTCAAAGTTTTCGAGGCCCACCAGCCTTAGCGCACGTCTGGCCTTGCTGCGTGCCGCCTCTTGCGGTATTCCCTGTACCAGCAGTGGAATACTCATGGTGTTTTGCAGAGCGGTCATGTGGTCGAACAACGCAAAGTGCTGAAATACAATGCCGATGCCCGATTCAGCGCGATTCCCTGGCAGCAGACGCTCGGCCAGAGGCTGACCTTTAGCATCCTGTCCCATCACGTGACCTTCGGTTTCGATAGTGCCACCGGCGCGCGGTGTCAGCGCTAAAATGGATTTCAGCAAGGTGCTTTTACCCGAACCGGAACGACCCAGCAGCACCACCACCTCTCCGCGGCGCACCTTTAAGGTCAAGCCCTTGAGCACCGCTTTACCGGCGTACTCCACCAGCAGATTGTCGATATTCAACACCACGGCGGCGTTTTTACTCTGCCAATACTGCTTCGGCAGCAACGCCTGGGTTTCTTCAATCGGCACTTCGACGGCATTGTTCACCAGACGCGCACGCCTGGCGCGCTCTTCGAGGTTAAAATGCTTCTCAAGCCAGTATTGTAGAGCCGCCAGTCCCGATGACATGATCATGTAGATGCCGCCCGAGGCGACCAATACCGGAATAAACAGAAAATTTTGCGAAACGATGGTTTGCCCACGCATGGTCAATTCATTAACACCGACCACCGACGCCAGCGAGGTGGATTTTAATAATCCAACCGCTTCGTTGCCGAGGGTCGGCAAAATAGCGCGCAGCGCCTGGGGTATCACCACGTGCAGCATTTCTTTGCTGCGAGAGAAGCCGAATGCCTGCGCGGCGGTGCGCTGATTGCGATCGGTCGCCACAATGCCGCCGCGAATAATTTCGGCGCAGAACGCCGTTTCGTTAATCATCATCGCCAGTAATGCGCTGGCAAACGGGCTAAAACGCAGGCCAAACTGTGGCAGCACGTTGTAGAGTAAAATCAGCTGCAACAGCACCGGCGTCCCGCGCAGAATATAGATATAAACCTTTACCGGCAGACGAATTATCACGTGCCGGGAGGTACTGGCGAGGGCCAGAAAAAAACCAATGATAATTCCCCCCGTTAATGCACCGACTAACAGTTCGACGGCGATTACCGCACCCTGCCACAGGTAAGGCAGCGTGAGATATTGGAAAAAATCTTGCATGTCGTCGACTCCTGACGGTCAGACTAGGTACAAAAAAGCGGTGTCGCGGGAGGAAAATAGCGGGCGACGAAAATTTGCCGCCCGAGGTCAGACTCTAGCCTTTATCAACCGCAGGACGTTGTGCACTGCCACCCTGTCCCCAAAAGTCCAACAGTTTTTTCTGCACGCCGCTGCTCTGAATCACCTTCATCGCATCCAGCACCGCGTGGCGCATTACCGTGTTGTCTTTCGCAATCGGGAAACCGACCATAATCGGCAGATCGACGGTAAACGAGGTTTGCAGCGAAGGATCGGCCTTCGCGACCTCACGTGCGGATCCGGCCTCGGTCAGGTAAATATCGGCGCGATCGCTTTTGATCGCCTGAATGCTGTTATCGGTATTTTGCACCATCAGCATCGTGATTTCGGGCTGGCCCTGTTTTTTGCACAGCGCATTCTGCTGAGGAACCAGCGTTGCCGCCTCATAGGTTCCCGCAGCGGCGGCTACCGTTTTGCCGCACAGGTCATTCACCGTGTTAATGTTTTTTGGATTTCCCTTAGCCACTAGCGAGCCGTCCTGCACCTGCACTGAAGCAACAAAGGCAATCTGTTTCAGGCGTGCATCGGTGACGTACAGCATCGGTCCGATATCGGCTCGTCCGCTGGTAATTGAGGTCAATAGAACGTTGAAGGAGCCGTTTTGATAGCTGTGGGTAAAGCCTAAACAGCCACCCAGGCGATCGAACAACGAAGGATCCAGGCCTTCGATCACCGAGGGATCCTGTGCCGAGGGAGCCTCGAAACCTTTGGTATAACCGCCCAGACCGACCACCAAATTTTTACCGACCAGGGAAGGATATTTCGCCTGCAAAGCCTTGCACTGTGCCATCCCGGCAAAGTCTTTGGCCGAAGGCTTGATATCATCGGCAGCCTGGGCGGCGGAGAGTGAAGAGAGCATAATTCCGATAGATCCGGTGATCCAAACGGCCAGTCGCAATGCTTTGTTCATGATTCAAGTCCCCTGGTGTTGAAAAATTAGCGGCTTTACGCCTGTGAGGTATGTTTTTTTAAATCAATTGTCTGGGCTTTTTATGTTGAAACTTGGCGCACTGCCGTCGCCTCCATCTCGACCAGCAGATCGGGATGATTTAGCGTAATACCTACCGTGGAGCGGGCCGGATAAGGCGCAGAAAGCACCTCGCCATAGACCTCATTCATGCCGGAAAACTGTGACAGGTCGGTGAGAAAAATCGTCACCCGCACCAGGCAGTCCAGCGTCATGCCGGCCTGTTTCAGCAGGGCGTCAATATTGGCTAATACCTGACGGGTTTGAGTGGCAATATCGCGACCCACGATTTCACCGCTATTGGGGTCGATAGCGACCTGACCAGAAATAAACAGCATCGGTTCAGATAAAATGGCGGCGGACAGAGGCGCAGGCCCCATAGGACGGTCTTCGGTTCCCAGCCCCGGATAGCTAATCGCAGTCTTCATCGGTCATTTCCACAGCAGTTTGGCGAGTTGCCAATTTCGTATACGATTATACGAAAGTCAACCTACTGGCTTGGTGTGTAATCGACGATCCTGGAAGGAAGCTTAGGTAGAGAACGAGGTGGGGGGATGATTTTTAATTTGTTTTAAAATATACAGTTATAATTATTACCCTCTCAAATTTTATAGAAAAAAAGTCGATAAAACCCGCCAATTAACTGCGGTTTTTTTATCCATACGGATTTATTATCATATCAGGGCTGGATTGTATTTTAGCGGCGAAATTAGCGCGATGTCGCGGCGATGAAGTGAAACAATAAAGGGCCTTAGGCCCGACTGATGCCTGTTGACCCTGCCATACTAAAGTCTTATCGGTAGCGTTCTTTCATCTCGCCATTGCCTCACTGCACGGGCAATGAAATATGGCCAATCTGGTAGTGTTGGCCGTGCAACAGCGTGGTTAGCGGCGGCGCTTGCCACAGTCTTAGGCGAATGAGCTGCCATCTTTGCGGATCCCAGGCGACGACATGCGCCAGTTCATCGTTCAGCGTTAACGGCTTATCCAGGGTTGAAAGATTGCGGTAAGGTTCAATAGTCTCAATCTGGCGACTGGCGAACTGTGCTTGACCGATATCCGCTGACAGCGCGGCCGTTAGCAGCGGATAAATCCTGACCTCTGGCCGACCAAAGGCCCTTGTCAACGCCTCAAATCCGGGGCTCAGCAGAAAGCGGTTAAGGCTTTCCGCGTCTTGCCACAGGTAAAAAGGCGCATAGAGATTCTCATCACTCCCGGTGAGCGGGTCTTTTTGGCACGCATAGAGATAGGTTTTAAATATTAACCCCGGATATCCGTCGAGCAGATGACCATTTTCGGCAATTCGGCGTCTGATAATTGCCATATCGTAATCTGCCGGTAGCGTAAAACTGTATTGCATCGCAAGCATAAGCTGTTCCTCACACGGTCGGAATATCGGCAATTCTAAACAAATTGCCGCTGCCAAAGGACCAGTCTTCCGGCAGAGTGAAGGTAATTACCACCATCACATCCTGCGGTTTTATGCCAATCGACTGCTCCAGCAGCGCCACTAACCGCCGGTAAAAGGCCTGCTTCTGCGCTTCATCACGCGGTTTTCCGGCGGTTATCTGAAACAGCAGAAAATCTTCGCTTCTTCCCTCCTCGGCGCCGGATAAATAGTGGCGATCGAAGACGCGATCCTGCGGCTGATAGCGGTCGAAGAGTTGGAAGCAGTCATTTTGCGGGACGTTAAAACAGTTTTCCAACGCCTGCCTTAGCGAGTCGGAGATACTGTCACGCCAGGCTAAAAATCTGTGTTCTGCTATGGCAATACGGGTCATCGGCATGATGTTTTTCCTGTTTTTTTGGTGTAATAAACACCTTATGCGCCTATGATGGTTTATAAAATCAGATATAACAGCATCAATAATCCCGATAAACAGGATGATCACCATGGCAAAACGCCCCCTGACTTTCGACGCGGAAGCATTACGTACCTTTGTAGCGGGTATTGAATTGGGAAGTTTTGTATTGGCTGCCGAGCGGCTGGGTCGTTCGACATCGGCCATTAGCGCCCAGCTTAAAAAACTGGAACAGCAGGCCGGGACGGCGCTGGTGCAAAAATCCGGCCGCCATTTGGCATTGACCGCGCAGGGCGAGATTTTACTGGGCTATGCGCGAAGATTATTGAATCTGAATGATGAAGCCTGCGCGGCGATCAGTGCCAGCACCGTGGGTGGTGAAATACGCCTGGGTTTACAGGAGGATTTTGGCGAAGCGCTATTACCGGCCATTCTCGGCCAGTTCACCCATGGCCATCCCAACGTGCAGATTTCTGCTACGGTCACCCGTAACGGCCCATTGCTTAGCGCCATCCGCCAGGACGAACTGGATTTAGCCCTGAGCTGGCAAAGTGAAGAGAGCACGCCTTTTAGCCACTCATTGGGCAGCCTGCCACTGCGCTGGATCGCTGGCTCAAACAGCGATCTTACGCCTTATCTGCGCGACGGCGCTCCATTGCCGCTGCTGGTTTTCGATGCACCCTGTATCATGCGCAGCACCGCCATTGCCGCATTGGATCGCGCCGGCATAGCGTGGCGCATCGCCTTTACCAGCCGCAGCCTCAGCGGAATATGGGCAGCCGCTTCTGCCGGGTTGGGCATCACCTTGCGGACCGAAATGGGCCTGCCCGCCAAATTGCAGATTATTGAACATAAGCTGCTGCCGCAGGTGGGTGACATTGGTATTATCCTGCATCAGTCAAAAAATCCACTTTCTGCCGCCGCAGATGACCTGCATCAGGCTATCTGCGATGTTTTCCCGCTGAGATTTTAATCAGCGGTTTTATTTCGACAGGATCAGCTTCAGGCCCAGCGCGGCCATCACTCCACCGCTAATACGGCTGATACTTTTTTGGTAACGTAAATAAATGCGCCGCGGCTGCGCCGATGACAGCACGTAGGCCACAAAGGTGTACCACAGCGAGTCGATGGCAAAGCCCAATAGCGGTAAAACCCAATAAAAATAACCTGGAATATCGCGAGGCGTTAGTGCTGCAAAGATGCCGGCCAGGACCAATACCGTCTTAGGATTGCAAAGCTGAGTGAGTAGCCCGGTCATAAAAGCTTTTCTCCCCTCCACCTTTGCCGATTTCCCCCCGCCCTCCAGCGATAGCGCTTGGCTGGCAGCGCGGAAAATTTTCATCGCCATATAAAAAAGATACAGCCCACCGCAAATCTTCAGGGTCAGATACAGCCAGGGGACGGTGACTAAAAGAGTGTGTAATCCAGAAAAGGCGATCAGTACCAGGATTGCACACCCCGTGCCCATCCCTAGCGCGGTGGCCAGGCCAGCGCGTCTTGAAGCGATCGATGTTTTAGCCACAAAAATAAAGCTGGGTCCTGGACTCATCGCTCCAACCGCTAGCGCCACAGAAATTGAAAACAGAGATAGCAGTTCTGTGTGCATCATCAACTCCCTCATCGTTGTTATAAGATGTTGTTCATAATTTGTCTTTAACATACATGACGAGTAAAAAGATGAAAACAAATCGTTTACCCTTTAATCAATAGATTTTGCTTTTAATAAATAGGCGCACCATTCGCATTTTTAAACAATTTACTCTATATCCATAAAAAAAATTCAAGCGTAATATTAAATTGATAAGATTAATCCTAACGGCTAAATATCAAACATTTAGGGTGAAAAACATGATGCAGATCAAAAGCATTGACGATTGTGACTTTATTATTAGTATTGCTGAAATTTATCTGATAAAAAGCAATGGTGATAATACGGTATTTTTTCTTCGTGGATTTGAAAAACCTATTTATACCAAGCATAACATTAATGAAATGGCTGAATTTTTAACACAACGAGGCATTCTTAAAGGCTCGGCCGTACTTGAACCCGCAGTAAAAAAAAGAACTAATAGCAATCTACAATACATTGGGTAATAGTCAATTTCATCAATATGGATACGGGAGGGGCTACTTAACATTAATTACCCTCTTCAAAAAAAATAACATTTATTTAAAATAATTAACAAAAATTGCCTGAATCGATAATAATTTAGAAATTTTTTTATTTCTTAATTATCCCTGCGGATAGTTTAAAAATAATTGAAATTAGCTCGATAACTGCCTCCCTGAACGGGAAAAAAACGAGTCAACCCTGGTCAGAAATCGGGGATTTTAAGCGAGGGCAATGTTTTGTAAACCCGAAAAAGAAACCTGACTCAGGCCTGTGAAACGCTGGTGCATGCGGTTGAAAAACATACAATTTCACCAAAAAATGGCCAACCGGTGGGCAACCAGAAGCGACGGAAGCTTCGCTAATTGACAAGCACTGCTAATCAAAACGCGTTACCCTTTGTTTACAAGGAAAAAAGCCAAGATTGCCGTACAGACTGGGCTTAGGACATAAAAAATCACTTTTAGTAACCCATTCATCTGAGATAAGTGATGACAAATGTTGATTTTGGGCTAAAAATAAGCCTATATTGATAAGATATCATCAAGTAACAGATGGCTGTAAAACGGCTAATCGGCAGTTAGAAGTTTTTTTCTGCTTAGTGAAAAATGTCTTCGTAATGCCTGATTTTTGCCGCTTAAAAACGGGATAAAAAAACCATTAATTTGACTTAAGTAACATCATTATCTCGGCCGCGACTGTTTAACTATTAACCTCAGGATGAGAGTTAACCGTATGATTTATAATATTATCCTATTACTTAAAATTAGCTGATTAAATTACCACCAAATCAGCAAGCCTAAACCATTCACTACATCGAGCTGCTCTGCGCATATGTAGGTTAATAAAACATAAGAGGGAATATATGAGATTAACACTAGACATGATGATTTTTGGGATCGCACACTGTGAAGCACCAGAGGATTTCTTCAAGTATGTGCAAACTGAGTTAGAGAAACAAAGAGAGCCAGAGACGCATCGAGAAGTCACCATGGAAAATGTAGTTAAGAAAACCAATCTTGCTATCGACTTCTTCATAAAAGATCGCATCGTCGATAAGGCCGTTGCCGAAACGACCAAGAGTCGATTTGAAATAGAAAATATAATTAACAAACTCGAAGATTACTCGTTGAATTAACAATAGCAGGCACAACGTTAGCGCATTGCCACTCTGAGCCGCAGCCTTAACTTAAAAGAACCTTGGCTCCTGGATCACCATTACTGATTGTTTAGTCTGTTTTTTTTGATCTAGATCAATATAAGTCGCTGCGGATAGCTAGAAACGTCGGCTAATTTTAACCCGCTTCCTGCGGTACAGCGCAGGACATTAGCCGAGCGGGCTTTGCCTGCACCTAAAATGCCGCACCTGCAGTGATTGTGCCACCGCCCTCGATTTTAGTATCTCCCGACGCACTTTGATAAGTGCAGCCGTTAAGACTCAGTGCCAAGAGTGTCAACAGGGCGGCTTTTGCAATAATACGCGTCACGCGGTTCATAAACAGATTCCTTAACGCCAATAGGTCCTTTTATGACCCGAGGGATCAGCGTTAGTTTCCACCTTTACTCTACGCTTGCACTATTTTGCACCCTTTATTGCCTACTAAAAGCTAAAGTCAGCCCAAGGCCGTGTCCGACTTGCACAACCACTTGGTCTTCAATTTCGCTAAAGTGAATTTCTCCGCGCTGCAGGCTTTGACGAACGGCGTCAAGTGAATCGGTAGCAAAACCCAAGGCGATCATTTTTGCCGTATCGACCTGCTCATCGGGGGTAACTCCCCACAGCCTCAATGCTTTCTCTTGCGTCACAAAACGCACTTTGGCACGTCCAGCCTGCAGAGTTATCTCCTGGCTGTCGACTTCATTAAGCAGCCCGTCGCCAAAAACTTCAATATACACTGCTGCAGCCTGACGAATATCAGCGGCTGAGATCACAAACTCGGTAATATGCGTAACCGCATTAGGATGGGTTTGCCATTCTGTACGCCAAATCAACTCCGGGGTTAAATGCTGACAAAAGAAGCTTCTACCGTGCGGGATACGCGATGCCTTCACCGGCACGGTTTGAAAGCGCGCGTTGGGTTCGGTACCGTCGTTGAGTTTTACCGCACGGAAAAAAGCCTTGGGTTCAGAATCAGACAGCTGGTGCTGGGATAAATGCTGATAAACGGCCTCGGCATCCTGAGTTTTCCATACCAGTCCGTTTAGTCCCAGCGCTGCCTGGTATAAATCTTTACGCTGCAGCGTATTGCGGTCTTCATAGCCCAACAGCTCAAGATAGTTATCATTAAAGATAGCCAGATGGTTGCTCGAACCCAGCGAGTGATGGCCGCGCTCGGTCAGGCTGAAGCCCAGTCGGCGAAACAGCTGCTCTGACAGGTTAAGACCTTCGGCAACGTTAATAACAACATGATCGAGATGGGGAACCAAAGCAGGCATAAGACGCTCTCTATAATCAATTTTATTTGCATTAGCTGCAGAATAATAAGAAGACGCGTTTTCAAGAACGAAGTTTTAGGCAAAACCAATCCCTGTTTTGAGATAAACAAACTCATTGTCGTACTTATGATACCGGTGACCCGCGAAGGAGCAAAAATAGCTGAGCCGTTGATGATAGAGATCAAATAAAGTCTGGCAGCGCAAGGCCTGTAACCATGAGTTTAGCCAGATCAGCAACCGTTAAAGGAGGTTTTAAGGTCATTCATACCGCTTTTTAGGCACTTCATTCCCAGTGAGAGGCATCTCATGCCTGAATCGATTCATGTCTCTGATTAAGACTTATCATAACGCCAATCTACTTGACCCAGTCTCGCTCGGGAGAACCCACTATGAGTGATAAATCAGGCCTGAAAAATGCCGACCCTCAGCAAAATATTGCTGCTAACACCCTTAATCGCACTCGCTGGTTAACCCTGATTGGCACCATCATCACGATGTTTGCCCTCGGGTCAGTGTATACCTGGAGCCTGTTCAACGGACAGCTTTCCGCCAAGTTGGATGAGCCCATCAGCCGCGTAGCTTTCTCATTCGGCTTGTTAAGCCTGGGTCTGGCCGTCGCCTCTTCGGTCGCCGGTAAGCTGCAGGAAAAGTTTGGGGTGAAAAAAGTCACTATTGCGTCCGGCATACTGATGGCGGTGGGTTTCTTCCTCACCGCACATTCTACTAACCTGACCATGCTGTATCTCAGCGCAGGCGTGCTGGTCGGCCTGGCCGACGGGGCCGGTTATCTGATGTCGCTGTCCAACTGCGTAAAATGGTTCCCGGAGCGTAAGGGGGTAATTTCTGCCTGCGCCATCGGCGCTTATGGTCTGGGCAGTCTGGGGTTCAAATTTATCTGTGGTTACCTGCTAAGCATCTGTACGCTGGAGCATACCTTTATTATCTGGGGATTGGTCGCCATGAGCATGGCGATTATCGGTGGCCTAATGATGAGCGATGCGCCGAAACAGCAAAGCAAAGCGCTTAACGATGCTCGGGAACAGCCGCGTGATTTCAGTTTGGCCGAGGCGGTTCGCGTTCCACAATACTGGATGCTGGCGCTGATGTTTTTGACCGCCTGCATGAGCGGGCTGTATGTCATTGGCGTTGCTAAAGATATCGGCCAGGGCATGGTGCATCTCAGCGCGCTGACCGCCGCCAATGCGGTCACTGTCATCGCCGTCGCCAACCTGAGCGGTCGTCTGGTACTCGGCGTGCTGTCGGATAAAATGGCACGTATCCGCGTTATCTCTATGGCGCAGGTTATTTCGCTGATCGGCATGAGTATCCTGCTGTTCACCCACATGAGTGAAGCGACCTTCTTCGCCTCGGTAGCCTGTGTCGCCTTTAGCTTTGGTGGCACCATTACCGTCTATCCGTCCCTTGTCAGTGACTTCTTTGGCCTTAACAATCTGACCAAAAACTACGGGCTGCTGTATCTCGGATTCGGCGTGGGTAGCGTGTTGGGATCGCTGATTGCCTCGATCTTCGGCGGTTTTGTGGTGACCTTCGGCTTCATTACCGTGCTATTAATTATCTCACTTGCAATTTCTGCCACGATTCGCCTACCGAATAAAGAAATTGAAGAGCAAAATACGCTCCAACATGTGTAGACCCTTGTTTTGATCAATGACTGATCGATGTTCTGATCGATTTCTGCATGATCAACGGGAGCCCAGGCTCCCGTTTTTTAATGCCAGCCCACAGCCTCTACACAATTCAACAAACTCGCCCCCTACACCTGATGATGTTCATCCAGGTGAAACGGCGTAAACCTAAAGTTTTGCGGACACATTGAACATGACCAGCAGTAAAGTTTACCTCGCGACGCTAATGCTCGCGGGTGCAGCGTTTAGTATCCAGGCAGCAGAGATCCCACTTAGCAGCGATTCTCAACCTTGCATCGAGCACTCATCCTTCAACAACCATGCAGACGCTCGAGATATGATGACCTCACCGCAGCGCCCAGAGCAGCACTCAGCGACGCATTGCCTGACCAGTATCCAAAACAGTGACCGTAATAAACTGTTTGGCAACAATGAGCTGTTCAAATAATAAGCGAGTGCGTTGGCCGTCCTGGATCAGTAAATATCTTCTGATTCAGGGGCTTTACCCAATTATTAGCGCCTTTTGCCGCTTTCAAGCGCCCCTTCTATTCTTTGTTAGCCACCGCCGCGATAACTGTATTTAAGTCGTCAACGTTATCAATCTAAAGAATATCCCAAAGCGACTTTAATAATATTCATCTTAGAATCGGATTTGGCAATTCAAGGGAAATAAGGATTATGCTACCCTGCTTCTCGAATTTTTATCACTCCGCTATCCAATCCTGTCTCATTTTCATGATGTCAGAGTGCAACGATGTGAGTCAGTCTCTCGCATAAGATGACTATTTTTTGTTCTTTAGAGGTTTTATGAGTAATTCTCAAATTGACGTACTTTCACCCGAAAGCGTAGATAAAACAGAAGTATGGCGCAAAACGGATACCACATGGATGCTGGGGCTGTACGGGACGGCAATTGGCGCAGGCGTGCTCTTTCTCCCCATTAATGCGGGGATCGGTGGTCTTATTCCTCTGATTATCATGGTTATTTTGGCCTTCCCTATGACTTTTTACGCGCATCGTGGACTGACTCGATTTGTGTTGTCGGGAAAAAAAGCCGGGCAGAATATTACCGATGTTGTTGAGCAACACTTTGGCATCACCGCGGGTAAGCTCATTACCCTGCTCTATTTCTTCGCTATTTTTCCGATATTATTAGTTTACAGCGTCGCTATTACCAACACTGTTGAAAGTTTCATCACTCATCAAATGCAGCTGCCCGCTCCACCGCGCGCAATATTAGCCCTGGTGTTAATCCTGGCATTAATGACGCTGGTACATTTCGGCGAACACCTTATTGTTAAAGCAATGAGCATTCTTGTTTATCCATTTGTTATCGTACTGATGGCGCTGTCGCTTTACCTTATTCCTCACTGGAACGCGTCTATTTTTGAGCACGCGGCGTCGGCGGGCGGCAATGCAAGTACCGGTATGCTAATGACGCTGTGGCTGGTGATCCCGGTAATGGTGTTCTCGTTTAACCACTCACCCATCATCTCCTCTTTTGCGGTAGCAAAACGCCAAGAGTATGGCGACGAAGCCGAGAAAAAATGCTCGAAGATCCTGACCTTTAGTACGCTGATGATGGTCGTAACGGTGATGTTCTTCGTGTTCAGCTGCGTGTTGAGCCTGTCTCCTGCAGAACTGATGGAAGCTAAAAACCAGAACATTTCGATTCTGTCTTATCTGGCTAATCACTTCCAAACGCCGCTCATTGCCTACATTGCCCCGGTTATCGCCTTTATTGCCATTACCAAGTCATTCCTCGGACACTATTTAGGTGCGCGTGAAGGCTTCAATGGCATCGTGATGCAGTCACTGCGCAGCCGTGGCAAAAGTATTTCCCTGCCGAAAATGAATCGCATTACGGCGGTCTTTATGCTGATTGCCACCTGGGCTGTTTCGACGCTGAACCCAAGTATTTTGGGAATGATTGAAACGCTCGGCGGCCCGATTATCGCCGTGCTGCTGTTCCTGATGCCGATGTATGCCATCCGTAAGGTGCCCGCGATGAGAAAGTACAGCGGCCGTATCAGCAACGTCTTTGTCGTTCTGGTGGGGCTGATTGCGATGTCGGCGATTGTTTACAGCCTGTTCGGTTAATCGATTGCGTTAATACCCCAAGGCAGCGTAACAGTGAGGCTTACCCTGAAAAGTAAGCCTTTTTTAATGGCTAGCCAAAAACTCCCCGCGGTAATACCACGCTTTACACATCGATTCCAAAACTTACCTGACGATGACAAAACCATACATAGGTTTTGGTATCTTAAATCCATCGACAGAACGTGATGTCACCCAGTAAACGAGTAAGGCACTGTAAGACCCAGAAGGTGTGAATAACCCCTGATGGTGTGAAGAAGCACTGAAGTTGTGTTGAAACCCTGCTAGAAACCCTGATGTTGTAAAGAAACCCTGTTGTGTAGAAACCCTGTAGTACCCCTGTTATTTGCCCGCCTCTGAGCGGGCTTTTTTTTGCCCGTTTTGCAACGCTTTTCAGCGGCTCCGCCGGCGTGGACCATACCTAACCTGCAGACGGCAAAAAGCCCTGCTGATTAAGGCAGGGCTTTCTGTTTTATCCCCTTTCCCGGCGCTTATCTCCGGCACTCGTTTTGAACGGCGTTAGCTCTGCAAGGCGATGAGGTGATAATACGCCTTTGGCAGAGTAGGAATTAACAATTCTTGCTCTGCTAATAGTAACTCATATTATTATCATCCTGGCAGGCCTAAAATCGCACTTAACGTTTAAGCAGTTTTTTTATCGCCAATCCTGCGGCAAGCACCGGGTTAACGATCGGGATAGCGGTATAGGGAGCAACCAGCGCGGCCACATCGGTTGTCGCCATGCCGGTACAGGCCAGCGCAATCACTTTGGCACCGTCCCTCTCACAGGCCAGTACGGCCTCGATAATCGCCGCCTTACCCTGCTCGGAATGAATGTCGTGGGTATTATTGACGCCGGTGGGTTGACGATAGGTTCGCAGCTTATCGTGCAGGATTTCATAGAATATGGCCGGGGCTCGCGGTTCGATGCCAATCGCGCCAACGCTTTGGCTAATAGTCAGCGCCTGCTCACTGCAGGCCTGCCCGGCGCCCACCACCGGAATGCTCAACAGCTGGCGCAGCTGTTTTACCGCCGGATCGGATGCGCAGCTGACCAGCAAAATATCATAATTTTTTTGTAGCGCTAATCCCAGAGTCACCAGCTTAGGCACCGCCTGCGCCAGCGTCTCCTCGTCGTGAATACCGTCATACTGATCCGCCAGGCAGTAAGTAGTAATAGCCAGCTCTGGCTGAGCGGCAATAATCAACTTTTGGTGGATATCCAGAAAGTGCTGATCCTCGGAGGTCACGACGCGAATTAGCGCCACCCGTGCCTGGGTTTCTAATTGGGTTGAATGGTCAGTCATGCCTGCTTCCCCGGTTGCAAAGTAAAAAAAGGTCAGAGTTCAGCCAGCACGCCGCTGGGCAAACCCTGACCCTTTATTGCACAACTTTGACAATTATCTTAGCGTTTTAACGTCCCACCGTTGCTGCTGATCACCTCTTTATACCAGTAGAAGCTTTTCTTGCGTCGGCGCTCAAGCGTGCCGTTACCGCTGTCGTCGCGATCGACATAGATAAAACCGTAGCGTTTGGAAAATTCAGCCTTCGAGGCGCTGACCAGATCGATAGGCCCCCAGCTGGTGTAGCCCAGCACTTCAACGCCGTCGGCAATCGCTTCACCGATCTGCACCAAGTGATCGTTGAGATAAGCAATGCGGTAATCATCGTTAATGGTGCCATCAACGTCGGGTTTATCGAAAGCGCCAAGGCCGTTCTCAACAATAAACAGCGGGATCTGATAGCGATCGTACAGCTCGTTCATCAGGATGCGAATGCCCTGCGGGTCAATCTGCCAACCCCAGTCGGAGCTCGCCAGATGCGGGTTGGGCACCATCGACAGAATATTACCGCGCGCCTTCTGATTCAGCTCCTCATCGGTGGTCACGCAGCCGGTCATATAATAGCTGAAAGAGATAAAATCGATGGTCGATTTCAGCGCGGCCCGGTCTTCGCTGGTGACGTTAATTTCAATCCCGCGATCGGCAAAGAAGCGCTTCATGTAGGCCGGATAGCTGCCGCGCACCTGCACGTCGCCAAAGAACAGCCATTCACGATTCTGTTGCAGCGTCTCCATCACGTCCTGCGGCTTAGTGGTCAGCGGATACAGCAATCCTCCCAGCAGCATGTTGCCAATTTTTGCGTCCGGAATAATATCATGGCAGGCCTTAACCGCCTTGGCGCTGGCCACCAGCTGATGGTGGATCGCCTGGTAAATATCCTGCTTGCTGCTGTCTTCCGCCAGGCCGACGCCGGTCAGTGGCGCATGCAGTGACATATTGATTTCATTGAAAGTCAGCCAGTATTTCACCTTGTGCTGATAGCGCTTGAACACCGTGCGAGCGTAACGCTCAAAGAACTCGATAGTCTGGCGGCTGCCCCAACCACCGTGTTTTTTTACCAGCCCGTACGGCATCTCGTAGTGAGACAGCGTAACCAGCGGCGTAATGTTGTACTTTGCCATTTCATCAAACAGCCGATCGTAGAATGCCAGTCCGGCTTCGTTAGGCTCCAGCTCGTCGCCCTGCGGGAAAATACGCGTCCAGGCGATAGAGGTTCTTAAGCAGCTAAAGCCCATTTCGGCGAACAGTTTGATGTCTTCTGGATAGCGATGATAAAAATCAATCGCCAGGTCTTTAATGCCGCTGTCTCCGGCAACTCGCTCGACGACACCGCCGAAGATGCCCCTGGGCTGTACGTCTGAGGTCGACAGCCCTTTGCCATCGGTAAGGTAGGCGCCTTCAACCTGGTTGGCGGCAACGGCACCCCCCCAAAGGAAATTTTTTGGAAACTGTTGGCTCATGGTCTTGCTCCTGATTTAGCGGATCAAAGTTTCAGTGAATCAGAATCTTGGTGGATTAAAGTTTTGGAGAATCAAAGGTTTAGTAAATCAACGTTTTTAACGCCCCAAGGTCCCAATGAATCAATGGCTTGTTGAATAATGGTTTGGGTGAATCAAGGCGTTTAACGCATCAGGGTGAGTAGCGGGCTGTTTTCTTCAATCACCGTGCCGCCGTTCACTACTACGTCGCTGAACTCATCGCTGTTGGTAACCAGTATTGGCGTATCTAGACTGTAGCCCGCGGCGCGAATTGCCTCGGCGTCAAACTCCAGCATCAGCTGACCGCGCACCACCTGATCGCCTTCGCTGACGTGGGGAGTAAAATATTGCCCCTCGAGTTTGACCGTATCGATACCGACGTGGATCAAAATCTCGGCGCCCAGCGGCGATTCAAGTCCGATGGCGTGGAAAGTTTTGAACAGCGAGACCACCTTGCCGTCAATCGGCGAGACCACGCGGCCCGAGGTAGGTGAAATAAACGCGCCCTTGCCCAGCAGGCCGCCGGCAAAGATTGGATCGCTTATCTGCTCAAGCGGCAACAGCCTGCCGCTCATCGGACTGTCGATGACCTCCCGTGTCGTCGGCTGCGATTGGCCGTTATCGTCGACCGGCTCCTGCGCCTGCACTAATGGCTCAGCGGCCTTGGGAGTCGCAAAACAGTAGGTTAATACGCTGGCGATAATCAGCGAGACCAGCATGCCAATTACCACCGCGACCACGGTGAAGTCGAAACCGCTTGGCGGGATAATCTGTGCCAGAGTAAAGATGCTGGCAAAACCAAAGGAGTACACCGCGCTGTTGAAATAACCGATGATCCCCGCTCCCACCGCACCGCCCACGCAGCCGAAGATAAAGGCGCGCCGGTTGGGCAAGGTGATGCCATAAACGGCGGGCTCGGTAATACCGCAGATCCCGGCGGCCATCGCAGAGGCGGCATTGCCTTTAAGCTGAGCGTCTTTGCTGCGCAGGAAGATCCCCAGCGTTGCGCCAACCTGGCCGAAGATGGCAGGCACCAGCAGCGGGATCAGCGTATCGTGGCCAGCTACGCTGAGGTTGTTCATCATGATCGGCACGATGCCCCAGTGAATACCGAACATCACGCAGACCTGCCACAGGGCGCCCATCAGCACGCCGGCAATCACCGAGTTAAAACCATAGATAAGCTCATATCCCTGAGCCAGCATATTGCTTAGCCAGGTGGCGGCCGGGCCGATAATCAGGAAGGTTAGCGGCACCACGACCACCAACGAGGTTAGCGGGGTCGTAAAATTGCGGATTGCGCTTGGCAGACGCGGATGGACCCTTCGCTCGATCTGTGACGACAGCCAACTGGCTAAAATAATCGGTATAACCGTCGAACCGTAGTTAATCATCACTACCGGCAGGCCAAGGAAAAAGTGCGGCTGCGCGCCCGGAAGCTGAGAGGCGGTAAACGCCGCCAGCATCATCGGGTGGGTCAATGCACCGCCGATCGCCATGCCGACAAACGGATTGCCGCCAAACTTCTTAGAGGCGGAATACCCGAGGAAGATCGGCAGGAAATGAAACATCGCGTCGCTGGCGGAGAATAAAATTTGATAGGTGTCGCTTTGCGGCGTCGTCCAGCGAGCAGCCAGGGCAATCGACAGCAGGCCCTTGAGCACGCCTCCGGCAATCAGAATGCCGATAAACGGGGTAAACACGGCCGAAATAATATCAATCAGCCGCGCAAAAGGCCCATCCTTCGACGGTGCATCCTCCGCCGCCGTTGGCGGTTTATTTCCTGCGAGCTGGGCGGCAATCGGCGTGTAAACCTGGTCGACATCGTTGCCTATCACCACCTGATACTGCCCACCACTCTCTACCACCATGATAACTCCTGGGGTCTTTTTAAGCGCCTCGGTCTGCGTTTTCCCGCCGTCGCGCAGCTTGAATCGCAGACGAGTGGCGCAGTGGACCAGGCTTATTACGTTTTCAACCCCACCGACCTTCCCTAGCACGTCGGAGGCTAACTCATTGTATTTCATGTTCTTATCCTTACATCACGTGCCGCAGAGTGCGCTAATAGATAAAAGTCCGGTTATTCAGGCAAAAAAAAACCTAAACCGCTGTTCTGCTATGCGCCTAAAAGGGCCATAACAAAAAATCGGTTTAGGTTTTGCCTGCTTACCAGTAACAATCCTAAGCTGTGGATTGCAGCATGCCCTGCGATCCGCGTTTACTCAAGCCTGCCTGACGTCGTCGTATTGAATTTGTGAGCAATCTCTCGATTTACCGGCGCAGCTAGGGCGCGGCGTTGAGCGTTTCTTTGCGCACCCGCTCGATGTGAATAGCCAAAAACATTTTCTCTTCCTTAGTCAGCGCGTAATGATGGGTGTGCAGCAGGTGATGCTCAACTTTTTGCACGCATTTCCAGGCCTGGGGATAAGAATTTTTGACTTCGTCATGCAGTGACTCGTCCTCGTTGCGCAGCAGATTATTGCTCAGCATCCGTTGAGCAAAAAACTTCACATGGGTAATAAAGCGGTGATAGCTCAGCGTCTCCTCGCGATAGTCCAGGCGCAGCTGATACTTCACGATATGCATAATTTGCTGAATAATTTTAGTCACCTGCACCACGTCCGACATCTCGCCCTTAAGCTGTCCCTTAACCAAATGCTGGGCGATATAACCGGCTTCATCCTCAGGCAGGCGCACGCCGAGACGCTGCTCAATAATATCCAGCGCCTCAACGCTTACCGCAAATTCGCGGTGATAAACGCGCTTGATATCCCACAGCAACGCATTGGGCAGGTTAATCCCTTGCTTGCAACGCTCGATTGCAAAATGACAGTGATCGGTAAGGGCAATGTAGACATTATTGCTTAGGCGTCCGCCGAGACGCGCTTCGGCGAGACTGATAATTTTTTCGGTGGTGGTCAGCACGTCGAGGGGAATTTCGGCCAGCAATTCGCTGAGTCGCCCATTGAGGGCGTTATTTTTTAGCGAGAATACCTTCTCGACCAATTCGATATCCAGCCGTTCGCCGATCCTTTTTTGGAAAGCCAGGCCTTTGCCCATCATCACCTGCTCATGCAGTGATTCATCGACGGCAATGACGGCGTTATTGTTTAAGATTTTTATAATTTTCATCGTGTTCCCTAAATGAAAAAGGACAAAATCGCGGTGCGCTTCCCTGTATGCCAGACCGGTGATAAAGAAAATCAGCCGATAATAAGCGCTATTATTTGGATAAAGCGTGGGAAAAAGCGAGGACTCGTTTCTTATTGGCTGAAATTGGGGTAGGGTTTGCCTGTTTTAAACAGGAGGCTGTAATGAGCGAAGAAAATTTATCCCAAAGAATCGATCAACTAGAACGCGTTAACCGCGAGCTGCTGGTTCAGGTATCGGCAATGCGTATTCTATTCGGCAGCGTCGGCAATACGATGAATGCACAGTTCGAAAACAGTTTCACTAGCGGCGTCAAAACCTTCGTTGAACGTGAAAAGGAAGCGTTGAACGCCGGCAAGATGGAAGAGCCATCGAAGAAGTTTCGTACCGACGTACTTAACTGTGTGGCTTCACTGCTGCCAACCGTGCTCTAGTTCCCGGCCGGTCAGGCTATCCTGCATTGCTATCAGTGCAGGATAGCCGGTTGAAAATTTTCTACAAGTCGCGTGACATACAACGTTCACGACGCTGATCGACCCGCTGGGCAAACCAGGCAGTGGTCAGATTACGGGTGATTTTAGGACTATTAAGCTCAATCCCCGGCAGCATTTCTCGCGCTACCGGCCGACCCGCCGTTTTATCAGCTAAGGCAAAGACCCCTTTCCAGGTCGGCGTTTTCTCAAAATCAATCGACTCACCCTGCTTTAAATCACGGGAAATATCAGAGTCGCTGAGATCCAGTTGCTTGCCTAACCTGCGCACCGCCATCTCGGTTTTCCCCGGCGTATCGCTATAGCTCACCACGTCGCCGTCCAATGCCAATGAAACACCGGTCAAACGGTGCACCTGCTGCTGGAATGCCGCGTTGCGGCTGGCATAAAAACCGGCGTTATAGTCAACGAAGCGATACAACGGTTCGCTATAGTGAGTCGGATAGCCGAGCAGGTGAGCAATGCCGAAATACACTCCGCCGCGACGGGTGAACACTTCCTGGCGCACGGTGCCGTCGATTTTATAAGGATAGCCACGGGTGCGGCTCTCGGCGAAGGCGATGCTGACCTGCATTGGGCCACCGGTATGAACCGGATTCAAATTACCGAACAGCCGTTGCCCCATCGGCACCATGCCAATAAAATCATCAAAAATCGCGCTTAGCTCTTTCTCGCTACGCACGTTATCGAGGCGATCGCTGTAGGATTGTCCATTCGGCGAGGGGATTTTAAGCGCGGTGTGCACCAAAAATGCCGGGATATGCACCTCGCCCGCGCGACGATCGATCTCTTTCCAGGCAATTTTCCCCAGTCCGGGAACCGGCGCATTGACGTTGAAATTAGATTCCTGCTCGGCGACCGCCAGCACGGAACAAATGTTTTCTTTGGTTGGATCAATATTTTGTGCACTAAAGGCGGTGCTGATATCTTTAGCCCAGCCCGGCTTGTCGGAGACGTAAGGCGGCAGCAGGCTGACAATATCGGCACGCACCTGCTGCGGACTTTTACTGCTAACCAACGTTTTTTGCGTGCTGCATCCTGACAGCAGGGTCAATAATGCGATGCCAACGAGGGCGCCGCCCTGCGACAGCAGTGACGCCCTGCGCTTGAAAGGGCGAGTGAGGGGAGCATGGTAAGGCATTACGGTCGTGTCTGGCGTCATCGGATCCCTGAGTAATCGAGTCAATTTCTGCTCTCGATTATTCACATTATTGCCGACAACAACCAGCTTTTATCTTACCTTGTCCAAATAGGCCTTCAGGATCAGGCCGCCAGCTCGCGATAATAACTTAGCACCTCGCAGCCGACACCGACGTTAGGAGTTGAAATAACTTTCCGCTGTGCAATATCAATCACGCTGACCGTGCCGTCTTTTTCATTAGCAATTAATAACCGCTGATTATCGGGACTAAAACACCCGTCCATCGGCTTATTACCGACGCTGAAGCAGGCAATTTCATTGAGATCGCCATCGAACAGCGTGGCTACCGGTTCCTGATCGCCAATCACAATCAATAATTCGCCATTCTGACTAAAGCGAACAATTTGCGCACCGTTTTTATGACCACGCAGTGGAATGTGTTTTTTAATTTTGTGGCTTTGGCTATCAATAATAACCAGCTCGGGCTTATCGGCGTTGCTGGTTATTATCGTGGTCCCGTGCGGGGCGGCAGCAATACCATTTACCGCACCGGGCATGGCGATATTATCAATCACCTTACCACTGCCGTGAGCTAATTCAACCACGCTGACGGTGGCATCTTCCTCGTTATCGGTAAACAGTTTATCACCCTGCGGCGTTATGCTAAGCCGATGGCTGTTAGTGGAAGGCACCTTGATCTGGTTAATGATTTTATCCGTAGCAGGGTCAATAACCACCACGGTGGCGCTGTTTTCACAACACAGATAAACCTTACCATCATGGCCTAAACGCCCGGTGTGCGGGGATTCTAACGGCGCAAGCTCGATAAAGCCGCTTAGCTCACGCTTATCAAGATCAATGACCGCAATCTGATGCTGAGGATGCGGATTATCACCGTGGATGCCATCACCAAAGATCGGCACATAGGCTTTATGATGTTGTGGGATGAGCAGTAACTCATGAGGATTAGGTGGAAAACCGCTTAATGTCTTTTCGACTTCCAGCGTTTGAGCATTGAGAAATAATACTTTGCCACCCTGTTTATCGACGGCAATAATAGCGTAATTTTTTTCGTTATTGGTTGAGCTATCCGAATATAACATGTCCACTCCGTAATTAGGTAAACAGCGAGCGATAGGGGAAGGTTATATATTCCCATACCCTATCGTCTCTCGACGTTAATGGCTTATTATTAAGGTTAGTCGCTAATCGACAATAATGCGAAGTCGATCACAAATTATGCGGCATTAATCGGAACAATCTGCCGCCAATCTATTACCCTTGATGAATGATAACGCTATTACCCGCCAGGAAAAAATAGCGTAAATCGCGTAATGCGATCCTGACTGCTGGCCTGCCAGCTTCCCTGATGCAGCCCCATGATGCTACGTACGATAGACAAGCCTAATCCGCTGGCGTGCGAGGCGGTATTGCGTGACGGATCGGCGCGATAAAAACGATCAAACAGCCGTTCGAGATGCGCGGCGTCGATCGTTGGGCCGGTATTGGTTACGCTAATCGTAATCCCCGAGACCTGCTGCTCTGCCGACAGGACTATCTCACTGCCCGCATCGGCATAGCGGACGGCGTTGGCCAGTAGATTAGCCAGTGCACGGCGCAGCAGATTAGCATCGGCCCACACCTCGCCGTCTCCGTGCACGATGATCCGCACGCCGCGCTCATCGGCCGGTCCCGCAAAATATTCCGCCACGCGCTCAAACTCTTCGCCGACCTCAAGTTTACTGCGTTCGATGGCGTGATCGGCATTCTCGGCACGCGCCAGAAACAGCATATTGTCAGTCATTTTTGATAGCCGCATCAGCTCTTCGAAATTCGAACCCAGCAATTTTTCGTAATATTCCGCACTGCGCCGCTGGCTGAGTGCCACCTCGGTTTGCCCCAGGATGTTACCGATAGGCGTGCGTAAATCATGCGCCATATCGGCGGAAACCTGACTGAGTTGAGTAAAGCTAATGTCCAGTCGGTCGAGCATTTGGTTAAAGCCGTCAATCAGGGGTGAAAGTTCTCGCGGAGCCTGAGTATCGTCAAGACGAACGGAAAGATTACGGATGCCAATAGTGGAGGTTTGCTCCGCCAGGCGCTGTAACGGACTCAACCCACGCCGGGCAATCCCGTATGACAGCAGCGCGGTGAACAACGCCGCCGCGGTAGCGAGCAGTACTATTCGTTCGCGATAGACCGCTAAAATGTGCGTCCGCTCGGTCATTAATCGGCCGCTGATAATCTCCAGCTGATGCGGGGCATCGGAGGTTTGCGCCGATGCCGCTACCGAGATAAACGGCGTATCGTCACGCGAGACGCCGTGCTGAACCGCCGCCAGCGTTAGAGCCGCATTCGCCGCTATCGGCCGCACGTCGGGTATCGGTGAATGGCCGGGATTCACCTCAATTAGCGGCTTTTGTCCCGGAAAACGCACCACTAACAGCGCCTCATTATTGCCCAGCATATTGGCAAAAAGCTGCGGTTTATCATGAATAAGATTGATCACGTCTTCATCGCGCAGCAGCGTGCGGATCTGCTCAACCCGGGTCAGCAACGCGCCGTCGTCGCGGAGGCTTATCTGCGTTTCCAGCGTACGATAAAGCGTAAACCCCACCAGCGCGATCACCGAGAAGGACAGCAGCGCAAAGATAAGTGACAGCCGGGTGGTCAGTGACACACGTGGTGCGACACGATGCTGCGTAGCGGATGAAGCCGGCTTCATGACTCGTCTTCGCAACGATAGCCCACGCCGTGAACGGTGTGGATCAGCCGCAGGGGAAAGGGATCGTCTATTTTCTGCCGCAGACGGCGCACCGCGACGTCTACTACGTTAGTATCACTGTCAAAATTCATGTCCCACACCCGTGAGGCGATAACCGATCGCGACAGCACCTGCCCCTGATGTAGCATAAACAGGTGCAGAAGGTTAAATTCCTTGTTAGTCAGGGTGATCCGCGTTTCACCGCGAATAACCCGCCGTTTGGGGATATCTATTTGCAGGTCGGCAAGCTGAATAGTTTCTTCCTGCTTGACCTGAACGCCGCGACGCAGCGCCACTCTAATACGCGCCAACAGCTCGGCAAATGAAAAGGGCTTAACCAGATAATCGTCGGCACCGAGATCCAATCCCCTGAGCTTGTCTTCCAGCGTGCCGCGCGCGGTGAGGAAAAGCACCGGGGTGTTGACCTGCTTATCCAACCTTTTCATCACTTCCCAGCCGTCCATTTGCGGCATCATCACGTCCAGCAGGATCAAATCGTAGAGAAACTCCTGGGCAAGATGCAGGCCGTCGAGACCGTTGGTCGCCACGTCAACCACGTAGCCCGCTTCGGTCAGGCCATTGCGCATATACTCGCCCGCTTTAGGCTCGTCTTCGATAACCAGAATTCTCACGTAATTTCCTCTGCAGCAATGACCGAGGACGCAATAAACACGCCCCCTGGCGAACAAAATCGGCGATGTTATTGCAACGCGTGCTGCGCCGCCTGTTCAATTAAAGCCGCCACCTCATGCGGATGTGATTCGTAAACAGAATGGCTTGCCCCTGGAATTTCAACCTTGTGACTGTGAGCGCGGGCGGCGTACATGCGTTCGAGATCGGGATTAATAATTTTGTCGGACTCTGCCACCATATACCAACTTGGTTTTACCTTCCACGCCGGGTCAGGAATATTGGCAGTGAACACGCTAGCGTTGGTGGGCATCTGCGCGTGAGCCTCAAACTCGGCCTCTTTCAGCGGCAAGTCGGCGGCGAAATCGGCCGGGAAGTTTTCGGGCTTGATGGTCAAATAACCGTCAGCAGACTTGGCGAACGGCCGGGCGCTGTTGGGGAATTTTTTGCCATTGCTGGCTTCGGTTTCCCCCGCGTCAAGCGCGTGGGCAGCAATATATACCAGCCCGGCTACGTGAGGATCGTTGCCCGCCTCGGTAATAATCGCCCCGCCGTAGCTGTGTCCGACCAGAATAGCCGGGCCATTTTGTTCATCGAGTATGCGTTTGGTGGCGGTGACGTCATCGGGGAAAGAGGTCAGCGGCTCCTGCACCAGCGTAACGTGATAACCGTCCTGAGTGAGAATGTCATACACCGGACGCCAGCCTGACCCGCCAACGAACGCGCCGTGCACTAACACAATATTTTTAACCGGCGCGGCCAGTGCCGGAGCGGCAACGCCGGCTACCAGCAGTGCGGTAATAGACGAGACAATAAGACGTTTTTTGAATGAAGATTTCATGATTTTTCCTTAATGACAGTCGATGTTTAGGTTGCCGTTGCAACATGAGAACAGTCTATGGCGCCGGCTCCCACATCAACATGACTCAATCATTACAAAAAAATGACGTCCCTCTTGAGGGGATAAAGTTACAGTCTGCAAAAGCCTGTTACCGCCCACCTTCCAGCCGCTAAATCTGTGCTGACATTCCGTGTTACGCTAGGTACTTTGCCAGCCGTTCATCCCGAGGGCGATGAATAGCCTGCTGGCTTGGCGCCATTTTATGAACCCCGATCGCCTGGAGAACCTCAAAATGATCAACATTCAACCAGGAACCCGCCACAACATTTTGCTGGCACTGTGCTGTTTGCCGGCGATGATGCTGATCATCGCCGTGGGCTTTTATCTGAACCGGCAGGCGCAGGCGACGCTGATGGCCAGCGGTGCGCTGTCTTTATCGTTCGGTGCCAATAAAACCTGGAAAGATTCGTCGTTCGTGCTGCTGCTGACTACCGCTTTCGGACTGAGTATCGCCGCCATGTTGGGTAGCCTGGCAGGCAATATTCACCTACTGTATCTGGCCGGTGCCGTGCTGGCGACCGCGCTCTATATTATTATCTCGGATATTAACAGCAGCGTGGGTTGGATTTTTTTACAGTCCAGCATCGCCTTTCTGGTGGCCGGATTTTTTCCCGGCACGCTAAAACAGGCTAGCGATCGCGCTGCGCTGATGGGGGCAGGAAGCCTGATGCAGATTATGGCATTGGGGATGTTCTTTCAGGGGCTACGCTTTAACCTGCACGAACTGAGCAGCCTGCGGAAGATTCGTTTTCCCGAGCAGTTTAGCCTGTTAAATCAGCATCGAATTCATCTTAAGTGGTCAATTTTTTTTGGCGCGTCGGCGATGGGACTGACTATTTTTATCGATCACCTGTTTCATATCCCCCACAGCTATTGGGCTGAAATGACGCTACTGGTATGTTTACGCACCGATTACCGCGAGTCATTGCTCAGAGTGCCTGCTCGAATAATGGGCACTTTTATTGGCGTACTGGTGGCGGGGGCGCTGAGCGCCTACTGGCAAGATCCGTTGCCTATCGTCGTTGCCTTCTTTTGCTCGGCCTTTGTCGCTATCAGCATGTCGTATTCCATGACGCCCAAGGTGTATGCCATTTTCACCTTTTTCATCACCATGATGATCATCTTTATGCTTTCGGGCATTGCGGTGGCCTCGGGAAACATTGCCGCGCAAAGAATGGGGGCGACACTATTGGGCGGCCTGGTGGCCCTGGTGGCGGTGCTGCTGACCCGGCTGGCGACCTATCGGCACCTGCAGCAGGCAAAACAAAGCGCGTAAATCCGCTGCTGCAGAAATGCAAAAACCCGCACTTGGCGGGTTTTTTTAGGCTGACTTAACTGCTCGGGACTAAACCGTCATCGCTGTTGTAAGCCTGCCTCGTTGGTCACTAATTACAGTGCAACAACGTTTACTGCTGATGGGCCTTTAGCGCCGCTCTCGATAGAGAACTCAACTTTTTGACCTTCATCAAGAGTTTTGAAATCGTTGCTCTGGATAGCAGAGAAGTGTACGAACACGTCTTTGCTGCCGTCAGCAGGAGAAATAAAACCAAAACCTTTACCAGCGTCAAACCACTTCACCAAACCAGTCATTTTAGTAGACATAATAATTTCCTTTAAATATTTAGCCGCCCAAGGGCGAGTGAGGTCTGCTTTTTAGTTGTGATACTTATGGGGCACTAAAGAAGGAAATTCGCGGTGAAGAGATATCTAGTGAGGATAACGCTAATACAGTGAACTACTTTACTAAAATTGCTTTCATAAGGTCTGTACTACAAACCGAGGAGTGCATTAACGCACGTAGGGAAAACTTACGCAAGTATTATTTATTTAACATCTCTGCGGGTATTTAACATCTCGGCGCGCCTTAGTTAAAAAATAGGCAATTTTCATGGTGCGATTTTGATCTGGGTCACGATAAAAATTTTGGGTTAGCGT
Organism: uncultured Gammaproteobacteria bacterium; assembly: GCA_963742005.1. Lineage (GTDB taxonomy): Bacteria > Pseudomonadota > Gammaproteobacteria > Enterobacterales > Enterobacteriaceae > Rouxiella. Next base: position 74,905 of record CAVUKG010000016.1, on the reverse strand, counting down.
CACTATCTGTCTAACAATAACAGGGGGTTCAAAATGAACATTGCACAGCTCAAAACTCAAAATAAAGTGACCATTGAGGACGTAGAAGTGATGGTCGCCATGCTGGCCATTGTCGCCATGATTGTTTGGGAACTGATGTTCTAATAACGCGCTCGGTCGGCGTGATATTAAAAACCGCTTGCTTCCAGCACAAACGGCAGGTCAATCACCAGATTGGCCAGCAGCACTGCGAGGCTGGAATAAATAACCAATTTCAGCATACAGACCTCAACACGAGAATAGTTTAATAATTTCCTTTAAAATCAGAATTATAAAGTACGCCGTCGGGTTTTTACCGGGCTAATCTGGCGGCTAAATTCTGGCCTGGAATCGACGGCAAAATCGCAGCCTCTCCGATTGGCGCTAGTAATAGCAAAAAGCGTAAACGTGATCAACATCACGTTTATCATTGCGCACTTTTTGCTCTCTCAGGCGCGTAAATTTAGGCGTTTTCCACTCCCGCTACTCTTGGCAAACCCTCCCCCACTGCCACGCATAATCTTCGACAGTTGTACCTCATCTATTATCTAACAGCCCTCGTTATTATCTCGCAGTCATAGTGCTGATCGCCCTCATTGCTGTACAATTTTAAACCTATCGTGGTAATAGGTTGAAACCTGATGCCGTGAGGAGGAAAATAGTGATCTCTTCATTTCATTTTTGCTTAACTATTTTGCTTAACTATCGTCGGACCTATGAGCGCAAGTAAACCACGCCGTCCGCATGGACGTTGGACCTACTACATCCTGTATCAAGACATTCTGTGGCCGTGCCCGGTCCGTTGGGAGTGGGAAAACGGCTACGGCGGCTGGCTGCCGTTTTATTACTCACCGACGTTGGAATTTGTGGCGGGCGATCCGCTTAAAGCCACCAAAGTCACCGGCGGACGCCGCAGGCAGCCCGCCGGTCGCGTGGTCGAGTACGAGTGATAATGCCTTTAGCTCGACGCCTGCGTATGGCGCGGGCCCGGCCTGAATCCCCGTTCTCTGGCCTTAAACACCACCCATAAGCCACAGACTAACAGCGCCAGCATCGCCCAGGGAAATGACACGGCTCCGCTTTGTTTTAGCAGCACGCCACCGACGATCCCCCCTGCGGCAATCGCCAGATTCCATGCCACTACTACCATCGACTGCGCCACGTCGGTGCTCTCCCCGGCGGCGTCCGCCGAGGCGGTTTGTAATAGAGTCGCTGCCCCACCAAACGTCAGTCCCCAGATAAATACTCCCGCATAGAGTATTTCAGCACGAGGAGCCAGCACGGCAAAGGCCAGAATAATCGCGGCAAACAGCAGCAGGCTGGCTAATACGGTGATCCGCAGCCAGCGATCTACCAGCCAACCGGTTAGCGCAATGCCCAATATCGCACTGATGCCAAATATCAGCAGGATGCTATCGGCTCGCGCTGCCAGTCCGTAGGTCGCCAGAAAAGGCACAATGTAGGTAAACAGGATGTTATGCGCGGTGACCCAGGCAAAGATAACCCACAGGATCGGCCTTATCCCCGGCAGTTGCCACACCCGATAAAGAGAAAGCGATTTCTGACGGGTTTCCCCGGCAAAATTGGGTACTCTTAGTATTATCCAGCCGATCAGCAGGAGGGTCAGCAGCGACATAATGCCAAACACGCTGCGCCAGCCCATCAACGTACCGAACCAGGTCCCCAGCGGCACGCCCAGCGCCAGGGCGATGGGGGTACCGATCATCGCCAGCGTCATGGCTCGCCCCTGTAAAGCCGGCGTTACCATGCGACGCGCATAGCCGGCAATCAGTCCCCAGGCGAGTCCCGCCGATGCCCCGGCAAAAAAACGCGCCACCAGAGTCAGGGTATAATCTTTTGAGAAGGTGCTCAGCGTATTAAACAGCAAGAAACCGATGACCGAGGCTAACAGCGCGTTGCGCCTCGGCCAGCCTCGGGTTGCCAGCGTCAAGGGGATGGCCGCCAGCAGCGAACCCAGCGCGTAAGCGGTGACTAACTGTCCGGCCATCGAAGAGGATACCGCCAGGCTGTGGCTAATTTGCGGCAGCAGTCCGGCGGGCATGGTTTCGGTCATGATGGCGATAAATCCGGTCATCGCCAGTGCCAGTAAACCGGCGATCGGCAGGCCGCCCTCGCCCCTCATGACGCCGACCGCGTAGCAATAGAGGCATACACCGCATCGCGCAATTGGTTGACGAATGCACCGGACATGCCCTCATAGAGCGTATTGGTTAGCGCGACCACGCTCAGCTCGCGTGCCCGATCCACAAACCATGAGTGTCCGTAAGCCCCACCCCAGCGCCAGGTGCCGACAGATTCGGGAGAGGCGGCCTCAGTCGGATCGCGCAGCACGGAAAATCCTAACCCAAAGCCGAAGCCGGGCATATCGGGCAGGACCGCACCCAGTGAGTGATCGCGGCTCATTTCCTCTATTAGCTCGGCAGAGATAAGCGCGCCACCGCCCTGGCGCAAGGTTTCTAAAAAGCGCAGCAGATCGGGCGCACTGCCCACCATGCCCGCCCCGGCAGAAGGGAAAGCCTCGCGGTTAAAGGCGCGCTGCGGCGAATAACGGATACCGACCGCGCCCTCAAACGATGAGACCGTCTCGTTTTCAGCCAAAATATGCGGCTGTGGCAGGTCATTAACATAGGCGGTCGCCAGCCTGTCGGGTTGACGGCTATAAAATCCGCTATCGTCCATCGCCAGTGGATCGGCGATCAGCGCCCTTACCGCCTTATCCAGACGTTGTCCGCACACCTGCTCCACGACCGCGCCCAGCACGTCGATTGCCAGCGAGTAGCACCACGCGGTGCCCGGAGCAAAAAGCAGCGGCACGGTGGCCAGGCGACGCAGATTTTCAGCCAGCGAATGGCGGGCGTCATCCATGCCGTCCGAAACGCCGGCACGGGCGTAAGGTCCGTGCTCGTCAGCCTCCAAAAAGCGATAACCCAGTCCGGCGGTGTGGCTCAGCAACTGGCGCACGGTAATGATGGCCGTCTCGCCGTTTGGCAGCCGCGGGCGAAAATCGTCCAGCAGTGAATCGATCGGCTGATCTAGCTGCAAACGCCCTTGCTGCACCAGTGCCATTGCCGCCGCCGAGACGATGGGCTTGGAAACCGAGGCCAAACGAAATAGGGTATCCTCCGCCATCGGGCGCGCCTGCTCTCTGTCGGCCAGACCGGCCGCCTGACGATAAATCGTTTTACCCTGATAGGCCACCAGCACTACTGCGCCCACCAGGCGTTTATCAATCAGGGCTCGATCGATCACCGCATCGACGGCGGCAAAGGCGTTTTTTTCAGCCAAGGTGGCTTGCTGTTGCATGTTTGCTGCTGAATCTTTCGTCATGTTGGTCCGCTCGCTGTAAAAGATAAATCCAAGATAGAACGCTTGGGGTTGCGGAAAAAGTGGGGTAAATTTCTCTTATCTACGGAACTTTATGTCCGTAATCGGAGAAACTTGATGGACAGCCTCAGCAATCTTAACGTCTTTGTTCAGGTGGCCGAAACGGGCAGCTTTGTGGCGGCGGGCGGCGCTTTGGGCGTTTCGGCCTCGGCGATTGGTAAAAGCATTTCACGGCTCGAAAACCGCCTCGGCGTGCGACTGTTTCATCGCAGCACCCGCAGCCTGACGCTGACCGCCGAGGGCGCACTTTTTCTTGAACGTAGCAGAAGAATACTGGCCGAGTTCGAGGCGGCCGAGCGGGAGCTAAGCCTCACTGCGCAGTTTCCACAGGGCCGATTGCGCATTAGCCTGCCGATGGTCGGCTCGCTAATGCAGCCGGTACTCAGCGCATTTATGCATCACTATCCGCAGATCGAGTTGGAACTTAACTTTACCGACAAGATGGTCGACGTCATTGAGGAAGGTTTCGATGCGGTGATCCGCACCGGTGAAATAACCGATTCGCGGCTCAACCTGCGCAAGCTGGGAGACTACACCAAGTTTGTAGTCGCCTCCCCGCAGTATTTAGCCCAGCGTGGCACGCCGCTCACGCCGGCAGAACTGCTGCAGCACAGCTGTTTGCATTATCGCTTTAGCCGCAGCGGAAAAATCGAACCCTGGCCGCTCAAGGGTGCGCCTGGGCTTAACCTTCCCCTGTCGATGGTATGTAATAACCTCGAAGCTCAGGTGTATTTTACCCAACAGGGATGCGGGATCAGCTGCCTGCCGGAATTTGCAGTGCGCGACGCCCTCGCCTCGGGAAAGATGCAAAAAATACTGCACCAGCACGTCTCACACAGCGCCTCTTTTAATATCCTTTGGCCTTCCGGCGGCTATATGACGCCTCGGCTACGGGTATTGATCGATTTTCTCTGTGAGCACACCTTTGCCGAGGCCCGGCCATGACTAAAGCCAATAATCCCGCGTTGCTGAGCCTGGATCGCAGCAGCGTACAGCCGTTTTATCAGCAGATTTATCATCGGGTTAGAACGCTAATCGCCGACGGTGTGCTCAAATCTGAAGATCGCCTGCCCTCGGCGCGCCAGCTGGCCAAAGAGCTGGGGCTGGCCCGTGGCACGATCGAAGCCGCCTACTCGCTGCTGGTAGCGGAGGGCTACATTCAGTCTCGCGGTCAGGCAGGTACCCGTGTTTCAGCGGGCTTGCCAGTGCAGTCCGCAGCGCAGCAACCGCCGTTAGCCGCCTATCACCATCAAAACGGCATGCACCCAGGCGAGATTATGCCGCTACAGATGGGACTGCCCGCGCTGGATGCTTTTCCCCGTAAAATTTGGGCCCGTCTCGGCGCTCGCTATTTGCGTGCCATGCAGCCTAATGACATGAAATATCCCAGCCTGCTTGGCCTGCCCGAACTGCGCAACGCCATCGCCTCGTATCTGCATATGTCGCGCGGTATTCCCTGCACCGGCAAACAGGTGTTTATTACCTCGGGCTATCGCGGCACGTTACAGCTTATCTTCCACACGCTGTTGCAGCGTAACGACCGAGTGTGGGTGGAGGATCCGGGTTTTCCGCTGACCCGCGAGCTGCTGCAAAATGCGCAACTGACGCAAGTCCCGGTTCCCGTAGACAGTGAAGGTCTGGTAGTGGCTAAGGGCACCGAATTGGCGGCCAACGCACGCGCGGCCATCGTCACCCCCGCCCATCAAAGCCCGCTGTCGGTCACGCTTTCCCTGTCTCGCCGATTAGCGTTGTTGGAATGGGCCGCTGCCCGCCAGGCGTGGATTATCGAAGACGACTATGACGGCGAATATCGCTATGTCAGCCGCCCGTTGCCGGCCTTAAAAAGCCTGGACCATCAGGGGCGAGTTTTATACTGCGGCACCTTTAGCAAAGTGCTGTTTCCGGGGATCCGTTTGGGTTATCTGGTGATACCGGAGCAGCAGGTCCCGCGCTTCGAACAGGCGGCGGGCGGATTTTTCGAAGGGATGGCGGAAATGACCCAGTCTATCGTCAGTGCTTTCATGCAGGAGGGCCATTTTTCGCGGCACATTCATCGCATGCGCAGGCTGTATGCCGATCGACGAGAGATGGCGGCGACAGGCTTAGCCAAGGTATTGGGCCACCATCTGCAGGTCGATCCCCAGCCTGGCGGCATGCATCTGCTGCTGCGGCTGCGCTACCCACTTGATGACGTGGCTATCGCAGCCCGCATGCGCGAAAACGGACTCTACGCCCACGCGCTGTCGAGTTGGAGCAGCCATGCCGTGGCCGAAAAAGGCTTGCTGATCGGATTTACCAATATTCAATCGCAACCGCAGGCCGAGGAAATCGGCCGACGGATCCTCGCCCTGCTTTAACCAGACGCCCTGCAGTAAGAAAATTAGTTAAGGCCAGCTTTATCCAGCCCGTAAGCCGCGTTGGCCGAACCCGGCTCCACGCGGAAGGCGACACTGATGCGGTTCCAGCCGTTAATCGCCACGATCAGGAAGCTCAGGTCGGAAATTTCCTGCTCAGAAAGGTGAGTGCGTACCCGGTCGTAAATCTCATCGGATACCCCCTTCGGCGCCAGCATAGTCAAGGCCTCGGTCCATAACAGCGCGGCTTTTTCACGCGCGGTAAACAGCGACGACTCATGCCAGACGGCGATGTGATGCAGGCGCAGCTCGCGCTCGCCGCTAATTTTCGCCTCTTTAACATGCATATCGAGACAGAAAGCACAGCCGTTGATCTGTGAGGCGCGAATATCCACCAGTTGCTTAAACTCTTTAGCCAATGGGTTTTTGCCCACCGTCTGGCTGAAATCAAGGTATTTTTTCGTTAAATCTGAGGAAAGCCTATAGTAGTCAACGCGCTGAGTCATAATATGTCCTGTCGATTGGGATGATAATAGCTAACGCGGTGCTGCACGCCCGCCGCTAGCCGATAACGCTATCATCGCCAAACTTGGCCTAGTCAGAAAGCGCCAAGAAAGGTAATTTCAACTAGTCCATGAATCGGTGTTTTTAAACCTTATCGCTAGCTTATTCACTCATTTTGAAATAACGGTTCAAGTTTCATAAATCTGGCACAAAAAGACTTTGCATAATTGTTATTATTTAATCATTCTTAATTAGTAAAATTCACTTTTATTAAAGCTGGAATTATTTTGCAAAACCTCAGAGCCTCCGTGCTCAGCGCTATCAAGCGTACTCCCTGGTACCCCAAAAGGCGTTCTTATCGGACCCTTTTCTGGCGAGAAATCACCCCGCTCGCCGTGCCAATCTTCTTCGAAAATGCCTGTGTATTGCTGATGGGGGTGCTAAGTACCTTTCTAGTCAGTTGGTTAGGTAAAGAAGCGATGGCGGGAGTGGGTCTGGCAGACAGCTTTAATATGGTAGTGATCTCGTTCTTTGCCGCCATCGATTTAGGCACTACCGTGGTGGTGGCATTTAGCCTCGGCAGGCTCAATCACGAACGCGCCCGTGACGCCGCTCGCCAGTCGCTGATTATCATGACCCTGTTCGCCGTGTTGCTGGCACTAATTATCGAATTCTGCGGGCAAAGTATTATTAATATGATTGCCGGCAGCGCCGCACCCGAGGTCAAGCTGCTAGCACTTAGCTATTTGCGCGTCTCGGTATGGAGCTATCCGGCGGCGGCAATCGCCCTGATTGGCTGCGGTGCGCTGCGCGGTGCGGGCAATACCAAAATTCCCATGCTGATTAACGGCGGGATGAATATCCTCAATATCGTGATCACCACGGTGTTGATTTACGGCTGCTTTTCCTGGAAAGGCCTCGGCTTTATCGGTGCCGGTCTCGGTTTGACTATTTCGCGCTACATCGGCGCTGCGGCGGTGATTTTCGTCTTGGCTATCGGCTTCAATCCGGCGCTGAAAATCTCCTTAAAAAGTTACTTTACCCGCATTAATACCAATATATTGATGGAGGTACTGAGCATTGGCGTGCCGGCCAGCATCGAATCGGTGTTGTTTAACGGCGGCAAGCTATTAACTCAGGTATTTGTCGCCGGGATGGGCACCAACGTTATCGCCGGCAATTTTATCGCTTTCTCTATCGCCTCATTGATCAATCTGCCGGGAAACGCGCTCGGTTCTTCCGCCACCATCATTGTCGGCACCCGTTTGGGCAAAGGCCAAATTGGTCAGTCCGAGTTCCAGCTTCGCCACGTCTATTGGCTGTCGGCGATAGGTATCTGCACGCTGGCGCTGCTGTCGGTGCCTCTGGCTGGCCTGTTAGCCTCTTTCTACACCCGCGAAGAGGACGTGATCCACGTGGTCAAGATCCTGGTCTGGTTGAACGCCGCCTTCATCCCCTTCTGGGCCGCCTCCTGGGTGCTGCCCGCCGGTTTAAAAGGCGCACGCGACGCGCGATTCACGATGTGGGTATCGATGCTGGGCATGTGGGGATGCCGCATCGTTGCAGGCTATACCATGGGCGTGGTGTTGGGATTTGGCGTTGTCGGCGTCTGGTTGGGAATGTTCCTCGACTGGATCGTGCGCGGCGCATTCTTCTACTGGCGCATGGCCAGCGGTCGCTGGCTGTGGAAATATCCACGGCCTGAAAAAGCGCGGGCACAGGAAGAAGAACGTTTTACGGTGCCGAGCCCATGAGTCCTCAGGAACGACCGCCTTTTATTCGCCCAGGCGAACGCGCGGTGATTTACGACGGCGTCTGCAAGCTGTGCAACGGTTGGGTTAATTTCGTGATACGCCATGATAAACACCGTGCCGTGCGTTTGGCGGCCGTACAGAATAAAGCGGGTAAGGCGCTAGCCGAATGGGCCGGTCTGTCAGCGGAAAAAATCAATACCATCATCCTGATTGACGATGGCAAGGTTTATAAACGCTCCGAAGCGATCGTCAGGGTGATGTCTTTTCTGCCCTGGCCGTGGCGAGCACTGGCCATTTTGCGCTATTTTCCACTGCGGCTGCGCGATGCGGGATACAATCTGATCGCGCTTAATCGCTACAGGCTGTTTGGACGCTATGACAGCGTCAAGCACCCGCAGGCGGATCACCCACGGCGTTTTATCAGCGATGATGAGGCGTATGACGTGCAGATCAATAAAGACCACTGATCGCTCAGTGGTCTGCAACAACGTCTCAAAAGACAATTAGTTGTGGAGTTTGTACTCGAGGGTGATTTCAGCATTAAGCACTTTCGATACCGGACAGCCTTCTTTGGCCTTTTTGATCAGCTCATCGAATTTTTCTGCCGGGATACCCGGTAATTTGACCGCGCTGTCCAGCTTGATGGCGGTAATAGCAAAACCGCCGTCGACCTTGTCCAGCGACACGGTAGCCTTGGTATCAATGCCTTCTGGCGTAAACCCTGCTTCGCCGAGGATCAGAGAGAGGGCCATTGAGAAACAGGCCGCGTGTGCCGCACCAATCAGCTCTTCGGGATTAGAACCGACCTTGCCCTCAAAACGGGTGTTAAAACCGTAAGGCTGCTCTTTCAAGGCACCACTTTCGGTAGTGATAGTGCCTTTACCTTTCTTGATGTCGCCTTCCCAGTGAGCCTGTCCATACTTGTGAATTGTCGCCATAATTTCCTCTGGTTTCGTTTAACACAGAGATAAGTATAGACGCAGATCGGCAGAGAGAAAGCCGGGCATCGGCCGCGGCTGCTAATACTCTCCCCTTACGGCACTTATTTCAGCTGAAACTGTTTGTCCGGCTGGAGCCTTGACGGCAGCGGCGTTTCATCATTCATTTCGCGCAGATTGATCTCAATAACGTTACACATCGCATCTAACGGCAGGTCATTGGGCGCAATGCCGAAAGGATCCTCGAGCTCTTCTGCCAGGGCATCAAGGGAGATAAAAGTGTACGAAATAAATACCGACACCAGCGGCGTCAGGTAATGCAAATCGGGCACCAGCGCGAAAGGCAAAAGCGTGCAGAACAGATACACCGTGCGATGAACGATTAAGGTGTAGGCGAAGGGGATCGGCGTATTTGCAATACGTTCGCAACCCGCCTGTACGCCGGCTAATTTATTAATATTCTCGTCAATGCTGTGGAAAAGAATATCCGTAATCTCCCCAGCCAGGCGTCTCTCCCCCAACCACTGGCCGATCATCAACAGCAACTGGTTACACGGCGACGCGCTATTCTCTAGTCTGTGGGCCACATCATGGGGCAGCAGGCGGCGTAAATCTTCACCAATCGGCGTGCCGCGCAGCTGATGTTTGAGGCTGTAGGTGAAGGCTAACAGCAGGTTAGCAAACTCCTGCGCCAATTCCGGCCGCTGTGGAAATAGGCTTTTCACCTGACGCAACAGCGAGCGATTGGCGATGACCAGCGTTCCCCACAGCACTCGCGCCTCGGTGAAGCGCGCATAGCTGGCGCTGTTGCGAAAACCCAGGAAGATGGCAATTGCCACCCCCAAAAGGCTAAAAGGGGGCAGTGTCAGTTTGACGCCAAAGTCGTCGTACCATTGGAAGCAAATAATTGCCACCATGGACATGATTAGATTCAGGCTTAAGCGGAACATAATTTCGGCCAGCACCGAGCCGTGCCAGTCAAAGAGCCTTCTGAACCAGTGTTGATGCGGTCTGACAATCATAATAGTGTGAATATTGGGAGGAATTTGCTTTTTGTTATAGCAGATTTAACCACATGACAGCAATAAACTATTCATGATGAACATTAATAATATTAAAGCATTCATTGGAATGATATTTAATTATTTTAATATTGGAAATAACCTTATGCAATTATCACACAATGTGTGCGATAATTACCGCTCGGCGAAAGAATCCCGATTAGTTTTATTTAAACAAAGGAAGTTTTATTTAATTTAACAAGGAGAGTTTATTTATGAAATTAGCTTTTAGAGGGAAAGTTTGGCTAGCCCTGTTTATTCTAATGACCTCTTTTTGGTCAAGTCTGCTTTATCTCCTTTATGCCTTGATGGACATTTAGCGCCCGCCAGGCGAGCTTTCTAAGCGGCGTTGCACAAAAAATAGCGCCGCAATATTGGCAGCAGCGGTAAACATTTCCTATCAATCAGTCTATTAGGAAATCGTTTAAGGATGTTATAGTGGGTAATACTCGTCATTTACCCCCTTTCAATCGCTTAAATGGCCCCCAGTGGCGGAGGAAAAATGCATCCAGAATTAATATTACGTTTTACGGTTGAAATACAGGTCGATAAACCGGTAGTCATTAACGCCACCGCCGAGGGTGGCAAGCGCCAGCTAATTTCTATCCTTGAAGGAAAAGTAAGCGGCAAGATTAACGGTTTTGTGCTGCCGGGCGGCATTGATAGCCAGATTATTCAGCCTGACGGCACCTGCCATCTTTCCGCACGCTATGGCTTACAGACCGAGCACGGCACCGTTTATGTGGAAAATAACGGTATCCGCCGTATTCCTGTTGAGTGGCGACAGCGACTTTTTGACCACGACATGTCGTTTTTTAATGACATCCCAGCGCAGGATATTTACTTCAAAGCGGTGCCTACATTCGAAGTTTACAGCGATGCGCTGCGCTGGATGACCGAGTCGGTCTTTGTTTGCAGCGGACAGCGCACCGCACAGGGCGTATCGTTAAAATTTTACGAGCTGATGTAGGTTGCTTATTCAGGCTCCATCCAGGTGGTCTTAAAATCGAACCAGCCCAGATTATTCAGGTGGATCCCCTGCGCCTGCTCTGGGCCTTTTAAGCGCATCCAGTGATGAAACAGCGGCTGAAGCCAACCCTCACCTACCACCTGCTGCACCAGATGCTGTGAGCTTAGCTGCTGACAGCGCCACTGTTGGATCCAGCGGGCAAACAGCGCGTCGTTACCGCCTGAAAGATGGTTTTTAAGCAGGGGCATGCCCAATAACCAGGCACCGACGTTCCATTCTTCAGGCACCGCAAAGTTAACCGTTCCCAACCAAAGATCGGCCTCGGCGTTGCCGGTGGCCCAACGCTCATAATCCAGCTCAACCAGTTCTAACTCGACGCCCGCCGCAGCCATTACCCGCTGCATATCACCGGCCAGCATAGCGTATTCCGGATGCTGGGCATGATAGGCCAGCCTTAAGCGGCAAGGCGTTTGCGGAGCCTGGGTTTTTCCCGCATCCATACAGTGAAACCACGACGGCAACAGGCTGCCGGTGGGCACCCAGAACTGGCGAATAGGCTCGATAAGCTGCTGGATTAGCAGATTAGGATTAAGCTTCTCCCGCAGCCAGCGTCGACGTTCAATAGACTGCCACTGCGGCGAACGGCTATCGCACAGTAGAAAATAGCCCCCGCGTTCCAGAAACATTTCAATTGAAAGATCGGAAGGTTTACCGGTGAAGCTGACTGCATGGCCCGCGACATAGTCGACATCGCTAATGCTCGAGCTCAGCCAGGCCGCCGAGTGGGCGGGCAGCGCCGAGTCGGATGAGGTCACCTCCTCTTTTTGCGGCAGGGTAGACAGATCGGGCCACATTAATACCTCGACCTCATCCAGCAGGGCGCGAAATCCAAAATAGTGATCGAAGGCTTTCAGCAACAGGTGCCAGTCATTATTTTCACTGACCTGATACGGCCCGGTTCCCACCGGGTGAGAGACAAAGTCAGGCCGTGCTTTATGGTCGGCAGGCAAAATAAGCGCCGTTGGATGAGACAATAAAAGAGCCAGTTGGTTATCCGGCTCTGCCAGTTCGACCACCACGCTCAAGGTCCCGCTCTGATAAATTCTGCGGATATGTGAGAACAGCGGCTGGCTGATACAGCGGGTCAATGAGGCGACGACGTCCTCGCTGGTCAGCTCGCGGCCGTCGTGAAACTGTACGCCCGGACGCAAATGAAAGCGCCAGTTCAGCGCATCAAGCTGACGCCATCGGTGGGCCAGGTCCGCTTCGGCTTGCCCATTCTGCTCATTGACCCGGGTCAGGCCGTTGAATATTTGCCTCACCAGATGCACCTCGGATCGCCTTAAAGGCGTACCGGGGTAGAGATTGGGAATAGCGCGATAATAGGGCACGCGCAGAGACTGATAGTCGTCGCGAATGCTGTAGCCCAGCTTGCTGCGCAGCAGAGAGGTCACCAGCTGCTTTTCTTCGCCCAGTAGATTAATCGCCTCGTCGTAGCTGCCCTGATCCAGCAACTTATCCGCTTTTGCCACCAGCATTTGATGCGCGTTTTTTAGTAAGCCAAGCCGCGAACGGTGCCCGCGCCCCGCTACCGCCTGCCAGTCTATCCAGCCTAGTGCCTGCATCTGCACCAGCAGGCTGCGCATGTGGCGCTTGCTGCAGTGCAGATTATCCGCCAACTGTTGCAGGGTAATGCTGGCAGCCTGCGCGGGGAATAATTCCAGCAGGCGCAGATACTGCTGTTCAAGTCGGCGAGCGGTCATAAAAGAGGAACTCCAAATATCGAAACTCAGCAGTTTTTAATCTCACCTTTTTAGGCCATTATTTTTGAAACTGCAACAGGTGACGGCAACGCAGACTCGCTGCCTCATCGATTGCCCAACAGGAAGGCTTATTTTTTAGGATGATGGTCATGACCCGATATTTAAATAAAGACACCACCGTTTGCATGTCACTGGCGGCCAGGCCAAGCAACTTCGGTACCCGCTTCCACAATTACCTGTATGACGCACTGGATCTGGATTACCTCTATAAGGCCTTTACCACTCAGGATTTAAAAGGGGCTATTTCCGGCGTGCGCGCATTGGGCATTCGCGGCTGTGCGATTTCAATGCCGTTTAAGGAAGAGTGTATTCCGCTGCTCGATGAATTAGATGCCTCGGCGCGGGCGATAAATTCCGTCAATACCATTGTGAATACCCACGGTTATCTCAAAGCCTACAACACCGATTACATCGCCATTGCGACACTGCTTAAACAACACAAGGTTGCCAATGATTACACCTTTGCCCTGCGCGGCAGCGGCGGTATGGCGAAGGCCGTGGCCTGTGCGCTGAAAGATGCCGGTTTCAAGAAAGGCTTTATTGTCGCCAAGAATGAAAAAACCGGCCCCGAACTGGCGAAGCTGTACGGCTTTGAATGGCGTAAAGACATGACGGATCTGAATCCCGACCTGCTGATTAATGCCACGCCGATTGGCATGAGCGGTAGTGCCGATGCCGATCAATTGTCTTTCAGCGAACAGCAGATTAACCACGCGCAGGTGATATTTGAGGTAGTTGCCCTGCCCGCTGAAACACCGCTGCTGAAATATGCCAACAGCCAGAATAAGTCGGTGATTACCGGTGCTGAGGTATTTGCCATTCAGGCGGTCGAGCAGTTTGTTCTTTATACCGGCGTGCGCCCCGATGATGAACTGTTTCAGCAGGCCGCTAAACATGCGCGACAGGGAGCCTAAACGCACTGATATCAAGCCTCAGTCTTTTATATAAAAAAACCTGTCGATATACGTATCCGATAACATAAAAAATAGAAGGCGTACCCTATGAGTAATAACGTTTATAAGCATCTCATGACCGGCGTGTCACACATGTTGCCTCTGGTGGTCGCCGGAGGATTGTGTATCGCCCTGTCCTTTGTATTCGGCATTCAGGCATTTAAAGAGCCCGGAACCCTGGCCGCCGCACTGATGAACATCGGCGGCAAGGCGGCCTTTGTTCTGATGGTGCCGGTACTGGCCGGATACATTGCCTTTTCCATCGCCGACCGGCCCGGACTCGCGCCGGGATTAATCGGCGGCATGCTGGCTAGCCTCGGCGGTGCCGGATTTTTGGGAGGCATCGTCGCCGGTTTTCTCGCCGGGTACACTGCCAAATTCCTGGTAGAAAAAATTAAATTGCCCGCCGAGATGGAGGCCCTGAAACCGGTATTAGTCGTGCCTTTGCTGGCCACGCTGTTCACCGGCCTGGTGATGATTTACGTGGTGGGTGGACCGGTTGCCGCCGTGATGAGCGCGTTGACCACCTTCCTGGCAGGCATGACCACCGCCAATGCCGTACTGCTGGGGATTATTCTGGGCGCGATGCAGTGCTTTGACCTTGGTGGCCCCGTCAATAAAGCAGCCTACACCTTTGGCGTCGGGCTGCTGGCCTCGCAAACCTACGGGCCGATGGCGGCGATAATGGCCGCAGGGATGGTTCCGGCACTGGGGATGGGCGTCGCGACCTATCTGGCGCGCAAGAAATTCAGCATTCAGGAACGCGAAGCCGGTAAAGCGTCGTTTATTCTCGGGCTGTGCTTTATCTCAGAGGGGGCGATCCCCTTTGCGGCGAGAGATCCGATGCGCGTTATTCCATCTACTATGTGCGGCGGCGCGTTAGCGGGCGGACTGTCAATGTTCTTCGGCTGTACGCTGATGGCACCGCACGGCGGCCTGTTCGTGCTCGCTATCCCGCACGCCGTGGGCAACGTCGGCATGTATCTGCTGTCTATTATTGCTGGCACGGTGGTCACCGGCGTGATGTATTCGGTGTTAAAACCGGCAATGGTTGAAAACAAGGATGAGGTGGAGGCCGTAGAAGGGAACTCCGCTTTTAATCAGGGAGGCTCAAGGTAAGAGAACCGTTAGCGGTAAGCTTTTACTCGCCCAGTAAGAAATAGCGAACTCGCAGGGAAGCGAGTTTACTTTAGCAATTAAATGAATAAGTTATAAAGCTGAATCGATATTACTTCTCTGCTACCTCAAGCATAAAATTTAGTCAAAACGTTAATTTTCAACCTTCACATCTGTGATCCTCTCCTCATTTATTCAACCAAATAACGCTAAGTTTACCTTAAGTGACTGCCCTCACATTTTAATTGTACTTAACTTTGTAGTCTGCCTTGGGTTCAAGCTTAATCAATTCAGCTAAAGGGAAAGAGTGATGAAAAAGCATATTCTGGCAGCGGCAGTTTTGGCATTAATCAGTGGTCAGGTTGCAGCAAAAACCTGGGTGCTGACCGATACTGACAGCAGTACTGAACTGGGTAATTGGCAGATTAACAGCGCACAGCTCAAGGACTCTGGCGAGGATTTCAGCATCGAGCAAAAGGTGTTACACGGCGGTAAGCAGGAAGGGTCGAAAATCATTACTATTACCAGCAAAGACGGCCTGACAATTACCCTCAGCCCGACGCGCGGCATGGATCCCTTGAAGGTTACCGGCCACGGCGTCAGGCTTGGGTGGGATTCGCCGGTCAATGAGGTGGTTAATCCGGCTTATATTAATCTCGAAAGCCGCAACGGTCTGGGCTGGCTGGAAGGTTTCAATGAGATGATGGTGCGCGCCGGCTTTGAGTGGACCGGCCATCCGGTGACTAAAGACGGCGTCATCTACACCCTGCACGGCAGAGCGGGTAATACTCCGGCCTCCAGAGTCGAGGTTATCGTTGACGACCAAGCGCCCCACGAGATCCGCATTCGCGGCCTGCTTAAAGAGCATGCTTTTAAAAAATCCAACCTCGAGACCTGGACCGAGCTGCGCTATGTTCCCGGCCAGGACTCCTTTACCATCCATGACGTGCTGACCAATAAAGCCGACTATCCGCACGATTATCAGATTATTTATCACAGCAACTTCGGTACGCCGATCCTTGAGCAAAACGCGCGCTTTATTGCTCCGCTGGAGTCCGTTTCTCCTTTCAATGACTATGCCAAAAAGGGTCTGGATCACTGGGCAACCTACGGCGCGCCCACTAAAGATTTTGACGAAATGGTCTTTAACCTGAAACCCAAAGCGGACAGCAGCGGTAAAACCATTGCGGCCGTCATCAACAGTAAAGGCGATAAAGGCGCAGCGATCGAATTCGATACTCACCAGTTGCCGCTACTCACCATGTGGAAGAATACCGACACATTAAAACAGGGTTATGTGACCGGCATTGAACCTGGCACAAACTACGCCTACCCAGTAACGGTTGAGAAAGCACAGGGTCGAGTGAAACAGCTCCAGCCGGGGCAAAGTACCGAATTTACGTTGACTTATAGCCTGTTAAAAGATGCCGCTGCCGTGCAGCAGGTCGAACAACGTGTCAAAACCCTCCAGGGCAGTGAAGCGGTTAAAATCGATGAGCAGCCGATTGCGGTAGAATAATCCGCCTGCAACATCAACCCAGGCCATGTAAAGCAGGATCCATGGCCTGGGGCATCAGGGCAAAACCTCGAATTGCAGCTGCACTTAAAACGACTTATACCGCGACGGCCAAATCGTTTGCGGCTTTATGCTTTGCGCATCTCCCTCTCCCCCTTTCTGGGCTGACTATTATTTATACAAAATAGGTTAACGCTTTTGCGATATTTACTATATTGTAGATATGGTTGATATAGAGGATTCGCGTGATTAAGGGCGTACTATGGTTACCAAACATTTTAAAGAACGACGTCTTCCACTCGTCTCCGTGGAAAGCCTGATGCATGATGAAACATTCGCTCATCATGCGATTTCGCTGTCTGATATTGCCGCTGATAATAATGAACAATATTGGGTTATTAAAGTCCCGGACTCCGTTGATATGAGCACTTTCTGGCTTGCTTTGAAGAGCGCAGTTGATGAGGTGTCATTGACGAAATCTTCTTTAAACAAGGCTCCGAAAATCCTTAACAAGCCAATTTCCGAGACAGTGCTCACAAGTGCTGTTGAGTGTTTTGAAACGCGTAATAATAATAAAATTAGACAGTTAAAAGACTCTGTTCTTGAAGAATGCGCATGGTTATTGGCCAGAGAAGTTAGCGAAGGAGCAGGGTCGAGTTCTACAATCAGAAATCCCAGCGCGGTGCCCAATAGATGGAAACAGGCGAAAAAAATCTTTGCTATCCCCGTTGATGGGAAAGATCTTTATCCTGCTTACGCACTGGATCAAGGCGGCCAACCTTTGCCCGTTGTTAAAAAGATCCTGCAAATCTTCGGTGATACAAAAACCCCGTGGGCACTAGCATTCTGGTTTGGCAGCGCTAATAGTTGGCTCGGCGGCCAAAAGCCTAAAGATCTCCTGGCCGTTAAACCTGAGAAGGTGATCACTGCAGCAATGAGCGAGAAGGAAGGCGCAATTCATGGATGACAAAGATAACGAAGAAGTAAAATTTCCTGAACCCCCAGACAATGCCAGGTGCAAGACAGCAGTATGGAAAGCAGGTAAAAAAATAGAGCGCATCCACAGCAGTCAATTTACCGCGATTCAATTCAATCCCGGACTGGGCAATGCTAGATTCAGTCCATTAGTCAATGAGGGTATCGGCAACGTGCCCACGATTTATGGCGGCGAAAACTTGAGTGTCGCCATTATGGAGACTGTGCTACATAACCCCCCGACTCCTTGCACTAACTATCCTGTAGACTTGGCTAGTCTTGGTGGTTTATCTCACAGCCAACTGATCCCTAACGAAGATTTAATTATTGTAGATTTAAATCCCAGGACGATTAAAAAATTAGGCGCTACACAGGCCCAGCTTTTGGGATGCGGGGCTGATCACTATCATCAAACGCAGCTTTGGGCTAGCAAACTCTATAGTGATAATCCCGAAGCTCACGGGCTTCAATGGCCTTCGAAGCAGCATGGTGATAAGGCATTAATATTATTCTCGACTCGGCTACGTTCAAATAACTTGCGGGTATCTATCGAGTCAGAAAACATCGCAATCTCTCATGCGATATTAAATGAATTAAAAGTATTAGCCTTTGAAATGGATTTAATTTTATTTTAGTAGCTCACTAAGTTTTACTTTTGTCGAATATTAAAACAACTCATTGATTTGTCGAATAACCGGCACCGCGTTCACACGCTGTACCGGTTTTTTTAAATAGCCTATATCGAAAAAAGCTACGGCCTTACCAAGTCATCCCCATACCCGATCCACTTATAGGTGGTCAACGCTTCGAGACCCATCGGGCCGCGGGCGTGCAGTTTCTGGGTGCTAACCGCCACCTCTGCGCCGAGGCCGAACTGGCCGCCGTCGGTAAAGCGGGTGCTGGCGTTGACGTAAACCGCCGAGGAGTCGACCTCATTCACAAAGCGTTCTGCGCTGCTGATCGAGCGGGTCAGAATGGCGTCGGAATGCTCGGTGCCGTACTGGCGGATGTGCGCCACGGCGGCATCGAGACTCTCGACGACGGTGACGTTAAGATCCAGCGACAGCCACTCGTCCTGGTAGTCTTCTTCGTTCACTTCAACCACCGAAGCCGGGCCGTTGAGCAAATGCGGCAGCGCGGAGCGACTGGCGTGTAGTGTCACGCCCGCAAGGTGCATTTTCTCGCTCAGCGCAGGCAGGAAACGGCTGGCAATTGCCTCGTGAACCAGCAGGGTTTCGAGGCTGTTGCAGGCGCTTGGGCGCTGCACTTTAGCACTTTCGATCACCGTCAACGCCTTGTCGAAATCAACGCTTTCATCCACGAAGGTGTGACAGACACCGATGCCACCGGTAATTACCGGAATAGTCGACTGCTCGCGGCACAGTTTGTGTAAAGCAGCGCCACCGCGCGGGATAAGCATGTCGATGTATTTGTCCAAACGCAGCATTTCGGCCACCAACGCGCGATCCGGGCTTTGTATCGCCTGAACCGACGCCGCCGGCAGTCCGCACTTCTCCAGCGCCAGCTGAATAACGTTTACCGTAGCCAGATTCGTATGATGAGTCTCTTTGCCACCGCGCAGGATAACGGCATTGCCGGTCTTTAGACACAGGCTGGCCACGTCGATGGTGACGTTGGGGCGCGCTTCGTAAATGACCCCGACCACGCCCAGCGGGACGCGGCGACGTTGCAGTTTCAGGCCGCTGTCCATCTGCGCACCGTCAATCACCTGGCCGACAGGGTCACTCAGCCGGCACACGTCGCGCACGTCGTTGGCGATGGCGGTCAGGCGTGCCGGCGTCAGCAGCAGGCGGTCAAGTAGCGACTCTTTCATGCCACTTTCACGCGCGGCGGCCATGTCGAATTCGTTGGCCTTGATGATGCTCTGGCTGTTGGCCTCAAGCATGTCGGCAATCAGCAGCAGCGCGGCATTTTTCTGCGCGGTGCTTAATGTAGAAAGCTGGTAAGACGCCTGTTTAGCGGCCTTGCCCATTTGCTCCAGCATAATAACTCCTTAACTTACGATCATGTCGTCGCGATGAACGGCAACCGGACCGTATTCATATCCGAGGATGTCGCTAATTTGCTGTGAATGGTGCCCGGCAATCATGCGCATGGCATCACTGTTATAGCGGCTTACACCGTGTGCTAAATCGCGACCGCTGAGGTTGCGAATGCGGATCACTTCACCGCGCGAGAAATCGCCTTTCACGTCGCGGATGCCTTTGGGCAACAGCGAGCTGCCGCGCTCCAGCATGGCGGCAACGGCGCCGTCATCGACGGTGATTTCACCGGCAGGTGGGGCACCAAAGATCCAGCGTTTGCGATTCTCCAACGGGGTTTCCATCGCGTGGAAACGTGTCCCAACCGAGTTGCCGGCAATCACGTCGGCAACTACGCCCGGCAGGCTACCGGCGGCAATAATGGTGTCGATCCCGGCGCGGCAGGCGATGTCGGCGGCCTGCAGTTTAGTCGCCATTCCACCCGTGCCCAGTCCGGACACGCTGTCACCGGCAATGCCGCGTAGCGCATCGTCAATGCCGGTCACTTCGCGGATCAGCTCGGCTTCCGGATTAGTGCGCGGATCGGCGGTAAACAGGCCCGGCTGATCGGTTAGCAGCAATAGCTTGTCGGCACCGGCCAGGATAGCGGCCAGCGCAGACAGATTGTCGTTATCGCCGACTTTAATTTCAGCGGTAGCCACGGCGTCGTTTTCGTTAATTACCGGTACGATGTGGTTGTCGAGCAGCGCGTTCATGGTGTCGCGGGCGTTAAGGAAACGCTCGCGATCTTCAAGATCGGCGCGGGTCAGCAGCATCTGACCGATGTGAATGCCGTAAATAGAGAACAGCTGTTCCCACAGTTGAATCAAACGGCTCTGCCCTACCGCCGCCAGCAGCTGCTTGGAGGCGATGGTGGCGGGAAGTTCGGGGTAACCAAGATGTTCGCGTCCGGCCGCAATCGCGCCAGAGGTGACGATAACAATGCGATGCCCTGCCGCATGTTGCTGAGCGCATTGGCGCACCAGTTCAACGATATGGGCACGGTTAAGGCGACGTGAGCCACCGGTGAGCACGCTGGTGCCCAGTTTTACAACCAGTGTTTGGCTGCCACTCATAATCTTTCTGCCGTTTGTCTTGAAGGTAAGAATCGAAAGCCCGAATCATCCGCCACCCGTTTTACAACAGGCAACACGCGTTATGCCGACCGGCATAACGCGCTAATAATGACATACTATCGGGATAGAAAAAATCCTGGCGTTACGCGGGGAGCTTGATAGGTTCTCTGGGGAGATCGGCTGCCGGCTCGAGCTTGAGCTCCATGCCAACAATCATGGTATTGAGATTTTTATAGAACGTCTGCAGCGTGGTCTCAAGTTTCTCCACCACTTCAGCATCTTTAATCTTTTGCGCTTTCCAATGTCCGTCTTTATCGAACAGACCATACTCATAGACATAGGTAAAGCGATCGCTGTCGGCCTGCAACTCTATCCACCAGCCCCAGAACTCGCGTTTCTCAGGCGATGGCTTCACGTTGACGCAAACTGCCAGGCAATCGAAGAAGAAACGCTCATTTTCGCATTTCGCCTCGCGGATATAAGGTCCCAATGTGCCGAAACGTTTCATCAGCCTACTTTTAGGATGACCACTTGGTAACGTCATGTACAATCTCCTTATTTAAGCATCCATTTGTAGCAAACCAACGGGAATTAGCAAACACTTTCGTTAGGAGATTTTCAATTTTAGCCAGCGACAGATGTCTTTCAGCGCCCGCTCATAGCTGTCATACATCGGTCGCGATGGGATGGCAATAACCTTACCGTCCGCGCTGGAGCCCGCTATCAGACTGGATTCTTGCTTGGGGCTAAACGGATCGTTATCCCAATAGCCTGAAAGCATCGGCACCGGCGTCCTGCGGCCTAATAATCCCTGCATTTTCAGAGAATACCGATTAAGTTCAACCCTTAACGCTTCATTAGAGGCATAAGGCATGCCAATGCGGCTCGCCAGCACGTCCATATACATATCGGGAATGAGTTTTTGGCATTCGACGTCGGTTAGCATTTGATGCACCACCGGACCCAGGCAGGCTACGGCCCTGACTCGGCGGGGTTCGAGATAGGCCAGACGCACGGCGATATTTGCGCCAAAACGCGCGCCAAATACCGCCACCCGTGTAGCATTGACCCAGGGAATTTTATCTAACTGGGTGAGCACCTGCTGGTGCAAAACGCTGGTATCCGGGCTGAGTTTACAGTGCGAAGCGAAACCTACTGACGGCAAATCGATAGTAATCATCGCGATGCCTAGCGGGGCCAGATAACTGCGGAACAGTCGATGATAGTCGCTTTGCAACGTATCGAGCGCGCCGCACACCAGCACCGCCGGGAACGGTGCTTCGCCCAGATGCGGCAAATGGACGAAACCGACAATCGGCTTAGCGCCCTCGACCGGCAGGCTAAACTCTTTCAGCCCGTAGGCCGATCCTGCGGCAGATTTCTCGAAAGCCTTGTTTGCCAGCGTTTCTGCCTGTTCGGCCAGGGTGTCGCCTTTAATATGCGGATAACCGGCGATGCTATAAAGGTTAGCGGCGCGCAGCCAATACTCGCTGGCCTGCTCCGCATGCTGCTGCTCTTGCGCTTTCTGCTGCCAGTACATGGCCTGATGGGACCACTCGTAGATCCAGTTGCCGTTGCGATAACCCACCACGGTA
This sequence comes from uncultured Gammaproteobacteria bacterium, assembly GCA_963742005.1. Taxonomy (GTDB): domain Bacteria; phylum Pseudomonadota; class Gammaproteobacteria; order Enterobacterales; family Enterobacteriaceae; genus Rouxiella. Next base: position 52,805 of record CAVUKG010000016.1, on the reverse strand, counting down.
TCCAGCAGTTGCCGATCGCTGCGTTCGGCCTCCGAAACCGCAATCCGCGACAACACCTCTTCCACTTCTAACGGTTGGATGCCGCGCCACAGCCACATCTGTCGATTGATGGTGCGATACCAACAGGGCATGGCGTCGCCCTCCAGCGCAGAATGGACTGATGGCGAGGAGTGGCGATTGGCACGCGCCACCAGCGTAGAGGTTTCAGGGTATTTAAAGCGCGGTTTGAACAGCGTTTCAGAAAGGTTTGCGGGGGCCATAACGGTCAGCGTCCTCTTTGGCAGGCAAAAAGGCGCAGGCGCACCTTCTCCAAAGCCTGATTATAACAAACTCTGGTGAGCGGTTAGCAGGACTTAAATCAAAAACGCCCGCAGTTGCGAGCGTTTAAATTTCTCAGGATGACGAGGATCACTTACCGACTAAAGGGGGGACGAATACCACGCCCATATCCCACGGCTGTTCAATCCAGGTATTCTGTGGGATATCAACCACATAATCATCAACCAGCGGGCGGCCTGCCGGTTTAGCGAAGACGGTGACGAAATGCGCTTTCGGATACATTTCGCGGATTGCCTGAGCGGTGCCGCCGGTATCGACCAGGTCGTCGATAACGATGAAGCCTTCGCCGTCGCCTTCAGCACGCTTGAGGACGTGCATCTCACGCTGGTTGTCGTGGTCATAGCTGGAAATACACACGGTATCAACGTGACGAATATTTAACTCACGAGCCAGCAACGCTGCTGGAACCAGGCCACCGCGGCTAACGGCAATGATGCCGGTCCATTGTTCTACCGGCAGCAGGCGCTTGGCCAGAGTGCGGGCGTGGATTTGCAGCATGTCCCAGGTTACAACGTACTTTTCGCTCATTTTTTGACTCTCAAAAAAGGGGATATCCCAGCCTGTAAGATTAACGGCTTTTAAAAAAATTATTCAGGGAAAATTTGTTGCGCAAGATTATAGTGACTCCCGCGGCTAAAAACCAGCGATTATCCGGCACGGAAGGGCCAAAATTAGCAGATTATCCCCTTCAGCCACTGCGCACGGGACAATAGAAAGTGTTATTCTGTCCCTCATTTCGTCATATCTTTTCGTCATCCAAAATCGGGAGACTTACAGTGTCTGAACTGTCTCAACTAACACCACAGCCTTTGTGGGATATTTTTGCCAAAGTTTGTTCTATTCCTCATCCTTCTTACCATGAAGAAGCGCTGGCAAAGCATATTGTAGACTGGGCCGCCGAACAGGGCCTTCACGCCGAGCGCGACCAGGTAGGCAATATCTTGCTGCGCAAACCGGCCACCGCCGGTATGGAAAACCGCAAGCCGGTGGTGCTGCAGGCCCACCTGGACATGGTTCCGCAGAAGAATAACGACACCGTTCACGACTTCCTTAAAGATCCTATCCAGCCTTATATCGACAACGGCTGGGTGAAGGCTCGCGGCACTACGTTGGGTGCTGACAACGGTATCGGTTTGGCCTCGGCACTGGCCGCCTTAGTGGCGAAAGATGTTGAACACGGCCCGCTGGAAGTGCTGCTGACCATGACTGAAGAATCCGGTATGGATGGCGCATTTGGCCTGCAACCTAACTGGCTACAGGCAGAAATCCTGATTAACACCGACTCGGAAACCGAGGGTGAGATTTACATGGGTTGCGCGGGCGGTATCGACTTTATCACCACCTTACCCCTGCAGCGTGAAGCGGTTCCGGCCGGTTTCACCTCGCTGAAGCTGACCCTCAAAGGCCTGAAAGGCGGGCACTCTGGTGCTGAAATTCATCTTGGCCTGGGCAATGCCAATAAACTGCTGGCTCGCTTCCTGTGTGAACACGCCGAGAAGCTTGACCTGCGCCTGCTGGATTTGACCGGTGGGACCCTGCGTAACGCGATCCCGCGTGAGGCCGTCGCTCATTTGGCACTTGCTGCCGATAAAGTTGACGCCTTCAAAACCGCGGCAGAAGCGTTTGAGGCAACCCTGCAGTTTGAACTGGCTGCGGTTGAGAAAAACATCAAGCTGGTGGTAGAAGCCTCGAGCAGCGATGCAAAAGCCTTAAATAAAGACAGCCAGAGCCGTTTCCTGGGCCTGCTGAACGCGACGCCAAACGGCGTGATCCGCATGAGTGACGACGTTAAAGGCGTGGTCGAGACCTCGTTGAACGTTGGCGTAGTGAGCATGAACGACGACGAAGCAGAAATCATCTGCCTGATCCGTTCACTTATCGACAGCGGCAAAGACTACGTGGTGAGCATGCTGACCTCCGTCGGCCAGCTGGCGGGCGCCAAAACCTCGCCTAAAGGCGGTTATCCTGGCTGGAAACCCGATCCAGAATCACCGGTAATGGCGCAGGTACGTGAAATTTACCAGGGTCTGTTTAATAAAACCCCTAACATCATGGTGATCCACGCCGGTCTCGAATGCGGTCTGTTTAAAAAGCCATATCCTGAAATGGACATGGTTTCTATCGGCCCGACCATTACCGGACCACATTCGCCGGATGAGCAAGTGCATATCGGCAGCGTTGACCTTTACTGGCAGCTGTTGATTGCCCTGCTGAAGGCTATTCCTGAGCGCGGCTAATGTGGAATGGGGGAGCAAACGACTTTTTAATCGGAGACGCCAGCTCCCCCACCCTAACCCTCCCCCAGAGGGCGAGGGGACCAGACTGTGTTAACGCCAAATTTGGGTGAGGGGATATGACCGCGTTAACGCCAAATTTGGGTGAATCGACAGTTTAGTGAAGCTTTTCATGCTATTAGCACCTTCCACCACAGAGGGCGAGGGGATCAGACTGGGTTAACGCCAAATTTGGGTTAATCGACAGTTTAGTGAAGCTTTTCATGCCTTTAGCCCCTTCCTCCGCGAGCGGGGGAAGGTCGGGATGGGGGAGCAAAAGACAGATGCGGATATTATTCCCAGGGGAGTAAAAGCTGTCGTTCTATTTGCGGATCTTGCAACGTCACGTGTAGCCCCACCAACCTTACCCCCCGCCCTCCGCGTCGCATTTCCCAGGCCTCTTGCGCAACCTTGAGCAAATCGGCCTTGTTCAAAACCGGCCAGACGTGCTCTTGGGTAGTCTGCTGAAAGTCGTGAAACTTAAGCTTTACGCCCTGCCGTGCAATACGCAGATTAGGGCTAACGCGCGTCAAGCGGGTTTCAAGCTCAGGATACAAACGCTCGATCAGTTCGACGCAGCTTTGCCAGTCGTGAATATCTTCGGCCAGCGTTCGTTCTACACCCACCGATTTTCGCAGCCGCTCGGCGGAAATTTCGCGCTCATCAATGCCCTGACAGCGCTCCCACAGCACCCTCCCAAACTTACCGAACCTTTTAAGCAATAATGATAAATCATAGCGCTGCACGTCGCCGCAGGTCATTAGCCCGAGTTCCTCAAGCTTGCGGGCGGTCACTTTACCGACGCCGGGAATTTTTGCCAGCGGCAGGTTGTGGATAAAATCAGCGACCTTATCGGGGGTGATCACAAACTGTCCGTTGGGTTTATTAAGATCTGAGGCGATTTTTGCCAAAAACTTAATCGGGGCAATGCCCGCCGAGGCGGTCAAATTCAGCTCGTCGGAAATAGCCTGGCGGATTTCGCTGGCCATCAGGGTAGCAGAGCCGTTGCAGTGCGGACTGTTAGTCACGTCGAGATAGGCTTCGTCCAGCGAAAGAGGTTCTATAAGCGAGGTATAACGGGCAAAAATTTCACGAATATGCCGCGAGGCTTCTTTGTAAGCCTCACCCCGACCGGGGATAACCTTAAGATGGGGGCAAAGCTTGAGCGCCATCGCCGTAGACATCGCGCTGTGTACCCCAAATTTGCGAGCCGGATAGTTTGCGGTGCTGATCACCCCACGGCGGTCTTTGCTGCCGCCAATCGCCAGCGGGATATCACGCAGGGAGGGATCGTCGCGCATCTCTACGGCTGCGAAAAAGCAGTCCATATCAACGTGAATGATCTTGCGCATAGTCCCCCTCCGTTTCCAAATAACTGTATAAGTATACAGTTTGATTTTTTATTCTCAAGTCTGGAAAGCGGGTACGGGGAGTCCACCCGCAGGCCTAATTAAGCGAAGTTTTGTAAAAAGCTGCAAATAAAGGCTTTTTTTATTCGATAAAATAAATAAATTACCTTTAACACCATTGATAAAAATTTAATCAGTATTAAGATGGCAGGATTCAAACTTATTGAATATCAGTGGCAGTCCGCGACGTCATGTTTGCGGATGAAATAATAGGGTTATAAATAAAGCAGGATTAAGAATGGTCAAAATCGCGCTGCTACTTGCGATGCTTTTCAGTTTACCCGTTGTTACCATGAGCAGCGCTGTCGCCAGCGAACAGGCTCCGGTACAAACCGGTCTTCAACAGCAATTATTAGGTTCCCCCGTTTATATTCAGATATTTAAGCAAGAGCGCACTCTCGATCTCTATGCCAAAGTCGAAAATAAATTCCAGCTGGTCGGCGCTTTTCGTATTTGCGATTTCTCCGGCGGATTAGGCAACAAACGTCGTGATGGCGATTTTAAAAGCCCGGAAGGTTTCTATAATATTGATATTCATCACCTGAAACCTGACAGTAAATATTACCGCGCGATTAATATCGGTTTCCCCAACGATTACGACCGTGCACAGGGTTATTCAGGTAAATACCTGATGATCCACGGTAACTGCCTGTCTATTGGCTGCTATGCCATGACCGATACCAACATGGCGATTATCTATAACTACGTTCAGGCAGCGTTTGATAATGGTCAGCGCAACGTTGAAATCAGCATCTATCCGTTCCGCATGACGGATGCCAACATGCAGTTGAACAAGTACTCTGCCTATATTAACTTCTGGCGTCAGCTGCAGCCCGGCTATGCCTACTTCCAGAAATACCAGCAGCCGCCGAGCGTTTCCGTCATCGGCGGCAATTACGTGGTAAATCAGTCACAGACTCTTACGCCGCAGCCTTCACAGCTGGCGTTCGCCACGGTGAAATAATGCAAACTCGCCTGGGGCAATCTTGTTCCAGGTTTCATTGCCCGTCAGCGGCTGGGTCGCAATGACCGTGACGACATCATTAGGTGTCGTCTGCTGCTGAAAATCAATCTCAACGTCCTGATCCAGCAACGTGGCTTTGCCAAACGGCGCACGGCGGGTGATCCAGTGCAGATTGGTCGAGCAATACGCCATCACAAAATTGCCATCTGACAGCAGCATATTAAACACGCCCTTCTTACGAAGCTCATCGGCCAGTGAGGCTATATAGCGAAACACCGGCGGCCAGCTGCGCGGCGTGCGCGGATAGCGTTCGGAAAGTTTATGCAGTAACCAGCAAAAAGCGTATTCGCTGTCGGTTTGCCCAACCGGACGCAGCCTGCCGGTATCCAGTTGACGATAGCCGCGCAGCTGACCGTTGTGGGCATAGGTCCAATTACGCCCCCACAGCTCGCGGGTAAACGGATGAGTATTTTCCAGCGATACTTCGCCGCGATTGGCCTGGCGAATATGGGAGATCACCGCCAATGACTTGATTGGATATTCCTGCACCAGCCGGGCAATCGGCGAGTTAAAGCTGGGACGCGGATCCTTGAACGTCCGGCAGCCGTTACCTTCATAAAAGGTAATGCCCCATCCGTCCTTATGTGGGCCAGTCAGCCCTCCACGTTGTACCAACCCGGTAAAACTGAAGCAAATATCGGTAGGGACATTTGCGCTCATCCCGAGCAGTTCGCACATCGCCAGTCTCCTAATAAACGCCGAGTCATCGTAGCAGGATGAATTATTCTGCCATCTCTTTTTCAATTAATAATATCAGGATGTGGATGATTTTGATGTGAATTTCTTGCACACGGTCGGCATAACCAAAATGCGGGACGCGGATCTCGACATCGGCACCCAGCGAGGCCATTTTTCCTCCGTCTTTGCCGGTTAAGGTCACGACTTTCATGCCTTTAGCCTGGGCGGCCTCCAGCGCTTTGATTACGTTGCCGGAATTACCGGAGGTCGAGATACCCAGCAGCACGTCACCTTTTTGTCCTACCGCTTCGAGATAGCGCGAAAAAATATACTCGTAGCCGAAATCGTTGCTGACGCAGGAGATATGGCTAACGTCAGAAATCGCAATTGCCGGATAGCCTGGACGATTGTCGCGATAGCGTCCAGTGAGCTCTTCGGCGAAGTGCATCGCGTCGCAGTGAGAGCCGCCATTGCCGCATGAAAGCACTTTACCCCCGGCCTTAAAAGAGTCGGCAATCAGCTTTGCAGCGCGCTGAATAGACGCAATATTATTTTCGTCGCTGAGGAATTTATTAAGCACTTCAGCAGCTTCGTTCAATTCTGTACGGATAATATCCAGGTACATGGCAACCCCATAGAGTTTTTTAGGCAAATGTTCTGCGGTGCAGTGTAGCCGAAAGGGCAAAAGGCTAGAAGTCCTCCCGTCGCGTTCCCTACCATACTTTACGCTTTTCACTCTTCGTGCTGTGACTTTGTGACGCAAGTTGTAATTAAGGTGTAAACGCGTTGATAAAGGCATTTTCCTGGGCTAAAACCATAGTATCCACTCAACAGGTCAGACCTCCTACAACTCAGGAATTTTACTATGATAGTCCTTAGCATCGTGGTCTTTTTAGTGCTGATAAGTGCCCTGTTTTATCACCGTGTCAGCCTGACTCTTAGCAGTGTTGCGCTACTGGTTTATGCAGCGGCTATGGCCATTATCGGCCTCTGGAGCGCGTGGCTTCTGCTGCCACTCGCCATCATTCTGCTGCCGATGAATCTGCCTTCTCTGCGCCGCTCGCTGTTCTCTGGCCCTGCGCTGCGCACCTTTCGCAAGGTGATGCCGAGCATGTCGCGGACCGAGAAAGAGGCGATTGAAGCAGGAACCACCTGGTGGGAAGGCGACCTATTTAGCGGTACGCCAGACTGGAATAAACTGCATCATTATCCGCAGCAAACGCTGAGCGAAGAAGAACAGCAATTTATTGATGGCCCGGTTGAAGAAGCCTGCCGCATGGCCAATGACTTCCAGATAACTCATGAACTGGCCGACCTGCCGCCGGAACTGTGGGCCTATCTGAAGGAACACCGCTTCTTCGCGATGATCATCAAGAAAGAGTACGGCGGTCTCGAGTTCTCGGCCTATGCCCAGGCTCGCGTGCTGCAGAAACTGGCCGGCGTCTCGGGGATCCTGGCAATCACCGTCGGCGTGCCTAACTCCCTCGGCCCTGGCGAGCTGCTGCAACATTACGGCACCGAGGAGCAGAAAAATCACTACCTGCCGCGCCTGGCTAAAGGCCTGGAGATCCCGTGTTTTGCCTTGACTAGCCCGGAGGCCGGTTCCGATGCCGGTGCCATTCCCGACGTGGGTGTGGTGTGCATGGGCGACTGGCAGGGCGAGCAGGTTCTCGGGATGAAACTAACCTGGAACAAGCGCTACATTACGCTCGCGCCTATCGCGACGGTATTAGGTCTGGCATTTAAGCTGAAAGATCCCGACCACCTGCTGGGCGATGTCGAAGAGCTGGGCATTACCTGTGCGCTGATCCCGACCGATACGCAAGGGGTTGAGATTGGCCGCCGCCACTTCCCGCTAAATATCCCGTTCCAAAATGGCCCAACGCGCGGTAATGGGATTTTCGTGCCTATCGATTATATTATCGGCGGGCCAAAAATGGCCGGTCAGGGCTGGCGTATGCTGGTCGAATGCCTGTCGGTCGGCCGCGGCATTACCCTGCCCTCCAATGCGACCGGCAGCCTGAAATCGCTGGCGGTCGCCACCGGCGCGTATGCCTATATCCGTCGCCAGTTCAAACTGCCGATTGGTAAAATGGAAGGAATTGAGGAGCCGTTGGCGCGCATCGCGGGTAACGCTTACGTGATGGATGCCGCCGCCACGCTGATTACTAACGGTATTATGCTGGGTGAAAAACCGGCGGTGCTGTCGGCCATCGTCAAGTATCACTGCACCCATCGCGGCCAGCGTGCGGTTATGGATGCGATGGATATCACCGGCGGTAAGGGCATTATGCTCGGCGACAGCAACTTTGTTGCCCGCGCCTACCAGGGCGCGCCGATTGCCATTACCGTGGAGGGCGCCAACATTTTGACCCGCAGCATGATCATCTTTGGTCAGGGTGCGATCCGCTGCCATCCTTACGTGTTAAAAGAGATGGCCGCGGCTGAAACGAATAATCTGACCGCCTTCGACCAGGCCCTGTTCGGCCACCTCGGCCACGTGGGAACCAACAAAATACGCAGCCTGTGGCTCGGCCTGACGCGCGGTCGCACCAGCCGTGCGCCGGTAAATGACGCGACCCGTCGTTACTATCAGCATATTAATCGACTGAGTGCTAACCTGGCGCTGCTGTCCGATATCTCAATGGGGGTGCTGGGCGGCAGCCTGAAACGCCGCGAGCGTATTTCGGCCCGCCTGGGGGATATTCTCAGTCAGCTGTATTTGGCGACGGCCACCTTGAAACGCTACGACGAAGAGGGCCGCAATGAGGCGGATCTGCCACTGGTACACTGGGGCGTGCAGGACTGTCTGAACCAGGCCGAAACGGCGATTGCCGACCTGCTGCGCAACTTCCCGAACGGTTTTATTGCCGGATTAATGACGCTGGTCATTTTCCCACTGGGCCGGGTGCATCGAGCGCCGTCTGACCTTCTGGATCACCAGCTGGCACGTATCCTTCAGGTGCCCTCCGCGACCCGCAGCCGTATTGCCCGCGGTCAGTATCTGGTGCCAAGCGAGCATAATCCTGTCGGCCAGCTCGAGGAAGCGTTGCGGGATATTATTGCCGCCGAGCCAGTGCACAAAAGACTGTGTGAGGCGATGGGCAAAAAACTGTCGTTCACCCGCTTAGACAAGCTGGCGCAGATGGGAATGGATGCCGGTCACCTCAGCGCGGAAGACGCCAGAATTTTGTCTCGCGCCGAGGAGAGCCGCCTGCGCTCAATCAATGTCGATGACTTTGAGCCGGACCAGCTAGCGCAGCAAAAAACTGCCGAAGAGAAGCCGTCACCTAAGCACACCGAAGCGGCGTAACAAGCGGCGTATTACGCGACATAGCAAAAAGATAGCCACCCTGGCCGGTGGCTATTAGCTTGCTGCATAAAAAAAACCGCCCGAGGGCGGTTTTTTTTATCGGCGGTACCTTGCATATTGCTTAGCGCATTGCCTGGGCAACTCAGCCTTTTTTCGGACGTACGCGCATGGTCAGGCCTTTCAGGAAATAGCGCAGAACCTGGTCGCCGCACGGGCGGTAGTTCTTGTGGCCTTCTTTGCGGAAGAACGCGCTCAGCTCACCTTCCGAAACTTTAAAATCAGCGGCCGTTAATACGCTGAGTAAATCTTCCGTTTTCAACTCAAAAGCCACGCGCAGTTTTTTCAACATCACGTTATTAGTCACGCGCTTTTCAACTTCCGGTGCCGGGAAGCGATCGTCTTTACCACGTTTGAATAAGATCAGACCGTTCAGAAAGTTCGACATCACTTCGTCAGGACAAACCATATACTCAGCTTCGTCTTCTTTTTTCAGATAACGCGACATCACCGCAGGTGTAATAATCGTGCCGGTAGACGCCAAAATCTCAATCAGCCTGCCTTCGCTCAGGTCGAGCATGTAGCGTACGCTGCGCAAGACGTCGTTATTCATCATAATTCTTTATTCCCGTGTGGGTGAGTGGTAAGCCGAGGAACTGCTCAGGACTGCCCGCTGGTGCCTCGTAGCCGCGCATTATACAAGTCTGGGGCGCAAGCGCCCCTTCTTTCTGATGAGATATTTGACGTATTGCACAGCCTGATGCGAGGCAAGGCTGCTTTCTTGCGGTTAACTGATGGAAAATTAACCGTTTTGACGAATGCGAGCGATCAGCGCCTCAATGTCGTCAATTTGCGGTGCGGTAATAATCAGCCACTGCCCCAGGCTCACGGCGTGACGCTGACACTCGTGGCGCATATCATCGTCGACAATGTTTTTAAGATCGGCAATGTTTGAGAAACCAATAGTGCGGCGGATCAGTTCAGAACCGCAGTAGCCGACCGCATCATGCCAAATTTGCTGCAGATAATGCTCGGCATAGCCCGGCACTTTGAAGGCGACATCCTGCGTCTTGTCGCGCGCCAATTGCAGGAAACGCTCGGAGAAGCTCAACCACAGGTCACGCAGGTCCTGCAAACGCTGCTCGCGCCCGTCCGCCGCCTCGCGCGTGGCAACCAGACCCGGTAATCCACAGTAGTTCAGCAGCAGGTTACCCATCGCAGAACCTGGGTCAAAGCCTATCGGGCCATAGAACCCAAACTCGGCATCGATCACTTTCAGACGACCCTTGGCCACAAAAATTGACCCACTGTGCACGTCGCCGTGCAACAAAGCCTCTGCATTGCTCAGAAAACGCTGTTTGAGCGCGGCTACGGCAATGCGCAGGGGAATATCGGCACGCAGCTCATCAACGGTCGGTTGGAGCGCCGGATCATAGCGATTGCGCTCGTGGTCGATATAAGGATCGGTAAAGAACAGATCTTCGGTTATCAGGCAAAGCTCGGGATTTAAAAAGCGCCCGACCTCTGATTTTTTATGCTCGGCATTCTGATAGAGATCGGAGGTATGGAACAGCGTCTGCGCCAGATACTCGCCCAGCTGGCTGGCGGCTAAAGGATAGTGCTTGCCCTTCACCAGCTCGCCGCGCCAAATCTCATAATCAGAGAGGTCTTCCTGCACCAGCACCGCCAACTCAGGGTCGTGATGAATAACCCGCGCCGTATGCTGTGGGCAATACTGATAATGAACAATCAGCGTTTCTGCTTCGATGCGTGAACGATCGATAGTGAGAGGCCAAGACTCGCCGACGCAACGCACATACGGCAGCGCCTGCTTCACAATAACTCGGCTAACGCCCTCGGTATCGCGGATCTTGAACACTAAATTTAAGTTACCGTCGCCGATCTCTTCGGCACTGACCAGCGACTGCGGATCGTCGATACCGGCAAACTGGCGGGCATATTCCACGGCATCCGCGGCGCTAAATGTGTAATAACGTGACATCCTAACCTCTCGTAATCATTCTTATGCAGCCCGACATGTTAAGCAGTTCAACTTGTTTACCCGGTTCAACTTTTTATGCGTTCACTTCTGATTAATCCTTAATCATACTCACCGGAAAGTAATCAGCCATAAAAGCATTTAGACGTCTATACATCCGAAACTTATGTTGGCAGAATAAGTAAGCAGATGCAACCGCGCAACAGGGATTTCAACCACCATGCAGACACTCACTACCACCAGTTTACGTATCCGTAAAAGTCAGCTGTGGATACTCGATCAACAGGCCTTACCGCAGCGCGCCGACTGGCATCTTTGCCGCAGCGTTGAGGATTTGGTCGGGCACATTCACGCCCTGCGCGTGCGCGGTGCGCCGCTGATTGGCTTATCGGCGAGTTTACTGCTGGCACAGCTGGCCGAAGGCGGTATGCCGGTGGCCGAACTGCATCAGGCGCTGAGTACGCTGCGCGCGTCGCGCCCGACGGCGGTTAACCTGATGAACAACCTCGATCGCATGAAAATCGCGCTCGAGCAGCGCTTTCACGTCCCGGCGATGGTGCAGGAAGCCGAGGGACTGGTGGGTGAAGACCGCGAGCTGTGTCATCGCATAGCCAGCAACGGCGCGCAGCTGGTTGCGCCGGGCAGTCGTCTGCTTACCCACTGCAACACCGGAGGCTTAGCCACGGCGGGCGTGGGCACCGCACTCGGCGTTATCCATCGCGCGCACCAGCAGGGCAATGTCTCACAGGTTTGGGTCGATGAAACCCGTCCTTTATTGCAGGGTGGACGCCTCACCGCCTGGGAACTCGGTGAGCTAGGCATCCCTTACCGGCTGATTTGTGATTCGATGGCCGCCAGTCTGATGGCGAAAAAACAGGTCGATGCCGTGTGGGTTGGCGCTGACCGCATTGCCGCTAACGGCGACGTGGCCAATAAGATTGGTACCTACAGCCTGGCGGTATTGGCGCGCTATCATGACATTCCCTTTTACGTCGCCGCGCCGCACACCACGCACGATCCACACTGCCCTGACGGTGACGCGATACCCATCGAGCAGCGTGCGGCGAAAGAAGTCACGGGCGTTTCCGGCAGTTTTGGCGATGTTCAATGGGCGCCGGTCGACGCCCAGATTTATAACCCGGCATTCGATGTCACCCCCGCAGAACTGATTAGCGGGTGGGTCTTGGACAGCGGCGTAGTCACGCCAGCGCAGGTCAGGGACGGGATTTTTAAAACTTCGTTAAAAAACTGATTGTTAGGGAGACGCCAGCTCCCCCACCCTAGCCCTCCCCCAAAAATTGGGTGAGGGGACTGGACCGAGTTGCCGTTGAAACCTGCTTAGCGTTTTTTATGAAAAATTAGCTAAGTAGATCAGTCTACTGGCCCCTTCCCTGCTTAACTTAGTAATTAAATCAGTCACTTACACCATTCCTCCGCCAGAATTAGGTGAGGGGACCGGACCGAGTTGCCGTTGAAACCTGTTTAGCTTTTTTATGAAAAATTAGCTAAGTAGATCACTCTACTGGCCCCTTTCTCCCTTAAATTTAGTAAAGGGATCAGTTATTTAGCCCCTTCCTCCGCCAAGCGGGGGAAGGTTGGGATGGGGGAGCAAACGACACTGAAAGTGAAGCAAATAACACGTTATTCGCCCAATCGTGGATAGGCATCGGCGATAGCGTCACCGGTGAAATGCGCGACCCAACCTTCCTGATTATCGAATAAACGGATAGCGGTAAACGACGGCGATCCGCCCATATCGAACCAGTGGCGAGTGTTGGCGGGCACCGAGATAAGATCGTTCTTTTCGCACAGAATTTGGAAAATCTTGCCTTCAAGATGCAGGCAGAACAGCCCCGCACCGTCGACAAAGAAGCGTACTTCATCTTCACCGTGCGTGTGTTCTGACAAAAACTTGCTGCGCAAAACCTCACGCTGCTCATTGTCCGGGCTCATGCTTATCACGTCCCAGCTCTGATAACCTTTCTCAGCCACCAGCTTGTTAATCTCATGCTGATAGGCTGCAATCACCTGCTCGGATTGCGGATTGCTGCCCAGCTCGCGGTCGGCCTGCCAGCGCTCGAAGCGAACGTCAATCTTGCTTAATTCGGCAGCAATTTCGTCGCCGTTGCGGCTTTGCCAGACGGGCGCTGAAGGATCGCTATCGCTGAAAATAGTCAGTGCACTCATTGCAAACTCCTGGTGATTGAAATTAGTTAAGTTCTATTTGATCAAAACGGTTTACCTGCCGGTGGTCACTCAACTCATCTGCCTCATCGCGGATCAGCTGCACCGTTTGCCAACCCGCCTCACGCGCGGCATCCAACTCCTGGCGAATATCAGACAAAAACAGCAGGTCCTGTGCCGGCAGCAGCAGCTGTTCGGCAATCGCTTGATAAGAGGCGACCTCGCGCTTGGCACCCACCCGAGTGTCGAAATAATCGGTAAACAGCGGCAACAGGTCGCCCTCTTCGCTGTAGCCAAACAGCAGCCGCTGCGCATCGACCGAACCGGAGGAATAAACGTAAAGCTTGATCCCCTGCAGCTGCCACTGCGTCAGCTGCGGCACCACGTCAGGATAGACGTGACCGCGGAAATCCCCTGCGGTATACCCGGTGCGCCAGATAATCCCCTGCAGCGTTTTCAGCGCCGGTGACTTCTCGTCCTTATCCATATAGACATAAAGTTGATCGACCAGATCGACGATTTCGGCCTGTGGCTGGTTGATCTCCTCACGCAGCGCATCGAGCGCCTGTAACACTTCTAAATCTTGCCCGTGGCGGGTGATAAAATCGGCAAGTCGCGCGCGTGCGTAGGGGAAAAGCACCTGATGCACGAAGCGGATGTCGGTGGTGGTTCCTTCAATATCAGTCACGATGGCGCGGATCATTTAGCCTCCAACAGGCGAAGTTGCAGCTCACACTGGAATAAAAACTCCAGTCCTTCCAGATGACGGCGCGCTTCGGCAACGGTTTTGCCCCAGCAGGTCAGCCCGTGTCCGCGGACCAGAAAACCATAGTGTAGCGGATGAGACTGCGCCCATAGGGCAATCTCCGCCGCCAATGCCGGAATATCCTGACTATTTTCGAAAATTGGGATAACCACCCGATCGAGATGGGTGCGCTGCCCGGCTAAAGATTTCTGCATTTCATAGCCTTGCAATACCAGACCGTCGCTGCGTTCCACCCGTGACAGCACGGTTGAGTTCACCGAATGGGTATGCAGCACCGCATCGGCGTCGGGTAACAGGCGATAAATCAGCGTATGCAGCCCGGTCTCCGCCGACGGCGTCCTGCCGGCAGACACGTGATTAGTGGCAATCTCCACCCGAAGAAAATCGTCAGCGGTGAGTTGTCCTTTGTCTTTGCCCGACTCGGTGATCAGGCAATGTTGGCCGTCTTCGCGCACCGACATATTGCCGCCGGTGGCCGGACACCAGCCCTTTTCGCCAATCCAGTGACAGGCGGCCAGCAGAGCCTCTAAGGAATTATTTTCAGTCATCGTTGTTCCTGCAAGCCCCGCGTTTAAGTGACAAGCCCAGCGGTAAAATTACCCGCATTTAAATGAATAGTTTACCCAGGGACTTTTGCTTATGCCGATCCGCTATGAGATAGACTATAAGGGTATTTAGCCGTTTAAACATCTAAGCGTCTCGATTGCCAAATATTATCATCGTGCGGTAGTATCAACCAATAGGTATCTATCATCTTGGTATCGCTGAGCACCCTCTCACGATATGACTTTTACCGCCTTGAGCGCGACCGGAGCACCCTAAGCCATGAGTACAGCAGCACTTATTCCACAGAGCAAACTGCCCGCGTTAGGCACCAATATTTTCTCGCAAATGAGTGCGCTGGCGCAAAAGCATGATGCTATCAATCTGTCGCAGGGTTTCCCGGATTTTGACGGCCCCGAATATCTTCGCAGTCAGTTAGCCGTTCACGTCGCGGCTGGCTCAAACCAGTATGCGCCGATGACCGGTACGCCAGCACTGCGCGCGGCGATTGCCGATAAAACCGAACAGGCTTACGGCTACCGCCCGGACGTCGATAGCGATATCACTATCACCTCTGGCGCGACCGAAGCGTTGTATATTGCTATTACCGCGCTGGTGTCAGCGGGCGATGAGGTGATTAGCTTTGACCCAAGCTACGACTGCTATGCGCCGGCGGTGCAGCTGGCGGGCGGCGTGAGCAAGCGTATTCAGCTGCAGCCGCCGGAATTTAAGGTCGACTGGGCGCACTTTGCAGACCAAATCACCGACCGCACCAAAGTGATTATTATTAATACGCCACATAACCCGACCGCCACCGCCTGGCGCGATGAGGACGTCGAGCGCCTGTGGCAGATGGTGGCCGATCGCGGTATTTTCGTTATTAGCGATGAAGTTTACGAACACATCTGTTTCGCTAAAGACGGTCACGCTAGCGTGCTGCGCCATCCGCAACTGCGCCAGCGGGCGATCACCGTGTCGTCTTTCGGCAAGACTTTTCACATGACCGGCTGGCGCGTGGGTTACTGCCTGGCACCGGCGGCAATCAGCGCCGAGCTGCGTAAGATTCACCAGTTTTTGACCTTCGCCATCACCACCCCGGTCCAGCTGGCTCTGGCCGACATGCTGCGCGAACACCCGGAACATTGGCAGGAACTGCCGGCGTTTTATCAGGCCAAGCGCGACCGCTTAGCGCAGGGCCTGGCGAAGAGCCGCCTCAAGGTGCTGCCGAGCGAAGGCACCTATTTCCTGTTGGTGGATTACAGCGAAGTTTCTGATTTGGACGACGTTGCATTCTGCCACTGGTTGGTCGAACATGTGGGCGTGGCCGCAATACCGCTGTCGGTATTCTGCGCCGAGCCTTTCCCACATAAACTGATCCGCCTGTGCTTCGCCAAGAAGGAAGCCACGCTGGACGCTGCCGCGGAGCGCCTGTGTCAACTTTAAAGATTTCGCTGTTGCAACAACCGCTGGTTTGGCTGGACGGTGAAGCCAACCTGAAGCATTTTGATCAACTGCTCGAATCGCGGGTCAATCGTGATTTGATTGTGCTGCCAGAGATGTTTACCACCGGCTTTGCGATGCAGGCCCCGGACCGCGCACTGCCAGAATCACGCGTCGTGGACTGGCTGCACCAGTGGGCTAAAAAGCTGAATGCGATGGTCGGCGGCAGCGTCGCATTGGCTACGCCAAACGGCGCGGTAAACCGTTTCCTGCTGGTAGAACCGCAGGGCAAGGTGCACTTTTACGACAAACGCCACCTGTTCCGCATGGCGGGTGAGCACAACTATTATGTTGCCGGTAAACGTCGCCCAATCGTTGAATGGCGCGGCTGGCGTATCCTGCCGCAGGTGTGCTACGACCTGCGTTTCCCGGTATGGTCGCGCAACGCTCAGGATTACGATCTGGCGCTGTACGTGGCTAACTGGCCCGCTCGCCGCACTCACCACTGGCAGGCGCTGCTCACCGCCCGCGCCATTGAGAACCAGGCTTACGTAGCGGGCTGCAATCGCATCGGCGATGACGATAATGGCCACCACTACAGCGGTGATAGCCTGATCATCAATCCTCTTGGTGAAGAGCTGGCCCGCGCCGAGCCAAGCGCGGCGATGACTATCGAAGCCGAGCTGTCTCTGGAGGCCCTTCAGGACTACCGCGAAGCCTTCCCGGCCTGGCGCGATGCCGACAGTTTTATGCGCCACGAGTAATGTAGCCTCTAACACCCTGATAAAACTATGTTTATCAGGGTAATTTTCGCCTCATATTTTCTGAAAGCTCGACTGATTTTACCCTTATACTTCCCACCGTGAGTCCACCTCGGGCACTATTTTCCACAGCTGGTGTAATTCTTGCATCCGATCCCCGCGTTTAAAATTCTGACAGAGGGTAACTGATGACGATCACGTTTATTGCACACTCCACGCCTGAACCCGCATTTTACGGTGCGTTGGCCGCGATACTTGCTGAATTACGGGCGTTGCCGCTGTGCCACCTGCCGGTGCAATATGACAGCAAACGTTTCATTAATTCCCGCCAATATATTTCACCACAGGGGCAGCAGGCGCCCAGCGGTTTGCTGTGGCTTGAGCGTTTAACCGGTCGCGGGGCCGGTGCAGAATTGGATCTGGAATCTCTGTTAAATCGGGCGCTTAAGGAAGATATCGTCGTGCCTATCGATCGGCCTCTTTCCTCATCCTGCTACCGCGAGATGATGCAAAGGATCCTCGAAAATGAGATTGCTATCGAGTCACTGCAGGTAGTGAGAAATGAGGATCGTTTCCAGCTAAAAGACTGCGAAAGCGGCAAGGTGCGCAGCAACGGTTGGGCACGAGACAGCTTTGGTCGCTGGGTACTCGGCTCGGTAACACAGCCGGTTATGCGTGCCGGAAAATGCCTGCACCTCGCATTACTGGGCGATGCCAGCGAGCATCGTGAAAGCTATCCGGCCACGCTCGCTGCACTCGGAGACGCCGCCGATGCACTGGCGTTGAACATTCAGATAACCTACATCCCGGCTAACCTGATGGGAAGCCAGCTAGAAAGTACGCTATTTGACATCGACGGGATTATTTTACCGGGCCTGGCGGTTCAGGGATCGGAAAGCGTTTACTCCAGCATCAACAGCCAGTTGGCGGTCACCAAGTGGGCTATCGACAATCAGGCCCCGGTGCTAGGCATCAACAGTGGTATGCATATGATGGTCGCCGCGCTAGGCCAGCGGGTGTTGGGGGATGAGGCGATTGCCCTGCCCGGACCTTCTTCGCTTGGTACGCTGGCAGTCGAGGCTGCCGCTGTTGGATGAGCCGCTGCGACAAGGTAACTACAAGGTGATGTTCCAGTCGGGAAGTCGGCTGGCAAAGGTGATGGGCAGAGAGGTGCAGATGCGCTATAACCAGCGCTGGCGTTTAAGCCCGCAGCTGCTGGATAAGCTGTCGTGTGAGGGACTGCGAGTCAGCGGGAGCAACGAATCGGGGCAGTCCGCAGAATCGATAGAGCTTGATAACCATCCGTTCTTTATCGGCGTTCAGGGAAATCCCGAACTGCAATCACGTCGTGAACGGCCCCATCCGCTGCTGATGGCTTTCCTGCAACAGGTGCGCCAGAGCAACAGAGAACGGGACGTCAGTCACGATGCCTTGACTAAGAGTGTACGGTTAAAGCATCCGTACTCTTTAATGGGTTGAACAACGCGTTCAATGTCACCGCTGCCAGGCAGGCGGCGCTGATCCCCGAATGCAGCAGCGTTTGCACCCAGACAGGAAAATGATCGTAGAAACTCGGCATGACGATCGGGATCATCCCGAAGGCGATCGCCGTTGCCACCACCACCAGATTCATGTTGTCCTTATAATCGACTTTGGACAGCGTGCGGATCCCGCTGGCCGCCACCGATCCGAACAGCACCACGCCTGCGCCGCCGAGCACCGGTGAAGGGATCGCCGCCACGATAGTGCCCAGCCCCGGCAACAGCCCGAGCACCACCAGGATCACCCCGCCTGCCGCCACCACAAAACGGCTCTTCACGCCGGTTAATGCCACCAGCCCAATATTCTGCGCAAACGAACTCTGCGGGAAAGAGTTAAGCAGCGGCGACAGCGCGCTGCTCAGCATGTCGGCGCGCAGGCCTTTGGCAATACGTTTTGAATCCACTGGCGAACCGACGATCTCGCCGATGGCCACCAGTCCGGCGGTAGTTTCTGTTAGCAGTACCAAGACAATCAGCAGCATGGAAAGGATTGCCGCAATATTAAAGGTCGGTAAACCGAACATAAACGGTGACGGCATCGCCAGCATCGGCCCGTGCCCCAGCTCGGAAAAGTGCGTCTTGCCAAGGAAAATAGCCCCCACGGTGGCCAGCACCATCGCCAGCAGCACGGCAACGCGACCGATCGCCCGATTGCCAAAGCGGTTAAGCAGCAGGATCACCGCCAGCGTAAAGGCCGCCAGGCCAATGTTGCCAGTAGACCCCCAGTCTGCGGCGTGGGAATTTCCGCCCATGGCCCAGCGAACGGCTACCGGCATCAGCGATAACCCAATCACCGTGACGACCGTTCCGGTCACTAGCGGCGGGAAGAAACGAATGATTTGCGCGAAATAAGGCGCAATCAGCAGGCCAATTAATGAAGCGACGATCACCGCACCGAACACCTCCGGCAGGCCACCGCCGCCGGTGACAATGGTCACCATCGTCGCCACACCGGCAAACGATACGCCCTGGACCAGCGGCAGGCGCGCGCCGAAGCCCGGTACGCCCAGCGTTTGCAGCAGCGTTGCCAGCCCGCTAACCAGCAGCGCGGCGGTGATCAGCATGCCAATCTGCGGCGTTGCTAACCCGGCCGCGCTGCCGATAATCAGCGGTGGCGCAATGATGCCGCCGTACATGGTCAGGATATGTTGCAGGCCATAGACAAAAGTTTTACCCAGCGGTAAACGGCTGTCTTCGGGGGCAACGCTTGCCACACCCGGTTTGGTCACGTCATTCATTTTGGCAACTCCCGGCGGTCAGCTTCCGCGATAAGTTGAATAAGAATAAGGGCTAAGCAGGATCGGCAAATGGTAGTGCGCCTGATTGGCATCAATAATCACGTCGATAATCGCCAGGTTATACAGCGTTTCGCGACCGCTGGCGGCAAAGTATTGTCCGACGTCGGCATACAGACGGTAGTTACCGGCCTCAACGCCGTCGGGCGTGAGCGTGGTTGCCCGTCCGTCACTGTCAGTCGCCGCTTCGCCGATTTTCAGGCCTTGCTGGCCCTCAATTTTCTCAAGCCACACGCGTACCTGAGTCGCGGGTTTGCCTAAAGAAGTATCCAGAATATGGGTGGTTATTTTGGTCATCGGTTAACTAGCTCCTTAAAGCGCAACAGAGTAATCTGCTGCAACTGTTCGGCGGTTTCCTGCCACTCTTGTTCATCGCTGTTGTTTAAACGACGATGCAGATGGGCGAGGATTTCCGTCGGCGTTCGGCCCTTGGCACGAATGAGAAACACGCGGTTAAAGCGCTGCTCGTACTGTTTATTGCCTTCCAGCAGCGCCTGAGTGGTTTGCTGCTCTAAACCCAACGAGGCCTGCTCGGCGCGAGACAGTGCCGCCTCCTGGCTTTCGCCCGCCATCTTCTCCCCGATGCGCGGATGCTGAGCCAGGGCGCCAGCGATCGCCTCCTCCTGCCAGCCACTGCTGGCCAGCGTCGCCCGCGCTATCGCCTGTTCGAGCGAGGCATAAGGACGGCCGTTGCTGACCTGTTCAACCCATTGCGCGATGTTGACGCACGGCGTTAACACCGCACGCGCTCGCTCGGGATCAAGCGTATTAAATTCCTCTAACGTCATTTTGCTTTCCTTATCCGCACCCGTGACATCAGCGATTAAAGCTTAATACGGTGTCGATATAGGCCTGAGTAGCGTAAGCCACGTCGGCGGCGGTCACTGACTCATCGGGATGATGGCTGATGCCGTCTTTGCAGCGTACAAACAGCATGCCGACCGGCCAACGTTCGGCGATCGCGATGGCGTCATGGCCAGCACCGCTCGGTAATAGCATCGACTGTCCCTGCAACGCCTCAACGCTTTGCGCCAATCGCTGCTGTAAACCGCTGTCGCACACCGTGGCCTGAATGCCGTAAAACTGTTCGGCGCTGAAGGTCAAGCCGCGACGGGCGGCGATGTTTTGCGCCTGTTGCAACAGCGTGGTCAGCAGCTCGGCAAGCGCGCCATCCTCTGGCCCACGCACGTCGAGCGTCAGCTTTACCTCGCCGGGAATAACGTTAACGGCACCGGGCAGGCTCTGGATATGCCCCACCGTCGCCACCAAATTCTTGCCGCGCGCGCTGGTCAGTGTTTCAATCGCGACCATCCACTCGGCGGCGGCGGCCAGGGCGTCCTGACGATGGCCCATCGGTACCGTTCCGGCATGACCGGCGTGGCCGACAAAGCCGCAGTTCAGACGACGCGCGCCGTTAATGGCGGTAACCACGCCCAGCGGCAAACCGGCGGCCTGCAGGCATGGCCCCTGCTCAATATGCAGTTCGAGATAGGCGCAGAAATCGTTGCTATCGCGCTGTGAGGTCAAGATATTCGCCGGATCCAGCCCCAGGCTCAGCATCGCCTCGGCCACGGACACGCCCTGTGCATCGGTGCGCTGTAGCCAATCCTGCGGCCAGGTGCCGGTGAGTCCACGGCTGCCCAATAGCGTAATGCCAAAACGCGTGCCTTCTTCGTCGGCAAAACCGACAATTTCGACCGCCATCGGCAGGCGAATTCCCCGCGCATGCAAATGGGCGACCACTTCAATAGCCGTCAATACGCCGAGTGGGCCATCGTAGCGACCGGCGTTGCGCACACTGTCGAGATGTGACCCGAGCAGCAGCGCAGGAGCCTGCGGATCGAGCCCCTCATAGCGGCCGCAAATATTGCCGACGCTGTCCTGCCAGGTGGTCATACCCACCGCGGCCATCCACTCGCCCACCAGGCGGTTAGCCTGAATATGCTGTGCCGAGAGATAAACCCGGGTCAGCTCACCCGGCGTTTCGCTCAAATCGGCCAGCTGGTCACAACGTGCCATCACTCTGAGCGACGCCTGCTCTGCTTCTTTACTCAATGGGATGGCTGCAATCATTACTGGCCTCCTGCCGCGTTAAGGTTAGCTGCGAGGGAATATTGGTCCCACGCAGCCTGAGCACCGGCGCCGTATTTAGACGCAAAGCCCAGACGATTCAATACCGCCTCCAGCGCCACCAGCGTTTGCATCACACAGTCTTTACGCGCGTTGTAACCCATGGTGCCGATGCGCCAGATTTTGCCACTCAGTGGACCGAAGGAGGTGCCAATTTCGATGCCAAAATCGTTGAGCATGGTGGAACGAACCTGTTCACCGTGCACGCCCTGTGGGATCACTACGCCGAGCACGTTGTTCATGCGGTGGTTTAGGTCGCCAAACACCTCCAGCCCCATGCCCTGAATACCGGCCAGCAGCGCATCGCCGTGCAGTTTGTGGCGCGCGATGGTGTTATCCAGGCCTTCTTCGAGGATGACGCGGGCGCATTCGCGGGCGCCAAACAGCATGCTGGTCGCTTCGGTGTGGTGGTTGAGGCGCTCTGGGCCCCAATAGTCCATGATCATGCCGAGATCGAAATAGTTGGAGTAGATCATCTCTTCATCGCCGTCGGCGTGATCGGCGGTGCGGATCCCCTCTTCAACGCACTTGCGGCGGCGGATCTGTTCTTCAAATTTCGGGCTGATGGTAACCGGTGAGCTGCCTGACGGTCCGCCGAGACATTTTTGCAGGCCTGCGGACACCGCATCGATCCCCCAGGCATCGGTTTCCAAGACGTTGCCGGCAATCGAGGCGGTAGCATCGCTATAGAACAGCACGCCGTGGCGGCGGCAAATTTCGCCCAGCTGATCCAGCGGTTGCAGCATGGTGGTCGAGGTATCGCCCTGCACGGTGAGTAGCCAGCGCGGTTTAACCGATTTAATCGCATCTTCAATCTGCTGTGGGTCAAACACTTCGCCCCACGGCGCGTCGAGGGTGTGGACTTCGGCACGGCAGCGACGGGCAATTTCGCACAGCAGGTGGCCAAAGCGGCCAAACACCGGGACCAGCACTTTGTCACCGGGGCGAATGCCCGACAGCAGCACGGCTTCGATACCGGCGCGCGAAGTGCCGTCGACCAGGAAGCTCCACTGATTGTCGGTTTTGAACACCGCGCGATACAGCGCCATCACTTCATTCATGTAGTGAGTCATCGCCGGATCGTACTGCCCAAGCAGCTGGCTCGACATCGCCCGCAGCACGCGAGGATCGGCGTTGATTGGCCCTGGGCCCATCAGCAGGCGGTTAGGCGGATTAATTTGACCTAATTTTGAGATATCCACGATAATTATCCTTTTTAATCAATATCTTTTATGTAGCGAGCCGTGGTTAATCAAGACCACGAACTGAGGCGATAAACTGTTTGAATTCCGGGGTCTGCGGATTGGCAAACAGCGCGCGGCTTTCGCCCTGCTCCCAGACGGTACCCTGATGCATAAACACCACGCGGTCGCCGACCTCGCGGGCAAAATTCATTTCATGCGTCACCAGCACCAGCGTCATGCCCTCTGCCGCCAGCTGCTCCAACACTTTTAATACTTCCCCCACCAGCTCGGGATCGAGCGCGGAGGTGATTTCATCACACAGTAAAACTTTTGGGTTCATCGCCAGCGCGCGGGCAATGGCCACGCGCTGCTGCTGACCGCCGGAAAGATTGCCCGGATAGTAATCTAGCCGATCGGCCAGACCGACCTTGGTCAACATCTGAATTGCCAGCTCACGGCATTCGGCGGCGCTTTTACCAAGCACGCGGCGCGGTGCCAGCATGACGTTTTCCAGCGCGGTCATGTGCGGGAACAGATTAAAGTTCTGGAACACCATGCCCACCGAGCGGCTGATTTCGCGCGCCTGAGAATCGCGGTGGGTAATGGTCATACCGCCCAGCTTGATGCTGCCATCCTGATAGGCTTCAAGGCCGTTCATGCAGCGCAGCAGGGTACTTTTTCCCGAACCGCTGCGGCCGATAATGCAAATCACCTCACCGCCTTCGATATCCAGATCGACGCCTTTCAATACGTGATTCTGACCGTAATATTTTTGCACCTGATTAATCGTGATCAGCGGCATTATTTTTTATCTCCAAGCAGTGTTCTTTCCAGATAGTGGCTGTAAAGAGAAAGTGGATAGCACATCAGGAAGTAGCCAGCGGCGACTAATCCAAAGACTTTAAACGGCTCGTAGGTCACGTTATTGAGCATCGTTCCCGCCTTGGTCAACTCGACGAAGCCGATAATCGAGGCCAGCGCGGTGCCTTTAATCACCTGCACCAAAAAACCCACCGTCGGCGCGATGGCGATACGCAGCGCCTGCGGCGCAATCACCCGCCACAGGGTTTGCCCAAAGCTCAGGCCGAGACAGCGACAGGCTTCCCACTGCCCTTTGGGCAAGGCGTCGATGCTGCCGGACCAGATATCCACCAGATAGGCGCTGGAGTAAAAGGTTAACGCAAAGGCGGCAGCGGTCCACGGACTGACGTTAATGCCGAACAGTCCCAGACCAAAAAATGCCAGGAACAGCTGCATCAGCAGCGGTGTACCCTGAAAAACTTCTACGTACACGCGGGCGATATTCACCAGCCAGCGGCGGCGAGTCAGGCGCATTAAGATTAGCGGAACGGTGACTAACGTGCCGCCGACAAAGGCCACCAGCGACAGCATAATGGTCCAGCGCGCGGCCAGTAGCAGATTGCGCAGGATGTCCCAATCGGTAAAAGTCATCATCAGCTGTAACTCCCAAAGAAGCGGCGTCCTGCCAGCAGCAACAGCTGACGCATCGCTATCGACAGCGCCAGATAAAACAGCGTACAGACGAAATAGGTCTCAAAACTCAGGAAGGTGCGCGACTGGATCAGGCTGGCGACAAAAGTCAGCTCCTGAAACGACACCTGCGACACCACCGAGGAGCCCAGCATGACGATGATGCACTGGCTGACCAGTGCCGGATAAATTCGCTTTAAAGACGGCGGCAAAATAACCCGGAAAAAAGTCTGATTGCGGGTCAGGCCCAGCACGCGCCCGGCCTCCCACTGCCCCTTGGCCGTGGCCTGAATACCGGCGCGAATAATCTCGGTGCTGTAGGCGCCAAGGTTAATCAGCATCGCCAGCAGCGCGGCCTCACCGGCGGTCATTTTCAGACCCAGGCTCGGCAAACCAAAGACGATAAAGAACAGCTGCACCACAAAGGGCGTATTGCGAATGACTTCGACATACAGGCCCCACACGCGACGCAGCGCGACACTGTTGCCGCAGCGAATTGCCGCGCCAAGGATACCGATGGCAATGCCGCCGATAGTCGCCATGAATGTCAGCTCAATGGTGGTCCATAAACCGGCCAAAAGCTGCGGCAGATAGGGCCATAATGCTGTGAAATTAAGCTGATAGGTCATGAAGATCCTCCGTTGTGCGCGACAGGTTAGCGAACACTATCAGGCACCCAGATTGGCTGGCAGCGGGGCTTTCATCCATTTTTCGGACAGGCTATTCAGCGTTTTGTCCTGCAATGCCTGATCAATCAGGGCATTCACCTTGGCCTTCAGCGCCGGTTCGTCTTTACGCATGCCGATGAAGCACGGTGAATCTTTTAACAACACTTTCGATTCAGGGGCTTTCTGCGGGTTCTGGCGCGCAATCGCCGCCACGACCAGGTTGCCGGTGGCGATAAACTCAACCTGACCGGACAGATAGGCCGACAGCGTGGTGTTGTTGTCTTCATAGCGTTCAATTTTGGCGTCTTTCGGCGCGATATCGGTCAATACCAGATCTTCTACTGCACCGCGCGTTACGCCAATAGATTTACCGGAAAGCTGTTTAACGTCGCTAAGCGCATCGCCCTTGGCACCAAATACTCCAAGGAAAAACGGCGCGTAGGCCTTGCTGAAGTCGATAACTTTTTCGCGTTCCGGGTTTTTACCGAGACTGGAAATCACCAGATCGACTTTGTCAGTTTGCAGGTAAGGCACGCGGTTGGCGCTGGAAACCGGCACCAGTTGCAACTTAAGTTTCATTTTATCGGCCAGATAATGGGCCATGTCGATATCGTAACCCTGCGGCTGCATATCGGTGCCGATTGAGCCAAACGGCGGGAAGTCTTGCGGAATAGCGACGCGCAATACGCCACGCTGCTGGATATCCTGCAACTGATCGGCCAATACCAGCGGTGCCTGAACCATCAGCATCGCTGCCCCGACCCACGCCAACAACCGTTTGTTCATCTTCATCTGCGACTCCCCGGACTTAGTAGTTTATGAAACGATAGATTCTTATATCGTGCATTTTGCAACTAATGTGCCAGAAAATGAAAAAGTCGTCAGCGCTGACCATAAGCTACGTTAGATCAAGGTGTACCACGAGAATAAACCCGGAAATGGGCTACAAAAATCGCGCCAGAGTGGCGCGAAATCGGCAGTTTGCAAAAGATAAAACGCACCAAAAATGTGCAAAGGCACCAATTCAGGGCTTTATTTTGATCAGCTTAGCGCTGTTCGAGCTCGTCGAGATCGTTATACAGGTCGGTTATCTGGTGAATGCGTTGACGACCCGAGGCCAGCATTTCATGCAGCAGCGCGTTGCTTAACAGGTTGGCCAGACTCATGGCGGCAGAATAGGAGTCAAAGGCTGAAACGCTGTCGAGAGAAGCGGCCAGATGCCAGCGCGCCAGTGGGATAAGCGACTGCGCCTGCGGTTCGCAGATCAGCAATACCGGTACGTTGTTCTGCTGTAGCAGCGTCAAAATAGCGCGCGCGGCGCGCGGGCGGCGACGGAAGGCGACAAACACCACCACGTCCTGCGCGGTCAAATCTACTAGCTCCTCGGCCAAAGTCTGCCCCGGCTGCGGCATCATCATGACCCGCTCCCGCACCTGCAACAGCTGTTGGCGCAGGTGCAGCGCCACCGGATAACTGTTGCGCAGACCCAGCAAACGCACCTGCCTGGCCAGGCTTAGCGCGGTGATTACTGCGGTAAACTGGCTGCCGTCTATCTGATTAATCCACTGTGTCAGGTTGGCCATTTCCTGCTTATAGTGGCGCGACAGCAGCGTGTTGCCCTGCACCGCGTCGCGACTGTCGGTTAACGGCATTCCGCTTTGGCGCAGGGTGCGCACCTCGTCACGCATATCGCGATAGCTTGGATATCCCAAACGTTTAAACAGCCGACTGACGGTCGCCTTGGACACGCCGCTAAGGCGCGCCAGCTCGGCGCTGTTATAGCTCATCAGGTCATCAATATGATCGAAGATAAAATCGGCAACCCGCTGTTCCTGCGGCGTGAGCTCGGCGTAATAACCGCGCAGACGTTCATCGATCTGTTTCATTGGCTGTTTCCTGTAACCATCGTTTCAGCCGAAGATAACATGTCCTGTAATGGCTTAGGCAAATTAATTTTATCCCGTTGCAAGCCTGTCAAAGTTCACATTTTTAAAATTTTTATCCATAAGAGGAGGATCTGGAACACCTCTTGCTTGTATCAATAGAGCAACGAATAAACTCGATTTAAAAAGGAAGATGGCATGATCAACAGTAACAGCGCCCCGCTGGGTATGGCGGTAACCCCTCACCATCTCGCCAGCCAGAGCGCGTTGGCGGTTCTGCGTGAGGGTGGCAATGCCATCGAGGCTATGGTAGCCGCCGCGGCGACTATCGCGGTGGTCTATCCGCACATGAACGGCCTCGGCGGCGACGGTTTCTGGCTCATCGTGCCGCCGCAGGGCGATCCGGTGGCTATCGATGCCAGCGGCGCCGCGGGTTCACTCGCCTCACTGGATTTTTATGCCGGTGAAAGCCATATCCCGCACCGTGGGCCAAAATCCGCCTTGACCGTTGCCGGAACCGTCGGCGGTTGGCAGGAGGCGCTCAAGGTTTCCGCCGAGTTCGGCGGCGAGCAAAAACCGCTAGCGCGTTTGCTGCGCGACGCTATTCGCTACGCGGCCGACGGTTTTCCGGTTACCGCCTCGCAGGAAGCGGCGACCCGCAGCAAGCGTCACGAGCTGGAGTCGATGGCGTCGTTTGGCGAGGTTTTTCTACCGCATGGCCAGGTGCCGCAGTGCGGGCATCGCTTTACCCAGCCGCGCGTTGCCGCCACGCTGTTGCAGCTGTGCGAAGAAGGGTTGGACAGCTTCTATCGCGGTAATTTGGCAGACGGAATGGCCGCCGATATGCAGCAACTCGGCATGCCTATCACCCGTGACGATCTTGCCGCCTATCGCCCACAGCGCCGCACGCCGCTGAAACTCAAGCACAGCAAGGGCGAAATCTACAACCTCACGCCGCCGACGCAGGGCCTGGTGTCGCTGGCCATTCTCGGCCTGACCGATCGCCTGAATCTCGAAACGATGGATGAGGGGGCGACTATCCACAGTATTGTGGAGGCCACCAAGCTGGCGTTTGGCCTGCGTGACCGCTTTATTACCGATCCGCGCATCATGACTCAGGATGCGCAGGCGCTGCTCGAGCCGGCCTATCTCGACGCGCTGGCGACGCGAATTAATCCGCATCGCGCCGCCGACTGGGGCAAAGGCAAAGGGCCTGGCGATACCGTGTGGATGGGCGTGATGGACAGCAGCGGCCTGGCGGTATCGTTTATTCAGAGTATTTATCACGAGTTTGGCAGCGGGGTGATCCTGCCCGAGAGCGGCGTGATGTGGCAGAACCGCGGTGCATCGTTCAGCCTCGATGCCGATCACCTGCTGGCGCTGGCGCCGGGCAAACAGCCTTTCCACACCTTGAATCCCGCAGCGGCGCGCCTGTATGACGGCCGCACGATGGTGTATGGCGCAATGGGCGGCGACGGTCAACCGCAGACCCAGGCGGCGGTATTTATTCGCCACGTCATCCAGGGAAAATCGCTGCAGGAATCGATCAGCGGCCCGCGCTGGCTGCTAGGGCGCACCTGGGGGCAAAGTTCAGACTCGTTGAAACTCGAAAACCGTTTCAGCCACCCCACGCTGGCCGGACTGCGCCAGCGCGGTCACGATATCGAAATGCTGCCAGAATTTAGCGAGGCGGTCGGCCATGCCGGCGCGATTGTTCGCCATACTAACGGCATGTTCGAAGGAGCCTCAGATCCGCGCAGCAACGGCAGCGCGGCAGGATTTTAGCTTGGGAGTTACGGCTTCCCCACCCGAATCCTCCTCCTGAGGAGGAAGGGTTTTATAGGAGAATTTATGAAATCGACATCTTCTGTGCCACCCGCTGATTGGGCGGCCTACATTAGCCAGATGGAGGCCGTGCTGGCGCTCGAACTGGATGACGCACGCCGTCAGGAATTACTCACCCAGTTCAGCCGTATTGCGCAAATGGCGCAGCCGTTAATGGACCTGCCGCTTGACCCGCGTTTGGAAATTGCCGGGGTTTATCACGCATGAAACCTTTACATCAGGCCAGCATCAGTGATATCCAGCAGGCATTAAACAGCGGTGAAGTCTCGGCAACAGAAATTGCTCAGCAGACACTCGATCATATCGAGCAGGCCAATCCGGCGATTAACGCCTATACCCACGTCACTCACGCGCGCATGCTCAGCGAAGCAGGCAAGATCGATAAACTGCGCGCCAGCGGTGCCGCCTTGCCGCCGCTGGCCGCCGTGCCTTACGCGGTCAAAAACCTGTTAGACGTGACCGGTCAGGTGACGCTGGCGGGGGCAAGTCTTAATAGCAGTAATCCGGTCGCTAAAGAGGATGCCTGGACCGTTTCCCGCCTCGCCGAACAGGGCGCGATGCTCTCAGGCATGCTGAATATGGACGCTTACGCCTACGGTTTCACCACTGAAAACAGTCACTACGGCGCGACGCACAACCCACACGACCTCACGCGCATTGCCGGCGGATCGTCAGGGGGTTCTGCCGCCGCGGTGGCCGCCGGTCTGGTACAGTTCACGCTGGGCAGCGATACCAACGGTTCGATTCGCGTCCCCTCTTCGCTCAGCGGGATCCTCGGTCTCAAACCGACGTTTGGGCGTATATCCCGTCGCGGGAGCCAGCCGTTTGTCGCCAGCCTCGATCATATCGGTCCGCTGGCGCGCAGCAGCGGTGACCTGTCACAGGTGTACGATGCCATGCAGGGGCTAGACGCAGGCGACGCCTTCCAGGCTCACCGGCCAACCGTCGACACTTTTTCTCAACTTTCACGCGGTCAACAGGGTTTGCGCACCGCAGTGCTCGGCGGCTATTTCAACACCTGGTGTGACGATAATGCCAAGGCGGCGGTTAAACGCGTCGCCCAGGCGTTAGAGGCGCAGGAGGAAGTGGAAATGCCGCAGGCAGAGCTAGCGCGTTCTGCGGCGTTTATTATCACCGCCTCCGAGGGGGGTAATCAGTATTTACCGCTATTGCGCAGCATTCCCGAACAGTTTGAACCGCTGTCGCGCGAGCGTTTGCTGGCCGGGGCGATGATCCCTTCCGCCTGGTATGTGCAGGCCCAGCGCTTCCGTCATCAGTTTCAGCAGCAAATTCTGCCGATGTTTGAACACTGGGATATCCTGATCGCACCGTCAACCCCCTGCTCGGCCACGACTATTGGTCAGGAAAGCATTGAGATTAACGGCGTTTCGCTGCCGACTCGCGCTAGCATGGGCATGCTGGCTCAGCCTATCTCGTTCCTGGGCCTGCCGGTGGTCTCAGTACCATTAACCACTGCCCACGGGCTGCCGATTGGTTTACAGTTGATCGCACCGCCCTGGCGCGAAGATTTATGCCTGCGCGCGGCCTGGGCACTGGAACAGCAAGGGATCCTCAGCGCCAGCGCTTCGCTGGTCGGCTGATAAACTTTTTTACTAACCCGCCTTGAGAACAAAATGAAAAGTGAAAATATCGATCGTCCGGCAATTTTGGCCGAAGTGAACGCCGCTTTTTATCGCTATGAGCAGGCGCTGATCAGCAATGACACCGTGGTACTAGACGAACTTTTTTGGCACGATCCGCGCACCGTACGCTTCGGCGCGGGCGAAAACCTCTATGGCATCGATCAGATCCGTGAGTTTCGCGCATCGAGACCGGCGCAGGGTTTAGATCGCGATTTGCAAAATACGGTGATCACCACCTACGGCGATGACATGGCGATCGCCAGCACCGAGTTTCGTCGCGAGGGTAGCGCTAAAACCGGTCGCCAGATGCAGACCTGGATCAAAATGCCCAGCGGTTGGCGGATCGTCGCAGCGCACGTCAGCCTGATGGTTTAAGTCCGCAAGGCCTGCCTCGAATGGGAAACGCCTGCTCCCCTGACGGATAACCCATGTCCAACCTTGGGTTCATTTCTTCACCCGGGGGAAGAATGACGGGGGAGCAGCGACTCGGATCGCTAGCCCCTGGCGCGATGCTGTATGCGTTAATCCATGAGGATTACGGCCCGATCGCGCGCCAGTCGGGTGTGTTGACCGGCGCGCGCTAAGCCGATATTCGCCAATGCGGCAGAAATTACTGAGCAGGGTGATGTTTAACCCAGTGGTCGGCAATTTCCTGGCGTTTGCAGACCCAGACCCGATCGTGTGACTCGACATAATCCAGAAAACGCTGCAGAGCGCGGAAACGGCCTGGGCGGCCCAGGATACGGCAGTGCATGCCAATCGACATCATCTTGGGCGAGGTCTCGCCTTCGGCATACAGCACGTCAAAGCTGTCTTTCAGATAGGTATAAAACTGCTCACCGGTATTGAACCCCTGCGGCGAAGCAAAGCGCATGTCATTGCTTTCGAGGGTGTAAGGGATCACCAGGTGCTGTTTAACTTCACCGCTGTCGAGCTTAACCGGCGTCCAGAACGGCAGGTCATCGCCATAGTAGTCGCTGTCATACTGAAAACCGCCCTGCTCGGCCACCAGCTTGCGGGTGTTAGGGCTGTCACGGCCGGTGTACCAGCCCAGCGGCTTTTTGCCAAACAGGTCATTCAGAATAGCCACCGCCTTCTGCATGTGCTCAGTTTCCTGCTGCTCGCTCATGTCCTGATAGTGTATCCAGCGCCAGCCGTGGCTCACCACGTCATAATCCGCCTGCTTGATGGCCTCAACCACCGCAGGATTACGCGCCAGCGCCATCGCCACGCCAAATACCGTCAACGGCAGGCCGCGTTTCTGAAACTCCTGATGAATACGCCAAAAACCGGCGCGAGAGCCGTATTCGTAAAGGGAGTCCATCGACATATGGCGATCTGGGAAACTGGCAGCGCCGATAATATCGGAGAGAAACTGCTCGGAGCCTGCATCGCCGTGCAAAACGTTATTCTCACCCCCCTCTTCATAATTAAGCACAAACTGTACGGCAATACGGGCATCGTTCGGCCAATTGGCGTGTGGAGGACGGCCAGCATAGCCTATTAAATCGCGCGGATAATCTTCAGTAAAACCATAATCGATATCAGACATAATATTCTCTGTTTGTGGCTATTTTTAGGGTCTTAAAATTAGCGAGTCGGGTCTGCCAGTCAGTGATTCAGATCTTTAAAGCGTCCAGAGAGCGGCTTAGACAACGGATAATCGAGATCGCCGAATTTACTGGTCGTCAGGCGCAACGCATGCAGGGACTCGATCAATCGTACCGCGGCGCTCACGCCGTCGATGACCGGCATACCGAGTTCAAGGGTTAACTCCTGTGCCAGATCGGCCATGCCGCCGCAGCCGAGCACGATTGCCCCGCAGCCGTCGTGCTGTTTGGCCCTGATGCACTTATCGCGAACCTTCTGCTGCGCCATGCCGCTGCCGTCGTCGAGAGACAACACCGGTAAATCTATCGCGTGCAGCGCGGCGCAGTGGCGTTCAAAGCCGTATTGGTGAAGCAGATGGCGAGCAATCACCAACGTGCGCGGCAGCGTGGTCACCACCGAGAAACGCGTCGCCACCAGCGTCGCGACGTGCATGGCGGCCTCGGCGATACCCACCACCGGCGCGGCGGCAATTTCTCGCGCCGCCAGCAGCCCCGGATCGCCGAAACAGGCAATAATATGTCCGTCGACGCCCGCCTCGCGCCCGGCTTTAACCTGCTGCAATACGCCAATGGCCGCAATCGCTTCGTCGAAGTGCCCCTCAATCGACGGGGCGCCCTCTTGCGGGCAAACGGCCAGGATCTGGGTCCCCGGCGAGGCCACCTGACGCGCGGTTGCCGCCATGACTTCGGTCATACCGAGGCTGGTGTTGGGATTAATCAATTGTATACACAGCGGGCGGGAAGAAGATTCGGTCATTACAGCGCTTCCTTATCGTGAACCTGCTGCGGCGCCATGCCGGAAAATATCTGTGCAAAGTCCGGCGTCGGGCCTTCACTGTTTTCAAAACGCAGGCTGGCAACGATATGATCAAAATGGCGAGCCATGCTTTCGGCCAGGGCCGGCGCATCGCGTTTTTTAAGCAGATCTAAAAGATCGTCATGATCGTGACAGCGGCAGCCCTGCTGCCAAGGCGCGCCCCAGGCGGCAATCGCCAACGACGATCGCAGCGTCAGCTGAGAGACGGTTTCGGTCAGCACCCTGTTACCTGAAATGGCCTGCAGCTGCACGTGGAAGGCGGCAGACAGCCGGATCGCCGCGGCGCCATCGCGATCTTCATGGGCCTTCTTCTCTTGGGCGACGATCTTCTTCATCGCCGCTAAATGAGGTGACTGGCAGTGCGCCACCACTTCCCTCATGTTGGCGCACTCCAAAATTTTGCGGGTCGTAAAGACGCTGCGTGATTCTTCCGCATCAGGAACCGTGACGTGCGCACCACGTTTGGGCAAAAGTGTCACCAGTTGCACTGCCGCAAGGCGCTGTAGCACGCGGCGGATCCCGGTACGGCTCACAGAAAACGCCTCAGCCAGCGCCTCTTCAGGCAATTTATTACCCGGCAACAGCCTATGTTCAACGATAGATTTTACCAATGCGTTGTAAATGTGGTCGTCCTTGTCCTCAGTAAAGTAGGCCGTATTCAGGCCATTCCAGCTGGTCATCGTTACTACTCCGTATACCGAACACATAACTTATCGTATACATGAAATCGTTTTTTTGTATACAAAAAATGAGATTTGGCCTAATTCCTGCAATACGCATTTGAATAGTTAATTTTTGGATTGCCGGACTCCGGCCACCCTTCTTCCAAATGTTGTTTATGACAGGAGCACGATTTATGCCAAATAAGGGAAACACCTCTGCGGCGGCCCCGGAATTAAGCGCTGGCATCATCAAGCCGCACTATAGCCCTAAGCTATGCAACGACGATCTGGCGCCTACCCGCGACCAGAATTGGAACTGGTACAACATATTTTCATTCTGGATGTCCGACGTGCACAGCATGGGCGGCTACGTGGTGGCCGCAAGCTTCTTCACTCTCGGGCTAGCAAGCTGGCAGGTGCTTATCTGTCTGCTGTGCGGGATTTGTATCGTGCAGCTTTGCGCTAACCTGGTCGCCAGACCAAGCCAGCAGGCGGGCGTGCCCTATGCGGTCATCTGTCGCCAGGCCTTTGGCGTGTTTGGTGCCAATATCCCGGCGGTGATCCGGGGACTGATTGCCTTTGCCTGGTACGGTATTCAAACCTATCTGGCCGCCAGTGCGCTGATGCTGGTGCTGTTGAAATTCTTCCCGACGCTGAATCCATTGACCGTCCCGCACTGGCTGGGCCTCTCTGCGCTGGGCTGGATGTGCTTTGGCATTATGTGGGTACTGCAGGCGATGGTGTTCTGGCACGGCATGAGCGCGATTAAACGCTTTATCGACGTTGCCGGTCCGGCCGTTTACGTGGTGATGCTGATGCTGGCGGGATGGATTGTGTACAAAACCGGCTTGGGCAATATTTCATTTACCCTGGCCAGCAAGTCGCTGAGCGCCGGACAGCAAACCTGGGAAATGATCACCGCTACCGCGTTAGTGGTCTCGTATTTCTCCGGCCCGCTGCTTAACTTTGGCGACTTCTCGCGCTACGGTAAGAACATGAACGAGATCCGTCGCGGCAACCGCTGGGGCCTGCCGTTCAACTTCCTGCTGTTCTCGATTGTTACCGTAGTGATTGTTTCCGGCACCCAGTCGCTGTTTGGCACCATGATCACCGATCCTATCGAAACCGTGAGTCGCGTGGGGAATAACGTTGCGGTGGCAATCGGTCTGTTGACGATGATCACCGCCACCATCGGCATTAACATCGTCGCGAACTTCGTTTCACCGGCGTTCGATTTCTCCAACTGTTCGCCGCAGAAAATCAGCTTCCGCGCCGGTGGGATGATAGCCGCGGTAGGCTCGGTGCTGCTAACGCCGTGGAACCTGTTCCAGTCACCGGAGCTTATCCACTACACGCTGGACGTGCTGGGCGCATTTATCGGTCCACTGTTCGGAATTTTGCTGGCGGATTATTATCTGATTAAACGCGGTCATCTGGACGTCGATGCGCTATTCAATGCCACGCCGTCTGGGCGCTACTGGTATCGCAGCGGATTTAACCCGAAAGCCATCGGCTCGCTGATGCCGGCGGTATTGATTGGTCTGGTGATTAGCTTTACGCCGAGCCTGCATCAGGTCGCCAATTTTAGCTGGTTTATCGGTGCATTCTTGTCGGGCGGCTTCTATCGTTTTATTGCGCGTCACGATCGCGCGGCCAGCACCTCAATGAACTACGTCAAAGCCGAGCTGGGGAAAGAATAGCGGGGCTGAAAACAGCGAAGCCCTGAGTCATTGCTGACTCAGGGCTTCTGAATGTGGCGGAACGGACGGGGCTCGAACCCGCGACCCCCTGCGTGACAGGCAGGTATTCTAACCAACTGAACTACCGCTCCACTTTCTTACTGTTTACTGCCGCTCCATGTCACTGGAACGAGCCGAATATTACGGAGGGTGAATGATGCCGTCAATCCTTTTTCTGACAAAATTCGCCGTTCGTCTAGTATTTCATCAGCAAGGCGATTAAAGCGCCAAAAACTGAGTGGTTTTATTCAGTTGCCGGTGGCGCAGGACGCCATAAACAGCTGCCGCCCTTCTTCATCACCAGATCCAGACGTGACTCGTGTGCGGTCATTTCTTCGTCGCTGGCCAATAAAACCTTTAATCCGCAAGCGGGACGCAGTATTGGCTGAATATCCAGGCCGTCGGCACCGGTATTCTGCTCGCCTTCGTGGGAAAACTTCATCAGCGTCTGCCCACCGGTCATCATCAGATAGACTTCGGCGAGGATTTCGGAGTCAAGCAGTGCGCCGTGCAGCGTTCGCTTGCTGTTATCAATCAGATAACGGTCACTGAGCGCGTCGAGGCTGTTGCGCTTGCCGGGGAACAGCTTGCGCGCCATAAACAGGCTATCGGTAACCTTACAGAAGGTGTCGGTTTTGGCAATGCCGCGCCCCAGCATGCCAAATTCATAGTCCATAAAGCCGATATCAAAGTTGGCGTTATGGATAACCAGCTCGCCGCCGCGAATGTACTCTAAAAACTCATCGGCAATTTCGGCGAAGGTCGGTTTATCGGCGAGAAACTCGTCGCTGATACCGTGAATATTAAAGGCTTCGGGGTCAACCAGTCGATCCGGCTTGAGGTACATATGGAAGTTGCGACCGGTCAAACGCCGGTTGATCACCTCAACGGCACCGATTTCGATGATGCGGTGGCCCTCATAGTGGACACCCAGCTTATTCATACCGGTGGTTTCGGTATCGAGAACAATCTGTCTTGTAGGGGTAATTAGCATATTGCAGTGCTCATAGCGCTCGTTTATGTCAGACTTGGCTTTTACATTCTGATGGAAGAGTCTACCAGAGATGCGCAAACAGGTAGAAATTTTCACCGACGGATCCTGCCTCGGCAATCCGGGACCCGGTGGATACGGCGCGATACTGCGCTACAAAGAGCACGAAAAGCCGTTTAGTGCCGGCTATCGGCTAACGACTAACAACCGCATGGAGCTGATGGCGGCCATCGTCTCGCTCGAGGCGTTAAGTACGCCGTGCGACGTGACGTTGAGCACCGACAGCCAGTATGTCCGCCAGGGCATTACCCTGTGGATCCATAACTGGAAGAAGCGCGGCTGGAAAACGGCAGATAAAAAACCGGTTAAGAACGTCGATTTATGGAAACGTCTCGACGATGCCATTCAAACCCACACCCTGAACTGGCTGTGGGTCAAAGGCCACGCCGGGCATCCGGAGAATGAGCGTTGCGACGTGCTGGCGCGCGAGGCGGCCGGTAATCCTACGCTGGAAGACGTGGGCTACCAGCCCGAGAAGTAACCTCTGCAGGCGTAATTTTAACCTCTGATTTCAACATTAAGCTTCGGTTTCTATCTGCTGCAGTCACCGCTGCACACGCGAAAATTTAGCCGTGTGCAGCTGGCTGTCTGTTGAGTCATCCGAACTGATGCTATTGTTTTATAAGGTTAGCCTTCTCGGGCTAGTTATACAGAGCTGCTTTTCTCGGGCTCGTTTTCTGGGACTATTCGTCGTGCTCTTCGCGGTAGCTCTTATTGGCCCCCACCGGCTGGGCGATCGACTGGCGGCGGGCAGGCACTTTTTTGGCGGTTGGCAGCAGCGGTAGAGTGCGCTTTCTGGCCACTATCACCGTCATACAGCCCAAAGCCGGCAGATGAGCGCTCAGCAATAGCCCGCCCTGCCGATGCCAGGGCAGCACCTGAAAACGCGATTTAAACATCACCTCGTAATTCAGCAGACTCAACCAGTCGATCAGCCGCGTCTGGGTAAACATGCGGCTGTTAAAAGGCTGCCGCTTGCGCAAAAATGGCAGGCACTTGCCTATCCCCAGGAGGCTGAAAGGCGCAAAGCCGCTCAGCACCAGCCAGCCGTCGTCTATCAGCACTCGGTCAACCTCACGCAGAATGCGGTGCGGGTCGGCGGCGTAGTTCAAGGTGTGGCACAGCAGGCAGGCGTCGACAGACTTTTGCTCGAACGGCAGATAGTAAGGATCGCCCAGTACCTGTAGCCTTTCTCCCTCGGTGGCAACGTTGACCTGATGCGAGATTGGGCAGTCCTGACTGTTGATTTCGGTGCTTAAATTACCAATTTTAAGCAAATGAAAGCCATACAACTTGCTCCACCAGGGTTGCAGTTGCTGTTCAAGCGCGGCACGGTAGTAATCACCACGGGGAATGTCATCCCAGGATGAAGGCACCACCAGCTTTTTATGAATGTGGGCTGACTTCATGTTTTCAATTCAACTTTCAGGCTATTGCTTAAAGGAGTATGTCATGAATCTTATCAGTATTCCGGCGTTACAGGACAATTACATTTGGTTGCTAGACGACCAAAAGGGTCATTGTGTGATCGTGGATCCTGGCGAAGCGGCACCGGTGCTTTCGGCCTTGAGCGAGCGTAATCTTACCCCCACGGCCATCATGCTGACCCACCATCACGGTGACCATGTCGACGGCGTTAGCGCAATTATCAAGCAGTTTCCTGCGGTAAAAATATACGGCCCTGCTGAAACTTCGAGCAAGGGAGCTAAGATAATTCTTAAAAATGGCGATCGGGTCGAAATAGGGGGGGTAAAGTGGTCAATTTTTGCTACGCCGGGGCACACATTAGGTCACATTTCATACTATAGCGCGCCTTATCTTTTCTGCGGCGATACGATGTTTTCTGGCGGCTGTGGTCGTTTGTTTGAAGGGACCGCCGAGCAAATGTACCAATCGTTTCAACGCTTAGCTGAACTTCCTGACGATACGCTTGTCTGTTGCGCGCACGAATATACCGCTTCAAATCTTAAGTTTGCACGCTCAATTCTGCCAGACGATTCTGATATTTCAGCACATGAACAAACCGTGCTACTAAAGCGTAAAAACGGACAATCATCCCTGCCTACAACACTCGGTTTAGAACGCAAAATCAACCTATTCTTACGAAGCCATGACCCTGATTTACAAAACAATTTAAACGTTAACGGAACCATTACATCAGACTGGCAAGTTTTTGCCCTTTTGAGGCATCTCAAAGATAGCTTCTGAACCTTTTAGTTGTCTTTTTTGACTAGGCAAAGTAGTATTGCTCGTCTTTTAAGCAACTATGACACACACATGAAGGCTAAAGCGATTATCTTCGCCTCCTTGCTGCTAGTGGGTTGCCAGGCGTCCAGGCAGGACGTGAAGGTGCCAGAACAGCATGCACAGAGTTTGTCTTCAGCAAGTCAAAGTGAAGCAGGAGAGTACGCAGACGATGGGCGATCGACATCGGCGCAGTGGTTGGGCAGTAGTGATCCCAATGCGCAAAAGAATCTGTGGAACTTCATTGGCGACGAGCTGAAGATGAAGGTTCCGGATAATTCCCGGATCCGTGAGCAAAAAGTAAAATATTTAAAAAATAAGAGCTATCTCCACGATGTAACATTACGGGCAGAGCCGTACATGTACTGGATCACCGAGCAGATTAAGAAACGTAATATGCCGATGGAACTAGTACTGCTACCCATAGTGGAGAGCGCTTTTGACCCCAAAGCAACTTCATCGGCTAACGCCGCTGGGTTATGGCAGATTGTGCCAACTACGGGTCGAAACTATGGTTTGAAAGATAACCAATGGTATGACGGTCGCCGCGATGTTGTGGCATCGACTACTGCTGCGCTTGATATGCTGCAGAACCTGAACAAGATGTTTGGCGGTGACTGGTTACTCACGGTTGCGGCTTACAACAGCGGTGAAGGTCGCGTAATGCAAGCGGTGAAACAGAATAGAGCAAAAGGTCGTCCGACAGATTTCTGGTCATTAGCGCTTCCTCGTGAAACGTCGATCTACGTACCGAAGATGTTGGCACTGAGCGATATTCTTAAGCATAGTCAAAAATACGGTGTTAGGCTGCCGAAACCTGACGAAGACCGCGCATTAGCGCGTGTTGAAGTGGGTCAGCAGATGAAGTTAACTCAGGCGGCTGAGATGGCTGGCATGTCACTCACTAATCTGAAATCGTATAATACCGGCTACAAGCGTAATGTAACGGCCCCTAACGGCCCTCATTACATTGTGTTGCCAAAGGCGCATGCGGACCAGTTAAAAGACTCTCTGGCTGATGGAGACATCAGTGCGGTGCAGGAAACTAGACTGGCGAGCAACAGCACGTCTGGTGCAGCTTCTTATAAGGTCCGCTCCGGCGATAGCCTGACAGGAATTGCAGCCAAACTGAATGTGAAGTCAGGTGACTTACAGCGTTGGAACAATTTACGCTCGGCGAGCGTGTTAAAAGTTGGGCAAACCCTGCAAGTGGCGGACAACGGCGCAAGCGATAGCAGCAGTGGCAGCATTACCTACCAGGTACGCAAAGGTGACTCGTTGTCGAGCATTGCCAAGCGTAACGGCGTGAACATCAAAGATGTGATGCGCTGGAACAGTGGACTGGACAGCCTCCAGCCCGGCGAGAAGTTGACGCTCTATGTCAGCGGCAAGCAGAGTCCTGATAGCTGATGCAGCTAAAGTGTAGCGGTTAAAATTGTTATCAAAAAAGCACCTGCGGGTGCTTTTTTATTGTCTGTAATTAAAGATCATTTTCGTCTGTCAACGTCGTAAATTAATATCATCAACCGGGCACTTCTCGACATAAATAGGTTAAATTTATCGCCATTATTTACCGATAATATATAATCCTCCGCCAGAAATTTCGCGCGTAAAATAAAGCAACGCCCCCTTAAATATCACCTGCTTCACGGCGAAATCAACACTTAAAATACCAACAACCTCGAGCATTCCCTCACAGAATATTATTTTCTAAAAAGCGCAACTGATGGGCTATATGCGCTTTATCCGCCCAACTTTCGTGATTGGTGTCACAAAAACATGACATTCAGAAAGCAAGCTGCTATACCTTAACCACAGCGAGAAACAGTCCCGACCACGAAAAACACCTTATGGAGAGGGGATAGACAGTATTGCCGGCCTATATTTCTCGCCTGTCTCCACCCTGATTGGCCACCTATTTTTCCCCTCACACTCTTTTGCAAGGACGTATTTGAACCACTGACATAAAACAAGAAAATAGGGTACTTATGACGCAGACTAATCTAGAAAAAATTGAACCACTCTCAGAGACGCAGGGGGGCGATAATAATGTTCCTGCCCAGGTTGAAAATAGTGACAACAACAATTTTCTAAGCGCCGATGCGTTTCTCCTCACCGCCACCGGTATCGCCGCTATCGCAGGTTTTCTCTATGGCTACGACACGGGAATTATTTCCGGCGCACTGCTGCAAATAACCCACGATTTTTCCCTTTCAAGCCACGCGCAGGAAATAGTCACCAGTGCCATTCTGGTCGGTGCCGTTATTGGCGCACTGTGCTGCGGTAAACTCTCGAGCGTGATCGGTCGCCGCTATACGGTCATGACCGTGGCAGGCATCTTCGCCGTTGGGGTTATCGGCTCAGGCCTGTCACCTTCCGCCCTCTGGTTGGGTGTGGCGCGTATCGTACTCGGGTTCGCCGTCGGGGGAGCCTCACAGATAGTGCCGGTTTATATCGCCGAGCTGGCACCGCCGGCAAAACGAGGTCGACTGGTGACCTTTTTTAATATTTCTATCGGGTTGGGTATTCTGACCGCCGGACTGGTCGGCGCGTTTATGCAGGATATCTGGACCTGGCGCACCATGTTTTCAGTGGCGGCTATTCCCGCGCTGATCCTGTTGTTTGGCATGCTGCCTATGCCTGAAAGCCCTCGCTGGTTGGTGGGTCAAAAACGGACCAAAGAGGCGCGTATCGCCTTAAATATGGTGCGTGAGACCGACCGTGAGGTTCGCCACGAACTGCGAAATATTCAAAAAGTGCACGATAAAGTCGAGCGTAAAAGCGTGGCTGGCTGGAAAAATCTGAAACAGCCGTGGATGCGCCCTGCCCTGTTCGCAGGCTTGGGTGTCGCGGCCTTTACCCAGCTTTCGGGTATCGAGATGATGATTTACTACACGCCGACCTTCCTGACCGATGCCGGCTTTAGCCGAGCGGCAGCGCTCCACTCAGCATTAGGCGTAGCGGTCATTTATCTGGTATTAACCTTTATTGGCAAACTAGTCGTTGACCACGTGGGCCGCCGTACCTTAACCCTGTGGATGATGCCCGGCGCTATTATCAGCCTGTTCCTGCTTGGCCTGGTGTTTATGCTCGATAGCCACGGTCAGCAGTACGGTTGGCTGATTGTGACCTGCCTGTTTGCTTTTATGGTCTTTAACTCGGGCGGTATTCAGGTGATTGGCTGGTTGCTGGGCTCAGAGGTTTATCCGATGGGGATCCGGGAAAAAGCGACCAGCCTGCACGCCGCAACGCTGTGGGGTTCGAACCTGCTGCTTACCGCGACCGCGCTTTCACTGGTTAACGTTCTGGGGATCGGCGGCGCTATGTGGTTCTATGCCCTGCTTAACCTGTTAGGTTTCCTGTTTGTGTTCTTCATGGTGCCAGAAACCAAAGGCCGCTCGCTGGAAGAGATCGAAACCTCACTTAAAGAGGGGCGCTTCTATCCTCGCCAGCAGAATAAGCAAAAGCAGCAGCACGGCAAGCCTAAAGCAATGAAACCGGTGGATAAGATAGCCTAAACACCGGATATCCGCTCAGTCAGGCAGTAATGGCCAAGCATCAATGCCCCGATTCAGCTGCTGCGAATCGGGGCATTTTTACAGGTCTATTCCGGGCGGTGGGCTTTGCGCCAGGAACTCGACCAGCAGCGGATTATGATCGGAGGCGCGAGTTTCAAGCACCTTTGCATCGGTCACGCTGAGGCCGCGATAAAAGATAAAGTCTAATGGTCGGCCAAAAGCGGTGCGCCGTAAATCCGCCGGGAAGCGAACCTCTTGTAAATTAACGCTGTTAGCGAAGCCAAATAGCGCGTTGATTCGCTGGCGACTCCAGGCGTTAAAATCCCCCGCCATTACTACCGGTCCTTTATGGTTGGCGATTTGCTCACCGATGGGGTCGAGCTGCTTGCTGTATACATCGACGCCAAGACTGAAATTGACCGCATGAATATTAACCACCATCAACAGCCGCCCGTCGACCAGCGGATAGACCGTCACTAAGGCCGATTTTGCCAGCCGCAGCAGGGGTTCTCGCTCCCTTAGCGGACAGCAATAGACCGGATGCGCGGCGGCAAGAGTCATGACCCCAGAAGGATGCTGGGGTAAATCAAACGCTGGCACCTGATCGGCGGCCAGATAGTGTGAGGTCGCGAAGCGGATCAGTTCTGGCGTGGTTTGCGCTTCCTGCAACAGCACCAGCTGCGCGTCTTTACCAAAGCTTTGTAGTACCGAAAGCCAGTCTGCACGCTGCTGCTTAAAAATATTCCAAACCATAATCCGCAGGATATTCGAATTGGGCAGTGCAGCTCCCGGCGGCAGATCCGGTCCCAGATGTGCCAGCACACCTGGGAATATTTGCTCGACCGGTTGACCTGCAACATACCTCATTGCATACGTTTTTTTCGGCACACTGTTAACCCATTCTACCCAGCGTTTCTACGGGAGCAGACGCTGGCGATATCAATATCGTGAATCTGCTGTGCGGAAAATTTCCCTTCAGCGGTATTTTTCAGTATACGCCGCCGTGGGAGAAGACCCAATCTGTTTACATGGGTATACGCTTTGAGGGCACAAAAACCGATTTATCCGACTGGGATAAGGACAGGTTGGCCAAAACCGTGATTAAATGTTAATAATACCCATAATAAATAACCACTCATGCTGGAAAAACAATAATGAAAGCAAGCTCCGAGGAGCTACTGGCCTTTGTCACGGTGGTCGAAAGTGGCAGTTTTAGCCGTGCGGCGGAGCAGCTTGAACAGGATAATTCCGTAGTCAGCCGGACTATCAAGCGGCTTGAGCAGAAGCTGGATATTCAGCTATTAAATCGCACCACCCGGCAAATCAGTCTGACCCACGAGGGTGAACGCTATTTCACTCGGGTGCAGAAGATTTTGCAGGAGATGGCGGCAGCCGAAAACGACCTGCTCGATAATCGCCATATTCCGCAGGGGCTGCTGCGGGTAGATGCTGCAACGCCGGTAGTGCTGCACGTGCTTGCCCCGTTGGTGGCGGAATTTGCCGAACGTTACCCTAAAATAACGCTGTCGCTGTTCTCGTCCGAGAGCAATATCAACCTTATCGATCAGAAGGTCGACGTCGCCCTGCGCATCGGTGAATTAAATGACTCTAGCCTGCGTGCGAGAAAGTTGATGCTCACTTATCGCAGCGTACTGGCTTCGCCCGCTTATCTAGCGAAATGGGGCATGCCTAAGGACGTCGACGATTTGGCTAATCATCGCCTTTTAGGCTTCAATGAGGTGATGGCATTAAACAAGTGGCCACTGCTTTGCTCCGACGGACAGCAGCTGACCATTGCGCCATTTATCAGCGCAGGCAGCGGTGAAACGCTACGGCTGCTGTGTATGGCAGGTAACGGCATCGCCTGTCTGTCTGATTTTATGATCCAGAAGGATATCGCCAGAGGCGATTTGGTCGAACTGCTGGTGCCTGACGTGATGCGCATTGCCATGCCGATGAGCGCGGTTTATTACAGCGACCAGGCGGTAAGCGCGCGCATCCGCTGCTTTATTGATTTCCTCAGTGAAAAGCTGAGTTAGGCGCACTCATCCCACATTTTGCCGCAGATTAATCCCCCTGAACCAGCAGATTATTGGGGGTTTTACAGATTGGATGGTTTGTTTTACAAGCGAAAATGTGGGTTTTACCGGGATGTAAAATGCAAAAAGCCCTGAGTCAGCAGACTCAGGGCTATGCAATTAGTGGCGGAACGGACGGGGCTCGAACCCGCGACCCCCTGCGTGACAGGCAGGTATTCTAACCAACTGAACTACCGCTCCACCGGTTCTTTCACTCACATCAGAAAGTGTCTGATACGAGTTTGTTCCTGTTATTTTCCTTGTCAGGGGAAAAGGAACTAATTTGATGCCTGGCAGTTCCCTACTCTCGCATGGGGAGACCCCACACTACCATCGGCGCTACGGCGTTTCACTTCTGAGTTCGGCATGGGGTCAGGTGGGA
Source organism: uncultured Gammaproteobacteria bacterium (assembly GCA_963742005.1). Taxonomy (GTDB): domain Bacteria; phylum Pseudomonadota; class Gammaproteobacteria; order Enterobacterales; family Enterobacteriaceae; genus Rouxiella. Next base: position 8,298 of record CAVUKG010000016.1, on the reverse strand, counting down.
CCACCGCGCTACTGCCGCCAGGCAAATTCTGTTTTATTCCAACCGCTTTCCCCATTGCCAGGGACAGCCATCAGAACCAATCTTTGAACAAGCTGATACTTTCGAAACGTAAAGTCTTGTGTCTCTCTAAAACACCTTCGGTGTTGTAAGGTTAAGCCTCTCGGGTCATTAGTACTGGTTAGCTCAATGCATCGCTGCACTTACACACCCAGCCTATCAACGTCTTAGTCTTAAACGTCCCTTCAGGGGACTCGAAGCCCCAGGGAAGACTCATCTCGAGGCAAGTTTCGCGCTTAGATGCTTTCAGCGCTTATCTTTTCCGCATTTAGCTACCGGGCAATGCCATTGGCATGACAACCCGAACACCAGTGATGCGTCCACTCCGGTCCTCTCGTACTAGGAGCAGCCCCTCTCAATCTTCCAACGCCCACGGCAGATAGGGACCGAACTGTCTCACGACGTTCTAAACCCAGCTCGCGTACCACTTTAAACGGCGAACAGCCGTACCCTTGGGACCTACTTCAGCCCCAGGATGTGATGAGCCGACATCGAGGTGCCAAACACCGCCGTCGATATGAACTCTTGGGCGGTATCAGCCTGTTATCCCCGGAGTACCTTTTATCCGTTGAGCGATGGCCCTTCCATTCAGAACCACCGGATCACTATGACCTACTTTCGTACCTGCTCGAGCCGTCACTCTCGCAGTCAAGCTAGCTTATGCCATTGCACTAACCTCACGATGTCCGACCGTGATTAGCTAACCTTCGTGCTCCTCCGTTACTCTTTAGGAGGAGACCGCCCCAGTCAAACTACCCACCAGACACTGTCCTCACCCCAGATTATGGGGCCGAGTTAGAACATCAAACATTAAAGGGTGGTATTTCAAGGTTGGCTCCACGCAGACTGGCGTCCACGCTTCAAAGCCTCCCACCTATCCTACACATCAAGGCTCAATGTTCAGTGTCAAGCTATAGTAAAGGTTCACGGGGTCTTTCCGTCTTGCCGCGGGTACACTGCATCTTCACAGCGAGTTCAATTTCACTGAGTCTCGGGTGGAGACAGCCTGGCCATCATTACGCCATTCGTGCAGGTCGGAACTTACCCGACAAGGAATTTCGCTACCTTAGGACCGTTATAGTTACGGCCGCCGTTTACCGGGGCTTCGATCAAGAGCTTCTCCTTGCGGATAACCCCATCAATTAACCTTCCGGCACCGGGCAGGCGTCACACCGTATACGTCCACTTTCGTGTTTGCACAGTGCTGTGTTTTTATTAAACAGTTGCAGCCAGCTGGTATCTTCGACTGTCTTCGGCTCGGGAAGCAAGTTCCTCCACCTAGCGACAGCGTGCCTTCTCCCGAAGTTACGGCACCATTTTGCCTAGTTCCTTCACCCGAGTTCTCTCAAGCGCCTGAGTATTCTCTACCTGACCACCTGTGTCGGTTTGGGGTACGATTTAATGTTACCTGATGCTTAGAGGCTTTTCCTGGAAGTGCGGCATCAACTACTTCACCACCGTAGTGGCTCGTCATCACGCCTCAGGGTTAATAGTGCAACCGGATTTACCAAGTCACACCCCCTACACGCTTAAACCGGGACAACCGTCGCCCGGCTAGCCTAGCCCTCTCCGTCCCCCCTTCGCAGTAACACCAAGTACAGGAATATTAACCTGTTTCCCATCGACTACGCTTTTCAGCCTCGCCTTAGGGGTCGACTCACCCTGCCCCGATTAACGTTGGACAGGAACCCTTGGTCTTCCGGCGTGCGGGTTTTTCACCCGCATTATCGTTACTTATGTCAGCATTCGCACTTCTGATACCTCCAGCAAACCTCACAGTTCACCTTCAACGGCTTACAGAACGCTCCCCTACCCAACAACGCCTAAGCGTCGCTGCCGCAGCTTCGGTGCATGGTTTAGCCCCGTTACATCTTCCGCGCAGGCCGACTCGACCAGTGAGCTATTACGCTTTCTTTAAATGATGGCTGCTTCTAAGCCAACATCCTGGCTGTCTATGCCTTCCCACATCGTTTCCCACTTAACCATGACTTTGGGACCTTAGCTGGCGGTCTGGGTTGTTTCCCTCTTCACGACGGACGTTAGCACCCGCCGTGTGTCTCCCGTGATAACATTCTTCGGTATTCGGAGTTTGCATCGAGTTGGTAAGCCGGGATGGCCCCCTAGTCGAAACAGTGCTCTACCCCCGAAGATGAGTTCACGAGGCGCTACCTAAATAGCTTTCGGGGAGAACCAGCTATCTCCCGGTTTGATTGGCCTTTCACCCCCAGCCACAAGTCATCCGCTAATTTTTCAACATTAGTCGGTTCGGTCCTCCAGTTAGTGTTACCCAACCTTCAACCTGCCCATGGCTAGATCACCGGGTTTCGGGTCTATACCTTGCAACTTGACGCCCAGTTAAGACTCGGTTTCCCTACGGCTCCCCTATACGGTTAACCTTGCTACAAAATATAAGTCGCTGACCCATTATACAAAAGGTACGCAGTCACCCAACAAAGTAGGCTCCCACTGCTTGTACGTACACGGTTTCAGGTTCTATTTCACTCCCCTCGCCGGGGTTCTTTTCGCCTTTCCCTCACGGTACTGGTTCACTATCGGTCAGTCAGGAGTATTTAGCCTTGGAGGATGGTCCCCCCATATTCAGACAGGATGTCACGTGTCCCGCCCTACTCATCGAACTCACAATCTGTGCATTTTTGTGTACGGGACTATCACCCTGTACCGTGCGACCTTCCAGACGCTTCCACTAACACACAAACTGATGCAGGTTCTGGGCTGTTCCCCGTTCGCTCGCCGCTACTGGGGGAATCTCGGTTGATTTCTTTTCCTCGGGGTACTTAGATGTTTCAGTTCCCCCGGTTCGCCTCGTTAGACTATGTATTCATCTAACGATAATGTGACGTATCACATTGGGTTTCCCCATTCGGGTATCGTCGGGTATAACGGTTCATATCACCTTACCGACGCTTTTCGCAGATTAGCACGCCCTTCATCGCCTCTGACTGCCTAGGCATCCACCGTGTACGCTTAGTCGCTTAACCTCACAACCCGAAGGTGTCTTTTAGACTCGTAAAGAGTGACGCATTCGAAGCCGCGATTATTTGAGAGACTCTGATACAGGTGCGCATAACTCAGTACTTCTACGGAGAGTTATGTTCAGCTGTATCGTTTCAATTTTTCAGCTTGTTCCAGATTGTTAAAGAGCAAAATACTTCGCAGCATACTGTTTCCAATATACTCTGAAGTATTTAAGGTGACCGGTATGGATATGGTGGAGCTAAGCGGGATCGAACCGCTGACCTCCTGCGTGCAAGGCAGGCGCTCTCCCAGCTGAGCTATAGCCCCATACAGTCACTAAACAGATACCTTTATATGTCCCACCCTAAAAAGAGTTTCAATTCTGGCTCAGGCAAGGCGTGGCTTCGCGAAGCATAGTGTTGGCTATGCGAGGGAAGTCATAACGCAGCATGAGAAAGAATTTGGTAGGCCTGAGTGGACTTGAACCACCGACCTCACCCTTATCAGGGGTGCGCTCTAACCACCTGAGCTACAAGCCTATAAAGGTATTTCTGCTCGTTACTATTTCATCAGACAATCTGTGTGGACACTGCACAATGCGTATCTTGAGGTAAGGAGGTGATCCAACCGCAGGTTCCCCTACGGTTACCTTGTTACGACTTCACCCCAGTCATGAATCACAAAGTGGTAAGCGCCCTCCCGAAGGTTAAGCTACCTACTTCTTTTGCAACCCACTCCCATGGTGTGACGGGCGGTGTGTACAAGGCCCGGGAACGTATTCACCGTAGCATTCTGATTTACGATTACTAGCGATTCCGACTTCATGGAGTCGAGTTGCAGACTCCAATCCGGACTACGACGTACTTTATGAGGTCCGCTTGCTCTCGCGAGTTCGCTTCTCTTTGTATACGCCATTGTAGCACGTGTGTAGCCCTACTCGTAAGGGCCATGATGACTTGACGTCATCCCCACCTTCCTCCGGTTTATCACCGGCAGTCTCCTTTGAGTTCCCACCATGACGTGCTGGCAACAAAGGATAAGGGTTGCGCTCGTTGCGGGACTTAACCCAACATTTCACAACACGAGCTGACGACAGCCATGCAGCACCTGTCTCAGAGTTCCCGAAGGCACTAAGCTATCTCTAGCGAATTCTCTGGATGTCAAGAGTAGGTAAGGTTCTTCGCGTTGCATCGAATTAAACCACATGCTCCACCGCTTGTGCGGGCCCCCGTCAATTCATTTGAGTTTTAACCTTGCGGCCGTACTCCCCAGGCGGTCGACTTAACGCGTTAGCTCCGGAAGCCACGCCTCAAGGGCACAACCTCCAAGTCGACATCGTTTACAGCGTGGACTACCAGGGTATCTAATCCTGTTTGCTCCCCACGCTTTCGCACCTGAGCGTCAGTCTTTGTCCAGGGGGCCGCCTTCGCCACCGGTATTCCTCCAGATCTCTACGCATTTCACCGCTACACCTGGAATTCTACCCCCCTCTACAAGACTCTAGCTTGCCAGTTTCAAATGCAGTTCCCAAGTTAAGCTCGGGGATTTCACATCTGACTTAACAAACCGCCTGCGTGCGCTTTACGCCCAGTAATTCCGATTAACGCTTGCACCCTCCGTATTACCGCGGCTGCTGGCACGGAGTTAGCCGGTGCTTCTTCTGCGAGTAACGTCAATCGCTGTTGCTATTAACAACAACGCCTTCCTCCTCGCTGAAAGTGCTTTACAACCCTAAGGCCTTCTTCACACACGCGGCATGGCTGCATCAGGCTTGCGCCCATTGTGCAATATTCCCCACTGCTGCCTCCCGTAGGAGTCTGGACCGTGTCTCAGTTCCAGTGTGGCTGGTCATCCTCTCAGACCAGCTAGGGATCGTCGCCTAGGTGAGCCATTACCCCACCTACTAGCTAATCCCATCTGGGCACATCCGATGGCGTGAGGCCCGAAGGTCCCCCACTTTGGTCTTGCGACATCATGCGGTATTAGCTACCGTTTCCAGTAGTTATCCCCCTCCATCAGGCAGTTTCCCAGACATTACTCACCCGTCCGCCGCTCGTCACCCAGAGAGCAAGCTCTCCCGTGCTACCGCTCGACTTGCATGTGTTAGGCCTGCCGCCAGCGTTCAATCTGAGCCATGATCAAACTCTTCAATTAAAAGTTCGATTTGCTGAAACCAGTTCAGCGATGCTCAAAGTTACTTCACATCATTCATAATGAATTACTGCTTGGTCACTCTAAGACTTGATATTTTTTTGCCACCGAGGTGGCTGATATCGTCTTGTGAGTGCCCACACAGATTGTCTGATAAATTGTTAAAGAGCAGTGAGTTACGCGCTTTCGCTTGCTAACTCGAGGTGGCGTATTCTACGCTTTCCTCTTTTGATGTCAACCGTTTATTTTCGCGGTCATCATCATTTTAAAATCTTTCCGACTTGTTCACACCGCGTTGCTGCTGCGTTGTTCCCTGTCGATGGAGCGGCATTATAGGGAGCTGAACGGGAATGGCAAGCGAATAAATACAGTTTTAATTCGTTTGCCTATTTTTCATTCGGATCGTCTTATTTTAAGCCATTTTTAATAAAGGCAGGTAGTTTTGCAAGACTATCAAGAACCGCATCCGCCAAGGCTTCACCCTCATTTGTGACCGGTTTCCCGCTTCTGACGAGAATTTTAGTTCCCACGCCTGCATTAATAGCTGCCTGCATATCCTCTAGTTTGTCACCTACCATATAAGAAGCAGCCATATCGATATTCAGCTCTTCTTTAGCAGTAAGGAACATTCCTGGTTGTGGCTTACGGCAATCGCAAATCTGCTTATACTCTTCTATTAATGCATCAGGATGATGAGGACAGAAATAGATACCATCTAAATCGACTCCGCGATCCGCCAGCGACCAGTCCATCCATTCTGTAAGAGTAAAGAATTGGTCTTCGGTAAACTTGCCGCGTGCGATACCGGACTGGTTAGTGACCAACACCAGAGCGAAACCCATTTCTTTAAGTTTAATGCAGGCTTCAATAGTGCCTTCGATAAACTCGAAGTCATCAATTTCATGAACATAGCCGTGATCGACATTAATAGTGCCGTCGCGGTCTAGAAATATTGCTGGAACAGTTTGTGCCACGTATTAGCTCCTGATGGCTGATTGATACCTTATTATCGCATGTTTTCGGCGGCGGTGAGAATGCTATCTGGTTGACTTAGACGTCTAGACGCCTTAGCATCCCCGCCATGTTCTGGGATTAGTTCCAGAGGGTTACTTTTTATACGTCACGGCCGTTGAAGCCAACATAAGAAAATCATGATTAAACTTTCCAACATTACTAAAGTGTTCAAGCAGGGTCAGCGCAACATTAATGCGCTGTCTAACGTGAGCCTTCACGTTCCTGCCGGACAAATCTATGGCGTTATTGGTGCATCCGGTGCGGGTAAAAGTACGCTGATTCGCTGCGTTAACCTGCTCGAGCGCCCAACAGAAGGTAAAGTCCTGGTCGATGGTCAAGACCTGACCGCCTTTTCCGAAAAAGAGCTGACGCGCGCGCGCCGCCAAATAGGCATGATCTTCCAGCATTTTAACCTGCTGTCTTCACGTACTGTGTACGGTAACGTCGCACTGCCGCTGGAGCTGGATAACCTTTCTTCTAAGCAGATTAAAGAACGCGTTAGCGAACTGCTAAAACTGGTGGGTCTGGAAGACAAACACGACTCTTATCCTGCCAATCTGTCAGGTGGACAAAAGCAGCGTGTAGCGATTGCCCGCGCTTTGGCCAGCAATCCTAAAGTTCTGTTGTGTGATGAAGCCACCAGCGCTCTGGACCCGGCAACAACGCGTTCTATTCTCGAGCTATTAAAAGATATCAACCGCCGTCTGGGTCTGACCATTCTTCTGATCACTCATGAAATGGACGTAGTAAAGCGTATTTGCGATCAGGTTGCGGTAATAAGCAATGGTCAGCTGATTGAGCAAGACAAAGTCAGCGAGATGTTCTCGCATCCGAAAACGCCGCTGGCACAGCAGTTTATTCAGTCAACGCTGCATCTGGATATTCCCGATGATTATGCGCTGCGCATGAAGCCGGAACAGTTCACAGGTAGCGTACCTTTATTACGTCTTGAATTTACGGGTCAATCGGTTGATGCCCCACTGCTCTCGCAGGCGGTTCGTCAATTCAATATCAACAACAATATTATCAGCGCGCAGATGGATTATGCCGGTGGCGTTAAGTTCGGCATTATGCTGACCGAAATGCACGGCAGCGTTGAAGACACACAGGCAGCGATTCAATTCCTGCATCAGAATCAAGTTAAAGTAGAGGTACTCGGCTATGTCTGAGGGAATGATTGGCTTAATGGGCCAGGGTATTTGGCAAACGGTCATTATGACCCTGACCTCCGGATTCTTTGGATTTGTGCTCGGCCTGCCGTTTGGCGTGCTCCTGTATGTCAGCCGTCCGGGTCAGATTGCCGAGAACAAGAAGCTGTACCGCGTGCTATCCGCGCTGGTAAACATCTTCCGTTCTATTCCTTTTATTATCCTGCTGGTTTGGATGATTCCATTTACCCGCGTGCTGGTCGGCACGTCCATCGGTTTGCAGGCGGCTATCGTGCCATTGACCGTAGGTGCTGCGCCGTTTATCGCTCGTATGGTTGAGAATGCTTTACTGGAGATCCCAAGTGGTCTGGTTGAAGCTGCGCGCGCTATGGGCGCAACGCCGTTGCAAATCATCCGAAAAGTTCTGCTTCCAGAAGCACTTCCGGGTCTAGTCAACGCAGCTACTATCACCCTTATTACCCTGGTAGGTTATTCGGCCATGGGCGGTGCAGTAGGCGCTGGCGGTCTTGGGCAGATTGGCTACCAGTATGGTTATATTGGTTACGACGCCACAGTAATGAATACTGTATTAGTATTATTGGTTGTACTGGTGTATCTGATTCAGCTTTGCGGCGATCGCATCGTTAAAGCAGTGACCCATAAATAAAGCTGTTGATACCTAAGTTAAAGCGTCTACGTTTAAAACAAATAAGTAAAAACGGCGGCAAGGCGTTATGCCGCCCATAATTAATCTCGACATAAAAATGTATAGAGGATAGGACATGTCCATTAAATTTAAATCTCTTGCAGTAGCGGGTGTACTTCTGGGAACACTGGCCGTAGCAGGTTGCGGTCCGAAGAAAGAAGATCCTAACCATATCAAGGTGGGTGTAATTGTTGGTGCCGAGCAGCAGGTTGCTGAAGTAGCAGCAAAAGTTGCAAAAGAGAAGTA
>CAVUKG010000015.1:0-439066 GCA_963742005.1 uncultured Gammaproteobacteria bacterium | reverse complement strand
TCCCCGCCATGTTCTGGGATTAGTTCCAGAGGGTTATTTTTTATTTGTCACGGCTGTAAAGACAACATAAGAAAAAATATGATTAAACTTTCCAACATTACCAAAGTGTTCAAGCAGGGTCAGCGCAACATTACCGCGCTTTCCGACGTGAGCCTTCACGTACCTGCCGGACAAATCTATGGCGTCATCGGCTCATCGGGCGCAGGTAAAAGTACGCTGATTCCGCTCCGCGTTAACCTGCTGGAGCGCCCAACCGCCGGTAAAGTGCTGGTTGATGGCCAGGACTTGACCGCGTTATCCGAGAAACAGCTGACTCGCGCTCGCCGCCAAATTGGCATGATCTTCCAGCACTTCAACCTGCTGTCATCACGGACGGTGTTCGGCAACGTCGCGCTGCCGCTGGAGCTGGACAACCTGCCCGCCCAAGAGATTAAACAGCGCGTTAGCGAACTGCTAAAGCTAGTTGGCCTGGAAGACAAGCATGACGCTTACGCGGCTAATCTGTCCGGTGGACAAAAGCAGCGCGTTGCAATCGCTCGCGCACTGGCCAGTAACCCCAAGGTGCTGCTGTGCGATGAAGCCACCAGCGCGCTCGACCCGGCGACCACTCGTTCTATCCTGGAACTGTTAAAGGATATCAATCGCCGTCTGGGTCTGACTATCCTGCTAATCACGCATGAGATGGACGTGGTTAAGCGCATCTGTGACCAGGTGGCGGTGATAAGCAACGGTCAACTGATTGAGCAAGATAAGGTCAGCGAGATGTTCTCGCATCCAAAAACCCCGCTGGCACAACAGTTTATTCAGTCAACGCTGCATCTGGATATTCCCGATGACTATGCGCTGCGCATGAAACCGGAACAGTTTGCAGGTAGCGTCCCTTTATTACGTCTGGAATTTACCGGTCAATCGGTCGATGCCCCGCTGCTCTCGCAGGCGGTGCGTCAATTTAACATTAATAACAATATTATCAGCGCGCAGATGGATTATGCCGGCGGCGTTAAGTCCGGCATCATGTTGACTGAAATGCACGGCAGCGTAGAAGAAACACAGGCAGCGATCCAATTCCTGCATGAGAATCAGGTTAAGGTAGAGGTACTCGGTTATGTCTGAGGCAATGATGGGCTTAATGGGCCAGGGCATTTGGCAAACGGTAATTATGACTCTGACCTCCGGTTTCTTCGGGTTCGTGCTCGGCCTGCCGTTTGGCGTACTGCTGTACGTGACTCGTCCGGGTCAGATTTCCGAGAATAAAAAGCTGTACCGCGTGCTGTCTGCGTTGGTTAACATCTTCCGTTCGATTCCTTTTATTATCCTGCTGGTGTGGATGATCCCGTTTACGCGGGTGATCGTCGGAACCTCTATTGGTTTGCAGGCGGCAATCGTGCCGTTAACCGTCGGTGCTGCGCCGTTTATCGCGCGCATGGTTGAGAATGCGCTGCTGGAAATTCCGGCCGGTTTAGTCGAGGCTGCCCGCGCAATGGGCGCCACGCCGATGCAAATTATCCGCAAGATCCTGCTGCCTGAGGCTCTGCCGGGCCTGGTTAACGCCGCCACCATCACGCTCATTACTCTGGTGGGTTACTCGGCCATGGGCGGTGCAGTGGGCGCTGGCGGTCTGGGGCAGATTGGCTATCAGTATGGTTATATCGGTTACGACGCCACGGTGATGAATACTGTATTAATATTGTTAGTTGTACTGGTGTACCTGATTCAACTGTGCGGCGATCGCATTGTTAAAGCCGTGACCCACAAGTAAAGTCATTACTCCTTAGGTAAAAACGGCGGCAGGGCTTCACGCCGCCCATAATTAATTTCGATATAAAAATGTATAGAGGATAGGACATGTCCATTAAATTTAAATCTCTGGCCATCGCGGGCGTACTTCTGGGCACACTGGCCGTGGCCGGTTGTGGCCCAAAGAAAGAAGATCCTAACCATATCAAGGTTGGCGTCATTGTCGGTGCCGAGCAGCAGGTCGCGGAAGTCGCAGCCAAGGTTGCGAAGGAGAAGTACGGCCTGGACGTTGAACTGGTTACCTTCAACGATTACGTGTTGCCAAATGAAGCGTTGAGCAAAGGCGACATCGACGTCAACGCCTTCCAGCATAAACCTTACCTGGATCAGCAGATTAAAGACCGTGGTTACAAGCTGGTGCCGGTCGGCAACACCTTCGTTTACCCGATTGCCGGTTACTCCAAGAAGATCAAATCGATTGACCAACTGAAAGACGGCGATCAGATTGCTCTGCCAAACGACCCAACTAACCTGGGCCGCTCACTGCTGCTGCTGCAGAAAGTCGGTTTGATCAAGCTGAAAGACGGCGTTGGCCTGCTGCCCACCGTTCTTGACGTTACCGAGAACCCGAAAAACCTGAAGCTGGTCGAGCTGGAAGCGCCTCAGCTGCCACGCTCGCTGGATGACAACAAAATCGCGCTGGCAGTGATCAACACCACCTACGCGAGCCAGATTGGCCTGACGCCACAGAAAGACGGCATCTTCGTTGAAGACAAGAACTCACCTTACGTGAACATGATTGTGGCTCGTGAAGATAATAAAGATGCTGAAAACGTGCAGAAGTTTGTAAAAGCCTATCAGTCTGACGAAGTTGACCAGGCAGCAAACAAAGTCTTCAACGGCGGCGCGGTGAAAGGCTGGTAAATATTATCCATCCTGATGGGTTCAGTAACGGGTAGTAGGCAGGCTGGTAAGGCCTAATCCAAAAGTACTGGCCCATTAAAGAAGCACAAAATCTCTATTTACATAAAATACTCTTAAGGCGAGCGCAGGCTCGCCTTGTTATTTATTGAATACCTTGCTTCAATAACGCCTCTTTCTTTTAATATAAATTTACCCCGGTGGCATTTTACATGCAGCAGGTTGCAGCGTTCTCGTCTCTGAGTCTTTTATAAAGTCATAACAGGGAAAATAAGTTGCCACAGCCTCCGCATTTTAATGGATCAAGGGTATGGAGCAGAGGCCTTATCATGCGTGCTTTACCTCTCTGTTTGTTAGCCCTTTTGCTAGCTGGATGTTCCGCGACTCACAGAGCGCAGCCTGTCTTTAACGAACACCCGACTTATGAACAGCCTAAACCTGCTAAGCCAAAGCCAGCAGTTCGCCCTACCGCTATCAAGCTGTACACCGATGCCGGAGCGCTGGTTGGCACGCCGTTCCGTGATTTAGGGGAAGTTTCCGGTGAATCTTGCCAGGTCAGAGCCCACGACGCGCAGCCAAGCATGGCGAATACGCGTAAAAGAATGCTAAACCACGCGGCGACCATGAAAGCCAATGCCGTGTTGCTGCACCAGTGCCAACTCGTTACCGACGTTGCGGGATGCCACAAGCAGGCCGTGTGTCAGGGTTCTGCGCTAAACGTCAGCTTTAAATGACCGAATTTACCTTCAATGAAATAGGCAGGATCCACTCCCCCTATAAAGAGAAGTTTGCCGTTCCCCGCCAGCCAGGCCTGATTGAAGACGGCGGCGGTGAACTGCACCTGCTACCGCCCTACAACCAGGCCGAAGCGGTTCGTGGGCTAGAAGATTTCAGCCATCTTTGGCTGATGTTTATTTTTCATCAAACGATGGAAGGCGGCTGGCGCCCGACCGTGCGTCCGCCAAGGCTCGGCGGCAACGCTCGCGTGGGCGTATTCGCCACCCGTTCGACTTTCAGACCTAACCCGCTCGGCATGTCACTGGTCGAGTTGAAAGGCATTCGCTGCCAGGGCAAAGAGGTAATTCTACAGCTCGGCAGCCTGGATTTGGTCGACGGCACGCCGGTGGTCGACATCAAACCCTATCTGCCTTTCGCCGAAAGTCAGCCGCAGGCGTTAGCCGGATTTGCTCAGGATGCGCCACGGGCAGACATGCCGGTGACCTTTAGCGCCGAGGCCGAAAGCCAGCTGGCGGCTAATCTTGGCCGATATCCTCACCTGCGTCGCTTTATTACCCAGGTTTTGGGACAAGATCCCCGCCCCGCTTACCGCAAGGGCGAAGCGTTAGAACGCGATTATGCAGTACACCTGTTGGAATTTAACGTGAGATGGCGAGTCATCGCCGATCAAAATCAGGTAATCTCGATCGACCCGCACTAAAATTGAGTGGTTCTCTTTTGACTGGCGTCGGTCACTGGTAAACTATTCCACCGCAGACTATCTCGGGATGCTTAATAGCTGCGGATGACGACCGACTATTCGAATACTTTCACGTCCCGGCAGGCCTCGGTCTGCGGACGATTTGCAGTGCTAACGGAATCAACACATCATGCGTACAACACAATATCTGCTCTCTACTCTGAAGGAAACGCCTGCGGACGCGGAGGTGATCAGCCACCAGCTGATGCTGCGCGCCGGGATGATCCGCAAACTGGCTTCGGGTCTCTATACCTGGCTGCCAACCGGTCTGCGCGTTCTTAAGAAAGTCGAAAACATCGTGCGCGAAGAGATGAACAACGCGTGCGCAATCGAAATCTCTATGCCCGTCGTGCAGCCTGCCGACCTGTGGCAGGAGAGCGGACGTTGGGAACAATATGGCCCCGAGCTGCTGCGTTTAGTCGATCGCGGCGATCGCGCTTTCGTGCTCGGCCCAACGCATGAAGAAGTCATTACCGATCTGATGCGTAATGAAATCAGCTCCTACAAGCAGCTGCCGCTGAATTTGTTCCAGATCCAGACCAAGTTCCGTGATGAAGTGCGCCCACGTTTTGGCGTAATGCGTTCGCGCGAGTTCATCATGAAAGACGCCTACTCCTTCCACACCACGCAGGAATCTTTGCAGGAAGGCTATGACGCGATGTACACCGCTTACAGCAAAATCTTCACCCGCATGGGTCTGGATTTCCGCGCAGTAGAAGCTGACACCGGCTCCATCGGCGGCAACGCGTCGCACGAGTTTCAGGTACTGGCCGAGAGCGGTGAGGATGATGTGATCTTCTCTACCGAGTCAAACTACGCGGCTAACATCGAAAAAGCCGAAGCGGTGGCGCCGTCCACGCCTCGCGGTGCGGCTGTCGAAGCGCTACGTATTATCGATACGCCAAACGCTAAAACCATCGCCGAGCTGGTTGAGCAATTCCAGCTGCCGATTGAAAAGACCGTTAAAACGCTGATGGTTCGCGCCGTCGAAGGCAGTGCCCACAAGCTGGTTGCCCTGCTGGTGCGTGGCGATCACGAGCTCAACGAAATCAAAGCGGAAAAACTGCCACAGGTTGCCGCACCGCTGACCTTCGCAACCGAAGCGGAAATTCGCGAATCGGTCAATGCCGGTCCTGGCTCACTGGGCCCGATTAATCTACCGATGCCTATCGTCATTGACCGCTCGGTGGCGGTAATGAGCGATTTCAGCGCCGGTGCTAATATTGACGGTAAACACTATTTGGGCGTGAACTGGGAACGCGATTTAGCACTGCCGGAAGTGGCCGACCTGCGTAACGTGGTGGCGGGCGATGCCAGCCCAGACGGCAAAGGTACATTGCTTATCAAACGCGGTATCGAAGTGGGGCATATCTTCCAGTTGGGTACCAAGTACTCGGAAGCGATGAAGGCCACCGTTCAGGGTGAAGACGGCAAGAACCAGCTGGTGACCATGGGCTGCTACGGCATCGGCGTCACTCGCGTGGTGGCCGCCGCTATCGAGCAGAACCACGACGGTCGTGGCATCATCTGGCCGGATGCGATTGCCCCGTTCCAGGTGGCTATCCTGCCGATGAACATGAACAAGTCATTCCGCGTGAAAGACGCGGCCGAAGAGCTGTACAACCAGCTGCGTGCCAAAGGCATCGACGTTATTCTCGACGACCGTAAAGAGCGTCCGGGCGTGATGTTTGCCGATATGGAACTGATTGGCGTGCCTCATCAGGTGGTGATTGGTGAGCGTAACCTCGATGCGGAAGAGCTGGAATACAAAAACCGCCGCAGCGGTGAAAAGCAGATGATTAAGTTAAGCGAGATCGTTGATTATCTGTTAAGCCAGATCCCACGCTAACCGCCGAGGCAGACCCCGGTTTGCCGCTAATTTGCCAATAAAGCACCACGCCCGCCGAGCTTGCAACAGCACGGCGGGCGTTTTATTTTGGTGTTAGTGCTAAATGTTAAGTATTAATTATTAAGAAATAAGTGTTCAGCAGCCGTTATTTACAGTGCTTGCTGGCGTCGACGCTGATATTGCTGTCCGCCACCAACAACCTCTGCCCTCTTCCCTCATCGCCGCCGGGCTCGACCTGGAAATGTCCATCCATCGAGACAAACACCAGCTGATCGGGAGTATTACGCACGTTCATATAGGCTTTTTCCAGCAGGCTGTTGGTCGCCATAGGAATAACTTTACCGGTGGCACAATCGGTAAATACTACATTTTTTGCGTCGTAACGCACCATCCCACTTAGCGGCATCGGCGTCTGCGGCATGCGCTGCTCCGCCGGTTTGAGCTGATAATGCTGCATGAGTCGGGCAGCACCGGCACGAATAGGTTGCCCGTGGATGTCTAACATTTCGAGATTATCCCCTGCCGGGCGGAAATAGCGTTTTTCGCCGTTCGCCTCGGTAAGCACCAGCTTATCGGCGGTGCGCGCCCAGCGGCCATATTGTGCAAAAGACGGGTTATCTTTGGGTTTGACCTGATAAACCTCACTCAAAATATAAGTCCCGTCCTGTTGCAGGAACAGGGAGGTTTCAATTCCACCGCAGTCGGCACAGGGCAACACGCCTTTATAGCTCTGCTGCATGGCTTCGAAAGGTTGTTCTTGAGCAAAGATCTTATTGTGACATCCGAATAGCGAAAACAGGCTGAGCGATAGCCCCACGACAATCATTATTTTTTTCACAGTTTTCTCCCACTGCGTTTTAATCTTTATTTCACTCGGCCTGCAATATTCAGGACGAACGAATTTTTCCTCTTAATGCCTTGGTCGCACCCTTACGTACCTTACTTTCAACCCGACGGATCTTAGAACCGCGCGTCGGTTTGGTGGCGCGACGCGGCTTCTCAACCACCATCGCCTGATCGATCAGCGCAGACAGACGGGCCAATGCCGCTTCGCGGTTTTGCTCCTGACTGCGATATTCCTGAGCCTTTATTACTACCATGCCCTCGGCGGTAATTAAATGATGCTTAAACGCTAACAAACGTTGCTGATAATACTCGGGCAGGCTTGAGGCTTTAATATCAAAACGCAGATGGATCGCGGTAGAGGTTTTATTAACATTTTGCCCCCCGGCACCCTGCGCGCGAATGGCGGTAAGTTCAATTTCACCGTCGGGGATGTCGAGCCTGCCGGAAAGAATCAACACCCCTATTGCCCTTCCTGTTTCCAGTTGCCGTCTTTCCACTCCTGGAAATGAATCTCAACGTTGTTCTGCGCGTCAGAGAGCCAGATCGCGCCGTCCTGCACGGTGGCCTGCAGCACCATATTACGCTGATTAAATGCGACCAGCTGTGCCAAAATTTCATCGTCAAGATAGCGCACGCTGAGGTTCGAATACTGGCTGACTTTATTCTGAATTTGCGACCACCACACCTTGGCGGCTCGCTCACCATACGCGTAAAGCACGACTTCGCGCGACTGGTTGCAACCCTTTTTCAGACGCTTCTCATCCGGTAAACCTAATTCTACCCACAGTTCGATACCGTTATGATCGTTCTTACGCCAGATTTCCGGCTCATCCTCGGCGCTTAATCCGCGGGTAAAGCTCAAACGCTCGTGGGCGTGACAGATCCATGCCAGCAGGCGCAACATCATGCGCTGCTCGGTTTCGGAGGGATGCTGGGCCAGCGTCAGGTTAGCATCGTAGTAAAAATTGCGGTCCATATCGGCAATATTTACTGCGGCTTTATAGATAGTTGCTTTTAACGCCATGGGAAACCTCAAAGTAATGGACGCACATTGTACTTGATATCAACATAAGATAAAGCTTACTGCCCCTGCTGATAACTCCATCCTCTCTGTGCTATAGTCGTTTAATAACGGAAGTTTATATTTTCCCGACTGAAAGGCTTTCGATGCGATCGCGGGCCATCTTGGGAAAAGGTTGCAGAGCTTATTCGAAAAGTTGCGTAAAGAGCCATTTCGAACAAGCTCTATAGGAGGACCTATGCAACAATACTCTGTGTTAGTACGCCAAAAATATGCGGGGATCGGCAGTGGCGATCTCGGTTATGTGCCCGACGCTTTGGGCTGTGTGCTAAAGACATTAGACGATGTGGCGGCCAATGCCGAACTTCCGTCTTCCGTTCGAGAACAGGCGGCTTATGCCGCCGCTAACTTATTGGTGAGCGATTATGTCGATGAATGATGAGTACCAACCCATCAATTGCGATGACTACGATAATCTCGAGCTTGCCTGTCAGGACAGTTTGGTTCTGACTCTGAAGATGCGCAGTGGAGAGCTTGTCGAGGTTAAAGCCAAAGATCTGTTGATGCGGAAAAAAGTGGAATATCTGATTGCTGAATCGGGTGGCAAAGAGCTGGAATATCGGCTCGACTGGATTGAAAGCTTCAGTAATCCTAAAATTGGCACCGTGGTCGTTAGCGCCGAATAGCGATTAGCTACCACTACTCCCAGGCAACAACTGTGTTTGCGGGCAATCTAACGATTGCCCGTTTTTATTTTGCGTTATTTATTCTACACCTCGCGAGTTGACGGGCAAATCAGTGCTGACTGGCGCAAATCAGTGCTGACTGGCATAGTAGGCCGCGAGATCGCTGATATCCTGATCGCCAAGCCCGGCGGTAAACGCCTGCATGATCCCCGCCTGTCCACCGCTTCTGCCGCCGTCTTTATAGGCGTGCAGCGCTAATTCCAAATAGTCACTGTTTTGACCTGCCAGGTTCGGATACAGAGTATTGCTGGCTTTGCCGGTTGCTCCGTGACAGGCCGCACAGCTGGCTGACTTTGCCTCGCCATTGGCGATATTGCCGTCGGCCATGGCCGAAACGCTTACACCGAGGAGCGCCAGGCAAACGCCCAGCGCAGAACGTGTCAGGAAATGCATCATTGCTCCCAAACCGGTTTCCCGGCGCTAACTTATTGATTTTCTTTGTGCCATAGCAGTGACCAGGTTGCCTCTTGCGGGCCGCAGTTCAGCGCTTCGCGGGTAATGAACCGCCCCGCCGCGGCTATAAGCTGCTCATTATAATATATCAGCGGGATGCGCTCGCGCTCCCACGGCGGCACGTTCATCTCCTGCCAAAGTTTTTTTATGCTGCGCGACCGGTCGCGACCCACGACATTGACCTCACCGCTGGCCTGAAAACGCACGCTGAGCGTTTCATCGGCGCGCGGCCTGCGCAGCGTTAACCCGCTGGCCGCAGAGGCCATAAACACCAGGCTACCGAGGTTATCGGCCAGCTCCAGCGGCCGTTCTCCGCCCCAGCTTATGACCATGTCCTTCAGCGACTGCATCGGTGCCAGCCAATAGAGCCGCTGACGATAGCGTCTGATACTGTGGGTTCCCAGTCGCAGCTGCGGTTCGGCGTCTTCACGGCTTAGCGCCACCTCATCCCACAGTCTCTGTAACTGTTCGCGCGACGGCATCTTGGCCCCGCACGAGGCCAACCAGCGGCGGATCAGCGCGAAACGTCGCGCAGGCGAAACATCGAGTAAACCCGCGATCGACAGGCTGCCGGAGGCGTCAATCAGGTTTGCCAATGCCTCGTGCAACAGTTCGTCCAGCAGGGATTCCTGTTCGGCGCACAGGCTGGCACTGCGGGCGGCGGCGGCGGCAAAATGCGGCCAGCGTTGGTACAGCAGTGGCAGCACATCGAGACGCAAAAAGTTGCGGTCAAAGCGCGTATTGTCATTGCTGTCGTCCTCAATCCAACTCAGCCGATGCTGGTGGGCGTAGTCTGCAAGGCGCTGTCGTTCAACGTTAAGCCAGGGTCTGAGCACCGGAAAACCGCCCATCTCCGCGTTGGCGCTCATCGAAGACAGCCCGGCAGGACCGCTGCCGCGTTTTAACGCCAGCAGGAAGGTTTCGCACTGATCGTTAAGATGCTGGGCGGTGAGCAGCGTTTCCCCCACCCGCAGGTGAGCGATGAGTGCGCCATAGCGTGCACTGCGCGCCGCGGCTTCGATACCGCCCTGGCGCGCATCAACGTTAACGTTGAGGGACACGAACTCCACCTGCCAATGCTGGCAATGCGCCTCGCAACTTGCAGTCCAGCTTTGCGCAAACGCGCTCAGGCCGTGGTTAACATGCAGGGCGCGCAGCGAAAGTTCCGGCAATACCGTCGCGCGCAACTCAACCAGCGCGTGCAGCAATACGGTGGAGTCTAGCCCGCCGCTGAATGCGACACAGAGGTGACGACGCTCGCCCAGCTGAGACAGCAGATGTTCAGCCAGCATCAGCGGCGCCCATAGTCAGCGGTGGGTTGATCAAGGAGCAATTAATTGATTTCATACAGTTCTAAAGGCAGATCGTCCGGATCGCTAAAGAAGGTAAATTTTTTTCCGCTGTACTCATCGATTCGCACCGGCTCACACACCACGCCGGCCGCGTTGAGGGCGGCAACCGAGGCGTCAACATCGTCGACGCTAAATGCCAAATGGCGCAGGCCACAGGCTTCGGGGCGGCTGGTTCTGGCCGGAGGCGAAGGGAAGCTGAAGAGCTCAATCTGATAGTGCCCATTGATGGCGAGGTTTGCCATCCAGGAGTCGCGCGCCTCACGATAGACCTCGGACTGCAGCTCAAAGCCCAGCACCTGACAGTAGAATTTTTTACTCACTTCGTAATCGCTGGCAATGATGGCGATATGGTGGATCTGGCGTAATTTAAGCATCAAGGACTCCATTTTTAAGCACTTTGACCAGATATTTGCCGTCTTCGGTCAGTTTGGCACCGTGAATGTCGGTTTCAAAGCCGGGGAAATGTTCGCCGATAGCGCACAGCATCAGCAGAAAATCCAACACCGCGCGGCTTTCTTCAGTAATCATCTCTCCGGGCATCACCACCGGCACGCCGGGAGGATAAGGCAGGATCATGTTTGCCGATACCTGTCCGACCAACTGCTCAATCTCGCACTCTTCAATATTACCGCGTACCTGATGCTGGAACATCTCATACGGCGTCATTTTCATTTCCGGCAACACATCGAACGCCTTGAGCATCAGCGACGGCAGATTGTGGTGAATGATCAGCTTATGGATCCCCTGCGCCAGATCCTGAATACGCATATGGCGATAGAAGTCCGGATCTTCGGCATACAGGTCCGGCAGCATGTTTTTTACCCGCAGATTAAGATCGTAGGCGCGCTTAAAATCGGTCAAGCCGCGCATCAGGCTCATCGACTTGGTTTTATCGATGCCGATGCTAAACAGGAAGAGCAGATTATAAGGCCCGGTTTTTTCAACCACCACGCCGCGCTCATCGAGGAACTTAGCCACCAGCGCGGCCGGGATCCCCTCGGCCGCCAAATTGCCGGTCTCATCCATGCCAGGCGTCAGGATTGTGACCTTGATCGGATCGAGATACATATGATCGGTATCGGCGTTGGCGAAACCGTGCCAGTTATCGTCGGGATTGAGCGGCCAGCATTCGGCTTCATCAATCACCTCCGGTTGCCAGA
The DNA here is from genome assembly GCA_963742005.1 of uncultured Gammaproteobacteria bacterium. GTDB lineage: Bacteria > Pseudomonadota > Gammaproteobacteria > Enterobacterales > Enterobacteriaceae > Rouxiella. Next base: position 427,504 of record CAVUKG010000015.1, on the reverse strand, counting down.
CGTCGTAGAACCAGCCGTCGGTTTCCTCACGCAGGCGTTGAATTTCCTTACGGAAATGCAGCGCTCTTTCCACCGAGCGAGTAATCAGCCTGCGTCCCGGATTACCGCGCAGCATCGCCGCGGCAGTTTCTGCCGAGGCCACAATGCCGTAGTTTGGCGAGGTGGTGGTGTGCATCATGTAGGCTTCGTTAAAGGTGTTTTCGTTGTAATCACCCTTGATGTGGATCATCGAGGCCTGCGAGAAAGCAGCCAGCAGCTTGTGGGTCGACTGAGTTTCGTAGAAAACCTTGCCGGGAATACGCTCGCCGCTCATGCCGCTTTTGCCATCGTAGATTGGATGGAAATTGGTATAAGGCACCCAGGCAGAGTCAAAATGAATCGAGGCAACGTCGAGGGTATTTTTGATGTAATCGGTGTTATACAGCAGGCCGTCATAGGTGGAGTTGGTTATCACCGCGTGCACTGGCCAGCTGGCATCCTTGGTCTGCTCTACCTTCCCGGCGATGCTGTCGCGGGTGAACTCGCGCTGTGGAATACCGCCTAAAATCCCGTAGGCATTGCGCAGCGGGCGCAGGTAGATAGGAATAATGTTGGTCATCATCATCAGGTGCGCTAATGACTTATGACAGTTACGGTCGATAAGCACCGTGCTGCCCGCCGGTGCCGAATACATGCCGACAATTTTGTTGGCGGTTGAGGTGCCGTTGGTCACGATATAGCTCTGCTCCGCGCCAAAGGTGCGGGCAATATACTCTTCGGCCTCAAGGTGCGGCCCGGTGTGGTCGAGCAGCGAGCCCAGCTCAGTGACGGAAATAGACACGTCGGCTTTCAGCGTTTTAGCACCAAAGAAGTCATAAAACAGCGTGCCAACCGGGCTTTTAAGAAACGCGGTGCCCGCCATATGGCCGGGGGTGCAGAAGGTATATTTCCCCTCCTCCACGTAGTTAAACAGCGCCTTGGTCAGCGGCGGAGTGATCTGATCAATATATTCATCGGTATATTGGCGGATGCGCTTAGCAATATCTTCGGCAGCGTTCAGCGCATACTCGAAGAAATACAGCACCATACGCATGTCATGTACGCTGACATCCATCGTCGAATGGGTGTTAAGGAAGGCATACAGCGGCAGATACTCATTGAGCTCGTTGATATCAACACACAGTTCGGTGCTGTGCTGGTCCCAGTCGAAAATCACGCCGCAGATGCGGGCATTGCTTTCGATCAGCTTGAGCAGATCGGCGCGGTCACGCGGATAAATGGTCTTAAAACCGAGGCCCTCCAGCGCGAGGTCTACTTCACGGATCGGCTCGTCTTTGTAATAGACCCCTTCCGGGCGCATGATGGCAATAATATTCATCTGACAAATCCTTCTGGTTTCCTACTACACAGGTTATCGACCCCGCTGCGCGGAGACAATAAAAAAGGGCAGTCCAAAGACTGCCCTCCAATTTTATGCAACTGCGCTTATCCCCGGGAGCTTACACAAGTAAGTGACCGGGGTAAGCGCAGGAAGCCAACGCATCTGCAGCGCGAAGGACGACGGGGATTAGCAGTAGCCGTAGGTCATGAGTCGCTGATAGCGACGATCGCGCAGTTCTTCGTTGTTCAACGCGTCCAGCTCACCGAGGTCAGCTTCAAGCTGAGCACGCAGCGATGCCGCCATTGCAGGAACGTCACGATGCGCGCCACCCAGGGGTTCCGGGATCACCGAGTCGATCAGTTTCAGCTCTTTCAAACGCGGTGCCACAATACCCATCGCTTCAGCCGCCAACGGCGCTTTGTCTGCGCTTTTCCACAGAATCGAAGCACAGCCTTCTGGTGAAATCACCGAGTAGGTGCTGTATTGCAGCATGTTGACTTTGTCGCCTACGCCGATAGCCAGTGCGCCACCAGAACCGCCTTCGCCGATAACGGTACAGATAACCGGTACGTTAAGGCGAGACATTTCACGCAGGTTGCGCGCGATAGCTTCGGACTGTCCACGTTCTTCAGCGCCCACGCCTGGGTATGCACCCGGGGTGTCGATAAAGGTGATGATAGGCAGTTTGAAGCGTTCGGCCATTTCCATCAGACGCAGTGCTTTACGGTAGCCTTCAGGCGCAGGCATACCGAAGTTACGGCGGATCTTCTCTTTGGTTTCACGTCCCTTTTGATGACCAATGATCATCACGGCACGTTCACCCAGGCGAGCAATGCCACCGACGATAGCCTTATCGTCAGCGAAGGCACGATCACCTGCCAGTTCATCAAAATCGGTAAAGATGTGCTTGATGTAGTCAAGAGTGTAAGGGCGACGCGGATGGCGAGCCAACTGCGCAACCTGCCAGGCACCCAAATCTGAGAAAATTTTACGCGTCAGTTCAACGCTTTTTTCACGCAAGCGCCCAACTTCTTCGTCCAGATTAATATCTAATTTTTCGTCTTGACGACTGACTGCAGTCAGCGAGTCAATTTTCGCTTCCAGCTCCGCAATCGGCTGTTCAAAATCAAGAAAATTCAGACTCATAGCATTCCTATTTTAGTCAAATTCCAGTTCAACCTGCTCTGTACCCACTAGAGACCGTAAATCAAGCAGCAGACGATCGGTTGGCGTAACACGCCAGGTAGCACCAAATCGGAGCCTTGCCCGAGCGTTCTCCCGCTGATAGTACAGGTGCACTGGTATCGTCCCGGATCGGTGAGGTTCCAACGATTCGCGTAGACGGTTCAAAAGCTGGTCATCAATTTGCCTGTCAGTCAGCGATATAGCAAGACCACGAGCGTATTTTTCACGCGCTTCACTGATGTCCATAACGTCACGGGCCATCATTTTAAGCCCGCCGTTGAAATCATCAAAGCTGACCTGTCCTGTCGCGATCAGGATACGGTCTTTTTCCAACAAATGCTGAAATTTCTCTAAAGCTTCTGTAAACAGCATCACTTCGAGGCGACCTGAGCGGTCATCCAAGGTACAAATACCAATGCGGTTGCCCCGCTTGGTCATCATCACCTTCGCAGCAACCACTAAACCTACTGCGATGGTCATCTTTCCCCGATCGGTCGGGTGCATGTCTTTCAAACGCTGGCCGCCGCCGTAGCGCTCAATTTCTTTCAGGTACTGGGTGATCGGATGCCCGGTAAGATACAGCCCCAGAGTTTCACGTTCGCCGTCCAATACCTTTTGTTCTTGCCATGGCGTGACGCTGGCATAAGATTTTTCAACCTGTTCAGGCTCTTCCGCCAACACCCCGAACATATCAACCTGACCAATGGCTTCCGCCTTGGCGTGCTGATCGGCCGCTTTCAGCGCATCGCCGAGCGAATGCATCAGCGCCGCGCGGTGCGGCCCAAGGCGATCGAAGGCCCCGGACATGATCAGTTTTTCTAAAATGCGTCGATTGAGCTTTTTAGTATCCGAACGAGCGCACAGGTCAAACAGCTCCTTAAAGTAGCCGCCTTCGTTGCGAGCCTCAATGATAGCCTCAATCGGACCTTCACCCACGCCCTTGATAGCGCCGATGCCATAAACGATTTCACCGTCGTCATTGACGTGGAAATGATACAGACCGCTGTTGATGTCCGGCGGCAGGATCTTAAGCCCCATGCGCCAGCACTCATCGACCAGGCCGACGACTTTATCGGTGTTGTCCATGTCAGCGGTCATGACCGCCGCCATAAACTCTGCCGGATAGTGCGCCTTCAACCACAGCGTCTGGTAAGACACTAACGCATAGGCCGCGGAGTGCGATTTGTTAAATCCGTACCCGGCGAACTTCTCTACCAGGTCAAAGATTTTAACCGCCAGTTCGCCGTCGATACCGCGGGATTTCGCACCGTCTTCAAAGCCGCCGCGCTGCTTGGCCATCTCGACCGGGTTCTTTTTACCCATCGCACGACGCAGCATGTCGGCGCCGCCGAGCGAGTAACCGGCCAGTACCTGGGCAATCTGCATGACCTGTTCCTGATACAGGATAATGCCGTAGGTCGGCTCCAGCACCGGTTTGAGTGACTCATGCTGCCACTGAATATCAGGATAAGACAGCTCTTCTCGGCCGTGCTTACGGTCGATAAAGTTATCTACCATTCCCGACTGCAGCGGCCCAGGACGGAACAGTGCCACCAGCGCGATCATGTCTTCGAAGCTGTCGGGCTTAAGGCGTTTGATCAAATCTTTCATGCCGCGCGATTCAAGCTGGAAGACTGCGGTGGTCTCCGAGCGTTGCAGCATCTCAAAACTTTTCTTATCGTCTAACGGAATTGCTGCAATATCAAGAGGTTCGAGACCTGTTTTTGCCCGCCGCGCGTTAATCATTCCCAGCGCCCAGTCGATAATGGTCAACGTTCGCAGGCCGAGGAAGTCAAATTTGACCAGACCGGCGTATTCGACGTCATTTTTATCAAACTGGGTCAGCGGGTTTTTGCCCTCCGCATCGCAATACAGCGGCGCAAAGTCGGTAATTTTTGTCGGTGCGATAACCACACCACCGGCGTGTTTACCGGCGTTACGCGTCACGCCTTCCAGCTTGCGCGCCATGTCAATCAGCGCCCTGACTTCTTCGTCGGCCTCATAGATTTCAGGCAGCTGCGGTTCGGCTACGAAGGCCTTTTCCAGGGTCATGCCCGGATCGGGTGGGATCAGCTTGGAGATGCGATCGACGAAACCGTAGGGATGACCCAACACCCGGCCCACGTCGCGAATAACCGCCTTCGCCGCCATGGTACCAAAGGTAATAATCTGCGAAACCGCCTCGCGCCCGTACATTTCGGCCACGTGATCGATGACTAAATCGCGTTTTTCCATGCAGAAGTCGACGTCAAAGTCGGGCATCGACACGCGTTCTGGGTTAAGAAAACGTTCGAACAGCAGGTCAAATTCCAGCGGGTCGAGGTCGGTAATCTTCAGCGCATAGGCCACCAGCGATCCTGCACCGGACCCGCGCCCCGGCCCTACCGGCACGGCGTTGTCTTTCGACCACTGGATAAATTCCATCACGATCAGGAAGTAACCAGGGAAACCCATCTGGTTGATCACCCTGAGCTCAACGTCGAGGCGATCGTCATACTCTGGGCGCTTTTCAGCCCTGACCTGCGGATCGGGGAACAGGAACTCCAGGCGCTCTTCCAGGCCTTTTTTAGAGCAGGCTATCAGGAAGTCGGCGGTGGACATGTCGCCGGTCGGGAACTGCGGCAGGAAATACTCGCCCAGTCGGATAGTGGCATTACAGCGCTTGGCGATTTCAACGCTGTTTTGCAGCGCCTCGGGGATGTCGGCAAACAGCTCGCACATCTCTTCTTCGCTGCGCATATACTGCTGGGTGGTGTAATTTCGCGGACGCTTAGGGTCGTCAAGCGTGAAGCCGTCGTGAATAGCCACGCGGATCTCATGCGCGTCGAAATCTCCCGGCACCAAAAAACGGACGTCATTGGTCGCCACCACCGGCAATCCGCTGTTGCCCGCCAGCTCGACCGCCTGATGGAGATAGTTCTCTTCGTCGGGGCGACCGGTGCGGATCAGCTCAAGGTAGTAGCGATTAGGGAAATATTGCTGATAAAATTCGACGCACTGCTCAACCTGCAGCTGGTTAGAACGGGTGAGGAATTTGCCGATATCGCCGTGCAGCGCGCCGGACAGCAGCAGCAGGCCGCTGTTAAGCTCGGCCAGCCATTCGCGCTCGATGATCGGACCCGCGGCGCCATAGCCGCGCTGATAGGCGCGAGAGATAAGCAGGGTCAGGTTCTGATAACCCTCATTGTTCATCGCCAACACGGTCAGTTGCGCCAGTTCGTCACCCAGCATATCGCTATGGACGTTAAAATCGGCACCGATTAACGGTTTGATCCCCGCGCCGTGCGCCGCGCCGTAGAATTTGACCAGACCACACAGGTTGGTGAAGTCGGTTATGCCCAGTGCGGGCATGCCGAGGGCAGCCGCTCGTTTCACCAACGGGCCGACTTTGGCTAGTCCATCAACCATGGAATAGTCACTGTGTACGCGCAGATGAATAAAACGAGGTTCAGCCATATTCAGATACCAAAATATGAGAGTGGCAGTTATAAAAACTGGGTTATCGATGCTGTCAGATTAACGCGTTACGAGGTCGTTTTCCAACGCGCGTCTGACAGGAGCGAAGCTGCGACGATGGTGAGCCGTTGCGCCAAGGCGTGCCAGCTGCTCGAGGTGCGCGGCGGTGGGATACCCCTTGTGCTTGGCGAAACCGTACTCGGGAAAGGCCAAATCCAGCTCAACCATTTCACGGTCGCGGGTCACTTTAGCCAATATAGACGCGGCGCTGATTTCTGCCACCCGGCTATCGCCCTTCACTACCGCCTGCGAAGGCATGGCTAGCGCGGGGCAACGGTTGCCGTCGATCAGCACAAAGTCAGGCGCTATCGCCAGCCCGGCTACGGCACGTTGCATCGCTAACATCGTGGCGTGCAGGATATTCAGCTCGTCAATTTCTGCCGGATTAGCGCGGCCGATGCACCAGGCCAACGCTTTCTGTTTAATTTCCTGGTACAGAAATTCACGACGTTTTTCGCTGAGTTTTTTAGAATCGGCCAGTCCGCTAATAGGACGGTCAGGATCCAGAATAACCGCGGCGGTCACCACATCGCCCACTAATGGGCCACGGCCGACTTCGTCCACACCGGCGATTAAATTTGCCGCTGGGTAGGTGAAAATTTCAGTCATTTATTTGCCAACTCTATCACCGCCTGCGCCGCCTGCTCATCGGCATTGCGACGAATGCTTTCATGGAGCGTCAGGAAGGTTTCTTTTAACTGATGACTCTGCTCGCCGCCGGACAGCAAAGGCAGTAGCGCAGCGGAAAGTTTATCGGGAACGCACTCATCCTGCAGCAGTTCGGTCACTATTTCACGACCGGCCAAGAGGTTAGGCAGAGAAACGTATGGCGTTTTAACCAACCGCTTGGCAATCCAGAAGGTCACCGGCTTCATTCGGTATCCCACCACCATCGGGCATTTCGCCAGCATACACTCTAGCGCCGCGGTGCCAGAGGCCAGCAGCGCCGCATCGCTGGCGATCATCGCATTTCGTGCCTGCCCGTCGAGCAGGTGAGCGGGAAGATCGGGTGCGATTTCCGCTTTGATTCGCTCGAACTGCTCGCGGCGTTTGGCGTTGACCAACGGCACCACAATGTGCAGATCGGGATAGGTTCTTCGTAGCTGCAGCGCGGTTTTCAGGAAATCGGCGCTCAGCATTTCTACCTCAGCGTGACGGCTTCCCGGCAGCAGCGCCAGGCAGTGGACACTCTCGGGAATACCCAGCGTCTCGCGCGCCCGTGTTTTATCGGGATACAGAGGAATGGAGTCTGCCATCGTATGACCGATAAAGCGGCATGAGACGTTGAATCTGTCGTAAAACGCTTTTTCAAAAGGCAAGAAAGCCAGCACCAGATCGGTGGCTTTACCAATTTTGAAAACGCGCTTTTGTCGCCAGGCCCACACCGACGGGCTGACGTAATGGATGGTGCGGATACCGCGCTGCTTTAGGCGGCCTTCGAGCCTGAGATTAAAATCAGGCGCATCGATGCCAACGAACACGTCTGGCTTAAGCTCGCTAAAACGTCGGGTAAGTTCGTTACCGATTTTCATCAGGCGTGGTAGACGTCCAAGCACCTCTACCAGGCCCATTACCGCCAGCTCTTCCATCTCGAACCAGGCCTCGCATCCCTCAGCCTGCATAAGAGGTCCTGCGACCCCGACAAAGCGCGCATTGGGATAGTGGCCCTTGAGAGCCCGGATCAAGCCCGCGCCTAGAATATCACCGGATGTTTCACCGGCAACCAGGCCAATTGTCAGAACGGGCTTTTCCATGTTTGATTAAATCCAGTTGAGCAACGTAAACCGCGAACCCGAATCAGGGTTGTTTATTAACGAATAATGCCGCGCGTTGAGCGGGCAAAGAAATCGCTAAACGGCTTGACTGCCGGGAACTCGGCAGCGATGGCGGCAATCTCAGGCAACGAATCTTCCAGCGTATTGCCACTGCGATAAAGCACTTTATAGGCATTACGAATAGCGTGAAGAGAAGGTTTATCGAATCCACGACGCTTTAACCCTTCGATATTAATACCGAACGGCGTCGCGTGGTTTCCCTGAGCAATAACAAACGGCGGCACGTCCTGAGCAACGCCCGAACATCCGCCTACCATCACGTGAGCACCGATGATGCACCACTGATGTATCGCCGTCATGCCACCAATGATGGCATGGTCGTCAATCTGGACGTGGCCGCCCAGCGTTGCGTTATTGGCCAGAATGCAGCGATTGCCTATTACGCAGTCATGAGCAATATGGGCATTAACCATCAGCAGATTATCATTGCCTACTTTGGTTATCCCGCCGCCTTGAACGGTACCACGATGAATGGTCACGCTTTCACGAATATTGTTGCGGTCGCCTACTTCAACACGGGTTGGCTCGCCGGCATATTTAAGATCCTGATTGATTTCACCAATAGAAACAAACTGGAATATGCGGTTGTCGCGACCAATTTTGGTCACGCCATTGAGCACCACGTGTGATTTCAGCTCGGTGCCTTCGCCAATTTCGACCTGAGAGCCGATATAGCAAAAAGGACCAATGTGAACACCGGCACCAATAATCGCTCCGTCTTCAACAACGGAGCTTGGGTGAATAAAGGCGGTTTTATCAATCACGGATTATTTCTCCTGACTACGGGCACACATCATCTGGGCTTCACAAACTACCTGTCCATCGACCAATGCCTTACCGTTGAACCAGGTCACGCCGCGACGCGTTTTCTCGAACACGACTTCCAGCACCATGGTATCGCCAGGTACAACCGGCTTTTTGAAGCGGGCACCGTCGATGCCGGCAAAGTAGTAAAGCTCGCCTGGCTCAAGTTTACCGACGCTTTTGAACGCCAGCAGGCCGGTAGCCTGTGCCATCGCTTCGAGGATCAGTACGCCCGGGAAGATCGGTTTGCTCGGAAAATGTCCCTGGAAACAAGGTTCATTAAAGGAAACATTTTTAATAGCACGAAGCGTTTTGTGCGGGGTGAACTCGATAACGCGATCCACCAGCAAAAACGGAAAACGGTGCGGAAGCAGCTCAAGTATTTCTCCAATACCAAAACCTTCTACGCTAACTTCATGTTCATGTTCGTGATCGTTGTGAGTAGGAGTGCTCAAAATACTCGTCCTGTCTAAATACTGATATCATCAATAGCACGGCCTGCGTGATCCTCAAAGAGGAGCATTCTGCAGGCCGCAAATAGGGACTAAGAATCGTAATAATGATAAAATATCTAACTAAATCATCATATTACTTATTGATTTTTAGTGTTTGTTGTTGGTACGTTAGTCTTCTTCGATTTTACGCTCTACAGCTTTTAAGCGTTTATTCATCTCATCGATGTTCATAACCAACGCGGCGGTTTTGCGCCAAACCTTGTTCGCCTGTAACGGGATCCCGGAAGAGTATACCCCAGGTTCAGTAATTGGTCGCATTACCATTCCCATTCCAGTTACCACCGCCTTGTCGCAAATTTCCATGTGACCGTTAATCACGCTAGCGCCGCCAATCTGGCAATAACGCCCAATCTTAAGGCTGCCGGCCATGATAACGCCACCTGCGACCGCCGTATTGTCTCCAATCACGACGTTGTGTGCAATCTGACATTGATTATCAATGATCACACCGTTACCAATTTGCGTGTCATCAAGCGCGCCGCGGTCGATGGTTGTACAGGCGCCAATCTCAACGGAATCGCCAATAATCACCGTGCCGAGCTGCGGAATTTTAACCCAATTTCCGCGATCGTTCGCATATCCGAAGCCATCTGCACCGATCACCGCGTTTGACTGAATCAGACATTTCTTACCAATAACTACGCGATGATAGATAGAAACGTTGGCCCAGATGCGCGTTCCGGCACCAATTTTAGCCTGTTTTCCGATGAAGCAACCGGCACCAATAATGACGCCATCGCCTAATTCCACGCCAGATTCGATCACTGCATTCGCACCTACCGCGACTCCAGCGCCGATTTTTGCTTCGGGGGAGATAACCGCGCTCGGGGCTATGTCCTGAGCCGGGGCCGGCGTGGAATCAAGAATTTGAGCCATCCGAGCGTAGGTCAGGTAAGGGTTTTTAACCACCAATGCCGCACTTTGGCAAAAGGGCAGATCCGCTTCGGTCAACACTACAGCACCCGCATTGCAGGTTGCCAACTGTTCACGGTAACGGCTGTTTGATAAAAACGTGATTTGCTCAGAGTGTGCGGAATGCATTGAAGCAATGCCGGTGATGACGAGTTCGCCATCACCGTGCAATTGTGCATCCAACTGCTGTGCGAGATCAGCCAGTCGAATTAACGCCATGCTTATTTAACCTGCTTCAACACTTCGTCAGTGATGTCTTTTGCATCGTTAGACGCATAAGCCAGAGCGTTGGCGTCGATGACGATATCCAGGCCATCTTTTGCTGCTACAGTTTTCACTGCGTCCTGGATACGGCCCAGGATTTTATTACGCTCTTCTGCCTGACGCTTACGATTGTCATTGTCAAAAGCCTGAGCTTTAGCAGAGAAATCTTCACGGTTGGCCATAACTTGTTTTTCAAGTTTCGCACGGTCTGCGGCTTTCATTGAGCCAGAATTACGCTGCAGGTTCTGCATCTGAGATTGCAGAGCCGTTTCCTGAGCCTGAAGTGCAGTTGCACGACCTTTGAATTCGTTTTCAAGCTGTTTAGCAACGGCTTCACGAGCAGGCATTTGTTGGAAAACTTCTTGAACGTTTACAACACCAATTTTATCAGCAGCCTGAACGCTAGCTGAAGCAGCCATAACTAATCCGAGGCCTGCGGCGTATAACCACTTTTTCACTATAAACTCCTTCAATCACCCATTGGTGCCCAAAAGCACCGTATTTTACGCATCAGGCCTGAGTGTTAGCCACTCAGGCCTTTACGATCCTGCTGATAAGTCTCAGTCGTTGTTACAGATTACCACGTTTGACCGATGTTAAACTGGAACTGTTCTGGCTTATCACCTTCGTATTTCTTGATTGGCTGCGCATAAGAGAATGACAGCGGTCCTAACGGAGACTGCCACTGCAATGCCACACCGGATGAAGCACGAATGTTGCCTGGCTTACTGTAGTCAGGAATACCGGCTGCAATGGTCTCAGCGGTATTGTGCCAGTTAGTATCCCACACGGTACCGGAGTCGACGAACACCGAGGTACGCAGTGAGTTAACATATTTATCACCCACGAACGGCGTAGGAACGATAAGCTCGGCGCTCAACAGCCCCATGGCATTACCGCCGACCGCATCGTTAGAGTTGGTCACCGGGCAGCCGTTGTAAGAGGTCGCACCTGAAGCACAGTTGTAATAAGCCGCTTTAGGACCGATGGTGTTCGACTGGAAACCACGGACGCTGCTTGAACCACCGGCATAGAAGTTATCGTAAAACGGCACTTCTTTACCACCAAAGCCGTCAGCATAACCGGCACGAGCGCGGCCCATCAGCACCCACTTGTGACTTTCGGTCAGTGGCAGGTAGCTGGTCGCGTCGAAGGTGATCTTGTAATACTTGTTGCTTGAGCCCGGAACGGTGATTTTACCGCTCAGGCTGGCTTTAGTACCGGCCGTCGGGAAGAAGCCGCGGTCAAGGTTATTATAACCCCAGCCGGTAGTCAGGAAGAAGTCATCGGCGCTGTAGCTTGCGTCCGACTGGTTCTCACCCGCCACGACGCTCGGGTTTTTGCCCACGCTGTTCAGATAGCGGAACATCGCCACCTGAGGTTCCATGTTGGACAGGTCATTGTGGACGTAGTCCGCACCCAGGCGCAGCGAGTTATTCTCGTTGACCGGGAAGCCCAGCGTAGTGCCGAAACCGTAACTGCGGTTGGTATACTCGGACAGGTCGGCATCGTCGGCTTTAAAGTCGTTGTAGAACAGGCGACCACCGAGGCTCACGCCGTCAACCGTGAAGTACGGGTTGGTGACGGTCAGTTCGGTATAGGTTTGGTAGTCGTTTTTCGTACCGGTGATGCCAGCCTGATAACCGGTACCTAACCAGTTGTCCTGCTGAACGCCCACGGTAAAGCTAACGCCGCTTTCGGAGCCGTAACCTACGCCAAAGTTAAAGGTACCGGTGTTACGCTCTTTAACTTTGTAAACCACGTCAACCTGGTCGGTGGTGCCCGGTACGCGCTGAGTTTCAACATCAACGGTATCGAAGTAGCCCAGACGGTTCAGACGCTCTTTACCTTTGTCTACTAAATCGCTGCCGAGCCATGCACCTTCCATCTGACGCATTTCACGACGAAGCACGCTGTCTTTGCTGGTGTCATTACCTTCAAAGCGCACGTGGCGAACGTAGTAACGGTTACCGGCATCCACGTTGATATGCAGAATAACGGTTTTATCTTTATCGTTAATTTCAGGCTGCGTGTTGACCGTTGGATACGCGTAGCCGTAGCGGCCAAGCAGTTCCTTGATGTCTTTCTCGATCTTGGTCACTTTAGCGCCGCTGTAGAGCTCACCGTTGCTTATTTTGCTCAGGTTTTCAATTTCAGCCGAGTGACCCTGCATGTTACCCGCTACTTGAACACCGGCAACCTTGTACTGATCGCCTTCGTGAACGTTCAGGGTGATATAAATCCCCTTCTTGTCCGGCGTCAGGCTGACCTGAGTCGAGTCGATGTTAAAGCGTGCATAGCCGCGATCGAGGTAGTAACTGCGTAAGGTTTCGAGGTCACCAGAAAGCTTTTGCTTCTGATATTTACGATCCCCGATAACGTTCCACCACGGCACTTCGTCGCGCAGCTGGAACTGGGAAACTAATTGGTCGGTGCTGAATGCGTGGTTACCGACGATGTTGATCTGCTGGATTTGAGCAGACAAGCCTTCGGTAAATACCAGTTTCAAGTCAACGCGGTTGCGCGGCAAAGGAGTCACGACGGCTTTTACCGACGCGCTGTACTTACCGACGCTGTAGTAGAAGTCTTCAAGACCCTTCTCGATGTTCGAGACCTGTGTACGGTCAAGCGCGTCGCCAACCCGAACGCCAGAGGCGTCGAGGTTCTGTTTAAGCATGTCATCTTTCACCGCTTTATTGCCGGAGAAAGTGATGCTGGCGATGGTTGGGCGCTCTTTGACTTGAACAATCAGCGTATCGCCATCACGCAGAACGCGAACGTCCTCAAAGTTGCCAGTGGCAAACAGTGCGCGAATGGTATTACTGATGTCATCGTCGGTAACTGTATCACCTACGCGAACCGGCATATTGAGTAACGCCGCACCGACGGCAACGCGCTGGAGGCCTTCGAAATGAATATCTTTCACTACGAATCCGTCTGCGCCGTATACGGTCGCGCTGCCAAACAGCAGCGACGCTATGAGCAACTTTTTGATCGCCATCGTTGTTATGCGTCTTCCTAACCTAATCTCCGCCTTAAAGACGGGAGAAATCATTGAAAAGTGCAAGCCCCATCAACAACACCAGCAATATGGAGCCAATGCGGTAACTGAAGTCTTGAACTCGCTCGGAAACTGGTCCACCTTTAAGCTTTTCTATTGCCAGAAACAGCAGGTGACCACCATCTAACACCGGTAATGGGAACAGATTGATAATACCGAGATTGACACTTATCAATGCCAAAAACATCAGGTAGTACACTAATCCATACTCCGCTGACAATCCGGCGCCCTGTGCGATGGAGATAGGGCCACTCAGATTATTCAGCTTCACATCGCCGGTTATTAACTTGCCCAGCATATTGACCGTTAATTTCATCAGTTGCCAGGTTTTATCCCCTGCCTGATAAAATGCGACAAACGGCCCATACTGGCGAATCGTTTTATACTCATCGGGTAACGGGATAATTTTTGGAACTACCCCGGCAAATCCCTGCACCTGTCCTTTACCCACTGATTTAGTGTCTGGTATCAGCGTTAAGTTCAACGGGTTCCCGTTACGCTCAACGTCTACTGACATTGATTTGCCCGGATTATCGCGCACCTGAAGCGCAAAAGCTTGCCAACTTACTAAAACCTGACCATCAACTTTAACGATCCGGTCTCCCGCTTGCAAACCCGCTTTCTGCGCAGCCGAGTCGGCCTGTACCTGAGCCAGAACGGATTCTATCCGTGGGCCAAGAGGAATAATCCCCAGCGCCACGACAGGATCCTGTTTTTCTGGATCAAAGTGCCAGGCATTGAGATCGAGCTGTTTCTCAACCACTTGCGAGGAGCCAAACGGCGCAACCCCGACGGTGGTTTTTGCATCGCCAATTTCACCAATCAGCGCCATGCGAACCGCATCCCAATCAGGCGTTTCGATACCGGCAACCGACTTAAGTTCCATACCGGGCAAAATATTGGACTGCGCCGCCACGGACTGCGGGGTGATTTCCCCCACCACCGGTCGCACGCTAGGAACCCCGATGATGAATACCAGCCAGTAGGCGAAAACGGCGAAAATGAAGTTGGCGATAGGACCCGCGCTAATAATTGCGGCGCGTTGCCAGACGGTTTTGTTATTGAAGGATTTATGCAGAAGTTCTGGGGCGACCGATTCAACACGCTCATCGAGCATCTTGACGTAGCCGCCCAGCGGGATGAGGGCCAGCACGTATTCGGTGCCCTGCTTGTCGGTGCGGCGAAACAGCGCCTTGCCAAAACCCACAGAGAAACGTTCCACGTGCACACCACAGCGACGAGCAACCCAGAAATGGCCGAATTCATGCACGGTGATTAGCACCCCCAATGCAACGATAAAGGCGGCCAGGCTCCAGAGTATGTTCATCATAATCCTAACTATTCCTTAAAAACTGCCGCGGGCAGAAGGTTAATACACCAACAGCATCAGACAGGCAAAAACCGGTACCGCAGCGGTTAGGCTATCAATACGATCCATAATCCCGCCGTGGCCAGGTATTAAATTACCACTGTCTTTAATCCCTGCTTCACGCTTGAACATGCTTTCGGTTAAATCGCCGAGAACAGAGGCCAGTGCGGCAATAACAGAACAAATTAACAGGGTTACAGGAACAACATTCAACGGCACGTAGCGCCCAAACAGCCAGGATATCAGGGCCGAGGTCAACAGACCGCCCACCAGACCTTCCCAGGTCTTACCCGGGGACACTTTTGGCGCCAGCTTGTGTTTGCCAAACAGTCTGCCAAACAGATAGGCGCCGGAATCAGCCCCCCAAACCAGCAGCATCACGTACAGCAGCCACCACGAGCCGTTATAATGGTTTTCTGCGTAGCCATAAAGGCGCAGTGACAGCATGCCCCAAAAGAACGGCACAATGGTCAACAAACCAAAGATAAGTTTCACGGCTCGCGAGTTGCGCCACGCAGCGGCAGAAGCGGGATATGAAACAACCAGCACCAATGCCAGTATCCACCAGGCCAGTGCCAGCCATAGCGAACCGCTAATTTGTAGCAGATGAACCGACTGCTGATAGGCAGGAAGACTCAACATCATGGCGGTTAATATAAAGCCGCAAACGATCGCTAACCATACGCGTTGGGTGCGTGACTTATACCCGGCAAACTGTCCCCATTCCCACGCCGCTAACATACACACCACGATAGTGACTACCGCAAAACCGACAGGTGGCAATAAAAATAGCGCAGCGATGACCAGAGGAATCAAAATCAAAGCTGTAATAATGCGATACTTCAGCAAAAGTTCTCCCTAGGACGCATCGGCGCCGATAGGTGTAGTCCCCCCGAAGCGACGCTCGCGTTGTGCAAAAGCATTCAGCGCACCTTCAAAGACAATTTCATCAAAATCAGGCCAGAGGACGTCAGTAAAGTAAAGCTCTGCGTAGGCTATCTGCCACAGCAGAAAATTACTGATACGATGTTCCCCACCGGTTCTGATCACCAGGTCAACGGGTGCCAGCTCACTCATACAAACTGAAGCACCAAGTGCCTCTTCCGTGATTTGGTCCGCCCGAAGTGTACCAGCTTCAACCTGACCTGCCAGCTTCTTTACACCTTCAATGATATCCCAACGTCCGCCATAGTTGGCAGCAATGTTAAGCGTTAGGCCATCGTTGTTTTGTGTTAGCGTCTCCGACCGCTTTATCATGTCCTGCAACCGCTGGCTAAAACGGCTCACATCGCCGATAACCCGCAGGCGTACATTGTGCTTGTGCAGGCTTTTTACTTCGCTGTTTAACGCACGAATAAAAAGCTGCATCAGCGCAGAGACTTCCTGAATCGGTCGGTTCCAGTTCTCACTGCTGAAGGCATAAAGCGTGAGCGCATCTAAGTGATGGCTTGCAGCAAAGCTTACGGCTTTACGTACGGACTTTACTCCCGCTTTATGACCAAAGATCCGCATTTTTCCCTGGCGTTTCGCCCAGCGGCCGTTGCCATCCATAATAATGGCGACATGGCGCGGTTGCAGACAAGTTGACTCAGTCATTTGTTGATTTTCGAGCGACATAACCCGTACTCTTTTCCTTCAGATAGAATTAACGACGTCACCTGAAACCTTGCATTCGCGTGCATGATGAAGCGTGCGCGTAAAAAAGCCGTAAACCCATCAGGCACGGCCTCACCTGACTACCAACGTACAAAATGAGCGAGTACGGCCATAAAACGCAAAGATGCGTAATCAGGAGGCGCAGACTATATCATTTCAACGTTGTCCTAACAAATTACCTCAACCCGTGGTGCACATTTTTATAGAGTAAATGTCTTTAATAACAAGAATGCGCCTTCCCTCGCAGATCGATCTATGGCTAAAACCTCCTCTACGCTGGCGGGTTCTGCTGGCAGTGATTTTTCGAGAATGCTTTGGTTGATTCTGGCAATGTCCGGGAAGCGGATCTGTCCCGCGAGGAACGCCGCGACGGAGACCTCATTGGCCGCGTTCAGCGCCGTGGTGGCTGACTGGCCGGTGCGACTGGCGTCAATTGCCAGCTTCAGGCACGGATAACGCACATAGTCTGGCTCATTGAAGGTCAACGCGCCCATGGTGCAGAAATTCAGTGGCTCAACGCCCGCGGCGGCCCTGGCGGGAAACGCCATCGCGTGGGCAATCGGCGTACGCATATCCGGTGAGCCCAGCTGTGCCAACACGCTGCCGTCGATGTAACGCACCATGGAATGGATAACCGACTGGGGATGAATAATCACCTCCATCTGTTCCGCCGAGGCGTTGAATAACCAGCGCGCCTCGATGTACTCCAGGCCTTTATTCATCATGGTGGCTGAATCGACAGAAATCTTGCGACCCATTGACCAGTTAGGGTGAGCGCAGGCGCGCTCAGGCGTCACGGCGGCAAACTCTGCCAGCGGAAGTTCGCGGAACGGGCCACCAGAACCGGTCAGAATAATACGCGAAACGCCGTTGTCTGCCAGCGACGCATAGCCCATTTGCTGCTGTACTTTTTCCGGCATGCTCTGAAAAATAGCGTTGTGTTCGCTGTCGATCGGCAGGAGCTGACTGTGGCTCTCGCGCACCGCATCCATAAAAATGCGACCGCAGGTCACCAGGGATTCTTTATTGGCCAACAGCACGCGTTTACCGGCTTTTACCGCCGCCAGCGTAGGCAACAGGCCCGCTGCGCCGACGATGGCTGACATCACCTGATCGACGTCGTCCAGAGCGGCCAGTTCGCAGGCGGCATGGATGCCGGATAATACCTCGGTCTGGCAGCCCTGCTCTTGCAGAATAAGACGCAGCGCTGCGGCAGACGTTTCGTCAGCCATCGCGGCATATTGCGGGGAAAACTCAAGGCATTGTTCGGCCATGATCTGAACGTTATTTCCGGCGACCAGCGCACGAACGCTAAAGGCATCAGGGTTGGAACGCACAACGGAAAGCGTGCTGCGGCCAACAGAACCCGTGGAGCCAAGAATAGTCAGTTGCTTCATGAAGGTACTCAGTATAGCGATAGTCATTATCGAAGATGACACAGTCTGTTACTCAATGGGCCGCTTGTCTATCAGATTCAAGCACCAAAGACTGAGGTCCACTACGACGGAATGCTGCCTATTTTATTGATAATTTCTTAACTTACAATTAAGTAGGGGAGATTTTAGGGAAATGACGATTTTAAAAAAATAAAGCGCCGCTAATGCGGCGCTTCGGGAACGGCTGGCGGAGTGATTAGAATTCCATCAACTCGGCTTCTTTCTCGCTCAACGCTTTGTCGATTGACTTGATGAAGACATCGGTCATCTTCTGAATATCGTCCTGTGAACGACGATCTTCATCTTCGCTGATCTCTTTGTCTTTCAGCAACGCTTTGACTTTATCGTTGGCATCGCGGCGCACGTTACGCACGGAAACACGGCCCTGCTCGGCTTCGCCACGTACGATCTTGATCAGATCCTTACGACGCTCTTCGGTCAGCGCAGGCAGTGGAACGCGGATGGTGCTACCGGCAGACATCGGGTTCAGGCCCAGGTCTGAGGTCATGATGGCTTTTTCTACCGCGGCGCTAACGGAGCGGTCAAATACGGTCACGGCCAGCATACGGGAATCTTCTACCACCACGTTAGCCAACTGGCGCAGTGGGGTTTTAGAGCCGTAATAATCAACATGGATATTGTCGAGGAGGCTCGGATGAGCACGGCCGGTGCGGATCTTGTTGATGTTGTTTTCGAATGCTTCTACGCATTTACCCATGCGAGTTTTAGCATCGTTACTGATTTCATTTATCACGTTGCGAACCTTTGGAAACGGATTACTCGGCAGACCATAGTCTAAGTATAGTCCGTGAAAATACAAAATGATCTTCTGACACTAACGTCTAAAGCTGTCGCCTTTAACTGTCGTCTAAAACTTTCGTCTATAGGGACAGCCGGTTATTCGCCTTTAGAAATCAGCGTACCTTCGTTTTCACCCATCACCACGCGACGCAGGGCGCCGGGTTTGTTCATGTTGAAAACGCGAATTGGCAGATTGTGGTCACGAGCCAGCGTAAACGCAGCCAGGTCCATGACTTTTAATTCTTTATCCAATACTTCGGTGTAGGTCAGGTGGTCAAACATCGTTGCGTCCGGGTGTTTCACCGGATCGGCGGAGAACACGCCGTCGACCTTGGTCGCTTTCAGAACCACGTCGGCTTCGATTTCAATCCCGCGTAAACAGGCCGCAGAATCGGTAGTAAAGAAGGGGTTGCCGGTACCGGCTGCAAAAATTACCACGCGGTTGTTACGCAGCAGGCTGATAGCTTCGGCCCAGCTGTAGTTGTCGCAAACGCCGTTAAGCGGAATTGCCGACATCAGGCGCGCATTCACATAGGCACGGTGCAGTGCATCACGCATTGCCAGACCATTCATTACCGTGGCCAGCATTCCCATGTGATCGCCCACTACCCGGTTCATTCCTGCCTGAGCAAGACCAGCACCGCGGAACAGGTTCCCGCCGCCAATCACGACACCCACCTGGATGCCCAGCTCAACCAGCTCTTTAACTTCCTGTGCCATGCGATCCAAAACGCTCGCATCGATACCAAAACCTTCACTGCCCTGCAGGGCTTCGCCACTGAGTTTTAGCAGGATACGCTGATAAACGGGTTTCGCATTGGTAGCCATGGTGTCTGTCCTAAGAAGCAATGTGTCGTAATGGGATGGTCGTTTTTTTTGCATCACAAATCCTGTGATGAGATCAGACAAAACTGCGGTCTGACGTAACTGCTAGAGGGGTAAACCCTTGGATATTTCAAGGCTAGATAAAACGGAACCGCCAATTATAGCGGTTCCATTTTAACATCAATCCAGTATTAAGACTGTTTGCTCATTGCAGCAACTTCTGCAGCAAAGTCAGTCTCAGCTTTCTGGATGCCTTCGCCCACTTCAAAGCGGATGAAGTTAACAACGTCAGCGTTGTGCTCTTTCAGAACCTGAGCAACCGTTTTGCTTGGCTCGATAACGAAAGGCTGGCCGGTCAGAGAAACTTCGCCGGTGAATTTCTTCATGCGGCCTTCAACCATTTTCTCTGCGATTTCTTTTGGCTTGCCAGACTGCAGTGCGATGTCCAGCTGAACCTGATACTCTTTTTCTACTACTTCTGCAGAAACGTCTTCTGGCTTAACGAATTCTGGCTTGCTTGCAGCAACGTGCATAGCGATTTGCTTAACCAGTTCTTCGTCAGCGCCTTTAGCAGAAACCAGAACACCGATGCGAGCACCGTGCAGGTAGCTACCCAGAATGTCGCCTTCCAGAGCAGAGATACGGCGAATGTTGATGTTCTCACCGATTTTAGCAACCAAAGCCACGCGCTCTTCTTCGAACTGAGCTTTCAGGACTTCGATATCAGTGATTTTGCCTGCCAAAGCAGCGTCCAGCACTTTGTCAGCGAACGCCTGGAAACCGGCATCTTTAGCAACGAAGTCAGTCTGGCAGTTAACTTCCAGAATCAGACCGTAGTTGCCTTCGATTTTGGTTTTGATCACGCCGTCAGCAGCTACGTTGCCTGCTTTCTTAGCAGCTTTGATCGCACCAGATTTACGCATGTTTTCGATAGACAGCTCGATGTCGCCGTTAGCTTCAACCAGCGCTTTTTTGCAGTCCATCATGCCAGCGCCAGTACGTTCGCGCAGTTCTTTTACCAGGGCAGCGGTAATATCAGCCATTGTAGTTTCCTCAATTATCCCAGTGCAAAAAATCGTTTTGCAGTGAGATATTTCTCGCATTTAAGATAAGCAAAGGGGGCCAATTAAGGCCCCCTAACCAACATATTCAATACCTGGTTAATAAGGTCCTTACCCGCAAGGGCATCGGAACAGTCCTTATTATTCAGCTTCTACGAAGCTTTCTTCTGCCTGAACAGCCAGATCTTGAGAACGGCCTTCACGAACAGTGGCAGCAACGGCGCTCAGGTACAGATTCACTGCACGGATTGCGTCATCGTTACCAGGGATAACGAAGTCAACGCCATCCGGATCGGAGTTGGTATCAACAATAGCGAATACCGGGATACCCAGGTTGTTAGCTTCTTTGATTGCAATGTGTTCGTGGTCGGCATCGACAACAAACAGTGCATCAGGAAGACCACCCATATCCTTGATACCGCCCAGGCTATTTTCCAGCTTCGCAAGCTCGCGGGTACGCATCAGAGCTTCTTTTTTGGTCAGCTTTTCGAAAGTGCCGTCTTGTGATTGGATTTCCAGATCTTTCAGACGCTTGATGGACTGACGAACGGTTTTCCAGTTAGTCAGCATGCCGCCCAACCAGCGATGGTTCACGAAGAACTGGTCGCAGTTGTGTGCAGCGTCTTTTACCGCTTCGCTTGCTGCGCGTTTGGTACCAACGAACAGGATCTTACCTTTACGGGAAGAGATCTTGGTCAACTCAGCCAGGGCTTCGTTGAACATTGGTACGGTCTTCTCAAGGTTGATGATGTGAACCTTGTTACGAGCGCCGAAGATGAATGGCTTCATTTTCGGGTTCCAGTAACGGGTCTGGTGACCGAAGTGTACACCGGCCTTGAGCATGTCGCGCATGGAAACAGTTGCCATGATAAAACCTCTATAGTAAATGTTTGGGGTTATGCCTCCACGTATCCCATGCAACCGACCCCGTAAAAAGCCATCGTAGACGGCGATCCCAGAGCACCCCGGCGCAGGTGTCGATACGTGTGTGTTATTACTTATTTAATTAATAAGTACACAAATGAGTGAGTATTTGGCTCATTCACTTTCTGCCTGCTGCAATAGGCCTTGGCCTTTTTGCAAAGACAATACAGTGATTGCCGGCGCGCTTTATACCATAAATTTGGCTGGGAAACCAACTAAACTTAAACAAAAGCGCGGCTGAAGAATGATAATTTGGCAGCTCAGAACAGGGCTGATACCATGAGTCCATCTACTATTATTGTCGACCGGCAGGCATAAATAAAGGCTGTTTCAATCAAGGTCGTCAAAAACAGGACACCCGCAGGATTCTTTAATGGCAATTTCAATTAAAACACCGCAAGACATCGAAAAAATGCGCGTCGCTGGCCGCCTGGCCGCGGAAGTGCTGGAGATCATTGAGCCGCACATGAAACCCGGCGTCAGCACCGCCGAGCTCGATCGCATCTGCCATGAGCATATCACCGTAACACAGCAGGCAATCCCAGCCTGTCTGGGCTACCACGGCTTCCCGAAATCGGTCTGCATTTCAATCAACGAAGTGGTGTGTCACGGTATTCCAAGCGAAGAACGCCTGCTGAAAGACGGTGACATTGTTAACATCGACGTCACGGTGATTAAAGACGGCTTCCACGGCGACACCTCGACCATGTTTATCGTCGGCAAACCGACTATTCTGGGCGCACGCCTGTGCCGTGTGACGCAGGAGAGCCTGTACCTGGCGCTGAAAATGGTTAAGCCGGGCATTCGCCTGCGCACGCTGGGCAAGGCCATTCAGCAGTTTGTTGAGGCTGAGAAGTTCTCGGTGGTGCGCGATTACTGCGGACACGGCATCGGCGAGGGCTTCCACGAAGAGCCGCAGGTGCTGCACTATGACGGCGACGACGGCGGCGTAGTGCTGCAAGCGGGCATGGCGTTCACCATTGAGCCAATGGTCAACGTGGGCGGTTTCCGTATTCGCACCATGAAAGACGGCTGGACGGTGAAAACTCAGGACCGCAGTCTGTCTGCGCAGTACGAGCACACTCTGGTGGTGACCGACAACGGCTGTGAGATTATGACACTGCGTAAAGACGAAACGCTGCCGAACATTTTGGTGCATGAGACCACCGCGGCAAATTAAGTCTTCACCCACTCTCGAAGCCGGCTAAACAGTCGGCTTTTTAACATCGTGTCTGGTCGTCTTACTCTTTCAATGCAGGGCTACGCACTTATGTCTGATTCATTTCTGTCTAAAAATCTTATCCACCTGGCCCTGCCCTTGCCGGTCGAGATCACTCGCGCATTTCCCGAAAAACCGCCCTCGCCTTCTACCTACAAAGATGAAGAGCTGGATCGCCAGTCGCTAAAACAGCACATGGAAGAGTTCCAGCTTTGGCTGGCCGAGGCGTTTAACTGCGGGCAGCGCGTTGAAGAGCTGGTCGCCGCACGCGCACTCTACATCGATCAGATGCTGCAACGCCTGTGGATTTTCTACGGCTTCGATAAAGTGCCTGAAACTGCCATGGTGGCAGTCGGCGGCTACGGTCGCGGTGAGCTGCACCCGCTTTCAGACATCGACGTATTAGTGCTCAGCCAGAGAAGGCTTAAAGACGATCAGGCGCAGCGCATCGGCGAACTGATCACCCTACTGTGGGACCTGAAGCTGGAAGTGGGTCACAGCGTGCGCACGCTGGAAGAGTGTTTGCTGGAAGGCCTGGCGGATCTGACCGTGGCGACCAACCTGATCGAATCGCGGCTGATTTGCGGCGACGTGGCGCTGTTTCTGAATATGCAGAAGCACATTTTCAGCGACGGTTTTTGGCCTTCGCCGACCTTCTTCCGGGCAAAAATTGACGAACAGAACGAACGCCACCAGCGCTATCACGGCACCAGCTATAACCTCGAGCCGGATATCAAAAGCAGCCCTGGCGGCCTGCGCGATATCCACACTCTGCTGTGGGTTGCACGTCGCCACTTTGGCGCCACCTCGCTGGATGAAATGGTCAGCTTCGGCTTTTTAACCAAGGCCGAACGTAACGAAATAAATGAGTGTCAGAGCTTCCTGTGGCGCATCCGCTTTGCCCTGCATCTGATCCTCAACCGCTACGATAATCGCCTGCTGTTCGACCGCCAGCTCAACGTCGCCCAGCTGCTGCAATATCAGGGCGAGGGCAATGAGCCGGTCGAGCGGATGATGAAAGACTTCTATCGCATGACCCGCCGCGTCGGCGAATTGAACCAGATGCTGCTGCAGCTGTTTGATGAGGCGATTCTGGCGATTGGGCCTAATGAGAAACCGCGACCGCTGGACCACAACTTCCAGCTGCGCGGTGACCTGATCGACGTGCGCGACGAGACGCTGTTTGATCGCGAACCGCAGGCGATTATCAGCATGTTTTATCTGATGGTCCGTCACCGTGAGATCAAAGGCCTTTACTCGACCACCGTGCGCCTGCTGCGCCGCACCCGTCGTCACCTGCAAACGCCGCTGTGTATGATCCCCGAAGCGCGTGAAATCTTTATGGCTATTTTGCGCCATCCGGGTGCGGTGAGCCGCGCCCTGGTGCCGATGCATCGACACAGCGTGCTGTGGGCCTATATGCCGCAGTGGGGGCTGATCGTGGGCCAGATGCAGTTTGACCTGTTCCACGCCTATACCGTTGATGAACACACCGTGCGCGTGCTGCAAAAGCTCGAAAGCTTTGCCGACGAGAACACTCGCCCGCGTCATCCGCTGTGCGTTGACCTGTTCCCGCGCCTGCCGCAGCCGGAGCTGCTGCTGATGGCGGCACTGTTTCATGACATTGCTAAAGGTCGCGGCGGCGATCACTCGGTGCTCGGCGCCCACGATGCGCAAGAGTTTGCCGAGCTGCATGGGCTAAGCTCAAACGACAGCCAGCTGGTTTCCTGGCTGGTGCGCTGCCACCTGCTGATGTCGGTTACCGCGCAGCGTCGCGATATTCAAGATCCCACTGAAATACAGCACTTTGCCGCCGAGATGAAGACCGAAAACCGCCTGCGTTATTTGGTCTGCCTGACGGTAGCTGATATCTGTGCGACCAATGAAACGCTGTGGAACAGCTGGAAACAGAGCCTGATACGCGAGCTGTATTTTGCCACCGAAAAACAGCTGCGTCGCGGCGCGCAGCACACGCCAGATCTGCGCGAAAGGGTGCGCCATCATCGACTGCAGGCCCTGGCACTGCTGCGGATGGACAATATTGATGAGGAGGCGCTGCACCAGATCTGGAGCCGCTGCCGTTCCGATTACTTCCTGCGCCATACGCCGAACCAGCTGGCCTGGCACGCGCGCCACCTGCTGGATCATGATTCGACCAAACCGCTGGTGTTGGTCAGCCATCAGGCAACGCGCGGCGGCACTGAGATCTTCATCTGGAGTCCGGACAAACCTTATCTGTTTGCCGCCGTCGCCGGCGAGCTGGACAGGCGTAATCTGAGCATCCACGACGCGCAGATCTTTACCAACCGCGACGGCATGGCGATGGACACCTTTATTGTACTCGAGCCGGACGGCAATCCGCTGGCGCAGGACCGCCATGAGTCGACCCGTTTTGCGCTGGAGCAGGCGATGTTACAGGCCTATCAGCCACCGCGGGCGCGGCGTCCTTCCTCCAAGCTGCGTAACTTCAGCGTACCGACCGAGGTCAGCTTCCTGCCAACGCACACCGAGCGTAAAACGTATATGGAGCTGGTGGCGCTTGACCAACCCGGCCTGCTGGCTCGCGTGGGGGAAGTGTTCTCAGATTTGGGGCTGTCGCTGCACGGCGCGAGGATCTCGACCATCGGCGAGCGGGTAGAAGACTTGTTTATTCTGGCCAACAAGGAGCGCCGGGCGTTAGACAAGCACACCCGCCGGGAAATCGAACGTAGATTGACCGAGGTCCTCAATCCATTCGATAAAATATGATACAAGTAGTGCCTGGCTTTTCTCTCATTCGCATTAACGGCGAGGAGAAAAGCCCTTCTGACGTAAACAAAGATAAGTTTAAACAACAAAAGGATGGTGCCGCATGTACGACAACCTTAAAGGCTTGGGGATCAACACTCCTGATGACGTGGATCGCTATAGCCTGCGTCAAGAAGCCAATAACGACATTCTGAAAATCTACTTCCGTAAAGACAAGGGTGAGTTTTTTGCTAAAAGCGTAAAATTCAAATATCCGCGTCAGCGTAAAACCATTGCCGCAGACAATGCCGGTCAGGGTTACAAAGAGATTAACGAGATCAGCCCAAATTTGCGTTATGTCATCGACGAGCTGGACCAAATCTGCCAGCGCGAGCAAATTGAAGTCGATCTTAAGCGTAAAATTCTCGACGATCTGCGCCACCTCGAATCCGTGGTGGCCAACAAGATTTCCGAGATCGAATCCGATCTGGAAAAACTGACCAGCGGTAGATAAGTCATTTATTTTAAGAAAAAAATAAACCCCAGTCGCTTACCGCGTAAGCAGCTGGGGTTACAAGTCAGTGACTGGGGTACGCGAAGGAAGCCAACGCGTCTGCAGCTCGAAAGATGACGGGTCGTTTTAAGACCCTAAGATTTCGAGTTGCAGGAAGGCGGCAACTGAGTGTATCCCCAGGAGCTTACACTAGTAAGTGACTGGGGTACGCGAAGGAAGCCAACGCGTCTGCGGCTCGAAAGATGACGGGTCTTATTTAATTAGCGTGGCCCACTGAGTCACCCACGGCAGTGCCACTCGCTCAGGTTCTGGATGTTCAATCGCGTCGATTTCCAGCAGTTCACCAATACGGTTGGCGCCCTGCTCTTGCAGCAGGTCATCCATTTTATGGCCGCCGCCGCAGAAGTGATCGTAGCTGCTGTCGCCCAGTGCAATCAGGCCATAACGCAGCTCGGGCTGATAACCGACCTTTTCACGAATATCCTCATACAGCGGCGCAATGCTGTCGGGGAGATCGGCCTGACCGGTGGTTGAAGTCACGATTAACACATAGTGATGGCGATAGTATTGCCAGGCCTCAAGCGTTCCCTCTTCAAATACCTTGACCTGATGTCCGAGCTTCTTGAGCAGCGTTTCCGCTTCTTCCGCCACCAGCAAGGCGTTTCCATAAACGGTGCCAACAAAAATACCAATCTCAGCCATGCCGAATCTCCCTCTCTTAAACCTAAATGGTTAGCTATCCTGACCCGCCTGCTCAGGAACTTCAACCCTTTCTAACTCACCTACGCAACCCAGCCATTCGAAACGCTCAACCAACTGCTGCCAGCGGGTATCCCACTGTGCGGTAAGCGTCAGCGGCTCACCGGTCACCGGATGCATCAGCTGCATATGGCTGGCGTGCAGCATGAGTCCCGGGCAGCCAAAATGCTGCGCCATGCCGCGGTTCTGCTTGAGATCGCCGTGCGCGGTATCGCCAATAATCGGATGACGCAGGTGCGACATGTGCCGACGCAGCTGGTGCTTGCGGCCGGTTTCCGGCTTCAGTTCAACCAGGCTGTAGCGCGCGGTCTCATATTTGCCTATCGCGACCGGCATCTCTTTTTGCGCCAATACGCGATAATGGCTGACCGCAGGCTGCGGCGGTTTATCCTCACTGGCAAACTTGTCGGCAATCTTGTCCTGCTCTTCCGTCAGGGCATAGTCGACGGTGCCGTCCTGCGGCACAAACCCGCGCACCACCGCGTGATAGACCTTGTTCATCTGATGCTGTTCAAACTGCTGTGACAGCAAACGTGCCACCTCGCTCGACAACGCCAGCAGCAGCACGCCCGAGGTCGGCTTATCGAGGCGGTGCACGGTAAATACGTGCTGACCAATCTGGTCACGCAGCGTCTGCATCACAAAAACGGTTTCATGCCGGTCAAGCCAGCTGCGGTGAACCAGCATCCCTGCGGGCTTGTTCACCGCGATCAGATGCTCGTCCTGATACAAAATTTCCAGCATGTCAGTCTTCTATATTCAGTAAATCGTCGAGACGTTGCAGCGCATTGTGCAGTCGCACCTGCTCCGGCATAGCCATCTCATAATAAGGCGTGATGGCAAAACGGGTCGGCAGACTGGCTTCAGCGGCCAAAAGTGCGTGCATGCGCGGGATCAACACCCACTGTAGCCACTGTTCGGCCGACATGGTATCTACGGAAAAAGGCTCCTGACTTTCGAACGCTTCTGGCTCTGGCGGCATTGGCTGCCACAGAGACAGCTCACGCATAACTTGCTCAATGTTAAGCAATAATTCGCGAACCTGGTTTTCTGTACTCATCGATCACTCTCTGTATTGCCTACGGGCGGGTTGGGATAGCGCGTGAAAGGGCAAAGCATAGCACTGAAGCCGCAGTGCCCCAAATTTCTGCACGGCGGATAAAACTCGGTCGATTATTTATCAAGCATAGCCGCAATTAATCAACTATCAGTTTTTCATACTGGTGCTGCAATCGGCCAGCGGGCAAAATAGGCCCACTTTACATTAACTGACTTTAAAGATGCCTGCGAACCCGAAATCGACGATAAAAGAACACCCCACCCCGTTAAGAGCCATGATGGCCTCGGTGTCGGGCTATGCGATGGACGGCTTTGATCTGCTGATCCTCGGCTTTATGCTGCCGGCCATTGCTCATGAACTGCATCTAAGCGGCCAACAAAGCGGCTCGCTGGTGACCTGGACCCTGATTGGCGCCGTGCTCGGCGGCGTGATTTTTGGGCCAATC
Source organism: uncultured Gammaproteobacteria bacterium (assembly GCA_963742005.1). Lineage (GTDB taxonomy): Bacteria > Pseudomonadota > Gammaproteobacteria > Enterobacterales > Enterobacteriaceae > Rouxiella. Next base: position 399,256 of record CAVUKG010000015.1, on the reverse strand, counting down.
AGTGACCGCTTTGGCCGCATCCGCGTACTGACCTTTACCATTTTGATGTTTTCGCTGTTCACCGGCCTGTGCGCCGTGGCTCAGGGTTATTGGGACCTGCTGGCCTATCGCACGCTGGCTGGCGTAGGTCTCGGCGGGGAATTTGGCATTGGCATGGCGCTGATTGCCGAAGCATGGCCGGCAGAAAAGCGCAATCGCGCGTCGGCCTATGTGGGCATGGGCTGGCAGCTCGGCGTGCTGGCGGCGGCGTTTCTGACTCCACTCCTGCTAGGCTCTATCGGCTGGCGCGGTATGTTCCTGGTTGGCCTGCTGCCCGCCCTCGCCTCTTTCCTGATCCGCCGCACTATGGGCGAGCCTGAGGCATTCGTTAAGCAGTCATCGACCACTCAACAGGCCTCGCTGCTGACTCGCCTGCGCCTGCTGGTTAACGACCGCGCCACCGTCAAATGCAGCCTGGGCATTCTGATCCTGACCTCGGTGCAAAATTTTGGCTACTACGGCCTGATGATCTGGATGCCCAGCTATCTGGCGAAAAATTTCGGCTTCTCGCTCACCCAGTCCGGCCTGTGGACCGCGGTCACCGTGGTGGGCATGACCTTTGGCATTTGGCTGTTTGGCGTGCTGTCTGACCGCTTTGCGCGTTGGAAGATTTTCCTGATTTATCAGATTGGCGCGGCAGTCATGGTGGTGGTTTATGCACAGTTGACCGATCCGACGATTATGCTGTTTGCCGGTGCGGTGATGGGGATGTTTGTTAATGGCATGATTGGCGGTTACGGCGGGCTAATTTCTGACAGCTATCCTGTCAACGTCCGCGCAACGGCGCAGAACGTGTTGTTCAATCTGGGACGCGGGGTCGGTGGTTTTGGACCGTTGGTGATAGGCGTGCTGGCCTCGCAAATCGCCTTTAGCGCAGCGATAAGCCTGCTGGCGGCAATCTATCTGCTGGATATTTGCGCTACCCTGTTTCTGCTGCCTAAAACGCCGGGCACCTCACAAGACAGCCTGGGGGCGATTGGCTAGTCTCGGCTTAAAGGCAAAGATTGAGTGCAAAAAGTTGGGGGTACTGTTTGCACAGTACCCCCGGTTCGTTTTATAGCAATCCAGCTACCTGTGTGCTCCCTGCTCAATCCGTGAAAACTTGTCCTACGGTTATCCTAACCAGCTTTCCTTTGCAGCGTCCTACTTTCATCCTGACGTATCGTCCTCGTCATCCTGACGTGTGTCCTTTAGCCTTCCTGACCCGCCAAACTCCTGTTTTGGCTCTCAATCTCCGTCCTGGAGGTGTCCCTTGCTTCGTCCTGAAACTTCCTGGCATAATCCGATGCCGTCCTGACTCTTCCTGAGTCGTCCCCTACCTGATACAACAGCCATCATCCTGATGTTCTGTTCTATGCCTTCCATTCGACAAACTTAGAATCGTCGATTTTGGTCTTTGTGGCAAGGCTAACGGGATCACTTACATTATCCTTACATAGCCACCATAACAGCACCCATAGGTTAACTTTTTGTTTTATAAATAAAGTTATAATTCATATGGAAATTATTAGCAGGAAATATAAGAGATCTCTTACAGGGTTTGTGAGAGATCTCTCACAAGGATGCGAGCTAATTTTCCCCATCTGCACTGTCAGGATATTTGCGGCTCGAGCATTGTAAGGAATTCGGCCAGTGATGACGAGAGAATCGTTCGTTTTTTGCTCCCGAACTGTTCGAGCATAACGTCGCCCGTCACATTACACAACGAGAGCAGCGTTAATTCGGAATCGGTCGTCGCCAGGAAAACGCTAGGTGAAAGCTTTAGGCGTTTTTGGGTGAGCAAATGGCCGATAAGATTTTCCTGCAGGCGGATAAAGTCATCCTCACTCCACACCTGCACCAGCGTAAAATGATGGTCGAGATAGCTGGCCTGCATATCCCCGGCAAACTGGGTAGTGTAAAAAGCGTGAGCCTCCTGGCGCAGCTGTATATCGAGCGCACGTTCCACGTTAGCCAGTTCAGACGGCGGCACAAACGGCTGCGGCAGCCAAAAAACGCGCTGTTCATCGCTGTTCAACGCGCACGGAGAATCAACGCCAAGCAGTTCTTCACTGGCGGGAGTATTGCCGGTTTTTAGCTGCCACAGGTCAACATAGCGCTGAGTAAATCCTCGCAGGGCGTGTGAAACATCAAGGTCCATATTTTTTCTCATCTTCAGAGTCAGCAGTGCGTTAAACTAGGGTTATACGCAATTTATTTTGTATTGTACCTATCTCTTATCAAGGTGACAGCATGTCCTCCTATCAGGATAACCCCGCTCTATCTCAACTGACACTCGGCAAAGCTACGCCTTACCGCGATCGCTACGACGCCACCCTGCTGCAGGCGGTCCCGCGCAGCATGAACCGCGAACCGCTGGGTCTCTATCCGGACTCGCTGCCGTTTCACGGCGCTGATATCTGGACCCTGTACGAACTCTCGTGGCTCAATGCCAAGGGCCTGCCGCAGGTCGCGGTGGGGGAGATCAGCCTGGAGGCCGATAGCGTTAACCTGATCGAGTCCAAGAGTTTTAAACTCTACCTCAATAGCTTCAACCAGACAAAATTCAGCGATTGGGAAAGCGTTCAGCGTACGCTGGAAAGCGATCTCAGCGCCTGTGCCGAGGGCAAGGTCAGCGTTAAACTTAATCCGCTGAGTGAGGTTGAAGGCACGCCAATTGGCCGCTTCGCCGGTATTTGTATCGACGCACAGGACATTGAAATTACCGATTACGCGTTCAGCACCGACTACCTGCTCAACGCCACTAGCGACAAAATCGTCGATGAAACGCTGGTCAGCCATTTGCTGAAGTCCAACTGCCTGATCACCCATCAGCCGGATTGGGGTTCGGTGCAAATTCAGTATCGTGGACCGGCCATCGATCGCGAAGCCCTGCTGCGCTATCTGGTGTCGTTCCGAAATCATAACGAATTCCACGAGCAGTGCGTTGAGCGCATCTTTAACGATCTGCTGAGCTTCTGCCAGCCGACTCGCCTGGCAGTGTATGCACGCTACACCCGCCGCGGCGGTCTGGATATCAATCCGTGGCGGGCAAATTTCCTGTTTGAGCCGGCAAATCCGCGGCTGGTGAGGCAATAACGCCCACTTTGTATAAGAACTGAGCTGTCAGTCGGCCAGCAATGGTAAAAGCCTATGGACAGGTTTACTGTTAAAGCATTACAAGCTCGCAAAACATCTTTAACGCGGCGTTAATAAGGAGCAACTTTGATTACACATATTAGCCCACTTGGCTCAATGGATTTGTTGTCTCAGTTGGAAGTGGACATGCTCAAACGCACGGCGAGCAGCGACTTATATCGCCTCTTCCGCAACTGTTCTTTGGCAGTGCTTAACAGTGGCAGCCAGACTGACAGCAGCAAAGAATTACTCGATCGCTTTGAAAATTTTGATATCAACGTCTTACGTCGCGAACGTGGCGTCAAACTTGAGCTGGTTAATCCGCCCGAGGCGGCGTTTGTCGATGGGCGGATCATTCGCGCACTGCAGGCAAACCTGTTTGCGGTACTGCGCGATATTGTGTTCGTTAATGCGCAGATAAGCAGCGCGGGGCGCTATCAGGACCTCGACCTGACCGACTCGGTTCAGTTGACCAACACGGTGTTCTCCATTCTGCGCAACGCTCGCACGCTGCATCTGGATGAAGACCCGAATATGGTGGTGTGCTGGGGCGGCCATTCGATCAATGAAATCGAATACCAATACGCGCGCAGCGTCGGCAGCCAGCTCGGATTACGCGAGCTGAATATCTGCACCGGCTGTGGCCCGGGCGCCATGGAGGCCCCGATGAAGGGCGCCTCAGTCGGCCACGCGCAGCAGCGTTATAAAAACAGCCGCTTTATTGGTATGACTGAACCCTCTATTATTGCCGCCGAACCGCCTAACCCGCTGGTAAACGAGCTGGTGATCATGCCGGATATCGAGAAGCGTCTCGAGGCCTTTGTGCGTATTGCGCACGGCATCATCATCTTCCCTGGCGGCGTGGGAACGGCCGAAGAGCTGCTCTACCTGCTGGGCATTCTTATGGATCCGGCCAATAGTGATCAGGTATTACCGCTGATCCTGACCGGTCCGAAGGAAAGCGCCGACTACTTCACCGTGCTCGATGCCTTTATTCGCGAGACCCTGGGTGATGAAGCGCAGAAGCATTACACCATTATCATCGACGATCCGACCGAGGTCGCGCGTCAGCTTAAACGCGCGATGCCGTTAGTTAAAGAAAACCGTCGCAACAGCGGGGATGCCTACAGCTTTAACTGGTCGATTCGCATCGCGCCCGATTTACAGCTGCCGTTCGAGCCGAGCCACGATAATATGGCGAATCTTAACCTGCATCTCAATCAGCCACCGGAACAGTTAGCCGCCGCGCTGCGTCGCGCCTTCTCGGGCATCGTGGCCGGTAACGTGAAAGAGGTGGGCATACGTGCAATTGAAAAACACGGTCGCTTCAAGCTGCACGGCGATCCGCTGTTGATGAAAAAGATGGACAGCCTGCTGCAGGGATTCGTTGCCCAGCACCGAATGAAGCTGCCGGGTACCGCCTACGTTCCCTGCTATGAGATCTGTGCCTAAGGTAGGTCATGCCTTTCGCTGTTCCTCCCAATCCATGGGGGAACAGCGACTCCTGGCTTAATTAGTTTAGGTGACATCTCGCAATTTCCGACCGCAGAGTCGGGCAAATCGACGAGCCCGATGCGATTTTAACGATTTACTGTTACCCTCTCGGGATGAAAATTCACTTACTCATCATCGACGCGCTGAATCTCATTCGCCGCATTCATGCCGTACAGGGCTCACCCTGTCTGGTCGGCTGCCAGAGCGCGATCAATCAGCTTATCCAGCATACGCAGCCTACGCACGCGGTCGCCGTATTTGACGAAGACGATCGCCACGACAGTTGGCGACACCAGTGCCTGCCCGACTACAAGGCGGGTCGCTCGCCGATGCCAGACAACCTGTTTGCCGAGATGCCAACGCTTAAAAGTCATTTTGAAAGCATGGGGATTGCCTGCTGGCACGCGGCCGGACAGGAGGCGGACGATCTCGCTGCGACGCTGACCGCAAAAGTCGCCGCCGCCGGGCATCAGGTAACCATTGTCTCTACCGACAAAGGCTACTGCCAACTGCTTGCGCCCAACGTGCAGATCCGGGACTACTTCCAAAAGCGCTGGCTGGATATGCCGTTCGTACAGGCGAGCTTCGGCGTGCTTCCGAGTCAGCTAACGGACTATTGGGGATTAGCGGGCATAAGCAGCAGTAAAATTCCTGGCGTTGCCGGAATTGGCCCGAAAGCCGCCGTGACCTTGCTAAACCAATACCCGACACTGGAACTGCTGTATCAGCATCTGGACCAGTTGCCGGAAAAATGGCAAAACAAGCTGCACGAGCATCAGGAATTGGCATTCGCCAGCCGCCGCGTCGCCACGCTGCAAACCGACGTAACATTGAAAGGGAATTTACAAGAATTACGGCTCAAAACTGAGCCGTAGATGAGCCGCTTCCACGAGTAAGTGACTGGGGTGAGCGAACGCAGTCGACGCAGCTACGGCTTCAAATAACATTAAAATGTAATCCTCTAAGTCATTGGAGTTGTAGCAAGGCGGCAAGAGAGCCGAGTCCCCAGGAGCTTACATCAGTAAGTGACTGGGGTGAGCGAACGCGGCCAACGCAGCTACGGCTTCAAATAACATTAAAATGTAATCCTCTAAGTCATTGGAGTTGTAGCAAGGCGGCAAGAGAGCCGAGTCCCCAGGAGCTTACATCAGTAAGTAACTGGGGTGAGCGAACGCGGCCAACGCAGCTACGGCTTCAAATAACATTAAAATGTAATCCTCTAAGTCATTGGAGTTGTAGCAAGGCGGCAAGAGAGCCGAGTCCCCAGGAGCTTACATCAGTAAGTGACTGGGGTGAGCGAACGCGGCCAACGCAGCTACGGCTTCAAATAACATTAAAATGTAATCCTCTAAGTCATTGGAGTTGTAGCAAGGCGGCAAGAGAGCCGAGTCCCCAGGAGCTTACATCAGTAAGTGACTGGGGTGAGCGAACGCGGCCAACGCAGCTACGGCTTCAAGGACGACGAGGATTTAGTAGCGTTCGTCGCGACGGCCTGCAACCTCTGGCCAGAACCGGCGTACGTGAACCGTCACCTCTTCGCGGTCGTGGTACAGCTGCTTGGCAAAGATTTCAACGTTGATCTCGCTGGCTTCCAGACGCGCCTTCATATGCGCCAGGATCTGAGACACTTCCTCGTAGCGCTTTTTCATTGGCAGCTTGAGGTTAAAGATTGTTTCACGACACCAGCCGTTAACCAGCCAGTCACCCATTAAAGCTGACACCTTGGCAGGGACTTCAACCATGTCGCAGACCAGCCAATAGATGTTGGTGCGCGTTGGCTTGTATTTGAAACCGTCCTCGCGGTGATGCGTAACCTGCCCGGTCATCATCAGGCTTGGCGCCATAGGACCGTTATCGATAGCATCAACCATCATGCTGCGCTGTACCAGCTGATAGGTCCAACCGCCCGGGCAAGCGCCGAGATCGACTGCGCGCATGCCGCTTGCCAAACGCTCTTCCCACTCATCCGCGGGGATAAATACGTGAAACGCCTCTTCCAACTTCAGCGTCGAACGGCTTGGCGCATCGGCTGGGAATCGAAGGCGTGGGATCCCCATATAGAACGGCGAGTTGTTGTTGCTGTAGGAGTAACCCACGTAGCAGCAGCCGGGCGCGATAAAGAATACGTGCACCACCGGACGCGAGGCGTTCTCTTTTTTACCCAGCACGCGCTGTTCGCGCATAGCGGCGCGTAACGGCACGGTGAGTTTACGGCAGAACTTGGTCAGCTCTTTGCTTTCGTTAGTATCCGGCACTTCAACGCGCAGTTCGCCGCCGTTGGTGACTACGCCCTGCAGCATACCGACGATTGGCGTGACGCGGTCTTCCGGCGGCAGGTCTTTCAGTAATTCACCGACCACCAGCATTTGGCGGGCAAAAATCAGCTCGCGGAAAGGAATATCCTTTGCCAGGCGATCGGCATCTTCCTGCTGATAGCACTCAAACAATACGTAACCGCTGTCTTCTTTAACGCGGGCAAAACCGAAAATTTCTCTTTCGGCCGCTTTGGCGGTAATTTCAGCCGCGCATTCTTTCTCGAAGCCAGAACGGCAGTAGAGTGCAAGTTTATTATTCATGGCGTTGAGCCTTTTTTCCCAGACGCAGCGCGCCGACTAACATCAATAACCAACCGATCAGGAAGAACGTTCCGCCAATCGGTGTAACGAAGACCCAGAATCTGAGCCCTGACAGCGCCAGGCAATAAAGACTGCCGCTAAATAATACGGTGCCGAGAGCCAGACAGGCGCTGCTCCAGTAAAACCAGATATTGCTCTGGCGCTGCATCGCAACGCCGAGCGCCAATATGGCCAGAGTATGTACGCTCTGGTAGTCCAGTCCGGTGTGGATCCAGGCCATTTCGGCAGGTCCCAAAGACTGGCTGAGTACGTGCGCACCGAAGGCGCCAAAGGCGACGTAGACAAAACCGCTGAGCGCGGCAAAGATTAACATTGCACGACTGGTCATCTTTAAAATTATCCTTCAACTTTCTTGCTTCCGACACGCTGAAGCGTGCCAGGATCTCAAAAAAGGCTGAGTTAAGTTTGCGGCTGATCGTAGCGGAAACGCAATTTCTCTTGTTCGCTGGCGGCACGCGCCAGGATCCACTGACGAAAGGCGGCTATTTTACCCAGTTCTGCCTGGCTGTCATGACAAACCAGATAAAAAGCATTTTTACTGATCAAAACTTCGTTAAACGGGCACACCAGGCGTCCGGCTTCGATCTCGGTTTGTGCCATCACGTTATTCGCCAAGGCAACGCCCTGGCCGTGAACCGCAGCCTGAACCACCATCGCGCTGTGACTAAAAATAGGCCCCTGCTGCACGTTGATGTGCTGCAACCCCAACTGCTTGGTGTAAGCCAGCCAGTCACGCCGTGAAGCATCGTGCAATAAAGTGTGCTTTGCCAGATCCTCAGGCGTCTTCAGCGCATTATCCCCCATTAGCAGCGACGGCGCACAAACCGGCAGTAAATATTCAGCATATAACCGCTCGGTGCGCAGCCCCGGCCAGTTGCCGCGACCGTGGAAGATTGCCACGTCTACGTCATCCGACAGTTTGTCCTCATCGCGATCGACGGCCTGGATACGCACGTCAATCCCCGGATAAGCTGAGTTAAAGCCAGCCAGCCTTGGGACCAGCCATTGAATGGCAAAGCTGGGCGGCAAACTTACCGTCAGCGCGCCCTTGGCACTGCGTGCCTGAAGCTTGCGCGTGGCCTCATTTAGCGACGAGAATATTTCCTTGATATCGAGGTAATAGCTCTGCCCTTCTTCCGTTAATAACAACGAACGGTTACGTCGACGGAACAGTTTTAAGCCTAAAAAGTCCTCAAGTGACTTGATCTGGTGGCTTACTGCCGCCTGCGTGACAAATAGCTCCTCGGCCGCCTTGGTAAAACTCAGGTGACGGGCCGCGGCGTCAAACACGCGTAAGGAGTTGAGTGGGGGTAAACGTTTAGACATGAAGTGGACACTTCTCATTCAAGCCGCGAGCCAGAGACTCGTGCGCAATTTTAGTTATTAGTTTTTTTAATCCGAGACATTATAAATTGTCCATTGAGGATGTACAGGCAAAAACCTATAGTTGCGCAACTTCCAGTAGCCGGAACGAAAAGTTGAGTGGTATGAGGATGCCGTGATGCTTTTGGCTTGTGGTTGTGATGTTGTGTTTGTATTGTCTGGCAATCCAGACCAGTAGCTTAAGCGCTACAAATTTTCACTTCCTGTACATTACCCTGTCTGTCAAAGTGATTTTTTAGCACCGCAATTTGCGGTGCTTTTTTTTAACCATTTTTTAGCCAATTGTTGGCTAAGGGCGCCTCATCATACAAGAAAAGGCACCCTGAAGGCATTATTTACCTTCGACCATCTCTTTTACTTCTGACTTATTGATCTGCTGTTTGTTACCATAGGCATCCGTGTAGCTGATCATACCGGTATCACTGTCGGTAGTAGGTTTACCGTTTGCCACGATGGTACGACCGTCGTTGGTATGCATCACATAGTTGCTTGAACAAGCAGCCAGGGTACCGGCAAGTAAAACAGCTGAAACTACGGCGAAGATCTTCTTCATAATAATTAACTCCTGTAGATTAAAATGCCTGAATTTGCGGCTAAAATGTAGCGCCTAAATTCGTCAAACGTCCTAATTCAGCATAACAAGCATCTGGTATATTTCCAGGTAAGCATTCTTAAAGGTGATATAGGTCTGCTTTTTAAGCATAAGCCAGCCTATTCCACAGCCGGTAACTCCGTCGGTTAGACCAGGATTTAAAAATTATGACCCGCTTTGATTTCAATGATTTCCGCCGCCACTTTCCTGCGTTGCGGGCAGACGATGCATCATCACCCTGCTATCTCGACAGCGCGGCGACCGCATTAACGCCGCAGGCAGTGATCGACGCTACGGTAAATTATTATCAACAGGCGGGCGCGACGGTGCATCGCAGTCAGCACAAAGCCGCACAGTCATTAACCGAAGAGTTCGAACAGGCCAGAAAATTGCTCGCCGATTTTATTGGCGCACCGCGTGCAGAAGATATTGTCTGGACGCGCGGCACCACCGAATCGATCAACCTGGTCGCCCAAAGCTATCTGCGTGGGCGCCTGCAGCCCGGTGACGAAATTATTGTCAGCCAGGTGGAGCATCACGCCAATCTAATCCCTTGGCTAATGCTGGCCGAGCAGTGCCAGGCTAAGGTCATTACCCTGCCGTTGAATGCCGATTTTCTGCCGGACGTGGCCGCCCTTCCCGCGTTGCTCAACTCGCGCAGCCGGTTACTCGCGCTGAGCCAGATGTCTAACGTTACCGGCGGACAGCCCGATCTGGCGACCGCCATCGCCCTGTGCCATGCCAACGGTACGCCGGTCATGGTCGACGGAGCGCAGGGCGTAGTGCATGACGCTATTGACGTTCGGGCAATGGATATCGACTTTTATGCCTTTTCCGGACACAAGCTTTATGGCCCGACCGGTATCGGCGTGCTTTACGCCAAGAGCGCACTGCTGGAATCGATGCCCGCCTGGCACGGCGGTGGCAAGATGCTGACGCAAACCAGCATGCAAGAATTTACCCCACAGCAGGTGCCGCAGCGATTTGAAGCCGGTACGCCAAATATTGCCGGCGTGCTCGGGTTAGCGGCGGCGGTTACCTGGTTGAACGGTGTTGATCGCCGCGCGGCGGAAGCTTATAGCATTCAACTTGCCGACTCGGCAGAGCGTGCGATGAGTGAGATCGCCGGTTTTCGCAGTTTTCGCCACCGCGACTCTTCGGTGTTAGCATTTGATATTGCAGGCGTTCATCACAGTGACATTATTGCGCTGCTGGCCGAAAAAAGCGTCGCCCTGCGCGCGGGCAAACACTGCGCACAGCCGCTGACCGAAGCGTTAGGCGTCAGTGGAACGCTGCGCGCCTCGTTTGCCCCCTATAATACCGCGCAGGACGTTGAACGCCTGGTGGCGGGCGTAAGGTTCGCCGTTGAGCTCCTAGGCGATTAACCCCTGTTCGTTGAAGATATGAGAGAGACTATGTTAGCCCCGCACCCTTTTGGTTATACGATCACTGAAGCCTCCTTGATAGAAAAGTTCTCCCACTTTCGCCTGTGGGAAGAGCGCTATCGTCAGCTGGTGCAGTTGGCCAAGGCGCTACCGCCACTCGATCCGGCATTGAAAACTGCCGCCATTGAACTCTCCGGCTGCGAAAATCGCGTTTGGCTGGGTTATGAGAGAGTAGACAACGGCGGGATACATTTTTACGGTGACAGCGAAGGCAGAATTGTTAAAGGGTTGCTGGCGGTGTTGTTGACGGCAGTCGAAGGCAAAACGGCAGAGCAGATCCTAAGTCAGGAACCGCTGACGCTGTTCGACGCGCTTCAACTACGCGAACAGCTGAGCAGCAGTCGCGCCAGCGGCCTTGCTGCCCTCGCCCAGGGCGTACAAAACATCGCCCGCGCCTGCTTGTAAAATCTAGAATCTAAACCCTAAGCCAGTAGAGTGTGGCACAAACCTGCCGGGAGCAGATTTGAACGCTGCCTGCAGCGGCCCCGAAGGGGTGAGGCCCACGGAGGGGCCGAGTAGCACGAGAATCTTCGGGAGCTCACTCCGGTCAGTGACCGGAGTGAGCAAGCGCAGCCAACGCCGTTATGGCTTCAGGGGCGAAGGTTTTTTGGCTAGCATCTTCTTCAAGACGTGTGACACGGCGACAAAGCCAAAGCTGGCCGTCACCATCGTCGCAGCACCAAAGCCCGATTCGCAGTCCATGCGTTTTGGGCCTTCGGCGGTGGCGCGCGAGGCGCAGACTGAACCATCGGCCTGCGGATACATCAGCGGTTCGCTGGAAAAGACGCAGTCGATCCCCAACTTACCCTTACTGTTTTTAACCACGTTAAAGTCATTCTTCAGCCTTTCACGCAGCTTGGCCGCCAGCGGATCTTGAATAGTCTTTGCCAGATCGACGACTTCAATACGCGTGGGGTCAATTTGGCCGCCCGCGCCCCCGGTGGTGACAATCGGGATCTTGTAGCGACGGCAGTAAGAAAGCAGCGCGGCCTTGGGGCGAACGCTGTCGATGGCGTCGATTACATAGCTAAAATTGCGATTGAGCATTTCGGCGACGTTGTCAGGGGTCACAAAGTCGTCGATGCAGGTGACTTTACATTCTGGATTAATCGCCAGGATGCGCTGTGCCATCACCTCAGTCTTTGATTGACCGACGTTTTCGCGCAGCGCGTGGATCTGCCGATTGGTATTGGTGACACAGACGTCGTCCATATCGATCAGCGTGATAGCGCCAATGCCGGTACGTGCCAGCGCCTCGGCAGCCCATGAGCCCACTCCACCAATTCCAATGACACAGACATGCGCAGCAGAAAACAGCGCCAGGGCCGGCTGACCGTATAAACGCGCAGTGCCACCAAAACGCTGTTGATAAGCCTCAGAATACTCTGCTGCCATGTTTACCTACCTCTCAATCTACGACTATTAATTATTTGCAAAAGGATCTCTGCCACCGGCAGCGGGAACCAGCTGTGATCCGCCGCCAACTTGCCCTTGTTGATAAGAGGTCAGCATTGGCTGGGCAGCCTGGGATGATTTTAACACCCATACGCGGCCATAGTGATTATAAAATCCTGCCGGGATCGCCGCCTGTGGACCAATACCTTGGTACATATCGAAATGCTGTCCCTTAATCGCGCCACCCACGTCCAGGGCCACCATCAGTCGCAGATGATACCTGCCGGTGAACTTGCCGTTATTGTTCAACTCGGGCACCTCAGCCAGCAGCGTAGTGCCTGAAGGGATCAGTGAACGGTCCGAGGCTACCGACGCTTTGGCCACCAGCGGCACGCCCGCAGCACCGCGAACCGGCGTATAAGGCTCAGGTCTAAAGAACACGTAGGAAGGGTTCTGCTCCAGCAGTTCCAGCACCTCGGCCGGGCTGTGGGTATCGGCCCAGTGGCGGATAGCCTGCATCGACATGTCCTGACGTGCAACCTCACCACGGTCGATAAGGATCTTACCGATACTGCGATAGGCGTGGCCGTTTTTGCCACCGTAACCGAAGAAAGTCAGCGGGCGTCCGTCGCCATAGTCAACATAACCGCTGCCCTGCACCTCCATCATGAAGTTGTCCATCAGGGAATTAGTGTAGGCGACGGCGTAACGACTGCTCAGCGCGCCGGCATAGATAGCTGAGCGATCCGGCAAACGGCCACCGCGCGGTTTTGGCGGCATGCGGTAAAGCGGATACTGGAATTCACCCTGCGGCGTGTAGCGCGCCTGCACCACCGGGGTGTAGTAGCCGGTGAATTGCACGTTACCAAAATTGTCAGCGCCTTCCATCTGATAGGCGCTGATACCGTATTGGCTCAGCGTGCGGGTATCGGCTCCGGCACGGGCCCACTGCTCGATAGCGCTGTAGGTCGAGTTATTGCGGTTATATAAGCTAGAAGAGGCAGATTGCACTTCTAATACCTGATCGGCGTAATCTCTGGCATTGACCGCCCTGCCGGTGGCATTGGGCTGATTGACATACTCGAGCGCGTTATCGAGTCGTCCGTCTTTATATTGTTGACCCCGATCGGTGGGCCGTGAGGAACAACCGGCCAAAATGGCGATCACCAGCCCACTCAGCAAATACTTACTCCAACGTCCTTTCATTAATGCACTCTCTTGCTTGCTCAGGGGGGATTTCTTTGCTGTGAAAGATAACAAAGGGGAGAAAAGAAAGGAATTGTAGCAAACAAAAAAAAGCTTTAGCTAAAATGGCGGTAATAAGCAGCATAATGCACAAAAATACAGCAACAAAACGCTTTATCTCAATCAAATACAAAAAGGGGTTGCATCATTTCTCACGGGGAGTATAGTTCGCCTCCATCGGACGCGGGGTGGAGCAGCCTGGTAGCTCGTCGGGCTCATAACCCGAAGGTCGTCGGTTCAAATCCGGCCCCCGCAACCAATTCGATATAGTTAAAACGAATTGGATAAAGCGTTCGATAAGTACGTGATTTAATAGCGTATATAGTGTAGAGTAAGTCAGCAGTAAACGGACGCGGGGTGGAGCAGCCTGGTAGCTCGTCGGGCTCATAACCCGAAGGTCGTCGGTTCAAATCCGGCCCCCGCAACCAACTGACTGAAGTACGCGAGTTGGGTACCAGAATAATTAGTACTATCAGCAGTAAAAAGACAGCAAGCAGTAGACGGACGCGGGGTGGAGCAGCCTGGTAGCTCGTCGGGCTCATAACCCGAAGGTCGTCGGTTCAAATCCGGCCCCCGCAACCAATCTAGTGTCTTTATGAAAAGAAGCTGTTAAAAACAAGCACCCATCAGGGTGTTTTTTTTTGCCTGTTATTTAACGATTTAGCGCTACCCTGCGGGCTATGCGCCTTTAACTCGCCACGGCTACTATAACCCTCCCTTTTACCCTCCCTTTTACCCTCCCTTTCACTTTCACTCTCATCTTCACTATCGCCCGGCCAACATTCCACCCTCGGCAAAATAGGCCTTGATTCCCGCCAAGATTGACGCGGCAATCTGCTGCTGAAAATGGGCGGTGCGCAGCTTGCGCTCTTCCTCAAGATTACTGATATAAGCGGTCTCAACTAAAATAGACGGGATATCCGGCGCTTTTAGCACCGCAAACCCGGCCTGGTCGACACTGTGCTTGTGCAGATGATTAACTCTGCCGATGCGCGTCAGGACCTGTTTACCAAATTTCAGGCTGTCGTTAATACTGGCGGTCTGCACCAAATCAAACAGCGTGTGGTCCAGATAACGATCGCCGCTTTTACTGACCCCGCCTATTTTATCCGACTCGTTCTGGCTGTGGGCCAAAAAACGGGCGGCGGAGCTGGTGGCGCCCTGGGTCGATAAGGCAAAAACTGACGAACCGCGAGCGGCACGGCTGGTAAAGGCATCGGCATGTATCGAAATAAACAGATCGGCCCGCTGCTTGCGCGCCTTGGCCACTCGAACTTTCAACGGAATAAAAATATCTTCGTTGCGAGTCATATAGACCTTCATATTAGGCTGCTGCCTGATCAAGTCCCGCAATCTCCGCGCAATTTGCAGCACCACGTCTTTCTCGCGGGTCTTATTCTTGCCTATCGCACCGGGATCTTCTCCACCGTGGCCGGGGTCAAGCATGATAATAATCGGCCGCGCGTGCCCTGCCTGACCGTCTTTTTTCTTTTCTGGCGATAACGTTTTAGCGACATTGCCCCGGTTGTAATCCTCGAGCAGCGCCAAAAGTGGATCATCGGTTTCCCCTACGCTGTTGGTCCGTGGCGTATGCTGTGGGTAGAGATCGATAACTAGCCGGTGGCGAAATTCTGCGACCGGTAACAGAGTGAATAGATGAGGGCTGATGGCCTGCTTTAGCTCTATCACTAAACGGACGGTGGTCGGGGTAAACTGCCCAACGCGCACCCGTTGAATATTCGGATCAGAGGCGGCTATTTTTTGGCTGAGATCGCTAAGCATCGAATTGAGCCGAACGTCGGCAATATCCACCACCACCCGCGGCGGGTTGGCTAACATAAACTGCTTATATCTGAGGAGATGATGGGATTCCAGCGTGATGCGAGTATAGGTTGCAGAAGGCCAGACCCGGACCGCAATCACCTGAGGATCGGCGGCCATGCCTACGCGACTGACGCTCAATAACCAGGCTGCCGCTGCGCTTTTTAAGAGAAGACGACGGCGATAATTAGGGGGTTGATCAGGCATGCAGTCTCAAAGGTATCAAAAGATGAATAAAAGTAACAAAAAGCAATGCTGCAAACTTTAACCAACTCCGATCGCGCTGTCACTTAATGGATTGTCAGGATTTTTCAGTTTTGGGATGGTTAGAAATAATTGAATTTTAAAAACAGAGATTTCTTACTTGCCAGCGGGCTCTAAAAGAATAAAAATACGAAAATTACGAATAAAAATTCAAAAGAGGTTTGGCCGTGAAGGAACGAAGCACTGAATTGGTCCAAGGTTTTCGCCACTCAGTTCCCTATATCAATGCTCACCGGGGTAAGACTTTCGTTATCATGCTCAGTGGTGAGGCCATTGAACATGAGAATTTCACAAACATAGTCAATGATATCGGGCTGTTACATAGCCTGGGAATTCGGCTGGTGGTCGTTTATGGCGCTCGCCCACAAATCGACAGCAATTTGGCCGAGCATGGCTATGAGCCGACCTACCACAAGAACACTCGCGTTACCGACGCTCGCGCGCTGGAACTGGTTAAACAGGCGGCCGGGCTGTTGCAGCTCGATATCACCGCTCGCCTGTCGATGAGCCTGAACAATACGCCACTGCAGGGCGCGCATATCAACGTCGTCAGCGGTAACTTTATTATCGCTCAGCCGTTGGGCGTAGATGACGGTGTAGATTACTGCCACAGCGGTCGCATCCGCCGCATCGATGAAGAAGCAATTCATCGCCAGCTCGACAACCACGCCATCGTGCTGCTGGGGCCGGTTGCCGTTTCCGTCACCGGAGAAAGCTTTAATCTGGTGTCCGAAGAAGTGGCCACCCAGTTAGCCATCAAGTTAAAAGCGGAAAAAATGATTGGCTTTGGTGCCGAGCAGGGTGTCAGCGATGAAGAAGGCAATATCATTTCTGAACTTTTCCCCAACGACGCGCAGAGTTTTATCGATAAGATTGAGCACGATGCCGATTATCATTCCGAAACCGTGCGTTTCTTGCGCGGTGCGGTCAAAGCCTGTCGCAGCGGCGTGCGTCGCAGCCATCTCATCAGTTATCAGGAAGACGGCGCGCTGGTACAAGAGCTGTTTTCTCGCGACGGTATCGGTACGCAGGTGGTGATGGAGAGTTCAGAGCAGGTTCGCCGTGCGACCATCAATGATATTGGCGGCATTCTCGAACTGATCCGCCCGCTGGAGCAGCAGGGTATTCTGGTTCGCCGCTCGCGCGAACAGCTGGAAATGGAAATCGACAAATTTACCATTATTGAACGCGACAACCTGACCATCGCCTGCGCCGCGCTTTATCCGTTCCTGGATGAGAAAATCGGTGAGATGGCCTGCGTAGCGGTGCACCCTGACTATCGCAGCTCTTCTCGCGGTGAGATGCTGTTAAAACGCGTCGAAAACCATGCCCGACAGATGGGCCTGACGCGGCTGTTCGTGCTAACCACCCGCAGCATCCACTGGTTCCAGGAGCGCGGCTTTAAGCCCGCCGAGGTAGACGTGCTGCCGATCCAGAAACAGGAAATGTATAACTACCAGCGCCGCTCGAAGATCCTGATTGCCGACCTGTAATTTTATCGCCATCGTCGGTGGCTGAACCGCTTGAAGACCCAGGCGAGGTGAATATTCACCTCGCCTTTTTAATGCCACTTAGCCGCCGGTCAGCCTTTCAACCAACCCGCTGCGCCGCTGGGTGGGAGTGCGGATAGCCATGCCCAGCACTTTCTCGCTGGCGTACAGCGACAGCCGCTGCTTGGCGCGTGTCATCGCGGTATACACCAGCTCACGGGTTAATACCGGCAGGAAATGATTGGGCAGCACCAGCAGCGTATGCTCAAACTCAGAGCCTTGCGATTTATGCACCGTCATCGCATAGGCGGTATCGTGTACCGGCAGGCGGCTCGGTTGTACCGACTTGATGTGCCCGTCTGGCAGTTGAAAATAAACCCTTAGCTCGCCCAGTTCGTTGCGCAGCGCAATGCCAATATCGCCGTTGAACAGTCCCAAGGCGCTGTCGTTGCGGCTAATCATCACCGGTCGGCCCGTGTACCAACGCCCCCCCAACGCCGTTGGGCGACGGATTAATCCCTGGCGTTGAAGCATCTGTTCAATGCGTTCGTTCAAACCCGAAAGTCCAAAAGGCCCCTCGCGCAGCGCGCACAGTACCTGAAAATTGGCGAAAGCTTTCAGAATAACTGCCGGATCGTCATGCGCTATCACCGCCTGTAAATAAGGTCGATAACCGGCCACGCAGGCCTCAAGCAGGGAGGTAAAATCATCCGTTTCATTCAACGGAAAGCTGCCAACGTCGGCGAGATCACGCGACAGGATACGCCGTGCCGACTGGCTGTCCCCGGCGTTGACCGCCGCCGCCAAAATACCTATTCCCGAATGGGCATCGAAACGATAGCTTTTGCGCAGCAGGCATAGCGCATCACGAACGCTGGCAGGATGCGCCAGATTGACGCCTTCCAGTTTACAGCCGGTCAAACGCCGTAGCTGAGCGGCGCGAGCGGCACTGTAGCCCTGCTCGGCAAAGCGGCATATATCCCCCAACACGGCCCCGGCCTCGACCGAGGCTAACTGGTCACGGTCACCGAGGAAAATCACCCTTGCCTGCTCAGGCAAGGCGGCAATCAGGCGAGCCATCATTGGCAGGTCGACCATCGAGGCTTCGTCAACGACCAGCACGTCGAGGTGTAATGGATTCCCCTGATGATAGCGCATGCGCTGGCTGTTAGGCTGCGCGCCCAGCAGGCGATGCAGCGTGGAGGCCTCATCGGGGAACTGGGCGCGCTGATCCTCGGTTAACGTAATTTGGCGGCTGGCCTGCCCCAACGACTCGGTCAGCCTCGCGGCGGCCTTGCCGGTGGGTGCAGCAAGCTGGATGCGCAAACGCCGACCGCTTTGCAACTGCACCAGCGCCGCTAACAGCTTGGCGACGGTGGTGGTTTTTCCGGTGCCCGGACCGCCTGAAATAACTGAAATTCTTCGGGTTACCGCCACCGCGGCAGCGACCTTTTGCCAGTCAATTTCATCGTTTACCGCCTCGCCGAACAGCGAATCGAGCACCGCACGCAGCCGTGACTCGTCTACCGTCAGTTCATTATCCCGTTCGCCCAAGGCCTGCACAGGATCGGATTGATCATTCATAAAGAATGCCGCAACCTGCCCTTCGTCTTGCCACATGCGTTGCAAATAGAGCCGGCGCTGCTGCAACACCAACGGCGTTGACTGACCGCCGTCACTCACCGCCGGATGCTGGCTCAAAAGCGTTAACCAGAAAGCCTCATCCGGCTGTCCGGCCGCGTGCCACAGGCCGCTGGCAAGAGCGGGAAAACGCCCCTCAAACAGCGTATCGGGCTGCAGCTCGTCCAATCTAAGACAGACATGCCCACGCCCGGCCTCGGCGCTGAGACAGGCGGCGGCTAACATCATGGCCGGATTATCCCCGGCAACCATGCGCGCAAACTGCACATCAAGCGCGCGCAGAGCACCCAAAGCCGTCGCTTGCTCATACAACGCCATCATGATGCACGCTCCGCCTGTAACGCGGCCAGATCCGGCAGCTCTTGGCCTTTAAACAGCGCGTCCATCGAGGTAATAAAATTCTGTTCGGGGCGACGGCGGAAAACGCCGTTCTGCGGATGGGCTACATCGACGCCGCGTAAAAAGAGATAAATCACGCCGCCAAAATGCTGCTCATAGCTGTAGTTAGCCAGCCGATGGCCAAGGTAGCGGTGCAGCGCCAGCGTGTAGAGCTGATACTGCAGGTCGTAGCGGTGCTGGGCCATCGCATTTTCCATCGCCGACTGGGTATAGGCGCTGCTGTCATCACCCAGCCAGTTAGACTTATAGTCCAGCAGGTAATAACGGCCCTGCCAGCAATAAACCAGGTCAATAAATCCTTTAAGCATGCCGCGAACCTGTTGGAAGTTTAAGGGTGGACACTGGGCTGAAAGCGGATCGTAACTCTGCACCAGCGCGTTGAGATCCTCTGACTTCAACAGGCCATCGATAGGCAGATAAAACTGCAGCTCTGACTGATGCTGCAGCGGATCTAACGCACTCAGCGACATGCCGGAGTCATCCAGCGGCGTCGTCAGCACGGTATCGACCCACTGTTGTAAAATGGGCAGCCACTGGTTGTCATAACCCTGTGCCTCGAGCCTCTCAAGCAGCCACGGCGCATCGACCGGCTGGCTGAAATCTATCTCTTCAAACAGGCTATGCAAAAAAGTGCCGGGTGACGCACCGCGCGGGAAACTGTGCGCCGTCATCTGTGGTTGGCTGTCCTGCGGTTGCTCACCGGCGGCGTCAACGTCAAGCTTGGGCAGCAGGTCCTGCGCCAGGCTTGAGCCATGCTGTTGCAGCCCGGAGTAACTGGTTACTCGCCAAAAGTCGGCAAGAGTGCGGGTAAGCTGCGCCGCAGCCAGCTGTGAAGTTTCACGCTCGGGCGCAACCCAGGCGGTCGGGTCTGCGGGCTCGATTACGCTCACCGCCACGTTTTCATCGGCTATTTTTTGCAGGCATTCGGCCAGATAACCGGCGTCACCCGCCTGACCAGCCTGCAGCAAATAGCCCAAGGCGCTAAGGTGCAGATCGGTCTCGCCCTGCTTCTTGCGCGTCCCCTGAATCAAAGGCGCGATGCCGATGCTGCAGTGATACACCGATCGGGTCAGGGCAACATAGAGCAGGCGTAAGTCTTCGGCCAGGCGCTCCTCCTCGGCGAGCTGCAGGGTTTCCTTATCTTCGCTCAGGTCGAGCAAGGCGGCGAAGTTTTCACGGTCGTGGTACAGGCCATGCTGCTGGAGGCGGAAATTAGCAATAAACGGCAGCCACACCAACGGATACTCCAGGCCTTTCGATTTATGGATAGTGACCACTTTGACCAGGTGACGGTCACTTTCAAGACGCAGCTGTTGGCTTTGCGATTGCGCATCCGGCTGGGCGATTTGCTGCGCCAGCCAGCGCACTAGCGCGTGCTCGCTGTCGAGCTGTGCCGCGGCCTCCTGCAGCAGCTCGCCCAAATGCAGCAGATCGGTCAGACGCCTTTCTCCGCCCGGATTAGCCAGCAGGTCCTCGGCAATATGACGCCGCATGATCAGGTTTTTGAGCATCGGCAATACGCCGCGCTGCAGCCAGCGCTGACGATAGCCGTCAAACTCATCCACCAGTCGGTCCCAGGCAAGCTCGTCCTGACTGAGCGCATCCAACGTTCGCGCGTCTAATCCCATTAACCCAGTAGCCATTGCGCTGCGCAGGGTTCTCTCGTGTTCCGGCGTCAGGACCGACTGCAATAGCCAAAGCACGTCCATTGCCTCGGGCGTATCAAACACGCTGTCGCGATTGGAAAGATAGACCGACGGAATATTGAGCGTGCTTAGCGCATCACGGATTAGCGCCGCCTCGCGACGGCTGCGGATGAGGATAGTAATATCCGACGCCTGCACCGGGCGTCGCCTGTCACCGTCGATAAGCCAGGCTTCCTGACGCTGGCCGGCGGTTAACCAGTCACGGATCTGCCCGGCACAGTGGGCGGCCATAAATTGCTGATAGTCATTAACGCCGACGCCCTCACCTGGCTGCACCCAGCACTGCATTCCCGGCTGAGTTTTGCCGTGAAGCTCAAATGCCAACGAGGCATTTTTAGGCGCTGGCTTGACGGCAATAAAAGGGATCTGAGAAAACAAAAACGGTGAAGTCAGGTTGGAAAACAGCCGATTTACCCCGCTGACCATCGACACCGACGATCGCCAGTTGGTATCCATGGTGTAATGCGCGCTGACCTCGGAGCGTGCGCGCATGTAGGTAAAAATGTCGGCGCCGCGAAAGGCATAGATCGCCTGTTTCGGATCGCCAATCAGCAATAGCCCACACTGCGGCTGATTGCCATAAAGGCGATTAAAAATGCGATACTGCTGCGGATCGGTATCCTGAAACTCATCGATCATCGCCAGCGGATAGCGTTGACGGATAGCCTGCGCCAATAGTTCACCCGACGGCTGCCCGAGGGCATTGTCGAGGCGACTGAGCAAATCATCAAAACCCAGTTCGGCGTGCTGGCGTTTTTCTTCGGCGATAGACTGGCGTATCTCGGTCAGCGCACGGGCTATCACCAGATCGCGAAGGGTAAGCGGCTGCTCATAGAGCGTGTCGATAGCCTCAAAAACGGCATGCCGCGGTGGCTCACCCTTCTTGGTTTTATCTATCAGCACCGACTGTCGAAAACGCTCGAGCTCTTTCGGCAGGTCATAACTTTCTATTGGCTGAGAGGCCCAGGCCGCCACCGCTAGCAGCCAGTTAGGCAGAAAACGACTGCTATAGCTGCGTTTATCAACGCCTGACTGGGTAATCAGGCTCTCGATATCTGCCGCCGCAGAAAGCCATTGCTGTTTGACCCCCTCAAGAAGGCTAACCAGGGTCTGGTGTCGACTCTCGAGCGTTTCCCGTGGATCAGGAGGAAAACGCATCTGCGGAGCCTCGCCGTGCAGGTAGGAGGAAAGATCCGCCAATAGCGCTTCGGGTCCGCTCCATTCCTGAGAGACGATGCGAGCCAGTTCCAGAGGCAGCGGATAGCAATAGCGCCGCCAAAAGTCTGCACAGGCCTGCCGACGCAGCGGCATTTCATCCTGGATCAGCGTCTGCTCAAACAGGATCCCCGATTCAAAGGCGTTGTTCATCAGCATGCGCTGACAGAAACCGTGAATGGTATAAATTGCCGCTTCATCCATCTGCCGCTCTGCCGCCAGCAGCGTGGATGCCGCCTCTGCCAGGTCGGCAATCTCGGCCATTAACGCGCTCAGCATTAGGTTGTGACTTGATCCGCGAATACAGGCGAGGCGCAGCTCGTGAATATTACTGCGGATGCGTCCGCGCAGCTCTTCCGTCGCCGCCTCGGTGAAGGTCACGACCAAAATTTCCTCTACCGTTAGCCTGCGGGCAAAGGCCGCCTCCTTGCCCAGTCCCAACAGCAGGCGCAGGTAAAGCAGTGCCAGGGTAAAGGTTTTTCCCGTCCCCGCAGAGGCCTCAATCAGGCGCTCGCCTGACAGCGGCAAGTTCAGCGGATCGAGACTGTGCGGGTGAATTACTGTCATTATTTATTAACCTGATGTGGAAAAACTTTCTGCAAACTTGAGGTCGTTGGATAGGTTTTCCAACCTGCAGGCGCAGCATACTCTGGCGTTTTATTATCGTTACCTGAAACCTGTGAAAGCATGGCAAAACCGGTCTGCTTGATCACCGCCTGATGATAGAAGTCGGCCAGCTGTTTCTGCGTCAGGTCCTGGATAACCGCAATCACTTTCTCGCGCGTATCAAAGCGATCGTTACCCCGACTGAAGTCTTCAGAAAATCTGCCGATCTCTTCACCCATGGTCTGAGGACGTTGCCGCATATCGTTCAACAGCCCCTGTTTGTACTGATTAAATTCGCTGTCTTTCATGGCGCGCAGGCGTTTTTCAGCCTGTGGGTAAAATGCCAGATAGCGCTGATACAGATATTTCGGCTGTTTGCTATTACTTTGTAGCAGGAAGCCAAGCCCCCACTGCTTGCCGACCGGCATCGGGAAGGCAAACACCGCATAGCCCAGCTGTTCCTGAGTTCGCAGCTGGCTGTAGAACCACGGCTGGATAATCTGCCCCAGCAGCGCGCTGTAACCCATGCTGCGCACCTCATCGTAGCCCACGGGAACATACACCGCCGCCAACGCCGAGTCGGTTGAGGTCCCCACGCGCTGCATATTATATTTCTGCGCATGATTGATGATGATGCGACTGCCCCGCCACCACTGGCTGCCCTGAGGTTTAACTTTGCTCTCGATGCCTGCAACCATTTTTTTAACCTGATCTGCCGTCATATTTCCGTCGACCAGCACCTCGAGCGCGCCCTTATCCAACAGGTTTTTACGATAGTCAGTGACCTCTTGCAGGGTAATATTCTTGACCAGTTTTTCACGCACTTCGCGCTCGCTGTAAGGGATGCGAGAGATAAGCTGCACCGGCTGTAAGGCCAGCTCAAACGCTTTGCCCTTATCGGCCGCGTCCAGCCGCTCCAGATACCAGGATTTAGCCTGTTCGAGCTGCTGCTGGCTTGGCACCACCTTAGGATACTCCTCCACTAATTCGCTCAGCAAATCAGGCAGGTGATCGGTGAAACCGTTGGCGTTAAATGACAGCCCGTGGTCGGGCGAAGTAGCAAAGCTGATACCGCCGATTGACGCCTGATAGCTGAGCTGATCGAACGCTACGCCGGTCAGATAGTCATTCAGGCCGTATAGCACCTGTTTTTTAGCCGTATCGAGCGCCTGCTGGCTGCGAAACGCCAGCGTGACATCGGCCTTGGGCTCAGAGCCGAAGTAGCGGCTCGGCATATACAATACGCGTAAGCCCGGCTTGTTGACGATAAGCGTGGGGTGAGTCTGCTTGTCACTAGAGTTAACCAGGTCCAGATTTTCGGGAATATACGGATTCAGCTTGGGTAAGCTTAGGCTGATTTGTCCTTCAATCTGCTGCCATTGGCTAAAATCCTCGGCCGGTACTTTATCGACTTCATAAGGCGCATCAACAAAATAGGCCATTTTATTGTGTGGCTCGTTAGGGCTGATAAACCAGTACCGCGCCTTCTGCGGTGTAAGAGCATCCAGTCGATTATCTATGGCCTGTGGATCAAAACGATCGGTGATATAGGGTGAATCGAGCACGTGATCGACCGGGACGCGCATCATGGTATCGACCAGCCACTCGACGTAGTCCATATCTCGCGTTACCGCCGGATAGCGGAAGTCCAACGCCATAACGTGGGCGATTTCATTGAAATACTCTTTTTTCACCCCCTGCGAGCGAATTAGCGACAGATAATTGAAGATGGCGGCAATCACCCGATCTTTATTCGCCATGCCCTTATCGGTCAGGGAAACAGAGATAGCGAAGATCCCCTGATTGCCCTGCACCATCGGATCCGCTCCAGCGCTGATACCGTCCGCCAATCCCTGTTTCTGCAGCCAGTCGGACAGCGTATTGCTGCTGCGATTGCCAATCAGATAGCTAATATAGGTATCCGTTTTACTGCGGAAATCGGCACTGTTATTGTCGATGGCAAATTCCAGGCGCAGCTGTTTACGCGGCTCTGCCGGAACATAGTGAATGATGATCCCCTGCTGGGCCGGCGTCACGCTGGGTACGGTGATCGGTGGAACGGTCGCATTGTGATTAGCTATCTTGCCAAAGGTATCGGCGGCAATTTGCGCCAGCTCTGACAGCGGCTTGTTGCTATAGATCACGCCGACCATCAGATTGGCCGAATAATAGCGGTGATAAAAATCCACCAGCGCGTCGTGCAGCTTATTTCCCGGCTTGTCGCGCAGGGTTTCCAGGTTGCCGCCCGCATAGCGAGACGCCGGATGCGCAGGATTCAGAGTCTCGGCACGCACCTGGCCCATGCGCATGCCGTCGCGGGAGCGCGCCATTGTCAGTTCGGCATTGACCGCATTGCGTTCCTTGTCTGCATAGTTGGCATCCAGCAGCGGCTCGCCCACCGCATCGGCCAGGCGATCGACCGCCTCCTGAAGTGCGTCATTTTCAACTTCAAGATAAAACGCCGTGCGGTAAGAGGCAGTGCTGCCGTTGTGGCTGCCGCCGTGCATTTTCAAAAATTCTGACAGGCTCTCCGGCTGCGGATACTTTTTAGAGCCCATCAACAGCATGTGTTCAGTGAAGTGTGCCAGGCCCAGTTGGCCGTTGGGATCCTGCAGAGAACCTACGGATACCGCAAGCGCCGCCAAAGATTTCGTCGCCTGGTTATCGGAGACCAGCAGGACCGTCATGCCATTGGCTAATTTTATTGCCTGATACTGGCGTGGGTCGTTCTGGCTTTTATGAATTGTTGCTGCAATCGGTTGCCAGTCTGTAGCGGACCAGGCTGCGGGGGCCCAAAACGTCATCAACAACAGTAACCCGCTTACACGGGTAAGCTGTTTCAACATGACCTGTCTCCCTTTAATAAAAGTAAAAAATAAGGCTAAAGAGTCGACATGGTGCGAACCCGTAACCAAAAGCGTGCTCAATCATTCAGACCGCAGGGGACGAGGATAGTTTTTGTTTCCCAGCCCTTTTTAGCCTCGGTAGGCCCTTATGCCAGATTATGTTGTACCACCGGTAAAAGGAAGCGCTGCGCTTGTGCGATTATTGTCTGAATGTTTTCAGTATCCAACTGACGTATCACCCTCTGGATATAAGGATCCTGTCCTTCACCCGGCACGCGACCGTCGCCTTGCCAAGTCTGCACCAGCTTATTTTGCCCCTTGCTTTGCAGTTGTTCATCGTCAGTCACTGCGCCACTAGCCTTGTCAAAGCAAACGCTCAGCCAGGCCCAGCCGCTTTTGGTCAGCAGTTTCAGCGGTGAACACAGGCCCTGGCGGTAACCTTCAACCAACAATTGCAGATGCTGCCTGGCAACCTCGGGGGCCAGATTAGCGTAGCGGAACGCCGTGCCGCTGCGCCCGAACATGCGGCTCTCACCCATGCCACCGTTAGCGCAGTAGATCACGTGCTCAATCCACAGCAGCAATCCGTCGCGCGCAAGCAGCGCAGCGGGACGCCAGCGCAGCAGCCCGTCGTCCTGCACCTGATGCATCCAACCGGTTATCCTGCAATCTTGCAACGGCAGATCCAGCTCCACGCTAGCGCTGTCAGCGCGCTCTTCGCGCACCTGAGCCGCCAGTTCAGTCATCTCTTCGCACTGCTTGTGCCAAAAAATCTCACCGAAAGATCCGTAGGGTAAATCACCCGACGCCTTGACGTGACTGAATAAGACCGCGGGGTCCTGCTGTGCAATCAGGGCATTGAGCAGCTGCGTATTTAGCTGATAACGATTGAGATTATCGACAACAAACGGCTCTTCGTCGGACAGTTCAGTCTCTTCAAGCATGAAACTGACATTCAGGCGCATTTGGAAAAACGCCTTCACCGGGTGACGATAAAAACGCAGCAGGTTATCCAGCGAAATCTCGGCGGTTGGCTGCTCGCTCAACGGCTGATTAAAATCACTGGCCGGGGTTCCCTGCCCCCCCGCCGCGGGCAGCCACTCGCCGGCATAGCTCGGCGACTTGGCGGTGAGGTCAAAATTACTGACGTCAAACGGCGTGCGCGAATGCCAGTGCTCGAGGTGCTCACGCACCCTTTTTTCGCTCTCATCGGCATTAAGTTGTTGGTCACCCTGCAAACAGTAGCTCTGCCCGACATACTCCAGTAACTCACTCACCAACACGGAGGGATAGCGTGGGCTGTTATCCTGAATCGAGCGGCCGATATAGCTGATATAAAGACGGTTCTGTGCCGACAGTATCGCCTCCAGGAACAGGTATCGATCGTCGTCACGTCGACTGCGATCGCCTCGTTTGACCTGTTTTGCCATTAGGTCGAACCCCAACGGCGGCAGCGTACGTGGATAAACGCCGTCATTCATGCCCAGCAGGCACACCGCCTTAAAGGGGATCGAACGCATAGGCATCAGGGTACAGAAGTTGATCGGCCCGGCGAGAAAACGCTGGCTGATACGCTCCTGGTCAAGTCGAGACGCCAGTTCATCGCGCAAAATAGAAATCGGTACCTCGTCGGGATAGCGCGCGGCTACGCCCTGGTTGAGCACCTTTTGCCACTGTTGTTCAATCAGCGCCAGCGCCACCTCGGTTTCCCCCTCTGGCGAAAAGAAGGTGGCCAGCAGCTGGTGGCAAATCGGCAGCCAGTCGTTAAGACTGCGCGCCTGCGAAAGGCTAATTCGCCACTGGCTGAGCTGCATCAGCAGTTCGGCAAGGTGCCCGGCGAGCTCGGCGGCCAGGCCGGTGGATTCATCGTAGGGCAGCACGCCCTGCCAGTCTCCCGCACGGCTGTCCATCGCATAACCCAATAGCATGCGGGTCAGGCCAAAATGCCAGGTGTGCTGGCCGGTGGCAGGCAGTGCCAGCTCGCGCACGTTATCGTCATCCAGCCCCCAGCGAATGCCCGACTCACCCACCCACTGACGCAGCAGCCGCAGGCCGTCTTCGTCAATGGAGAAACGGCTCGCCAAGGCCGGCACCTCAAGCAGCGCCAATACCTGTTCGGAGGTAAAGCGGCTTAACGGCAAATCGAGCAGGGAGACAAACGCCTGGAGCGCCGGGTGCGACTGGCTGGCCTTACGGTCAGAAATGGCGTAAGGCAAATAGCGCTCGCGCGGCGCGTTGCCAAATACCGCCTGAATGTAAGGCGCATAGGCGTCGATATCGGCCACCATCACGATAATATCTCGCGGCGTCAGGCTTGCGTCCTGCTCCATCATCGCCAGCAGGTGGTCATGTAACACCTCGACTTCGCGCTGCGGGCTGTGGCAGATGTGCACGCTCAGCGAATCATCTTCCGGCTGAAGAACACGCTTGGTTTGGCTACTGTTAAGCGTTTCCGGCGTCATACCTATCACCGCACGGTCCTCGAGATCCAACATGTCCTGCTGAATAGCGCTCAGCAGCGTTTCATCGCCAACCTCGACGAAAGCGTGCACCTCTTGAATATCATCAACCTGTGAGAGCAGGTACATGTGGTCACGTCCCAGCTTGCCCCATGAAGCCAGCAGCGGATTGCTGATATTCTGCTCCCCTTCTTCATTAAACAGCTGCTCGGCCATGCTCGGGTCGCGAAACAGGCCCGACTCTTTTTTCTCAAGATAATGGCGGCGTTTGCGACTTTGCAGGCGTGCCAAGAAGGCGTAATTCTGGATGTCGCCCCAATAATATTGGCAAGGATTGGTGAACATCAGGTGGATATCAATGTGTCGACCTAACGCCTGCAGCGCCTGCAGATAGACCGGTGGCAGCGCTGAAATACCGCAGATAAACACCCGTTTCGGCAAGCCTTCAGGGCAGATAGCGGCGTTGTTCAGCGTGTGGATAAAGCGCTCATAGAGGTTGGCCCTGTGCCACTCGGGCTGTTGCAGCTGTTCGGTATATTCACAAAGGGCGCGCCACAGCGGCGCCTGCCACTGCTGCGAGGCGTCGAGATCTTCGTCAACCAGGCTGCCCCGTTGCCAGGTTTTAAGCCATTCGGGACGGTACACCAGATATTGGTCAAACAGGTCAGCCACCCGCGCCGCAAGCTGATGGATCTTGCGCTTGTCGCGGTCGTCGGTCAGATAGTGCTGTAGCGGCGCGAACTCCGGGAGCTCGAGCTTGCCCGGCAGCAGCCACATCAGCTTCCAGGTCATCGCATCTTTGCTAAACGCACTTTCCTTGGGAATGCCGGGCAGCACCTTGGTAAACATGTCCCAGATAAAGGTCGCTGGCAGTGGAAATGCAATGTTTGCGGCGATACCCAATGACTGAGCCAGCTCCATTTGCAGCCACTGGGCCATGCCGGGGCTTTGAACCAGTATGACCTCCTGCTCAAAAGGATTGTCCAACGGACTCCCCTCAATCAGGCTCGTGGTCAGCATTTTTAACAGATCAAGCTGGTTGGAGTGGTACACCGTAAACATAGCCGTATCCTTGCGCCCTTAAGCAACTAGTGATTGAGTCCGCCGCAGCTTGGGCCAGCAGATTAGCGGGATAAATCCTACTTTACCGGCCGATCGCGCTAATGCAAAGAAAGCCGGCCTTTTTCGCGGGTTATTAGCGAAAAAAATCGCTTATTTGCCTGAAAAGCCCTCAAAATTTTGGCAAATAAGCCGACTCAGCCGACTCTGATAATTCAGCGGCGTTGTCACCGCGGCCGTCACCTGCCGACATCCTGAGAATGAGGGTATGGCGGTAACATCGACCTGCCATCCGGGTTTTTCCAACGCCTTGCCTTGGCCGGTAACCGCAAAACTTTCAAGCTGGTCATGCGCCTCACTCCATGCCTGTCGCACCTGCCACTGGCGGCTAAATCCCTGGCTTAAGGACTGATAGTAGTGCAGTAGGCCGAGCACCGAGATTGACAATAAAAGCATGGCTAACAGCGTTTCGGGCAGGCTTAGACCGGCCTGACGCCGCTTGCTATTCTCGCTATCCATCACATAATGCCTCGTCTTTGAGTGGGCAAAAATCCAGCCAGCCTTGAGTGAGGGCCTTAAAGTGCCCCGTTCCCCCCGCGGCCGTCTCCAGGCTCACCAGGTGGTAAAGATAGACCGATGCGGATACAGCCCGAGCTTTCCCCTCCCCGCGCAAGACATACTGTCCTTCAACATCTGAGGGCTTCACGCAGCTGTGCAGGCCCGATGATTCAACGCATTGCCACTCGGCAACGGCTCGATATTGCCAGTCGCGCACCAACCCCCAGTTGAGTGAAGAAACCGCCAACTCCCAGGACTGAAAGTAGGCCTTTTCACTGCGCGCCAGTGCCAGCGCGGCCTGTAGATGCTGATTTACCGTGTTTAATCCCAGCAGCCCCAGCGCCATCATCATCATAATGGCTACAATCAGCGCGCTGCCGCGCTGCTTAACGCTGCACTGGACGTGGGTATGGTTCATTGGATTTTAACCACCGTATGCAGGCCGCTGCCGACGCTTGGCGTTTTCATCCAATGCGCGCTAATTTTCATGCTCAGCAGTTCGCCGCCATCGGCCCCCTTCACCAGGGATAAAGCAAACTGGCTCAGCCCGACCTCGGTCGGATCCAGCATGCGCTCCCAGCCTGAGCCGTTGCAGTTAGCTACGCCGCGCTGGCTCTCGAGCATGCCGTTACGCAAACGGTAGCCAAAATATTCTGACTCCGCGTGCCCCACCGGCTCCCAGCGGCCATTTCGGTTAAGGTCGTAGGCCACAATAATGCAGGAATTTTGGGCTTCACCGCCCGCTTGCTGAATTAGCAGCGATTGGCCGTTGCAGGCTCCGGCGCAAAATCCGGCGCGGCGAAAATCTTTTTGTAAGGTGCGTGCCGTTTGCCGCAGCAACTGATCTAACTGGTAATGCTGGCTCAGCTGCTGCGTTCGCTGCCTTAGCGCAGGAAGAAACTGCATCGCCCCCAGCATCAGCATGCTGCCGATCCCCATTGCCAGCATCGCCTCGGGCAGGGTGAACCCTCTGGCGTTCAGCACACCGCCATTCCGGCAATCGACTCGCCTTCGCTACAGAGTCTTATTCTACCCCGCGCCGACAAAATCACCCGCGCCGTGCCCGCGGCGTTGCTCAAGGTGAGGTGACCGGCCTGGGCCGTATTACGTAAGCCGTAAAAGCCGATAGTTTTCTCAGAAATAACGCCGACCGAGATATCAGGCACGGTAGGATAAAACACGCCAGCTCCCGCCAGCGAGCAGTCGGCAGGCCTACTGCCGCTGCCGACACAGCCTGCTCTGCCCCCCCTCGCCCACAGCAGTATTGTCTGGTTATAGCGGTAGGACTGAGCCTGTAAACCGGTCAGGTACAGGCGCAGCCTTTGCGCCTGTTGCCCTAGCTGCGCCCGTTGCTGGTGTTCCCTCCAACCCTGTAGCGACCAGATGCTCAACATGGCGACCAGGCCCAGTACCAGCATGACCTCTATCAACGTCATTCCGCGTTCTCTTAATAGTCGATGGCTTTTCATGCGGCGAGTGTACGCATTACGCACAGGCGACAAAGCCTAGAAAAAACAGTTTCCAGGATCACTCGCAAAAAATCGTTAAGGATTGCAGCGCTCGACAGGCAAAGCGGAGACTCTATTACATAAGGGGAAATTGGGCTGATTTAAGAGGTGTCGGAGTTTTTTCTGTCTGCTAGCTTATTCTGCAAGTCGCTTTTTGAGTTCGCTGTAAATCTCATCTCTACGATCTACAGCAACTACGGTAACAATAACCGTAACCTCTCCATTTTCATCATTTCTGACCGTATAGGCCAGTCTATAGCCGTCATTGAGGAGCTTTATTTTGTAGCAGTTATGTTGAAGAGATAAGCGGTTTTTAGGCATGGTTAACGCATCCATCGACTGTAATCGCTTCTTGAGTGACTTTTTAAACTTATCCTTAATGACTGAGGGTAAGGCATCCCATTCCCTCTTAGCTAATTTATCGAAAGCAAGCTTGGCTTTGAATGGTGCTGTCACTAGAGGTCTTCTAAATTAACGTCAATTTCTTCGCCACCGATGCGAGAAATGGCTTTATCAAGCAACATTTGATCGCCAATCCGCTCCATCATTGCCGCAAATAGTTCAGGAGGCACACAGTAAAATGCTGTCTTGTTGTGACTGAGGACCGCCAAAGGCTCACCTTTTGATTCATTCATGGCAGCGGACGGGTTTTTTTTAAACTCACTTATCGAGGCCGTTCTTTTTGTCAAAATAGTTTCAGTTAACATATTACACCTTTTAAATGGCGCTAAATAATGTGCTAATTTTGACTCTATTTTTAAAGGGAGGCAAATGAATTATTTACTGTGACTCAAGTCTATTGGGATCCGCTAGCCACCCTCACGGGTTGACAGTTCTTACCAGCTTAGAAAGAAGTCATCAGTGACGGTATTCGCGAGTTGGGAGAAAAAAAGGTAAGCAAAGAAGGAGAACCGCCCGACCGAGATGGTCGAGCGGTTGAGAAAGTTTTAGATAGCTACCGGCGCTTTAATCGCCGGATGCGGATCGTAACCTTCAATTTCAAAGTCTTCAAAATTATAGTCAAACAGTGAGGCAGGCTTACGTTTGATGATTAATTTTGGCAGCGCGCGCGGTTCACGGCTCAGCTGCAAATGCGTCTGTTCCAGGTGATTGCTGTAAAGATGGGTATCCCCACCGGTCCAGACAAAATCACCGACCTCAAGATCACACTGCTGCGCCATCATGTGCACCAACAGCGCATAGCTGGCAATGTTAAACGGCAGGCCGAGGAACACGTCACAGGAGCGCTGATAGAGCTGGCAAGAGAGTTTGCCGTCGGCGACATAAAACTGGAAGAACGCGTGGCAAGGTGCCAGAGCCATCTGATCAAGCTCACCGACGTTCCAGGCAGAAACGATAATGCGTCTGGAATTAGGATCCTGCTTTAGCTGATTAACCACGTTGGCAAGCTGGTCGATTTGCTTGCCGTCCGGAGCGCCCCAGGCGCGCCACTGCTTGCCATAAACCGGCCCCAGCGAGCCGTTTTCATCGGCCCACTCGTCCCAGATGGTGACCTTGTTGTCACGCAGATAGGCAATGTTAGTTTCACCCTTCAGGAACCACAGCAGTTCGTGAATGATGGAACGCAGGTGCACGCGCTTGGTGGTGACCAGCGGGAAACCTTCTTGCAGATTGAAACGCATCTGATGGCCGAAAATCGACACTGTCCCGGTCCCGGTACGGTCGGCTTTAGGCGTGCCCTCGTCGAGCACTCGCTGCATTAATTCCAGATACTGTTTCATATTACCTCAAGACAATTGTTTCTGCGGGCGACGATAGGCCCAGACGAACATAATGATACCAAAGACGATCATTGGGATGGAAAGAATTTGCCCCATGCTAATGAAACCGTCGAATAAGCCGAGCTGGGCGTCAGGCTGGCGGAAGTGTTCCACGATAATACGGAATGCGCCGTAGAAAATCAGGAACAGGCCAGACACGCTGCCCATTGGGCGAGGCTTACGGATAAACAAATTAAGAATGATAAACAGCACCACGCCTTCGAGCAGCAGTTCATAAATTTGCGAAGGATGGCGCGGCAGCACGCCGTATTGGTTCAGCAGCGGTTGCCACTTTGGATCGGCGGCGGCGATGGCGACGTCTTCATCGTGGGAGCCAGGGAACAGCATTGCCCAAGGCACATCGGTGGTCACGCGACCCCAAAGTTCGCCGTTGATAAAGTTGCCTAAACGACCGGCACCGAGACCAAAAGGGATCAGAGGCGCAATAAAGTCAGAAACCTGGAAGAAAGTGCGTTTGGTGCGGCGGGCGAACCACAGCATCACCAGGATAACGCCAATCAATCCGCCGTGGAATGACATGCCGCCGTCCCAGACTTTAAACAGGTATAGTGGATTATCAATGAACAATGGCAGGTTGTAGAACAGCACGTAGCCTACGCGGCCGCCGACAAAAACGCCCAGGAAGCCGGCATAAAGCAGGTTTTCAACTTCTTCCTTTTTCCATCCGCTGCCGGGCTTGTTCGCGCGACGAACGGCCAACCACATGGCAAAAACAAAACCGACCAGATACATCAAGCCGTACCAGTGAAGTGAAACCGGACCTAGTGAAAAAATGACCGGATCAAACTTGGGAAACGCCAGATAGCTGTTACTCATCCATCACCACAAATTATAAGTTGTTGTGGGCCAAAAGTTTAATTCGATCAACATATTACCCTGAATAATCACGACCTCTTTCAAGGGCATGATTGGCAGCAGCAAGGCGGCGGATTAGCATTGTCTGCACAACCGCAGCCTTAACTACGACGGGTAATAATATGAGCGACTCAAGGCCAGAGGGTGCAAAGCATAGCATAAGAGAACAGACGTCTGGTTCAACGCGGCGGGATTGATCTGTAAAAAAAAGTCTCGTTGTGAGGCAACGCATTAAAACAACGAGACTTTACGGCGACTGCGAGGAGGTAATTTGCGGGTTATTTACCGCCGCGGATCAGCCCACCGAGGCCCCGGCGCTCCATAAAGGCCGAGGTCATCAGGCGAACCTCACTGGTGAACTGCGCCTGAAGCACGCGGCTCACCAGCTCCTCTGCGTCGGCAAGTTCGATATGCCGCAGCAGATATTTAACCCTAGCGACGCTGCGGCCGTTCATGCTGAGGTTGCGATATCCCATCCCCGCCAACAGCAGCGCGCCCATGGGGTCACCGGCCATCTCGCCACACAGGCTAACGTCGACGCCAATGGCCGTCCCATCGCGCACTATCTGGGCAAGAACGCGCAGCATCGCCGGATGCAGGCTGTCATACAGCCCGGCGACGCGCGTATTGTTGCGGTCGACGGCCAATAAATACTGGGTCAGGTCATTCGTGCCGACAGAAATAAAATCGACCCGCCCGGCCAGTGAAGGCAGCATAAATATCATCGACGGGACTTCTATCATCACGCCGATACGCGGTTTGGGCTGAGCATAGCCCAATGCCTCTTCCACCTCGCGCCCGGCGCGGTCAATCAGCCTGCGCGCTTCATCTATCTCTTCGAGACTGGTGATCATCGGTAACAGAATGCCCAGATTTCCGGTGGCCGCATTGGCACGCAGCATGGCTCTGACCTGGATCAGGAAAATTTCCGGTTGGTCGAGGGTAATGCGTATCCCGCGCCAGCCCAGGCAGGGATTCTCCTCGCTGATCGGCATATAGGGCAGCTGCTTGTCGGAACCGATGTCCAGCGTGCGCAAGGTGACCGGCTTGGCGGGAAAAAGTTGAAGCATGCCCTGATACTGCGCCACCTGCTCTTCTTCCGACGGGAAACCGCTCTGCAGCATAAACGGAATTTCGGTGCGATACAGCCCAATGCCGTCGACCCGCTCGCCGAACAGTTTTTCATGATCGGCACTCAGGCCCGCGTTGAGCATCACCTGAATTCGCTCACCGCTCAGCAGTTTGCCCGGCTGTTCGACGTCACTTTCCGCGCGTTCGCTCAGCTCCATTTCTTCGCTGATTAAACGGCGGTACTCGTTAACCAGCACCGGTTCAGGGTCGATCAGCAGTTCACCGCGGTAGCCGTCGACAATAAGCTGTCGCTGATTCAGCAGCGAAGGCTGAATATCGGCCCCCATGACCGCTGGCACGCCCATCGCACGCACCAGTATCGCCGCGTGGGAGTTAGCGGCGCCGTCGCGCACCACCACGCCCTTGAGGCGCTCCGGGGGAACCTCTGCCAGCAGCGTGGCGGTGAGTTCGTCGGCGACCAGGATGAAATTCTCTGGCCACTGGGTGTCGCCCTGCGCGTTATCATCGAGGTGAAACACCAGTCGCTGCCCCAGGGCGCGTAAATCGCTACCGCGCTCGCGCAGGTAGGTATCTTGCAGGCTGGCAAACTGGGCCGCGAATTTCTCAACCACCTTCTTGACCGCCCACTCGGCCACCGCGCCGTGATCGATTTCATCGAACAGTTCACGCTTGAGTCTGGCGTCGTTGAGCAGGTGAGAATAAAGATCGAAAATGGCCGCACTTTCTTTCTGCGCACTGGCGGTGAAGCGTTTACTGAATCGACGAAACTCGGCACCCGCCTCTTCCAGTGCGCGCGTTAATCTTTCACGCTCGCGATTCGGATTGAGCGTTGACGCCATATGCACGTTGTCGAGCGAGGGCTGATTGCTGTCCTGCCAGCCGATGCCGATTGCCACGCCCGGAGAGGCCGGCAGCGCCTTGACTCGCGTCTGGCGAAATCGTCCGTAGAGGACGTTAAGCTGCGCCTGCGAAAGGATTGCCGCCATCTGCGTGGCCAGCGTGACCATGAAAGACTCTTCACTTTCGTCAAACTGGCGGTGCTCGCGCTGTTGGATAACCAACACGCCAAGCAGCTGACGGCGATGGATGATCGGCACCCCCAAAAACGAGCGGAACAGATCCTCTTTCACCTGCGGAATATATTTAAAGCTCGGGTGGCTTTGCGCATCGGCAAGGTTGATAGGCTCTGCCAACCTCCCCACCAGCCCGACAATCCCCTCATCGAATGCGAGAGCGATAGTACGCCCGCGAGGCTTTTTCAAGCCTCGCGTAGCCATCAGGTAGTAACAACGGCGATCGTTATCAGCGAGATAAATTGAACACACTTCGGTGTCCATCGCCATACAGGTTTCATTAACCAGGACATCCAGCGCTTCATTCAGGCTGGACGCCATCGCTACCTTTTCAACTATTTCTCGCAACCGCGTGAGCATTTATTCGTGACTTAGCCTCTTTTACGACGATACGCAGGGGGCGGGCGGTTAAGCGTGACTTCCTGCATTGGCATCACAGTGGTGGAAAATTCCTTCATCACCCGGCGATAGACGTCACGTTTGAACGAAACGACCTGACGAACCGGATACCAGAAACTCACCCAGCGCCACCCGTCAAATTCGGGCGTACTGCTGCGTTGCATATTGATGTCTGCATCATTACACATGAGTTGTAGCAGGAACCATTTTTGCTTTTGGCCGATACAGACCGGCTTTGTATCCCAACGCACCAAACGTTTTGGTAATTTATAGCGTAACCAGTTGCGAGTCGAAGCCAGAATTCGAACGTCTTTCCTACTCAATCCCACTTCTTCAAACAGTTCACGATACATGGCCTGCTCTGCCGTTTCTCCGGGATTAATGCCCCCCTGTGGAAACTGCCATGAGTGCTGTCCATATCGACGGGCCCATAAAACTTGCCCCTGCTTGTCACAGATTACGATACCAACATTCGGGCGGTAGCCATCATCATCGATCACCGGACTACCTCGATAAGCTTAAAATGCATAGATAGTCTGATTGTTTCATACTACTACTAGGCGGTAAACCACTGGTTGTCACTCAGTTGAAATGGGAAATTTAGGGATAACTTAGGTAATTTCTCGAAGTTATAAACAGCCGCCGGGTTTTTCCGGCAATTTTATTCACTTTTTCTGTGGATAGATGTGTGAAGAACATAAGAGTAAGACGGGTAAAACTAATTCTAACCTGCGCGATGCTTCGCAAAAAATTAAAATAAAATTCATAAAAAACAGACAAATAATAAGATATCCACCGCTTTACTACAGGGGTTATCCGCAGGCAAACTCAGTCAAGATCCTAAAGTGGCGAAAGATCGCACAATGTTGATTTTATCCACAGATAAATAACCCCTGGCGGTTATATATGGGGCAAAACCTCATAAAAACCCCCTCGTCAAGCCTGTAAATGGAAACAGTGTTATCAAATAGCGTGGGTTATCCCATAAATCTGTGGATAACTAGGGGGGTGATCCTGTTCATTGTGCCCGTCAACGAGTGATCAACTCTTAAAATAAGCATCGCGGTCACCAATGTTGGCCAAAAAAACCTGCTACAAATCATGCTATTATTCGGGTTAATCACAGCAGCGAGATTAAATTTTTCATTGTCGCTGTCGAGCGTACGTTTTTTAACCAATCAGATTGAGACTTTTTTATGTCGATTCCCTTACCCGCGTCTCACCCACCAGAAGATGAACAAACGCTGCTCCAGCGCGCGCAGTCTTTAGCGGGTTACACGCTGGGCGAGCTGGCAGAACGGGCTAATCTGGCGATCCCACCCGACCTGAAAAGGGAAAAAGGCTGGGTTGGCATGCTGCTTGAGGCCTATTTAGGGGCCAGTGCAGGCAGCAAGCCGGAGCAGGATTTTCCCGAGATTGGCGTTGAGTTAAAAACCATCCCGATAGACGCTGAGGGAAAACCGCTGGAGACCACGTTTGTCTGCGTTGCGCCGTTAACCGGCAACAGCGGTGTGACCTGGGAAAGCAGCCACGTCAGACACAAACTGGCACGCGTACTGTGGATACCGGTGGAAGGAGAGCGACAGATCCCGCTTGCGGTGCGCAGGATTGGCACGCCTTTGCTGTGGAGTCCCTCTGCGGAAGAGGACCAGCAGCTGCGTCAGGATTGGGAAGAGTTAATGGATCTTATCGTTTTGGGCAAGGTTGAGAGCATTACGGCGCGCCACGGTGAAGTGCTGCAACTGCGTCCCAAGGCGGCCAACAATAAGGCGCGAACCGAGGCGATTGGCGAAAAGGGTCAACCGATCATGACCCTGCCACGCGGTTTTTATATCAAAAAGCGTTTTACGCGCGAGCTGCTGGCGCGTCATTTCTTTTTATAGCTTCTTTTACGCGGCTTGCGGGGCTTCTTGCTCGCTTCCTCTATTGCAAAGATTCGGCTGCAAAAATTCAGCCCAATATTGGCCTTGTCGCCTCGTGTGGCGCTTTTTTTTGCTAATCTTGATCTAGCTATTTGATCGCACTTAATATTGAGGATCCACTATGAAAAAAATGCTGCAACTGATCGGCGCATTCGCTCTAACGCTCACTCTGGCAGGTTGTTCAAGCAATTATGTTATGGCAACCAAGGACGGCAATATGATCTTAACCCACGGCAAGCCCGAACTGGATAAGAGCACCGGCCTGCTGAAATATGAAGACGAGCAGGGTAATGAACGCCAAATCAATAACGATCAGGTTACCCAGGTCATGGCGCGCTAAAGAGCTATTAAGGCGTGACGGTCACGACGATGCTTCCCCCTCGTGCCTCCCTTGTATATAGTCAAACATGCGTGGCTGTGTAGTTTTGCGCTTTTTTGGCTATAACAGGAAGGTGACAGGCCCTGAGCCTGACGCCGTCTACTGATTCAACATTCAAGCGCCAGCCAGACCTTTTTCAGACACTAAGGAAGACAGGCAATGCAACATCACCGTATACCCCACAGTTCTTTAGAAGTGAGCGTACTGGGATTGGGCACCATGACCTATGGTGAACAAAACAGTGAAGCAGAAGCTCACCAACAGCTCGATTACGCCCTTGCGGCAGGCATCAGCCTGATTGATACGGCAGAAATGTACCCTGTCCCTCCTCGCCCGGAAACTCAGGGTCTGACGGAAAGTTATATTGGCAGCTGGATCAAGGCGCGCGGCAATCGCGAAAAAATTATTCTCGCCAGCAAAATCGCCGGGCCTTCGCGCGGCAACGATGCCTCGATTCGCCCGGGTCAGGTACTGGACCGTAAAAACGTGCGCGCCGCGCTCGACGCCAGTCTGAAACGACTGAACACCGACTATCTCGACCTGTACCAGCTCCACTGGCCACAGCGTCCGACTAACTTCTTCGGCAAGCTGGGTTACACCTATACCGAGGACAATTCAGCGGTGACGCTGCTGGAAACGCTGGAAGCGCTGAACGAACAGGTTCGCGCCGGTAAAATTCGCTATATTGGCGTTTCCAACGAGACCCCGTGGGGCGTGATGCGTTACCTGCAACTGGCGGAAAAACACGATCTGCCGCGCATTGTGTCCATCCAAAATCCGTACAGCCTGCTGAACCGCAGCTTCGAGATTGGCCTGGCTGAAATTAGCCAGCATGAAGGGGTTGAACTGCTGGCCTATTCGAGCCTGGCATTCGGTACGCTGAGCGGCAAA
The DNA here is from genome assembly GCA_963742005.1 of uncultured Gammaproteobacteria bacterium. Lineage (GTDB taxonomy): Bacteria > Pseudomonadota > Gammaproteobacteria > Enterobacterales > Enterobacteriaceae > Rouxiella. The sequence goes on along the minus strand of CAVUKG010000015.1, from coordinate 359,925 downwards.
TATTTAAACGGTGCAAAACCGGCAGGCGCGCGTAACACGCTGTTTAGCCGCTTCACCCGCTATTCCTCGGCCCAGTCGGAAGCGGCGGTGGCCGAATACGTTGGGTTGGCGAAAAAGCTCAATCTGGACCCGTCGCAAATGGCGCTGGCGTTTGTACGCCAACAGCCGTTCGTCGCCAGTACCCTGCTTGGCGCCACCACGCTGGAACAGCTGAAGATCAACATCGACAGTCAGGATCTGACGCTGGACGAGGAAGTGATTAACTCACTGGAAGCGATCCACAAGCGCTTTACCATTCCTGCGCCATAGTCCAGGCCTGGCAAACAACAAGGGCGCTCACGGCGCCCTTTATTTTTATTCTCGACGCCGACCGCTGTCGACGGTAACGGCCGATTTCACTCTCTGCCGACGATGACTACCTGCCGCGCTTTTGTTTAATCTGCCACAACCACAGGGCGACAATCGCCAGCGCGAACACTACCCCAAAGCCGACGCCGATAGCGATGACCGGTGCGCCGACCAGCACAACCAGCGAATAAAGCCCCAACATGAGCAACATGGCGGTGTTTTCGCCGAGGTTCTGCACCGCAATCGCATTGCCGGTGCCTACCGTTTCTTTGCCCAAATGCTGCAATAAGGCATTCAGCGGCACCACGAAGAAGCCGCCGAGTACGCCGATCAACGCCAGCAAAAGATAGGCATTCAGCATGCTGTGCTGCAGGGCAAACAGCACGACCACCACGCCAATGCCGACGCCGGCCGGCAGACAGCGGCGCACCGTTTGCAGGGTAATCAGGCGCGCGGCCGCCCCGGCACCCAACACGATGCCCACGGCGACCATCGCATTGAGCAGCGTCGGCGTAGTGTTATCACTGATGCCCAACGCCACCGGCACCCACAGCACCAGCAGGAATCGCAGCGTGACGCCCGCGCCCCAGAACAGGCTGGTGCCGACCAGCGAGAAACGGGTATCGGCATCGGCCCACAGCAGGCGACAGGCGCGGAAGAAACTAGCCGACATACGGCGAGGATCCCAGGACTGCCCAGGGCGCGCCGCCGCAATTTTAGGAATGTAAACGTTGGCCGCTACCGCTGCCGCATAGGCCAGCCCGCAAACGATCAGCGCGGCGGTAATATGCCAATCGGCCAATGCGCCGCCGGCCACCGATCCCAGCAGGATAGCGGCAATGGTCGAGGACTCCATCAGGCCGTTGGCCTTGACCAGCTTATCGCCCGAGGTAATTTCGCCGAGAATGCCGTATTTGGCCGGTGAATAGGCCGCCGCGCCAACCCCGACCAGGGCATATCCCAGGAAAGGATTGAAACCGCAGCAGATAACCAATGCGCCAAGCAGTTTTAACAGGTTGGCAAACATCATCACTCGGCCCTTGGCAAAGCTGTCGGCAAATTGGCCGACGAAAGGCGAGAGAATAATATAGGCCGCAACAAAGGCCATTTGCAGCACTGGCTGGCTCCAGTCGGGATAAAGCTGCTGCTTGATCAGCGCCAGCGTCGCAAACAGCAGCGCGTTGTCACCAAAGGCGGATAAAAACTGCGCGACGATCACCGCAGTCATGCTGCGGGACATCAGGGGAAATTGACTCCCCAGTGGCTGACTCATGCTTTACTCTCCGGTTTTTCTGCCATTTCGCGCAGGGTAACAAAATCAGGTTTGCCGCTTCCAAGCAGCGGCAGTGCTTTAATCAGGCGAATATCGCGCGGTACGGCGAGCTCGGCGATACCCAGCTCGCGGGCGCTTTTGCTGAGCCTGTCGCGCGCCAGCTGCGGGTCGGTGGTGAACAACACCAGCGCCTCGCCCTTCGCGCTGTCGCTGCGTGAGGTCGCGGCGTGCTGGGCCTCGGGTGAGGCATGCTGAGCCAGTAGCTCAACGCTTTCCAGCGAGACCATTTCGCCCGCCAGTTTGGCAAAACGCTTCACCCTGCCGCGGATTGCACAATAACCCTGCTCGTCCAGCGTGACGATATCACCGGTGTCATACCAACCGGCCTCTCCTTCACCCTGGTCATTTTCCGCCACCGGGAGTTCGAGCACCCCCGGATTTTCGACCCGCAGATAGCCTTTCATAATATTAGGACCGCGCAGCTGCAGCCGACCGCCCTGCTCGATACCCGCTACCTTCAACAGGCGTGACTCCATGCCCGGCAGGATTTTCCCCACGGTGTTCACTTTAGCGGCCATCGGCACGTTAATGGCCACCACCGGCGCGCACTCGGTCACGCCATAGCCTTCGAGAATGCGCAGGCCAAACTTGTCCTGCCAGACCTGCTTGGTGCTTTCAGACAGTTTTTCGGCCCCGGCCACCACGTAGCGCACGCGGGCAAAATCATAAGGATGGGCAAAGCGCGCGTAGTTACCGAGGAAGGTCGAGGTACCAAACAACACGGTGCAGTTCTGGTCATAGACCAGCTCGGGCACAATTCGATAATGCAGCGGGCTGGGATAAAGAAGTACCCGCGCACCGGTCATCAGCGGGGTGAAGAGCCCCACCGTCAGGCCAAAGGCGTGAAACAGCGGCAGCGCCGACATAAACCGGTCGCGCGGGGTGAAGTCTGACACGGTACGGATCTGCTCGACGTTGGCAAGCAGGCTGGCATGCGAATGAACCACGCCCTTGGGATTGCCTTCCGAGCCGGAGGTAAACAGCACCAGCGCTGCGTCATCGGGCCGCTGCGGTAGCATCGCGCGGCGCGGGAAGATCAGGTGCCACAGGATCCACAGCTTGTCTTCTTTAGTGACCGTATCCTTGAGATCTTCCAGATAAACCCACTTAACTTCAGTAACCTGCTCCGGCAACTGGGTCAGCTTGCCCTTCTCCAAAAACTGTCTCGAGGTGACAATCGTGGCAATCTGCGCCGCTTTTACCGCGCTCTTGATGCCCTTAGCCCCCGAGGTGTAATTGAGCAGCGCGGGAATACGGTTACGCATCGAGGCACCAAAAATCGCCGCGGCGGTAATGGTGGCGTTGGGCAGCAGCATGCCGACGTGCTCACCTTCGCGGGTAAAACGTTGCAGGATGCGGCTCACGCCGAGGGATTTCTTGAGTAATCCCTGATAGCTGTCTTCTTTAAACGCGATATCGGCGATACAGGGTTTACGGCGACCGTAGCGGGTTTGCGCCGAGATCAGCGCCTGAAACAGGGTTTCCGGCGGACGGGTCGCCATTCTGGCATTCATCATAATGTTATGCAGCCGCTGCCCGGCTAATACCCGACGGTCACGGGCGCGCGGCGCCTCCGGCATGATCACACTTTGCGGCGGCAAAATGCTAATCGAAATTTTGGGGAAAGCTCGCAGCTTGAAGCTGCCAAACAGGCGGCTGAAAATCGTAAACTCGGCACCGTCAATGCGGATAGGGATCACCGTCGCCTGGGATTTTGCGGCCACAAAGGCGGCGCCGTCATAAATCTTCATCAGTGAGCCGGTAACGGTAATGCGGCCCTCCGGGAAGACCACCACCGGCCGCCCTTTCTCGATTTCGCGCACCAGCCGCTTTATCGCCATCGGCTTGGTCGGATCCAGCGGCACAAAATCGATGTAGGCGCTGAGCCAGCGCATGTACCAGCTTTCGGTAATATTGGAGTAAACGGCAAATACCGGCTTAATCGGCAGAAACAGCACCAGCAGCATGCCGTCGAGAAACGACACGTGATTAGGCGTCAGCAGCATTTTGGGATAGGTGAAGGCGGCGTTCTCCGGCGTTACGCTGATGCGGAATATTATTTTAAATAAGGCGCGAAAAAATGTGTGTAACAGCCGATAGAGCATTCCGTTCTCCTGGTTAAATGAACCTATCCGAATAAGAACAGGCAGTTAACGAGGTTAGCATAACGAGGCTTTCTTTGACGACAGCTAAGGGCAGGGTTATGAGTAAAACAGGGAAAAGTCTGAGGCAAAAAAAAACCTACGCATCTGCGTAGGTTGGTGCAATTCTAATCGGTTTCAACATGTAGAACATGTTGGATCATTCACCAATCAATACCTCTGGGACATTCAGAGTAAAGAACGACGCCAAATTGCACTACCTTTCAATCGCAAGAGTTCTGCGCAAACTGCAACCAACTGTAAAATTGCCACAGCGGATGTAAGCGTCAGGTTTTACAAATGTGATTGAAAAGTTAAATAACAAACCACGGGCGAAAAAAAACCTACGCATCCGCGTAGGTTGGTGCAATTACAATCGGTATCAACACACAATGTATGTTGATGATTCACCAATCAATACCTCTGGGACTGATAATGTAGCCGCTGAGGCCGCTCGACCTCCAGCGGCCAATCGCAACATTGATCCGCAAAGTGTAACAGGCGGTGAGATTCAAACAGCCGATACTTCCACCAGGCAGCTCATCGCGTTAGGGCCCTGTGTCAGGCGAGAGGTGCCGATATCCAGCGTCAGAACGTTAGGGTTTCCCGCCTGCTCGGTTTGCTGCCACTGCTTGCCGAAGCCGGGATTAAACCATGCGCCGGTGGCCATCAGCACCACGCTGCGGGTGATCCCGTCATTGAGAGAAATCCCCGCCAGACAGCTGCCCCGATCGTTGCTGACTTTTACTACGTCACCGTCCTGCAACTGGCGCTGTGCCGCGTCTTCAGGGTGCATAAACAGCGTTTCCTTACCGGCGATTTTGTTGCTCTGCGCCAGCGAGGTTTGGTCCAGCTGGCTGTGCAGCCGATCCTTCGGCTGAATGGAAATCAGGTGCAGCGGCCATTTTTTGGCGCTTTCCGAGCCTAGCCATTCAATCGGCGGCTGCCATTGCGGATGAGGCGCGAAATCCTCATAGCGATAGTCGGCAATCTTCTGGCTGAACAGCTCTATCTTGCCGCTCTGGGTAGCCAGCGGATTGGCCCGTGGGCTTTTGCGAAATGAGTCGAAGAACACGTAATCCTGCTCTGGCTTCGGCAGCTCAATCGATCCGCGCTGCCAAAAGGTCTCAAAATCGGGCCATTCTACCCCGGTCCCTTCCTGCGCCTGTCCACACTGCTGATAGATTACACGCAGCCAGGCGTCCTCATCACGGCCCTGGGTATAGGCTTCGCGATAGCCCAGCCGTTCGGCGAGATCGGCAAAAATATCAAAATCATTGCGCGCCTGATACTGTGGCGCAACCGCCTGATGCATCGCCAAGACGAAGCGGTCACGGGACGAACCGCCGATATCGTTGCGCTCCAGCGAGGTGGTGGCCGGTAAAACAATATCCGCCATGCGCGCCGCCGAGGTCCAGACGTTGTCCTGTACGATCACCGTATCCGGCCTGCTCCAGCCTTCTACCAGCCGGTTTAGCTGCTGATGATGATGGAACGGGTTGCCGCCCGCCCAGTGCACCAGGTGAATATCAGGGTAGACGTGTGTGGCGCCCTGAAACTCGTAAGATCCTCCCGGATTCAGCAGCATATCGCTGATGCGCGCCACCGGTATCGACAGGCCCGAGGGGTTCGGCCCGGTGCTGAGCGCCGGACCCGGCGTATCAAAGCGCGGATTGCCTACGCCGTTCATCGAGCCGTGACCAAAGGAGAATCCGCCGCCCGGCAGGCCGACCTGACCCAGCATCGCCGACAGCGCAATCATCATCCAATACGGCTGCTCGCCGCGGTGGGCACGCTGCACCGAGTAGGCACAGGTAATAAAGCTGCGCACGCCGATCAGCTGTTCAGCCAGTTTGGCGATACGCGCGGCGGGAACGCCGGTAATGGCGCTGGCCCAGTCGGGGGTTTTCGCCACGCCGTCTTTCACGCCGTTAAGGTAGTCGGCCAGCTGCGGATAACCCACGCAGTGGCTGGCCAGAAACGCCGCGTCCTGCGCCCCTTTTCTGTGGATTTCGTAGGCCACCGCCAGCATCAACGCGACGTCGGTATTGGGGCGAATAGGGATCCACTCGGCGTTGACAAAAGCCGGGCAGTCGTCGCGCATCGGGCTGATGTTGATTACCCTGGTGCCTTTTTTGGCCAACTGCTCCAGCGCGGGTTTCAGCGTATGTTCAACTGCCCCACCGGAGGCAACCTGGGCGTTTTTCAGCGCCAGGCCGCCGAAGGCCAGCAAAATTTCACAGTGTTCGACCACGCTCGGCCAGGTGGTTACCCTGCCGGTCAGTGGCGTGTAGGTGCCTATCACGTACGGCAGGAAAAACTGCGCCGATCCCCAGCTGTAGTTGCCCTGCTGATCGACCCCACCGCCACCGCCAAAGTAGAAGCGGCGCACCAGCGAACGTGCGTGATGCAGGCGCCCGGCGGATGACCAGCCGTATGAGCCGCTGAAAATACCCGCAGCGCCATAGCGCTCACGCACGCGACGATTTTCTTCAGCCACCAGGTCGAGCGCCAGATCCCAGTCGACCTCAACAAAATCCTCTTTGCCGCGCAGCGTACGGTCGCTATTTTCACGTTTTTGCAGCCAGGAGCGGCGCACCGCGGGCTTGCGTATGCGCTTGTCCGAATAAACCAGCTCCGGGATCGAGGCCAGCATCGGTGAGGGATCGGCATCCGCAGCGTAGGGTTCACAGCGAATCAATCGGCCGTCTTCGACGACGGCGGTATAAGCGCCCCAGTGGGCAAGCTGCGGATAGCGTTTAATTGACATGATAATCTCTGGGCTGATGATGTGATTTATCGATCGATATTGCTAACAAAATAGCAATCCTGCCTGCCAGACTCAAAGCACAAATCGGGATAAAGTAGCCTAATAAGCGCTTAACGGCGGGTTTGAAAAATCTTCCGCCGCCAAAGGCGTAAAATATGCGCTTTTCGCCCGCTTTATTCGCCGTTTCAACAGGCTTGCTTGATAAGTTGCGATCTACGTCCCTTGCAGACACCGGCTTTTTCCGCAAAACTAAGCAATGTAAACGTTTACCCTCAATCCGTTGGATACTCAAAATGGCTACGATTAAGGATGTCGCAAGACTGGCGGGTGTCTCTGTCGCAACAGTTTCACGCGTGATAAACCACTCACCTAAAGCCAGCGAAAGCTCGCGCGATGCCGTACTGAGCGCGATGCAACACTTGCAGTATCATCCCAACGCCAACGCCCGCGCGCTTGCCCAACAGGCAACCGAGACCCTGGGCCTGATCGTGTCTGACGTGTCTGACCCATTTTTTGGTGCGATGGTAAAAGCCGTTGAGCAAGTCGCCTACGCCACCGGCAATTTTTTGCTGATTGGTAACGGTTACCACAATGTCGATAAAGAGCGGCAGGCGATCGAACAGCTGATCCGCCATCGCTGTGCGGCGCTGGTGGTACACGCCAAAATGCTGCCGGAGGATGAGTTAGGCAGCCTGATGCAGCAGATACCGGGGATGGTGCTGATCAATCGCACCCTGCCCGGTTTTGAGCAGCGCTGCGTGGCGCTCGACGATCGCTACGGTGCCTGGCTGGCTACCCGCCATCTGATCCAGGCCGGGCATCAGCGCATTGCCATCCTGTGTTCTAATCACCCTATTTCCGACGCACGCGATCGGCTACAGGGTTATCTGGATGCCTTACAAGAGCACGGCATTGCGGTCGATGAGCGACTCATTGTGGCTGCCGAACCGGATGAGGTCGGCGGCGAGCAGGCCATCACCGAGCTGCTCGGTCACGGCAAGAACTTCACCGCCGTCACCTGCTATAACGATCCGATGGCCGCCGGTGCGCTGTCGGTGCTGAGTGACAATGGCATCGACGTGCCGGGGGATATTTCGCTGATTGGTTTTGATGACGTGCTGATTTCGCGCTACCTGCGCCCAAGGCTGACCACCATACGTTACCCGGTGATCGCCATGGCAAATCAGGCGGCACAGCTGGCGTTGGCGCTGGCAAAAGGCCTGCCGCTGCCGGAAACCACCAACATGTTTAGCCCCACGCTGGTGCGCCGCCATTCGGTGAGCGTCCCGAATCAATAGCCTCAGCCGATTAGATAAGCTCCAGCGCCAGCAGTTCTTCAATGGTCTGACGGCGGCGGATCAGGCGTGTCACGCCGTTTTCGAACAACACTTCCGGGATCAGTGGACGGCTGTTGTAGTTTGACGACATAGAAGCCCCGTAGGCACCGGTGTCGTGAAATACCAGATAATCACCGATATTTAGCGCTGGCAGGTGGCGAGTTTCAACGCCGCCGCCGGCCTGTTGGGTAAACACGTCGCCCGACTCGCACAGCGGTCCGGCGATCACCGATTCGCGCAGCGGCTGCTGGCTTAGGTCACGGCCGTCGGCGGGCAGTACCGAAATATGATGATAGCTGCCGTACATTGACGGACGCATCAGGTCATTAAAGCCGGCGTCCACCAGCACGTAGTGACGGCTACCCATGGTTTTTTGAGCGCGGACCTGCGCCACCAATACGCCAGATTCGGCGACCAGGAAACGACCCGGCTCAATCTCTAACCCTACTGCATGACCGAGATGGGCGGCAATCTGCTCGCGCGCGCGGTTCCACAGGCCGTAATAGTGCGCGGTATCGATCGCCTCACCGTCGAACTGATAAGGAATAGACAGCCCGCCGCCGGCAGAAATGGCTTCAATATCATGACCCAGCTCAATCACCTGGCGCACCATGGTATCGCACACCTGCTCAAGGTGCTGGTAATCGACACCCGAGCCGATATGCATGTGAATACCCACCAGCTTAAGCCGATAAGCGGTAATTTTTTCCAGCGCCAGTGGCAGATCGCCGAACCAGATCCCGTGCTTGCTGTTCTCGCCGCCGGTGTTGGTTTTCTGGCTGTGGCCGTGACCAAAGCCCGGATTAACTCGCAGCCAAACCGGATGCCCCGGCTTCTGCTGGCCAATCTGCTCCAGCATATCGATAGAACCGGCGTTGACCGGGATCGACAGTTCGGTCACGCGCTCCAGCGTCGGCTGGTCCAGCAGGTCGGCGGTAAATACGATTTCGCTGTGCTCGCCCGGCTGGTAGCCCGGTTTAAATCCGGCGCTTAGCGCACGCTCGATTTCCCCCAGAGAAACCGAATCTACCTTAACGCCCTGCGCGCGCATCAGGCGCAGGATGTGAATATTTGAACTGGCCTTTTGGGCAAAGCGGACAACATCGAACTGGCGCAGCTGGGCGATACGCTGTTCGATCACCTGGGCGTCATAGGCCCAAACCGGGCAGCCAAACTCTTTCACCACGTTAAGCAAGTTGGCGGCATTCAGCGCGTTTTCATTATTATCAAGGGTAAATGGCATCATATTCTCCTGGGAGCGCAACGCGGTTGCCGCGCCTCGCTCGAAATTGAGCAATTAAATCAGTCTGGCCGTATTATGCCGCGGCAGGTTTTGGCGATAAAATATCTATTTGAGGTGAGTCTATTCATTTATGATATAGATTGACTCAACCGAGGAGACGCCCATGCCCGCCCTGTCGCTGCGCCACATCGAAATTTTTCACGCCGTAATGACCACCGGCAACCTGACCGAGGCCGCCGCGCTGCTGCAAACCTCGCAGCCGACGGTCAGCCGCGAGCTGGCGCGCTGTGAGAAGCTGTTAAATTTGCAGCTTTTTGAGCGCCTGCGCGGGCGTCTGTTCCCTACTGCTCAGGGCCTGCGACTGTTTGAGGAGGTGCAGCGTTCATACTATGGCCTGGATAGAATTATCAACGCCGCCGCCGGGATCCGCCAGTTTGAGCAGGCGCAGCTGTCCATTGTGTGCCTGCCGGTGTTTAGCCAGTCGCTGCTGCCCGCCGTCTGCCAGCCGTTTTTACAACACTATCCGCAGGCCAGCTTCAACGTCGTGCCGCAGGAGTCGCCGCTGCTGGAAGAGTGGCTGTCGGCGCAGCGCCATGATTTAGGCATCACCGAAAACCTGCATACGCCGGCGGGCACCGAACGGCAGACGCTGCTGACGCTCAATGAAGTGTGCGTATTGCCCGTGGATCATCCGCTGGCGAAGAACAACGTCATCACTCCTCAGGATTTTAGCGACCTGAACTTTATCAGCCTGTCGGCCAACGATAATTATCGCCAACTGTTGGACGCGCTGTTTGTGGAGCACGGCGTGGCGCGCCGCATGGTGATGGAGACCCACAGCGCCGCCTCGGTGTGCAGCATGGTGGCGCAGGGGATTGGAGTGTCGATTGTCAATCCGCTTACCGCATTAGAATATGCGCAGCCCGCACAGCACGGGGCCGGGCGGATCGCAGTGCGCAGGTTTAGTGAAAGCGTGCCGTTCACGGTGAGCCTGATCCGGCCGCTGCATCGACCGGCCTCGGCGCTGGTCGATACTTTTATCACCTACTGCCAGCGGCAGGCGGAGATTTTCCCCGCCCGGCTGGCCGCGGTGCTGGGCGAGCAGCCGTAGCCAAGCCTTAGCGCAGTTATGAGGTGAAATAATCGAGAGGAGTTCAATAACTCTCCACTTTGACATACTGCCCGCTAGCCTGGACGTTCTCGCCAAATCCGCAGTCCCCGACGCTTTTTAGATCCAGGTTCAGCCCGCTAAAACTCATCGTCACCGTACAGTCAGTACCTTCGGCGTTGATATCATTAATAGAATGATACAGCGCCTGATGGTCCTTGATGGGCGTCACAGTGGAGAAGTCGCCGGTGTTAGGACCGTAATATAGCGACATGGCCCCCATATACATCGCCTTAAAGCGGATTAGGTACTGGCTCTCCTCGGGCTTAACCTCAACCGTGTTCCAACTTCCCTCCCCGGCATACTGCCAATAAAGCCCGGCGGGCTGCTCGGTGATCGGATCATCGAGCAGCTTAGTTTCAACTTGTTTAAGGTTGTATTGGGTCTTTTTGTCGAGCGGCGCTAGACTTAGCCAAGCCTTAGCCTTGCCATATTGCCCCTGATGCAAACTGGTCAAGGCAATATTGTTATAGGCGGTGGAGGTCGCGCTGGCCGGTAAGTGACAAAACTCGCTCCAGGCTACCTGATCGCGGAACAGATCCTGAGCCTTGGCATAATCGCCCTGCTGATAGGCGACCTTGCCCTGTGAGGCGTACAAGACGGTCTTCAGACAGTCGGCCTTAATATCAGGCTCATCAATTTTTGCCCAAACGTTGAAGCATATAAACCAGCCTGCCAACAGGCACGCAGGTAACCAAAATTTCATCGATCTCCCCTTTGTATGACTAAAACGTTCAAGGTGGCAAAGGTATAGAACTGTGGCGGACGAAAAACATCCTTACAAGTCGGGCATTGCCCTCTCGCACACTGTCACTCATTCTGGGATGATTAGGAACCACCACTTATTTATATTTTATATGGCTATTTATGACTAAAAAACCTGGGAAAACGGCACGCTGGCGTGCCGTCTGGCAGCTGATTAAGCCCTATTGGCAGTCCGAAGAAAAGTGGAAAGCCTGGGGCATGTTGGCGGCAATCATCATTCTTTCGCTAGGATCTGTCTACCTTAGCGTGCAATTTAACGAATGGAACCGCGTGTTCTACGACGCGCTGCAAAACAAAAATTTTCCAATCTTTAAACAACAGCTGTTCAAATTTACCTGGCTGGCGCTGATATTTATTGTCGTATCCATTTACAAGGTTTACCTGACGCAAGGTTTAGAAATGAACTGGCGTCGCTGGATGACCAACCAATACATGGATAAATGGCTGCACAACCACGCTTACTACTATACCGAACATCAGCATCAGGTTGATAACCCCGATCAGCGTATTGCCTCAGACCTGAGCGCCCTGACCTCAGGCACGCTGTCACTGTCGCTGGGCCTGCTGTCGAGCCTGGTCACGCTGTTCTCCTTCGTGACTATTCTGTGGTCGGTCAGCGGTCCTATCAGCTTTATGCTCGGCTCGCATAACATCACTATTCCCGGCTACATGCTGTGGTTCGCGCTGCTTTATGCGCTGGTCGGCTCGGTGATCGTCGGCTTTATCGGTCGCCCATTGGTTAAATTGAGCTTTAACCAGGAGTGGTTTGAGGCAAACTTCCGTTTTGGCCTGATCCGCATCCGTGAAAACAGTGACGCTATCGCGCTGTATCACGGTGAAAAAAGTGAGAAAAAGCAGCTTAGCGATAACTTTGAGGCGATCCGCTCCAACTGGTGGTCGTCAATGCGCGTCACCCGACGCCTGAACTTTGCCAGTTCTTTCTACGGCCAGTTCGCGATTATCTTCCCTATTCTGGTGGCCGCGCCGCGCTATTTCTCCGGCGCGATCCAGATGGGCCTGCTGATGCAGATCTCCTCCGCTTTCGGACAGGTACAGGATTCGCTGTCCTGGTTTATCAACGCCTTTAACGATTTGGCCAGTTGGAAAGCCTGCGTAAACCGTCTTGCCGGCTTCAACGCCGCTATCGATCAGGTCAATGCCCAGCCGCGCAATATCTCGCTGGGTCACGCCAAAAGCAGCGACCTGCAGTTAGACAACTTGACTCTGACGCTGCCGAACGGCGTTCCGCTGTTCTCCTCGGTTTCCGCCTCGCTGGCTACCGGTGAGCGAGTGCTGGTTGCCGGGCCTTCCGGCTGCGGTAAATCGACCCTGCTGCGCGCGATTGCTGGCGTATGGCCTTACGGCTCGGGTGAGATTAATACCGCCGAAAACAAAAAACAGCTGTTCCTGCCTCAGCGCAGCTATATTCCTATCGGTTCGCTGCGCGAGGCGCTGACCTACCCTGAGGAAAGCAGTCTCGAATTTACCGATGAGCGTCTTTGTGAGGTGCTGGAGTGGTGTAACTTAAGCTATCTTCAACCGGTGCTCGATCAGTACACCAACTGGAGTCAGCGACTCTCTCCCGGCGAGCAGCAGAGGCTGGCCTTCGCCCGCGCCATTTTGATCAGGCCGGAGATCCTTTATCTCGATGAGGCGACCAGCGCGCTCGATGATGATACCGAACAGCGCATGTACTCGCTGCTATTGGAAAAGCTGCCGCAAACCACGGTACTCAGCGTGGCTCACCGCAACAGCGTCGCCAAATACCATCAGCACTGCTGGCGCTTTAAAATGGATGATGAGGGCCAGTGCAATATGACCGCTTCCTCACTGCAGTCGGGGCTGCTCAGTAAAGCGGCCAGCCAGTAAAGCCGCAAGTCGATAAAGGCGGTCATTAAGCCCCTTAAGCTGCCCTCCTTCACCAGGCGGGCAGCTAACTCGCCAACTGAACCTTGACGTCGTTGGCAATTTTCTCGACCTGCGGCCCATAAATAACGTGAATGTCCGTCTCGGTAACGCGCTTAACGCCCATTGCACCGGTGGTCATCAGCGTTTTATCCACCACCTGCGACATATCTTTGACCTTGACTCTCAGCCGCGTAAAGCAGCAGTCAACGCTTGAGATGTTCTGCTCTCCTCCCAACCCCTTGATAATATTGCTGGTCTTATCACTGGCTAACGGTGGCGTCTCCAGCGCTGAGGCGGCAGCCAACGACGGCGTGGCGCGCAGCTCTTCACTGTCGCTGTCCTCTTCGCGGCCCGGCGTTTTAATCTGCATCCGGGTGATAACCCAGCGGAAAGAGAAGTAGTACAGCGGCGCATAGACAATCCCCAGCATCAGCGGAAACCACCAGTGGGTTTTGGTGCCGCCGAGAATACCGAAAATCACCCAGTCAATCGCCCCGCCCTGCACGTTGCCAATCATTACCTGCAGCAGCTGCATCAGCACAAAGGACAGGCCGGTCAACACGGCGTGCAGCACGTAGAGCACCGGCGAGACGAAGATAAAACAGAACTCCAGCGGTTCGGTAATGCCGGTCGTGAACGAGGCCAGCGCCCCGGCCAGCATCAGCGCTTTCACCCGCTCTTTGTGCTCGGGTTTGGCAGTGTGATACATCGCCAGCGCTGCGGCGGGCAGGCCAAACATCATCACCGGGATCTTGCCCTGCGCCAGAAAACGCGTCGCCTGACGGGTCACGTCATCGCTCACCGCGCCGGGATTGGCCAGCGAGGCGTTGAAAATATTCAGCGCCCCGACCACGCTCTGGTGATCCACCGTCGTCACGCCACCCAGCGGCGTAAAGCGTACGGTCTCGTTAATAATATGATGCAGCCCGGTGGGGATCAGCAGCCGTTCGGAGGTGGCATAGATAAAGGTACCCACCTCACCGGTGCGGCCAATCAGCTCGCCGACCCACTGAATGCCGAGCGCGATGGTCGGCCAAATCAGCGACACCCCCACTCCGACGATCGGCAGCACCACCACGGTCACAATCGGCACAAAGCGCCTGCCGCCAAAGAATGCCACCGCGGTGGGCAAGACGATGGTGTAGAAGCGATTGTGTAGCCACATGGTGATCAGGCCGACCAACACACCGCCGAGCACGCTCATGTTGTAGGTAAAGATCCCCAGCATATTGGTGAATTCAGAGGCATAGATCAGCGCCTCGCTGGAGGGCATGCCCTGCGCGGTGAGATGCTGCACCGTGGTGGTCGCCGGGGTAATATTTTGCGCCAACAGGCTGTAGTTAATCCCGACGTGCAGGGCGATAAAACCGATCACTGCGGAAAAGGCGGCGGTGGCCTTCTCTGCATTGGCCAGTCCCATCGCCGTCGCCACGGCGAAGAATATCGGCAGATTGGCAAACAGCGCGCTCGATACCTGGCGAATAAAGCCGATCACCAGCTGTAACGATTTAAAATGAGTGAAGGTATCGCCGGTTACGCTGGGGTTTTGTAGCGCCGACGCTAGCCCAAGAAAAATCCCGGCCGCGGCAATCACCGAAATTGGCGTCATTAGCGCCTTACCTAAATCATGGATTTTGCTGCCTAATTTCATCATGTGCTTTTCCCTAATAGACTGGGCGTTTAAAAAACGCTCACCCTTGAGTAAAGTCACTCAACGCACGGCTGTATAGATAAAAGGTCTGGTACTATGAAAGAGATCACAGTTTGTTAACAATTAGAAAGCAGAGTATGATGCGCCTTTAGGTGCTATCCGTTAAGATACCGCACAGAAAGCGTAGTATTTAGTACCAAAAGTTATCATTGCGTAGCGTTTATAATGCGATGTGAAATTTGGGCGAAAAAAAACCCACATCGGACAGTGGGCATTGGGGTTGCGAAATACCGATTTTCACAAAACGGCTGCAACAAGCAAATGTGAGAACTGCTCGCTCTCAAAACTCACGTTAGCGCTATTTGAGCGATATCGGCAGTCATTTCTGGTAAGGCCAGTGTTAAAAAGTATTTCGTGCTTTGATCCGGATCATACTTATATAAATAATAACAAATCGATAACAGCAGCATATCCTGCTGCTTAATCTAGCCAAGATAGTTTTTTATGTAACTACTATTGCGCTATTCTTTTTAAAAGTCCTGAAAAATTTAAACTGTGCACGAATTAAAAATATTGATTTGATTATTATAGTCACGGCAAATTGAAACATTTAGAAATATCTAACAACCAAATACTTACAGAGTGAATTCACCGCCTCTCGTATAGTGGGGGACTTATTGAGAATGATTGTTCTCAACCCCCCTAAGAGAGTGAATTCTATGCGCCTGAAGGTTCTTTCTGTCAGTACTGTGCTACTGCTTTCCGCTTGTGATGGGTCAAGTTCGGCCCCGCAAGCCGCTGCTCCAGCCCCAGCTGTTGAATACGTCACCCTGCAATCTCAACCTGTTACCTTAACGACCAGCCTTCCTGGCCGTACTGACGCCGTTAAAACAGCAGAAGTACGCCCTCAGGTTAGCGGAGTAGTGCTGAAACGCACCTTTGTAGAAGGGGGTGAGGTTAAAGCCGGTCAACAGCTTTATCAGATTGACCCAGCAACCTATCAGGCCGCTTACGATAAAGCGCTCGCCACTTACAAAAGCGCAGCCGCAACCTCAACGCGTTATAAAGGTCTGGTTTCTTCCAACGCCGTCAGCCGCCAGGTTTATGATGATGCCGTCGCCTCTACCGGCGAAGCAGCAGCCGACCTCGAAACTGCGCGCGTAAATCTGCAATACACCAAAGTGTATGCCCCTATCTCCGGCCACATTAGTCGTTCTTCCGTGACCGAAGGAGCCTTGGTAACCAATGGTCAAACCACCAATCTGGCTACCATTACTCAGCTCAACCCGATCTACGTTGATGTCAGCGAGTCATCGACAAACCTGCTGGATCTGCGTCGCGCACTGGCGAGCGGCAAACTGGCCTCGGCCGGTGAAAATGCGGCTAAAGTGGCACTGACTCTGGAAGATGGTAGCCAATACAACCTGCCGGGCAAACTGGAATTCTCCGAAGTTACCGTTGATGAAGGTACTGGCTCCGTGACGCTGCGCGCCTCGTTCCCTAACCCGGACGACGTTTTGCTGCCAGGGATGTACGTTCACGCAACCCTGAGTCAGGCGGTCGATCAAAACGGTATTCTTGCTCCTCAGGAAGCCATCATGCATAACAACAAAGGCAAGCCTTACGTCTATATTGTGAACGCGGATAACACCGTTGAAGAGCGGGATATCACCACCGGCCCAATGATGTCTGGCAATTGGTTAGTCACCTCTGGTTTAAACGCTGGCGATAAAGTCATTACTGACGGTCTACAAAACGTTCACCCCGGCACTAAAGTCAACGGCAGCGAGCGTAAAGCCGCTGAACCTACCGTGAACGCAAATCTGTCTATGACTGACCCATCCGCGCAATAAGGGATCACTGATGTCTACTTTCTTTATTAATCGCCCGATATTTGCCTGGGTGGTCGCGATTGTCATTATGTTAGCCGGTGCGCTATCGATAATGAAATTGCCGATCAACCAATATCCAAACATTGCGCCTCCCGCCATCTCTGTTGCAGTGACCTACCCAGGTGCATCAGCTGAGACGACTCAGAACACCGTGGTTCAGGTTATTGAGCAGCAGCTCAACGGTCTGGATGGGTTGCGTTATATCGAATCGCAAAGTGCCAGCGACGGTAGCGCCACTATTATCGTGACCTTCGATCAGGGTACTGACCCGGACATCGCTCAGGTTCAGGTTCAGAACAAGGTATCGCTGGCCGAGTCTCAGCTACCTACCGAGGTAGTTAACCAGGGTATTCGTGTCGCCAAGTATCAGCAGAACTTTATGCTGGTGGTCGGCCTGGCGTCTACCGACGGCAAGCTAAGCAACTCCGACTTGGGTAACCTGCTGGTAACCAAGATGGAAGACCCGATCGTGCGTACTAAAGGCGTGGGTGACTTCCAGGTATTTGGTTCCGAGTACGCGATGCGCCTGTGGCTTGATCCGGCAAAAATGTACAAATATTCGCTGGTGCCAAGCGACGTAACTACCGCTATTGAAGCGCAAAACGTTCAGGTTTCTTCCGGTGCGCTGGGCGGTCTGCCAACGATTCAGGATTCAAAACTTAACGCTACCATCATTGGTAAAACGCGTTTTGACAGCGTTAAGCAGTTCCAGAACGTATTGCTGAAAGTTAACGCTGACGGCTCTCAGGTTCGCCTGAAAGATATTGCCAACATCGATTTGGGTCCGGAAAGTTACTCTATTGCCGGTGCTTATAACGGCAGTCCGGCTACGGGTATTGCCTTGCGTCTGGCAACCGGTGCTAACGTACTGGATACGGCCAACGCGGTTAAAGCAACGATTGCCGGTCTGCAATCTTCATTACCCGCAGGCGTAAAAGTTGTTTATCCGTATCAGACTTCACCAGTCGTTAGCGCATCGATTCATGAGGTGGTGAAAACCCTGATTGAAGCGATCATCCTGGTGTTCTTCGTGATGCTGTTGTTCCTGCAGAACCTGCGTGCGACCCTGGTAACGACCATGGTTGTCCCGGTGGTGTTGCTGGGTACCTTCGGCCTGTTGAACGCATTTGGCTTCTCGATAAACACCCTGACAATGTTCGGGATGGTGCTCGCCATCGGCCTGTTGGTGGATGATGCCATCGTGGTGGTAGAGAACGTCGAACGTATCATGCACGAGGAAAAACTGCCGCCGAAAGAAGCGACTATCAAGTCGATGGCGCAGATTCAGGGCGCGCTGTTTGGTATCGCTTTAGTTCTTTCTGCGGTACTGGTGCCAATGGCGTTCTTCGCCGGTTCTACCGGTATTATCTATCGTCAGTTCTCGATAACTATCGTTTCTGCGATGGCGCTGTCGGTGCTGATGGCGCTTATCTTTACCCCTGCGCTGTGTGCTACTATCATCAAGCAGGGTTCCGAAGAACAAAAAACCACCGGATTCGCCGGCTGGTTTAACCGTAACTTCGACAAAGGGGCCGCTAAATACACCTCGAGCGTTAAAACGGTTATCACCCGTCGTCGTCTGTTTATGGTGGTTTATCTGCTGATCGTGGTTGCCATGGGTTATATGTTTACCCGTGTTCCTACCACCTTCCTGCCGGATGAAGACCAGGGCATTCTGTTCGTGCAGGCCACGCTACCCGCCAACGCCTCTGCTCAACGTACCCAGGCAGTATTGGATAATGTACGTGAATACTTCCAGAAGAATGAAAGTGCCAACGTGGTCTCGGTGTTTACCGCTAACGGCTTCAGCTTCGCCGGTCGTGGTCAGAACGTCGGTATTGGCTTTGTTTCATTAAAAGACTGGGATTCTCGTCCTGGCACGGAAAACAGCGTGCAGTCCATCGCCGCACGCGCCATGGCTCACTTCTCGACCATGAAAGATGCCAAGGTGTTTGCCTTCGTACCACCAGCGGTACTTGAATTGGGTAACGCCACCGGTTTCGACTTCTATCTGCAGGATACTAACGCGCAGGGCCATGCCGCTCTGATGGCGGCACGTAACCAGTTCCTCGGTATGGCGGCTAAAGACAAACGTCTGATGGCAACCCGTCCGAACGGTATGGAAGATGAGCCACAGTACCAGTTGGAAATTAATGATGAAAAAGCCAGCGCCCTGGGCCTGAGCCTGAGCGACATCAACGCCACCCTGTCTGCGGTGTGGGGCTCCTCATACATTAACCAGTTCATGTTCAATGACCGCGTTAAGCGAGTCTACATGCAGGGCCGTTCCGCTTCGCGCGTAACGCCTGAAGACTTGAACAAATGGTACTTCCGTAACAGCTCGGGTCAGATGGTTCCTTGGTCAGCGTTTGGTTCTGGTAAATGGGTCTACGGTTCTCCTCGCTTCGAGCGCTTTAACGGTGTCTCATCGGTAGAGATCCTCGGCTCTCCAGCGGCGGGTTATAGCTCGGGTGATGCCACTAAAGCGGTGCTTGAAATTGCCAAGAAACTGCCACCGGGCTTCAAAATCGCATGGCACGGTTTGTCATACGAAGAGCAGGCAGCAGGTTCGCAGACTCCGGCGCTGTATACTCTGTCGATTATCGTGGTATTCCTGTGTCTCGCAGCACTATATGAGAGTTGGTCTATTCCATTCTCTGTCATCCTAGTGGTTCCATTGGGTATACTGGGTACTATCGGTGCCGTATTACTTCGTGGGTTGTCTAACGACGTCTTCTTCCAGGTAGGCCTGTTGACGACGGTGGGGCTGGCGGCCAAGAACGCCATCCTGATCGTTGAATTTGCCAAAGAGCTACATGAAAAAGAAGGAATGTCTCTCATTGATGCAGCAGTAGAAGCGGCTAAACTCCGTATCAGGCCAATCATTATGACCTCGATGGCGTTTATCCTGGGTGTTATACCTCTGACCATTTCGCATGGCGCAGGTTCTGGTAGTCAGCACTCGATCGGTACTGCGGTAGTAGGTGGGATGATAACGGCAACATTCCTGGCGATTTTCTTTGTTCCAATGTTCTACGTGGTCGTGGTTAACCTATTTACACGTAAGTCAAAAAAACAAGATAAGCCGCATTTAGATACTGAGGTTTCGAACCATGAATAAACCACGTTTTGCGCTGCCTATGTTCTCAGCGCTGACATTGACTATTTTGGCCGGCTGTACCATGGAGCCCAAGTACAACCGACCGGCACTGCCGGTGGCGAGTAACTGGACCACCAGCAAAGGCGTTGATGCTGGCAAAATCCAGGACATCGGCTGGAGTCAATTCTTTAATCAACCTGACATGAAGCAGGTGATTACCTTAGCTCTGGCAAACAACCGCGACCTTAGGGTCGCGGCATTAAACGTCGATACAGCCCGTGCAACCTTCCAGATTGATCGCGCAGCGCTGCTGCCGACGCTGGATGGTACTGCCGACGGCAGCGGCACTCACCTGCCAGACGGTATTTACTCTACCAAAAGTACGGGTGCAGTTACCTATCATGATTACTCAGCCGGCGTTGGCGTAAGCGCCTACGAACTTGACCTGTTTGGTCGCGTTCGCAGCCTGCGTGATCAGGGTCTTGAAACCTATCTGGCCTCCGCGGCAACCCAGCGCGCGACCCAAATCAGCCTGGTTGCCCAGGTCGGTCAAGGTTACCTGAGCCTGGCGGCGGATAACGACCTGCTGAAATTGGCTATCGATACTGCCAACAGCCAGAATAATTCCTACCAGTTGACACTACGCAGCTACCAGCAGGGCGTAAGCAACTCGCAGGACCTGGCGCAGGCAGAAACGACCGTACGCAGTGCACAGGCTGATATCGCACAATACACCCGTCAGGTTCGTCAGGACGTTAACGCCCTGACCCTGCTGGTCGGTACAGAAATCCCTGAAAAACTGCTGCAGAATGCCAGCCTGAACAACAACTGGAACTTCCCGCAAACCCCAGCGGGTCTGCCTTCGGATCTGTTGACCCGTCGTCCGGACATTATCGCCGCCGAGCATACGCTGAAAGCGGCTAATGCCAACATCGGTGCAGCACGCGCCGCGTTCTTCCCGCGCATTACTCTGACCGGCTCTTACGGTACCGAGAGCGGCAGCTTGAGCAATCTGTTCAGCGCGGGCAGTGGCGCATGGTCATTCGGCCCGTCATTGAGCATTCCTATCTTTGACGGCGGCGTGAACCGTGCCAATCTGGACATTGCCAAGGACGAGAAGAAGATCGAGATTGCCAACTACGAGAAAGCCATTCAGACCGCCTTTAAAGAGGTTTCTGACGGTCTTGCGGGTCAGGCAACCTACGGCAACCAGTTGAAATCTGTTCAACAGGCGACCGACGCTAACCAGCGTAACTTCGACCTGTCACAACAGCGTTTCCAGGGCGGCGTAGACAGCTACCTGAGCGTGTTGGTGGCCCAGCGTTCACTGTATGCCTCTCAGCAAACGCTGATCTCCACCAAGCTGGCGCAGTTGAACTCTGACATCACGCTGTTTAAAGCACTCGGCGGCGGCTGGAAAGAGTAATCTTCCATGCCCTCAGCCAAAAACAAAACGCCAGCAGATGCTGGCGTTTTTTTATCTATACGCATTTATGCCTATATCAGCGCTGGCTGATACGCTCATTCAGTGTATCAACGATGAAAGCGTTCAAAGATTTTTGATGCTCAGCAGCGGCGATACTAAGGCGTTCGCCAAAAGATTCAGGAAAACGCAGAGTAAAAGTCTTCACTTTTTCATGCTTTACATAAGGATCGATGCCGCTTTCGAGACAGTCCTGCAGATACTCCCGCAAAGATATTTCGCCTTCACGTTGCAAGCCCTGAATGCTGTCAGACACGAAATCACAATACCCCGACAAGCCTAAAAACTTACCCCGTAGCATGCCAATCTCAGGAACATAGGTAATTATTGCCGACAGACCGGCAATAACCATGGTATTAGGCACGGCATTTTTTTTACTCATAACTTACTCCAACACTTTCAAGCCATTCACGAAGACTTACCACTGCGCCTTTGTCGGTCTCGGGTGAAGGATGAGGCCGGTGAAAACGGGCTACGCTGCCATTCAGTAACAGTCTTACCCTTGAGCCACTCCCCTCTTTAACTTCACCGCCCATTGCCAGGATCAGCGACTCGATATCTTTCCATTTCAATCCACTGGCCGTAGGCGTAATAAAAATTTGCCTCAAGGTCTCCTGATGTTTCTTTCTAAGCGCTGCAATTAACGCTTTCATAACATCGGTCCATGACATCAACGAGTGAAGTCACCTTAGAGACCATTATCCATGAAGTCAAAATATGAAGTCAATAACGCATTTTGGTTGTGGTCGGGTTTAGAAATGAAAACGCCAGCAGATGCTGGCGTTTTTTTGCTTTCAACAAAGAGCTAAAGGTAATTATTCCGGCGCCTTCCAGCCACCGCCGAGCGCGGCTATCAGCTTCACGCTGGTCACCATCTGCGTGCTGAGCAGCGACAGGACGTTTTGCTGCTGGCTCAGGCTGGTATTTTGCGTGGTCGCCACGTCGAGGTAGTTGATCATCCCCGCCTGATACTGATTAAAGGTCACGCGGGCAGACTCTTTGGCAGACTGCGCCGCGTTTTGCTGGGCAATCATCTCGCTATCGATGGTGTGCAGCTCAACCAGGTAGTCTTCAACCTCGCCCATCGCGGTCAGCACCGACTGGCGGTAGGCCGCAACGTCGGCATCGTAGGCCGCCTCGGCTTCGGCCACCCTACCGCGCGTGGCACCAAAGTCGAGCACCGTCTGGCTCAGTTCAGGCCCCAGCGACCAGACGCGGTTCGGCAGCGAGAACAGGCTGTGCAGCGCGCTGCTGCTGAATCCACCGCTGGCGCTCAGGGTCAGGTCAGGATAATAAGCCGCGGTAGCGACGCCCACCGCCGCATTGGCCGCGGCCATGGTACGTTCGGCGGCGGAAATATCCGGTCGGCGCTGCAACAGCTGTGAAGGCAATGCCGCGGGAATAGCCGGTAGCGTAAAGCCGATCGGCTCGGCCGCCAGGCTGAATTCAGCCGGAGGCTTGCCGATCAGGATAGCAATGGCATGTTCGAGCTGCGCGCGCTGCCACTGTAAATCCAGCGCCGAGGCTTTGGTGCTTTCAAGCTGGGTCTGTGCCTGCGCCAGGGTCGCCCTTGAGGTATTGCCACCGACGTACTGATTCTGAATCACCGTCAGGTAACGCTGATAGTCATCGACGCTTTGCTTATACAGCGCTATCTGCGCGTCCATTACCCGCAGCTGGAAATAGTCCTGCGCCAGCTCAGACTGAGCGCTCAGCGTGGCGTTTGCCAGGTCGGCGGCGCTAGACTGCGCGCTGGCCTTTTGCTCTTCGACCGTGCGGCGCAGCTTGCCCCAGATATCCAGCTCCCAGCTCGCGCCGAGGCTGGCCGAATGCGCGTTGCTGGTGGTCTGTGAGGTGCCGCTGCGGGTACTGTCCGCCGTGGCGGTAACCTGCGGGAACAGCTCGGCACGCGCCTGCGTCACCAACGCCTGCGCCTGACGATACTGCGCGGCGTACTGCGCCACGTTCTGGTTGGAAATCTGCACCTGGCTCATCAGGGAAGAAAGCTGCGGATCCTGATAGACCTGCCACCAGTCGCCCTTGCTCTGATTGTCTTTTGGCACCGTCGCCGTCCACCCCTTGGCCTCTTTAAACGCCGTCGGCATGGTCACCGCGGGGCGATGATAGTCAGGGCCGACGGTGCAGCCGACCAGGGTTAAAGCCAGCGCCAGCGGAGCCAGACGAAAAATAGGAGAGCCTGCTTTAGTCGATGTCATCACGGACTTCACTTTATTAAAAATCATTTCGAATGGCCTTCAGGTTCGGATGGCGCATGGTGTGGACGCAGGCGCGCCCAAAGACGCTGGGTTGCACGGCTGCTTCTGTCCATATACAGATAAACCACCGGCGTGGTAAACAGCGTCAATACCTGACTCATTGCCAGGCCTCCGGCAATCGCCAGACCCAGCGGGCTGCGCAGATCGGCATCGCCGCCGCTGCCCAGCGCCAAGGGTAACGCGCCGAAGAATGCCGCCAGCGTGGTCATCATAATCGGGCGAAAACGCATCAGACAGGCCTGAACGATGGCCTGCTGCGGCGTGAGCCCCAGTCGACGTTCGGCATCGAGCGCAAAGTCGATCATCATAATGGCGTTCTTCTTCACGATACCAATCAATAGCAGGATACCGATCAGCGCAATTACCGTCAGCTGCGTATTGGTCATCAGCATCAGCAACAGCGCCCCCAGCCCCGCCGACGGCAGCGTCGACAGGATAGTCAGCGGATGGATATAGCTTTCATACAGCATGCCGAGCACGATATACACCGCCGCCAGCGCGGCCAAAATCAGCCACGGCATTTGCTGTGCCAGCGCCTGAAACGCCTGCGCAGTTCCGGCATAGCTGGCCTGAATACTGTCCGGCAGGGCAATTTTTGCCATCTCGGTTTTGATAGCCGCCTGCCCTTGCTCGAGCGATATGCCGTCAGCCAGGTTAAACGACAGCGTGGTAGTCGCCGACTGCCCCTGATGCGTCACCGCGAGGGGGGCATTGGCGCTGCCAAAGGTGGTAAATGCCGACAGCGGAACCTGAGTGCCCTGGTTAGTCACCACATACATTTGCTTGAGAACGGCAGGATCGTTGGTAAAGTCGGACGTCAGATAGGTCACCACGTGGTATTGGTTAAGCGTTTTATAAATCGTTGCGACCTGACGCTGAGAGAACGCGTTATTCAGCAACGCATCGATCATTTTGACGTTAACGCCAAGCCGAGTCGCTTTATCGCGGTCAATGTTAAGCATCACCTCCTGGCCACCGGTCTGAGCATCCGAATCGACACCGGTCAGCTGCGGCAAGGTGCCCAATGCGGTTTTTACTTTCGGGCCCCACTCACGCAGCAGCGAGAGATCGTCGGCCTGTAAGGTGTATTGATACTCAGAGTTAGAACTGCGCCCGCCGACGCGTAAATCCTGCGCCGCCATCAGGAACAGCTGTGAGCCGGGAAGTTTAGAGGTTTCCATCATGATGCGGTTAGCAACCTGATTCGCCGTCGACTTGCGCTGGCTGAAATCTTTCAGCCTGATGAAGAATAATGCGGTGTTGCGCGCGCCGAATCCGCCGTTACCCGCCGAGCTCAGCACCGCCGAAACGTCGGGATCGCGCTGAATAATCTTGGCATAGCTTATCATCTGCGGTTGAATTGACTGGAACGAGGTGTTCTGGTCGGCGCGCAGCATGCCCATCAGCATGCCGGTGTCCTGCTCCGGGAAAAAGCCCTTCTCTACCACGGTATAAAGATAGAAATTCAGTATCACGGTGAGCAGTAAAACCACCATCGTTAATGGCTGATGGCGCATAACCCAGTTCAGGCCGTTGGAATAGCCTTTTAACAGCTTATTGAGCCAGCCCTCGATCAGCCGATAAATCCGCGGCTGGCGCTTCTCTACCGGCGGTTTACGTTTCAGGAAACGCGCGCACAGCATCGGTGTCAGCGTTAGCGACACCACCATAGAGATCACCAGCGAAATAGACAGCGTGACCGCAAACTCGCGGAACAGTCGGCCGAC
Organism: uncultured Gammaproteobacteria bacterium; assembly: GCA_963742005.1. Taxonomy (GTDB): domain Bacteria; phylum Pseudomonadota; class Gammaproteobacteria; order Enterobacterales; family Enterobacteriaceae; genus Rouxiella. The sequence continues at coordinate 334,783 of CAVUKG010000015.1, read as the reverse complement.
AATACTGCCCATCAGCAGGATCGGAATAAACACTGCAATCAGCGACAGCGTCATCGCCAGCACGGTAAAGCCCACCTCACCTGCGCCGCGAATCGCCGCTCTCACCGGACTCAGTCCTTCTTCGATATGCCGGGTAATGTTCTCGAGCACCACGATAGCGTCATCGACCACAAAGCCGGTGGCGATAATCAGCGCCATTAGCGACAGGTTATCCAGGCTATAGCCCAGTAAATACATGATGGCACAGGTGCCGATCAGTGAAACCGGCAGGGCGAGAGCGGGAATTAATACCGCCCTGCCGTTGCGCAGAAACACGAACACCACCGCGATAACCAGCAGCGTGGCTTCGAGCAGGGTCTTTTCGGTGTCGCGCAGAGATTCAGAAACGGTAGGCGAACGATCCAGCGCCATGTTGAGCGTAACGTCGCCCGGCAGCTGTTTTTCCATCACCGGCAGCGCGGCCTTAATCGCCTCAATGGTATCGAGCATGTTGGCACCGGCCTGACGCGTCACCGCGATCATGACCGCTGGCGTACCGTTGTAATAACCGACGTTGTACTTGTCTTCTACCGAGTCATAGACATTGGCAATATCGCTAAGACGGATTGCAGTATTGTTTTTATAGGCCACGATCAGCCGGCGATATTCGGCCGCGGTGCTCTGCTGGCCGTTGCCTTCAATCATCCACGATTGATCGCTACCCTGCAGCATGCCTTTCGGAAGATTTGTGGTGCTGTTAGCGATCGCGGTGCGGATGGTATCGAGCGAAATGCCATAAGAGGTGATTAACTGCGGGCGCAGATCGATACGCACGCCGGGCAACGCACTCCCGGTCAACGAGACCTGTCCTACGCCGTTAACCTGAGCGATTTTCTGCTGCAATTGGCTAGAGGCAATGTCATAAAGCTCGCCGTTGCTGCGCGTTGCCGAGGTCAACGCCAGCATGACGATCGGCGCATCCGCCGGGTTAGCTTTGCGGTAGGTCGGCAGTGACGGCATGCTGCTCGGTAGCAGCGATCGCGAGGCGTTGATTGCCGCCTGCACGTCGCGGGCTGCGCCATTAATATCGCGGTCGAGATCAAACTGCAATACGATACGCGTCGAACCCTGCGAGCTAGACGAGGTCATTTCACTGACCCCGGCAATCGTGCCCATCGCCCTTTCCAGCGGCGTGGCGACCGTGGCCGCCATCGTCTCCGGGCTCGCGCCCGGCACGCTGGCGGTGACCATAATGGTCGGGAAATCTACCTGCGGCAGCGGGGCCACCGGCAGCAGGCTATAGCCCAACAGGCCCAACAGAACAATGGCCGAGGTGAGGAGCAGCGTGGCTACCGGTCGGAAAATAAAGAAGCGGGAAATATTCATTCCTGTTCCTGTACCTTACGGCGAGCCGGACGCCAACGGGTGGCCAGTCGGTCAAACATCAGATAAATAACCGGGGTCGAGAACAGCGTCAACACCTGGCTAAAGATAAGCCCGCCCACGATAACCAGACCCAGCGGCTGGCGCAGCTCTGCCCCGCTGCCGCTGGCCAGCATTAGCGGCAATGCGCCGATCAGCGCCGCCATGGTGGTCATCAATATGGGTCGGAAACGCAGCAAGCAGGCCTGATGAATCGCGTCGCGCGGTGACATACGGTGTTTATGCTCCGCCTCCAGCGCGAAATCGATCATCATAATGGCGTTCTTCTTGACGATACCGATCAGCAATATCACCCCGATGAGCGCAATCAGGCTGAACTCCGTGCCGCTAAACAGCAGGGAGAGCAGCGCGCCCACCGCCGCCGACGGCAGCGTAGAGAGAATAGTCACCGGGTGAATAAAGCTCTCATAGAGAATGCCCAACACCACGTACATGGTGACCAGCGCCGCGAGGATAAGCCACAGCGTGTTACCGGTGGCACTCTCAAACGAGGCCGCCGAGCCTTGATAACGCAGGGTAATACTGTCCGGCAGGCCGATGTCTGCCACCGTTTTCTTGATTGCCTCCTGCGCCTGCTCAATCGAATAACCATCATTAAGGTTAAACGACACCGTGACCGCCGGCAGCTGATTCAGACGCGCCTGCAGCAGCGCGCCGGTACGCATATGAACGGTCGCAATCGAGGTCAGCTTGACCATGCCGGTAGAGGTACCGTTGGTCGTCGAACCGTTGCTGTTGGTGGTAGTCTGGTTAGTACTGCTGGTACTCGAACTACTCCCCGTTGTTGCACTGGAAGTGCTGCTGGTCGAACTACTGATGCTGCTGCTGGCCCCCAGATAGATATCGTCCAGCGAGGCTGGCGACTGTTGATACTCCGGCGCCACTTCAAGCACCACGCGATACTGATTCGACTGGGTAAAGATGGTCGAGACCAGACGCTGGCCAAAGGCGTTATACAGTGCAGTATCGACATCGGAGGCGGTGATACCGTAGCGCGAAGCCGCGTCACGGTTCAGATCAACATAGGCCACCTGGCCCTGCTGTTGCAGGTTGCTAACCACGCTGTTGAATTCAGGTTCTTGGCTAAGTTTGTCGAGCAGCTTCGGCGTCCAGGTCACCAGGTTCGCGCTGTCTGTGTCGTCGAGGGTAAACTGATACTGGCTCGGCGTGACCTGGTCGTCGACGGTTAAATCCTGTGATGCCTGCATGTACAGCTGAATGCCGGGCACCGAAGCGGTTTCCTGCTTCAGGCGCGCAATGATTGCCGGCGCGCGATCGTCGCGTGAATTGATCGCTTTGAGGTTAATTTGTAACGTCCCGCTGTTCAGGCTGGTATTGGTCCCGTCAACGCCAATGGTCGACGCCACGCTGGCAACGTCTTTATCGTTGAGAATAACCTGCGCCAGCGCCTGCTGACGTCGCCCCATCTCACTGAACGACACATCCTGCGAGGCCATGGTAATGCCCTGGATCATGCCGGTGTCCTGCGACGGGAAGAAGCCTTTCGGCACCATCAGGTACAGTAAACCGGTAAACACCAGCGTCGCCAGCGCCACCAGCAGGGTCAGACGCTGGTGGTTAAGCACCACGGTGAGCATGCGGTCATAGCCGGCGATCAGCTTGTCAAATACCTGCCCGCCTTTGCGGTAAAACTTGCTCTGTTTCTCTTCGGGAATGTGGCGCAGCAGATAGGCGCAGAGCATCGGTGTCAGGGTCAGCGACACCAGCATCGACACCACGATCGACACCGCCAGGGTAATGGCAAACTCGCGGAACAGCCGCCCCACCACGTCGCCCATAAACAGCAGCGGGATCAGCACGGCGATCAGCGAGAAGGTCAGGGAAATAATAGTAAAGCCAATCTGCTGCGAGCCCTTCAGCGCCGCCTCCATCGGACTTTCGCCCTCTTCGAGACGGCGAGAGATGTTTTCAACCACCACGATGGCGTCATCGATAACAAAGCCGGTAGCAATGGTTAGCGCCATCAGCGACAGGTTGTTGAGGCTAAAACCACACAGGTACATCACGCCAAAGGTGCCGACCAGCGACAGCGGCACCGCCACGCTGGGGATAAGCGTGGCGGCAATATTGCGCAGGAACAGGAAGGTCACCATCACCACCAGCGCAATCGACAGCAGCAGCTCAAACTGCACGTCGCTGATTGAGGCGCGAATGGTTTGCGTGCGGTCCGACAGGATGGTGACTTTAATGGAGTCCGGCAGCGAGGCCTGCAGTTTCGGCAGTTGGGCCTTGATGTCATCAACCACCGAAATCACGTTGGCACCGGGCTGGCGCTGCACGTTGATAATAATGGCCGGTTTATTGTTGGCCCAGGCAGAAAGGTATTGGTTTTCCGGCGCTTCGCTCAGCGTGGCGATATCTTTCAGTCGCAGCGCGGCACCGTTTTCATAGGTCACAATCAGATTAGCGTATTCATCGGCGGTGCGCAGCTGGTCGTTGGCATCGATGGTGATCGAATGGTGCTTGCCGTCGAAGCCGCCTTTCGAGCCGTTAACGTTGTTGTTAGTGATAAGCGTGCTGATATCTTGCAGCGTCAGATTATGCGCCGCCAACGCGCGCGGATTAACCTGCACGCGCACCGCTGGCTGGTGGCCACCGGCCAGCGAGACCAGGCCAACGCCGGAAATCTGTGACAGTTTTAGCGCTACGCGGGTGTTGACCAGATCCTGCACCTGAGTCAGCGGCAACGAATCGGAGGTCACCGCCAGGGTGATCACCGCGCTGTCGGCCGGGTTGACCTTCTTGTAGGTAGGCGGATTAGGCAAATCACTCGGCAACAGGCTGTTAGCGGCGTTGATCGCCGCCTGCACTTCCTGCTCTGCTACGTCCAACGACAGATCGAGCGAGAATTTCAGAGTAATAATAGAAGAACCGGTGGAGCTGGTGGAATACATCTGACTCAGGCCAGACATCTGCCCAAGCTGACGCTCAAGCGGCGCGGTAACGCCGGAGGCCATCACGTCTGGACTCGCACCGGGATACAGCGTAGTCACCTGAATGGTCGGGTAATCCACCTGCGGCAGCGCCGAGGTCGACAGCATATTGTAGGCAAAAATGCCCGACAGCAGCACCGCCACCATCAGCAAAATGGTGGCTACCGGCCTTTGAATAAAGAGGCGTGATGGATTCATTTCGTCCCGCTGTCTTTGCCGGTGGTGGCTTTATCTACGCCGGTTTTATCGGGCTGGGCGGTGCCTGCTGCCGAGGCGGCCGCGCTCGCGGCGGTCACTACCTGAACCTTGGTGCCGTCGTTTAGTCTGTCGATACCGGTGGTGACGAGGCGATCGCCCGGCTTGACGCCGGACAGGACCGCAATCTGGTCATCGCCATAGTTTGGACCGGTCTTGACCGCGGTGCGGGTCACGCTGCCGTCGGCCTTGATAACATACACGAAGTCGCCATCGGAGCTGAGCTGCAGCGCCGCGGACGGGATCACGGTGCTATTTTCAAGCGTGCCGACCTGCAAGCGGGCGTTAACAAACTGGTTCGGATACAGCGCGTCGTCGTTATTGTCGAACACCGCCTTAAGCTTGACGCTGCCGGTGCTAGTATCGATTTCGTTGCTCATAAACTGCAGCTTGCCCTGCGCCAACACCTTATTACCGTCCTGGTCGAACGCCGTCGTCGGCAGAGTCTGTCCGTCGCGCAGCGCCTTGAGGATGGTTTGCAGATTGCTTTGCGGCACGCTAAAGGTCACGGCAATCGGCTGAGTCTGGGTAATAGTAACAATGCCGGTGCTCGAACCGCTGGTGATGATATTCCCCGGATCCACCAGGCGCAGGCCGACATGACCGCTGATCGGCGCGGTAATACGGGCATAAATCAGATTCAGCTTGGCGGCGTCAATCTGCGCCTGATCGGCCTTAACCGCACCGCTGTACTGACCGGCGGTAGCAGTCTGGCTTTCTAAATCCTGACGCGCCAGAGAGTCTTGCGCATACAGTTTACGATAGCGGGCCAGCGTCAGCTGAGCGCTGTTTGCCAACGCCTGATTCTGTGCCAGCTCGCCCTGATACTGTTCGAGCGTGGCCTGATAGCTGCGCGGATCAATCTGCGCCAGCAGCTGACCGGCCTCGACTTTCTGCCCCTCGGTGAAAAACACCTTCATTAGCTGGCCGTCAACGCGGCTGGTCACCGTCACCGACATGTTCGGGATCACCGTGCCCAAGGCGCGCAGATAAACCGGCACGTTAGCCTGCTCGGCAACGCCTGCCTGCACGGGAGTTGGCCCGCCCGCGCCCGGCATTCCGCGCATGCCTCCTCTCATTCCCCTCTGGCGATGTTCACCGCCGCCGGCCGCCCCACCCTGAGTCGGCGCACTTTTATGGAACAGGAAAAACCAGGCTACGATCGCCAGTACGATAACGATAATAATCAACCACAGCGTTTTGCGGCTTGTAGAGCGAGGTGAGGCAGTTGGCAGCATAAATTTCTTAAGTTCGCACGTGATGGGAAGAAAGCAGCTGAAAAATAGCGTTCAACCGAAAGGTCCATTATCCAGAATTTAGCGGTAGACTGTTTTTAGGGCAAGGTAAAGATTGCGCTATGGAGTATGACAAAACGCGACTAAAAACTCGATAATTTACACAACAATATAAAGGATAGCGTGGGGGGATTATAGCGCTTAATGCGCGAAAAAAATCGGGCAGCGGCCCTCGGGTGAGAGCCGTGAAAGGGATTATTTACCGCCGTCGACGGAGAGGATTTGTCCACTGACCCAGTTAGCCCAGTCCGAGGCGAAATACAGCACCGCGTGCGCGATGTCTTCGGCAACGCCGAGCCGCTTCAGGGCAATATTATTGATTAATCGCCTCTGCCCCTCTTCGCCCATCGCCTGCCACTGCTTTTCACTCGACGGATTGCTGCGCACAAAGCCGGGCGCCACGTTGTTGACCGTAATATTCCACGGCCCCAGCTCGTGAGCCAGCTGGCGAGTCAGGCCAATCTGTCCGGCCTTGGCGCTGGCGTAGGCCTGAATACCGGTCAGGCTGATGCCAATACCCGCGCCGCTGGAGATATTAATAATGCGGCCAAACTTGCGCTGCTTCATGCCGCCGACCGCCGCCTGAGACATCAGGAAAGCGCCGTTGAGGTTCACCGCGACGATGTCCTGCCACTGGGCAAAGGTTACGTCTTCGAGCGGTTGGCCCTGCTGCCCTACCACGCCACCGGCGTTATTGACCAGCGTGTCCACGCTAAGCCCCTGCTGTTGCAAGGTGGCAAACAGCGCGTTCACCGCCTCGGGATTGCTGATGTCGGCCGCGACCGCCAGGCAGCGATCGCCACACAGCGCCGCCGTCTCTTCGACCAGGCCTTGTAGAATATCGCAGGCGATCACCTGCGCGCCGCGTTCGGCAAAAGCCTGACAAATAGCGCGACCAAAACCTTGCGCCGCGCCGGTGACCAGCACGGTGCGCTGCGAATAATCAAACGGATTTTGCATAGGGAATTCCCGCATCGTTAATCTCAAGCAGCGCCAGCGTTGGCTGGCTCTGCGCTAATTCGCCGCGCTCAACTCGATGGATCAGCTCAACCAGTCGCGTGGTCAACGGCATCGGCAGGTTAAAGCCCATACCGATATCAATCGCCGGGGCGATCTGCGCGTCGATTTCGGTCTGCCGCTTGCGTACCGCCAGGTCACGCCAGATCCCCGAATGAGATTTTGCCGACCGCCGATTATGCGCCACCATCGCGTCGAACGATTGATCGGTGTGCTCCTCGCTGGCGTCGGGCAGAAAAGCCTGCGGGTCAAAACCGTCGAAGCCCTGCAACACGATGCCCTGCGCGTGAGCCACCGCGCCCAGCTCGCGGGCCAGCGCGGTCAACACCGGCCTGAATCGCGGGGTAGCCAACACCTCGGCGATACTGTCGTCGGTTAGCGCGGTGGCAAACAGCAGCGCGCCGTAAATCATCTTGGCCCACAGGAATCCCCAGATATTGGGGGTGAGAATGGCCGCCGGATCAAAATTCAGCAGCAGGCTGTACAGTTCTTCGGTGCGCGGTCGCGTCACGCCGTCCAGCTCGCCAATCACCACCGCGCCGCGTCCGCCGTGATGGATCACCCCCGGCTCAATAAAGTCGGCACCGAAATTAAGAAACGCCCCCACCGTGCGTTCGACGCCAATCACGTCGGCAATTACCCGCTCGTTAAGCCCGTTTTGCATTGAGACCACGAAGCCCTCGGGGGCCAGCAGCGGGGCAATCTGATGGATAGCCGCCGGAGTATGGTGAGATTTCACCGCCAACAGCACGCAGGCGTAAGGGCCGGTTAACTGTTCGGGCAGGTAAGCCTGGGCCTCGAGGGTTTTATCCCCCAGCGGGCCGGTGATGCGCAGGCCGTGCAAATTAATTGCCGCCACGTGTTCGGCAACATTGTCGACGAAAATGACCGAGCGGCCAGATTCTATCATCGAGGCGCCTATTGCACCGCCAATGGCGCCCGCGCCCAAATAACGATAGGCGACAGCGCCTGTGACAAGTCGGGATTCGACTCTTCTTCAACCAGAGTGGCTACTGACATCAGTTCTACCTCCGAGTTAACATCATCGAAACAGCGGTAGCCGCATCACGGATCACAGCGCGTCAATAATCTCGCGCGTTTCCGCCAGTGCGATTTGCCAGATTGCCAGCATCTCGTCATCGGGACGCTGATAAAAACCGCCGTAGTTGCCGTCCCCGATGTAGGCCCGCGCCCGTGTCGGATCGAGTTTGCGCAGCGCCACCAGATCCAGCATCGGTTTCTGCTCCGCGGGCTGGGCAACGCCCGCCAGTCGCGTCCACGGGAAGTTCTCCATCCACGAGGCGTGCGAGGCTACCGGATCGGTCGCCAGCACTTTTTCCAACGTTTTAGGCGCATTCCACCAGTTGTGCAGCTGCACCGTCAGGCCGGGATTATTCACCATCCACTCGCTGATAATGTTCTGCGCCGGCGAGTTACCGCCGTGACCGTTAACCAATAAAATGCGTCGAAATCCCTGACGTTTCAGGTTGTTGAGTATGTCGTTGAGCAGTGCAACATAGGTGTTCATGCTCAGACTGATAGTGCCGGGATAGTCGCTAAACGCGGGGGTCATGCCAAAAGGCATCACCGGGAAGACAGGTATACCATAAGGCTCTGCGGCCTCGGAGGCTACCCTTTCTGCCAAAATCGAATCGACGGACAGGCTCAGATACGCGTGCTGCTCGGTGCTGCCCAACGGCACAATCACCCGATCGTCGGTGGCAAGATAGCGCTCCAGCTGCTGCCAGTTCATTTCACTGATTTTCATTAAGGTCCCCGGTAATGCACGCTTGAAAAATGCCCTGTTGCAGCAGCGGTAATACCATCCAATCGTGGCTAACAAGATAGCGCTCCAGCTGCTGCCAATTCATCTCACTGATTTTCATTAAGGTCCCCGGTGTTGGACGCTTGAAAAATACCCTGTTGCAGCAGCGGTACAACCACCCGCTGAATTTCTCCCGCATCAGGAACGTGCCTGTATTCAAAAGAAATTTGCCCCTCGCACAGCGCCGAGGTGAGATCCTGAGCGCCGGTGGCATACACCAGTGCGTCGGTCTCTTTTATAAGCTCGGTCAGCTGCGGATCGTCGCGATGCACCACGGTGACCCGCGTAACGTGTGGGGCAAAACGCTCTACGCCGCGCGTCATCAACGACGTAAATTCTGGAAAAATCGACACCACTAGCGTTCGGGTGAGCGGCTCCAGCGAAGCCAGCGAGCGGCGCGTCGATTCAGAAGGAATAAAGCTGATATTCAACAACGGCTGGCCGGGCATCAGTTGGCTGACCTCGCGCCGACGATGGGCAAACGTTAGCAGCAGATCGGCATTGCCGACGCGCTGGCGCAGCAGCTCATCATTTTTCAGCTCGCTGAGGGTGGTGGCCTCAACCTCGGCAATGGTGCCCAGCGTTTCGGCGATGCAGTTGGCGTAATCGCGGGCTGCATCGATAAAGTTACCAATCAAAAATACCGTTTTCTTGCTTAACTGGCGCTGCTTCTCACTGAAGCGATTACTCACTAATGCGCCGAGATCGGTGGCGCTAAACCCCATCAAAATACCGCAGTTAATCAGGGCATCCAGATGCTGATGCAGCTCGCTCAGATGCGGGCCAGAGGAGACCAGCAGCGCGGAGGCGTCGGCGATAAAAGTGCCTGCGCCGGGCTTGCTGTAAACCAGCTCCGCCGCCTTGAGTTCGCGATAAACCTGCGCCACGGTCATCGGCGCGACGCCGAGCAGATCGGCCATTTCCCTGACCGAAGGCAGCTGTTCGCCGGGCTTCAGTGCGCCGAAGGTGATCGCATATTCGATCGTTCCACGCAGCTGAGCGCCTAACGGGATCGAAGAGGTACGGTCGAGGTGGAATTCCATAGCCTGCCTTGGTAACTGTACTGGTCTGTTAATACAATTATGCTGTTTTTTACAGCAATGCAAGACATCGACAAAAATAATTGAGTAATTTACAGGCAAATTAAAACAAAACCGGCTTTGTTGCATTTTTTTTGCACGAATTATTGACAATCCTTGACCAATGCTTCAAATATCGTATTAGTTAACTAGAACACAATCCTCACCGGCATTTTTACAGGTTTCGCCTCGGCATTTGCAAAGGCAAAAAATATTCTTTCCTGACGAGCACTTTATTCTGACGAACAGAGGGGCATGGTAATGAAAGTTAAGACAAAGTTGACCTTATTCGCCTTATTGGCCGCGGGCGCACTCAGTGCGCTGTCCGCCCAGGCCGCTGAAGTAGTACAGCGCGGCGGTACCCTGACTTACGGCCGCTATGCCGACAGTAATTTCCTTGAGCCGGTCCTTAACGAAAACAATACCGATATCTGGATCCTCTCTAACCTCTACGACACGCTGCTGCTGCCCACCGACGACGGCAAAGGCATCAAGCCGGGCCTGGCCACCGCCTGGAAACTCTCTGACGACGGTAAGAGCCTCACCATTACCCTGCGTCCCGACACCAAATTCTCCGACGGTTCGCCCATCACCGCCCAGGACGTAAAATGGTCGCTCGAGCGCGCCGCTAAGCCGGGCAACGGCGTATGGCAATTTCTGGTCAGCGCAATCGATAACGTAAGCATCAGCGATCCCCACACCGTGGTGGTTCACCTGTCACATCCGGACCCGGCGATCCTCAGCGCGCTGACGGTATTCAACACCGCCATCATGCCGGAGAAACAGTTCGAAGCCGAACCGGGTGCGACCGATCACGATAAGGCCACCGCCTTCGCCGAGCATCCGGTGGGTTCGGGTCCGTTTATTCTGAAATCCTGGCAGCACAACTCCACCATGACGTTGGTGCGTAACCCGTATTACTGGGCCAAGGGCGCCGACGGCAAGCCTTTGCCGTATCTCGACGGCATCAAGTTTGAAATTATTCCCGATGACGCCACGCGTATTCTAAAACTGCAGTCCGGCGAGCTCGACGGCGCAGAGTTTATCCCTTACTCGCGAGTTAAAGAGTTGCAGGGCAACGCGACGCTGAACATGAAGCTGTTCCCGTCGACCCGCGTAGAAGTGGCCAGCGTTAACGCCCGCCCGCAAATCGACGGCAAGCCGAATCCGTTGGCTAATCCGCAGGTGCGCCAAGCGCTGAACTATGCCACCGACAAAGACGGCATTATCCAGTTGGTGACCTTTGGCATCGGCAAGCCTATGACCTCGTTTATGTCGACCTCGACGCCGCTTAACTCCGGCACCCAGCCGCTGTATCCGGCTGACGTTGATAAAGCGCAGGCGCTGATGAAAGCGGCGGGTTATGCCAACGGCTTTACTGTCAGCATGAATATTCTGGCGGGTAACGAAGACAGCCTAAGCATAGCGACTGGCCTGCAGCAGATGTGGTCACAGATTGGCGTTAAACTGACCATTAATCAGATGGATAACGCAACGCTTAATGACAAGTTCCGCAAAGGCGAGTTCAGCACCCGCATCGGGCCATGGACCGATGACATTGCCGATCCGAATGAAATTACCTCCTATTATGCGTACTCGAAAAACATTCAGGCGCTGCACTCCGGCTGGAAAAGCGACAAGCTAGATCAGCTGTTTGAAGCCTCACAGAAAGAGACCGATCCCGCCAAGCGCAAGGAAGAGTACAAAGAAATTCAGGACATCTACAACGCCACCGGCCCGACGATCCCGCTGTATGAAAGTTCCTACCCGGTGGCATTGAAAAAAGACGTGCAGGGATTTGTACAGATCCCGCTGGGCAATAATATCTTCACCGCTACCTGGCTGAAGAAGTAATCACACACGGTTAACCCCTCTGACGCAGGGCGGCGGCGCACTTTTTTGCTGCCCTGCGCTCTCAGGCTTGAGGTCATCCCTTGACTGAACTTTCATATATTTTAAAACGCATCTTGCTGATCGTCCCCACGCTGCTGGTGATTTTGGTGGTGACCTTTACCATCGTGCGCCTGCTGCCGGGCGATCCGGCCAGTGCGATGATTGGCGACCGCGCCACCGACGCCGACGTCGCGCGCATCAACAAAGAGTTGGGTCTGGACCAGCCGCTGCCGGTGCAGTTCGTCTATTTTGTGCGTCAGGTCGCTACCGGCAATCTGGGCAACTCTTACGCTATGCATGCGCCGGTGACCTCGGTGATTGCCGAGCGACTGCCGGTCACTCTGCTGTTGACCGGTATGGCGGCGTTTTTCTCGATAATCATGGCCATTCCGCTGGCCTTTATCTCGGCGCTTAAACGTAACAGCGCCACCGATATCACCATTCGCGGTGCGTCGCAGGTTACGCTGTCGATGCCCTCCTTCTATATAGGCCTGGTATTGCTGACCGTCTTTGCCGCCCAGCTGCACTGGTTTCCGGTAGGCGGCTACGGCGACAGTTTCGGGCAGCGGGTTTATCACCTTTTTTTACCGGCACTTACGCTGGCGGTGAGCATTACCTCGGTACTGATTGGCAGCCTGCGTAACTCGATTATCGCCGTGCTCGACGCCGAATACGTCACCTTTGCCCGCGCCAAGGGCCTGAGCACCCGAGTGATCCTGATGCGCCACGTGCTGCGAAACTCGCTGATCCCGATGCTCAGCCTGTTCGCACTCAATATCGGCACCACCATTGGCAGCGCGGTGATCACCGAAACGGTATTTGCCGTGCCGGGTATCGCCCGCCTGATGGTAGACAGTATTTTCAGCCGCGATTATCCGATGATCCAGGGGCTGGTGATCGTGCTTTCGGTGCTGGTGTCGCTGATTTTCCTCATTACCGACATCGTGCAGGTGATGATTGACCCGAGGAGAGCAAGATGAGCGAGCTTATTGTCCAGCGTTCGATCACTCGTAAATGGCGCAAACACCTGCCGTGGTCCTCGGTTTTAGGCTGTGTGATCCTGGCCTTTAGCCTGCTGACCGCCTTCTTCCCGCACCTGGTGGCGACCGCCAATCCGCTGAAGTTTGACTATCGCGCCATCCTTAAGGGCCCGAGCCTGCAGCACTTTTTCGGCACCGATAACTTTGGTCGCGATATCTTTTCGCGCGTGATTTATGCCTACCAAATCGACCTGCAAATCGCCTTTTTCACCACGCTGTTCCCGATGGTATTCGGCACGCTGGTGGGGCTGCTGGTCGGGTACTGCGGAGAATTGGCCGAGACGCTGTTCCAACGCATTGTCGATGCGGTGGTGACTTTCCCGCTGCTGGTGCTGGTGATCGCCATCGTTGCCATCCTCGGCCCGGGGCTGAACAGCATGTATATCGCGGTAGGCATTATTTATTGGGTGTTTTACGCCAAGCTGATTGCCGGCGAGGTCAGCATTCAAAAGCGCCTCGAATACGTCGCCGCCGGTAAAGTCATGGGTTACAGCCCGTTGCGCATTATCTTCCGCCACGTGCTGCCCAACGTTATTACCACCACGCTGGTGTACTGGATGACCGACATGGCGCTGGCGATCCTGCTGGGGTCGAGCCTGGGCTATCTCGGCCTCGGCGCGCAGCCACCGACGGCCGAATGGGGCGTACTGATCGCCTCCGGGAAAAACTTTATGGATACCGCCTGGTGGATGACTATTTTCCCAGGGTTGGCGATCGTATTAACCGGACTGGGGTTCAGCCTGTTTGGCGACCTGCTTTCCGACTGGCTGCGCCCGGGCAACCGTTAAGTTTTGGCGTCCTGCAGACCCGACTGTAGGCCATGAGTCATTGATGAGAGCCACTGTTAGCCATAGATGAGAGCAAATCATGCCCAGCCCAATGCGCGAACTACACAGTAATGCCGAAAATTTGCTCGATGTGAGCCAGCTCAACACCCAGATACACACCTCGCGCGGCAGCCTGCGTGCGATCCAGGACATTAGCTTTAGCCTCAAGCCGGGGGAGATCCTCGGTCTGGTCGGCGAATCCGGTTCGGGTAAGAGCGTCACCCTGCGTTCCCTGCTGCGCCTGATGCCGCCGAGCGCCGAAATATCAGGCTCGGTGAAATGGCAGGGGCGCGAGATCTCAACCATGAAGGCGGCCGAGCTGCGATCCGTTCGCGGAGGCCAGATCGCGATGATCTTCCAGGAGCCGATGATTGCCCTCAATCCGGTGCTGACCGTCTGGCGACAAATAGAGGAAAGCCTGCACGCGCATACCGATTTGAACCGCAAGCAGCGTCGCCTGCGGGCGGTCGAACTGCTCAATCAGGTGGGTATTCCCGCGCCGGAAAGCCGTCTCGACGACTATCCGCATCAATTTTCCGGCGGCATGCGCCAGCGCGTGATGATCGCCATTGCGCTGGCGGGCAATCCGCGCCTGCTGCTGGCCGACGAGCCGACCACCGCGCTGGACGTCACCATTCAGGAGCAGATCCTCAAACTGCTGTTCAGCCTGCGCGACCAGCTCGGCATGGGCATAATCTTCGTTACCCACGATCTCGGGGTAGTGGCCCAGCTGTGCGATCGCGTGGCGGTGATGTATGCCGGGCGGATTGTCGAAACCGCGCCGGTGGCGGAAATCTTTAGCCACCCTCGCCATCCTTACACCCAAGGCCTGATGGCCTCGGTACCGCAAAACGGCGGGGAGCGAAAACCGCTGCTGTCGATTGAGGGGACCCCGCCGTCGCTGCTCGACCTGCCGCCGGGGTGCAGCTTTAACCCGCGCTGCCGTTATAAAACCGAACGCTGCCTGCGCGAGGTTCCGCCGCTGGAGTCCGTTGACGCCGGGCATCAGGTTGCCTGCCATCATTATGCCGATCTCGATGGCGTTTTAGCGGCTTCACGGTCTTTGCAACCGTCGCTGGAGGGACGTTAACATGAGCGAAAACCTAGAATTGGATCTAGACCACAACCGTCCAGCGGAGCGGCTCAGGGCGGGAATGCCGATTGTCAGCGTCGAAGAGGCGATGGTGCATTTTCCGGTAACGCATTCGATTGTAGATAAGATCCGGGGCAAGCCGCGCCGCTTCGTGCAGGCCCTAAACGGCGTCCGCCTCGAGCTGATGCGCGGCGAAACGCTGGGCGTGGTCGGCGAGTCCGGCTGCGGTAAATCTACCCTCGCCCGCGCGATGGTCGGCCTGCTGCCAACCAGCGAAGGCAAAATCTATTTCAACGGCAAGGATATTGCGACCCTGCACGGCAAAGATCGCCGCAGCTTTAACCGTCAGGTGCAGATGATTTTCCAGGATCCCTACAGCTCGCTAAATCCGCGCATGACCGTGGGGCAGATGCTAACCGAAGCGCTGTCGGTGCACCGTATGTGTGCCAAAAAAGACATCCCGGCCCGCATCCGCCAACTGATGGAGCTGGTGCGGCTGCCGGCTGATGCTATCGATAAGCTGCCGCACGAATTCTCCGGCGGCCAGCGTCAGCGTATTGGCATCAGCCGCGCGCTGGCGGTGGAGCCAAAGGTGCTGATTGCCGACGAGCTAGTGTCGGCGCTCGACGTCTCGGTGCAGGCACAGGTGGTCAACCTGCTGCTGGATCTGCAGCAAAAATTGAGCCTGACGGTGCTGTTCGTGGCCCATGATTTACGACTGGTGCGGCATATTTCACATCGCGTGGCGGTCATGTACCTCGGTGAAGTGGTCGAGGTGGGCGCGACCGAGACGCTGTTTCAGACCCCGCTGCACCCCTACACCCAGGCACTTTTACGCGCCGCGCCAACCATGGACCCCGGCGACCGAGGTAAAAATGTCAGCCTCAGCGGCGAATTGCCCAGCCCGCTGTCACCGCCCTCCGGCTGCCGTTTCCATACTCGCTGCCCTTACGTTACCGATCGTTGCAGGCAGGAACGCCCCATTCTGCTACTCAAACCCGGTGGCCAGCGGGTAGCCTGTCACCTGGTTTAAAACTCAGTGGGGGCAAATCAGCCGCTTTGCCCCTTTTTGTATAAATTGAAGAATAATTAATATTGACCTGCGAGTTGCCCTTGATATCTTAAGGTATTGAATATTTTCTCAGCACCTGACCGATGGCGCCGAGTCAGGCCGGTGCGATTTTAACAAGGCAAAGCGAGTCACTATGAGCATAACTCCTCATTCAAAACCCGTTATCGGCGTAACTCTGGACAGTGAAGAAGCAGGAGGCTATGCGGACTATCCGTGGTATGCGCTGCGCCAAAACTACCTGGCCAGCCTGGCCGAGCTTGGCGCCGTGCCGCTGGCCTTGCCGCATCACGCGGAGCTGTCTGACGAGTTCTTGTCACTGTGCGACGGCATTATCATTACCGGAGGCGCATTCGACGTCTCTCCCGAACTGTTTAACGAGCAACAAACTAGCGATCAGATCCGCTTGAAACCCGCCCGCACCGAATTTGAAAAAGCTATCGTGCAGGGCGCACTGCTGCGCGATATGCCGATACTCGGCATCTGCGGCGGCGAACAGCTGCTGGCGGTGCTCACCGGCGGCACGCTTATCCAACACATCCCCGACTCACTGCCCGACGCGCTGGAACACAGCACTACTGTCGATACCGAGAACGCCGGTGGCAAGAAACGAGCGCGGCATCCGGTTGAGATCCTCGATGGAACCAAGCTTAGCCGGTTAGTTAGCGCTCGCACTTATGAGGTCAACAGCTCGCATCATCAGGCGGTAAAAACCCTGGGTAAAAATTGTCGCGTCAACGCGCTGTCGCCCGACGGCGTGATCGAAGGCATTGAATCTGATGACTATTATTTTTGCCTGGGCGTGCAGTGGCACCCGGAGTATTTGCAGCACCAGCACGACAGAGAGCTGCTGAAAGCCTTTGTTGACGCCGCTGACGACTATAAAAATGCCCGCCGCTCTTCAGGCAAGGCGATGGCCAAGGCCATGAATCAGTCACACGGACAATAATTGGCCATGTTTAGCGCGGATAATCAGGCAAAAATAGCCGATTGGCTCGGTAAACTGGGCATTAGCGGCGAAGTGATTGCTCACCGCACGCTGCCGTTCTTCCCACAGGTCGATGAGAGTTTACTGGTCACCGCCGAAACCAACGCCGAAGGCAAGGCGTTTCAGCTGATGCCCGCAGCGGCCACGGCGTGGCGCGAGATGCGTGCCAGTGCAAAAACCGACGGCATCGAGCTGTATCTGGTTTCGGCATTTCGCAGCGTTGAGTATCAGATGGCGCTGATCGCGAATAAGCAGCAGTTGGGCATTGCTGCCGAAGAGTTCTTCACCTATCTGGCACCGCCCGGCTGCAGCGAACATCACACCGGGCGCGCCATAGACATTAATACCCCCGAATGCGACGAGGTCAGCGGCGTGTTTGGCGACACGCCGGCCTTTGCCTGGCTGAGCCAACACGCCAGCCGCTTCGGCTTTGTGATGTCGTTCCCACTCAATAATCAGTGGGGATTCATCTGTGAACCCTGGCACTGGTGCTGGCAGCCTGGCGCTAAATAAAGCGCCGGGGTTAGCCGCCGCCGCGCGCCGATGAGCTAGTTCGGACTCTTCTCGGGCGGCAGCGCGTTAAGGATCCTTTGCGCCTGATCCGCCGTCAGCGGATAGTTAAAGAAGCGGCGATAAAAGTCCTGCGTGGCGGCAATAATGTTCAGATCAGGGAACAATTCGGGATGCAGCTTTTGCGCCGCCCACTGAATTTGCAGCGCCGCCTCGGTGCCGTAACGATCCCACGGGAACACGCCCGACGGGTTTTGCCACACCTTATGCTGCTGTACGGCGGGCAGCGACTTGAATAGCTGCGCGTAGTCTGAGCCTGCCAACGTCCCCGCCCCCGCGCCGATAATAATGACATCGGGCTTCCACACCAGTACCTGCTCCGGCGACACCTCTTTCATATTTCCTTTCACCTCAGCGGCGGCGTTGATGCCCCCGGCCAGGCGGATCCAGGTATCAATCAGCGTATCGCTCCCGTCGACCTTCAACGGGTGCAGCGACTCAATATGCAGCACGCGCGGTTTCTGTGCCGCGGTTAACTGGCGGATTTTCGCCTGGATCCTGGCAATCTGCCGATCGAGATACTGGTTATATAACTCGGCCTGCTTCTCGGCCTGCGCCGTGCCTAATACGGCGGCGGTGGTCAGCAGCGCCTGTTTCATCGACGGGAAATCGGTGAATTGCACCTCGACGGTAGGCAGCTGCGCCTGTCGATAGGCCGGCACGTCACCGTTGCCCTCTGAGGCAAAAACCACGTCGGTTTTATCCGCCAGCAGCGTCTCGCTGTTAAACGTCACCCCGCGCACGCTCAACGCCTTATTCAACGAAGGCTGGATCAAAAACATCCAGGGTCGATCCTGCGGATGGTTAACCGTAGCCACTATCTTATCCCCGGCCCCCAGCGTCATCAGCAGCGAGTGATGGGCGTACCAGGCGTCGGCGATGCGGTTAACATGGTCAGGCAGCGTCACTCGCGTACCGGCGCTGTCGATCACCTGCCGCGCCGCCAGCGCGGCGTGAACGGGCGTTAACAACAGCGCGGCGGCCACCGTCAGGGCGCAAAATTTAGTGCTCATCAATTATTTCCCGTTATTAGAAATCAACCTGCATCGACAGCTGGGCCATGCGCGGATCGCCCAACGAGGCGCTGGCGTAGCCGCTGCCGGTATAACCGTTCAGACCGCCCGGCACAATATTGGTCCAGTAATGGCGATTGGTCAGGTTAGTGACGTCCAGGCGGAAAGTGGTGGTGGTCCCGAGCAGCGTGGTGCGGTATGCGGTGCCAAGATCGAAGGTCGCGTAGTTACCGACCCAGGACGAGTTGGCGTTGTCCGTCGCTCGACGACCGACGTAATGTGCGGCGGTGTTGATGCTCAATCCCGGCACGTAAGGCAGGTCATAAACCACCAGCATGTCTGCCGTCACGCGCGGCAGGCCGACCACCTGCTTGCCTTCGGTGCTTTGAGAACCCGTATCATGCAGGATCGGATCCAGCCAGGTCACGCCGCCAAAGATATGCAGTCTCGAACTCAGATCGCCGTCGGCCAACAGCTCAAGGCCACGGTTACGCTGCTTGCCGCCCAGCGCATAGTCGCCGTTGGTCTGGGTAAAAGCGTAAGGTCGTTGAATTTGGAACAGCGCCGCGGTCAGCAGCAGTTTGTCATTGACCGC
Source organism: uncultured Gammaproteobacteria bacterium (assembly GCA_963742005.1). Classification (GTDB taxonomy): domain Bacteria; phylum Pseudomonadota; class Gammaproteobacteria; order Enterobacterales; family Enterobacteriaceae; genus Rouxiella. Next base: position 315,848 of record CAVUKG010000015.1, on the reverse strand, counting down.
CAGCTTGCCGCCGACTTCGACCTGCTTGCTGCGATACGGTGACAGGATCGCACCGGCATTGTTGCTGCCGCTTGGCGCGACATCACCCTGCTGCAGGCTGTCGGCATAGGTAGTGTACAGCGTCAGATTGTCGACCGGCTTGTACATCAGGCTGCCGGAACCGCTGAGACCATTGTCGTTCGACTTGCTGCTGCGCGTCCCGGATTTGGCGTAGTTATTCGAGGTCAGGAAGCTTTCGCTACCGGCCAGCAGCAGACTCCACTGCGGGCTAAAGGTCAAGGTATCGCCCAGCAGGAACGACTGTTGCGTGCTAGTGGCCGAGTGATAGCGATCGGTAAAATCAGGGTAATCAGGCTCTGCAAACGCCAGCGGGTTATCCAGATTGGCCGAGCCGAGCGTGGTGGTGGTGCCACCAATCGGGTTGAAGTTCTTCCAGACGAATCCGCGCATTCCCATCGACAAATCGTGGCTTATCCAGCCGGTATCCACGCGCCCGGTCAGATTAGCCATGTAGCTATTGATGGTGAAACGGCTGGCGGTGGCGCTGGACACCGTCGAGGTGTAATCCCCTTTGTTGTCGGTCAGCGTATTGGTGACCGCCGTGGATTGGCGATCGGCAACCTGGTGCAGGAAGCCGAATTCGCCGAGCCAGTTACCGTCAAAGTCATATTTAAAATGCACGCTTTCGGTGATGGTTTTATCGTCGTCACCGGCGTAGTACTGGCCAAAGCGGCCATCGGTTGCATTCAGCGCGCTCGGGAACGAGGTGCCCTTGGCCAGGGCAAACTTGCCCGGCAGGCCTTTCTGATAAAAATGATAATAGCTGAAGTTAGTCTGCATGGTCAGCTTGTCGGTCAGTTGGAAATCCAGCCCCAGGCTGGCCAACTGGCGGCGACGGGTGCTGCCGTTAGCGTAACCGCGACCGTCGTCATCGAGCAGGTTCAGGCGATATTTAACCCGGTCACCGCTGTCAATCGGCCCGCTCAGATCGGTCGATATCTGTGGCCCGGTGCCGGTACCGCCGCCCACGGTAATGCTGCGCTGTGGGGTATCCGTCGGTCGTTTGGAGACAAAATTGAAAATCCCCGCCGGGTTAGCCGGTCCGTATAATGAGCCAGCCAGACCGTTCAGGACTTCAATAGAAGAAAATTGCTCAGCAGGATAATCGGTAGTAGAAACCACGTTCAGACCGTCGATCATCGTATTCTGCACCACGCTGCCCTGCATCCCGCGCGACTGGGGGCGCGCGCCGTCACCCTGCACCGAGGGCAGATAACGATACAGATCGGTCACGCTTTGCAGCTGCTGGCGTTTAATCAATGATTCAGGCAATACCTCAACCGAATAAGGCGTGTTAGCGATATTGCGCTTGCCCAGGCTGCCGAGAGTGGCCTGTTTATCAGGTGAGGCAGGCTCGGACTGGGTGGTGGCACCGGGTGCCGTCGCATTAACGACTAAGGTGTCGTCGGCACGGGCGTGGGCCGACAGAATTAAAAAAGACGCTGCGCAGGTCAATAAGCTTTTATTTGGCATTTATATTTTTATAGTCAATAAGATCCCCACCGCAGACAAAATGTTGCAGCTATGTCGCTGGTTTATCTAATAAACGGGGGAATAATTAATCAGTAAAATAATGCTATCATCGATATATACGGGTGTACATAACGAAAAACTTATCATCAGCTGATATTGTCTTTAACGAGCGGCCGCTACCTTAATAGCTTGAGCGATCCGGTCAGCGATTTGACCCATTTTTCCGGTCCGGCCAGGCCTAAACCGTCCAGCGTTTCCAGCGCCAGGCTACGCTCGGGGAATGTCTGCTGATAATCCTCGAAGCTGTGCAACGAACGCGTAAATAACAATCACCGCAATACGCATCGTCTCCGACATGGTTAGGTTGCCTTTTTCTGTTCGTTAAAAGTAAAAAAAATGATAACCCCAACCCGGCGAAAAGTGCTTCCTATTAATCCCCTGTACGCGGTAGATTTGGTAACCTCTACCGAATATAAAACAATAATGGAAACATCATGCCTACGCGCCTTTTTTCACTGTCAGACATTAAAATTCTAAAACAGCTACAGCTCTCGGGGCGGATCACTAATCAAGAGCTGGCCGAGAAGGTCGGTATGGCCACCTCACCCTGCTGGCGACGAGTCAAACAGCTGGAAGAGAGCGGCGTCATCGCCGGATATCAGGCGGTGTTAGACCGAAGAAAGCTCGGCCTGGGCATTCTGGCGTTTATTCGAGTAAAAATAGACAGTCACAGCGAAGAGGAGGCCCAGCACTTCGAGCGGCAGGTCGAGGCGCTGGAGCCGGTGATCGCCTGCTACGCGGTGGCCGGTGATGCAGACTTTTTACTGCAGGTGGTGGCCGAAGATCTCGACAGCTTCTCAACCTTTGCCATGTCTACCGTGCGCCGCCTGCCGGGGATTAAAGAGATGCAGACCACGCTGGTCCTGCGTGAGGTAAAACCGCTTACCGCGCTGCCGGTAGAAGTCTAGCCGTTTCTTAAACCCTGCGACGGGCGCTGCAGTGTGGGATCAAACGGGTTAATGCTGCGACCAATAATTTCGGCCTCTTTTTGCAGCAGACCAATCACCACCGGCAGGCGCTCGGGGTTCAAACGCTCGGCCAGCGTGCCGACGCTGAGCGCCGCGACCGCGCGACCTTCACTGTCAATAATCGGTACCGCCACGCCCGCCATGCCCTGCAACACGCCGGTGCTGCGGGCGCAGTAACCCTGGCTGCGAATGTGTTCGATTTCGGTACGCAGATACACCTCATCGTAGACGTTGTAATCTTTCAGCCGCGGCAGGTTGTACTGCAACACGTCCTCGCGCTCCTCCTGCGGCAGAAACGCTAAAATGGTCAATGCGCCCTGCCCGACGCCCAGCGCTACCCGCCCGCCGATATCGCCGGTAAAGGTGCGGATCGGATAAGGGCCTTCGTTGCGATCCAGACACACCGCGTCGTAACCATCGCGCACCAGTAGAAACAGCGCATCATTCAACCTTGCACCGAGCCGCAGCAGCACTGGGCGGCAAAGATTGCGCAGCCCGTTCACGTTTCCCGCCTTCGCTGCCAGGGTAAAGAATGCCATCCCCAGCCGATAGCGCTTGCTGCCCTCATCCTGCTCGACCATCCCCTCCTGCACCAGCGACTGAATAAGCCGATGAGTCGTCGCCGAGGTGAGCCCCACGGCGCGGGCAATATGGGTCACTCTTCCGCCTTCGTGCTGGCAATCGGCCAGGGCGCGAATAACCTGAAAAAGACGAGCAGCGCTGCCGGTCGAGGGTTCGGTCATGATTTTTCCTTTTAAGTGCAAACGTTCACCACCATCGCGCACGGCGGGCCGGAGATTGCGCAGGCCCGTCGTACAGCCTTGGTTCGACATTAGCGCGCACCCGTTGTTATTCAAATAGCCGAGGCTTTTATTTTGTATTTATTTCACTGAGTGGAATTAATTTAAAAAACATTCCTTTTAATGGAATACTTTTTCTAAGTGGCACGATGCCTGCTTTTTCACTGTAACTACTCATCGGTGAAAGAGGAGCGCGCATCATGTCTTTTTTGACTCTGCATAATGTCAGCAAGTTTTATGGTGAACGTCAGGTCGTCAACAGCATCAGCTTGTCGATCAAACAGGGCGAGTTTGTTTCTTTGCTGGGGCCATCGGGCTGCGGTAAAACCACGACGTTACAGATGATTGCCGGATTTGTGGATGTCACCCACGGCGCAATCAGCCTCGACGGCAAAGACATCACCCGCAGCGCCTCCAATACTCGCGGGCTGGGGATTGTGTTCCAGACCTATGCGCTGTTTCCCCACATGACGGTACTGGAAAATATCTGCTTCGGCCTGCAAATGCGCAAAGTCTCTCGACAGCAACAGCAGCAAAAGGCCGCGCAGGTGGTGGAACTGGTGCACCTGACAGGCTATGAGCATCGCTACCCGCGCCAGCTTTCTGGCGGCCAGCGACAGCGCGTGGCGCTGGCGCGCGCGCTGGTAATTGAGCCACCGGTGCTGCTGCTCGATGAACCGCTTTCGAACCTCGATGCCAAGCTGCGCGAAGAGATGCAGTTCGAGCTGCGGCGCATTCAGCGCACCGTCGGGACCACCACTCTGATGGTGACTCACGATCAGAACGAAGCCATGTCGGTCAGCGATCGCGTGGTGGTGATGGAACAGGGTCATATCGTACAGGTCAACAATCCTTACACCCTTTATGAGCAGCCGCGCAGCCAGTTTGTTTCATCCTTCGTCGGCAAAACCAATCTTATCCCCGCCCGCGTACTGAGCGACGGTGCAAATCCGCGCCTGCAGCTGCCGCAGCAGCAGGTGCTGACGCTCTCTCAACCGGTGCAGTTTCGCGCTGGGGTCGAGGTGCTATTCAGCCTGCGGCCGGAAAAAATTCGCCTGGTGCCATACGGCAGCGGGCGGCTCGGTGGGGTGTTAAAAGAGCGTTTTTTCATGGGCAGCTATTGGCTGTACCTGCTTGCCACCTCGTGCGGCGAGATGCAGGTGATGATGCCGAACGACGTCGCCCCCACGCTCAATATTGCCGATAAAGCCGGGCTGGACTGGGCAGATGACGCCTCGCGCCTGCTGCCTGCCGTGCCCGGCAGTAGGGAGAGTGCATGATAGATATCAGCTTAGCGGCCGAAAAACCGCCCGCCCGCGCGCTGCCGCTGCGGCCGTGGTTTTTGTCAGCACCGGGGATCGCGCTATTTTTGGTGATGCTTATTGCACCGCTGATCATGACGCTGGCGCTGGCGTTTAACGTTAACGATCCCAATCTCGGGGCGCTGGCGGGCACCTTCACACTGAGTAACTTTACCGCCATCCTCGGCGATCCCTGGTATTACGGTATTTTCTGGCGAACGCTGTGGGTGTGTCTGCTGGTGACCCTCATTTGCCTGCTGGTGGGCGTGCCACAGGCGCTGATCCTCAGCCGCATGCGCAGCCCGTGGCGATCCATTTTGCTGGTGGTGGTGCTGGCCCCGCTGCTGGTGTCGGTGGTGGTACGCTCCTTTGGCTGGAGCCTGTTGCTCAACGATAACGGACTGATCAATCAGTGCCTTGCCGCATTAGGCATCGGGCAGGTGCATATTATGTATACCTCCACGGCGGTAATTATCGCGCTGGTCCACGTCATGCTGCCGTTTATGATCATTCCAGTCTGGACCTCGCTGCAAAAAATCGACCCTAGCCTGGCCAACGCCGCGCTGTCGATGGGCGCCTCGCGCTTCACCACGCTGCGACGGATTATCTTACCGCAGCTTACGCCGGGGATTTTGTCCGGCAGCCTGATTGTGTTTGGACTGAGTGCCAGCTCGTTTGTGATCCCCGGCATTCTGGGGGGACGGCGTTTGAAAATGGTCGCCACGCTGGTTTATGACCAGTATCTCAGCGAGCTGAACTGGCCGCTGGGGGCGGCGATTGCGCTGATTTTACTGCTGGCTAACCTAATCATCATGCTGTCTTACAACCGCCTGCTGGAAAGGCGCTATAAGCAGCGACTGGAGGAATAATCATGCCGAAAAATGGACCGCTGGCGCTGTGTTTTAATGCTTTGGTGGTGGCTTTTATGCTGGCTCCGCTGGTGATTATCTGCATTATGGCCTTCACGCCCTACCCAACGTTGACGCTGCCGACCACCCATTTCTCCCTGCGCTGGTTCCGCACGCTGTTGACTCACGACGAGTTTATTCACTCCTTTTACGTCAGTATCGTGCTGGCCATTGCCTCGGCAACCCTCGCCTGCCTGCTGGCGGTGCCCGCCGCGCTGGCGATTGCGCGCTATGAGTTTCGCGGTCGCGGTCTGCTGAGCAGCCTGCTGCTTTCTCCGCTGCTGGTGCCGCATCTGGTGCTCGGCGTGGCGCTGATGCGCATGTTTACCCTGCTCGGCGGCAACGGCAGTTTTGGCTGGCTGCTGCTGGCGCACACCATGATCATCACGCCCTACGTGCTGCGCCTGGTGCTGTCGGCGCTGGCCGGTTTTGATCGCACCGCAGAGCAGGCTGCCGTTTCACTGGGGGCCAATCGCGCCACGGTTTTCTGGCGCATCACGCTGCCGATGATCCTGCCGGGGATCAGCGGGGGCTGGATGCTGGCCTTTATCAACAGTTTTGATGAGGTCACGATGTCAATTTTTGTCACCTCTCCCGCCACCGTTACCCTGCCGGTGCAGATGTATATGTACACCACCGAATCTATCGACCCGATGATGGCGGCGGTCTCGGCGCTGATGATTGCCATCACCGCCGCCGCGATGCTGGTCCTGGATCGCTTCTATGGGCTGGACCGTATTTTAGTGGGGCGCGGATGAACAACACCTCTGAAGCCTGCCCCTCCGGGCAGCTACTGCGCGTAAAAGAATTTGGCCGCCGGCCGCTGGCCTTCACTCTCGACGGTGAAACACTGCAGGCCTTCGAGGGCGATACCCTGCTGACGGCAATCCTGACCCAGCGCCAGCGGCTGCGCGACAACGAATTCAGCGGCCAGCCGCAGGCCGGATTTTGCCTGATGGGCGCCTGTCAGGACTGCTGGATCTGGCGTGAGGACGGTACTCGACTGCGCAGCTGCTCAACGCTGATCGAGGCCGATATGCAACTCAGAAGCCGACCCACGGCGGGAGGCATTGCCCATGAGTAACCTCCCTGCTCCGGTGGTGGTTGGCGCGGGCCCGGCGGGTATTCGGGCGGCGCAAACGCTGGTCGAACACGGCCTGCGACCGACGGTTATCGACGAATCCCCGCGCGCCGGCGGGCAGATTTTTCGCCAGCCACCGCCTAACTTCCAGCGCACACCGCGCCAGTTATACGGTTTCGAAAGCGAGGCCGCCAAGGCGATACATGCCGCTTTTGCGCAGATTGCCGAACGCATCGATTACCGCCCCAACGAGCTGGTCTGGGGAGCCGACGCCCAGATGCTGGAGCTGTGGAATTCGAACCAGCAAACCTTCAGCCGCGTGCCGTGGCAGCAGGTAATTATCGCCACCGGGGCCACCGACCGAATTTTACCTTTCCCCGGCTGGACGCTGCCGGGTGTCTACTCGCTGGGCGGTGCACAGGTGGCGTTGAAATATCAGGGCTGCGCCATCGGTCGTCAGGTGGTGCTGGCCGGAAGCGGCCCGCTGCTTTATCTGCTGGCCTGGCAATATAAAAAAGCCGGTGTCGACCTGCGGGCGGTGCTCGACTATGCCGATTTCCCGCAACAAATGGCGGCCCTTCCCGCGCTCGGTCGCGCGCCCAAGGTGCTGCTTAAAGGGCTGTACTACGTGGCCTGGCTGCGCAGCCAGGGCGTGGCGCTGTATGGCGGCGCGCGCATCCACTCCGCCGTAGGCACTGCTCAGGTCAGCGGCCTGCGCTGGCACCGCAAAGGCAAGCCGGACAATCTGCAACATATCGACTGCGACGCGCTGGCCTTTGGCTATGGGCTGCGTTCGGAAACCCAGTTACCCGACCTGCTCGGCTGCGAGTTTGAGTACTCCACTCAACAGCACGCCTGGCTTGCCCGCCAGCGGCAGGGAGTCAGCAGCCAACCCGGCGTGTACCTTGCCGGTGACGGCGCGGGCATTCTAGGCGCCGCCGCCGCCGAACTCAGCGGCGAGCGCGCTGCGTTAAAACTGTTGCAAACTATTGATATAAAAATTGATCCAGGCCGCCTGGCGATCATTAATCGGCGACTTGAGCGCCTCAGTCATTTCGCCAACGGGCTGGATAACGCCTTTCCGTTCCCCGAGGACTGGGCGGCGCAGGTGCCGGATGACACCGTTATCTGCCGCTGCGAACAGATTAGCGCCGGAGAAATCCGCCACACCGTTGCCGAAAGCGGCTGCCGTGAAATAAACCAGCTTAAATCCCTGTGCCGCAGCGGCATGGGGCGCTGCCAGGGAAGAATGTGTGGCATTGCCAGCGCCGAACTTCTGGCCTCGGCCAGCGGTCAATCCACCGCCCAGTCTGGCCGCCTGCGGGCGCAGATCCCCATCAAACCGATCCCGGTGTTCATTGCGGAGGACGGCCATGAGTGAGGTTCACTCGGCAGATGCCATCATCATCGGCGGCGGCATTGTCGGCTGCTCGGCGGCGCTGGCCCTGAGTCGCCGCGGGCTGCGGGTGATTTTGCTGGAAAGGGACACCTGCGGCAGTCGTTCAAGCGGCATTAACTTTGGCGGCGTCCGGCGTCAGGGGCGAGCCGTCGAGCAGCTGCCGCTGGCGGCGCGCGCTAAGCGCATCTGGGACGCCCTGCCCGACTATATCGGCATCGACGGGGAATATCAGCAAAGCGGACATCTTAAACTGGCGCGATCGTCACAGGAGTTTGCCGAGCTGGAGAGCTATCGCCAAAACACCCGCGGCTTTGGCCTCGATCTGCAACTGATTGGCCCGCAGACCGTGCGCCAGCGTTTCCCGTGGCTGGCCCACAGCGTGGTCGGTGGATCTTACTGTCCTCAAGACGGACAGGCCAATCCTCGCCTGGTGTCTCCGGCCTTTGCCGCCGCTGCCCGTCGCGCCGGTACGCTGATTTTCGAGCGCTTCACCCTCGAGCGTGTCGAGCACCAGCGCGGCGAATTTAAGGTTTACGGCGCTGACGGTAGCCCGTTTAGCGCACCGAACCTGCTGAACTGCGCGGGGGCATGGAGCCGGGAAATTGCCGCCCAGTTTGGCGACTTAGTGCCGCTGACCCACGGCTACCCGGCGATGGCGGTCACCGAGCCGCTGCCGTTTTTTATTCCTCACTGCCTCGGCGTCTGCGGCAGCGAAGTTTACTGCCGTCAGGTGCAGCGCGGCAACGTCATACTCGGCGGCGGACGCGGGATTGGCCTCAGTGACTCCACCAGCCGCTCTACCGCCGATATCCTGCAGGCCCTGATGGGCCGCCTCGTCAAGCTTGTCCCCTCGCTGCGCAACGTACAGATTATCCGCAGCTGGAGCGGCGTTGAAGCCTATACGCCGGACAAACAGCCGGTTCTGTGCGCCAGTCCGGCGCTGCCCGGGCTGTTTCACGGCTTTGGCATGTCCGGTGCGGGATTTGAAATTGGCCCGGCGGCGGGAGAGGTGCTGGCGGATCTGCTGATTGATGGCCGGACCGAGACCGCCATTCAAGCTTTTGACCTAAGACGATTCAATCTCCCGCCATCCGCAGGTTTAGGGAGTCATTCTTTGCAAAGTTTCCCACTACTCAGGAGTCAACGATGAAAACTGTTTCTGGTTCGCGTATGTCCTTCACGGCGGTTAGCGTGGCAGCGGTGCTGATGTCTTGTTCTCTGGCCGCGCAGGCGGAAACCACGCTGTACGTCGGCATGAACGGCGGCACGATGCAGCAAACCTACACCGACTATGTTTTCCCGCCCTTTGAGAAGGCCAATAACGTCAACATAGTGGTGGTGCCGGGAACCTCCTCCGATATTCTGGCTAAGGCCATCGCCAGCAAGGGCCATCCACAAATGCACCTGATGTTTCTTGATGATGGCGTGATGTATCGCGCTATCGGCATGAACCTGTGTGAAAAGCAGCAACCCTCCGCCGCCAGCGCCCAGCTGTACCCGCAGGCGCACATTGAGGGTGATATGGCGACCGGGATCAGCATGGGCCTCACCGGTCTGGGCTACAACACCAAGATGTTTGCTGAAAATAAATGGCCAGCGCCTACCTCGTGGAAAGACTTGGCCGACCCCAAATACAAGGGCAAAGTGGTGTTCCAGTCGCTGCCGTCCTCCACCTTCGGCCTGCACGGTTTTCTGATGATCAATCGCCTCGACGGTGGCAGCGAGAGCAACGTCGAGCCGGGCTTTAAGGCCTGGCCGAGCACCGTCGGTCCGAACGTGAAGGTCTATATCGACAATTCGGCGGTCCTGTCAGGAATGATCCAGACCGATCAGGCGGCGATCTTCCCTTTCACCCCTACGCTGGCGGCGGCGCTTAAAAGTCAGGGGCTGCCGGTGGCCTACGCGTCGCCAAAAGAAGGTGGCGTGCTGCTGATGTCGGCGCAGTGCGTACTGGCCAATAATAGTTCGCCCGAGCTGGCGCAGAAGCTGGCGGCCTGGGTCATTTCGCCCGAGGCGCAGAAGCTGGCACTCGATCACGCCGCTTACAGCCCGACGAACACCCAGGTGACCGAGAGCGGCGCGGCGGGTGAGCAGTTAAAACAGATGCAGAATTACGTCAAAAATGCGGTGGTGTTGGACTGGAAAACCATCAACCAGAATCGACCTAAGTGGAACACCCAGTGGAATCGCAGCGTCGAACAATAGCCGTCAGGACCGGCTCGGCCAGGGTAACCCCCGGCTGAGCGCGGCAGCAGTCGGCTGTAAAGTCGCCAGACTGCTGCGGGTCAAGCCTGGATTAGCCTCAGCCCAGATTCAGCAAAGACCGGCTTAGGCCAATTCCTGATTTACCAAAGAGCGAATTCGGCAAACAGTGGATTAGCCCAGCACCCTTGTGATGCAGCCTTTGAACACCCGCACGCCGATTTCCAACGCCTCGAGCTCGAAGCGCATCTCGGGGTGATGCAGCCCCGGCGTCAGGTTGGCACCCAGCCCCCAGAAGCCGGTTTTCACCTGCGGGCGCTGACGCGGGTAGTGGAAGAAGTCTTCACTGCCCGGGGTGAATTTCGGCTCGCTTAGTCCCTCTTCACCCAGCACCTCAACGATTGAGGCGGCAATAATAGTGGTTATCTCGTCGTTAACGATCGCCGCAGGCATTTCCTTCATCACCCTAATCTCAGCGCTGGCGCCAATCGCCGCCACGCTGTGTTCGATGGCCTTAAGCACCTTGGCTTTAAGCTCATCCATTGGCTCATTGTACTGGGAACGCAGGTCCCAGCACACCGTCGCAACGTCCGGCACTGAGTTAGTCACGCCCGCATCGCAAAGGAATCGCGTCGCCTTCACGCTCCAGGTCAGGTTGGGTGCCAGATGAACGGTGTTCACCGCCTGCACCGCGGCTACCGCGGCGTCCAGCGCGTTAATCCCCAGATGCGGGCGCGCCGCGTGGGCAGGCAGGCCGGTAATGGTTGCCTCGACGGTGGCGCAGGCAGAATAGAGCATCGCCGGTACCGCGCGGCCCAGCGGACACTCCTCCAGCGGGCGAAGATGGAAACCCAGCAGCATATCGACATCATCGAGTGCGCCGCCGCCCACCATCGCCAACGCGCCGGTGCCCAGCTCTTCAGCGGGCTGGAAGAGAATTTTTAAGCGGCCCTTTTTAACTAGCCCCTCTTTGATAGCCTCCTGCGCGGTGGCCAACACCACCGAGGAATGGCCGTCGTGGCCGCAGGTGTGACGCGCCACTAACTGGCCGTCAATAATGTGGCCCAGCGCATCCATATCGGCGCGCAGCGCCATCACCGGACCCGGCTTGCCGCTGTCCAACTCGGCAATAATGCCGGTCGTGCCGTTGACGTTGCGCGTGACCTTATAGCCCGCCGCCTCCAGCGCCTCGGCGATGTAGGCCGAGGTTTTAAATTCTACGAAGCCCAGCTCGGGGATCTGATGTAAATACTGGTAGTGCGCGAATGTTTTTGACACGATATGGTCTCCTGTAAACGTCAGCGTTGCGTTATTGGGCTTGCCCTGATTAGGACAGTATGCGCATTACAATCATTGAGATGACCGAGTTGAGAATGCTGGTGAGCATCAGCAGCGGCCAGTATTTTTTCGGCACGTCCGCCACGCCCAGCAGGCGCCCCATGTACTGCAACTGTGAACCCATCAGGAAGATGGCCGGGGCCAGAATGGTGATCTGCGCCGGGTCCAGCGTGCCCTTGGTCAGCAGGCTGATCGCCACCCCGGTACCGGCCGAAGACGACAGCCAGGCGGTCAGCAGCACGGTTACCGCCTCCCCCGGCAAACCGAGCAGGCCCATGAGGGGTGCAAAAATATGACCAATGATATTCATTACCCCGAGCAGGTTAAGGATCTCGGAAATAACATAGGCCATGACCACGTTAGGCATCAGGTTATTGATGGCAATATTGAAACCTTTGCGCGCGCCAACGACGAAAATATCAAACGGGTTATTGTTTACCTTGGCGAGGTTACTCATTGGCGAAATCCTTCTTATAAACAGTACTCAGCATAAAGCGCACAAACACCGCGCCAACAAATTTAAGGACAAACATCAACAGCAGCGGCACGATCACCGGCAGCGTTAATGAGGCAAACATGGCCGAACCAATTGAGAAATAGTTATTAATCAGACCGGCCCCTGAATACTGCCAGGCCCCCATGATCACCACGTCTTTGCGGGTAATGCGCCTGCTGTCATAAAGCTCTTTGCTCAACGCCGCGCCCGCGTCGGTGCTTTGCAGATCGGTGATCAACGCCAATCCGGTGTGGCCCGGAATGCCAAGGATCGGCTTCAGTAGCGGCGTGAGCAGCTTGTGCGCCGCGCGGATCGCGCCGTAGTGGGTAAATATTTCCAGCAGCCCGAGGGCCAGCATCACCGTCGGCACCAGCGACAGCGCGAACAGGAAACCGGCCTTTGCGGAGAGGCCGCCCGCGCCAACGAAGGTGTCAGTGGCCGGATTTTTCATCGTACCGAACGAGCCGCCGAGGGTGGTAAAGTCGAAAGCGCCGAGCCAGGCCTTGCCGTCAACCTTGAGGAATGCGCCCGAGAACATTAGCAGCACCGCGATTAGCGCAATATACGCGCCTTTGCCCACCTTCCATTCGTCGACCTGCTCGGCCGGTTTTTCTGTAGATAATCTTGTGTCTGTCATGCGCCTTACCTCTTAAATTTAACCGTAAACTACACTGGCGGGCGGCGTTAATTACCTGACAAATAATTAATGCCCTGGCCCACAGATAAATTTCCCACTTAATATTTTCAACTTAAACAATAGAAGGCAGGAAGCGTGCCAAAATAGGTTAAATAACTAAATAAACTATTAAGCGGCTGCTGAGGGAATTTATAATAAATAATCTACGGAAAAGAGGAAAAATCGAAGAATTAATAACAGCACAAAATCCACCCTTAAATTAATAAGGATGGAAATCGTTAAGCTAAGCCGGTTAATTATTTACCGCTCCTTCAATGCACTATTTTATAATATCGTGCACCAAACTAGCGCCCCACGTTGGGCGGCCTTCTATTCATCGTCACCCAGAATAATTTCGGCAATCAGCGCCGCGCGCAGCGGGATATCGGCGAGAATAATGTGCTCATGACGAGCGTGAATGCCCAGCCCGGTCGCGCCCAAACCGTCGAGCGTGGCAATGCCCAGCGCCGAGGTAAAGTTGCCGTCGCTGCCGCCGCCCACCGCCTTGCCCTGGAGATCGACACCGAGGCGTTTTACCGCTCGCTGCGCCTGCTTGAAAAGCGCCAGATTTTGCGGCGTCTGTTCCATTGGCGGACGCAACATGCCACCGCTAACGGCAACTTTCGCGCCAGCAAGGTACGGCACGCTGGCTTTTATTGCCGACTCGACGCGGCGGGCCTCGTCCAGATTAGTGACGCGCAGGTCAACGCCGAGCACCGCTTCATCGGCCACCACGTTGAGTTTGCCGCCGCTTTTCACCACCACGATATTAATCGTAGTGCCGAGCTCGGGCGCCTGCAGGCCCTGTAAATAGAGTATTTGATGCGCCATCTCCAGCACCGCGCTGATCCCCTCTTCGGGATTGTTACCCGCGTGGGCCGCGCGACCGGTTATACGCACCTCAAAACGACCCGAGCCTTTACGCGCAATCTTGGCTTCGTGAGTCTGCGCGACCGCCGGTTCGGCCACCAACACCCGGCTTGAGCCGCCTGCCCGCTGTTCGATCCACTGACGCGAGCTCGGGCTACCCAGCTCTTCATCGGACGGGCAAATAAAGCGCACCCGATGCGATGCCAGACCGCCGGTTTGCTGCAACGCCCGCACCGCCCAGATCGACTGAATAAGCCCGGCCTTCATATCCAGCACGCCCGGCCCGAACAGCTTGCCATCTTGCTCAATCATCGGGATCTCATCGATGTCCCACACGGTATCAAAGTGGCCGAGAATGCTGGTCAGCCGTGGGCCGCTGCCAACGTCAAACGACAGATGATTGCCCAGCGTCTCCTGCTGACAGACCTCTGCCGTCACGCCCAGACGGTCGGCCACGATGCCTTGCAGCACGTCACCGCAGCGATCGGTGGCCTGTTTATTTAACGAAGGAGACTGTGCCTCCACCAGACGTTTAATGTCGCTGAGGATCAGCGCAGCGTTCTGTTGCAGGTAATCGTAGGCGGTTGACATCGGAACTCCTGAAGTTAGCGACGGTTTAGTGATCAATTTCGATTATCACCAACCTAACCCGCTGGTTAAATGCCTTGCCGATGACTATATTGTTGACCTATAGGCAACAGTAGCGAGGATAAAAGGTGAGCCAGCTGTTTCACGAAAAACAAATTAGCTACCTGTATGAGGTAGGAATTCAGGGCGGGATACGGCGGGCAGCGGATATTTTGGGGATCAATGCCTCGGCGATTAGCCGCCAGATTTCGCTGCTGGAGCGCACCTTGCAGCTGCCTCTGCTGGAACGCAGAGGGCGAAGCGTGGTGCTGACCGAAGCCGGAAAACTGCTGGCCGACGACTTCTTTGAAAGCCGCGAACGACGCACGCGGCTGGAGCGTCATCTGAAAGATCTGCGCTATATGAAAGGCGGGGCGATCACTATTCGCGTCGGTGCCGGACTGGTCGATACCTTCGTCGAATACGTGTTAAAAACCTTTGCCGCCTCTTATCCCAACGTGTTCGTCGAGATAGTCGCCGGCAATATGCAGGAGACGCTGGCGTCGATCGCGCAGGGAGAGGCCGACATGGCGCTGGCCTTTGGCCCGATTGGTAATCCGGAGTTAAAACGCCACAGCTTCCCATGGGGGCCGATTTGCGCGGTGGTTAACCCACAGCATCCGATCGCCAAATTAAATACCGTGACCATCGAAGAACTGAGTAAACATCGGCTTATTTCTTTGAGTGATTCTTTTGGATTACAGCGACATATGAATGCCATGTTCCAGAGTCAGGGTTACCTGTTCACACCGGCCTACCGCTGTAATCTGTTTTCCACCGCCATGAGCCTGAGTATTTCGGGGATGGGGATCTCGTTTATGAGCGCCCAGGCGGCGGGCGAGCGCATCGAGCACGATATTTTAGTGGCGGTGCCTATCGATCACCCGATCGCCAGCGAGGCGCAGTGCCACCTGTTACGCAACTCCGACCGCCGTTTTAGCCCGGCGGCGCATCACCTCTGGCAGCTGCTGCTGAATTTTTTTCAGCAAAAAGGGCAATGAGCACCATAAAAAAACCCGCCTTAGCGGGTTTTGTGGTTAACGCTGTCTTGGCTAATGCAGACGATCTTTGCTTATCACCAGCAACCGGTGAGAGTGACAGTCTCGATCGTCACCCCAGCAAAAATCCGTCCAGGTCCCGTAAAAATCATCCCATGAGCTCATAAACGTCAGAGGACGATCCTCAATCGTACCGTCGGAAACGTAAACATGGTAGCCGTCTTCCTGAATTGCCCAGGCAATCATGCTTTCCCAGAATCTACGACCATCCTGAGTTTGCTCGCTGTCTGAAACAACGATGGAATAATTCTCCAGGAAATATTGAAAGAACATTTTCGGCAACCCCGTCACCGCAGAGTTGTACTGTGGCTGGACGGTTCGCCACACCATGATCTGAGTGCAGCTGCGATGGGAGGGAACAATATGATGCATAAATTCAAGCCGCACGGCGTAAACGGTGATGGCATCTTGGCTATGGGTAATTAAACGATAGTGATCATCCTGTATAGACTTGACTAAGCGATACCCGTGAGGCGTGGTATATCCGGGCAATGCGAAGTCTACAACGCCGTTTTCAATAAAGGATGCCGTGTGTTTGATGTTATTTTCCGTGACGTTCAACTTGAGGTTGAAACCCGCCTCAAGGATGTTGAAAGGCATTTTGGAGTTCGCTGAGTATTTGTTCATGATGTCCTCCCCAAAAAACCGGAGTACTTCTGACAAAAAGCCGCAGCCTTGGCTTCGGCACTGTGGACAGCCGTCGCTGTCGGGCTATCCCGAGTGTATTCCCTTCGGGATAGCGCTTCAACCACTGTATGAATTTAGTACAACCCCCAAAATACTAGTGAAACGCGCTCATCAGCTTGCCGAGGATAATGCCGACCACGCCGAAATCGGCATCACCGAAGGTCGTGGAGTTGGACAGGCCACCGAGCACCGAGAGCAGGATAGCGGGCAGGAACGAGATAATCAGGCCATTGACGAAAGCGCCAACGATGGCACCGCGACGGCCGCCGGTAGCATTACCGTAAACGCCCGCGGTTGCGCCACAGAAGAAGTGCGGCACCAGCCCTGGAACGATGATGCTCAGGCCCAACATCGGGAAGAAGAACATGCAGATCAGACCGGCACAGAAGCTGCTCAGGAAGCCAATAATCACCGCGTTAGGGGCGAACGGAAATACCGTGGGGCAGTCGAGCGCCGGTTTGGCATCCTTGACCACTTTGTCGGCAATGCCCTTGAACGCCGGTACGATCTCGGCAATCACCATGCGCACGCCGGCCAGAATAATGTATACGCCCGCCGCGAAGGTAATAGCCTGAATAATAGCGAAAATAATATAGTTTTGCCCGCCGCTGACCTGCGTTTCGGTAAACTCTTTACCGGCAATCAGCACCAGCACGATAAACAGAATCGTCATGGTGAGGGCAATGGCAATTGAGGAGTCGTGCAGGAATTTCAGATGCTTGGGCACCTTAAACTCTTCGGTAGAGCGGCTGCCCTTGCCGATAAGCTTGCCCACCAGCGCCGCGCAGAGATAGCCGGTTGAACCGAAATGGCCGAGTGCAAAATCGTCGCTGCCGGTAATTTTACGGGTGAAAGGCTGCAAGATTGCCGGGGAAATCACCATCAGTGCGCCGAGGATCAACGCCCCGGTCAGCACCAGCGAGAAGCCGCTCATGCCGCCGGTTGAGAGAATAACCGCCAGCATCGCCGCCATATACAGCGTATGGTGGCCGGTAAGGAAGATATATTTCAGCGGCGTAATGCGCGCAAACAGAATATTGAACAGCATGCCCAATATCATGATCATCGCGGTAGAGGTACCAAAGTTCTTCTGCGCAATAGCCGATACCACGTCGTTATTCGGCACAATCCCCTGAATATTAAACGAGTGAACAAACAGCTCACTGAAGCTGGTGAGCGTAGTGGCAATCACCCCGGCACCGGCAATCAAAATAAGGAAACCCATGATCGTTTTCAGGGTGCCCGAAATAGTATCTGAGAAGGACTTTTTCTGTAATAGCAGGCCAATTAATGAAAACAGGCCGACAAGGATCGCGGGTGTCCCTAGTACATCATTAATAATAAAGCTGAGCATAAATGACTCCAAATAATCGGTAATATAATCCCCTTATTTCTAGCACGAGGCAGCCGGTTTGAATTAGATTCAACGTTGGCCGCCCGCCTAAAATATCAGGGGTTTATCGTTATAAGTTGTTATAGGTTATTGGAGAGAATTTCTTTTATCTTGGCATTGTCCAGCAAGTTGGTGAGGCCGAATACGCGGCGTTTACCGTCGTCAAGATTGGCAATAATTTCGTTAGAACCAATATAAATATCGGCAGCCTCAGACTTGGCAGAGCTTAAATCGGTATGGCTGACCTCCGCCTCTTTACCCAGTTCTTTAATAATCTTTTTAACGTTCATTTCGACAATAAAGCTGCTGCCCAGGCCATTACCGCACACAATCAGGATTTTTTTCATCGATTTCTCACACCTTATATTAGTATTTTTGGATCAACGCATTTAGCGCTGGATAACTGTCGGCCTTGATTAACGCCTGGAAGTCGTCCTCATCACTGAACAACTCGGCCAGCTGTGCAATCATCTGCAGGTGTTCTTCGCCGTTAAGCGCACAAAGCATCACTACCACGTGCACCGGATCGTTTTCTGCCGAGTCGAAGTGCACACCCCGTTTGACGTACAGTAGCGAAAGCCCGTTAGCCAGCGCCCCCTCCTCCGGCCTGGCGTGCGGCATGGCCAGTCCCGGTGCAATAACGTAGTACGGGCCCAATTTTTGATGCGAGGCGAAGATGGCCTCGAGGTAGTGTGGCGAGATGGCACCGGCGGCCAGTAAAGGGGCGGCAGCAAGCGTCACCGCCTCGCGCCAGTCGGCAGCCTGCTCGACGATATTGATGCGGTCTGCCGTTAACCATTTGGCAAGCATGGGAACCTCACTGAGTAAACGTTTTCAGGAGTATATGTGATGCGAGCAGCGGGTTTCTGTGATGGAAATCGCAAAAGCTGTTAGCGCTAACACTGCTTTTGATAACACGATGTTAACGCTAACAATTAAGCGAGCTATCCACTATAATCGCCAACAGGCGTTGATAAGATTGCGCAATTCCGGGTAGGTTTATGCATCGGAAAACTGAGGAATAAATGAAGGCAAAACAACGGCGAAACTCGGGAAAAAGCACGCTGGCCGATGTGGCAAGGATCACCGGCGTCAGTACCATGACCGTTTCAAGGGTGCTCAGAGAGCCGGAAAAGGTGTCGCAGCAGGTCAGAGAGAAAATCGAGGCAGCGATCGCCGAGTTGGGTTACGTGCCTAATCTGGCGGCCAGTAATCTGGCCTCGTCATCGTCGCGCCTGGTGACGCTGGTGGTGCCTTCCACCAGCACGCCCGGCTGTTCGCCGTTTTCTGCCGCCTTGCATCAGGCCTTAACGCCCAAGGGTTACAGTATCATTCTCGCCGAAGACCATTTTACCGCCGCCGATGAATCGAAGCTGATAGAAATGATGCTGTCCTACCATCCCGCCGCGATGGTGATGTACCAGTTCGACAGCAGCGAAGAGAGCCATAACCTGCTGCTCAAATCGACCATCCCGGTGGTACAGGTCGGCGGCACCATTACCTCCCCGCTTGGCCTCAGCATTGGCGCTAATTATGGCTTGGCCATCAAACAGTTAATTAACGCGCTGGCGCTCAAGGGTTTTCACAACATTGCCCTGCTGTGCGCCGCTCACGAGCATCACGTGGTACAGCAAATTCTCAGCGGCTGGCACTCGGCCATGCTGTCGCTAAACCAGTCGCCGCATCGGGTGGTCAGCTCTTCCCTACCGCCGACGGTGCAGACCGGGCAAAAACTGCTGCCGGACATCCTGCTTAACTGGCCCGAGCTGGACTTGCTGATTTGCACCTCCGACGAGCTGGCCAGCGGAGCGATCGCCGCCTGCCACCACAAGGGGATTGCTGTTCCGGCCCAGTTGGCGGTTGCCGGTCTGGGCGACGGCGATATGGCGCAGATATGTTCACCGGCGTTGACCACCGTGGCAATCCCTTACGCGCAAATGGGCGCCCTGGCCGGCAGGCTTATTGTTGAGGCGATTGCGGGCGAAGAGGTGGAAGAAAACACCACGCTGCCGACCCAACTGATGCTACGCGGCAGCACCGCCGTTCATTAGCGTGCTGCGTACCAGCTGGCGTAACCAGCGATGCGCCAGATCGACCTCGGAACGCGGATGCCACATCTGTGAAATCGTAATAATGGCGGTTTTTACAGGTAATTCAAAGGCATAGACAGCGGCGGCCTGAGCGCCTTGCCGTTGATAATTGAGGAATGACGCAGGCACCAACGCCACCAGATCTGATCCACGCGCCACGGCGAGGGCCGAGTGAAAGCTCGACACCACGGCGGCGATATTACGCTGCAGGCCCAATGCGGCCAGCGCCTCGTCTACCGGCCCGCTGGCCTTGCCGCTGCGCGTGGCAACCACGTGGCCGCAGGCGGCATACTCCTCGGCGGTAATTTTCAGGCTATGCTCAAGGCGATGGCCCTTGCGCACCACGCCAATAAAACGATCGCGGAACAGCGCCTGCAGGCGGATCTCCGGTCCCATCTCCCCCAAAACGCCGATCTCAAGATCGACCCGCCCCTCGCGCAACGGTCGCGCGCTCTTTTCCAGCTTGGGGGCGAAATGCAGCCTGACGCGGGGGGCCGCCTGGACCGCAGCGGCTATCAGCAACGCACCGAACGCTTCTACAAACCCTTCGTTAGCGCGCAGGGTAAAGGTGCGGTCTAGGGTGGATAAATCCAGCTCGGCCGTTGACGGTGCCAGCACCGCCCGCGCCTCGGACAGCGCGTGGTGCGTTCGCTCGCGGATCGCCTCGGCATAGGGCGTTAACACCATGCTGCGCCCTGCCCGCACCAGCAAAGGGTCACCGGTGGCCTCACGCAACCGCCCCAGCGTTCGACTCATGGCCGAGGCGCTTAGCCCCAGGCGACGGGCCGCCGCCGCGACGCTCCTTTCGGCCAGCAGTTGGTCGAGGGCGACCAGTAAATTTAAATCCGGATCGATCATTGCCTTAGCCCTTGTTGTAGGTCCACCTGGTATCACTGCCCACTATCCTAGCCCGTGCGATCGCAACAGGGAAGGCGTCTGATGCAGCTTATCAGTGCAAACGCTGCGTCTTCCGCCTTATCTGCCAGCGGCGTAAAGTTTTGCAATCGGCACGGCGTGGCCTGCTTCGACCTAAACCCTATTCAGAGGAAATTATTATGTCTAAAGATGGTGCAAAAAAAACCGTTTTACTGATTGGCGCATCGCGCGGTCTCGGCTTGGCGATGGTGGAGGAATACCTTAAACGCGGTGCCACGGTGATTGCTACCGGGCGCGCCTCATCGACGGCTAAGCTGTTGCAACTACAGGCTCTGTGGCCGCAGCAGTTGCAGGTTGAGACCGCCGATATTACCGAACCGACGCAGGTTGATGAGTTGCACTCGCGGCTAGCCGGGCGTCAGATTGATCTGCTATTCGTCAACGCCGGGGTGAAAAACGCCGATGGGGAGACCATCGCCGAGGTGAGCACCGAGGAATTTATCCGCGTAATGGTGACTAATGCGCTCAGCCCGCTGCGGGTGATTGAGAAGTTTGCAGATTTGGTGCCGCCAGGCGGAACCCTGGGCGTGATGTCCTCGGGCCAGGGCAGCGTAAGCAACAACACCAACGGCAATTATGAGGTTTATCGCGGCAGTAAAGCGGCGTTAAACATGTTTATGCGCAGTTTCGCCGCTCGTCACGCTGACGATCCGCGAACCTTGCTGCTGATGGCGCCGGGTTGGGTGCAAACCGATATGGGCGGCCCGCAGGCGCGGTTAACCATCAGCGACAGCATTCCCAATCTGGTGAAGACTATCGAAACCTACAGCGGCGTGCCCGGACTGCACTATGTAGATTACCTTGGGAAAACGGTTCCCTGGTAAAGCGTTGCCAGAAAATTCAAGCCTCCCGACAACGCAAGGAGGCTTGGTTTTATACCCCAGCCAGGTTAGGCCTTAGAGGCCTAACGCCGTAAAATCCGCCGCATCATGACGTTCAGCCAGCTGCTTCTCCCCCCAGGTGCGGTTGACGATACGTCCACGCGCCACCGCAGGTCGAGCCTCAATCTCATTGGCCCAGCGGATCAGGTTAGTGTAGGACTTGGCGTCAATAAACTCCGCCGCCTCATACAACAGGCCTTTTACCAGCGCGCCGTACCACGGCCAAATCGCGATATCGGCGATAGTGTATTCGTCACCGGCGATAAAGCGGTGCTCGGCCAGCTGCTTGTCGAGCAGGTCGAGATGACGCTTGGCTTCCATGGTAAAGCGATTGATCGCGTATTCGATTTTCTGCGGCGCATAGTGATAGAAATGGCCGAAACCGCCGCCGACGTAAGGCGCGGAACCCTGTAACCAGAACAGCCAGTTCAGGGCCTCGGTGCGCTTGGCGCGATCTTTTGGCAGGAAGAAACCGAATTTATCCGCCAGATACAGCAGGATCGCACCGGATTCAAATACGCGGATCGGATCGGCGTCGGAGACATCCAGCAGTGCCGGGATCTTGGAGTTAGGATTGACGTCAACAAATCCGGAGGAGAACTGATCGCCCTCGTTGATGCGGATCAGGTGTGCGTCGTATTCGGCACCGGTCACGCCCAGCGCCAGCAGCTCTTCCAGCAGAATAGTCACCTTCTGGCCGTTGGGCGTGCCGAGGGAATACAGCTGCAGCGGATGTTTGCCCACCGGTAAGGTTTTTTGGTGAGTAGCGCCAGCAACCGGGCGATTCAACTTGCCCCATGCGCCGCCAAGTTCGTTGTCCAGGGTCCAGACTTTGGGTGGTTGATAACTCATGACACGTCCTCTGTATTTAATAGGTTGAAAATGCTGCTCAACCCAGTGTAGACCAGCCCCCCGATCGCGGATACTCAGCCCGTGCTATCGGCGGGCGTGACAATTCTCACAGTTTGCACATTCATTTTTTTTACCTCCCGCGGACAGCGGCAGCGGGCGATAAAAAAAACGCAAATTGTTTCCATATTGTTAATGATGAGATCTAAAATTTTGATTATTTAACATCTCAAGGAGATTAAGCGGTCACTTTGCGCGTTTAACGCGTCAAAATTAACAATAAATTAACCTATTAAATTATATAAATTAACATTTACGGACTTTTGTCACATGTTAATAACTTTTAAACGATGGCGTAGTTCTACCTTTGCTAATCTCGTGGTGTGGAAATAATAACCACCCTACATATAACTAAGGTACCGCCATGAAATTTAAACTCGCATTAATCAATGCATGTGTAATTTCAGCATGCATGTTTACCTCAACACCCGGCTTTGCCGCCAAACCTTATGATATTGCCGTGGTCGCTAAAGTCACCGGCATTCCCTGGTTCACCCGCATGGAGGTCGGGGTAAAAGAGGCCGCCACTAAATTAAACGTTAATGCCTATGAGGTGGGCGCTTCAACCCCGGATCCGGCTCAGCAGGTCAAGGTGATAGAGGATTTGATCGCTAAAAAGGTCGACGCGATTATTGTGGTGCCCAACGATGCCAAAGTGTTAGAACCGGTGCTAAAAAAAGCCCGCGACGCTGGGATTATTGTATTAACTAATGAGTCTCCCGATCAGCGTATAGGCCAATGGGATATTGAAACCATCGACAGCCAAAAATATGCCCAAGCCAATATGGATGCGCTGGCAAAATCAATGAATAGCAAAGGCGGTTACGCTATTTATGTCGGTTCGCTGACCGTTCCTTTGCATAACGCCTGGGCCGATACGGCGATTAAATATCAAAAAGAAAAATACCCGGATATGCATGAGGTCACTTCACGCCTGCCGGTGGCTGAAAGCGTCGATAAGTCTTATTCCACCACACTCGATTTAATGAAAGCTTACCCGGATTTAAAGGGCATCATTGGCTTCGGATCGCTGGGCCCAATCGGTGCCGGTCAGGCTGTCCAGCAAAAACGCGCCAAGGATAAAGTCGCCGTCGTCGGCATCGCGATGCCCGCTCAGGCTGCCCCGTATCTGGTACGCGGCGATATCAAAAAAGTGCTGCTGTGGGATCCGAAAGATGCCGGTTTTGCCTTGGTAAGCCTGGCCGATCAGATGCTTCAGGGTAAGGCGGTGACCCAAGATCTCACCATCGACGGGCTGGGCAAAGCCGATGTCGATATGGGCACCGGGGTGATCCGCTTTAACCGTATTCTTGAAGTCTCTGCCGATAATGCCAAAAGCCTGGGCTTCTAAAATAATAATCAGTGCAGCCCGTTTTATTTAAACCGCAGTAAGCGCTTTGTTGTCGGTTATTTACCCTATATCGATGCCTGACCCGCATCGATATATCACCAGTGCGGTAAGGAAAATCTCGATGAACAGTTATGCGGCCTCCGACTCCAGCCTGAGTCATTTAACTTCCCAGCCCGAGACATTAATCAGTCTTGAACATATCAGTAAAAAGTTTCCCGGCGTGATGGCGTTGGATAATGTCACGCTGAGCTTAAATAAGGGCGAGGTTCACTGCCTGGCCGGGCAAAACGGCTGCGGTAAAAGCACCATTATTAAAGTCATTTCCGGAGTCTATCAGCCCGAAAAAGGGGCCTCGATCCAGCTGGATGGCAAATTATTCCACTCATTGACGCCGCAGCTTTCCTCAATTTACGGCATTCAGGTGATTTACCAGGACCTGTCATTATTCCCCAATTTATCGGTGGCCGAGAATATTGCCATTCATCGCTATTTGCCGGGCGGTGATTTCTGGGTGCATAAAGCGGCAATGCGTCAAAAGGCGCTGGCGGCGATGAAGAGGGTGGGCGTGGCGCTCGACCCGGATCGCAAAGTTGAAAAGCTGTCGATCGCCGATCGCCAGCTGGTGGCTATCTGTCGCGCTATCGCCGCCGATGCCAGCCTGGTGATCATGGACGAGCCCACCGCCTCCTTAACGCGTACCGAGGTCAACGGCCTGCTGCGAGTAGTTAATGAGTTGAAAGCCGCCAATATTTGCGTGGTATTTGTCAGTCACCGTCTGGATGAGGTGATGGAGGTGGCGGACAGGATCAGCGTGATGCGCGACGGCAGGCTGGTGGGCACCTATCCGGCTAGCGAATTGGACAGCAATGAGTTGGCTTTTCTCATGACCGGGCAGCGTTTCAGCTACAGCCACCTGCCCCATCGCGCGCCCGCCGAGGCTACGCCGCTGCTGGAAGTCAGCCAGCTAAGTCGCAGCGGGCAATATAAGAATATTTCACTGTCGCTGCGTCAGGGAGAAATTACCTCCATCGTCGGGCTACTCGGTTCAGGCCGTACCGAGCTGTGCCTCAGCCTGTTCGGCATGACTCGCCCAGACAGCGGCGAGATCCGTATCAACGGCAAGGCGGTGAGTTTTCGCAGCAATCGCGACGCTATCCGCAGCGGGATCGCCTATGTCTCAGAGGACAGGCTAACCCAGGGACTGATCATGGAGCAGTCGATCTACGACAACACGCTAGTGTCGGTGTTTAATAAGCTGCAACGGCCCAGCGGTCTGATGGATCACCGCAAGGCTAAATCGATCGTAAAGGATCTGATCCGCGACCTGAACATCAAGGTGTCAGACAGCGCGTTACCGGTAAAAACGCTGTCCGGCGGCAACGCCCAGCGCATTGCCATCGCCAAATGGGTCGCCACCGAGCCGCATATTCTCATTCTCGACTCCCCCACGGTGGGCGTGGATATCGCCAATAAAGAGGGGATTTATCGTATCGCCCGCGACCTCGCGGGATCAGGCATGGCGGTGCTGATGATTTGTGATGAAATTCCCGAGGCCTATTACAACAGTCACCGCGTGCTGGTGATGCGCAAGGGAGAGCTGGTAGCCGAATTCTCGCCGCATCAGTGCAGCGAAGCGCAGATTGCGGAGGTGATCAATGGGTAAAAATTTCAGTAAGGCCTTCTCCTATCACGAGTTTTGGCTTGGGGTCCTGGTCCTACTGCTGGTGATCGGCCTGAGCATTAGCACCAAAGAGTTTCTGACGCTGGGCAATCTCACCGACGTCGCCACCAGCTACGCGATCCTCGGTATTCTGGCCTGCGGTCTGTTCGTGGTGCTGATCGCCGGAGGCATTGATATTTCGTTTCCGGCCATGACCTCGATCGGCCAATACGTGATGGCGAGCTACATCATCCATCACGGCGGCAGTTTTCCGGTCGCGTTCGCGCTGGCCATGGGCGTCGGGCTGCTGCTCGGTTTGGTCAACGGGTTTCTGGTTTACTGGCTGCGCGTGCCGGCGATCATCATCACCATCGCCACGCTCAATCTCTACTACGGCCTGCTGGTTTATTTTACCGACGGCACCTGGTTGTACGGCTTCCCCGACTGGTTTATGAACGGCATCAACTGGTTTTCGTTTAAAGGGGCCGACGGCTACGACTATGGCCTAACGCTGCCGCTGCTCAGCCTGTTCGGGGTGGTGATTGCCACCGGCGTGCTGATGAACCGTACCCGTATCGGACGGCAAATTTATGCGATGGGCAGCAATCGCGACGCCGCATCCCGCCTGGGACTCAATATCCTGCGTCTGCACTTTTACGTTTACGGTTTTATGGGGCTGCTGGCGGGAATTGCGGCGGTGGTACAGGCACAGATAACCCAGTCCGTCGCGCCAAACTCGCTGTTGGGCTTCGAGCTTACGGTGCTGGCCGCGGTGGTCTTGGGCGGCACCAGCATGACCGGCGGGCGCGGCTCGCTGACCGGCACCGTGTTAGGCGTGATGCTGCTGGCGTTTCTGCAAAACGGCCTCACGCTGCTGTCGGTTTCCTCTTACTGGCATCAGGTGTTTAGCGGGGTGATCATTTTGATCAGCATCAGCAGCACCGCGTGGAATGAAAAACGCAAACTGGCGAAGGGCATGTAACATGAGCACATTAACCCGCTTTATTCCCGCTGACAGGATCATCCGCCTGCAGGTGCTAATCGTCATTGCCGTCGCCCTGCTGTTCTCATTGACCCTGGGAGGGCGTTTCTTCAGCGTCGGTAACTTTCAGTCTATCTCCTCGCAGTTGCCGATTTTAGGCATGCTGGCGCTGGGAATGGGCATCACGATGTTGACCGGCGGCATTAATTTATCGGTGATTGCCGGTGCCAACGCCTGCTCGCTGGTGATGGCGGCAATCCTCGTCGCCCATCCCAACCAACCGACCTATTTCATGCTGGCACTGCTGGCAGGACTGGCGGTCGCGGTGGCCATAGGCCTGCTTAACGGCTCGCTGATTGCCTATATCGGCGTGTCGCCGATCCTCGCCTCGCTGGGCACCATGACGCTGATTGCCGGGCTGAATATTCTGCTTACCGGCGGCACGGTGATCTCTGGTTTTCCAGCCGCCATTCAATACCTCAGCAGCGGCAATCTGCTAGGGATCCCCATCGCGCTGGTGCTGTTTCTGCTGGTGGCGTTTTTGCTGTGGATCGTGCTCGAACACACCACGCTGGGGCGCAGCCTGTATCTGATGGGATCCAACGAACAGGCCACGCGCTTTAGCGGGATCAGTACCCATCGCGTGACGCTGGTGGTGTATGTGCTGTCGGCGCTGTTTGGCTGGGCCGCGGCGCTGCTGATGATGTCGAAATTCAACTCGGCCAAGGCGGGCTATGGCGATTCCTATCTGCTGGTCACCATCCTGGCCTCGGTGCTGGGCGGCATAAATCCCGACGGCGGCTTTGGTCGCGTCATCGGCCTGGTGTTGGCGCTGGTGGTGCTGCAGATGCTGGAAAGCGGCCTCAATCTGATGGGCGTCAGCAGTTATCTGACCATGGCGCTGTGGGGCGGCGTGCTGATCCTGTTTATCGCGCTGCAGAATCGCAAAGCATAATCGACCTTAAAATACCCTGATGACAGAGAGATAAGGACTACAACATGGCGAGTTATTTTATTGGCGTAGATGTAGGAACGGGCAGCGCTCGCGCAGGCGTGTTTGATTTGCAGGGACGCAGGGTCAGCCAGGCCAGCCGCGACATTACCCTATTCCGCCCGAAAGCCGATTTCGTTGAACAATCCTCTGACGAGATTTGGGCATCGGTGTGTAACGCGGTAAAAGACGCGATGAATCAGGCGGATATCAACCCGATTCAGGTCAAAGGGCTGGGCTTTGATGCCACCTGTTCGCTGGTGGTGCTAGACAAAGAAGGACGGCCGCTGACCGTGAGTCCATCAGGTCGCAGCGAACAGAATATTATCGTCTGGATGGATCATCGCGCCATTTCGCAGGCCGAGCGCATCAACGCAACCGGCCATCGGGTGCTGGAGTTTGTGGGTGGGATTATTTCACCGGAAATGCAAACGCCTAAGCTGCTGTGGCTAAAACAACATATGCCAACGACCTGGAACAACGTTGGCCACTTGTTTGACCTACCGGACTTTCTCACCTGGCGTGCCACCAATGATACGACTCGTTCGCTGTGTTCTACCGTCTGTAAATGGACCTATATTGGCCACGAGGATCGCTGGGACACCAGCTACTTTAAGCAGATTGGCCTGGAGGATTTACTGGACAACAACGCGGCTAAAATTGGCAGTGAAGTAAAAACCATGGGCCAACCGCTGGGACATGGCTTGACCGCCACCGCCGCCCGCGAGCTGGGCCTGATGTCGGGCACCGCAGTCAGCGTATCGATAATCGACGCCCACGCCGGTAGCCTGGGCATTTTGGGCGCGTCTGGTGCCTCCGGTGAGACCGCCAACTTCGATCAACGCATTGCGCTGATCGGCGGCACCTCAACGGCGCACATGGCAATGTCACCTTCCCCCCGCTATATCGGCGGCATTTGGGGGCCTTATTTCTCCGCGCTGTTGCCAGACTACTGGCTCAACGAAGGCGGCCAGTCCACTACCGGTGCGCTGATCGACCACGTTATTCAGTCTCATCCCTGCTACGCCGAGTTGCTGAAGCAAAGCAAAGAGCGCGGCAAAACAATCTACGAAACCCTGAACGCGCTGCTGCGTGAGATGGCCGGAGAACGGGAGAATATCGCTTTCCTGACCCAGGACATTCATATGCTGCCCTATTTTCACGGTAACCGTTCTCCGCGTGCTAACCCGACGTTAACCGGCACCCTAACCGGTCTTAAACTGTCACGCACTCCGGAAGACATGGCACTGCACTATTTAGCGACTATTCAGGCACTGGCGTTGGGTACGCGCCATATTATAGAGACCATGAATCACAGCGGCTATGCGATAAATACCATGATGGCCAGCGGTGGCGGCACCAAAAATCCGGTATTTGTGCAAGAGCATTCCAACGCCACCGGCTGCGCCATGCTGCTGCCGGAGGAAAGCGAAGCGATGCTGCTTGGCAGCGCGATGATGGGCACGGTCGCCGCGGGCGTTTATGAGTCTTTACCCGAGGCGATGGCCGCCATGAGCCGCATCGGCAAGACGGTGACCCCGCAAACTAACAAGATTAAAGAGTATTACGATCGAAAATATAAGGTATTTCATGAGCTTTATCATGACCATATGAAATATCGCCGCCTGATGCAGGGAGAGGAAAAATGAGTCACGAGCGAGAGTGGCAACAGGCCTGCGCAGGCTGGCAAACCTACAGCGACGAACTGCTGGCGCTGCGGCACAATCTTGATCCCCAGGTCTGGCAAGGCGTATTGGACACTCTGGCGGCCTGCGGCGGAAAAATTGCCGTGACCGGCGTCGGCACCTCGGGCATCGCCGCCCGCAAGGTGGCACACATGCTGGCCTGCGTGGAACAACCGGCTATCTATCTTAATCCCACCGACGCGGCACACGGCGATTTAGGCTTTCTGCGCGCCGAAGATGTGCTGATTATGATTTCTCGGGGCGGAAATTCCGAAGAGCTTACGCGCCTGCTCCCCACGCTGGCCAGCAAGGGCGTAACGCTGATTAGCGTTACCGAAAACCTTCAGTCACCGATTGCACAGGCGTCAAAATGGGTGCTGAAAACGCATATTCAGCGCGAGATTGATCCACTGAATATGCTGGCAACCACCTCGATCGTGTTGGTATTAGCGGTGTTTGACGCCATATGTGGCTGCATAATGAGCCGCAACGGTTTCAATAGACAAACGCTGCTGGCGGTACATCCCGGCGGCAATGTCGGAAAAAGTTTACGTGAGAACAAACCCTGAGTCGGTCAATTAGAGGATCACGTCGTACTGCTTTCGGCTGACTTCGCTAAAGCCGCTGATTAACGCCGCACGGCACAGCGGCCGATAACGCGGCTCGCTGACCAGCCGGTTCAATGCCCTACGCAGCGCAATAATCTGACTGGGCGTGGTCTCGGGGCCGGTAATTAAGGGTAAACCGGGAGTCAGCGGCGTTTCGCCGATCACTTTCAGCTGGGCCAGCGCCTGCGGCTGGTATTTCTTCAAAAGGGCAAAAGTCACACAGTCGACGGCGGCAATATCCGCTTCGCCGCGTTGAATGGCCTCCAGCGACTGCCGATGGCTGCCGCTAAAGATAACCTGAGAAAAAAAGCAGCCATTTTCACTCAGCGGTTCGACCACTTTACGCAGGGCATTGTAGCCAGACTGCGAATCCTCACTGTTGCAGACCACAATACGCTGGCGAAAATCGGCCAATCCCGCGCCCATATCTTTCTGCCGGGTGACCAAAAAGCTGCGGTAACCCACGCCTTCACAACCCGGTGCCGCATAGTGAAAACAGCCCAGAGGCTGCACGTCTTTCAGACGTGTCACCAGCGGGTAACCACAGGTTTGACTTAACAGCAGTCGCGGCTGTTGCCAGTGCTGGAGGAGATCGTCCGGCCAGGATAAATCGGACTGTTTTTCGCTGATGCCTTCTTCCGTCAAGAGCTCGCGCAGGCCGGACCACAGCGCATCGACATCTGACGGATTGACCGCGTACATCGGCAATGAAACCGCATTACTCATGCTTTTCGCCCACCTGTTGCAGGGATGATTGCCCCGGATGGACGTTGACGTCGACGGAGCGGAACCAGAATCGCCGCAGCCACTCCCGGTAGCCGCCAATCAGAAAGCCATGATTAAGTTGAAGATACCCCTCGCGATACTGCAAATAGATTTTGCGCAGACCGTACCACGGCACGCCGGGAAGATTATGGTGCACGGAGTGATAATTTAGATTAAGGAAAAGCACCCGCCAGATCAAGGCCGCTTCGTTAATCGCCGATCTGGCCTGCGGATCGTCCGCAGCACGGTGCTCGAGGAAGGAGCGGATCTTGGTCAGGCTTAGCGCCGGATAGCTGACGGCCAGCAAAAAATAGCCGATGGAGAAATCGACCTGCCGCATCCAGCTAAACACCGCGATCAGCAATGCCCCGTGCACCAGCCACATCAACATCGCCTTACCTTCACCCCATAAAAACGCGCTCAGCATGCTGGCCAGGGTTTGCACGATATCGATCGCTGGACCTATCAGCACGCGACCGGGAAAGGTGTTACGCAGGCTGATTATCCGACGCTGCCAGGGCGAAAAGCGCTGCCAGCGTTCTGGGGAGAAATAATAGCTTTCCGGATCTTCATCGGGAAAGGTGAGATGCTCATTGCGATGATGCTGGAGATGCGAATCCCGATACAGGCCAAAGGGATACCACACGGCAAGTGGCATCAGCCCCAGCAGGTGGTTAATAAAGGGCAGCCGCGTCGGATGCCCGTGGATAAGCTCGTGCTGCAATGACATATACCAGGTGGTAAACCAGATCATCAACAGCGTGGCGGGCAGCAGCCCCAGCGTTTTCCAATAGGCCAGCGTGGTGAACCAGCCGCTATAAATCACCACGATCAGCATCCAGGTCGGAAGCTCACTGCGCCAAAGCCACGACTGCGCTAGCTGCCGAATATAATCCCTCTGCTGCTGATGCAAATAGTTGGCATTTTTTTTACCGCTCACCGTATCACCGACCCGCCGCTGTTAATCACTAAAGTGTTGGGGAAAAATGCGGCTTTTAGCGGCGGCTAACAAGGTATTTAAAACGCATTGCTTATCACAAAGGTGGATATCGCTCAGCTAATCCGTGTATTACGTTTTGCTGCGGGTACTGCGCCCAGCCTGCGCGACGCTTACTGGGCGATGGCCCAAAACGACACTCTGGGCATCTAAAGAAAAACTGGCGGCGCAAAAAAGCCGCCTCACTCTATCACACTAATTTTTAACAAAAAAATTGATTCATCACAATTTCATATGACGATAAAATAATCGATTGTTGACAATCCCCTCCCGCTGGACAAATATTCGATCACGCCTTTAACATTGTTGACAATCAACCATTTTAAATTGAGTGAATCGTCGATAATCAACGTTACCGACTGCATGTTTTGCGAGGATCTAATTGTGGAACAGAGAGTTAAAGATAATTTCCGTCACTGCATGAGAAGGCTGGCCTCTACGGTTTGTGTCATCACCTGCCAGCATCAGGGAGTTCGCTATGGCATCACCGCTACGGCGGTGACCTCGCTGAGCTTCGATCCGTTGGCTATTTTGGTGTGCATCAACAGCGCATCCAGCCTGCTTACGCCGCTTCTGGCCGGAAAGAAATATTGCATTAACTTGCTCAACCACAGCCATGCACCGATTTCTCAGCGTTTCAGCACCTCGCTGGATGCCCATGAACGTTTCTCCACCGGCACCTGGCAGGAGAACGAGCACGGCGTTCCCTACCTCACCGATGCACAGGCCAACCTGTTTTGTGAATTGGATCAGACGCTGCCCTATGCCACCCATCAGATTGTGATCGGCCAGGTTAGCGACTGCCAGTTTACCGAGACCATTGCGCCTCTGATCTACCAGAACGGGGCGTACGTTACCTCGGCCCCCTTGCTCGAAACCCTAGTGGGTTAACGAATTTTTAATCTCGGAGAACACGATGCAACTTGGATTATTTAGTCTGATGACCCTGCGCGATCACCCGGAAGGCGTGAAAGGCGTGATGCGCGATACGCAGACCATGGTAAAAACGGCCGAAGAAATTGGCTTCGATATTGCCTGGTTCGCCGAACACCACTTTGCCAACTATTCCAGCAGCCCGTCGCCGTTGATGATGGCTGCCAACGCCGCCAACTGGACCTCTAAAATCAAGCTCGCCCCCGGCGTATTGGTATTGCCGCTGTATCACCCGCTGCGCCTGGCGCAGGAAATTGCCTGCGTCGATGCCATGACCGACGGCCGCCTGGTCGTTGGCTTAGGCACCGGTTATCAGCAGTATGAGTTTGACCGCTACGGCGTTGAACTGGAAAAGAAAGTAGAAATTTTCCTCGAATACTGGGACGTGATTGAGCAGGCGCTGGTCGAGGGTGAGGTTGAATATAAAGGCGAGTTTCTGTCGATTCCGAAAACCTCTTTCGCCATATCTTCTTATCAAAAACCGCTGCCGCCGCTGTATGTTACGTCGTCTAACCCCAAGCTGTTGAGCCGCTTTAAAAAATGGCAGGCGGTGCCGTTCCTCGCCGCCAGTACGCTGGGTTCGCCGGTGCTGTATCGCATGGCGGACGGGCTGAATCAGGCGTGGGAAACCCTCGGTGAAAACCCGGCCACTAAACCGTTGGCAATTATGCAATACGTTCACGTCACCGACAGCCGCGCCGATGCGCTGGAAGCCGCCGAACGCGCTCGCTACGTGGGGCGAATGGCGCATCACCTGCGCAAGGCTGAACTGCCGCTGGACACAGAGGGCTTTATTCGTAATGAGGCGTTCGAAGGGGAATACACCCTCGAGCAATACGCCAATAACATGGTGGTGGGCGATGCGCATCTGGTAGCCGAAAAAATGATTGCCGATATTAAACGCCTTAACCCGGTTAATTATACCTGCAACTTCCAGTTCGGCTGCCTGCCGTTAGAAAAAGCGCAGAAATCTCTTTATAAATTTAGCAAAGAGGTTATTCCACTGATAGAAAAAGAATTAGGTCCGATTGCCGACATTTGAAAAAATAGTAAATAAATTCTTAGCCGTTCGATTGATTTTTATTTTGAAATACTAATAAGACCTATGCTGTGCAAGTGGAGTTAATAACAATAATTTTAACCATCACGAGGGTTTTCATGTTTAAAAATAACGCACGCTTAAATCACAAAACAACATCAACTATTTTAATCGCACTGTCCAGCCTGTTTTTTATCCATAGCGCCATGGCGGAATCGACCCTGGATTCCGTTATCAAGAATAAAAAGCTGCGCTGCGCCGTGGTATTAGACTCGCCGCCCTCCGGTTATATGACGCCGGATAACAAGCCCGACGGCTATGACGTCGCGTACTGCGATGACATGGCAAAATCCCTCGGCGTGGAGCCGGTGATTGTGCAAACGCCGGCCTCTGACCGCATTCCGGCGTTGGTTTCTAATCGCGTCGATATCGTGGTCGGCTCGACGACCATTACCCCCGAGCGCGCCATGACCGTGGCCTTCACCCAGCCATACGTTAACTTCACTATTACCGTGGTCACCCGCAAAGGTACCGGCATAACTAGCTATGACCAGCTTCGCGGCAAGAAGCTCGGCGCGGTAGTCGGCTCGACCTTTGAACAGCTATTTAACAAAGAGTTACAGGGACGCTGGAAAAATACCGGCACTACTTACACCGGTTTTGCCAGCGACAATGAGACCTTTATGGCGCTGCAACAGGGCAAGATTGACGCCATCCTGCAGGCCTCATCGGTCTATAACACCCTGGCCAAGAGCGGGCAGTTCCCGACCTTTGTCGACGGCGGTCTGGCACCGTTGAGCGATCTGGATGGCCTGGCGGTACGCCGTGGCGATCCTGACTTCCTCAACTGGGCAAAAATATTTGTCTGGCATCAGGTGGTGACCGGACGCTACGCCGAGCTGTACAAAAAATATATGGGCGACGGTCCGGTGCCTTCCCTCAATATGCCAGGTATCGATTTTTAATAATCGCGTAGAACTCATCTGACTTATCAGGTATAGCCCAATGCAGGATTATCAATTCTATTGGTCAATAGTCTTTAACGCATTGCCGGAATTATTGTCAGGCGCCTGGGTTACGCTACAGATAACCGTATTGTCGGTATTAATCGGTATGGCGTTTGCCATGCCGATGTCTGTGGCAAGACAATCAGGCAGCGGACTGGCCTATTATATTTCCAGCAGCTGGATTGAAACCTCACGCAATACGCCAGTGTTATTTCAGGTCTATTTAATCTATTTCGGCCTGGGCGCGATTGGGATCAATATTTCCAGCTATCTGGCGGTACTCGTCGCCATCTCCTTTAACAATGCCGGCTATCTGGCGGAGATCTTTCGCGGCGGCCTGAACTCGATCCCTCGTCAGCAAATGGCCACCGCCCGCTCGCTGGGGATGAATCGATTTCAGGCCTTTCGCCACGTGATTTTCCCTCAGGTGTTTAAAATCATTTTCCTGTCGTTTGTTACTCAGGCGGTATGGGCGATGCTCAATACCTCAATGGGGATGCTGGTCGGCCTGCGCGAGCTTTCCGGCGCGACGCAGTATGCCCAGTCGATATCGTTCCGCACCTTTGAGTTCTTTATTGTCACCGCGGGAATTTACTACCTGATCGCCAAAATCATTCAGTTTGGCGCCCTGGCAACCTACAGACTGATGTACCGGAGGTAACCATGCAATTTGTTCTGGGATACCAGCCGCTCCAGTGGTCGGACTCTTATTACCTGCTGTTGGGCGCGCTCAACACGCTGGCCATGGCCGCCACTTCGGGGATTATTGGCACCGCGTTAGGTATTCCCCTCGGCTGGGCGCGCGCCTCTTCGCTGACGGTGCAAATCGTTACCGCCCCGCTGGTCGATATTTTTCGCAGCGTACCGATGATTATCATCCTGATCGTGCTCAACAGCTTCTTTTCGCTGCTCGGCCTGCCACTCTCCCCTTACCTGTTAGGCAGCGTGGCGTTGGGGGTGTGGATGGCATCGGTCACCTCAGAAGTGGCGAGAGCCAGCCTGCTGGCGGTGCCGCCCACTTTTAAACGCGGCGCGCGTTCGCTGGGCATGAACTACTGGCAGGAGCTGCGGCATATTTCCCTGCCGCTGATGCTGCGCTTCGGGCTAACCGCCTGGATTGGCCTGTTGCTGAGTCTGATCAAAGACAGCGCCCTCGCCAGCGTAGTCGGTTACATGGAATTTATGCACGCCACGCAGGTGCTTATTACCCGCACGCATCAAACCTGGTTACTGCTGTTGGGGACAGGCGTTTTCTACTTCCTGATCTGTTATCCCATCTCCCGCTATAGCCGTTATCTCGAGAAAAAGGTGGCGATATGATTGAAATCAGCAACGTGCAGAAGGCTTTCGGGCCGATTAGCGTCCTCAACGGCATTGACTTGACCATTGAAAAAGGCGAGCTGGTGTGCCTGATTGGTGCCAGCGGATCGGGTAAATCGACCCTGCTGCAGTGCATCAACGGCCTGGAGAAGATCCAGCACGGCGACATTATCGTCGACGGCATTAGCGTTCACGCCTCGACTACCAACGTTAACCAACTGCGCCGCAGGCTGGGGATCGTCTTTCAGCAATACAACGCTTTTCCGCACCTCAATGCGATTGAAAATGTCGCGCTCGCCCCGCGCGTGGTAGCAAAAATGGGTAAAAAAGAGGCGATGATGCTGGCGCAAAAACACCTCGAGCACGTTGGGCTGGGTGAAAAAGCCAAAATGATGCCCTCGCATCTTTCCGGCGGACAGCTGCAGCGACTGGCGATTGCCCGCGCTCTAGCGATGTCGCCAGAGTACATGCTGTTTGATGAAGTCACCTCGGCGCTCGACCCCGAGCTGGTCGGTGAGGTGCTGGAAACCATGCGGCTGCTGAAATCCGAAGGTATGACGATGGTGGTGGTGACCCATGACATCAATTTCGTGCGCGAATCTGCCGACCGCGTGGCTTTTCTGCACCAGGGGCGGGTGTGTGAAATCGGCACCCCGCAGCAGGTGATCGACCAGCCGATTCAGGAACATACGCGCAAATTTATGCGCCGCGAGAGCCGTGCCGAACGGGCCGCCTGATGAACCAACCACCGATATTTCACAAGGGCACTAACGGATGATGACGTTTGATCTTAGCGGCAAAACGGCGCTGGTGACCGGTGGCGCGAGCGGTATCGGCTTCGAGACCGCTCGGCTGATGGCGCGTTTCGGCGCACGCGTTGCGATTAATTACCTGCCGGGCGATCCGCGCGGTGAACGCGCCGTTGCCGCACTGCTCGATGAAGGGCTGTTGGCGGTGGCGGCTCCGGGCGACCTGTCAAAGGCCGACCAGACGCAGGCGATGGTGAGTAAAGCGGTCGCCGCTTTGGGTCATCTGGATCTGTTGGTCAATAACGCCGGTACACCGGGGGTGGTTAAGCCGATCCCGATTAACGATCTCGAAGCGGTCAGCGAAGAGCTTTGGCAGACGCTGCTCAACGTTAATCTGATGAGCGTATTTCGCTGCTCCAAAGCGGCGGCCGCCAGCCTGGCCGCCAGCGGTGGCGCTATTGTCAACACCGCCTCGATTGCCGGTTTCGGATCGATTGCCAGCACCGTCGCCTACAGCGCCTCAAAAGCGGCGGTGATCAACCTGACCAAAAATCTCGCCCACGCGCTGGCACCCAAGGTACGGGTTAACGCCGTGGCACCCGGCTCGGTTGAAAGTTCATGGGCCATCGAATGGTCCGACGAACGGCGCGAGAGCACCATCGCCGCGACCCCGCTCAGGCGCTATTGCACTCCCGCCGATGTAGCAGAACTGATCGTTTATCTGGGCTTTGCCGGCCGGATGATCACCGGACAAACGGTGATCATCGACGGCGGTGTTTCAATCTAGGCCTGTTTCAGGCCTGTTATCTCAACGTTATCAGGGAAAAATCATGATCGAAGAAATCATCAAGGTTAAATCAGGCAGCATTCTTGAAGACCAAGAGAGCTACTCTCGCGTATTGGTGTTAGGCGATTGGATTTTCATGTCACTGACCGCCGGGCGTGATTACAAGACCCGCAATATGCCCGACACCGCCGTGGCGCAGGCCGAGCAGGCGTTTCGCAACGTGGAGGGCGCACTGGCGTCGGTTGGCTCGTCTCTGGCCGACGTGGTGCGTTCAAGGCTGTTTATTCCGCGCCAGCAGGACGTGAAGGAGGTGATGGCGTTCATCGGTGAGAAATATCGCGGCATCGACCCCACCAGCTGCGTTACCTGCGCACCGCTGGGTGGGCCAGAATACCTGTTCGAGATTGAGATAACCGCCTACCGTGGCGCTTCTGAACTGCCGCAAACGCGCCTGACAATTGCGCTTTAAGCCGCGTTGAGTGCACGCTTCTGTCTAACAAAAAACGCCCATCGAGCCTGCGCTCCGTGGGCGTTTATCTTACGATTTATTCAATAAGTCAGCGGATGAAAGCAAAAAAAGCTTAAATCCGTGCTGCACCCTTAACGGGCTTGCCGGCTTTTTTATCCTCTTTCTCAATCAGGGCAATATAGCGCGATACTGCTTTTGCAAACTTGTCTTTCCAAATCCCCAACGCTTTTTCTAAATCCCGCGCCTTGATCGCGTCGAGCAACCCCACCACGTAGTGCAGCGCATCGTTTTCTCGCTCGGTGTATACGATGCCGGTCAGATTATTAAAGCGCTGAACCTCGACCGTCGTTTCTGAAAAATAGCGCGAGCAGCGCTCAAGGCCGCTGGCCTCGACGATCAGTTGCTGAAACTCGAGATCGTTAACGATCGTCGCCTGCTGGTTTTCCTGGCGGGCAAACTTCACCGCCGAAGCTGCCATCTTTTCTAACGATTTCAAATCGCTGTCCGAAGGCAGCTGGGCATTCTTTTGCAGCTCTTTCAGCGCCAGCTCGCCCAGCGCCGAACGAATGGCGTACACCTCAAGAATGCTGGCCGGCTCAAGCATGGCCACTACCGCGCCGCGATTGGGGCGCACGTCAACCAAACCTTCCTGGCTCAGGCGGCGCAGCGCCTCGCGTACCGGATGGCGAGAGAGGTTGAGCTCGTCGGTCAGACTCTTTTCGATTAATCGGTCACCGGGCTTGAAAATGCCCTGAACGATGGCCTCTCTGATTTGATCGGCGGCATGGTCTGAACTGGCAATATTATTCACCGGAACCAATTTGGCCCGGCTTTTAGCTTCTTTTTTGACTGCCATTACACTCAACCATCCATGATAGTAGACGAAAAATGCAGCTTATCATGACTGCATTTATCAAGGTAGAAATAGATGATCATCAACAATTGACGGATAGAACCCCGCGCTATCGCCTACGATCGCGGCTTTTGTTCGCCGGATAGTCGCCTGATCCGCTAGGTGATGTTTCGAATTTTTAAGTCGGGTAAACGATCAATGCCAGGCGATTTTTTTCATAAAATCCTGAGTTCTTTTTTGCTTCGGATCGCTGAAAATCTCGTCCGGAGTGCCAAATTCGATGATTTTTCCCTGATCCATCATCGCCACCTTGTGCGACACCTCGCGCACAAAACTCATCTCATGCGACACCAGGATCATGGTCATGCCCTCGAGCGACAGCTGGCGCACGGTGTTTAGAACTTCACCCACCAGCTCGGGATCCAGCGCCGAGGTCACCTCATCCAACAGCAAAATCTTCGGTTTTAGCGCCAATGCCCGGCTGATGGCCACCCTCTGCTGCTGCCCACCGGAAAGATTGGCCGGGTAAGCCTCGGACTTGTGCTGCATGCCGACTTTTTCCAACAGCGCAACCGCCTCTTCACGCACCTGCTTAGCGTCTCTTTTCTGCACTTTGACCGGCGTGACCATGACGTTTTCCAACACGCTCATGTTTTGGAACAGATTATATTGCTGAAATACGATAGCGACCTTTTCGCGAATATCGCGCACGCTCTGCGCCGAGTCATAGTCAACTTCAACATTTTCGACCCGTACCGCGCCGCCTTCTGGCTTGGTCAGTCCCATGATCACCCGCAGAAGCGTACTTTTACCGGAGCCGGAACCGCCGATCAGGCTAACAATCTCTCCCGGCCTGATGGTCAAATTGATGCCGTCCAATACCGTATGTTCGCCGTACGAACACTTCAATCCGACAATTTCTAACTGTGACATAATCGTACTCCTGTCGTTAATCGCGTTATTGCCCGACCTAGGGCGGGGTGAGAGTCGAGATCTTCTTGCTCAGCGCCGCGCGGGCTTTTTTGACGGGTGCAGGACCGGTCTTTTCCGCCAGTCGGCGTTCGATACGCTGCCCAAGGCGGCTAAGCGGATACGACATCAGGAAGTAAATCAGCAGGATCAGTCCATAAATCAGGAACGAGGAATATCCCCGGCTGATTAATATCTTGGCCGAGAAAGTCAGCTCCACCACGCCCAGCTGCGACGCCAGCGCGGTGTCCTTGATAAACGACACCATAAAGCTGAAGGCCGGGGGAATAACCACTTTCCAGGCCTGCGGCAGCATCACGTACTGAATACGCTGGCGATAGCTGAAGTTAAGGGTTTGTGCCGCCTCAATCTGAGTTTTGGGCACCGATTCGAATCCGGTACGAAAAATCTCAGCCATGTAGGCGCTGGCGATCAGGCAGACGGCGATAAGCGCAATCAAATAGAACGACAGGTCGAACCCCAGCCCCTGGAATATAAAGAAGATTAAAAATAGGGTGACTAAAAACGGAATACGGCGCAAAAGCTCCACCAGCAAAATAGTCACCGCGCGCAGCGGTAACAGCGCGATGTGCCGCGTCTGGCGCAGGCAGGCAATCAAAAAACCCACCAG
This sequence comes from uncultured Gammaproteobacteria bacterium, assembly GCA_963742005.1. GTDB lineage: Bacteria > Pseudomonadota > Gammaproteobacteria > Enterobacterales > Enterobacteriaceae > Rouxiella. Next base: position 275,839 of record CAVUKG010000015.1, on the reverse strand, counting down.
CAGGCCGAACGAACAGCCAATGGCCGACAGGCTGAGGGTATTCAGCGCCGCCTTAAGAATAAACTCCAGGGTAAACTGATTGCACAGATTGATTATTTGCTGAGATAGCGTAAGCATTAAATAAACCTCGCTCGGACTCGGAAACACCAATACCCGACGCCGTACAGCACCGCGCTGGCAATAAATGTCAGCACCACATACATCCCTGCGGCGACGGTAAAGGCTTCAATACTGCGAAAGGTGGTGGAGCTAATATCGATAACCGCGCCGGTCAGCTCGTTGACGCCGAACAGGCCGCCAATCGAACTGCCGAGCAGGATCCAGATAAAGAAATTAGACAGCAGGGGATAAATTGTTTTCGCCAGATGCGGCAGCGTGACATAGCGAAAACTCTGCCAGGTAGACATATTTAACGACGCGGCAGCTTCTAATTCGGTTTTACTCACCGACACCAGTCCGCTGCGCATAATATCGGTTAAATACGCCCCGGCGTTCAGCGACAGGCCAATCAGCACCGCCGTCATCGGTGACATTACGATGCCGAAATCCGGCAAGCCGTAGAACAGAACAAATATTTGGATCAGTGAAGGCGTATTGGTAAAGAAAATAACGTATCCGCGCACCAGTCGTCGCGCGGCGGGTTTTGCATGCTGTTCCGCCAAGGCACCCAGTAACCCGATGACGCAACCAATCCAGAATGAAATGAAGGCGACAATCAGGGTAATTACCGCGCCTGAAAGCAATTCATTCCAATGTTTGAGTACCTCACCAAACTGAAAACTGTAATGCATAAGCCTCGCCTCCCGGCCGCCGAATACGTCATCTCGATTAGCTAACGTTTCTGAACATTAGTTCTAGAACATTAGTTTTGGAACATTAGCTTTTGACTCGTAGCTTTTACTAATAACGGGGGATCATCAGAAATAGGGATTAGGGATCACTTTCACCAGCATCGGTGCCTTAAACCATTTTTCCCAGGTCTGATTCACAAAGCCGCTGGTGTGCATGTCGTACAAGGCAATATTCAGCACGTCGCGCAGCGCGTAATTTCCCTGTGCCAGGCCCACCGCGTCGTAAGAGGTGTTGATCGCCTCGGGCAGCACTTTCCAATGCACGTTAGGATAGTTGGTGGTAAACGGCACGTAGAACTCGATGTTCTCCACCAGCGCGTCGGCGCGGCCCTGTGCCAGGGCGCGAATGGTGTCAGCCATGGTATCGACATAAAGAATTTTGGCATTTGGCAGGTTTTGCTTCAAAAAGTCCGAGGTCCAGACGCCGCGGATCAATACCAGGGTATATTTCGCGTCATTAAGATCCTTCCAGCTCTTAATATTTACCTTGTCGGTGGTAAGCACGCCCATCGATTCAGTGTGCAGCGGCACGGTATAGCTGATCGATTTCGCCCGCTCTACGGTGCGGGTTAGGCCGCCCAGCGAGATATCGATACGGTCAGCGACCAGGAAAGGCACGCGCTGGGCAATTTCGGTCATCACAAACTCGGTTTTTACCCCCAGTTCGCTGGCCAGTTTATTGGCCACGTCAACGTCGAATCCTTCCAGCTGGTTGGTCGCACCTATTGAAGACTGGGGCGGTGAGTTAGGCAATACGCCTACTCTTAAGGTGCCACTCTTAATAATATCGTCTAGCGATCTGGCATCTGCGGGTTGTATTGCAACGAAAAGAACTAAAACGCTGAAGATAATACCTGTCAATTTTTTAAACATAGCCCTATCTCACTCTTGTAAGTTATTGGTTCATTCTTTCCCCGTACTGCGAATTGATGATTGTCAACAATCCAACTTTTGTCAATCAGTACTTTTTACGAGCATCATTTACAATATCGTATTGATAATTAATATAAAAATAATGATGTTTTCATGAGAACTGCCATTAATACGCTGAAAACAATCCCTAACTCATTGATATACATTTAGTATACTAAATACTTATATCCGCTCCCTTTACAGGCGATAATTAAATAAACTTCCATTAGCGTGCAACTGCACTTAATTAGCGCGGCTATTTTTAGCCCTTTGCACTATTTAAAGGCAATTAGTGCAGTTTTATAAAAAGTAATAATCTGTTTCATAAGAAACGATCACCCAGAGAATTAATAATCTTATATTTTAATTAAGCGCCCAATTTATTCTGACTTTAGCGATTAATATCGTCTGGCGAGTTAATTGTCGACCTCCAGGTGGGCGATCCTCTCGCGCACGTTGACCACCCGATGCCGGCGCCCTCTTCGGTACCCTGCGGGCGTTGGCAAAGAGGGTGTGGTGATGAATTTGGCTTAAAATTTAGTGGGGGTAAAAGAAGTGCGCTATTTGCCGCCATTAAAGTTGCAAAGCGGCAACTTCACTCTATAGTTCGATGACTAATTAAGTTTCAGGGGAAACACATGAGATTAAACGGCATTTCTAAGGGATTTTTCATCCTGATACTTTTCATCGTGACATGGGCATTTCTCGACGTTCTACAGCCCTATTATTCATCGCTGCTGTGGGCGGCAATTTTAGCGATCATCTTCCATCCGTTGAAAACCAAATTCCGCGGCTGGCTGGGTGATAAGAACGGCATTGCCGCGCTGCTCACGCTGCTGGTGATCTGCCTGATCGTCTTCACGCCGTTGGCGGTAATCGCCTCTTCGCTGGCGATTGAGTTCAATATGGTTTACGAGAAGCTGCAAAACAACCACACCCAGCTGCCGACGATCATTGCCGACGTGATCCAGCATCTGCCGGTCTGGGCGCAGCATCAGCTGGCCGAGTACAACCTCAACAGCGCTAGCGGCATTCAGCAGAAGCTTTCTGGCTTTGCGCTGAAAGGCAGCCAGTATCTGGCGGGCAGCGTGTTCCTGATCGGTAAAGGCACCTTCAGCTTCGTGATCGGCTTCGGCATCATGCTGTATCTGCTGTTCTTCCTGTTGAAGGACGGCGCATATCTGGTCAATCTGATCCTCGAAGCGCTGCCGCTGTCAAAAGACGTTAAGCATCACCTGTTTATGAAGTTTGCTGCGGTTTCGCGCGCCACGGTTAAAGGCACGGTGATCGTCGCTATCGTGCAGGGTGCACTGGGCGGACTGGCGTTCTGGATAACCGGCATCGAAGGCGTTCTGCTGTGGGGCGCGCTGATGGCCTTCCTGTCATTAATTCCGGCGGTGGGTTCGGCCATTATCTGGGTGCCGGCGGCGATTTATTTCTTCGCCTCAAACCAGCTGTGGCAGGGTATTTTCCTGGTAGTGTTCTTCGTGGTGATCATCGGCCTGGTGGATAACATTCTGCGTCCGCTGCTGGTGGGTAAAGACACCAAAATGCCTGACTACCTGATCCTGATTGCCACGCTCGGCGGGATGGAAGTCTACGGCATTAACGGCTTCGTGATCGGTCCGCTAATCGCGGCGCTGTTTATCGCCTGCTGGAATATTCTTTCCGGTCGCGCCAATCGCTCGAATTTCGAAGAAATTGATGAGGAATTTATCGAAGACGGCAAGGCACCGCAGGAGAAATAATCCTGCTGATTGATGTCTGAGGGAGCGGCTAATGGCCGCTCTTTTTTTTATCGGGCACAAGACTGTTTGTTCGGGTCCAGTAAAAATTGGCTGCCCTTACTCGCATTGACAAAGGCCCTTCCCCCCCCCTTTCTTACGCCTCAAAACTCACGTCACCAGCCTGCATGTCGCTTTAGTCCTGATAAGCAAAACTGCGCGCCGCGCCCAGCTGGCGAATGGCCGCGTTCCAGTGCTTTTCAGTGAGTTCGTCACTGCCGCTTTTCAGGTGCTGAACCTGCTGGGCGACTTTATCAATCGCGCCTTGCGGTGCAAGATTAAGACTATCCCGCCCGCCGGACAACGCCGCTATCTGAATATTGCAGGCGCGCTCAAGGCCATGCAGCTCGCGAAACGCATGCTCGATACTCCCCCCCGCGGCCAGTAAGCCGTGGTTGCGCAGGATCATGATATTTTTGTCGCCGAGGTTGTGCACCAGGCGCTGCTGCTCATCCAGATCGAGGGCAATCCCTTCATAGGTGTGATAGGCGAGGCGCGAATAGTAGACCAGCGAATGCTGTGAAATAGGCAGCAGACCGTCTTGTTGCGCCGAAACCGCCGCACCGTCTTTGGTATGCGTGTGCAGTACGGCGTGGAGATCCGGGCGGGCGCGGTGTATCGCGCTGTGGATCACGAAACCGGCCTGGTTGATGCCCAGCCCGGTGGTGTCGGTAATAATATTGCCCTCTAAATCAACCTTCACCAGGCTCGATGCGGTGATCTCACTGAACAGCAGGCCGTAGGCATTAATTAAAAAGTGCTCTTCGGGACCGGGAACCCGGACAGAGAAATGGGTGTAAATATGATCGGTCCAGTTATACAACGCGGCAAGCTGATAGGCGGCGGCGAGTTTCACTCGCACTTGCCACTCCTCATCGCTAACGCTGTGTTTTATCTGGTTTATTGCCAGTTTCTCTACTGAGTGCAGGGACATATTAACTCCGGTTAACAATAGGTAAAGGCTAAGGCGTTAGCCAAGCATCGCCCCGGTTGTGCAGCCAGGGCACTTCTGTTGCCAGGGCAAGGTTCAGACAAAGACGTTGGCGCAGATACCCTCGGCAAATTGATGCGTGTTCGTGCTCGGTCTAATCACCTGTATCTCCTTCAAGTCATTTATGTATATCGACATTTCTTTAACCAGCGCGTCACCCACGGCGTGATGGTTGTGCGACTGTCCGTGAAGAATGCCGGTGACCTCTTTGGCATTGGTACTCAAGGCATGGGACATAAACTCCATCGCCACGCTTTCAGGATGCGCGGCAGCAAAACTGTGGGCATCGAGAATGGCCTGCGTGAGTGCAGCAGCGGCGGCCTTGTGCTCACGAACCAGCTTACCGCTCACGCCCACCACGCAGCAGCTCAGGTTGGCAAATGCTCCACTCATATTACTGACCAGCAACCTATATTTGCCTGAATCAAGCAGGCGATAGCTGAATGGCTCACTGCCGCTGATGGCAGCAATCTCCTTTTTGTCCAGCGCCGTGCTCATCAGCTCGGCGGGATAGACCTTCCAGTCCACCTCGGAATTCGGATCGATACCATGCTGTTTCAGCAAAATGGAAAAGAAGTTTTTATCCGGACCGGCCATGTCAGTGACGCCAATGGTCTGGCCTTTGAGTTTTTCGAGACTGTCATACGGCGAATCTTTTGCGGTAAGCAGGCTCATGCAACCGCCGTGGGTGCCCGCAGTCAATTTCACATCAAAACCCTGCTCCAGCGCTTTTATCCAACGTAACGCCATGCCGATACCGGCATCGGCCTTACCCGTTGCTATCGCCTCCAGCAGCATGTCGGTCGAGTTGCCAAAGTTCACAAATTCGACATCGAGATTATATTTACTGAACAGGTTTTGCTGTTGGGCCACCGTCACCGGCGCAATACAGACTGCGCTTTGGTTGATCGCCAGCTTGAGTTTGAAAGGCTGCGCCAGGCGCAAATGTTGAGTATCCGGCGCAGGCATATTGGCCATCTGCTCGGCAAACGCCCGAGGGGCAATGCCGGTCAGCAGTGGAGCAGCCAGCAAGCTGCCGCTCAGACCAATAAAGCGGCGGCGAGATAACTGCGCAAACGTTGTGTTCATCTATTTTCCTTGGCTATGAGTCGTGACAGCCGGCACGCTACCCGCAGGGCAATTGTTGCATGCCAGCGTAAAATTTTTTGAGTCAAAGCTACGTTAATAAGGAGGACTTGCCGGCATGCAGCCATGCGCTGTCGTTTTGCGGCGTGTGAATTCGCCCGCACAACACGTTGCGATAGTGACGCTCGAGAGGGTTATGGCGCGTCAGCCCCGCATTGCCGGTAAGCTGTAGCGCTTTTTCCAGCACTTTAACCGCGTTCTCAGTGATGGTCACTTTGGCAAGATTAGCCTGCTCGGTGCTGAGCAGCGCGGCGGCAGCGTGATGCAGCAGGCTTTGATTAATGGTTAATAACTCATCGATTTGCCCGACAATTTCCTGTACACGACTCAAGCTGGCCAGCGGTTTACCCAGATTGCCCGGCACCCGCTGTTGCAGCCAACCGAGCAGCCAACGACGCGCCGTTTGCGCGATGCCGTCATAGATAGCCGGTAGCAGAGCGGCATGCCAGTTGGTAAAGCGCTGAGTTTGCTGGCTATTAGCCGAAGGGGGACAATTAATCGGGTAGGTATCCACCGCGTAATCAAAGGGCACCTCGACATTCTCGAGGATCACCTCATGGCTGCCGGTCGCGCGCATCCCTAAATGATCCCAGCTTTTAATAATGCTGATACCCGCGCTGTGCTTCGGCACCAGCCAGGTACCGACCTGCGGCGTGTCGTCGTCGCTGCGCGCCCAGACCGCAAGCCAGCTCAGGCCCTCGACGCCGGTGGTATAAAGCTTGTGACCGCTGATTCTCCAGCCATTGGCGGTGCGGGTTGCCAGCGTTTGCGGTAACCCGCCGCGCGCTGGCGTACCCAAGTCTGGCTCCACCCGCAGGCTGTTAATCAGCGCGCCTTGCCGGACTGCCGCCTCGCTAACCGTTTTGCGCAGTGATTCCGGCCATTGTGGATTTTCATTCAGTCGCAGATGGTGCAAATACTGCATGCACAGTATCAGCGCCGTCGATGGCTCGCCCTGAGCGACGGCGCTGATAGTGCGTTGCAGTGTGGGGAGATCTGCTTCGCCGCCGCCGTAGCGCGCCGCGCTGGCAAGTCCGGGTATGCCATGCTGTTGTAATAGCGCCAGGGTGGCATGAGGGAAATTACCGCTGCGATCCAACGCGTCGGCATGCTCTGCCAGCTGTGCGGTGAGATGTTCTAGCTCTTGCCGAGCCAGCGTCGGCCGAGGACGGGAGGAAACAGAATTCATGCTGGATGTCTCTTTTGCATCGTTAGACATTTTACGCGATGTGCGCTTTATCGAGACCCGGCGAGCAAAACCGCCGGGTTCAGGCATCAATAACCCGAAGCTCGGGTGATGTAGAGGCTCAGGCACTCTGTTTCGCTTCGCGTTGGGGTTTCGCTTCGCGCTGGGTTTTCGCTTCGCGCTGGGGTTTCGCTTCGCGCTGGGCCACCTTGGCGCGAGCGATCGGCAGCAGCGCTTTGCCGTAGTCCTCGGCGTCGTTGAGCGGGTCAAAGCCTCTGATCAGGAAATTGCGCACCCCGAGATCGTAGTAGTCCAGCAACGCGTCGGCGACCTGTTCCGGCGTACCCACCAGCGCGGTGGAGTTATGTCCGCCGCCGACCAGCCGGGCGATCCCGGTCCACAGACGCTTATCGACCACCTCACCCTGCGCTACCGTTTTCAGCAGACGCTGTGCGCCCACGCTTTCTGGTTTCTTTTTAAACCCGGCAGCGGACTGCTCCGCCCTCTCGGTCGCCACCTGCAAGATATGCGCGGCCTTTTCCCAGGCCTGCTCTTCGGTGTCGGCAATAATCGGTCGAAACGACACGCTGAAATCAATCTGTCGCTGATGCCGGGCCGCCTCTGCGCGAACGCGCTGGATCGTCTCTTTGGTTTGCGCAAGGGATTCGCCCCAGAGGGCAAAGACGTCGGCATGCTTGCCAGCCACTCTGATAGCGGCATCAGAGGCGCCGCCAAAGTAGATTGGAATATGCGGTTTTTGCAGCGATTTAATCGCCGAGAATGCCTGCTCGGCCTGATAAAAGTCGTTACTGAAATCGAATGGCCGATCGTCGGTCCAGGCCTGACGTACTATCTCTAAAAACGCATCGGTGCGCGCATAGCGCTGATCGTGATTGAGATAATCGCCATCGCGCCGCTGTTCGGCATCGCTGCCACCGCTAATGATGTGCACTGCCAGCCGACCGCCCAGCAGGTGTTCGAGCGTAGCAAATTTGCGCGCGGCCAGCGTCGGCGAAACAAAGCCCGGGCGGTGCGCCAGCAGGAAACCGATGTTTTGCGTCGATAACCCGGCCAGCGCGGTGACTAAAAAGCCATCGGGCTGATCGGAGGCATGAGCAACCAGCAGGCGATCGAATCCAGCCGCTTCGTGGGCTTGTGCAAAACGCACAATGTAGTCGCGATCAAAAATCGGGCCCGCGGGGGCAAGGGTTTCTGAGGACAGGCGGTGACTAATCATGCCTAAAAACTGGATGCTCATTAGAACTCCTTATCAGGATGCTTAATAGGGTTATCTCGGCGGCCTGGCGGATCCAAAACGCTATTGCGGGATCCGCCGACGGTTTTCAATACCCTATACGGCGCGGTCTAATGATTTAAATGCATTTTTATAATAAGTTAATATGCATAACGTAAATGTCTTTATTTTAAGCTTACTATTCAACGCATTAAATACTGACGATCTGGGCGATCTTTTCGGCAAATAAGGTGGTAGGCCGCTGTAAATTGCCTAAACCCCGGGCGCTTAACTGCCATAACTGCACCGCCGGTTGAAAATCTTTCAGGCTGAGGAGGTCAATTTCTTCACGGTATACGCTGGCGTCCAAAGCGGCCTTCGGCACCAGCCCCAACCCTAACCCCTGAGCCACCAGGCTGATTTGTAACTGCGCGCCGGTGCTCTCGATATTGAGCTTAAGTCCCAATCCCTGCGACAGCAGATCGGCGGCCAGTCTGGCACGCAGACCGCAGCCGTCTGCGTTAAGGATCCAGCCAATGCTGGCAGTTTCGCTCAGCGTGCTGGCGTTAACCTTGCGCTTTTTACCGGCAATCACCACGATCTCCAGCGGACACAGCGCCTTGGCCTGCAGGCTGTCGGCGAAGCTTTGATTGACTGGCCCCATTGCCAGCAGGCTGTCTAACTCCATATGCTCGAGTTTATTAATCAACTGTTCGCCCCAACCGCAGATAACCTGGGTCTGCAACTGCGGATAATGCTGAGCCAATGCGACAAGCGCCGGTTGCAGCGCAATTTCGCTCAGGCTTTGCGGCACGCCGAGGCGCAACACCCCGCTGGGTTCGGCGTCCTGATCCAGCAGGCCTTCCAGCCGTTTAGTTTCACGTTTGATAATCAGGCACTGCTCATAGACGCGATGGCCCACCGCCGTCAGTTTCAGCGGTTTGGTTTGTCGGTCGAGCAAGGTGACGCCAAGCTCTTGTTCAAAGCCCTGCAAGCGGCGGGTGATCGCCGACTGGCTAATGCCAAGATATCCTGCGGCCTGATTAAGTGACGCAAACTGCACCACTGCCAGCAAAGCATCGATATCATCTGTACGCATAGTACCTCTCCCTAGCCACGCTCTGTAGCGAACTTTTATATGTTATTTTTGCATATTAACTTATGAGTAAAATGCATTTAAATAATTAAATTTTCTTTGTTAGCGTGAGATTCAACTATTCAATCATGGATATCTCGCAAGCCGAGCTTAGGGAAAAATAATGGCCAGATTTTCTTATCTTACACGCGTTAAAGGACTGCTGCGCATTGCGGGGCTCAGTGCCACCTTACTGACCGTGCCTTTGGCGCAGGCGGCAATCGGTGATGCAAAACTGGTGCTTGGCGATCAGGCGCGAGGTTTACGCACCCTGGTTGAGGCGGCGGGGGTATTAAAAGATGTGCCTTATCAATATCAGTGGGCGAACTTCCAGGGCGCGGCCCCTCTGTTTGAGGCCCAGCGCGCGAATCTCGTCGATACCTCTTATGCCGGTGATTTACCCATATTGATGGCCGTCGCTGGAGGTACCGATTTTAAGCTTATTGAAACTAACGTTGGATTGGGTCAGTCAAATGCCATTATCGTGCCTAAAAATTCACCGCTGCACAGCGTGGCGGACCTTAAAGGGCAAACCGTGGTCGTGTCATCGGCGCAGGGCAGCATTTCTCAAAACCTACTTTACGCCGCGTTAAAAGAAGCCGGTTTGCAGCAGAGTGAGGTTAATATTCAGTTTGTGATGCCAACGGATGCCAGTGCGGCGTTCAATGCCGGTAAAATTGCCGCCTGGGCGGTGTTTGATCCCTATTTGGGCGTGGCGGAGCAAAATGGCGCGCGCGTTTTACGCGATGGAAAGGGCCTGACTCCTTCATTGGGCTTCTTAACGGCCACCACCCAATCGCTGGCCAATGCCGATAAACGGGCGGCGATCAAAGACTTTGCCACTCGGGTAGCCAAGGCGCGGCAGTGGGCGATTGAACATCCGGCAGACTACGCCAAAGCTTATGCACAACTGACGCATTTACCACCGGCCACGGCCAAAATCATCGCCGACCGGACTTCTCAAGGCACGCATGCTACCAACGAGCAGGACGTAAACGCCCTGGCAGCCGGTAGCCGATTTGTTCTACCAATTAAAAATCTTGCCAAAGCATGTGGACGTCAAGTCGCTGGTTGAAACGCCCTAATATCTTGGCCCACGCTCAGTAAGACGAACACTGCGGCAGATGCGTTGGATTACCCGGAATACAGCCCGCATCGACCGGACTGCTCGGCTGGGATGGCTGCGGCGGTTGTCGAGGCTGAGTGGGCTGCCTGGGTTGCGCCGGTTGGTTAGGCAGCGGAATTTGCACCTGCCTGTTTGGCCGCACGGATTGCAGCGACTGCCCCGGCTGCTGCGGCTGATTGGCTAACGCCGCGAAACTCGACGCTAGTGTTAATGACAGCATCAGGCTGGCCAGTATTCTGTTCATAACGCCTCGATATTGATTGTAAAGTCCCGTTTCTCAATTAATTATAGTTCCCCGCCCTTTTCCCCGCCGAACCTATCGCTTATCGGTCTGCATTTTGCGATCGAGGCCGAGTTTTGGTGTTAAAAGGTTCGACACGTGCCGCAGGATAAAGCCTGATAATGTGTTAATAATTAACTCAAACTCTGCGCTTAACGCCAATAACCAGGAGATTAGGGATATGAGAAGTCAGCCTGCGGTTATTTTTGACCTGGACGGTACTCTGGCCGACTTGGTGCCCGGCATTACCCTGAGTATGGTGCACGCGCTGCGGGAACTGGGTCACGACGTTGACGACGGACTGGATTTACGTCCGCTGATTGGCCCCCCAATAAAGCAGATTTTTGCCACCCTGCTTGCGCCCTACGGCGACCAGCGACTCGACGAGGCGGTAGATATTTATCGGCAACACTACCGTGCCCATGGCCTGCTAAACACCCGGCTCTATCCCCAGGTACCCGAGACGCTTAACTTCCTGCGCCAGCACGGTTTTGCGCTATATATCGCCACCTCAAAACGCCAGGCCTTCGCCGAAACAATATTGTGCAATACCGACATCGAGAGCTTATTTAGCGCCGTGCTCGGCATGCCGGAGGACGGCAGTCTGGATGACAAGTCCGAGTTGGTTAAGCGGCTGGTGAGTATGGAAAATCTTAAAGCCCACAACAGCGTGCTCATCGGCGACCGGCGAGAGGATATCATCGCGGCGCGAAGCAGTCAGCTCACCGCCATCGGTGCACTGTGGGGATATGGATCGATAAGCGAACTCCAGCAGGCGGGCGCCTTACTGTTAGCCGAGACCCCCGATCATCTGACGGTGCTGCTGCCTGGGATACTGCTCGGTTAGCCTATGATTTTTGACTATGAATAGAAAAAATGCGGAGACAGCAGGCTGGCTCCGCGTTTTTTATGCTATCGCCCCTATAGCTTAAGAGGCAATCTTACCGATCTTACTTAGCATAAGCTTCGGTAGAAATGGTCAGCGTAACCTCATCGGCTACCGCTGGCACATACTTATCCAGCTTGAAGTCTGAACGCTTGAAGCTGGCGGTGGCGTCAAAACCAATCGCCTCTTTCTTCACCATTGGGTGCATACCCTGCTTGTTCAGCGTCGCGTGCAGCGTCACCGGCTTGGTGATGCCCTTGAGGGTCAGATTACCTTCAACGTCAAACTTGTTGTCGCCGGTCGCGGTTACTTTGGTGCTGTGGAACACCGCTGAAGGATATTTAGCGGTATCGAAGTAGTCAGCGCCCAGGAACTCTTTGGTCAGCAGCGGAACGTGAGTATCGATTTTAGTGATCGGCAGGGTCACATCAACGCGAGACTGCGCGGGGTGATCTTTGTCAAACACGATAGTCCCTTTGGTGCCTGGGATATCAGCGGTCGGGTGCGAGAAACCAAAATGGTCCCAGGCCACGATCACCGAGGTGTGGTCTGTATCCAAGGAGTAATGCATGGCCGCGGCCTGAGAAATTGGCGCATACAGGCTTGCAACAGCTAACAGTGGCAACGCAATCTTAGTAAGACTTTTCACACGAATATCCTTTTATAAAAACCAACAATAGTGGCTTGAGTGTGGTTCATATCTACAAAAAGGCATAACGAAAAGATTTGTCTTTACCCTTCAAATATATTGAGCAATAACGCAGGGTTATTATAACAATAATTAAACAATTTAAATTTAACACGTTAAATCATGAGGTTAAATAAGTTAATTTAGGGTAGTTATTATTTCATTTTAAAAGCCATTTAACAATATGAGCCTTATTTAATCATCCGGGTGGATAGCCCTTCCCCCCGAGTGTAAGATATAAGCATATTCTAATTAGCTATAAAACTTATTATTTGACCAGATGATGAATGGAAAATACCCAATGGATTGGGATTGTAAAGTAACCGTCCATAAAAGCCGCCTACAGCGCACCCTCGGCTCCCGCAGCCTGAAAGCCATTGCCGCCCTCTGCACCCTGATGATCCTGACTCACTGGACGCTAAACTTCCTGTGCTGGTTTACTAATCGGGTGGTGTTTTAAGACATTTTCAGTTCGTCTTGAGCTAATCACCCGAGTCAGTAGATTGATTGATAAATATTGAACACGGTATTTAAACGGTCGCTTATGCCGACTGCTGGCTGAAATCTCCCACTTTGCCCCTAAAAATAATTCATACTTTCATCGAAGCCCCCCCTTACTGAAGTTAATAGGCTACTATTTAACCAGTCAGGCTTTGCAAAGAGTGGAACTCGATCCTGGCACTATTAATAACTAGCCTGCCTTGTAAAAACACATCATCAATAAAATAAACAGCTTACAAGCATCAAGCCCATCAAAATAAAGGCGCGTGGTTCTGGCTGAACGAACCTGCTTTCTCTGCATCATTTTATTCGGGGAAATACTGTATGCGTGATTCAATAGTTACACTCGTTAACACACCCTCTATGCGTGAAGACCAAGAAACGAATAATTTTGACAGAAATATCGCCAATCAAAGTCAAGGAGTAGCCAACAGCGTTGATTCTCCTCCCCAGCCACTGGCCCCTGCGCCACCTTCAACCCCTCTGCACCTGGCCCTGACACAGACGTTGAGCATTTTTATTACCAGCATGGCAACGCAATGGCTTTCTCATCTGGAGAAACACTATCTGGGAGATATTCGGAGCCTCTACAATACCGAAATTAATATTCCTGAACTTATTGACACCGCTATCCCTTTACAAGAAAAACTTCAGGCAATCAATTCCTTACTGCAATCCCTAAAAAGCAAAAACACGTTATTAACCACAGCATGGTTAGATCCTGCGATAAAAACCACTCAACGGTTGTTACTGCTGGATGAAGTGCTTCGCGTGGGGCTAACCGAGGGCGGAACCACATTAGTCGAACGCTTTGAACGAGTCATGACGCTGATCGATGAATTACTAGCCCTGGTCACTCAAACCATGCACACGCCTGTGCTTGAAAAATGGCGTACCGAACTTAGTGAGTTACGCCGTTGGGGAAATATGCTGCTGCGACTGCATAAAGCCCCTATCCGCGATCCAGCGATGATGTTCCGGCTGTTGTCAGAGCAGCAGCTATTACCCGACGCTCTCGTTGATATGGCAGAGCAGATGAGGTTAGTACACGGCCACATCAACACCTATTTGACGATGTTAAAATCGGAAGAGATGACAGAAGCCCAGAGATGGCTTAAAGGCAATATGGCCGTACTCGGTTTAGCCATTGAAAACCGGGATACGTCCCTCGCTTTACAACTGTTTATCAATATGGCTTCACAGCCGGACGTGTTAAAAGAAATAGAGCCTTATTTAGACAAGTTCGCCCCCGACCTGGCTTCAGCGCTCCGACTGTCGGGACGGGTCAGTGCCCAGATGCGTGAAGTGCAGGAAGATTCAGTAATGATATGGAGTGCCGTGGATTTAATGCAGCGCTTAACTCGTCCCGAATTTATTAATACCCTCAAAGATGAATCAATTTCCCCTTCAGCGCTGACTAGCGGTTTGACGACAGTGCTAGAAAAGGTCGGAAGCTACATTACGCCCGATAATGCCACCGGGACTATCGTTAATAATATGTTTGAGGTCATGCGTGGAAACAACGACATGACCTGGAAAAAATTTGTTCTCAGCTCCCTGAACACCATCGATTACTGGCAGGTCGGCAGTTTTGTTGTTAAGAAAGGTGTTCGTCTTTTAGGCTGGCCGCTACTCCTGGCGTCACAGCTAGGCTACGCTGCCTGGAACAGTGATTTCATCAGTGATCTCAAAGATACCGAGTTCAAAGATATTCCACGCAAGGCGTTGGCTGCTCTCAACGCAGCCCTTCACGAGTCTGGTTCGCCGCTGAATCGGGCTTTAGCCGATATTCCTATATTCGGTACCACAATCCGCGCAACGGTACAGGTTTTAAACTCACTGGTTGAGGGAGGGTTGCTGGGTAATGAAAACTGGATGGAGGATATTGCAGGGTATATCAAGCAGTATGGACAGGATAATCCGCTGATAGTGTTGTTCGAGCAGATGATAAAAATGGGTTTAATGATCAACCTATGGCACGCCTGTCGTCGGCATGAAGAGAGTAATAACCTAAAACAAATGCACGATATTGACCGGGCGCAGAAAAAGCTAACCTGGATGATGAATGCCTTCCCGCAACATCGTTTTCGCCATCTGCTGCTGGTGGTGGAGTTTATACCGCTGCTGCGCCGCGTTTACGACCACTCAGGCGCGTTGCCAAAACTGAACGAGGGTGAAAGCGCCTTGGGCTGGGGTGCGCGGCTGTCGGCTTTGTTAAACGGCCAGACTGCAGGCCTTAGTGACAGAGAGAAAGAAGAGATTAGCATCACCCAAAATATGCTGTCAGAAAAGCTGCTGGGGTTCAGTCTCCAGTCAATAGAAATGGCAACGGAATCGGCGCTGACGGGAGAAAGTATCTCTGCCGATGTCAAACCTGCGCTTCCACTCTCCCCAACCCTACCTAAGTTATCTCCCACTACATATGGCACGTTGGAGCACCCCCCTGTGCCTGATTTTTCCTCTGCTGGATTCAGTTACAAGAACTGGCAGCGGCTTGTCGATAAACAACGTGAGCATCAACCTTTATTGCTGGATGAAGATACATGGAAAAACCAGCAACTGGATGCCCGGTGGGAGGGACTGAAAAAACAGCTACAAGGGAGCCTGGCAAGTAGTACTGCCAGCTCACAGGCCCTACTCACTCACGTAACACATGAGATGAACAAGCGGCTACGTAATGTGCTACAGGCCAGTACGGCATCAATGGAAAATGCATCAATCCAGACAGGGGAACTACTCAGTGGCGCGGTTGAAACCGGTAGTCTGTTAGCCGAGCAAGCCGCCACAAAGGTGGGCCAGTGGACCAACAAAGGGGCAGTTAATATCAAGGCAGCCGCGCATAGCACGAAAGCAAAATGGGATACGCTAACACCTGAGACCAAAACAGCCGTTGGGCTCGCAGCTGGGGGCACCGCCTTGGCTGTAGGTTTAGGGATCGCAGGGCTCTATTTTTCACGCAAGGAGGGAGATAAGGACGCCATCTCACTGCATGAAACCAGCGTTGAACAACTTATGACGATGAGAACTGAGGCAAGGCAAGAATTAGAGACTGCCAGACGTAATAAATCTATTGCCCGCGGTATTACACTTGCAACCAGCATTTTGTCAGGCACGCTTCTGGCGACTGGTGTGGGATACCGCTTGGGTGAACGGGTAAATCGTTATCGAGACGACCCACTGACTCCTTTTGGACCCGCATCGACGGATGGCCCTTATCAGACTACGACCAGCGCTTCTGAACCCTCAACGTCACACTGGGACCGAGTGCGGGAATATAAACCCTGGTTCCGTTTAGGAGAAAAAATAGGGGCAGGACTGGCAATTCCCGCAGGGATAGGAGGTCTATATTGGTGGCGTTATGCACAACAGGAACAACGTTTAGAGCGAAATGTGCATATTCTAATGGATAAAAAACTTCCACTGGGAATTCTCCTGCGCCAGACCTTCGAAAGAATGGAAGAAATAGAGCAGCTAGAAAAAATAGATATTTACGCGGAAAATCCAACCCCTCAGAATAAAAATTCCCCGCTCAAAGATGAATACGAAGAGTTAAAATTAATTGCTGATTCCCTCTTAGAGCAAATATTGAGAGTATTTACTACCGTCAATCCAAATGATATGCAACATGATGACAGCTTTGACTCATGGCGAAATATTGTTGCTGCGCCCTTGCTGCTACATCGGGGGAGAGAAGGTAAAGCAGGTTCGGCAAAATTAAGAATGATAACGCCCAAAACATTATTGGATAATAACTCACCAGACATCAACCCTCCATCTGAAACCTTACCACTCGATGTTAACACATCAGCAATAAATGATTTATCAAAATTAAAACCTTTAGAATTTAGCAATGTACTTGCGGAAATGAATGATGTAGAAAGAGAGAATATATTTCGAGTTTTTAGTGCTCGAAGGACTTTTCTAGAATATGTGAAAAAAAATCTGGAAGAAAAACATTTTATTTATGATAAGCAAGCCAATCGTGGCTCGTCGCGGGTATCTTGGGTAAAAGCCTTTAGGGGCTATACCAGCATGGACTTTAAAGGGGAAAAAGCCGTGGGGGTGATGCAGGATTTGAGAAAAACTGCTGATTTCCCTGATGATGCCATTTTCCATCTTGAGCTCACTATCGGCGATCAAATTGCCTTTGAGAAGGATTATATTCCTACCACCCTTCGCACAGCAGGGAATTGGCACCTTGACATTGCCCACCAAATCAATACAGACATGAAGAATAGACCAACCGCACTTAGTGTAGCAGTTAAGAGTATTTCCGATGCAACGTACAGGAGCACTACTCCTAAATTTGACGATGAGCCTGCTAAATCAAATAATAGGAATGTTTTTTTCACAGACAAAAATAGTTTAATTACGGATGCGACATGGCGTTTTGAAAAAGCCGAAAAAAAGCTAAGAAGCTCGAAAGTCACAGCAGGCTTTCCCGCACATAAAGTATATCAAATTAATTTATATGATGATGACTCTACATTAGTTTTCACAAATTCTTATTTCCCCCTTAGGAATGATTACCTCCAATATGAATATCGAATAGATGAATATGAAGATTTACTTGCAAGGCAAGAAATTCTAAAGTCTACATATTGGCCCAGATCTATTCAAAGCCAAGTTATGGAGGATATGAAAAAAGAACCAGTAGAAAATAGAGTTAACATTCTTATAGCAGGTAATGAAATTATTTTCTTGAAGCCAAAAGGAAGTCATGTTAGTCATGTTTCAAATAAGCTTATAGACTCTAAAGATGAAATTTCTAGCTTATCCACTCCAGAATATGTGGAAAATTATCTACAAGATTATGCACCTGAGTTACCTAAGAATATTGGCATTTCAGTAAAGTTCACTTCAAGATTCTGATCCCTCTATTTATGAGGAGAAAAAAATTAGTCTGAGTGAAATACTATCACCTTCTTTTTTAAGTCGATCATATACAGGAAACTTTGATGATGGTGATAATCTTGATATTAGTTGGGGTGAAAACATTCCAGAAACCATCATAAATGCTTATAGTACTGGTATACCGAAAGACTACATAGAGTATTCTGAAATAAATAAATTAGGAATAAGTATTAATTACCGGAATGAGGTTAATAGTATTTTAGAAACAATATTTCAGCAAATACTTCTGGATATGAAAAGAAATGAAGAAGCAATTTTAACACTAGATCCCTTAAAATGGATCGATCAAAGAATGCGCAATGAAATAGGGCAAATTTCTCAAGAATCTTTGAAACATTACGACCCTGATAAAAATATCAGTATCAGCATGGACTCTCAGCCTATCAACATCTTAGGTATGGCTACGCGTGCGAAAGTTATTACATCTGAAAGGAGAACATTGCGTGAGATAATTATCCAACGACTTGATCAGGTTGGAAGTCTCCCGCACGAAACTTATGGCCGGCATAACATTAGAAATATCCATTGGCCACGTTATCTCAATGATAATATTATAGAGAGTTTAAAGGATATTAATTTTGAGAGTGACTATCAAGAAGCTATAAAAAATTTGAATGATTCGCAGAAAAAGATTCAAACTTCTTACTTCAAGGAGGCTGTTGATAAAGCTTTGCTAACCCCCCAAAATTCCTCAAGGCTTTGGTTAGATGATGGTAATTTTGGCAAACTAGTTATGATTAATAACTTACCCGTACCCAATATGTTTTGTTATCATTTGTTAGATTCAAGTATCAACAAAAATACTTTGGTTTTTTTATCACTTGAAAATAGTAAAACCCACTGGGAAATAGGGATCAACGATTTTAAAAAACCCATAAAAGATATAAATTTTATCAAATGGGTAAAATCTCATCTTTCACTAAAAAACAATGCGACCTCTGATGTTTTAACATTAGGCCGCGAATCTTATTCAAAAGTACAATTAGTCGATGAGTTGAAAAAGTTACACTTAACCAGATCTTTAGAAAATATGAATGCGATGGTAACTACAAATAATGAATTTTATTTCAGTGAAATAAAGCAATGGTCTAGTAGGTTTTTGACAGTGATCGCCACTCCCCTTGTGATCGCTGGTATGGTTGGCTTACCCTATGCCACGGTCGCGGCTCTTAGCGCTGTTGCAATTCTAGGCTTAGCGCCTATTGCCCTCTCCTACTTGAATGAAGATACTGACTCAGGAAAAAAAGCATTACTACATGAGGCTGCGGCGATTATTGCAGTCGAATTATTTGGCCTTGGCCTTGCAAAATTGGTCGACCCGGTAATTAAAGTTATTTCCAAGGGGATGACTCAGACTCAGCAAACATTTGCAAAAGCAGCATTGAGCAAAAAATTTGAAAACATTCGTAATTTCCTAACAAAAAAAGCAAAACTTAGGACAGACTTGGCAAGAAGTACTGACAAGTTGAAGGAACTTGATCTAATACAACCTCTTAGCGAGGAAGAAAATAAGCTGTTGAATATGATTATTGAACTTTTGGAAAACAAGCCGCCCCATAAAGCAAGCAAAGCTGTCTTCGATGATGCCGGTGACATCATTGCCGTAGCAAGCGATAGCGCAACAACCTTACCAACTACAGCAACTACAGCAACTACAGCAACTTCAAATGTCAAAGTAACGCCCCCCCTTAGCTCCCCAACTGATGAGAGAGGGTTGATATGGCTAGGTGTTAACACTGCCGATGCAAGCTATGAAGTGTATTTTAAAGCCGTGTTACAGGCAAAAATTCAGGAAATATTAAAAGAATAAAGTTAAAGATGAAGTTTTATTTGCTAAACCCAATGAATAAAACACCTACATGCATTTAAGCGTGTAACTTAAGAAAGTATCGCACCCAATCCGTCCAACGTACTATACCGTCAAGGTGACACGTTAGGCGATGAATTCAAACATTGGCACCGTGCAAAGTGGTTATCGCAGTTTCGTTTGTTCTATCGTTACAGCGCTGAGTATAGGACGATCATTATCGGATGGGTCAATGATTTCGATACGCATCGCGCTTAGGGTTCAAAAACAGACGCATATAAGGTCTTTGCAGGGATATTAATAGCAGAAGATCTACCAGATACTGGGAGAAACTTTTTAGCGAGGTTCTGAGACTTGATTGTATCGTCAGCGGTGCTGAGTAAGCCGCTTGCCTGACTAAAACGCATAAATAGAAAAGGCCGGGAGCTCCGGCCTTATGCAAGCTATCTAACCGTTAATTAGTTAGTTGCTTTGTTTTTCAGGTCTGTAGCGCCCTGCTTGGTTGCATCCCAGGTTTTTTCGGTACCTTGCTTGGTGCTGTGCCACGCTTTCTGCGTGCCCTCAGACATCTTGCTGCCGGTAGTGTTAGCTTTACCTTCGGCGGCATGCTTGGATTTCAGCTTAAGCTCTGAGCCTTTATCCTGCGCATGATGCAGCTTCTCTTTTGCAGTATCTGCACCTTTGTTAGCCTGAGCTACGGTTTCATCTGTCGCAGAACCCATAGTAGTAGTTGCTGCGAATACAGGAGATGCCAAAAGTAATGCGGACAAAGCCAAAATAGTCTTTTTCATGATTCCCTCATTTTCAGATTTGTTAGGTACACGCTACAAGAATGGCACAAATTTCAAAAAAGCTGATTAGGATATGGCTGAAAGATGAAGAAAATTGAATGTTAGGGCTAAATGGTGAAGTTGATCACCATTAGGAGATTTTAAATCTAATATTCGCTCAATTTTTCAGATCAAAAAAATCCAGTCGATAAGGAAAAATAATATGGACATGAAAGACTGGCATCACGCAGATATCATCGCTGCTCTACACAAAGCAGATACCACTCTGGCAGCCCTATCTCGAGAGTCTGGACTCAGCTCATCTACTTTGGCGAATGCACTTAGCAGGCCGTGGCCGAAGGGGGAATGGCTTATCGCCAACCGATTAGACGTGCATCCGTCGGAGATCTGGCCTAGCCGTTACTTTGACGACCGTGGAGTGCTGAGAGGAAGACAGGCACGCGCACAATCTGTTTCCGGTTAAGTTTCCAAAAAACGAGGTTTGAAGAATATTGAATATTTTCATAAATTGAAAAGCCCCGACAATGGGGCTTAGCAGAGATATATAATTAAAATACAACTACTTTCCTAAGTACTTTTTAACTTCAGGCACGCTTGTCCCTACTTTTTTCACTGCATCATTCAATTGCTGTTTCGTCACACCTAAAGCCTTGGTCCAGTAATTAAGCCACAGCTCCGCGCAATGTTGTCCAAAATACTCGTGAGCCAAAACGCCTGCGCTCCGGTGCCAGTTCGTTGATGCGTCCAGATAAATACGCGTCTGAGGCCGGACGCTGCGCTTAGTAGCGGCGGGTAGCAGGGAAAAACCTGTGAGTCTGCAGGTTCGACGTTACGACAGACCGGTCGCATCACACATCAACAGCAAGGCTTTCCTCTTCTCGTCTCTCGTGTCTCGTCTCTCGTCAGCACTTTCAGTAGAGGGCTACCCGAAGCGCCTTCTTATCGAGCATGGCTTCGGCAAGCAGCTTGTTGGGTCGGGCAGTCTCTTCCTCAAGCGACTATAGGCGCTTAACCTCAGGCACCTCCAAGCCGCCGTACGTTTTACGCAAGGTGTAAAATGTGCCGGCGAAAATGGCGTGCTTGTGGCAGAGTACAGGGGCAGGTTTTTCAGGCACGCGCCTGTTTTATACCCATTAAATCTTTAAGGTTTCACGTATCTCAAAAAAATCGCCAGAGGTAACACCTAGTTCAACCAGGTGATCTAGAACAAAAATCAAATCCAGTGAACGTTCCCCGGCGCTAACCATGTATGTGGGTTCTTTCAATCGACCAGCCAAGCTTTGCAGTTCCTTGAAGCGTTTTAAGTTGGTATTCTCCGGTGAGACAACCTGCGATACCGCTGAATCGAAAATACATAAACCCACCAAAACAATAAAAATCTGCGGATTTTCTAAGGCATATATTTTCATTAACATGTTTAAGGCGGCTTTGGAAACTGCATAGGCAGACATACCAGCCCGAGGCCGAACCCCTGCAATCGAACTTGACACGACAACCTCAGTAATATTCATTGCGTCATGATTGATAAAGAAGTCCATTATCTGCTTGTAGGCAATGAGGTTCACGGAGAGGATGTAATTGAACTTTTCAATACTGATATCATTTAATCCATAGATGTCGTCAATAAGCCCCGCATTTAAATAAATACGGGACAGCTCATTACATTGGTGGCTCTCGAAAAATTTTTGTAGATGACCTGGTACAGAATCAATTTCTGATAGGTCTAATGCAAGATGATGAAAATTGGTATAAGTAGAAAAATGATCACCTAAAGACCGTGAAACGCCATATACCTGGTCGCCGTTCTCAAGGTGGTAAAGAGCAAGCTCTTTACCTATCCCCCGACTAACACCTGTAATAAATATGTTTCTTTCAGTTGCAGACATGTCAGTTAAATTTTCCTGAGTTGAATCCGCCGTCTACAGGCAATACTACACCTGTAATATAGGATGATTGCTGGCCAAGCAGCCAGAGGATGCTATTGACCACTTCCGTCGCCGTTCCAAATCTTTTCATGGCCGTCACGGATACTTTCCTTTTAGTTCGCTCAGGATTTTGTGACAGGTTTTCTTCAGTATTCATTCCCCCTGATATCGGGCCTGGGGCTACTGCATTAATACGAACGGCGTAAGCATCTGCGTTGTCTTCAGCACATTCGATGGATGCCACCTGAGTCAACATATTCACCGCAGCTTTGCTAACCGAATAGGCAGCTTGTAATTTCAAAGCTTGCAGTCCGGCACATGAGGACACATTAACGATAGCACCCCCCTTATTTTTTGAGATCAGTTTGATTTGTCTTTTTAAACAATGGGCGGTCCCCGTCAAATTAGTGTCAATAATAGACTTCCACTTTTCAATGTCCAAATCTACGACTTCCGTGTAAGGAGCAGTGACGCCTGCATTATTCACCGCATAATGGATTGTTTCATAGTTTTTGGTTATGGAGTCAAAGGCTTGCTCGACATCATGCTGGCTTGAGATATCACACTTGATAAATTCGCATTTCGTCTTGAACTCTTCTAGCTCCGGCTTTTCAATATTTCTTCCAAGCACAATTACGTTTGCGTTGAGCGATATCAATCTCGATACCAAATTAAGCCCCATGCCATTAGTTCCGCCAACGACAACAACATTCTTATTAGAAAATTCAGTGTGCATAATTTTTACTCATATTTAATAAGTGGGTTTCTCAGGTAATCAGGGTTCACGCAGCAATAGACTCTGTCTAAATTCGGATTGCTTTTATCTCGAAAACAATAACCATCAAAACGACATATGTGACCTTGTACATTTTTATTGTACTTAGGTAACAACATGGGGTCGGCCAATAGTGCCCTCGCCATACCTATATAATCTAATTTATAATGCTGTAATAATGACTCTGCATCATCGATCGTTCTTACTAATCCGGTACAGCCGACAGGAATTGTCGAAGCGTAGGTTTTAATTAACCTAGCCCCTTCAAATAATCGGTTTTTTATCGCCTGATCGTAGCCATTCAGAAAGCGATTAAACGTTTCACCTATGCATATTGAACATTCAATACCCGCCACACCTAATTTCTCTAACCTCTGCACAATGAGTTTCATTAATTGAGGTTTTTGACCCATATCCTCATCAAAACAATCATCGATACCTAGCCTTACAAAAATTTCCAGTTCGTTTTTCGTACGTAATTGAATCTCTCTAATTATTTCAAATAATATTCTGGCTCTGTTCATATCGCTGCCACCATACTCGTCGTCGCGTTGATTAGTATAAGGAGACAAGAAACTACTGAGTAAATATCCGTTAGCAGCCTGTATCTGAACAGCTTTGCCGCCAGCCTGTTTAACTAATGTGGCAGCATGGGCAAAGTCATTTACAACGTGTCGGATGTGTTCGCGTGACATTACAACCACAGCTTCACCAGGGAATTTGCGAGCCATGTTTTTACAGCGCTGGCCGCTGGGAGATAAAAGAGGCACTCCCGTGCACAGGCTAGAACCCTGCGCACCATAGTGCTGCAGCTGAATAACTAGCAATACATTTTTTTGTGCAGCGTAGTCAATAATGGGCTTAAGTGCCTTAGCATGTTCGCTGTTATATAGTGCCAGGCCGGTAGCATGAAGCCTAGAGGTCGGGGAGACTGTGGAATTTCCTATAGTTACCATCCCCATCTCACCATCAATCATATTCTTGTAAAAAGAATAAAGTTGATCTGAAAAATTTCCGTCTTCATTTGCTAAATCGAGACCGACGGAAGAAAAAAAGAGCCTATTTTTAAGGTGAATTTTTTGATTGATTTGTAAGCCGTCAAATAACTTCATGTTATTTCGCTTCATGCCTCTCACCCTGTCAGTTAGGTAAAGGTAGACCCATTAGTTCGAAGGTGTCTTTATGGTAATAATGAGTGTTGATGATATTGTTTATAAGCAGCTTTTGCGCTTTTGAGAGCGCCCCAAGTTCAATATTAAGCTCATTTTCGTTAGCAGGGCTTATCGAATACCCTTCCATAGGGAAGGTGATGCCCCCGATAATTAAACCACTAATCTTCCTAAACTGATTTATTTCTTCATGTGCGACCGTTAAGCTACATAGCGACAATGAAATCACCCTCGATCTTAGTGCATTAAGATCGGCGTCAAGGATCTCAACATACCTGTTGTCCTTGAATGGGAAAAATAAATGTTCTTTTGGATATTTTTCATTACGCATTTGAGGGAATATTGTCATGGGAATGATACCTCCCTCTAAATAAAATGTCCCCGTTAGCCTGCCCCGCTGGTAAAACCACGCCTGCTTTTCTATTTTTTTGGGTTTTTGACGACGTAATTTATCGCGGTGAGAAAATAAAATCTCCACAGGATAAGAAGAAATTGAATAGTCAAAAAAATCCACATCAATTTTTGACATAGATATTGATACGCTTTTAAATACATAGCCGGAGTATTTGTAGACGTAATCATAAGCAGCCTGCCTTGCTGCCTCTATTAACATCATACCAGGAATGTGTTCATGATTTTTTTTGTAAAAATATAAATCTTTAGTGTTGTTCAACAACATATATGAGTTAACAACTGCATCATCACTTAATGCTGATATTATTTCTTTTACGGCATGTGGTATTGGGGGTACATCTGGAAGAAGCTGACATCTAATTATTTCCTCCACGTGTAGCGGAACATACTCTGGTACGATATTTAGCCCCCCATCTCCGTCACTGAGGTAAAATTTTTCTAAATTAATATTTAAAAGCTTGCTCATGCTGTTAGACTGAGCAATGCTTTTCGGTAGCGTCCTTAATATATAGACGTCATCACTTGCACAGTAAACTGAATCAATTAGTTCTTTCTGCCCTGCTGAACGGGTAAGTAAAATTTCATATTCTGATTGAGTAATAACACTTTTCAAAACAATTTCAGGTTTATAAATCAATACATCGTTAGCGTCTGTTTTATGTACCAAGCTGCATTCAATAAGATCTTTAATTAAATCCATAGTTTATCTCTCACTGTGCATTGATATTAAGAAGAAGTTTCTTTGCAATAAACGGGTGAATAATCGAAACCGGTACCATGTAAAGCCTGCCAAAAAAATTGTTATTTTTCACAGACGTTGTCAAATATAAATCATTGTTGCTGTTTTTATCTGCATTGCTGACGACCACCAGACACAGACATACGTCGAGATGAGAGTCTCTTATTATCAATGTTAATTTATCATCGGATTTTTCTACAACATTAAAAAAATGCATTTTATCATTTATAGTAAAGTCTTTCCCTTCCAACTCATTGAACCCCTTTACCTCTTCAACCCCCGCCAATCTGGAAAAAGCATCTCTTACCGAAAATAGGATACTTAACCATTTAGGCTGAGAAGACGTCATGGTAATATACGCCTGTTGCGCAGTGATACCTTTCGGTATTTTTTGATGCTGGCAACTTAGGTAATCAATGCATCCATCCACTAATGTAACATTTTCTGGCAATTCGGCTAATTTATCAGAAATAACCTTTTGCTTGGTTTTCATAGGCTAATTTCACCAACTTTTCATACTGTTTATCTTTCGGGCTGTATTCACTAGAAATATATTCAAGATATAATTCAATGTTTTTTTCCAAATGAATCTCGTTCTTTACAAATGCGGATCCATAAATAAAGTGCGGATAAGTATAAACACCACCGACATATTCTATCGTAGCCTGAAAATGCCTAAGAAGTTCGTTCACTGATGAACCTATAATGCCACCAGGCATATACATGGGTTCAACACCGCCCACGGTTGAGATAATGCTAAATTGTTTACCTACTAGATGGGTTCCGAGTTGCGTCCCTTTTCTTCCGTAAGCAAATCCTGGGGTAAAAATATCGTCTATCCATTTTTTTAAGATAGCAGGATAGGAATACCAATAAAGTGGGAATTGAAAAATAATGCGTTCATGCTCGATCAGCAGGCTCTGTTCTTTTTCGACATTAAACCGTTCATCTTTATACTTATCAGATAAATTATTAATATAAACATCACTGTTTAGAATTAATTTTTCAATTAGAATTTTATTTACTACTGACTCATCAAATTTTGGATGTGCCAGTATTAACATCGTTTTACTCATTTTCACTGCCCTGTGTAAGTACGTGTTAAAAAATCATAGGAGAAATTTATCCTTAAAACAATAATAAATAAGCAATATTAACATATAAGGAAATTATCCTGTTAAATCCGTATATTTAGTGGAATATTTAGTAAAGGCATTAATAATGCAGTTTAATAAACCACATTTTTTACAATTAACAGATATAAGCTCCGTGTAATTGACTTATGTCAATTTTTGGTTTTATTTCCCAGTTTTATCTGTGTCAATAAATAAAGCTTTTCACAATGTAACCATTAACTTGACGTATTAAATGGGTTTTCAGTTTAAAAATTCATTTAATTGCTCCCAAAAAAATGTCTAAGATCTTAAATCGCTGATGCTATTACTTAGCGAGCTACCGAATTTTATTAATTAATTCTTTAAAATATAGAAGGCATTGTTTAAGGACGATCTCCCTCTTATCTCGCCGAGCACCTTAACAACTTAACCAGCTGTTATAAAAGGAATTTCTTATCAATAAGCCATGCATTCCAGGGCGTTAAAACATTCTTAGTATCTGTATATTGAATGGATAATACGCCTACATGCTTCACTTCGCTTTTAAAATCATATCTTTTGAGCTCTTTCCAATATTTAGAATCGTTTATTTTCTGAAGAATATGCAACCAGCCTATTTTTCGGATATTTTCATTTTTATGGGTTATTTCACCTGTTTAATGAGGTTCTGATAAACGCACCCTGGACTGTAAGGTTTAAGTAAATATTGTTTCCTTAGTTACATTTATCCGTGGAGTCGGTGATACAGTTCCTCTAAACCGGATCTTACTTGTCTTATGATTGATCGTTGTTGCTTCAACAAGTATTGATTAACAGCGAATCAACCTACGATGTCCTGTTATCGAAAGCTTTTATTACGGTATAAAAATGCAGTTATCGGCAGTTTCTCCTTCTACGCGCTGCCAACCTATGCTTTCACATAGACCACTTTTCACCCTCAAACTCCTTTTCACTTTATTTCTCACGGAGTGGACAAACTTAGTATTCTGCCCACGCCCGCCTGTGTTCCACAGGCTGTCGATCAGCAGCCGCTGATGCAGGTATAGGCGCAGGTATCCCGTTAAACCGTGAAATTGCAATAAACTCCTCTGGCATAGCGGGGGGAGACGCAAGCGGCGCAGCCATTAAATGGATAGTGGTCGGCAGCATTGACCACGCTAAAGCACTCCCGATTAACACATTGATACGCGCTCATATACACATTAGACACTGGCTTTCGTAGGATACCAATGGACGATAGAATAGCCATATACATTGATTTTGATAGTTTTTTAGGATGATCACGGAAGGTCTGGGAAGTGCTTCTGGAGCGGGTGAAGGGAATCGAACCCTCGTATGCAGCTTGGGAAGCTACCGTTCTACCATTGAACTACACCCGCTTCGGTGTGTGACTGGCATTATAACGGGTTGCGGCGCGGTGGCAAGGAATGCCTGACGATAAATGTCAGATTTTTAAGCATTTAGCGCTGAGAACATAAAAGGGTTGTCCGCAGTGCGGGCAACCCTTTTCAGTGAGTCGAGCGGTAAAACTTATGCCTGGCCGCCGTTAACCTCAACGGACGGCCGGGACCCTTATTGGATCGGGGTCAGCATCTCAATATTTTGACTGCCCAGCTGCTTCGGATCGGTGATAACGTTTTTGTCTTCACGGATCTTCTTAACGTCGTCGGCAGTGACCTTGTCAGCCGCGGTGTTGCCCCAGCTGGTACGGATAAAGTTCACTACATCAGCAACCTGCTGATTGTTCAAACGCCAGCCGAATGCAGGCATGGTGATGTTCGACGGTGCACCAATCACGCCAGGCAGCGTATTACCGACCAGCACGATGTGGATCAGCGAGGTTGGATCTTTCGCCAGCACCACCGGATTGCCCTTCAACTCTGGGAAGAAGCGCTTGTAGCCAGTGCCATCGGTTTTATGACAGGCCGCGCAGCTATCGACATACACCGATGCGCCTGTTTTGCTGTCATCGCCCTTCCACAGCGCTTTAGCCACGCTATCGTCCGGAGTGAACGCCGGTGCACTGCTGTCTTTAACATCTAATGACTTCAGATATTTAGCGATATCGGTGGCATCTTCCGGGGTCAGATACTGCAGGCTGTGCTTAACGACGTCGGTCATGCCGCCGAATACGGCGGTGTGATCGTTACGGCCAGTGCGCAGGAACTGAACCAGGTCGTCTTCGCTCCAGCGACCGAGTCCGTCGGCGTTGTCGCCGCGCAGATTGCTGGCGGTGTAACCGTCGATCGGTGCAGCACTGCCAGACAGGAACGCGTTGCCATCGTCATTGTTCATGGCCTTTTCCTGCATGGTGATGCTGCGAGGCGTGTGGCAAGCGCCACAGTGACCCAGGCCTTCAACCAGATAACGACCGCGCGCCAGCTGCGGATCTTCATTCATTTTACCGGCAAAAGGCTGCACTTTCGGCGCGAAAGCGGTACGCCAGATTGCCAGCGGCCATCTCATCGACAGCGGCCACGGAATGTCGGTCGCACGATTTGGCTGTGCAACCGGCGCAACGCCGTGCATGAAGTAGGCATACAGCGCCTGCATATCTTCATCGCTGACCACGGAGTAAGACGGGAACGGCATCGCCGGATACAGCGTGTCTCCGTTCTTCGCTACGCCTTTACGCACCGCGTTTTCGAAGTCTTCGAGCGTGTAGTCACCGATGCCGTTGGTTTTATCCGGCGTGATGTTGGTTGAATAGATAGCGCCGATTGGCGTCACCATCTTCAAGCCACCGGCGAACGGCGTGCCGCCCGGCGAGGTGTGGCAGGCCACGCAGTCACCGGCTTTGGCCAGATATTCACCGCGTTTGATCAGGTCTGAACCGCTGTTGTCATCGGCCAGCGCGGCAAAGGCGATCGAGCCCAGGAACAAGGCAGAAAGTAGTGTTTTCATAGCGATTTCCTTATGCCTGAACCAATGGGCCTGGGTTTTTCAAATAGGTCTCGCGAATTGCTTTTGCAGACCAATACGTTAACGCGGCAACCAGTCCGGTTGGGTTGTAGCCCAAACCTTGTGGGAACGCCGACGCACCCGGCACAAAGACGTTATGCACGTCCCAGCTTTGCAGATAGCGGTTGATGGCACTGGTCTTCGGATCTTCACCCATGATGGCGCCGCCGTTCATGTGAGTCGTCTGGTACACCGTGGTATCAAAGTGCGTATCGGCCGTTTTAGGCGAACCGGAGATCATTTTCGGGTTCATCGCGACGGCAATTTTGTGCATTTTGTCATGCATAAACTGCGACATGGTGATGTCGTTCGGCTGCCAGTCAAAGGTCATACGCAGCAGCGGTTGGCCGTGAATGTCTTTGTAGGTCGGATCGAGATCCAGATAGTTGGCGCGATAAGACTGGTGCGCACCGTGGGCGTCCATCGAGACGTTGTGGGTGTACGAATCGGCCACCGCAGATTTCCACTTGCTGCCCCAGTTCGGGGTACCTGGAGGTGTCGCTACGCCAGAGATCGGCTTGGAACCGGCCTGGTTTACCCAGAAAGGTGAGCCGCCCACGAAGCCGTATTTCGCATGGTCAAAGTTGTCGGCGTTGAAGTCGTCAACCGCGACACCGTTACCACCGGCACCGATGAAGGTGTTGGTGAATTTGTCGGTCTCGAAGAACGCTTTGATGGTGGTCAGGTTCTGGTAGGCAAAGTTACGCCCCACTACGCCTTCGTTAGTCACCGGATCGTACGGCTTGCCGATGCCGGACAGCAGCATCAGGTGCACGTTGTGGAACTGGAACGCGGAGATGATCACCAGATCGGCCGGTTGTTCAACCTCCTGGCCCAGCGCATCGACGTAGGTGACGCCGGTAGCCAGCTTTTTGTCGCCGGTCAGGTTAACGCGCAGTACGTAAGAGTTGTTCCGCAGCTCAAACTTCGCTTCCTGGCGCAGAGCGGGCAGGATATTGACGTTTGGCGAGGCCTTGGAATACATGTAGCAGGCGTAGCCACTGCAATAACCGCAGAAGTTACACGGGCCCATCTGTGCGCCGTAGGTGTTGGTGTACGGTGCAGAGGTGTTTGCCGATGGCAGGTCGTAAGGGTGATAACCCACGGCCTCGGCCGCCTGAGCAAACAGCTGGGCAGAATAGGTGCGCTTTTGCGCCGGCAGCGGGAATTTATCCGAACGGTCGGGAGCAAACGGGTTACCGGTACCCTTGGCGCCCGCCTGCTGCTGGCCCCTGATGGTCCACGGCGAACCGGAGGTGCCAAATACTTTTTCGGCCTTGTCGAAGAACGGCTCTAGCTCGTTATAGTTAACGCCGAAGTCCTGAATGGTCATCCCTTGCGGAATAAATTTCTTACCATAGCGTTCTTCATAGTGGCTGCGCATGTTCAGTTCGATAGGATCGACACGGAAATGCACGCCTGACCAGTGAAGGCCTGCACCGCCGGTACCGGTTCCAGGCAGGAACGCGTTAAGCTGGCGATAAGGCATCGCGGTTTGGGTGGTGTTGTGACGAATGGTCACGGTACTTTTAGACAAGTCCTGGAACAGCTTTTTACGGATGTTATAGGTCAGCTCATCGACAACCTGCGGATACGCGCCGTCAGGATAGGTATCACGGCTCGGGCCACGCTCGAGCGCCACCACGTTTAAACCCGCTTCGGACAGTTCTTTGGCCATGATCGAGCCAGCCCAGCCGAAACCGACGATGACGGCATCCACTTTTTTCATTGTTTTAGACATAATTACGCTCTTTCACCACTGATAGACACCGGCGGGAACGGATAACGTTCGCCGCGTTCAACCCAGTCCATAAAGTCAGCACGGGCACCGGGGAATCCGATTAACTTCCAACCGACCATCTGGTGATTACCACCGTGGATTGGGTCGCAGAAGAAGCCTTCACGGGTGTTTTGCAGCAGGAAGGAGAAGAAAGTCTTGCTTGGAACCTGTTTAAACTCGGCTTTGCCGCTCTCAAACTCGCCCAACAGTGATTCTTGCTGATCTTGCGTCAGGTCTTTGAACACTTTGCCGAACTTGGCCTTTGCATAGTCGTTGGCGTCGGAGATACCCAACTGGTAGATAGCGAAAGGTCCCAGCGGCAGCTGATAGCCAAAGTCGTGCTCGGCTTCAGGATGGAAAGGCCCTTGCATGTACCAGTTGGCACCGGTGGCGTAAGGCGTGTCCATCTGGCGGTCAATGTACTCCGGCACGCCGGCTTCCAGCGCGCCAGGACCGCGATCGTCAGCGGGGATCAAACGCGCCACGGCAGCCTGCAAAAAGGCATACTCTTCGGCGGTGAATTTGGTTGGATGATAGTCAGGTGCCGTTACCGGGCCTGAGGCGTCAGACGATTTTGCATCGTTAGC
Organism: uncultured Gammaproteobacteria bacterium; assembly: GCA_963742005.1. Lineage (GTDB taxonomy): Bacteria > Pseudomonadota > Gammaproteobacteria > Enterobacterales > Enterobacteriaceae > Rouxiella. Next base: position 244,142 of record CAVUKG010000015.1, on the reverse strand, counting down.
CTGGGCCTGAGCGGGCGCAGACATTGCGATGAAACCGGTTCCATTTAAAGCCACTGCAGGGGCGATTGCGATGGTTTTGAGAAGGAAGTCTCTACGGGAATTTCCAGTATTTTTAGGCGACATAGCAGGTGTTGTTATAACCAAAAAGTTAAGAAAATTGTTATACGCCTATTGCTGGCGTAATAATTTGTTAATTTCTTCCCTGTACTAGGGGAGAATATGTAAAAATTTTACCACAATGTTAATAGGTGTAATTATCGAATGATGCCAATAAATGTTTCTTGTTGTAAAAATTTTATTAGCTAATACAAATTAACCGATAGATATTGCAGCTTTTTTTTAACCCACTGGAGCCTCTTTGAGGATCAGGCAGGACGCTTTGAGAGGGTAAAGTAGATTTATTTCAAGCAGATATAAGGAAGGTGTCGATAGACTCCCTCTCCTTTGCAGAAGAGGGAGTGGGCAATATTAGTTCTGTGGGCGCATGGCCGGGAACAGAATAACATCGCGGATAGTGTGACTGTCGGTGAACAACATCACCATACGGTCGATACCGATGCCGAGACCGGCGGTCGGTGGCATGCCGTGCTCGAGCGCGGTCACGTAGTCTTCGTCGTAGAACATCGCTTCGTCGTCACCGGCGTCTTTCGCGGAAACCTGGTCAGCGAAACGCTGAGCCTGGTCTTCTGCGTCGTTCAGCTCGGAGAAGCCGTTACCGATTTCACGTCCGCCGATGAAGAACTCGAAGCGATCGGTCACTTCTGGGTTGTCGTCGTTGCGGCGCGCCAGCGGAGAAACCTCTGCCGGGTATTCGGTGATGAAGGTCGGCTGGATCAGCTGGCTTTCAGCGGTTTCTTCGAAGATTTCGCACACTACGCGGCCCAGGCCCCAGCTCTTCTCAATCTTGATCCCCAGAGACTCGGCGATAGCGCTGGCCTTGGCCATGTCGCCCAGGTCTGCAACGTTGGTCTCAGGACGGTATTTGAGGATAGCTTCGGTCATGGTCAACTTGGCAAACGGCTTGCCGAAGTCGAAGGTCTGGTCGCCATACTGCACTACGCTGCTGCCGAGCACGGTTTCGGTCAGGGTGCGGAACAGCGATTCGGTCAGCACGATCAGGTCACGGTAGTCCGCGTACGCCATGTAGAGTTCCATCATGGTGAACTCTGGGTTGTGACGCGGAGAAACGCCTTCGTTACGGAAGTTACGGTTGATCTCGAACACGCGATCGAAGCCGCCAACCACCAGACGCTTGAGGTACAGCTCTGGCGCGATACGCAGGTACATGTCGATGTCTAACGCGTTGTGATGGGTGATAAACGGACGCGCCGCCGCGCCGCCTGGGATCACCTGCATCATTGGCGTTTCAACTTCCATAAAGTCCTGCTCAACCATGAACTTGCGAATGCCAGCCATGATCTGAGAGCGGATTTTAAAGGTGTTACGTGAGTCGTCGTTAGCGATCAGGTCGAGATAACGCTGGCGATAGCGAGTTTCCTGATCGGCCAGGCCGTGGAACTTGTCTGGCAGCGGACGCAGCGCTTTGGTCAGCAGGCGCAGTTCGGTCACGTGGATAGACAGTTCGCCGGTCTTGGTTTTGAACAGCTTACCGCGAGCGCCGAGGATATCGCCCAGGTCCCACTTCTTGAACTCTTCGTTGTACTGACCTTCAAGCAGGTCATCACGGGAAACGTACAGCTGAATGCGGCCGCCGACGTCTTGCAGCGTCACGAATGACGCTTTACCCATGATACGGCGGGTCATCATACGGCCACCGACGGTAACCTCGACGTTCAGCGCTTCCAGCTCTTCGTTTTCTTTGTCGCCGTAGGCGGCGTGCAGTGCATCGGAAATGCTGTCACGACGGAAATCGTTCGGGAAAGCGATGCCTTTTTCACGCAAAATGGCCAGCTTCTCACGACGCGCTTTCAGCTCGTTGTTAAGTTCTTGCACCTGTTCGGTGCCCTGCGGCTGTTGCTCAGTGGGTTGTTGCTCAGACATTTTGGTTCCTTATAACCCGGCTTTCAAACTTGCTTCGATGAATTTATCCAGGTCGCCATCTAATACGGCCTGTGTATTACGCGTTTCAACACCCGTACGCAGGTCTTTGATACGGGAGTCATCCAGAACGTAAGAACGGATCTGGCTGCCCCAACCGATATCGGACTTGTTGTCTTCGGCCTGTTGTTTATCAGCATTTTTCTTTTGCATCTCATACTCATAAAGCTTGGCTTTCAGCTGCTTCATGGCCTGATCTTTGTTCTTATGCTGTGAACGGTCGTTCTGACACTGCACCACAATGTTGGTTGGCATGTGGGTAATACGTACCGCAGATTCGGTTTTGTTGACGTGCTGACCACCGGCACCGGAGGCGCGGTAAACGTCGATACGCAAATCGGACGGATTGATTTCGATATCAATATCGTCGTCAACTTCCGGGTAAACGAATACCGAACTGAAAGAGGTATGACGACGGCCGCCTGAGTCGAACGGGCTCTTACGCACCAGGCGGTGAACGCCGGTTTCAGTGCGCAGCCAGCCGAAGGCGTAGTCGCCGATGATCTTGACGGTGGCAGACTTGGTGCCAGCAACGTCGCCATCGGACTCTTCAATAATTTCGGTCTTGAAGCCGCGTGAATCGGCCCAGCGCAGGAACATGCGCAGCAGCATGCTGGCCCAGTCCTGTGCTTCGGTACCGCCGGAGCCTGCCTGGATGTCCAGGTAGCAGTCGGCGCTGTCGTATTCGCCGGAGAACATGCGACGGAACTCAAGCTGCTCGAGCTTGCCCATCAAAACGTCGAGTTCGGCGGCGGCTTCGTTAAAGGTCTCTTCGTCGTCGGCTTCGACCGCCAGCTCCAAAAGGCCAATAACGTCTTCACGTCCCTGAGTCAGTTCGTCGATAGTATCGACAATGGCTTCCAGCGCCGAGCGCTCTTTGCCCAGCGCCTGCGCGCGTTCAGGTTCGTTCCATACGTCCGGCTGTTCCAGCTCGGCGTTTACTTCTTCGAGGCGTTCTTTCTTGGCATCATAGTCAAAGATACCCCCTAATAACCGCGGCCCGGTCGGCCAAGTCTTGAATGCGGTTTTTTACCGGATTAATTTCAAACATGATTTTTTTCGCGTCTTACGTTAGGTCGTATCTGGCACAGCGCCATTCGAACCGCGTATTCTAAAGGAATATGCGGCTGTTTTATACCCTTGATCCTGCAAAATAGCGGGCCGGTGGCGGCGGCGCAGCCTCGCCTGCTAGCGCGGCCACAGATGCTGGATCATCAACTGAACGCTGCGATTCCCGCGGTATTCGTTAATGTCGAGCCGGTAGGCCAGCTGAACCTCGCGCACGCTGCTGTCGGGCCACAGCGTCGGATCGATATTGAAGGCAATACCGTCGAGCAGCGGACCGCCGCCCAGCGGCTCTATCATCACCTTGAGATGGCGATCTTTTAGCAACTTCTGCTGCAGGATGCGGAAGGTGCCATCAAACACCGGCTCGGGGAACGCCTGCCCCCACGGACCGCCGTCGCGCAGCAGCTCTGCGGTTTCTAAAGACAGTTGCTGGGCGGTCAGTTCGCCGTCGGACCACACCACGCCTTCGAGATGAGAAGGATCTAACCACTCGCCCACCAGCTCGGCAAAGCAGTCGCGGAACTGCTCAAACTTGCTCTCTTCCAGCGAAAGGCCGGCGGCCATGGCGTGACCGCCGAACTTCATCATCAACCCCGGATTCAGGGTATCAATTCGCTCTAGCGCGTCGCGCATATGCAGTCCGTTAATCGAGCGCCCGGAGCCTTTGAGCACCCCGTCGCCCGCCGGCGCGAAGGCGATCACCGGGCGGTTAAAGCGCTCTTTGAGGCGCGAGGCTAAAATACCCACCACGCCCTGATGCCACTCGGCGTGATACATCGCCAGGCCAAGCGGCAGATCCTCGGCGCTGGTCTCAAGCTTCTCACACAGCGCCAGCGCCTCAACCTGCATACCCTGCTCGATTTCACGGCGGGTCAGGTTTAGCGCATCCAAATCACTGGCTAAGGCTCTGGCCTGCGCCATGTCTTCGCTGAGCAGCAAAGCGACGCCGATCGACATATCATCGAGACGACCGGCGGCGTTCAGCCGTGGACCCAGCGCAAAACCCAGGTCGCTGGCGGTCAGTTGACGCGCATCGCGCCCCGCCACTTCGAGCAGTGCCCGCACGCCGGGGCGGCACTTACCGGCACGAATGCGGTTAAGGCCCTGATAAACCAAGATACGGTTGTTGGTGTCTAGCGGCACGACGTCGGCCACCGTGCCGAGGGCCACGAGATCGAGCCATTCGGCCAGGTTAGGCATCGCTAGCCCGCGCTGTTCAAACCAACCGCTGTCACGCAGCCTGCTGCGCAGCGCCAGCATCAGGTAAAACGCCACCCCGACGCCGGCCAGCGATTTAGACGGGAACGCGCAGCCGTGCAGGTTAGGGTTGATAATCGCCTCGGCGGCGGGCAGCGTCTCACCGGGCAGGTGGTGGTCGGTAATCAACACCTGAATGCCCTTCTCATGCGCAAGATCAACGCCCGCGTGAGACGAAATGCCATTATCTACGGTGAGGATCAGTTGCGCACCGCGCGCGGCGGCCTGTTCGACCACTTCAGGACTCAGCCCGTAGCCGTCTTCAAAACGGTTAGGCACCAGATACTTCACGCTGTCGCAGCCCATGCTGCGCAACGACAGCACGGTGAGTGCGGTACTGGTGGCACCGTCGGCGTCGAAATCGCCGACGATCATGATTTGCAGCCGCTCGGCCAGCGCCGTTTGCAGCAGGCTTACCGCCGCGTCGATCCCGTCGAGCTGCTTATAATCGAGCAGGCCACGCACGCCGCGTTCGAGTTCCTGACCTTGCTTTACGCCGCGCATGGCGTACAGGCGACGCAGTAAAGGGGCCAGGTCGGCGGGTAAGTCTGCGCCATCGTCCGGGGTACGGCGTCTGAGCTGGGTCTTTACTGTCACTAATTCAACCTTAAATAATTACAGGAACGCCTAACCCTACGAGCAGGCGTTTATTAATGTCTTAGGCTTTGATGCCAAGCGCCTCGGCCATCGCCGCAGGCGGTTGATAGCCCGGCAGCACGGTGCCGTCTTCCAGCACCACCGCCGGGGTTCCGGTAACGCCAAGCTGTTGGCCCAACTCGAAATGTTTCGAAATATCAACCCGGCTGTCGGCGGTTTTAGCAATTGGCGACACTGCTTCACCGCGCATCGCTTCGTCCAGCGCCCTGTTGCGGTTGGCGGTATTCCAGACTGACTGCATCTGCAGCTCGGTCGGCGAGCCAAGCCCGGTGCGCGGGAAGGCCAGATAACGCACGGTAATGCCTACGTCGTTGTAGCCTTTCATCTGCTGATGCAGCCGTTGGCAATAACCACAGGAAATATCGGTGAACACCGTGATGACGCGCTGCTGTTTCGCCGCCGGGTAAACAATCATCTCATCTTTCAGCGCGTTGAGTTTAGCCACCAGCGCCTGATTACTGAGATTAACCGGTCGTGCGCCGCTGACGTCATACAGCGGGCCTTGCAGCACGTACTTGCCGTCTTCGCTGATGTAGATCACGCCCTGCGGCGTGGTTACCGCGTGTAAGCCCTTGATCGGCGTGGCGCTGACCTCGGGGTTGTCGAGCCCGATCCGGCTAAACGTCGCCTTTAAGGCGGCCTCGTCGGCGTGGGCTAGGTTGCTCAGCCCGGCGGCAAGCAGGGTTATCATCATGATATTTTTGTTCATCGTTACGTCCTGTGTGTCCCTCGGATCAGGCGCGAGGGTGATGTTGTTGATGTAGCTGCTTTAAACGCTCCGTGGCTACATGGGTATAAATCTGGGTGGTCGACAGGTCACTGTGGCCTAAAAGCATTTGCACTACCCGCAGGTCGGCACCGTGGTTCAACAAGTGAGTGGCGAAGGCGTGGCGCAGCACGTGAGGCGACAGCTTTTCGGCGTCGATACCGGCCAGCACAGCATAATGCTTTATGCGGTGCCAGAATGTCTGTCGGGTCATTTTTTGGCTACGATTGCTCGGAAAAACAATGTCCAGTGACTGACCGTTTAGCAACCAGGGACGACCGTGCTCGAAATAATTTTCCAGCCAGTACACCGCCTCTTCTCCCAGCGGCACCAGGCGCTCTTTATCGCCCTTACCGATCACCCGCACCACGCCCTGACGCACGCTGATGTCACTGAGCGTCAACCCTACCAGCTCGGAAACGCGAAGGCCGGTGGCGTAAAGCAGTTCGAGCATCGACTTATCACGCAGCTCTAGCGGAATATCGGTGCTCGGCGCGGCCAGCAGCGCTTCAACCTGCGTCTCGCTGAGATCTTTAGGCAGCCGCTGCGGCAGCTTGGGGGACGACAGCAGCGCGGTCGGATCGTCGTCGCGCAGTGATTCCCGGTTCAGATACTGAAAGAAGCGTCGCATGGCGCTCAACAGCCGCGCCGAGCTGCTGGCCTTGTAACCGCCGTCGACGCGCTCGGCCAGGAACAGCTGCAGGTCGATAGGCTGCGCGCGAAGCCAATCAGTATTATGCTGCTGTAGCCAGTTTTGCAGCGACTTCAGGTCCAAACGATAGGAAGCCAGCGTATTTTCGGCGAGGTTTCTTTCCAGCCACAGTGCATCGAGAAACTGTTCGACCAGTATTTGGCCATCGTCTGGTGTGGGCACGTTGTCTCCTTGGTGTTGTTTCTGGGTGCGCTTACCGCGAAGGTAACACCCGCGCATTATGCCTTAACTTGGCGCAAATCTGGTACACTCAGCGCCATTCATTGATTGATTGACTCAGCACGGCAGCAAGAATAATGAAGATTGGTCTTTTCTACGGTTCAAGCACCTGTTACACCGAAATGGCGGCGGAGAAAATCCGCGAAATTTTGGGCGAAGACTTGGTGGATCTTCACAATTTAAAGGACGTCGAGCCTTCTAAAATGGAAGATTACGACATTCTGATCCTCGGTATTCCGACCTGGGACTTTGGCGAGATCCAGGAAGACTGGGAAGCGGTCTGGGACCAGCTCACCACGTTAAACCTGCGCGGTAAAATTGTTGCCATGTACGGCATGGGCGACCAGCTGGGCTACGGCGAGTGGTTCCTCGATGCGCTGGGCATGCTCTACGATCGACTGTTGCCGATGGGCGTGCAGTTTATTGGTTTCTGGCCGATTGAGGGCTTCGAGTTCACCAGCCCTAAACCGCTCAGCGCCGACGGCAAGCATTTTGTCGGGCTGGCGCTGGATGAGGTCAATCAGTTTGAAATGAGCGAAGACCGGCTACAGGAGTGGTGTGACCAAATCCTGCTGGAAATGGACGCCCTGCTTTAAATAACGGCTAGCGCCACGCGCCACGGTGGCGACTTACCCAACTACCGCCCGCGGTCGCTTTTACAGCGGGTGGTGATGGGTCTGGGTCGCCTCGGATCGCGCCTGCCGGTCAGCAGGATCTGCCTGAGGTGCCGCCACTCTGCTTCACTCATACTGTCAGAAGCCAACCACAGCTTTTGCCTGTTGCGGCGCAGCACCCGTCGCCAGCCTCGCGGTTTTTGCTCGCGGGTGAGCGACAGCAGGATCCCGCTGTCAATCATCCACGCCGGCTGCTTAATGCGCCATTCCAGCTTGCGCCACAGCAGTCGGTCCTGCGCCAACAGCGCTATTTCGCCGCTGCGCGCACCGATGCGCCGCTGGCTGCGAATAGCCTGCGACACCATGATCAACAGCAGCGTGAGCCAGATAACCCAGTCTCCCGGCGGCCACGGCAGCAGCAGGATCAGTAAAATCAGCACGCCGTGCACCGCCAGCGAAAACAGCTGGCTGTGCCACGACACGCGAAGATCACATTGCCACAGGGCCACGATCTTTATTTCGCGTTTGGATTAGGGCAACGATACGTTTTAACTCGGCGTCGTCAGGCTCGCCGTAGTTCATCAGCCAGTTAAACAGGTCTGGGTCATCGCACTCCAGCAGTCGGGCAAACTGCGTTTTATCGGTATCGTTCAGCGTATCAAACTCGTACACAAAGAACGGCATAATCGCCATATCCAACTCTTTCATGCCACGACGGCAGGCCCATTGGATGCGGGATTTGTTGTTAATATCCATTGTGCGGGTATCCATTTTGTAGAAATTCGGCAATTCTGTTTTTTTATATTTGCACAGGGATTCTATCAGCCTGAGGTCGTGAGGCGTAACTTTTCGGCGTGCCGATGCCACAGGATGTTAAATTTTGCACCACCGGCCGCAAAAGCCCTGCCGTCGACGGCAACAACTAAGCAATCGATGCGAGACATGCCGTAAAGAGTACCGATAAGTGTTTTCAAAGCCGCTAAGCTCTTTTACCATGCCTTTATAATTCCCTATATCAGCTGCCCAGGATTAGGACACATAATGACGTACAAGTACCCGTTTCCTCCGCAAAAGCCTTCATCTTCTTCGCACCTTCCGCTGACCGTTGTGTCGCTGGAAGACTGGGCGCTGGTCACCGTGACCGGAGCCGACACGCTCACCTATTTACAGGGTCAGGTTACCGCCGACGTTGAGAAACTGGCTCCCGAGCAGCACGTGCTGTGCGCCCACTGCGACGCCAAAGGCAAAATGTGGAGCAATATGCGCCTGTTCAAGCGCGGCGACGGCATGGCGTTTATTGAGCGTCGCAACCTGCGTGACCAGCAGTTGAGCGAGATGAAGAAGTACGCGGTGTTCTCCAAGATTACCTTCACCGCCGACGATGACGCGGTGCTGCTCGGCGTTGCCGGGTTCCAGGCCAGCGCGGCGCTGAAAGGCATATTTGCCACCCTGCCCGATGCGACTCATCAGGTTGTGCAGCAGGATGAAACCACGCTGCTGTATCTGCCGCTGCCCGCCGCGCGCTATTTGATTATCACCAGCCCTGAAAAAGCCGAGCAGTTGACGGCAGAAATCGGCGAGCAGGCGCAGTTAAACGACAGTCAGCAGTGGCTGGCGCTGGATATCGAAGCCGGTTTGCCGGTAATCGACACCGTGAATAGCGTGCAGTTTATTCCTCAGGCGACCAATATTCAGGCGCTCGACGGTATCAGCTTCACCAAGGGCTGCTACGCCGGTCAGGAGATGGTCGCACGCGCCAAGTATCGCGGGGCCAACAAGCGCGCGCTGTATTGGTTGGCGGGTAAATCCAGCAAGGTTCCGGCAGCAGGCGATGACCTCGAGCTGCAGTTAGGCGAGAACTGGCGCAGGACCGGCAACGTGCTGGCCGCGGTTCAACTTAACGACGGCGCGGTGTGGGTGCAGGCGGTGCTGAACAATGATTTGGACATCGACAGCGTGCTGCGCGTGCGCGACGAAGCCAGCAGTTCGCTGCGGGTGCAGCCGTTGCCGTACTCTTTAGAAGAGACGAAGTAAGCCCGCAAGGGACGCATCAGGCATTACGGCGGTATTAAACTGGCGTTGTAGTGGCGTTGAAGTGGATAGGTGTTTTACGCGTAGACGGCTGCTAATGTCAACAATGTCCCCCGCGCTTGATCACGGCGAAGCACGGGGAGCAGGTTGCTGGCTTACTTAATGCGGAAGGTCAAATCGCGTCGTTAGCTGCCTGGTTAAACCTAATCATCCAACGTAATAGTCACACGCCTTAGTCAAAGGTAATAACCAGAGGCCCCAGTCAAAGGTAATCATCACACCCAGTAACCCGACGCCCTAATCAGACGTAATAGTAAATAGCCAGGAAATGGCAGAAGCAGCCTCCCAACACAAAACCGTGCCAGATAGCATGCCCAAAACGAAAGCGTTTAGAGGCATAGAAGATTACGCCCAGGGTATAAATAACGCCACCTGCGGCCAGCAGCACCACGCCACCTATCGAGAGTTTCACTGCCAGTTGATAAATCACTATCAGCGACAGCCAGCCCATGGTCAGATAAATCACCAGCGACAGCACCTCGAAGCGGTGAGCAAACGCCAGTTTAAAGATCACCCCAAAGCCGGCGATAGACCAGATGACGATCATCAACCCCTTGGCCAACGGCGAATCCAACCCGACCATTAGGAACGGCGTATAAGTTCCGGCAATCAATAAATAGATCGCGCAGTGGTCGAGTTTTTTAAGCCAATATTTGGCTCTCTCATGGGGAATTGCGTGATAGAGCGTAGAGGCGGAAAACAGCAAAATCATGCTGCCACCGTACAGGCTATAGCTGGTGATGGCGGTAACGTTGGCGTTTACGCCAACGGCCTGGACCAGTAAAAGGACTAGCCCAACGATGCCTAAAATGATGCCAACGCCGTGACTGATGCTATTGGCGATCTCTTCTGCCCACGGATATCGGTGCGGTGAAACTTTATCCATTTATTAAGAACCTCGAGACCAGAAAACAAACGATATGCTGCGAGAGCACTCTAGCTGACAACGATTCCAGTGTACACGTGTAAGCTTAAAAATTGTATATCCCGCTGTCACTACTCCTTAAACAGATTTGCAATTTATGTCTAAAGGTTGGGCGATGTCTGGGGTAATTATTCTGCAAATTCTCTTAAAGCATGATTTTTTTACTGATTAGCTTTATCGTATTACCCATTACGTTTGAAATGCCTTTTAAGAATTTTTCCGAATTAGCCGTCTCTTATGACTATTAGCCGTCTCTAATGACTAAGGTGTAATTATGTCCGTAGCCTCTCCGGCACTTAATTTCGGCCCAATGACCGAAGTTTTTCAATTCCTGATGGAAATCGATAAATTGAAAAGCGTGCAGCGCCGTACCAAGGTTCTGGGTACGCAGCGTCAGGAAAATTCGGCCGAGCACAGCTGGCATTTTGCGGTTGCCGCCATGAGTCTGGCACCGTATGCCGCAAAAGACGTCGATATTCAAAAAGTTATTCGCATGGCGTTGCTGCATGACATCGTAGAGATCGACGCCGGTGACGTGCTGGTGTATGACCTGGCCGCCCGTGAAGCCATTCATGCGAAAGAGGTTGAGGCCGCCGATCGGCTGTTTGGCCTGCTGCCCGCGCCGTTAAATCAGCAGTTCCGCACGCTGTGGGACGAGTATGAAGCGGGTGAAACGGCCGAGGCGCGCTTTGCCCTGCTGATCGACCGCGTGCTGCCGGTAGTCATGAACCTTAACAATAAGGGCCAGAGCTGGGTCGAAAACAACATTCGTCTTGAGCAGGTGCTATCGCGCAATGCCTTCATCAGCGAAATTAACCCTGGGCTGTGGGAGCATTTGCTGGTGCACCTCAATCACGCCTATGAGCAGGGCTGGCTAAAGTAATCGCGTTTTAAACCACTAAAAAATTGCGCGATTTCAAGCGCCGGCGCGTTATCGGCCCCGCCGCTTGAACCTTAAGCGCTAACCTATGGCACCTGTAAGGCAGTTTGCTGGTTATACGGCTTCATGATGCCGTCTGCCTGCTTCTGTGCCTCGGCGGCGGCCGCTTCCGGCGTCAGTTTGGCATCGTTCATCAAGGCACCGAGCTGGTTTTCCAGCGCCTGTCTCACCGCCACGGTTTCATAGGTTGCATACCACGGCTGCGCAAATTTAAGCTGTTGCAGGGCAATGGCCGCGCGCGGATCCCTGGCGAGATAATCTTTCATTTCAGGCGTATCGTAAGCGGCAATGCGCGGTGAGAAGTAGCCGGTAAAGCGGCTCCAGCTGCCGTTGACCTGCGGGCTAACCAGATATTGCAGGAAGACGTAAGCGGCTTTTTTCTGATCGTCCGAAATCCCCTTAAAGCTCACCAGGCTTGCACCGCCGATGGTCACCGCATTGCGCACCTCTTTCGGCATCATCGCCACGCCCAGCTCGAAATCTTTGCTATTTTCACGCATAAAGCCTAGCGCGCCGGTGCTTAGCATCGCCATGCCCAGCTTGCCGGAGAAGAACGCCGCGCTGATCTGTTTAGAGTTCAACACGCCCTCGGGCATCACTTTGTCGCGATACACCAGGTTCTGCCAGAAGCGCAGCGCGCCAATGGTCGATGGCTGGTTGTAATACACCTCACCCGGATAGTCGGCATTGTAATAGTTGCCGCCGTTGGCGCGAGTCAGCGCGGAGAGGATCCAGGCGCCATAATCGTCATTGGTCGAGGGCAGCATCACGCCCCACTGGCCTTTGGACCGATCGGTGAGTTTCTTGGCATCGGCCAGCATCTCAGCCCAGTCAGCCGGTGGGTGATCGATACCGGCCTTCTTGAACAGGTCCTTGTTGTAATAGAGGATTGGCGTCGAATTATGGAATGGGATCGCATAGGTGATGCCGTTAACCTGCGCATTCTGGCGCATCGCGGGCCAGAAGTTTTCAGTCAAAAACGGCGAGGCCTTTTGGTTGCCGTATTTAAACAGCTCGTCCATCGGCAGGATTTCATTTTTAATCGCCAGATCGGCGGTGAAGTTGGCCGACATAATCACCAGCGCCGGTGGCTCACCCGATTTTGCCGCCGCCTCGGCCTTGACCTTGGTGGTGTCATAGCTGCCGGTGAAAATCCCGCGCACTTCGACGTCATTCTGCGACTGGTTAAACTGTTTGATGACCTGGGTCATCTCCATCGTCAGTTTGCCGTCGACCGGCGCGGGGAACATAAAGTCGATACTCTGTTTTGCCGCTGCGCTGCCTGCGGCCATCATGGTGACCGCTAAGGCAAGGGCCTGAATATTACGCATGTGAACTCTCCCAGTGTAAATTTTGCTGGTTTTGGCCAGAAAAAAGATGAATGTCTTGCAAGGAAAAACTCAGGCTAACCGATTGATTGGCCCGGGGGGCAGCGCCACGATTTTCACGCAGGTAGCGCATTTCGCCGAGCTCGGTGCGGGCATGATTGAGGTAATCGGCTCCCAGCAGCTCGCATTGCCTGAGTGAAGCCTCGAGGCGGACTCGCTCGCCCAGCGGAGATTGATTCGCCGCGCCCTGATTGCCCTCGCTGTCGCAGATATGTTCGGGTCTGATGCCCAAATACACCTCTGTCAGTTGGCGGGCGTGAGCGGTTGTCGGCAGACTCAGCGGCCGATCGGCAATCATCACCACGCCGTCGCGGCAGGGAAGTTTGAAAATATTCATCGCTGGCGTGCCGATAAACCCGGCCACAAACAGGTTGGCCGGATGAGCATACAGCGTCTGCGGCGCGCCAATCTGCTGCAGCTGACCGCCGTTAAGCACCGCAATCCTATCGGCCATGGTCATGGCTTCCATCTGATCGTGGGTCACGTAAACCGTGCTGGTCTTTAACTGCTGATGCAGCGTCATAATGCCGTCGCGCACCTCGGTGCGCAGCCGGGCATCAAGGTTCGACAACGGTTCGTCCATTAAAAACAGCTTAGGATCGCGCACGATGGCCCGCGCCATTGCCACGCGCTGCCGCTGTCCGCCGGAAAGCTTGCCCGGCTTGCGGCCCAGCAGCTCGCCCAACTGCAGCAGGTCCGCCACTCGGTCGACCCGCGCCCGATGCTGCGACTTGGGTTCGTTGCGCATGCGCATGCCAAAGGTAATGTTCTGCTCAACGGTCATGTGCGGAAACAGCGCGTAGTTCTGGAAGATCATCGAGAAGTTGCGCTCGCGCGGTTCGAGGTCGGTGATGTCGATCCCCTGCTGCACAATGCGCCCCTCGCTGACCGGTTCCAGACCGGCCAACAGCCGCAGTAGCGTGCTTTTGCCACAGCCGGACGGCCCCACCAGCACCAAAAACTCGCCGTCGGCGATCTCCAGCGACAGGTTGTTAACCGCTAAACTACCATCAAACCGTTTGCTGATATTTTCCAGACGGATACTCGACATTATTTTTCGTCCACCGGGCAGCTGATATTGGCATCATAAAGATAGGGTCCCGGATACTGCGACAGCGGATGCAGATAGCTCACCAGCCCGCTGTTGTCGATCAACCGATGCATCAGGCAAGCGGCGGGTTCGAGGTTAAAATACGGCGCAGGGTTGTCGTGGAAGTAAGGCACCTGATGCACGGTGCCGGGAATGGTGGTAATAATCGCCTGCCGATACTGAGTAAAAATCAAACGATGGGTGTGGCCGCAGAACACCCGGCACAGCGACGGAAAACGATCGATTAGCGCGAGCAGCCGGTCACCGTTTTCACAGGCGATGCGGTCCATCTGCGCCGAGCCCAGCTTGATCGGTGGATGATGCATAAACACCGCCGTCGGCTTCTCGCCGCCCTGCTCCAGCTGCGCTTCGAGCCACGACAGCGTTTCCTCGCTCAGCCAGCCCTTAGACTCGCCCGCGACGCTGGTATCGATAAACAGCAGGCGCATACCGAAATCATCGACCGCGTAGCGCATGTTCTGTGGATCGCTTCCCAGCCGCGGACATAGCGGCGCCATCGCCTCGAGAAACTGCGATTTATCGTCGTGGTTGCCGGGAATGATATACAGCGGATAGTGCAAGTTGCTCAAGATCTGGCGTGCCACCTGATACTCGGAGGCCAGGCCACAGTTAACGATATCGCCGGTGATCACCACCGCGTCCGGGCGTTCTTCCAGCGCATTGAGCTGGCTCACCACTTCGGCGTTGCCGCCGTTAACGTCGATAAAGTCATACAGCTTGCGGCCGTGGCTGCGGAAATGCATGTCGGATATTTGCGCTAAAAACATAGGAGATCCTTATTTAATGCCTGAAAAGCCGAAACTTTTAAGAAACTGTTTCTGAAAAAGAATGAAAGCCAACATCAGCGGGAAGCAGACCATCAGCGTTCCGGAGGTAATTAACCCCCACTGGCCGCCCGACTCCGCCCCCATGGCAAACGACACCAGGCCGACGGTCAGCACCTGTTTGTCCGGATCGTTTAGCACCATCAGCGGCCACAGATATTCGTTCCAGTGATAGGTCACGCTGACGGTGGCGAAGGCCAGGATCGCCGGCCACGACATCGGGATCAGGACGCGAAATACCACCTGCCACCAGCGACAACCTTCCATTAACGCCGCCTCTTCTATTTCTTTCGGGATCGCCAGAAACGCCTGGCGCATCAGGAACACGCCAAACGCCGAGGCGAAATACGGCATCATGGTGCCGGTGAGAGTATTGAGCAGGCCAATCTGTTTAAGGATCATCATGTTGGGCACCATCATGATCACCGGCATGATCATCAGCTGGATCAGCAGCAGATAAAACAGCGTCTGTTTGCCGCGAAACTGGTGGTAGGCAAAGACGTAACCGGCGGTGGTAATGGTCACCAGCTGAACCAGAAAAGTGCCGAAGGAGAAGAACAGCGTGTTGGCATACAGCCGCAGCCAGTCGGCGCTTTCCCAGGCCTGCCTGAAGTTGTCGAGAGTCAGCGGAAAACGCGGCAGCAGCGAGGCCATCTGCGGCGAAAAACTGCTTTCGCTAAACGCCGATGACAACATCCAGACAAACGGCGTTAGCCACAGCAGCGCGGCGCAGCACAGTAAAATCGGCAGCGTCAGGCGCGAACTGCGACGCAACAGCAGCGACCGCTGGCGCAGCGCCTTGCCCAGCGCGGGCTTGCCTGTCCGAGAGGGAGAAATTTCAACGCTCATGGTGGGCTCCTCTTTCCAAAACGCGCAAATTGAGCACCGAGAAGGCAAACAGCAGCAGCAGCGTGACAAAGGTCGCGGCGGAGGCTTTGCCTAAGTCGTGGGTGTCGTTGGCGAGGCTTTGAATGTAATAAAGCAGCACGGTGGTGGCGTTATTTGGCCCACCCTGGGTCATCACCGCGACGTGGTCAATTTGGGTAATGGAGTAAATCAGCGCGATAGTGACCACAAAACTGAGGGTCGGACGCAGCAGCGGCAGCGTGATATAGAAGAACACCTGTACCCGCGTCGCCCCCTCCATCAGCGCGGCTTCGCGGGCCGAGGCGGGGATCGACTGCAGTCCGGCGAGGAAGAACAGCATGTAATAACCGGCAAATTTCCAAACGCCAATCACGCTCAGCGCAATCAGCGCGCTGTTGCTCATGCCAAGATAATTATTGTTCTGCGGGCCAAAGAGCTTGGCGAGGTAGTAATCGAGCAGCCCCATGCCCGGCATAAAGATAAACAGCCACAGGGTAGCGGCGCTGACCAGCGGGATAATCATCGGGAAGAAAAACGCAGTACGCAGCCAGCGGTTGAGGCCGGTATTCTCCCACAGTGCCACCGCCAACAGCAGCGCCAGCACGATGCCGGGGATCACCGTCATCAGGACATAGAGCAGGTTATTGAGCAGAGCACGCCAGAATACGCCATCGGCAAACAGGCGTTGATAGTTTTGCAGGCCCACAAACGGCGGACTGTCACTGGCCATGCGGCTATCGAACAGGCTGTCCATTGCCGAACGCAGCAGCGGAAAGTAGGTAAAAGCTAACAGAAAGACCAGAGTCGGCAATAAAATCAGGTATGGGAACATCTTGTGTCGCATCGCTATTTGTCCAGCGGCCCTCAATAGGATGCTTACCCTAGTCTTTCTGTATTTCAGTCAGGTGTCAGTTAGGTGATTATTTACTACCTAAATGTTATTGGACAATCAACGCCTGCCGGGCATTTTGACGCGCCAGCGCCTCCTCGTAGGTGGGCATCGATGCCGCCGCCCCCGCCCGTTCGACGCACACCGACGCATAGGCCGAGGCGAAATCTGCCGCCTCCGCTAGCGCCACGCCGCTGGCGATCTGCGCCGCCAGCGCGCCGTTAAAGGCATCCCCCGCGCCGGTGGTGTCTTTCGGTACCGCCGGGAAGGCGGCCACCCGCTGAGTTTGGCCCGCCACCGACAGCAGCGCGCCCTGGGTACCGAGGGTAATAATCAGCGCGTTAATGCCTTTGTCGTGCAGCAGCTGTGCCGCCTGCTGCGCCGAGGGCAGATCCTGAACCTTAATGCCGGTCAGCAGCGAGCACTCGGTGGCATTGGGGGTTAGCAGATCGACCTGCGCCAGCAGCGCGTCGGAAACCGGCTGGAACGGCGCGGGGTTAAGGATGATGTAGGTGCCCGCCTCTTTGGCGATGGCAATCACTTTCTCGATCGCCGGCAGATTATTTTCCAGCTGGGTCAGCAGAATATCGGCGGCGGCGATCGCCGGACGGCAGGACTCGACCTCGTCGGCAGTGAAGGTCAGATTAGCGCCGGGATCGACCGCAATCATGTTTTCGGCATCGACACCGGCGACGTAAATCAGCGCGTTGCCGGTAGGATACTCGCCGGTAGAGAACAGCGTCACGGCGTCAAAGCCTGCGCCATCGAGATGCCGACGGGCGAAGCTGCCAAAATCGTCACGGCCAATTTTACCGATATAGTGCACTCGGGCACCGGCGCGCAGGGCGGCGACCGCCTGGTTAGCGCCCTTGCCGCCCGCGCCCATCATGCTGTTATGGGCGATGAGTGATTCGCCCGGCTGCGGGAAACGCGACATTCCCGCCACGATATCCAGGTTAAACGAGCCAAGAACGCAGACTTTGCCTTTTTTCATGCCTTTCTCCTTACGGGCATTTCGATGCCGGAACTCGCGGGTGCGCCATGATGCTGCTGTGGATCGAAACGGTTGAAGTCGCGCTGCGCGGCCAGGCAGGCGCCGCGACAGCCGGTTTCGTCGGTCACGCCGCTTTGCACAATGGTCAGGCCGTTAGCGGGCTGCGGGCCGCGCAGGTGGCTGCGAATTTGCTGCTCCAGCCGCGCCAGCGGGAACCCGGCCATCGACAGCACGCCGCCGCCTAAAATCAGATACTGCGGATCGAGAATGTTCATCTCGGTGGCAATAGTGCGCGCCAGCCGTTCGACAAACTCCAGCAGATCGGCATGCGCGCCGTGCAGCACAAACAGCTGTTCAAAAGCGGTATCTGCGGCGTGCTGGCGCTTCCAGCCCGCCAGCCAGTTGCCCGAGGTGAGGGTCTCGACACAGCCGACTTTGCCACAGGGACAAAATGCCGGATTTTCCGCTAAAGGAATGTGACCCAGCTCGCCTGCTGCGCCGTGCGCACCGTGATAAAAATCCTGATTCAGCCACAGGCTGTTGCCTAAACCGGTGCCCAGATACACCCCAACCGCGACGTCTGGCAAGGTGTTAAGGCGAGTTAAATCCCACCACATCAGGTGGTTAACGTCTTTATCCATCACCACCGGCAGCCCGAGACGCTGGCCCAACAGCGTCGCCACCGGCTGGTCGTCGAGCGACGGAATAAACGGCAGCGAGAGCACCGTTTTCCGGTCCCGCGACAGAATACCCGGCAGGCCGAGCATGATGCGGGCAATCTGCTGCCTTTTCCCGGCCTGCTGTAAATAGCCGCCGATAAGCTGTTCAAGCCCGCTTAACGGGTCGCCAAGCCTGGCCCAAGACTGCGTCGCGACCTTGTAGTAACCCTGAAACTGCTGGTTGGCATCCATCAGCATCAAACGGGTGTTGGTGCCGCCAATATCTACGCCGAGAAAATACTGCATACGGCTCTCCTGCCCTTAGGCTGCTTGACGTGCCATGCGCATCTGATCGAGCATTTTGTCCCACGCCTTATCCAGATCTTGATCCAGATTGAACAGGCCGGAGGTGCCCACAATTAACACTTCTGCGCCCGCGCCCATCAGATCCTGATAGGTGCGCTCGTTGCAGGATCCGTCGATTTCGATCAAATACTTGTAGCCGTGCTTGAGCTTAAGATCCCGCAGCTGGCTGACTTTATTAAGCATTTCAGGAATAAACGGCTGACCGGCATAGCCAGGATCCACCGTCATTACGGTGATTTTGTCCAGCAGGTGAATATAGTGCTGGATGAATTCCACCGGCGTTGCCGGGTTGAGCACGATGCCGACCTTTTTACCAAACGATCGGATCAGGTTGATCACCCGAAACGCATCGCGATTGATCGTTTCGGCGTGCGGGCAGATAAAATCGGCCCCGGCCTTGGCGATGGCCTCGATAAAATCGGTCGGATTTTCCACCATCATATGCACGTCGAGCACCAGCGGGGTATGCGGGCGGATCTGCTCGATAAAGAACGGAGACAGGGTGATATTTTTGACGTAATGGCCGTCCATAATGTCGATGTGCAGCATGTCGGCGCGGCGATTAAGCACCGACAGTTGCTCCTTGATATCAAACAGGCTCATGCACATTAACGAAGGCGAAATTTTATATTCCATGGCGTTTTCCTAAGGGCCCCAGAGGCCGGTGTTCAGGTTAAATATCGAGATAAATAGGGTGATAAATGGCTGTTAAGACTGTGTCGCACGGGCCTTGGCCGCGCTGCGCCGACTGGCCCGCCGCTGTAAATAACGGTTGCGGAAAAACTTCACCGCCAGCACGACAATCAGCACCGCGCCCCACATTGCCAGACTAAAGTGCGGGCTGACGTTAAGCAGGTTTAGACCGGTGGCGATCACCTGCAGCACAATCAGCGACAGCACCACGCCGCTGACCTTGCCAAAGCCGCCGAACGGATCGGTACCGCCGAGAATAATCGCCAGCACGGTGAGCAGCAGGTAAGAGTCGCCGTAGCCCATGCGCGCCGAGTTGAAGCGGGCCATCATGATCAGTCCGGCAATCACGCACAGCATGCTCGACAACACGTAGATAGCGATCAGCACGCGGTGGGTGTTAACGCCGCTGAAGTGGGTGGCGTTGATATTGCTGCCACTCATATAGATGTATTTGCCGAGGCGCGTACGTTCGAGGAATACGGAAATCAGCACCGCGGTAACCAGGAAGACGATCAGCGGGAACGGGATGCCGAGCACCGTCTCGGCACCGATAAAGCGCACGATGTCCGGCATGCCGCTCAGGGCCGCGCCGCGCGAAAGATAAATCCCGATGCCGTTAACCATGGTCATGGTGGCCAGCGTGACCAGGATCGGATGCGCACCGATATACGCCACCAGCGCACCGGTCAGCATGCCGATGGCCAGCGCCAGGATCATCGCCCCGACCAGCGCAATGGTCAGCCACACCGCCTGCATCAGCATGCTGGCGTCCGGCGGCAGATAGGTCATAAACACCCAGGCCATCAACAGGCTGGTCAGGTTAGAGGTGGCGATAATGCACAGATTCAGGCCGCCGCTGAGGATAGGAATAAACATCGCCAGCGTCAGCAGTCCCAACTCGGGCAGCTGGAAGGCCACGCTCATAAAGGTGGCATCGCTGAAGAAGCGCCCCGGCATGGCGAGACTAAAACCTATCACTACCAGAACCAGCAACAGGCTAAGGCCCATATTGGTCGGGTCGATCTTGAAGCGTGGGATCGGCGGCAAACCTCCCGCGGTTTTCTGTTTCATGCTCAGGTTCTTGGATTTGGCAAACATAGCGTCACTCCCCGGAAATCAGGCAAAACCGACATCGGTTTCTTTGCGTTTTTTGTAATGCGTCACGGTGATAGCCACCACAATCACGCCGCCGATGACCACGTTCATAAAGTAGTTGGACACGCCGATCAGGTTGAGGCCGTTTTTCAGGATGCCGATCAGGAACACGCCCATCAGCGTACCGACCACGCTCCCCTTGCCGCCGTTGAGGCTGGCACCGCCAAGCACCGCCGCCGCGAGAACGTCGAGTTCGCCGCCGACCAGCGCGTTAGGCACCACTTCACCGACGCGGTAAACCTGCACCAGGCCGCCAATTGCCGCCATCGCACCGAGGTAGCCGTAGGCAAACAGGTGCAGCAGGCCGACGCGAATGCCGATACGACGAGCCGATTCCTGATCGCCGCCGACCGCAAACAGCTGGCGTCCGAGATGCGTTTTGTTGAGCAGTACCCAGGTGAAGGCGGCGACGACCAGCATCACCACCAGCGGCAGGCCAAGCTGATAACTTTCGGTGCCCACGTGGAACGGCAGCACCTTCAGCGGC
This sequence comes from uncultured Gammaproteobacteria bacterium, assembly GCA_963742005.1. Taxonomy (GTDB): domain Bacteria; phylum Pseudomonadota; class Gammaproteobacteria; order Enterobacterales; family Enterobacteriaceae; genus Rouxiella. Next base: position 223,402 of record CAVUKG010000015.1, on the reverse strand, counting down.
GTAGTCAGCCAGTCCGGCAGGTCATACAGGCTTGTGCCCTTGGTCAGCCACATCAGCATGCCGAACAGGAATGACTGCATGCTGATGGTGACGATGATCGACACGATGCGCAGACAGTAAATCAGCACCGCGTTAATCATGCCCAACGTGGTGCCGATGGCGATGGCCAGCACGATGCTGCCGAGCGGATTGGTCATGCCGTAGCTAATTGCCAGCGTGGCGATGATGTACTGCACTACCGAGGCGACGGCGGCGAAGGAAATATCGATACCGCCGGTCACCAGTACCACGAACAGGCCCAGCGCGAAGATGCCGCTGACGGCGTAGCTTTCGCTGAGATCCAGCAGGTTACGCAGGGTCAGAAACTGGCTGGTAGACAGCGAGAAAATGACGATTAACACCACCAATACCCAGGCCAGATAGCCCTCGTTGGTGGCGGGTTTGAATCGGTTGAGACTAAGCATTGACCGCCTCCGCAAGCTGCTGCTGAGTTATCCCGCGAGGGAAATATTCGCCGAGCACCGTGCCTTCGCTAAAATGCAGCACGCGATCGCAGTTGAAATACACTTCGGGAACCTCGTCGGAGATCAGCAGAATGGAGATCCCCTCCGCCGCCAGCTGGTGGATTAGCTGGTAAATACTGGCCTTGGCGCCGACGTCAACGCCGACGGTAGGCGAGTCGAGGATCAGGATCTTCGGCTGGGTCAGCACCCACTTGGCGAGGACGATCTTTTGCTGATTGCCGCCGGAAAGAGTGGAGATCGCCTGATCGGGATCCGCCACTTTAACGCCGAGCTTTTCGATCCACTGGTAAACGATCTTGTTTTTACGGTACTCGTCGATCAGGTGAAAACGGCTGCGCAGCTGGTCCATGATCGCCAGCACGGTGTTGTCGCCCACCGACTGCTGCTGCACCAGCCCCAACGTCAGGCGGTCCTCGGACACGTAGCCGATACCGGATTTAATCGCGTCCTCGTGGCCGCGAAAGCGCACCGGCTTACTGTCGAGATAAATTTTGCCGCTGTCGGGCTTGGTCATGCCGAACAGGCTTAGCGCCAGCTCGGTGCGCCCGGAACCCAGCAGTCCGCACAGGCCCAGCACCTCGCCCTGATACAGCTTGAGATCGACGTTGTGATACTGCCCGGCGCGGCTGAGGTTATCGAGCTCGAGCATGATGCGTTCGTCGTGCTGGTTAGCGGCCTTCAGCGCATAGTTCAGCTTGAGGCCGGTCATCAGCTCGGTCAGGCGTTCGCTGCTGACCTCCGCTGCCGGGAAGGTGCCGACTTTCTGCCCGTCGCGGATCACCGTCACGCTGTCGGAAATTTCCAGCACTTCATCCAGCCGATGGCTCACGAACACCACGCTGATGCCCTTTTGTTTCAGGTAATGCACGGTGCGCAGCAGTTGATTAACCTCGGTGCGGGTCAGCGAGGCGGTCGGCTCATCCATAATCACTAAACGAGCGTCGGCCACCAGCGCGCGGCAGATTGCCACCTGCTGGCGCTGGGCAATCGGCAACGAGGCCACCTTGCTGTCGAGATCCAGCGAGAAATTCAGCTCTTCGAGGATGCGCTGCGCGGTTTGGCGCAGGCGGCCCGGTCGATACCAGCCGAGCAGCCCGTGCAGGTTGTGCTCAAAGGCGATGTTTTCGGCGACGGTCAGGTTAGGGAACAGCGACAGATCCTGATAGATCACCTGAATACCGAAGCTGCGCGCCTGATCCGGCGTTAAACGGCTAAACGAACGATCGCCCAGCGTAATGGTGCAACCGTTATCGGGCTGATAGACCCCCGAGATAACCTTGATCAGCGTGCTCTTGCCGCAGCCGTTGGTTCCGGCCAGGCAGTGCACTTCGCCCGGCATCAGCCGCAAAGAAATATTGTTCAGCGCGCGCTGTCCGCCGAAGGTCACGGAAAGATCTTTGACGTCGATTAACGGCTTCACGCCCGCAACGTCGGTAGTGTCATGCTGGATAATCTCGGAGATCGCCATAATTACAGCCCCATTTTGACCAGTTTCGGCAGGTTTTCTTTGTCGAGACTTTCGGTACGATTGCCCACAATGGTGTGTGTCGTTTCATCGACTTTCACTTTGCCCATTCCCTCGATATCCATGCCGTCGGTAATCTTCTCGCCCTTGGAGATCATCCCGGCGATGCGTACAAAGATTTCACCCGCCACCATTGGGTTCCAGATATAGCCGCCGGTAATGGCCCCGCTTTTAACCAACGACGATCCCTGGCCCGGGCTGAAAGGCCCAAAGACGCAGATGTCACCGGCCTTGCCACGGTTAAGCACTGCGCGACCTGCGCCGATGGGGCCCTGCGAACCGATGGCCAGAATGCCCTTCAGATCCGGGTATTTCGACATCAGATCGTTGGTGGTGCGGATGGTGTCATCGAGCGACTCGGCGACGCCAAAGCGGTCACCCACCTGATGCATATTCGGATAGTGTTCCTGCTGATATTTAACCGCGGCATCGGCCCAGGTTTTGTGTACCGGCACGGTCAGGCTGCCGACGTAAACCGCGTAGCTGCCGGTTTCTTTCATACATTTTGCCAGTGCGATCATGTGGTTGATGCCGTGCTGCTGGGCATCGACCATTTCAAAGTCCCAGTTGGCGTATTTCTGGTCCGGAGACTCATGGGTGATCACTTTGATGCCGGCATCGCGCGCGCGTTTCAGCACCGGCTCCAGCACCTTAGCGTCGTTTGGCACCACGCCGATGATGTCGACCTTCTGGGCGATCAGGTCTTCGATGGCGCGCACCTGCAACGCCGGATCTGCCCCGGTCGGGCCAACCTGCCAGGCGTCGATCCCCTCTTTGGCGGCCTCTTGCTTGATGCCGACCTCCATCGCATTGAACCAGGGATTACCGCCGACTTTAACCACGACACCCATGCGAATTTTGTCGGCCGCGTGGGCTGACAGCGACAGGCACGCCGTGGCAAACAGACAGGCGAGGACAGTTTTTTTCATGTTGTTTACTCCATAAAATGTCAGTTTTTTGCCGCAGTCAGTGGCGAGCCACGGCTGTTATTGTTGTGGTGACTTATAGGTAAGAGGTCATTCGGACAGCGTAGGGTTTCCCCGGTGCAAAGCTTGCTTGTTCCTGACCGGAGCCACTTCAATGACATTGACGTTGCTCCAGGCCAATTCCTGACGGAATTCATCATCTTCCAGCGAATCGGTGATCAGCGTGTCTATCTCGCGGTAGTGGCAGATGCGGGCAAAAGAGCGGCGTCCAAACTTGCTGGAGTCGGCCAGCAAAATCTTGTGTTCGGATGACAGCACCATTTGCTGTTTAAGCCGTGCGTGATGCTCGTTGCTCTCGCGAATGCCGCCTTCGTGGCTGATGCCATGACAGGAGAAAAACAGTTTGTTAATCACGAACTCTTTTAAAATCTTCTCGGCCAATACGCCGATAAAGTCTTCATACTTCGCCGAATATTCACCGCCGAGGCCGATGGTCTTTACGTTAGCCTTGGCCGCCAGGGTCTGAATGATATGCAGCGAGTTGGTCAGCACCACCAGCTTGATGTCCGGCAGCTGACGCGCCAGAAACCAGCTGGTCGAGCTGCTGTCGAGCAGCAGGCAATCGCCCGGATTAATCAGCGACAGCGCCCGTTTGGCAATGCGGGTTTTCTGGTCCGCCGACTGATTGCTGCGTTCGCGAAATGACTCACCCTGCTCGATTTGCTCGATTTGCGCAGAGACATAGCGCTTTTCGTTTTCATGCTGGTCAACAAATACCGCTCCGCCGTGGCTGCGTAACAGCACGCCGTGCTTTTCCAACAGCGCCAGGTCGCGGCGCGCGGTTTCCATCGATATCTGGCACATGGCGGCAACCTCCTGCACCAGCACCCGACCGCGTTGGCTAAGGATCTCGGTAATAAAGCGATGACGTTCAACAGGCAGCATTTTTTTCCCCTTCACGATGATTGATAAGATACGCAGGCCGCGGCTTGCAGAATGCGCGCTGCCTCAAAGCCGACCACGCGGTCTTGTTGCCGCGTTCACCTTGTGATGCTGGTCAAATAAAAATGAAAAATGATGAAATTTGCGGACCGGTAAGTGCACTCCCGCCAGCATTAAATCTAATTTAACGTTGCAACCGGTCATCGCCCTTAAGGCAAACGGTCATAAATCCTCGGCACGCCACATGACTGTTTATGACCGTTTATGTGGTTTTGACCGAATTCGGTCATCATGCGGGGTTTTATGACGGAAAAAAGTGACCTGCAACGGTTTAGAACCGTTTAAGATTTCTGCCATATTGACCGGGATGCGGGGGGCAAATAAAAAAGCGACCCGCTAAGGTCGCCTTGGGAATGACGGCGTGGAGGTTGGGTGCTCGAGGTGATGACGTCGAGATCACGCCTTAGACGTAAGCCTGGCCACCGCGCTACAGCGGCTTTTTGGCGGTTTCTTTGGCGACAAACACCGCCAGCAGGGTGATCAGCAGCGTCACGGTGACATAGGCCGAGACGGCTAAGGTGCTGCCGTATTCCTTGTACAGCGAGGTGATAATCAGCGGCGCAAAACCGCCGCCGACGATGCCCGACAGGGTGTAAGCCAGTGAAGAACCGGCGTAGCGAATGCGGGTGGGGAACTGCTCGGTCACGAAGGCCGCCTGCGGGCCGTACATGATGGCGTGAACCTGCAGGCCGCCGATCACCGCCAGGCAAATCAGCACAGGATGCGCGCTGTCGAGCAGCATAAAGAACACGAATGACCAAACGATCGCCAACGCCGCGCCCATGATATACACCGGGCGACGCCCCCATTTGTCGGACAGCGCGCCAAACATTGGCACGGTAATGGCGTTACCCAGCGCGCCCAGCATGGTCGCGGTCAGCGCCAGCGGGCGAGGCAAATGCAGCACGGTGGTGACGTAGGTTAGCGTAAAGACCACCACCAGCGCATACAGCACGTCGGAGCCGATACGCGCGCCACCGGCGACCAGTAAAGCGCGCAGGTGCTGGGTGAACACCTCTTTGATCGGCGTATGGGTGGTATTTTTATTGCGCTCGAGTTTAAGGAACTCCGGCGTCTCGCCAACGCCACGGCGCAGCCACAGGCCAAACAGCACCAGCAGCAGGCTCATGACGAACGGAATGCGCCACCCCCACTGCTGGAAATCATCGGCGGAAAGAAACACCGTAACCAGCGTGATCAGGCCAGTACCGATCAGCGTGCCGCAGGACGGGCCAACCTGAGCGAATGAGGCATTGCGGCCGCGCTGCTCAGGCTTGCCGTGCTCCATCGATAACAGCACCGCCCCGGCCCACTCGCCGCCGAGGGCAATACCCTGAATAAAGCGCAGCGTGACCAACAGCAGCGGGCTCCAGATGCCCCAGCTGGCGTAGCCCGGCAGTACGCCCATCAGCGCGGTGGTCACGCCCATGATAACCAGCGTGGTCACCAGCACAAATTTACGGCCCAGCACGTCGCCAAGGTGACCAAATACCATGCCGCCGATCGGCCGCGAGACATAGCCTACCGCATAAGTAGAGAATGCCAGAATGGTGCCGACCAGCGGATCAAATGACGGGAAGAACACGTGGTTGAAAATCAGCGCCGCCATGATGTTATAGACGGTGAAGTCATACCACTCCAGCGCCGTGCCGATGGAACTGGCCGCCGCCAGACGTCCGGTCTTGGGTGCAACGTGCGCCGCCGCCGCCGTGCCCGGAGACAATGTCTTTGGGTTATCGGTCGATGAAAGACTCATGATTTCAGCTCCTGTGCAGTAAGTTGCCAGCTGAGGCCGTAATGCAGCACTTCAGCCGGTTGGCAATCGAGGGCATGGCAGGCGTGGGCAGTCAGTCGTTGAGAAGCTTCGGCGCTGCTGCTTTCAATTAACATCATCGGCAAAAGCTGACGATTATCTTTTGATTCTTTCGGTAATGGCGTGCTCAACACGGTATCAGGCGTCAGCAAGCTTGAGCTGATGAAACCATTGTGTGCAAACAGTGTTTCACCCAGCTCTGCGATACGGTTTTCGGCTGTTCCGACCGGTAGAGTAATAATGGCCAAATGGCTGCCACTGCCAAATCCGACTACCGCGCTAATGGCGCAAACGCGGCGCATTGGGGAGATCATTTTTTGCAGATTCGCCACTGACCATTCAGTCTGGCGGGTAAAAGCGGCGTGATAGGCGTCTGAGGTAAAGCTCTCCAGCGATTCGGTTTTATACAGGCCAAGATACTTACGTCCGCCCTGCAAGGACTGGTAACGAGTGCCGGAAAGGAATCCACTGATACGCACGCGTTCTTCAACGTGTTCGCGGTCGTACCATTGATTAAAGTCCGCTTCATCCTGAGCGGCCACGTTGGTGGCGACAAAAAGCATGCCTTGTTTAGAAGAAGTCATTATCGTTCCTGTAATTATCCAGAGTTGTCGTTGTGTGTTGCTGCGTATTTTTTGATTTATTGTTAAAGTATTTATTATTAAAATTAGTTAGTTAGGATTTTATACAGCGTTCAATTTCCAGCGCCCAGCTCATCAAAGTCTCGTCCTGCATCGGTAATGCCGCGACCATTAAACCGACAGGTGCATCACCCGATTGCTGGCACGGCAATGACACTGCGCAGCCGTCGAGGAAGTTGATAATAGAAGGATTACGCAAGGCAGCACCGTTCACGCGGAAGTAGGTTTCTTCATCGGCAAGTTCGGCAATAGTTGGCGCAATAAAAGGAACGGTAGGCATCAACAGCGCGTCATATTGCTGCACCTTGTTGCTAACTCGCTGCTGCCAGTCGGCACGCTGTTGAACCAGCCGCACGCGGTCTTTTTCACCCAGCGGTTCACCGCGACGGATACGCGAAATAACGCGAGGATCGTAACCGTCGCCACGCTCGGCAATCAGCGACTTATGCCATGCCCAGGATTCAAGTGCAGAAAAGCCGCCGGTAGCGTTAATACTGGCCAACTCGGAAATCTCATCCAGAGGAATTTCAGTAATTTTTGCCCCGGCCTGTTTCAGTATTGCAATCGCATTGTTAAAGGCGGCGCTAACTTGCAGATCCATCCCGTCCAGCACCAGCGTTTGCGGGATTGCAAAATGAGCATCGACCAGATTTTTCACCGACAGTGATAAAGGCTGGCCTGAGATAGCGGCATCAAGCGCAACGCAGCTCGCCACGTCGTGGGCAATAGTCCCGACGGAGTCCAGCGAAGTTGAAAGTGGCAAAACGCCTGTCATCGAAATTCGGCATGCGGTAGGTTTAAAGCCTGTCAGTCCGCAGAAAGCCGCGGGAATTCGCACCGAACCGCCAGTATCACTGCCGATGGCACCAAAGCTCATTGCATCGCTGACTGAAATCGCTGCGCCAGAGGATGAACCACCGGGAATGCGACGGGCTGAGCGATCCCAAGGATTTGCGGGAGTATCGTAATGCGGATTAATACCTAAACCCGAAAAGGCAAACTCGGTCATATTGGTTTTACCGACAATCACCGCGCCAGCAGCCAACAGACGGTTAACAATTTCAGCATGCTCCTCCGCAGCTGGCGCATCAGCCAACACGTTTGAGCCCGCAGTAGTAATTCTGCCCTGTACATCAAACAGGTCTTTGATTGATATCGGCACGCCGTCGATCGGTGAAAGCGCCTCATTGGTTTCACGACGCGCTGTTGACGCAGCCGCCTGCTCGCGCGCCCATTGCTCGTAGACCTGAGTAAAGGCCTTGCTGCCCTCACCCTCGGGGGCGTTAATATTTTTCAGCGCTTGCTCAGTCAACTGCTGGGAAGTCACATTACCCAATGCCAGTTGTTCGATTGCCTGCTGCAAACTCAGAGGTAAAGGAGAAGTCATTAAGGTGTTCCTTGTATCAATATAAATCGGGTTAGACAGCCCATGAAAATTTAGGCAACTACCGGCAGTTCGAGGCTCTGATAGGCGTGGCTGATGCTGCGCCCGAGGCGTTCATCAACGAGTTCCATGCGAAACTCTGTTGCAGGACGAATGCCACCTATGGCGGCGACGGTGCCGCAGGTCATGCCTAAACCGTTTTGTGGGACTTCACCGTGGTTTAAATAGCGGCTTAACAGGTCGCCCGGCTCACGCAGCGTCGACAATGGGCCTTCCTGATAAAGTCGATATTCACCGGCTTCTTTTATCCAGGCGCGGAGGATCAGCTGGTCCCAGTGATCCGCGACCTCGCTCATGCGCCAGGCGGCAGTGGCGACCGGCTTGACGCAAAGCTGCTTGGAATGCGCCACGCTGTGGGACTCCAGTTCGCGGTCGGTATGATCGGAAGCCAGCGAAACAAATAGCTCGCCCTGATGGGTGAAAATAAATACTTCGGCCTCGCCCGAGCTGGCGGATCCGATCACTTCTACGGTGTTATTTTGGGTCAGCTGGTTAGCCGCCACGCGGTAGAACAGCGGCACTGCACTCGGACGGGGCACGCCCAGCGCCTCAAGTTCACTGATATGGTGCATGATGGCGTCGTTGTCGCGCCCGGCCCACCCGGCGATCACCAAACGATCGATATCAACCTCAAGCGTTGCGGCGTCTGGGTTCGCGTGCTGTGTTACCGCCGGATCGGTGGGCAGAGTGAAGGTCAGTTTCATAGGCTTAGGTCCTCATTTATCGATTGTTTTTAAAAACACAGTGAAATTTCACTATAACTTTATTCATTAAATAAGCGATTTCCGTGCCATGTTTTTGTGTAGAATGTCTAAAAATCTTTTCAGCAGGAGCTGGATGTGAAGACTGATGTCACAGAAACGCAGGAAAGTGCGGTGAAAGACGCGTCGGGATTGTCGTTAAACGAGCAGGCCTATCGGCTATTTAAGCAGGCGCTGGTGACTTTGAGCTACAAGCCGGGCGACTACCTGAATACCGCCCAGGTAATGAACGATCTGTCGATGGGCCGCACGCCGATCAATCAGGCGATCCACCGCCTGTCGAACGAAGGCCTGCTGCAAATTATCCCGCGCAAGGGTGTGATGGTATCGCCGCTGTCGATCGACGACGCGCTGGAGCTGATTGAGGTGCGTTTAGCCAATGAAATTTTGTGCATGCGCCTGGCGAGCCAGCGCATCTCGGCGCAGGACATCAGCGAGCTGGAAGGGATTAATCAGCAGATTGAGTTGGCCAGCGAACGGCGCGATCGCGACCAGATGATGCTGTTGGACAACCAGTTCCACCAGCGGTTGGCCAGGGTAGCGGGCAACAAGATGTTAATGGATATTCTTAGCGTGCTGCACGCGCAGGCGCAGCGTTTTTGGGCCAGCTCGCTGTCAAAAGAGGGGCACATGCAGGAAGTGATCGAGGAGCACCGGGCGATTATTCGCGCATTGGCGGCGCAGGACGCGCAGTCCGCCGCCGCCGCCGCCGAGGTACATATTTTATCGTTCCGCAATGCGCTACTGCGCGGATAACCTCCTCGCGTTATCGGCCACCCGCTAAATCGATAAAACTGCCGGTCACATAAGACGCGGCGTCGGAAAGCAGCCAGGCAATACCCTGGGCGACCTCTTCAGGTTGACCGCCGCGCCGCATCGGCAGGTGGTCTTTTATACGGTCAACGCGCCCCGGCTCGCCGCCGCTGGCGTGCATCTCGGTATAGATCAGGCCCGGCCTGACGCAGTTGACGCGCATGCCGTAGGGCGCAACCTCTAACGCGAGACCGGTAGTCAGCGTATCCACCGCGCCCTTGGACGCCGCGTAGTCTACATATTCCCCCGGCGCGCCCAGCCTTGCGGCGGCCGAGGAAACATTCACGATTGCGCCGCCCTGCCCGCCGTGTTTTTTGGACATCACCTTTACCGCCTCGCGACAGCAAAGGAAATAGCCGGTGACGTTGGTGCTGAGCACCTGATTAATGCGCTCGGCGCTCAGGTTTTCAATCGTGGTCTGCTGAAACAGGATACCGGCATTATTCACCAGCGCGGTCAACGGCCCCAGCCGGTCGGCGATGTGTTTGAACATAGCAACCACCTGATTTTCATCGGCAACATCCGCCTGTATCGCCAGCGCCTTACCGCCTCGGGCGGCTATTTGCTCAACCACTTCTTGCGCAGCTTGAGCATTGTTGAGGTAATTAACCGCCACCTTATAGCCCTGTTCGGCCAGTAAAAGCGCGGTTGCGCGCCCAATTCCACGACTAGCGCCGGTCACCAAAGCCACTTTATTCATTAACATCTTCCTTAGGTTAACGTGATTCAATTAGGGTAAAAATGTGTGCACTAGGGTTGCCTATCTTTTACTCGATTCGGTATGATGTTTTATACCCTCTCGCCTAACTTAATAATAATTAAAGGAATAATTAACCATGAAGCCCATTAATTCACTGCTAACGTTAGCCACAACCGCCAAAATTTCGCCAAACGGACGTCGCCGTCTCGCCAGCGCGTTGCTGGCTTTTAGCACACTAGCGACCGTGCCGCTTGGCGCGCAGGCTTCTGAAAACGCGAATTTACCAGGCCTGATCAACCAGCGTTTATCTTATATGAAAGACGTCGCCAGCAATAAAGCCTCGCTTCACCTGCCGGTCGAAGTGCGGGAACAGGAGGATAAGGTTTTGCTGGCGACACAAAAAACCGCCGCCGGGCTGGGCCTCGATCCACAGTCGGTCAAACCCTTCATCGTGGCGCAGATGAGCGCGGCGAAAGCCATTCAGTATCGCTATCGGGCCGACTGGCTTGCTACACCGGAAAAAGACTGGCAACCACGCCCGTTAGAGGAGATAAGACAGAATATTGCCGCGCTGTCTGAGCAGATCCTGCAACGTCTGGCCGTCGAGCTTAAAACCCAGGGTAAGATTTCACCAGACAGTCAGGCGGCGTTTATTGCCGATTTACAGCAAAAGAATTTGAGCGAAGCCGATAAGGTTCAATTGTTTAAAACCTTAGAGCAGGTTCGCTTAAAACACTCATCGTGATAACAACACGTTATCGAAGATGAGCAAAAGTTGCTATTTTGTAATCTTGCTTGTTTCGAATCATTTGGTTCAATGTATAATGCGCCGAATTTATTTCTGTGCACCAGGCATTCACCCTAATGAAAACAAAATTTTTAACCCTTTCTCCGCTGGCAGCCGGCATTTTGCTTTGCTCGGCGGGGACAGCTTTACAGGCCCAGGCTACTGATTTTCTTGACCAAGATACCTTAACCGGCGACTGGGGCGGCTATCGCACCCAGCTCAAAAACGACGGCGTAACCCTCAGCGGTGAATATGTTTCAGAAACTGCAGGCATTTTACACGGCGGTGAGCATAACGGGACTCGCTATGCGCAACAGGTAAAAATCGGTGCGACTTTCGATTTAAATCGGCTGTTCGATGCCGATCATGCCGGTACTTTTCAGCTAACCATTAACGATCGTCGTGGCAAAAGCGCCTCCAACGATTTAGTCGGCAACCGCTTACCGGTGCAGGAAAACTACGGCGGCGAATACACTCGACTGTCCGAGTTTAGCTATGCCAACTGGCTGCTGACGCCAAAGCTGACTTATAAAATTGGCCTGATGGCGATGGGTAATGATTTTGGCGGGATGCCAATCTTGAGCAACTTCGTGAACGCCGGTTTCGACGCTCACCCGCTCAGCCTTTCCGGCGGCAGCGGCTGGGGCAATTACCCTACCGCGCACTTTGGCGGCGAGATAAGATACGACTTTGACTCCGGTTGGTCCCTGCACACCGCGGTCTTCGACGTTAATCCGCGCACCAACTCGGCGTCTTCGAAGGCGTTTCAGCCATTCACTCACGGTACCACCGGCGCAATTATTCCTGTAGAGGCCATTTATACCTATCGCGGCGCGCTACCGGGCCTGTACAAGTTTGGTTACTATCACGACACCTCGAAAGTGGCGCGCATTGGCAACAGCAGAAGTCGCACCTCCGGGCGTAACGGCGGATACCTGCTGGCTGACCAGACCCTGTGGCAGTCCCAGGCACTGAAGTCGCAAAACCTGCACCTGTTTGGCCAATGGACCACGGCAGATACCGCCAGCTCGGCCTTCCACCACTGGTATTCCGCCGGTCTGGTGCTTAACGGTCCATTTGAGGCGCGTCCTAAAGACTCGATCGCCATCGGCTATGGCCGAGCGGTGTACAACAAGAAGAGCCGTGATGTCGATATTGCCAGCATGGTCGAAGCAGGCAACTATTACGGCGCCGGTCAGGCAGAGAACCTGAGCATGGCCGAGAAGCTGGTTGAACTGTCTTACAACGTTCAGGCCACGCCTTGGCTGTCGGTTCGCCCAAGCCTGCAATACGATCAGGATCCTGGCGCGTTCTCCAGCAAAAAGATCACCGACGCCTGGCTGGCTGCGGTACAGGTTAAAATCGAACTTTAAGCTCGATGAATGATAATGACGGGATTGATTAGCCCTGATTTACAGCCCTAATCTTTACGCCTTGATTTATAAACAATAAAAAAATCCCTGACAGCGATGCCAGGGATTTTTTATTGGCGGCTTTACGCCGCGCTTCTGCTTTCACCCCGCGGCTAACGTGGGGTGAAGTCAGCGACGATTATTGGTAATCGCTAATCGGCACGCAGGAGCAGAACAGGTTGCGGTCGCCGTAGACGTCATCAAGACGCTTCACGGTTGGCCAATACTTGTCTTCGGTGCCTGCCGGGAATACCGCCAGCTCGCGAGTGTAAGCGTGGGTCCAGTTGCATACCAGCTCGGCCTGGGTGTGCGGCGCGTTAACCAGCGGGTTGTCTTCCAGCGTCCATTTACCCTGTGCGACGTTTTCAATTTCAGCGCGAATAGCCAACAGCGCATCGACGAAGCGATCGATCTCGACTTTGCTTTCAGACTCGGTCGGCTCCACCATCAGCGTGCCCGCTACCGGGAACGACATGGTCGGTGCGTGGAAGCCGTAGTCGATCAGACGCTTGGCGATGTCCATTTCGCTGATGCCGGTGGCCTCTTTCAGCGGACGAATATCCAGAATACACTCGTGGGCTACGCGGCCGTCGCGACCGGTATACAGCACCGGATAGGCGTCTTTCAGACGCGTGGCGATGTAGTTGGCGTTCAGAATGGCGACCTGACTTGCCTGCTTCAACCCCTCAGCGCCCATCATGCGGATGTACATCCAGCTGATTGGCAGAATAGAGGCGCTGCCGAACGGTGCCGCAGAAACCGCGCCGTTTTGCGTCAACACGCCGTCGATCTGCACCACGCTGTGACCCGGAACGAACGGGGCCAAATGCGCTTTTACGCCGATTGGACCCATGCCCGGACCGCCGCCGCCGTGCGGAATGCAGAAGGTTTTATGCAGGTTGAGGTGCGAAACGTCCGCGCCGATATAACCCGGCGTGGTGATGCCCACCTGGGCATTCATGTTCGCGCCGTCAAGGTAAACCTGACCGCCGTACTGATGAACAATCTGGCACACTTCGCGAATAGTTTCTTCATACACGCCGTGTGTCGACGGGTAAGTCACCATGATACAAGACAGCTCATCGCCCGCCTGCGCCGCTTTTTCACGCAGATCGCTGAGGTCGATGTTGCCCTGTTTATCACAGGCCACCACCACCACGCTCATGCTTGCCATCTGCGCCGATGCCGGGTTGGTTCCGTGGGCAGAGCTTGGGATCAGACAGATATGACGGCCGCCTTCGTTACGGCTTTCATGGTAGTGGCGAATAGCCAACAGGCCGGCATATTCACCCTGCGCACCGGAGTTCGGCTGCATGCACACCGCGTCGTAGCCGGTTAACTGCACCAGCCACTGTGACAGCTGGCCGATCATCTGCTGATAACCGCTGGCCTGCTCGATCGGGCAGAACGGATGCAGCGAGGCAAATTCCGGCCAGGTGATCGGGATCATTTCCGCCGCGGCGTTAAGTTTCATGGTGCAAGAACCCAGCGGGATCATCGCCTGATTCAGCGCCAGATCCTTTTTCTCCAGACGGTGCATGTAGCGCATCATCTCGGTTTCGCTGTGGTATTGGTTAAATACTGGGTGAGTCAGGATCGGATCCTGGCGCAGCACGGCGGCCGGAATAGAATTGCTGTCGCTGCTTGCTGCCTGATCTAACTGTTCGATATCCAGACGGTGATCGTCGCCCAACAGCACCGAGAACAGCACCTGCACGTCTTCACGCGAGGTGGCTTCATCCAGCGTGATGCCCACCGCGCCGTGGATATCGGTGCGCAGGTTCAGGCCGAAGCTCAGCGCGCGATCCAGCACTGCCGCTTTGTCCTGCACTTCGACGCACAGGGTATCGAACCAGCTGCTGTGGCGCAGCGTCAAACCGCCTTTTTTCAGGCCAGCGGCCAGAATATCGGTCAGGCGATGAATGCGGCTGGCAATGCGTTTCAGACCTTCAGGCCCGTGGAACACGGCGTACAGGCTGGCGATGTTAGCCAGCAGCACCTGAGAGGTACAAATATTGGAGTTGGCTTTTTCGCGGCGGATATGCTGCTCGCGGGTCTGCATCGCCATGCGCAGCGCGGTGTTGCCCGCTGCATCGCGGGATACGCCGATAATACGGCCCGGCATCGAGCGTTTGAACTCATCACGACAGGCGAAGAACGCCGCGTGCGGGCCGCCGTAGCCCATCGGCACACCGAAACGCTGTGCCGAGCCGAATACCACGTCTGCGCCCTGCTTGCCCGGTGCGCTCAGCAGCACCAGCGCCATGATATCGGCCGCCACGCTAGTGATAATTTTGCGCGATTTCAGCTCGCTGAACAGAGCGCTGTAGTCGTGCACCTCGCCGGTAGTGCCAACCTGCTGCAGCAACACGCCAAATATGCCGTCGAGATCCAGCACTTTCTCGGCTTTATCGACGATGATATCGAAACCAAAGGTTTCGGCGCGGGTGCGAACCACGTCCAGCGTTTGCGGATGTACGTCGTCGGCCACGAAGAAGCGGTTAGCGTCTTTCAGCTTGCTGGCGCGCTTGGCTAACGCCATCGCTTCGGCCGCGGCGGTCGCTTCGTCGAGCAGCGAGGCCGAGGCCAGATCCAGACCGGTCAGGTCCAGCGTCAGGGTCTGGAAGTTCAGCAGCGCCTCAAGACGGCCCTGAGAAACTTCCGGCTGATACGGCGTATATGCGGTGTACCAGCCCGGGTTTTCCAGCATGTTGCGCAGGATAACCGGCGGGGTCAGTACCGCGCTGTAGCCCATCCCAATGTAAGATTTATAGCACTGGTTCTGGCTGGCAATTGCCTTCAGCTCAGCCAACGCCTGATGCTCGGTAACCGCATCGCCGACAGCCGGAGGACCAGGTAACTGGATATCCGCCGGAACAATTTGCTGGATCAGGGCGTTTAACGAGCTCGCGCCGACGGTTTCCAGCATTTGCTGCTGCTGTAAAGATGAAGGGCCGATGTGGCGACCGATAAAGGCTTCGCTGTGTTCAAGTTGGCTGAGAGTCTGAGTCATTTGCTAGGCATTCCTGAAATCTTGCATTGAGGTATCGAGAGCTAACTAAATCTTGGTCTACGTCTATCGCTGCGCATCGGTCCGCAGCGTTTCTCTCTATCGTTAACGCTACAGCAAGGCGGCGATTACACACTGCCCACGCCGCTGTAGCGTCAGGGACGACGAGAAATTTAGTCTTCCAGAGTGGCCTGGTAGGCGGCGGCGTCTAACAGGTTGTCCAGCTCTGATCCGTCAGACGCTTTAATCTGGAACAAGAAACCTTCGCCATACGGCGCGCTGTTAACCAGCTCCGGTGAGGATTCCAGTTCGCTGTTAACGGCCACGATTTCACCGCTTAACGGTGAATAGATGTCTGAGGCGGCCTTAACGGATTCGGCCACCGCGCAGTCTTCACCAGCGTCTACAACACGGCCAACTTCTGGCAAATCGACGAATACCATGTCACCCAACAGCTCCTGCGCGTGCTCGGTAATACCTACGCTGTACAGGCCGTTGCCTTCTGAACGGACCCACTCGTGTGAGGAGGCGTATTTCAACTCTGCTGGAACATTGCTCATAAATAATCTCCGAATAAGTTTGTTCTAAATTATAAAATCAATACGTTAGCCAAGGCTCACACCAGGCTTTTGCCGTTGCGAACGAAGCCCGGCTTGGTCACGCGAACCGGCATTTCTCGATTGCGGATCTGCACAATCGCCTGCTCGCCAATGCCGGCTGGTACGCGAGCCAGCGCCACGCTATAGCCTAAAGTCGGGGAGAAAGAACCGCTGGTGATCACGCCTTCATGGACATTACCGGCCGCATCGGTGAAACGCACCGGCAGCTCATTACGTAATACACCCTTTTCGGTCATGATTAAACCAACCAGCTGTTCGCTGCCGTCGGCACGCTGTTGTTCCAGCGCATCGCGGCCAATAAAGCGGCGGTCTTCCGGCTGCCAGGCGATAGTCCAGCCCATGTTGGCGGCCAGCGGCGAAACGCCTTCGTCCATTTCCTGTCCGTAAAGGTTCATGCCCGCTTCCAGACGCAGCGTGTCGCGCGCGCCAAGACCGGCAGGTTTAACCCCCGCGGCCAGCAGCTGCTGCCAGAATTCGGCCGCCTGCTCCTGCGGCAGCGCAATCTCGTAGCCCGCTTCGCCGGTATAACCCGTGGTGGCAATAAACAGAGAACCGGCCTGCACGCCAAAGAACGGCTTCATGCCGCTTACCGCCTGCTTTTGCTGTTCGGTGAACAGCGTCTGTGCGCGTTCCTGAGCCTGTGGGCCCTGAACGGCGATCAGCGCCAGATCGTCACGCACGCTGAGTTCAACAGAGTAAGGTTTCGCGTGCTCGGTGATCCACTGCAGGTCCTTTTCACGGGTGGCGGAGTTAACCACCAGGCGGAAGAAGTCTTCGCTAAGGAAGTAAACAATCAGGTCATCGATCACGCCGCCGGAGGCATTGAGCATGCCGGTGTACAGCGCCTTGCCCGGCTGAGTGAGCTTAGCAACATCGTTAGCCAGCAGATAACGCAGGAATTCGCGGGTGCGGGCACCGTGCAAATCGACGATGGTCATATGGGAAACGTCAAACATGCCCGCATCACGACGCACGATATGGTGTTCATCCAGCTGGGAACCGTAATGCAATGGCATCATCCAGCCGTGAAAATCGACCATGCGTGCACCACAGGCAACGTGTTGATCATATAACCGAGTCTGCTTTGTCATCTTATTCCTCATTCTTTTTAGAGCGATTTACTCAATTTTGACCGGCGAGCCTTTTAACCGAAGGGTCAAAGAGCGGTGCAAGAATTGTGCCGACGCAAACGATACCTTTATCCAGACGTTATCACCGAACGAACCCGCTAACCATAAGTTAAAATAGGTGTCGTTGACGATCTGTCAGAAAATGGCGGAACGTATAATGCAGAGTTTTTCGCTGGAAAAATGCGGTTTAGGACGCAAAATATATAATTAAACTTCAAACGGCTCGATGTTATATAACGCGAGGGCCAAATTTCACACTATTTGCAAAGTGAGAAATTCGGCCCCAGATTAGATAAAGTAATGGAAAAAAAGCGCTGGAATTAGATTATTTCAGCTGAAGGTCGGGCGTCTGTAAATACTCGGGTAAGTCGTTTAACCCCATCGCCTGACGCAGCAGTTTGGGTTTTACGCCCGGCAGAGAATCCGCTAACGTCAGGCCAATATCACGCAGCAGTTTCTTTGCCGGGTTGCTGCCGGCAAACAGTTCGCGGAACCCCTGCATACCCGCCAGCATCAGCGCGGCGCTGTGTTTGCGTTTACGCTCGAAGCGGCGGAGATACATGTGCTGGCCAAAATCCTTGCCTTCGCGCTGCAAGCGTTTGATTTCAGACGCCAACTCGGCGACGTCCATAAATCCCAGGTTCACACCCTGCCCGGCCAACGGATGCACGGTGTGCGCCGCGTCGCCAATCAGCGCCAGTCGCTGGGCGGCAAAGCTGCGCGCATAGCGGCCGGTAAGCGGGAAGGTCAGCCGCTCGCTGACCACCTCGCAGACGCCGAGGCGCAGGTCAAAGGTGCTGGAGAGCACTTTGTTAAATTCGACGTCCGACAGTGCCGCAAGCCGCTCGGCCTCTTCGGGCGCCACCGACCAGACGATTGAAGACAGATGCGCGTCGGCCAGCGGTAAAAAGGCCAGGATCCCTTCGCCGTGGAACACCTGTCGTGCCACCGATTGGTGCATCTCGTCGCTGCGGACCGTCGCAACCAGTGCATGGTGGCGATAGTCCCAGAAGGTCAGCGGGATGTCGGCGTGCTGACGCAGCCAGGAGTGTGCACCGTCGGCACCGACCACCAGTCGCGCGGTCAGCATGCGGCCGTCTTCAAGATTGATGAAGGCTTCGTTCTCACCCCAGGCGACATTTTTAAGCTGGGCAGGCGCCAGTAGTTCAACGTCGCTCAGCTGCTCGGCGCGCTGCCACAGGGCGCGCTGGATCACCTGGTTTTCGATAATGTGTCCGAGATGGCTGAAACCGTACTCGTCGCTGCGAAAGGCTATCTTGCCGAAGCTGTCGCGATCCCACACTTCCATGCCCTGATACGGGTTAGCGCGCTGGGCGACAATTCCCTCCCAGGCACCGATATATTGCAGCAGACGCTCGCTGGCGGCGTTGATCGCCGAGACGCGAACGCCTGGAATAACGGGCAGCGGAGACTCATCGGGCTGCTGGTGTTCAAGCACGGCGATACGCAGGCCGCTGCCGCTCAGGCTACAGGCCAGCGCCAGTCCAACCATGCCGCCACCGGCGATAACCACATCAAAAGATTGCATAATTTAATTCATTCCTGTCATTTTTCTGCGGTCAGGCTGGGCCTGCGCAAGCGCCTTCAGCGTTCTGTCCAGCCCAGGGTACGGCGGGTAAATGCGTCACGCAGCGCAGGGATGCGCTCCATGGCTATTAGGCCAAGGTTACGCCCAGCCACCAGCGGCGTATAGCGATTGGCGAACAAGCGCACCAGGCCGTCGGTGATGCCCACGGTGGCCCGCTGGTCCGGCTGGCGACGCTGCTGATAACGGCTTAGGGTCTGATAACTGCCGATGTCCTGCTGATTTTTCCAGGCCTCGGCGAGGGTTTCGCTCAGGGTCATCACGTCGCGCAGGCCAAGGTTAAAGCCCTGACCGGCGATCGGATGCAGCGTTTGCGCCGCGTTGCCGACCAGCGCCAGACGATGGCTGATATGGCCGCTGGCGGTAAGTAATTGTAGGGGATAACTGTGACGCGCGCCGGTGTGCTGCATTTTTCCCAGACGCCAGCCGAACGCCTGCTGTAGCTCAAACAGGAACTGCGAGTCGCTCCAGCCGTTAACCTGCTCTTTCATATCAAGTGGATGACACCACACCAGCGAGCTGCGGCCTTTCGACATCGGCAGCAGCGCCAGCGGGCCGTGCTCGGTAAAGCGTTCGAAGGCGCGTCCGCCGTGCGGCAGGCTGGTGGTGATATTGGCAATGACGCCGACCTGCTGATAGCTCTCACGCTGCCAGCGCATGCCGCAGGCCTGGGCCAGCGTCGAGTTTGAGCCGTCGGCAGCCACCAACAGACTAGCCTCCAGCGTTTTGCCGTTATCGAGCGTCACGCTGGCCTTATCGGCCTGGCGATGCACGTTTACTACTCGCGCCGGGCAGTGCAGATGCACGCCCGCCGCCTTCGACAGCAGCGCAAACAGCCGTTGTCCGGCGTCGTGCAGCTCAACCACCTGCCCCAGCGCCGCCACGCCATAGTGCTGGGCGTTAAGATTGACTGAACCGGCATGGCCGCGATCGCTGACGTGGATATCGGTGATCGGCGTGGCGCAGCCGGCCAGCGCCGGCCAGATACCAATCGCCGACAGCTGCTGACAGGTGCCCTGCGCTAGCGCAATCGCCCGCGCATCAAAGCCGGGATGACGAAAACCCTGCGGTGAGGTGGCCTCGACCAGGTGCACCGGCAGGCGGCCCTGGGTCAGCGACGACACCGCTAACGCCAGCGTCGCCCCGGCCATGCCGCCCCCTACGATAATTATGCTCATGCTATTTTCTTGCCGCCGCCATCAGGGCTTCGATATCGTCAGCCTCTTTCACTACGCCCGCGGTCAGGATCTCGATACCGCTCTCGGTGATCACAATATCGTCTTCGATACGAATGCCAATACCGCGATAGGCTTCCGGCACGTCGGCGTCGGGGGCGATATACAGGCCGGGTTCGACGGTCAATACCATGCCCGGCTCCAGCGTGCGGCTGCGTTCGACGGTGCCATAGTGTCCGACATCGTGCACGTCCAGCCCCAGCCAATGCGACAGGCCGTGCATAAAGAATTGGCGATACGCCTGATCGGCAATAAGCTGATCGACCTCGCCTTTCATTACGCCAATCTCCACCAGGCCTGTCACCATCACCCGCACCGCGGCTTCGGTAGCTTCCTGAATACTGCGGCCGGGCCCAAAGACTTCCAGCGCCTTGTATTCAGAGGCGAGTACGATGTCGTAAATCTGACGCTGCGCCGGAGTAAACTTACCGCTTACCGGGAAGGTGCGCGTGATATCGCCGGAATAGTTCTGATATTCACAGCCCGCATCGATCAGCACCAGATCGCCGTTGCGCAGCTCACTTTCATTTTCGGTGTAGTGCAGAATGCAGCCGTTCTCACCGCTGCCAACAATGGTGTTGTAAGACGGCGTGCGCGAGCCGTGGCGGCTGAATTCGTAATGAATTTCACCCTCCAGGTGGTATTCGTACAGCCCCGCGCGGCAGGTTTCCATCGCCCTTGTATGGCCCTTGGCGGTGATCTCACCGGCGCGACGCATTACCGCTATCTCCTGCGCCGACTTAATCAGACGCATTTCGTGCAGCCACGGACGCCAGTCGGTGACCGTAGCAGGCGCAGCAAGGTTGCGGCGGAAGCCTTTACGCAGCTTATCCATCGCACTGTCGACAATCTGGTCGGCATAGGCGTAATAGCCCTGGGCGTGATACACCACGTCCAGACCGTTTAACAGCAGGTGCAGTTGCTGGTTGATATCATCAAACGGCAGCGCACGGTTGATGCCCAAACGCGCGGGAGCGGCATCCTGACCCAGGCGACGACCAAACCAAATCTCGGCGGTCAAATCACGCACGCGGTTAAATAGCACCGTATGGTTATGATTGTCATCACTTTTTACCAGCACTAACGCCGCTTCCGGCTCGTTAAAACCGGTCAGATACCAAAAGTCGCTGCTTTGACGATAGGCGTACTCGCTGTCGGCGTTGCGGGTGGCTTCCGGGGCAGCAAAAATTATAGCCGCACTGCCGGGCACCATTTTGGCGATAAGTTTCTGACGACGAGCCTGGTATTCCTGTTGAGTAATGGTCACTGTTGTCATCACCTGCTCCTGAAATCGGATGTTATCCACGTTAACTTTTTTTATTGTAATGGCTTACCGCTCGGTGATCTGAGCAATTAATGCAGGGTACGCAGGTTCTCAGGGGCCGTTGGATGGCTGTGTCCAAATTCGCCAAAGCACAGGATCGCCGAGACGCGAACGTATTCGACCACCTCTTCCAACGACTGCGCCAGCATCTCCTGGTCTTCATCTTCATCGTAGCCCAGCTGGCCAATGCTGCGCAGGTCATCGATAGCTTCACCGACTTCGCCCTTCACTTGGGCAAGTTTGGGCTGCATCATGCCCAGGCCCAGCAGGTAATGGTTAACCCAGCCGGCCAATGCATCGGCGCGTTCGAAGACGCTGTTATCGTCGGAAGGCATCAGCATTTTAAATTCGAAGCTGTCGTCTTCCAGCGTATCGGAGGTGATTTTTCGCAGCTGTTGCAGCATGTCGGCCAACTGGTGGCTGAACGCCATCCCCTCATTGGTCAGGTCATGCACCAGCGTCAGCCAGCTGCCGTCGCGGTTGCCACCGCAGAGTAAGCCACTGATAAGGCCGTGCATTTCTGCCGCGGTCAGGGCTACGGACTGCTGTTTCAGGCTTTGATTCAGCGAATCATAGTTTGGATAGGTATTCTCAATAGACATGCGCATTCGCCATCGTTGGCTGGTTAAGTTCGTGTTATGCTACCACCAAGGCAAGTCTCAGTACCAGATTAGCTCGCCAGGCAGTGATGCTTATCGGCGTTGCAAATCAGGAGTGAGGTATATATAGTTGCGCCCGCTTTCGATGTCCTGTGCGTTACGGCAGTGTTTCATTCGGAGGCCGGCGAATAATATGGCAGGAAGGTGGCATGTCTGCACAACCGGTAGATATACAAATTTTTGGTCGCTCGTTAAGAGTAAATTGTCCGCCAGAACAACAAGAAGCGTTGAACATGGCAGCAGAGGATCTTAATCAGCGGTTGCAAGATCTTAAAGTTCGCACTAGAGTCACAAATACAGAGCAACTGGTATTTATCGCGGCATTGAATGTTTGTCACGAACTTGCTCAAGAACGCTTGAAAACTCGCGACTATGCCTCCAATATGGAACAGCGTATTCGGATGTTGCAACAAACCATCGAGCAGGCTTTGCTCGAACAAGGACGCATCACTGAACGTGAAGGGGCGCCTTTCGAATAAGTCAAGCTGTTGATATTTATCTCTTTATATGAGATAGTCACTCCACAGCAAGAATACAAAATTTCTCTGAGATGTTTGCCAGCGGGCCCGTCCCCTGAGCCGATAATTAGTACCAACAGAATGTGATGATCCGCAATCGGTGCGCATGCTCGGTCCGCCGAGAAGCCTAAAGATTGTGACTGAACGTTCACCTTGAACCATGGGTTCAAGGGTTACAGCCTGCGGCGGCATCTCGGAGATTCCCCTTTCTCTCCAGCACTAACTTTTCTGGTTTTCCCTATGTCTTTTACAGCTCAACACGCGCTGGTCAGGCAAGCCATTCGTACCGAAGTCCGTCAGCGCAGAAAACGGCTCACCCAGCAGCAACAGCAAGATTTTGCCCTCCAGGCAACCCAACGCATCGCCAGTCATCCCAAAGTCCAGCAGGCCAAAACGCTGTCGGTGTTTCTGTCATTTGACGGCGAACTCGATACCGCACCGCTGATCGATCGCCTGTGGCAGGAGGGCAAAAGGCTGTGTCTGCCGGTACTCCATCCGTTCACCGAAGGTCGTTTGCTGTTTTTGAACTATCGCCCCGAGACTCCACTGGTACGGAATCGTCTGAATATCCTCGAGCCTGCCTTAGACGTGCGTGAAATCTTACCGCTCGGCGAATTGGATATTATTCTGACGCCTCTGGTGGCCTTTGACGCGACGGGTCAACGCCTCGGCATGGGCGGCGGCTTTTACGATCGCACGCTGCAACACTGGCGCCAAAAAGGCCCTTACCCGATCGGTATCGCCCACGACTGCCAGCAGGTGGACCGCCTGCCGGTAGAAGAGTGGGACATTCCCCTGCCCGAAATTCTCACCCCGAGTCGCGGCTGGCGGTGGGAAAGTTAAGTACCGTTGCGTAAAAAGTGAGCCGTTGAAAGCTTTTGTACCTGCTTGTATGAGATGAAAAAGGCTCAGCGTGTGAGGACGGTTGTTCACACCGTGCGGACAAAAACTGGAGGCGAACATTGCTGATAGCACTTATCCAACCAACGTCAGGACATCATTCTTTTATGGCGGATCTCGATAATGATATTATTTTTAGCCAGGATAGATAACATATTATCGATATTTATCATGTTTGGGTGGTCCAGGTTAGCGTCCCATTCGTCCAGCAGAATGATGCGCGAATGGCTGTTGAGCAGTGACGCCATTTGATATAACTGTTTTTGCCCGGTTGACCCGGCATCGGTCTCTTCACCCACCTGGATATTAGGGCCAAAAAAGAGCGCATCAGGGTGATGACTTTTCAGGTGTTTAAGCAGTGAGGACTTGCCAGCGCCGTTACTCCCTGAGATCAGATATCGGCCTGTGGTATTCAGTGTTTCCAGGCCAAGATCCATGAAGGTATGCGCTTTAATAATCCGCCCGCTTGCCACCTCAATGACTGATATTTTTTCATTATGGATATGGGATAAATAATCATAGCCGGTCAGGCTTGATGAAAAAGAGTCTAATTTTTGGATTTTATTCTTCAATAACATTATCTGACTGGTGCTCATGCTTGCCGCATGGATGTTTTGAAAAAGCTGGAGCGTTCTGGGTAACACCGCGACCATCGCGCCAATTGCCAAGGCGTTGTTCAGTACCTGATAGTAAGAAAATAAAACTAAAAGTGGAATTGATATAAGGATCGGCGTACAAGAGATAATTTGCTCTAGTATTTTATAGGATTCCGTTCTTTTAAAATAGATATCTACCTTGTTTTGAGACGATAAGAATGCCGAATTCGATGATTTCTTATCACCATAGAACATATTGTCCCATATTCTTCCTATTGACACTAATGCCGCTAATTTTTCATTCTGCATGCTGCTGGCAATGAGACCTATTTTACCTTTTGAATAATACAACAGCGTCACTGACAGACACATGCAGAAAACGATAACACCAGCCAGTTCGCCACCGAGGATGACGAACAGCGCAACGGTGGTGAAAATTACATTAAAATAGATTGCCAATATTTCGATAAAGGCAAAACCTGCTTCATCCAGCGTGCTTAAGGCCTCACCGCTTAACCACAGTTGCGTTGACCGCTTGTTTTCTTCGCTTGAAATTGAATGGTCTTTTGAAATATCCACTAACGTGTTTTGGTAGTATTTATCCCACAGATTATTTGAAAGTTTTACCCGGAAGAATAACGAGGCAGAACCCAAAAGATAGGCAATAAAGATTGCCAGGAAAAACATCGCCGTATAGTAGAATGCCGCCATAGGAACACTGGCCACTTTCTCACCGGCCAGTCCGATGAAATAAGTGGACAGCCCCACTAAAACTTGTTGCAGGCATATCAACACCAGACATATTACAAAGAACCGGTTTGAAAAAACTCTATTCATTTTTATTCAACATTTAATCCCAGTATTTTAATTCTTAAAAAAAACCTCTGCTTCGTTTGCAATAATTATGTAAATTGCTTCGTTAATAGGCTGGGTTATCCGGCACTTCTTAAAAATATTTAAATAATCCAGCCTCAGACTATCAACATTTTTAATTTTTCCTGAGCGAAAATAGAAGCCATTATATGGCTGCTGAAAACTTAGCGCGGCAAATACTTTACGGCAAGGAGGGATTGATATTATTGGAACACACTTCAAACTTCTAAAGCAGATAAAAATATTTTCATAATGCAAAAAGGGCCTCAATTGAGGCCCTTGCTTTATCTACTCTATCTATTGCTATACCGCCCGACTGAGCGCCGGGGTTGAGCAAATTAGTACAGCAGGCGAGCGCGAATGGTGCCCGGAATGCCTTTCATCAGCTGCAATGCGGTATCCACTGTCTCAACGTCGGCCTCAACGTCGATAACCACATAACCCACTTCTGGGCTGGTTTGCAGATACTGAGCGGCAATGTTGATGCCCTGCTCGGCAAAAATTTTGTTGATGCTGGTCAGCACGCCCGGACGGTTTTCGTGGATGTGCAGCAGGCGGCTCGATTTTTCACCGTGAGTCGGCAGTGAGGCCTCAGGGAAGTTAACCGCTGACAGCGTAGAACCGTTGTCAGAGTATTTCGCCAGTTTACCGGCCACTTCCAAGCCAATGCCTTCCTGTGCTTCCATGGTTGAACCGCCAATGTGCGGCGTCAGGATCACGTTATCGAACTCGCACAGCGGTGAAACAAACGGATCACTGTTGGTGGCCGGCTCTTCCGGGAACACGTCGATAGCCGCGCCAGAAAGGTGCTTGCTGCGCAGCGCATCGCACAGTGCCGGGATATCGATCACCGTGCCGCGTGAGGCGTTGATCAACAGCGCGCCCGGCTTCATCTGCGCCAGCTGCTCTACGCTAATCATGTCTTTGGTGTTGGCGGTTTCCGGCACGTGCAGGGTCACTACGTCGCTGGTGTTCAGCAATTCGTTCAGTGTCGGGATCTGCTGGGCGTTGCCCAACGGCAGTTTGCTTTCTGTATCATAGAAATAAACGCGCATGCCCAGGCCTTCGGCCAGAATGCCAAGCTGAGTGCCGATATGGCCGTAGCCGATAATACCCAGACGTTTACCGCGAGCTTCGTAAGAACCTACCGCCAGCTTGTTCCAGATACCGCGGTGCGCCTTGGCGTTGGCCGCCGGAATACCGCGCATCAGCAGCAGCATTTCGCCCAGCACCATCTCGGCCACCGAGCGGGTGTTAGAGAACGGGGCGTTGAATACCGGGATCCCGCGTTTGGTCGCAGAACCCAGGCTTACCTGATTAGTCCCGATGCAGAAACAACCGACAGCAACCAGTTTTTCAGCAGCGGCGAATACTTCTTCGGTCAGTTGGGTACGGGATCGGATCCCTACGAAATGAGCATCACGGATCGACTCTTTCAGCGCTTCGGTGTCCAGCGCTCCTTTATGAAATTCAATATTGGTATAACCAGCGGAGTGAAGGATGTCGATCGCACTTTGGTGGACACCTTCAACCAGCAGAAACTTAATCTTGTCTTTTCCGAGTGATACTTTTGCCATTTCCCGACCCTACTGTTTTATTCATACCGGCAGTAACGCATACCGAAAGTGATTTTTAATGCTGAATGCAGACTTCAGAAGTCACTGCTTTACGCAGTTCACAGTCAACATAACAAATTTTTTGCTACGAACAATACAAACGATTGCCTGCGCCATAGCACAAGCCCTGAGCGACTCGCTATTTTTCAGAACTTAACGCTCGCAATGCGGAATATTGTGGATATAAACGTCAAGATGGCGAGTTTATGTGACACAAGTCACCAAATTCAGCGCATTAAATAAAAGATGATTTAAGCCATAATTTATCATCTTCATAACTTTGCATTATGACTATCCACTATTGCAGAGCTTATACTTATCGTAAAGTGCTTATCTGAGCACTTTTTTAACGCCGTCTGCCGTGCCGACCAGCGCAATGTCTGCGCCGCGATTGGCAAACAGGCCGACGGTCACCACACCGGCAATGCCGTTGATTTTGTTTTCCAGCGCGACGGCGTCGAGAATGCTCAGATTGTGCACGTCGAGGATCACGTTTCCGTTATCGGTTACCACGTTCTGGCGATACTCCGGCAGGCCGCCCAGCTTGACCAACTCACGCGCCACGTAGGAGCGCGCCATCGGGATCACTTCAACCGGCAGCGGGAATTTGCCCAATACGTCGACCTGCTTTGAGGCGTCAACGATGCAGACGAAGCGGCGAGCGATGGCGGAAATGATTTTTTCACGGGTCAACGCCGCGCCGCCGCCTTTGATCATCTGCATGTGGCCGTTGATCTCGTCGGCACCGTCGACATAAACGTCCAACTCGTCGACCTCATTAGTATCGAAAACGTGAATACCGTAGGCTTTCAGCTTGGCGGTAGACGCCTCGGAGCTCGACACTGCACCCTCTATCTGATGTTTGATCGAAGCCAGCGCGTCGATGAAGTGCGCCGCCGTTGTCCCAGTACCGACGCCAACGATGGTACCCGGAGTGACATATTCCAGCGCAGCCCAGCCGACCGCTTTTTTCAATTCATCTTGAGTCATAATCAGTTCTCTTTGGCAAACAACCCGACGTGGTTGAAGTGTGAGTAGTATAAAGCAAGGCTCGGAGGAACGGTGAGCAGACTCTCACAGGAAAAGCATAAGATTTTGTGCGCCACAAATTTGTACAAACTGTGGCATAGTGTCGGAATATGCACTAAATCCCGAACGAGCCAAGGAATAGATTTTCGATGAAACGCCCAGACTATAGAACGCTGCAAGCGCTGGACGCTGTGATCCGTGAGCGCGGTTTTGAGCGCGCGGCACAAAAGCTGTGTATTACCCAATCCGCCGTTTCACAACGCATTAAACAGTTGGAAAATTTATTCGGTCAGCCTCTGCTGGTGCGAACCGTGCCGCCTCGGCCCACCGAGCAGGGTCAAAAACTGCTGGCGCTGTTGCATCAGGTTGAACTGCTGGAAGAAGAGTGGCTGGGCAGTGACAATATTAACGACAGCAACGACACCCCGCTGCTGCTGTCTCTGGCGGTCAACGCCGACAGTCTGGCAACCTGGCTGCTGCCTGCGTTAAAGTCAGTGCTGGTCGATTCGCCGATCCGCTTGAATCTGCAGGTAGAAGACGAGACCCGCACTCAGGAGCGCCTGCGCCGGGGTGAAGTGGTCGGTGCGGTGAGTATCCAGCCGCAGCCGTTACCGAGCTGTTTGGTCGATCAACTTGGCGCGCTGGACTATCTGTTTGTGGCGTCGAAAGCCTTTGCCGACCGCTATTTCCCGAACGGCGTCACGCGCTCGGCGCTGCTGAAAGCGCCCGCGGTGGCGTTTGACCATCTTGATGATATGCATCAGGCGTTTTTGCAGCAGAACTTTGACCTGTCGCCGGGCAGCGTGCCCTGCCACATCGTTAACTCGTCGGAGGCCTTCGTGCAGCTGGCGCGTCAGGGCACCACCTGCTGTATGATCCCGCACCTGCAGATTGAGAAAGAATTAGAAAGCGGTGAGCTAATCGACCTGACGCCGGGACTGTTCCAGCGCCGCATGCTGTTCTGGCACCGTTTCGCACCGGAAAGCCGCATGATGAGAAAAGTCACCGACGCGTTGCTTGCCCACGGGCGTCAGGTCCTACGCCAAGACTAGTTTACTCTTCATCCTTCGAGCGGCAGGGTTGTTGGCTTCGTTCACTTACCCCGGTCACTTAGTTGGCTAAGCTCTCGGGGATCGCTCCTTCGCCGCCTACCTGCTACTCGAAGGCTTTTGAGTAAACCGGCTTATCTATCATCCTTCGAGCGACAGGGTTGTTGGCTTCGTTCACTTACCCCGGTCACTTAGTTGGCTAAGCTCCCGGGGATCGCTCCTTCGCCGCCTACCTGTTACTTGAATGCTTTTGAGTAAACCGACTTATCTATCATCCTTCGAGCGGCAGGGTTGTTGCTTATTTCGGGGCATCACCGTTCTTCAGCTCGAATACTACGTCGACCTGATCGTCAAAGTGAATGCTCTGCTGCTCGTAGGTTTGTGCGGCGTCGCTTTGACCGGCGGCGTCGGCGGTCTTATACATTCTGGCCACCGGCATCGGCTGATAGTTAGCGACGTGATAGCGAATGCTGTAAACCGGCCCGAGCTGGCTGTGGAAGCCTTCGGCCAGCGCTTTTGCCTGCTGGGTTGCGTTATCAATCGCCTTCTGGCGCACCTGATTACGATAGCTGTCTGGATTAGCAACACCCAACTCCACCGCGCGGATCTCGTTCAACCCTGAACTCAATGCGCCGTCAAGCAGCTCGTTGAGCTTGTCAAGCTGGCGTACCGTGACCTGCACCTGACGCACGGCGCGATAGCCTTTTAGCACGCTGCTGCCGTCTTTCAGGTAGTTGTATTCCGGCAGGGTGCGCAGGTTGGCGGCGTTAATGTCTTTTTTATCGATGCCGCTCTTTTGCAGGAATGCAAAATACTCGGCGACGCGCTGATCGGCCTGCTTCTTGGCGGAGGCGGCGTCTTTAGCAGAAACATTGACTTCAATCGCCAGCGTGGCGATGTCCGGCACGGCATCTACGCTGGCCGTGCCTGAGGTTACCACATGCGGTCCCTCTGGTACTTCAGCAGCCTGAAGCGCAGCGGGTAATGTCCCTAATCCCAACATCGCGGCCATAGCCAATGCTTTCAATTTCACAGTGTTTCCCTCATTCATCTGGTGAGCGATAACCCTAGCACAGTAGTCTGGCAGCGAAATTAAGATTAGTGATAAATATTTCAAAAATGCAGGTTTTGTAACGTCAGCTGTAGAGCAATAGCCCACATCACGATGCCCACCAGCAGATTGATCGCCCGCTGGGTCCTGCCTTGATTTAACCAAGGTGAAAGCAGGGCCGCTAATACCGCCAGGCCAAAGAACCAGAGGGTTGATGACAGCACCGCGCCCAATGCAAACCACGAACGCTCGTCGCTGGCGAGGCGGCCGCCGAGGCTGCCGAGCACCACAAAGGTGTCGAGATAAACGTGCGGATTGAGCCAGGTCACCGCCATCATGCTGGCAACAATGCGCCAGCGGCTCTGGCCCATCGCCTTGGCCTCGACCTTCTGCGGATGGGCTGAAAACCCGGTGCGAAATGCCCCCCAGCCAAACCACAACAGAAAAGCCACCCCGCCCCAGCTAACGATAAACAGCAGCGTCGGATAGTTATCCAACAGCGCGCTACCGCCAAAAATACCGGCGCAAATTAGCGCGATATCGCTGACCGCACAGAGCGCGGCGATCATCAGGTGATACTGACGACGGATCCCCTGATTCATCACAAACGCATTCTGCGGACCGATCGGTAAGATCATCGCCGCGCTGAGCATCATTCCCTGCAAGAAGATCGAAAACATTGTCGCTATTGTCCCGTAAATTGACCGTAAATAGGTTTCGGTGGTTCATGCAGCGCAGTGTATTCGAGAGTGACTATTAGAGGAAATTGAAATTTCTAATCGAGTATTAGAACGACTTATAGTTAAAGGGCGGGAAGTAAAACGCCCTGCGTACAGGGCGTTGGCGTGACTGATTTAAAATAATTTATTCGACTTTCGACAGCTCGGTTTTAGCCTTGGCGGCTTCTTTAACCTTGGCCTCGGCCACGATCGCCTCAGCACTGCGGAACAGGTGCACGTCCATCTGCGGGTAAGGAATGCCGATGCTGTTAGCATCCAGCGCCTCTTTAAACTGCTCTAGCAGGTCCCATTTAACATTTTGGGAATCACCGTTAGTGGTCCAGTAGCGCACCACGAAGTCCAGCGTCGACGCGCCCATCTCGTTAAGACGGATAACCACACCCTTGTCCTGCATGATGCGCGTATCGGCGGTGGCAATATCCCCTAACACCTTCTTCACCAACGCAATTTCCGCATCGTAAGATACACTGACGATAATATCGGTACGGCTGTTAGGCTCACGCGAGGTGTTAGTAATGTTGCCAGAAATGACCTTACCGTTAGGCACGGTGATCACTTTGTTATCACCGGTGAGCAGCGTGGTTGAGAAGATCTGTACGTGGGTCACGGTACCGGCCACGCCACCGAGATCAACGGATTCACCAACGCGGAACTGGCGGAACATCACCAGCAATACGCCCGCGGCAAAGTTTGACAGCGAGCCTTGCAGCGCCAAACCTACGGCCAAACCGGCAGCACCGATAACCGCAATCACCGAGGTCGTTTGTACGCCAATGCGGCCTAATACGGCAATAATCGTAAAGGCAATAATCGCATAGCGCACCAAGGTCGACAGAAAATCTGAAACGGTCAGATCGATATTACGCAGGTGCATTACCCGGCTGACCATGCCTGAAATCAGTTTTGCCGCCAGCAT
Source organism: uncultured Gammaproteobacteria bacterium (assembly GCA_963742005.1). Lineage (GTDB taxonomy): Bacteria > Pseudomonadota > Gammaproteobacteria > Enterobacterales > Enterobacteriaceae > Rouxiella. The sequence goes on along the minus strand of CAVUKG010000015.1, from coordinate 192,182 downwards.
GCCGACCACCAGGATCATCACGGCAGCGACCAGATTGACCGCATATTGGATCAACAAATCATGGTTCTTGGCCAACCACGTTTCAGCACTTTGCAGGCCACCTACAACATTTAAATCTTCCATTTACCTCACCCTAGCAAGCAATTATAAAACCAGACAAGCGCGCATTTGTGCGCGACGAATGATGCCTAAGCCCTTAAGGGTAACCAAGATTTCGCCTGACTGCCAATCTGTATGCCCGCGCTGGGCATTTTTTAAGCCTGACCCACCGGCTTTTCAGCGACTCGCGGGACCGGTTTAAAAGCCTGTAACGGACCGCGTCCACTGAGGGTGAAAACCGATACCAGCGTAAACGCCAGGGCGATCAGGCCAAGGATCAGATAGGTGCCGTGGAAGCCGATTTTACCGTACATGTCACCGGCAAATACCGACATAAAGATCATCGCAATTTGCTTGAAGAAGCAGAAGCAGACCAGATAGATAGTGGCCGAAAAGCGCACCTCAAACACCGAGGTGATGTATTTGAAGCAGCCCACGATCAAGAACGGGATCTCAAACATGTGCAGCGTTTTGAGCAGTACCACCTCGACCGGCGTACTGGCGAACGATGAGCCGATGATGCGCACCGACATAATGGCACCGGCCAGCAGCAGCGCGTTTTTTCCGCCGATGCGGTTCACGATAGCCGGGGCAAAGAACATGATAAAACCGTTGAGCAGCTCGCCGAGCGTCGTAATGTAGCCAAACACGCGGGTGCCCTGATCGACGTTGCTGAAGAACGAGGTAAAGAAGTTGGCGAACTGCTGGTCGAACACCTCATAGGTGCAGGACACGCCGATGACATACAGGCCGAGGAACCACAGTTTTTTATCCTTGAGCAGCTCGGCGGCGAGGCGCAGGCTGAACGGCTTGGAATTGGCCCCCAGTTCGTTGGCGACCTTAGCGCTTGAGCCAACCGCCGGTTTGGCCAGCAGCAGCAGAACGGCCAGGATCACCGCACAGCCGGAACCGAGCCAGAATACAAACTGGTTATTGATAGTAAACATGATGCCCACCACCGAGGCGCAAATCGCCCACCCTACGCAGCCGAACATGCGCGCGCGGCCAAACTCGAAACTGCTGCGGCGGCTGACCTTCTCGATATAGGCCTCAATGGCCGGCGCGCCGCCGTTATAGATAAAGCCAAGATAAATACCGCCGACGATCGATCCGAGCAGAATATTGGTCTTAAGCAGCGGGCCGAAAACGTAAATAAAGAACGGCGCGAACAGCACCAGCATGCCGGTAATGATCCACAGCAGGTGTTTTTTCAGTCCGAGCTTGTCCGACAGCAGGCCAAACAGCGGCTGAAATACCAGCGAGAAGAAAGAGATACTGGCAAAGATAATGCCGGTATCACTCTGATTGATATGGTTGATATCGTGCAGCCAGATCGGGAAAAACGGAAAATAGGCACCCATGATGAAAAAGTAGAAAAAGAAGAACAGCCCAAAGGTCCAGAAATTAGTATTTTTTAGATAATTCATTGGTAACTCCTCAGCCGAAACGACCGCCGTAGCCGCGCTGGCCTACGGCAGCATGCTTACTTACGCAACCAGGTCAGCGAATAGCGATATTCATTGGCCGTCAGTAAAAAGTCCGGGCTGACGCTTGGACTCCATGAATCGTCTCCGCCGATGCCCATGCGAAAGGCATCGATGTTTAGCCAGGTGCCCTGCTCTTCTTTGAGCAGGTGGCGATGGCCGGTGTCCATCAACTGACGCAGGCCGTAACGGCTTAGCCCGAAGGCAAAATCGCCGCTAAGCTGCCAGTCGCCATAGTCAAGCAGGCGCGTGCCGCCGCGCGAGCCGTTTTCCGACGGGAAGACGTAAGGGGTGTACAGTTTTTCCAACGGCAGCTGCCAGCGGGAGAACTGCGCCGCCAGTTGGCGATCGGGATAGTTTTCGTGCGGCCCCAGGCCCAGCCACTGGACGGACTCGGCCACCTGACGCAGCTGGCAGCTCAGGCCGATACGCGCAGGCGACGGCAGGCCGCTGGCAACCTGTACCCGCACCTCAATTGTCAATTCGCCGCCGGAGCTGATGCGATAGGTTTTATGGCTCACCAACGCAATACCCTGCGCGTGAACAAAGGCGTGACGGGTTTCAACGCTGACCGCGTCGGCCAGCTGATGTAGCTCAAAATGCAGCAGTTGGCTCTCAAGGTCATACATTCCGGCGGTCTTCCAGCGCTCGACCCAGGCGTTGGGATCGATACGGGTGGCCTCGCTGACGCCAATATCATTATCCAGCGGCGCGCGAACAAACTGGTCACGCAGCGGGGAAAGCAGCTGTGGCTCATCGCCCTGCCACCACTGATCGAGCAGGCCATTTTGCGAGTCGAACTGCCAGCGCTGAGCCCCCACCGCAACGGTGGCGTGCGTTTTGCTAGACTCGATAACAGGCGCATCCGGGGCCCGTTTTTCGGCCACGGGCAGTTGCAGTGCGCGCGGCAGCGACCACTGATGCCAGGCGGTGCGATGCTCCTCGGCAGACCAAGGCGTGGCAGCGGGCTGATAAACCTCAACATTTAGCCACAGCTCTCCCTTCGCACTGACCGCCGGGCAATCGCCGAGCCGAATACGCTGGCTACCCTGCGGGGAAATATCCAGCGACTGCTCGCCCTCGGCCATCACTTCGCCGTTAAGTTCGACGCGCCAGTTAAGTCGCTCGTTGTCGGTCACACGGAACAAATAATCGCTGTGGATCTCCACTACCAGCGGCTCGACGCTCAGCAGTTCAAAGTGGAAGAACTGCTGCGCGCGCTGGGCCTCAAACAGCGCCGGATGGGGCGTGCGATCCTGAAAGACCAGGCCGTTCATACAGAACTGGCGGTCGTTGGGTTTGTCACCGAAGTCACCGCCGTAGGCCGAATAGCTCAGGCCGTTTTCGTCGGTGCGGGTCAGGCTCTGGTCAACCCAGTCCCAGATAAATCCACCCTGCAGGCGCGGATGATCGCGAAACGCCTGCCAATATTTATCGAAGCCGCCGAGGCTGTTACCCATCGCATGAGCGTATTCGCAGAGGATCAGCGGACGAGTCTCGTCCGGCATGCCGATCCACTTTTTGATCGACCATTTAGGCACCGCCGGGAAAGGTTGATCCTGATCGACCCGCGCGTACATCGGGCAAATAATGTCGGTAGCCGCCGAGTCAGCGCCGCCGCCCTCGTACTGAACGGGGCGAGTGGGATCGGCAGATTTTATCCAGCGGTACAGCGCATCGTGCGTCGAGCCGTGGCCCGACTCGTTACCTAAAGACCAGATAATAATGCTCGGATGATTGCGGTCGCGCTGCACCATACGGGTCACGCGCTCGCTAAAGGCGTTGAACCATGACGGATCGTCGGACAGTCGGTTCATCGGCTGCATGCCGTGGGTTTCAATGTTCGCCTCATCGACCACGTACAGGCCGTAACGATCGCACAGCTTGTACCACAGTGGATGATTGGGATAGTGCGAGCAGCGCACGGCGTTAAAATTATGCTGCTTCATCAACAGGATATCCTGCAGCATAGTCGCCTCATCGATGGCCTGCCCGCGTTCGGGATGATGCTCGTGGCGATTGGTACCGCGGATTAGCAACGGCTGACCGTTGAGCTTCAACAGCCCCTGCGAGATTTCGACCTGGCGGAAGCCGACGTCATAGGCCTCGGCCTCAATCAGCTGACCCTCGGCATCGAGCAGGGAAATCACCGCCCGATACAGCTGCGGCTGCTCGGCGCTCCACAGCAGCGGTTTTACCAGCGGCAGGCGTAGCGTGACTTGATCAAAATAGGCACCGCGCTCGTCGATGGCTTCGCTGCCCAATGGCCGAGTGTCTGCGGCAAGCGACTGGCTACCTAACCAAAGCTCGACCTTCACTTGTAGTGCACTGGCCTGCTGCGGCGATGCATTGACCGCAATCTTGGCTTCCAGTTCACCGAGGGTAAAACTGGCATGCAGATGGGTGTTCAACTGGATATCGCTGAACTGCACCCACGGTTTTTGCAGCAGGCTGACGTCGCGGAAAATGCCACTCATCCGCCACATGTCCTGATCTTCGAGATAGCTGCCATCGCTCCAGCGCAGCACCATTACCGCCAGGCGATTGTTACCTGCTTGCAGGTAATCGGTCAGGTCAAACTCTGCCGGCAGTCGGCTGTCCTGTGAGTAGCCCACCCACTCACCGTTACACCATAAATAGAACGCTGAATTCACGCCGTCAAAGATAATTCGCGTCTGACCCTGCTCGCGCCAGTCATCTTCAAGGATAAATGTGAGCGAATAACATCCAGTGGGATTTTCCTGCGGCACATACGGCGGATTGACCGGGATGGGATACTGGACGTTGGTATAAATAGGCGCGTCATAACCCGCCAGCTGCCAGTTTGACGGCACCTGTATTTTATCGGCAGCGGGAAGATCCTCCACCAGCCATGAGGCGGGCACCGACTCGGGACAGGTGAAATAACTAAACGTCCACTCGCCGTTTAGCAGAATATGACGGCAAGAATCGCGATCTTGGCGCGCATCTTCAACGTTGCGCCAGCTTTGAAAAGGAGGATGAGCCGCTAAGCGGTTGATCTGGGTAGAGGCCGGGTTTTCCCAGTCTCTGCGTGCCAGCACCTCAATTAACGGTTTCTTCGCCTGTTGTTGGTAACGCTTCATAAATCCTCCCCAAAATGTTATGCGCTCACATTATTATTTTTTAAAGATGCGGGGAGATGAGGATTAAGTAAAGAAAGCGGGTTTAAGAAGGCGACCAGGATCACAAATTGCCCGGCGTTTGCGCACGGAAAGGCCTAAAGCTGCGCTAAGCGGCGAGTGATGTTTTGAAGTTCTAACGCCAGTGACTGCGCCGTATCGACTCGCTCACCCGGCGGTGAGGTGGTTTGGCGCTGCATTAACGTGGTGCTGAGCAACAGCGAACCTGGCGCGGCGTGCTGCGGATTTTCGAGCATCTGCACCAGCCGCGTTACGCTTTCACGCCCGCTCAGGCGAAAATCCTGAGCGATGGTGGTGAGCGGCGGTTGAAAATAGGCGCTGTCTTCGGTGTCGTCATATCCCACCACCGACAGATGCTGCGGCACCGCTATGCCGCACTGATGGGCGGCGCGCAGTACGCCGAGCGCCATCTGATCGTTGGCCACCAGGATGGCGGTTGGCCGCCGAGGCTGGTTCAGCAGATGGGCTGCCAGCGCATAGCCCGAGGCCGAGCTCCAGTCACCGTGCATCACGCTAAAAGGTGCCAGCTGCCGCTCGGCTAACCCGCTCAGCCAGCCCTGATATCGCAGGCGCGCGGATACCGACTCCAGTGGGCCGGTCAGCAACGCAATCTCACGGTGGCCCAGTTCCAGCAAATGCTTCAGCCCCTGACGGGCTCCTTCATGGGGATCAAACAGGATACTCAGCAGATTGGCCTGCGGATCGACGTCCAGAAACAGCACCGGCAGACTGCCGCAGCTGTGCTGCACTTCCAGCGCGCTGTCGGTTTCCAGCGGTACATTGATCAGAATGCCGTCGACGCGCTGGGCCATCAGTTCGTTAACCGCCGCACGACACGACGACAGCTGCAAGTCTTCGACCATTGAAATAACGACGTGATAACCCAGCTGGCTGGCGCGGGTCTTAATCGCCGACGCCCCCTGAGAAGGCGCATTCAGTGCCAGATTAGTGCTGGCCAAGCCGAGGGTAAAACTCTGCTTGCCCGCCAACTGCTGCGCCATGCGGTTAGGCACATAGTTAAGTTCGTTCATCGCCGCTTCAACCCGGATCCGCGTTTTTTGAGCCACTTGTGACGCCTGATTCAGTACGCGAGACACGGTCTGGTAAGATACCCCAGCGTGGCGAGCAACGTCCTCGAGCGTGACCGACCTTGGCTTGTTCATCGACGATTTCCTGTCTGGGTTGATTGATAACGGCTTGAAGGCGAGCGGCCTATGCATGGGCATTAATGCGACTCGGGCCTGAATCGATGATAACAGATTTCACTCGGCCTGGGAGAGCAGGCATGTTAGGCGATGTCACGCTGCACCGAATTGGTTCACATCGGTCATTTTTAGGGAGCTTATTGCTTGAATTATGCACTTAAGACCCTTAAAAAGCGCTCAACTTGATGATTTAGCAAGTTGTATGCACGGTCCATGCACGGCGACAAAAAATATTTATCATAACTTTTCAGTGTGTTAGCTAAATAATTGTTTTACAGACCATCCAATGGCCTGATAATTGCTAAATCTGCTGCAGATAACAGTTTTACTTTTGGGGAAAATTAATGGACATGTTACAAAAGGATGGCCAGCTGAAAAGAGGGTTAAAAAACCGTCACATACAGCTGATTGCTCTCGGCGGTGCGATTGGCACCGGCCTGTTTCTCGGTATTGCCCAGACCATAAAAATGGCTGGCCCATCCGTGCTGCTGGGCTATGGGATCGCCGGAATTATCGCCTTCTTTATTATGCGCCAATTGGGCGAGATGGTGGTTCACGAGCCGGTTGCCGGTTCGTTCAGCCATTTCGCCAACAAGTACTGGGGCAGCCTGGCGGGTTTTATGTCCGGCTGGAACTACTGGGTGCTCTACGTGCTGGTTAGCATGGCGGAGCTGACCGCCGTCGGCATTTACGTGCAATATTGGTGGCCAGAGGTCCCGACCTGGGTCTCGGCAGCGGTATTCTTTGTCGCGATTAACCTGATCAACATGAGCAGCGTTAAAATCTACGGCGAAGTTGAATTCTGGTTTTCGATCATCAAAGTGGCGGCGATTGTTGGCATGATCGGCTTTGGCGCCTGGCTGTTAGCGAGCGGTCGCGGGGGGCCTGAGGCTAGCGTCGCTAACCTGTGGCAGTATGGCGGCTTCTTCCCACACGGCTTTAAAGGCCTGGTGATGGCGATGGCGGTGATCATGTTCTCCTTTGGCGGCCTCGAGCTTATCGGTATCACCGCCGCCGAAGCCGACAACCCGGAAAAGAGCATTCCGAAAGCCACCAATCAGGTTATCTACCGCATCCTGCTGTTCTACGTGGGTGCGCTGGCGGTGCTGCTGTCACTTTATCCGTGGCAGAAAGTCGTGACCGGCGGCAGTCCGTTTGTGCTGATTTTCCACGCGCTGGACAGCAATCTTGTCGCTACCCTGCTCAACGCCGTGGTGCTCTCTGCCGCCCTTTCGGTGTATAACAGCTGTGTATTCAGCAATAGCCGCATGCTGTTCGGTCTGGCTAAACAGGGCAACGCGCCGGCCGCGCTGTTAAAAGTTAACCGCCGCGGTATTCCGTTCAACGCACTGAGCGTTTCGGCAGTGACCACCGGACTGTGCGTGTTGCTTAACTATTTGATGCCGGGTAAGGTATTTGAAGTATTGATGTCATTGGTAGTTGCCGCACTGGTGATCAACTGGGCAATGATCAGCATTACCCACCTGAAATTCCGTCGCGCAATGCACACCGTTAAACAGAAAACCAGCTTCCAAAGCCTCGGCTATCCGCTGACTAACTTTATCTGCCTGGTGTTTTTGGCGGCGATCCTGGTGGTTATGGCTTTGACACCGGGTATGGGAATTTGCGTGTGGCTGATCCCCGTCTGGCTGGTGCTGCTGGTGGTCGGTTATCAGTTCAAGAAAAAGAAAAACACGGCGGCGCCAGCGAAAGCTGCCTAAGCGCTTTTAGCCGCTGAAGACTGTTCTACGATGCCAGCCAGGCCCTCTGGCTGGCATCGTCATTTATTAACGCCAAATCGACAACGCCTGCTTATAAACCTTCGCTTCGCTAATTTATCAATCCCCCACACTCTGCATCTCAAATCGGTGGTCTGTGACTTGACACTCGCGAAAAATCGTGTGAAAAGTGGCTAATAATACCCCTGCACCGCCTGTTGCATCCCCTTTAATCCCCTGTACCAATCCAATATTGAGTTTGATGACAAAGTGGTCTTTTACATTGAGAGACAAGGGACGAGGTGCTCCGGTGGCTTGCGCCGCTACGACCACATCCCCGTGTTTTCCCTAAAAATTGGCTTTGTAAGTAGTTTGATATTTATTCTATTTCTCCTCTAACAAACGCAGCGCGATTTATCCCCTGCGACACACTGACCTTAACAATTGGATTCATTATGAGCTCCTTTTCTCCTGCCCTGCACGAGGATACCCCAGACACGTCCGTCATCAGCAGTTCCGGCCTTTCACTGCTGAGTCTGCGCTTCCTGCGACACCCGGGTACGCCTGATGGAACGGCCCGCCTGCTCGCTACCCGCAATGTCACCGACGTGGCCAGCCGCACCCATTATCAGTACGGCGCTCGCCAGCTGAGAGATGCACGTGGGGCGTTGTTGCCAGACGCCACTACCGTCACCGCCCTCAGCGGCGTGGTCATAAAGCGATACACCGCCGACGGCGATGCCTCTCACACCTGCCACGATGTCGCTGGCCGCCCACTGTGGAGCCTCAACGCACAGGGCACGGTTAACCGCTTTACCTACGAACCGAGGGAAACTGCCGGACGCCCGCTGACGGAGAGCGAGACCGCCGTCGGTGCAGCGGGCACCCTGCGCGTACGTGAGGCTTTCACCTACGGTCCGCCCGATGAGTTCCACCGTGCACGCAACCTGACCGGGGCGATAACCGTACACCACGATAACGCAGGTTTTACTGAAACACTTAGCATATCGCTAACTGATCAGGCGCGGGCAACGCGGTTGTACCTGCTCCCTCCGGAGACAGCGCTGGCCAACTGGGGTGTTACCACGCCGCCCACCACGGAAGCGCCGCTGGCATGGAGCGCCACTTATGACGCAGTCGGAGCGCAGCTGACACAAACCAACGCGGCCACAGTGACCACCGTTAACGCGTACGACATCCGTGGGGCGGTTAGTGAGACTCGTTTGCGGTACAAAGTTAAGGGCATAAATAAACAACTCATAACTCTGTGCAATATTCTGCACAACGCAGAAGGCGTGGTGGTGTCGCAGACGCTCGGCAACGGCCTCAGAGAAACGTATCAATACGACCCGCGCACGCACTACCTGACGCGGCACACCCTCCAGCGTGATGCGCAAACCCTCAGTGACCTGAGCTACTCTTATGACCCCGCAGGCAACGTTATCAGCCTGAATGAAGCGGCCACGGAGATGCAGTTGCACCGCGGCCGGGTAACTGACGGACAACGCGGCTATGTCTACGACACGCTGTACCGGCTGGCCGCGGCTACCGGGCGTGAGCGCCTGGCCGACGCGGCACGAGGTCCACAGGCGCGACTGAAGACCCACGGCAACGCGTGGTTCGCGTACCAGGAAAGTTACACCTATGACGACGGCGATAACCTGATAAAAACGGTACACCTCGGCAATAGCCCGTGGACCCGGGACCTCACCGTCTCCGCCCGATCCAATCGCGCACTGCTAAATGACCATGGCCTGACGCCGGAGAACGGTTTTCTGCCGGGCGGGCTACAGACGCAGCTTAGCCACGGCCGAAAGCTTGTCTGGTACGCCGACGGCCAACTGCAGCGGGTCAGCCCGGTGGTGCGGGCCGACGATGACGCCGACGATACCGAATCCTACCGCTACAGCAACGGGGGTACGCGGGTACGTAAACTCAGCGTAGTCAAGGTCGCTGGCGGCACGCGTTTGCAAGCTACGACCTACGCTGGCGGGTGTGAAGCCCGCCAGAGCAGGCTGGGCGGCATCTTGCAGCGGGATATCATCATCACGAACGGCGGCGTGGTGCGCCTCATCGAAGACAGGCTTAGCGGCGAGGCGCACCTACGCTACGGTTTCAGGGAGCAGCAGGGAAGCCGTGGCGGCGAGACGGACGCGGAAGGTCATGTCACCTCGTACGAAGAGAACTACCCTTACGGCGGCAGCGCCGGAGCTGACGAAGAAAAAGAAGAAATCCACGACCGAACCGCTCGTTACAGCGGAAAGGAGCGCGACGCCACTGGCTTAACCTATTACGGCTGGCGCTATTATCAGCCTGAAGTGGGACGGTGGCTCAGCGCCGACCCCGGCGGGTTGATTGACGGGATCAATTTATACCGATTTTGTAGAAACAACCCGCTAACCCTGCGTGATGAAGATGGCAGAATGCCCATTACCTGGGATGAAATCACCCGCCACGCGGACAGCGGTTATCCCTCGTCTAAATCAATCCGTTTAAAGCTAAAACAAAAATCTGAAGAAGAAAACTATCAGATGATGAGGGAAGAAATTGAACATAATCTCTCTGCGGAAAGCAATATTGTCCACTCCCAGTATAAAGCTAAAAACCCAGGAAGTAGCCGAGGTACGCCGGGATTTACTAATGAGTTTCATCCGGGCATCTGGAAACTCAAGAGGAATTTTAGGGCTGACAACGGCAAGGTCCATGCCTCCAACGTCGTGCTTGAACAATATAGCCTGGTATCCAAAAGGAAAAAATTTTATGGTGTATTACCTAAAGTAATCGTGCGCTGGGGGGTGACAAATCGGGGGGCGCTTGAGGCGACCTCTATTCATGTCGACGACCCGGCTGACCCTACGCAAAGAGAGCAGGTCATTCGCCAGAGATTTTTAGAAAAGTCAGATAATGGTAAACATACTCAACGTATTTTGAATGAACTGGGGTTAAGCGCAACGAGAGTGGAACGATTCACTCATCATGACGGGCTAAGCGATAATGAGATGATTGCGGTGTTTGTCAGCCCGAAAGATAGCCCGGCGGGGCAAGACCTCACGGACGCCGCTGAACTGCTGCCGACCCAGCGGGAAAGAATAATGCACCGCGATCGCAGAGCCGTTTCCGATGCACTATTCATGGTAAGGCAATTGAGTCGCAACCCGGTATCACGGGTTTTACACTCAGCATGGCGCAGTACTCGCCGCTGTGTGCACCCGTCAACGTTGCAGTGACTGCCGCCCGCAGGGGAGCGGCGCTCGCCGTTCCCTGCGTGGTTTAACGAAGATCTCACCTGCGGCAAGCTGGCTAAGCCGGGCACCGATATTCGTTAACCTAAACAAAAAAGGAGCCGCTGGGCTCCTTTTGTCTGTGGAGAGTTAACGCACTATTACAGAGTGTCGACGTCGTTCAGCTCTTTGAATGCCTGTTCCAGACGCGTCACCATAGAGGACTGTGCAGAGCGCAGCCATACGCGTGGATCGTAGAACTTCTTGTTCGGCTTGTCAGCGCCTTCAGGGTTACCCAACTGCGCCTGCAGGTAAGCTTCGTTCTTTTTGTAGAACTGAAGAATACCGTCCCAGTTAGCCCACTGAGTATCAGTGTCGATGTTCATTTTGATCACACCGTAGCTGATAGACTCTTTGATTTCGGCAGCAGACGAGCCTGAACCACCGTGGAACACGAAGTCCAGGGAGTTGTGCGGCAGGTTGTGTTTCTTGCTCACGTAGTCCTGAGAATCACGCAGGATAGTCGGAGTCAGTTTAACGTTGCCAGGTTTATAAACGCCGTGCACATTACCGAATGACGCCGCGATGGTGAAGCGTGGGCTGATTGCGCTCAGTTTTTCGTAAGCATAATCGACGTCTTCTGGCTGAGTATACAGCGCAGAGGCGTCCATATGGCTGTTATCAACGCCGTCTTCTTCACCGCCGGTGCAGCCCAGTTCGATTTCCAGCGTCATGTCGATCTTGGCCATACGCGCCAGATACTTGCTGCAAATCTCAATGTTTTCTTCCAGTGGTTCTTCTGACAGGTCGATCATATGAGAAGAGAACAGCGGCTTACCGGTGGCTTTGAAGTGTTTTTCACCTTCGTCCAGCAGGCCGTCGATCCAAGGCAGCAGTTTCTTCGCACAGTGGTCGGTGTGCAGGATAACCGGCACGCCGTAGTGTTCAGCCAACAGGTGAACGTGGCGCGCACCGGAGATTGCGCCCAAAATCGCGCCGCCCTGTGGAACGTCAGTTTTCAGACCTTTACCCGCGATAAATGCGGCGCCGCCGTTAGAGAACTGAATAATGATCGGACCTTTAACCTTCGCAGCGGCTTCGAGAGCGGCGTTGATAGAGTCGGTACCTACACAGTTCACTGCCGGAAGAGCAAACGCATTTTCTTTAGCTACTGCGAATACTTTCTGAACGTCATCACCAGTGATAACACCAGGTTTTACGAAATCAAAAATTTTAGACATATTACGTTGTCCTGTATCGTCGGTCGTAGATGGATTGAATCGGATCACAAAAAAACCAGCATGGGCGGATAAGCAACCTCATCCGCCCTGATTATTACTTTTTAGCACGCTCTTCCAGCATCTTAACGGCCGGTAACTCTTTCCCTTCAACGAACTCGAGGAATGCGCCGCCGCCGGTCGAGATGTAGGAGATTTTGTCAGCAATACCGAACAGATCGATTGCTGCCAGAGTGTCGCCGCCGCCTGCGATGGAGAACGCGTCGCTGTCGGCAATGGCATGCGCCACAATTTCGGTTCCTTTACGGAAGTTAGGGAACTCGAACACGCCAACCGGGCCATTCCACAGAATGGTTTTGGCGTTTTTCAGGATCTCGGCCAGTTTCTGTGCAGAAACGTCGCCCATATCCAGAATTTGCTCTTCGTCTTTAATATCGCTGGTAGATTTCAGGGTTGCGGTCGCCGTTTCTGAGAACTCGGTCGCGACACGTACGTCGGTTGGTACTGGGATATCAATGGTTTCCAGCAGCTTCTTAGCGGTGTCTACCAGGTCTGCTTCGTACAGTGATTTACCGACATTGTGACCCTGAGCGGCCACGAAGGTATTGGCGATGCCGCCACCCACAATCAGCTTATCAGCAATTTTAGACAGCGACTCAAGCACGGTGAGTTTGGTAGAAACTTTAGAGCCGCCGACGATAGCCACCATTGGGCGAGCCGGGTTACCCAGCGCTTTGCCCAATGCTTCAAGTTCAGCAGACAGCAGCGGACCGGCACAGGCGATAGGGGCGAATTTGCCCACACCGTGGGTCGAAGCCTGCGCGCGGTGAGCGGTGCCGAAAGCGTCCATCACGTAAACGTCGCACAGGGCGGCATATTTTTTGGACAGCGCTTCGTCGTCTTTCTTCTCGCCTTTGTTAAAGCGAACGTTTTCCAGCACCACCAACTCACCCTCAGCAATATCCACACCATCGAGGTAATCTTTTGCCAAACGCACGGGTGATTTCAGATGCTCTTTCAGATAGTTGACCACCGGCAGCAGCGAAAACTCTTCGTTGTATTCGCCTTCGGTAGGACGACCCAGATGCGAGGTCACCATCACGCGTGCACCCTGCTTGAGGGCAGTTTCGATGGTAGGCAAAGAGGCACGGATACGTGCATCAGACGTCACTTTACCGTCTTTAACGGGCACGTTGAGATCGGCACGGATTAATACACGCTTTCCTGCTAAATCCAGGCTGCTCATCTTAATTACAGACATGGTGAATCCTCTCGTTGATTCTCTTTAAAGTTGCTGAGGGCATAACCAGCCGTGGCTGACTTGCCTTGCTAGAAACCGCTCGCGGACATTGCCAACGTAGTGTCCAACATCCTATTGGCAAAGCCCCACTCGTTGTCACACCAGACCAGAGTCTTGATCAGGCGCTGCCCACTGACCCGCGTCTGGGTGCCATCAACGATGGCGCTGTGCGGATCATGGTTAAAATCAGTAGAAACTAATGGTAGTTCGGTATAGTCAACAATACCACGAAAAGCACCCATCGATGCCTTTTGCAGCAGTTGGTTGACGTGCTCAACGTCCACCTTTTTGGAAACAAAAACGCTTAAATCGATGGCGGTTACGTTGATGGTGGGCACACGCACCGAGATAGCCTCAAAGCGGTCACAGAACTTGGGCATGATGCGGGTAATGCCGGCAGACAGCTTGGTATCAACAGGAATAATTGACTGGCTGGCCGCGCGGGTACGGCGTAAATCGGGATGATAGGCGTCGATTACCGGTTGGTCATGCATCGCCGAGTGGATGGTGGTGACGGTGCCGAATTCGATGTCGAACGCATCGTCCAGAAGTTTGATAATAGGAATAATACAGTTGGTGGTGCAGGAGGCGTTGGAAACGATGCGGTGCTCGCGTTTGAGCAAGTTATCGTTGACGCCATAGACCACGGTGGCATCGAGATCGTGCCCGCCCGGATGGGCAAAGAGGATTTTCTTAGCGCCGGCGGCAAGCTGCGCCTCGCCGTCCTCACGACTGCCAAACACGCCGGTACAGTCAAGCACCACGTCAACGCTGAGTTCGCCCCAGGGCAACAGGCTGGCGTCGGGTTGGTGCAGCAAGCGGATGGTATCATCACCGACCGAAAGCACATCGCCTTCTTGTCGGACGTCCCAGGCAAAGCGGCCGTGGCTGGAGTCATATTTCAACAGGTGCGCCATCCCTTCGGGGCTAGCCAGCTCATTGATTGCCACAACGCTGATTTCTGCACGGCGACCAGATTCGTATAATGCGCGCAATACGCTACGGCCGATGCGACCAAAGCCATTAATTGCGATACGTATTGGCATACTTCTCCCTGTTACACGGTTGTTACCTAATTACGATAACCCTATAGTAATGCAGTGCGCCTTTGCGGTGAATCATCATTGCACCAGTAAGGCCTAATTAGGAACTCAACACCCTACTCAAATCTCGACACGTTAACGACCACTTCCCGATTTTCGCCAAGATAATCCCAACTGAAACGGTTCAGCCGAGCATAAACCAAACTGTGCACAAAGGAAATATTTCGCTGCAATTTGGCGCATCACCGTATGCGTTCGCTGAAAAAATCAGCAGCGCGAAGACTTATTTACGTTAACAACCGGGCTATTTTACTAAAAAAGGGATTTAGGCGGCTTGATGCAGGTCATTTGCACAGTGCTTTTCGGAGGGGCTGCACAGGGGGTGCGGCGCACGGCTTTTGTGCTGCGCATGGTTTCTGGTGCTGCGCACGGCTTTTGGTGCTGCGCACGGCTTTTGTGCTGCGCACGCTACACAGCATGCGCTGCGCTTACTGGGCTGCGGCCCAGACCGCCCAAAGGGTATTCCAAGGCAAATACCCTCTGGACTCCCGTGCCTTTGCCCTCGCGACGCGATTTTTGCAAAAGAATGAGATCGTTTCAGTGACCGCAGCGTGTGGCGTTGGCCACGGCCCTGCGGGCTGCCTTCCCTCAGCCGGGAGCCAAAAACGTCTCCCTTTCCCTCGCTCAGCGTAGGCCCGAGGCCGCCAATATTGGCTTAACAAGAAAACCCGGCAACTCTGCGGCGGTCAAGGGCCGTTCCCTCAACGGATATTTTTTAAGTTTGTTCGGTGTTTAGATTTAGATTTATCAATAAAATTCAGAATATTACATGACACCGATCGGCCCCTTCCTCCGCGTGCGGGGGAAGGCTGGGATGGGGGAGCAAAAGACTGAAATATCGAAGTATTTTCCCTGATTCGGAGTCGCCATCTCCCCCCCTCCCTAACCCTCCCCCACGCCGTGGGTTAGGGGACAATTTCAGTAATTTCAGTTAATTAGGCGACACCGATCGGCCCCTTCCTCCGCGCGCGGGGGAAGGCTGGGATGGGGGAGCAAGCGACTGAAATATCGAAGTATTTCCCTGACTCCGCGTCGCCATTTCCCCCTCCCTAACCCTCCCCCACGCCGTGGGTGAGGGGATAAATTCAGTAATTTCAGTTAATTAGATGATGCCAGAAGGAAGGGCTTTTGACCTCAGCCCAGGTTGCCGGTTTTTCCGTAGATGCCCAGATTGGCGGCCTCAGGGCGGCGCTGAGTAAGGGAGAAAGACGCTTTTGGCTTACGACCGAAGGAAGGGACCGCGCAGCGGCGCGACCCACGCCACACATCAAGGCCACTGAAACAAACTCATCGTCTGGTGCCGTACACATAAACGACACCAAAAAAGGGCGCGGAGATGCAAGAGGGCTCGCCCTGGAGACCTCTTGCCCGGTTCCGGCGCTGTCGGTTAAATGCTCGTTGAAATTATTGAACCGGAAAAACTGCTCGGTGCTTACCAAGCCGTGCGCAGCACAAACCGCTTACTGCTCGGTCTAGCATAACAAGCCGTGCGCAGCACAAACCGCCTCTTGCTCGGTCTAACAAAGCTAAAAACGGCATTGCGCCGCCGCAAAAAAAAAGCCCCGATTTCTCGGGGCCTCTATAAAAAAACCTAAGCTTTAAGCCATTACTTCAACAACGATTGAGCCTTAGCTACTACGTTATCAACGGTAAAGCCGAACTCTTTGAACAGCAGATCTGCCGGCGCTGACTCACCAAAGGTGGTCATGCCAACGATCGCGCCGTTCAGGCCCACGTATTTGTACCAGTAGTCGGCGATACCCGCTTCCACGGCCACGCGCGCGGAAACCGCTTTCGGCAACACGGATTCGCGGTAGGCCGCGTCCTGCTTGTCGAAGGCGTCGGTAGACGGCAGTGAAACCACGCGCACCTTGGTGCCCGCCGCGGCCAGCTTGTCGGCCGCTTCTACGGTGATACCCACTTCAGAACCGGTGGCAATCAGGATAACCTCTGGCGTGCCTTCGCTGTCCTTCAGAATGTAACCCCCGCGCGCCACGTTAGCCAACTGCTCGGCGGTACGCGGTTGCTGGGTCAGGTTCTGGCGCGAGAAGATTAGCGTAGTCGGGCCGTCGTTGCGCTCGATAGCGTATTTCCACGCGACCGCAGACTCAACCTGGTCGGCCGGGCGCCACAGGCTCATGTTCGGGGTCACGCGCAGGCTGGCCAACTGCTCGACCGGCTGGTGCGTCGGGCCGTCTTCGCCCAGACCGATAGAGTCGTGGGTATAAACGAACACGTTGCGGATCTTCATCAGCGCCGCCATGCGCACGGCGTTACGGGCGTATTCCACGAACATCAGGAAGGTCGCAGAGTACGGCAGGAAGCCGCCGTGCAGCGCGATGCCGTTAGTGATGGCGGTCATGCCGAATTCGCGCACGCCGTAATGAATGTAGTTACCCGCCTGATCGTCGCCGATAGACTTCGAGCCAGACCACATGGTCAGGTTGCTCGGCGCCAGGTCAGCGGAGCCGCCCAGGAACTCGGGCAGAATTTTACCGAACGCCTCCAGCGCATTTTGCGACGCTTTACGGCTGGCAATGTTGGCCGGCTTAGCCTGCAGCTCTTCGATGAATTTCTGCGACTGCGCCTGCCAGTCGGCCGGCAGTTCGCCGTTCACGCGACGTTCAAACTCGGCGGCCAGCTCTGGATGGGCTTTGGCATAGGCGGCGAACTTGTCGTTCCAGGCCGCTTCTTTAGATTGGCCAGCCTCTTTAGCATCCCACTGCGCGTAGATATCCTGTGGGATTTCAAACGCGGCGTATTTCCAGCCGAGAGCTTCGCGGGTGGCTGCCACTTCGGCCGCGCCCAGCGCCGCGCCGTGGACATCGTGCGTACCGGCTTTGTTAGGAGAACCGAAACCGATGATGGTTTTGCACATCAGCAATGAAGGCTTGTCGGTGATCGCGTGCGCTTCTTCGATAGCCGCCTTGATCGCCTCAGGGTTATGGCCGTCTACACCGCGCACCACGTGCCAACCGTAGGATTCGAAACGCGCCGCGGTGTCATCGGTAAACCAGCCTTCAACGTGGCCGTCGATGGAGATGCCGTTGTCATCGTAGAACGCGGTCAGTTTGCCGAGTTTCATGGTACCGGCCAGCGAGCAAACCTCGTGGGAGATACCTTCCATCATACAGCCGTCACCCAGGAAGGTGTAAGTATGGTGGTTAACGATGTCGTGGTTTTCACGGTTGAACTGCGCAGCCAGCGTGCGCTCTGCAATCGCGAAGCCCACGGCGTTGGCGATGCCCTGACCCAGCGGGCCAGTGGTGGTTTCAACGCCTGCGGTGTAGCCGTACTCAGGGTGACCCGGGGTTTTAGAATGCAGCTGACGGAAGTTTGCCAGCTCATTAATTGGCAGGTCGTAGCCGGTGAGGTGCAGCAGGCTGTAAATCAGCATTGACCCGTGACCGTTTGACAGCACGAAGCGGTCGCGGTCGGCCCAGTGTGGGTTAGTCGGATTGTGGTTCAGGTAATCACGCCACAGGACTTCGGCGATATCTGCCATGCCCATTGGGGCACCAGGGTGGCCGGAATTCGCTTTCTGCACGGCGTCCATGCTGAGTGCGCGGATAGCGTTCGCAAGCTCTTTACGAGAAGACATGTTCTACTCCAGGTCGGATTAAAAAAGCAGTCGAAAAATCATTTTCTCAAACTGCGGATTAAAACGGCAATCTCTATTACGGCAAGGGACACACTTCGGGAAGCGAGCGCTGGGCATAGAGTTTTTAGTCTACCCAACTATATCGCCAGCGCTGACAAAAACCAATCGCGACGGGTAGCTTATAAGGAGATGTTGTTTTAACAGCGTTTCCATAAAAGTTTTTGCCGCCGTTTTGTGCAATTCGCCTCAGGATCGCCGAATTAATAAACAAAAAACCCGGCATTGCCGGGTATTAAAATCAGCGCTCGAAAAAAATGCTTAAGCGCCTTTCTTGTCGGCCTGCACGTGCAGCATTTCTAACGCCAGCGTTGCGGCGGCCAGCGCGGTGATCTCTGACTGATCGTAGGCCGGGGCCACTTCGACGATATCCATACCGACGATGTCGAGATCCAGATTTTTCAGGCCGCGTACCAGTTTCAGCGCGCGATCGGAGGTCAGGCCGCCGATAACCGGCGTACCGGTGCCCGGCGCGTGAGCCGGATCCAGGCAGTCGATATCGAAGCTCAGATACACCGGCAGATCGCCAACGATTTGCTTAACCTGCGCTAAAATATCGTCAACGGTGCGGTCGTTAACCTGCGCGGCGTCGAGCACGGTAAAGCCCAGATCTTTATCAAACTCGGTGCGGATACCGATCTGTACCGAATTCTCGGCGGAAATCAGCCCCTCTTTCGGTGCATGATAGAACATGGTGCCGTGGTCGAATTTGCTGCCGTTGGAATAGGTATCAGTGTGGGCATCGAAGTGCAACAGCGCCATTTTGCCAAACTTGCGATGGTGCGCGCGCAGCAGTGGCAGAGTCACGAAGTGGTCGCCGCCGAACGACAGCATGCGCTTGCCGGAGGCCAGCAGCTTGTCGGCGTGCTCCTCCAGGTTATCCACCAGGCTCTGCGCGTCGCCGAATTCGTACACTACGTCACCGCAGTCAACCACGTTTAGGCGCTCACGCAGATCGAAATCCCACGGCCAGCGCTTGCCTTCCCATGCCAGATTCACTGAGACCTGACGAATAGCCGCCGGGCCAAGACGTGAGCCGGAACGGCCAGAGGTGGCCATATCGAAAGGAATACCGGTGATAACCCACTCGGCATCGCTGTCGTAAGGCTCGAAATTTACCGGAAAACGCAGGAATCCAAAGGCATTGGAAACCAGCGAGTTATCAAATTTATGCCCCAAAGTACTCATCACATATCCTTTTATATCAGCCTCGCTAGCGTAGGGTGTCGCGAGGCCATCGTTCTGTTATCTGCTGAATAGTTATCCGCCGAACAAAAAATCCTGTTCACTGAGCGATTTTATTCATCTTCTAAATAGGTGTATCCGTACAGGCCGCTCTCGAACTCTTCGATAAACTGCGCCTGTAATTCGGCATCAAGATCGGTTTCCTTCACCTGATCGCGGAAGCGGGCCAGCAGCACGTTCGGATCCAGCTGCACGTATTCCAGCATATCGGCCACGGTGTCGCCCTCGTCGGACTGCTGCACCTCGACGCTGCCATCAGGGAAGACAAACACGTCGACCGCCGCGGTATCACCGAACAGGTTGTGCATATTGCCGAGGATTTCCTGATACGCGCCGACCATAAAGAAGCCCAGCGCCGGAGGATTTTCCGGATCGTACGGCGGCATCGGCATGGTGGTCGCTACGCCGTCACCGTCAACGTAGTGATCGATAGTGCCGTCTGAATCGCAGGTAATATCGAGCAGTACCGCACGACCGACCGGCGGTTTATCGAGACCTTCCAGCGGCAGCACTGGGAACAGCTGATCGATACCCCAGGCATCCGGCATCGACTGGAACAGCGAGAAGTTGACGTACAGCTTGTCGGCCATGCGCTCTTGCAGCTCGTCGATGATCGGACGGTGCGCGCGGTTGCTAGGATCGAGCTGCTGCTGGATCACGTTACAGATATTGAGGTAGATCTCTTCCGCCCAGGCGCGCTGTGTCAAGTCGAGGATCCCGTGCGCGTACTGCGAATGCACGTCGTGCAGGTCCATTTGGCAGTCGTGCAGCCACTCACGCAGCGAACGACGGTTTGCCGGATCGTGCATTTCGTTCCAGGTGTCCCACAGGCTCAGCAGCGCGCGCGGCGCGTCTTCGGCTGGGGCAAGCGGCGGCGTAAATTCGTTGCGCTCAACGCCAATCACGTTGGAAACCAGCACCGTGTGGTGAGCGGTCACTGCACGGCCGGACTCGGTGATCACCGTCGGATGCGGCAGGCCGTGTTCGTTACAGGCGTCGCCGATCCCCCAAATCACGTTGTTGGCGTATTCGTTCAGACCGTAGTTCACCGAGCAGTCAGACTGCGATCGGGTTCCTTCATAGTCGACGCCCAAACCGCCGCCGACGTCGAAGCACTGGATGTTGACACCCAACTTGTGCAGCTCGACGTAGAAACGCGCCGACTCGCGCACGCCGGTGGAAATATCGCGAATGTTCGACAGCTGCGAACCGAGGTGGAAGTGCAGCAATTGCAGGCTGTCCAGGCGATCGGCCTTACGCAACATTTCTACCAGCTGCAGCACCTGCGCCGCGGCCAGGCCAAATTTGGATTTTTCACCGCCGCTGGACTGCCATTTGCCTGAGCCCTGCGAAGACAGGCGCGCACGCACGCCGAGGCGTGGGATGACGTTCAGACGCTCGGCCTCTTCCAGCACCAGTTTAATCTCGGTCATTTTCTCGATAACCAGATAAACCTTGTGACCGAGTTTTTCACCGATCAGCGCCAGGCGAATGTATTCACGGTCTTTGTAGCCGTTACAGACGATCACCGAACGGGTCATACCCGCGTGCGCCAGCACTGCCATCAGTTCGGCTTTAGAGCCCGCTTCCAGACCCAGCGGCTCACCGGATTCCACCAGCGATTCAATCACGCGGCGATGCTGGTTAACCTTGATCGGATAAACCAGAAAGTAGTCACCCTCGTAGCCGAAAGATTCGCGCGCGCGTTTAAACGCGGCGTTAATCGAGCGCAGACGGTGTTGCAGAATTTGTGGGAAACAGAATAGCGCGGGCAGGCGTTGGCCGTCTTGCTCACGGAGATCTTTCACCAGCTGTGCTAAATCAACGCGAGCCGCAGGAACGTCCGGATCGGGACAAACGCTGATATGGCCAAGCTCGTTAATGTCGTAATAGTTGTTGCCCCAATAGGCAACGTTGTAAGTGCGCAGCATTTTGCTGGCATCACGGTCGTTCACGGCAACCTCCTGCATGGAGCGCAAAGAAACACTGTCGCCCGCATGTGACGGACGGTGGGAATGCATGTCATCAGACATAGTTAATACCCTTTTTTACACTGACAGCATGGCCAGCCACTATTGCAGTAACAACAGGTGAGAACAACCCGGACAATGCTGATAAACGGCGTACAAAGGCCGATTGCTCAAGCGGGTCGAGGGGTCGATCACGCATAAAATAGTCAATCACGTTGTTAGACTCCGTGAACCGAGTTACTAGAAACCATAGGACATTTGCCCCAAATGGTCGCAGGCTATCTCAATAATTGTGCGGTGGGAGGCGTTTAGCCGGCCCGGGAGTCTTGAGTCGCGCCTAAATGTCTGAAACTCACCTGTCTATAAGCCTGCGCTGCTCTGACCCGCGGTTTATAACATGGAATAGATGACAGAATTTTTTCACAGTGGTGGGACGCAGAAATAAAATGCGTCAGCTGAGGATGCTGTTGAAATGTAACAAGCGGTAAAAAGTGGATCATTAACCTAACCACCTCCACAGGTGCCACGCAAAGCATGCGGACATCCGGCCATATGGGGCAAAAAGACAACAGTAATTACTGGAATACGCTGGGGTAATCACGGAGTGAATAAACCTGCCAGCGCGGGGGCGTTTATACCGATAACAGTGTAAAAATGCAAAATGAAAATAGGGTAATAGCTGTTTCCAACAGTGAATATCACGCTAAATGGGCACGATATGGATAGCCTTGCAGTAAAAAAGGGCTGGCAATCACAATATAAGCTAGCCTAAAATAGCCATCCAGATGTTAATCCGTCTACTTTTTGCAACCGTCAAACGGCTTCAGGAAGGGCTCTAAATCTGACCTATTTCATGCTGCCTGGCTTGGCAGTAGTTTCTAACCGTCGTATGAAAGGTAAAGAAGATAATGGCTAAACACCTCTTTACGTCCGAATCTGTTTCAGAAGGACATCCAGACAAAATCGCTGACCAAATCTCTGATGCCGTTCTCGACGCGATTTTAGAACAAGATCCAAAGGCACGTGTTGCCTGTGAAACCTACGTTAAGACCGGTATGGTACTGGTTGGCGGCGAAGTGACCACTAGCGCATGGGTCGATATCGAAGAAATCACCCGTAACACTATCCGCGAAATCGGCTACGTTAACTCTGAAATGGGCTTTGATGCCAACTCTTGCGCCGTGTTGAGCGCCATTGGCAAGCAGTCCCCAGACATCAATCAGGGCGTTGACCGTAGCGATCCGCTGGAACAGGGTGCGGGCGACCAGGGCCTGATGTTCGGCTACGCCACTAACGAGACCGACGTACTGATGCCGGCTCCGGTTACTTACGCTCACCGCCTCGTTCAGCAACAGGCTCAGGTGCGTAAATCGGGTTCACTGCCTTGGTTGCGCCCTGACGCAAAAAGCCAGATCACCTTCCAGTATGACGAAGGCAAGATCGTCGGTATCGATGCCGTGGTTCTGTCTACTCAGCACTCAGAAGACGTGAGCCTGAAAGACCTGCAAGAAGCGGTAATGGAAGAGATCATCAAGCCGGTTCTGCCTACCGAATGGCTGAATGCTGCTACCAAATACCACATCAACCCGACTGGCCGTTTCGTTATCGGTGGCCCAATGGGCGACTGCGGTCTGACCGGTCGTAAGATCATCGTTGATACCTACGGCGGCATGGCTCGTCACGGTGGCGGCGCGTTCTCGGGTAAAGATCCGTCTAAGGTTGACCGTTCTGCTGCCTACGCTGCACGCTATGTTGCAAAAAATATCGTTGCTGCTGGCCTGGCCGACCGCTGTGAGATCCAGGTTTCCTACGCTATCGGCGTGGCTGAACCGACCTCAATCATGGTTGAAACCTTCGGCACCGGTAAAGTTTCAAACGAGCAGCTGACTCTGCTGGTTCGCGAATTCTTTGACCTGCGCCCATACGGCCTGATCCAGATGCTTGACCTGCTGCACCCAATCTACCAAGAGACGGCGGCATACGGTCACTTCGGTCGTGAACATTTCCCTTGGGAAAAAACCGACAAGGCCGCTCAGCTGCGTGAAGCTGCCGGTTTCTAACGGTTTCGCTATCAGCGCCGCTCGTTTTGCTTAGTCTACGGCGCATGATGTTAAACCCTGCCCTCGCGGTGGGGTTTTTTTATGCCCGTAGGCTGACTTACTCGCGCCGCTAAAAGAGGCAGAACGTGCCTAAAATGAAAACGATTACAGATCATAATCTATTACGAATCAGGCTATTAAATTAATAGCAAATAACAAACTTGCGATAATTGATTGCTTTAAATCATCTGGTAGACTAAAACTCTTAATCGCTATAGCGCCCACCTAAACAAATTCTTACAGAAGCTCGCCGGTAAACATTTTTATACGCAAAAATAAGT
This sequence comes from uncultured Gammaproteobacteria bacterium, assembly GCA_963742005.1. Classification (GTDB taxonomy): domain Bacteria; phylum Pseudomonadota; class Gammaproteobacteria; order Enterobacterales; family Enterobacteriaceae; genus Rouxiella. The sequence continues at coordinate 168,400 of CAVUKG010000015.1, read as the reverse complement.
GTAAGCGATTACAACACTGTGATCTGGCTCACCTTTTAATAGCGTAATGAGAAATAACATATCAGGCTAAGCAATATTGTCATTTTTGGAGGCAGGATGAGTATCTCGACGACCTATAAGGCAGAGAAGCGCTCAAATAAGAGTGTCACTTTTTTTGTCTGTTTTCTCGCTGCGTTAGCCGGGCTGCTGTTCGGTCTGGACATTGGCGTTATTGCAGGCGCCCTTCCCTTTATTAGCCACGAATTCCAAATCAGCAGCCACCAGCAGGAATGGGTTGTTAGCTCCATGATGTTTGGTGCCGCGGTCGGTGCTGTCGGCAGTGGCTGGATGAATTTCCGCCTGGGTCGTAAATATAGCCTGATGATCGGTGCCGTGCTGTTTGTTATCGGCTCACTCGGCTCCGCGCTGGCGCCAAACACCGAAGTATTGGTCGTCGCTCGCGTTCTGCTGGGCCTGGCGGTGGGCGTTGCGTCTTACACTGCCCCACTGTATCTGTCTGAAATTGCGCCTGAAAAAATTCGCGGCAGCATGATTTCAATGTACCAGCTGATGATCACCATCGGTATTTTGGCGGCTTATCTGTCGGATACCGCTTTCAGCTACAGCGGCTCATGGCGCTGGATGCTGGGCGTAATCACTATTCCTGCCCTGCTGCTGCTGATTGGGGTATTTTTCCTGCCTGACAGCCCACGTTGGTTGGCAGCGCGCGGCAATGATGACAAAGCGCGTCGTGTACTGGAAAAACTACGTGATACCAGCGAACAGGCTAAAAATGAACTCAACGACATCCGTGAAAGCCTGAAGGTAAAACAGGGCGGTTGGCAGCTGTTTACCGCCAATAAAAACTTCCGCCGTGCGGTCTATCTGGGCGTCGGTCTGCAGGTGATGCAACAGTTCACCGGCATGAACGTGATCATGTATTACGCGCCTAAAATCTTTGGTCTGGCCGGGTTTACTAACAGCACAGAGCAGATGTGGGGCACGGTCATCGTCGGTCTGGTTAACCTGTTGGCGACCTTTATCGCAATCGGTCTGGTAGACCGCTGGGGCCGCAAGCCTACGCTGATCCTCGGCTTCCTGGTGATGGCGGTGGGTATGGGCGTTCTGGGCACCATGTTGCACATTGGCGTGGAGTCCATGGAGGCGAAATACTTCTCCATCGCCATGCTGCTAATGTTTATCGTTGGTTTTGCGATGAGTGCCGGTCCGCTGATCTGGGTGCTGTGTTCTGAGATCCAACCGCTGAGAGGCCGTGATTTTGGTATCACCGTTTCCACTGCGACCAACTGGATCGCCAATATGATCGTTGGGGCAACCTTCCTGACCATGCTGGATACGCTGGGCAATGCCAACACCTTCTGGGTTTATGGCGCGCTGAACCTGGTGTTTATCTTCATTACGCTGGCGCTTATCCCGGAAACTAAAAACGTTTCTCTGGAGCACATCGAGCGTAACCTGATGAGCGGCAAAGCGCTGAAAGACATCGGCCAGTAATCGCTGTTTGCATTAACGAGGCGCTCGCGTAGAGCGCCTTTTTTTGGCTCTTACTCACCGGTTCTTCCCCCCTTTTCACTTGCCTAAACCCCGCCATCAGCTTTATGCTTTAGGCATGAAAAGCACCAGACTCCCCATTGCTCTGCAGCAGGCCGTTATGCGCTGTATGCGCGAAAAGCTGCAGCTTGCCAACCAGAAATTGTCGGCCTCGTATCCCGAACCAGAAATTAGCTATCAGCAGCGCGGCACCAGCGCAGGCACCGCCTATTTGCAGTATTGGCAGATACGCCTCAACCCGATACTGCTGATGGAAAACCAACAGCCGTTTATCGATGAAGTGGTGCCCCACGAGCTGGCGCACCTGTTGGTTTATCGCCATTTTGGCCGCGCCGCCGCGCCGCACGGCAAAGAGTGGCGCTGGATGATGGAAACGGTGTTAGGCGTCTCGGCGAGCCGAACGCATCAGTTCACCGTCACGTCGGTACAGAGCAAGACTTATCCCTACACCTGCCAATGCCGTGACCACCGTTTGACGGTGCGTCGACACAACAAAGTCATGCGTAAAGAGGCCGAATATCGCTGTAGCCACTGCGGATCAACCTTACGCTTTAACGTTAACGACGCCGGTTAACATGACCCATTACACTTCCACTTAACTCGTTAAAAAATATCAATAATCTTATTGATAGGCCGTAAGGCATCCGTTACCCTGCCTGCTTTTGATAATCAGGCTGTCTACACTATGTCTCGCAAAATTCTGCTATTACTGTCGCTGTGGGTTTTCTGGTCGGCGAACGCCGTAAGCGCAACCGCCGATCGCCCCAAAATTAACAATTTTAGCCAGGCTAAGGCGGCGGCGGTTAAAATCAACCGCGATGCGCCGACCTTTTATTGCGGGTGCAAGGTGAGTTGGAACGGCAAGAAAGGCACTCCCGACCTGCAATCCTGCGGTTACGTCACGCGTAAGAGCGCGCTACGCGCCAACCGTATCGAGTGGGAGCACGTGGTGCCAGCGTGGGAATTTGGCCACCAGCGCCAGTGCTGGCAAAACGGCGGCCGAAAAAATTGTGCCAAAGACGCCGCTTATCGCCAGATTGAAACCGACCTGCATAATCTCGAGCCGGCGATTGGCGAGGTCAACGGCGATCGTAATAATTTCCAGTACAGTCAGTGGAATAGCCCGGCAGATCAGTACGGTCGATGCGCAATGAAAGTCGATTTTAAAGCCAAGGTGGCCGAACCGCCGGTGCGCGCACGCGGGGCGATAGCACGAACCTATTTTTATATGCGCGATCGCTATAATCTGAACCTGTCACGCCAGCAAACGCAGCTATTTACCGCCTGGGACAAGCTTTATCCGGTCACGCCGTGGGAGTGCGAACGCGACAATCGTATCGCGGCGGTACAGGGTAATCACAATAACTATGTTCAGCAGGCTTGCCAGCGGGGAAACAGCTAACCTACTATATCTGACTACGTTGCCTGCCACGCACGCCCCTGCCCCGTTAGCCGGCCGGGCGTGCTGCTTAACAGCGCTCCGGCGCTGTTTTTTTATCATAGGATCACCGCCTCACATGCGTATACCCCGCATCTATCACCCTGAACTTTTGGACGAAAACAGCGAAATCGCGCTGAGTGAAGACGCTGCCAATCACGTCGGCCGCGTATTGCGCATGCAGCCGGGACAGCAAATTCAGCTGTTTGACGGTTCAAACCGCATCTTTAACGCCAGCATCACCGCCGTCGACAAGAAAAGCGTACGCGTACAGCTGGCCGAGGGCGAGCTGGCAGACCACGAGTCGCCGCTGAATTTGCACCTTGGCCAGGTTATCTCTCGCGGCGAAAAGATGGAGTTCACTATTCAGAAATCCATCGAATTAGGGGTTAATACCATTACCCCGCTGTTTTCTGAACGCTGCGGCGTTAAACTAGACGGCGAACGTTTGGCCAAGAAACTGCAGCAGTGGCAAAAGATTGCCATTGCCGCCTGCGAACAGTGTGGACGCAACCGGGTGCCGGAAATCCGCGAAGCCATGCCGTTGGAACAGTGGTGCGCCGAGCAGGACGACAGCCTGAAGCTTAATTTGCATCCGCGAGCGAGCCACAGCATAAATACGCTGCCACTGCCCGTGGAACGTGTGCGATTATTGATTGGTCCAGAAGGCGGTCTTTCCGCCGACGAAATTGCGATGACCGCAGGCTATGGATTTACTGATATCCTGTTGGGACCGCGCGTTTTACGCACCGAAACTACCGCGCTCACCGCCATTACCGCCCTGCAGGTGCGATTTGGCGACCTGGGCTAGAAGCAGGCCTTAAAGGAGATAAGATGATTAAGCTTGGCATCGTGATGGACCCTATTTCTTCCATCAATATCAAGAAAGACACCAGCTTCGCCATGTTGCTGGAAGCGCAGCGCCGCGGCTATGAACTGCATTATATGGAGATGAACTCTCTGTATCTGCGCGGCGGTGAAGGCCGTGCGCACACCCGCAAGCTGCACGTTAAGCAGGACTATGCAGGCTGGTATCAGTTTGGTGACGAGCAGGACATCGCTCTGCAGGATCTCGACGTGATCCTGATGCGTAAAGATCCGCCGTTTGATACCGAGTTTATCTACGCGACCTACATTCTGGAGCGCGCGGAAGAGAAAGGCACGCTGATCGTCAACAAGCCGCAGAGCCTGCGCGACTGTAACGAAAAGCTGTTCACCGCCTGGTTCCCGGAGCTGACTCCGGACACGCTGGTAACCCGCAACGCGGCCCAGCTGAAATCATTCTACAAAGAACACAATGACGTGATCCTCAAGCCGCTCGACGGCATGGGCGGCGCGTCTATCTTCCGCCTGAAACCGGAAGATGCTAACGTTTCCGTGGTGATCGAAACGCTGACCGAGAACGGCAGCCGCTACTGCATGGCGCAGAACTATTTGCCCGCCATCAAAGACGGCGACAAGCGCGTGCTGGTGGTTGACGGCGAGCCGGTGCCTTACTGCCTGGCGCGTATCCCTTCTCAGGGTGAAACCCGTGGCAATCTGGCCGCCGGTGGCCGTGGCGAAGCGCGCCCTCTGAGCGAGAGCGATTGGGCCATAGCCCGCGCCGTCGCGCCAACGCTGAAGAAAAAAGGGCTGATTTTTGTCGGCCTGGACATCATCGGCGACCGCCTGACCGAAATCAACGTTACCAGCCCGACGTGCGTACGTGAAATCGAAGCCGCCTTCCCGGATATCTCTATTACCGGAATGCTGATGGATGCTATCGAAGCCCGTCTGGCCGCGCGCGCGTAGTGACGAGTAGTAAATAATTACCGATCTCAAGATCCCTTAGATTTCGTGTTCTGGCAACGAGGCTCGCGCCGCCAGGGCGCGAAATATATTGGATGGACGAACAAAAATGAATTTACAGCACCATTTTTTAATTGCCATGCCCGGACTGGAAGAACCGCTGTTCAAACGCTCCGTGATCTACGTGTGTGAACACAACGATGAGGGCGCAATGGGCCTGGTGATCAACAAACTTGTTGATGACTTCACGGTAAAAAACGTGCTCGACAAGCTAGATATTGACCCAACGCCGCGCGACCCGTCGATAAATCTCGATCGACCGGTGTTTTCCGGCGGCCCGCTGGCTGACGATCGCGGCTTTATTCTGCATACGCCGCGCGAAGGTTTTGGCTCCAGCATTCAGATTTCCGATCAGACAATGATCACCACCTCCAAAGACGTGCTCGAAACGCTGGGTACCCCGGATCAGCCAAAAGACGTGCTGGTGGCGCTGGGTTATGCCGCCTGGGAGCAGGGCCAGCTCGAGCAGGAACTGCTGAATAACAGCTGGCTTACCATCGAGGCGAATAGCGATATCATCTTCCGCACCCCCATCGCCGAACGCTGGCGTGAAGCGGCCAAGATGATGGGTATCGAAGTCAGCCAGTTGGCCACTCACGCGGGTCACGCGTAATGGGCAACAGAACGTTATTCGCCTTCGACTTCGGCACCAAAAGTATTGGCCTGGCCATCGGTCAGGAGGTCACCGGCACCGCTCGTCCGCTGACCTCTTTCAAGGCACAGGACGGCACGCCAGACTGGCATAAAATCGAAAAATTGCTCAAGGAGTGGCTGCCCGATTTAGTCATCGTCGGCCTGCCGCTTAATATGGACGGCACCGAGCAGCCGCTAACTGCCCGAGCGCGCAAGTTTGCCAATCGCCTGCATGGCCGCTTCGGTATTCAGGTCGAGCTGCACGACGAACGCCTCAGCACGGTCGAGGCGAGAGCCGACCTGTTTGAACGTGGCGGTTTCCGTGCGCTAGATAAAGGCAGCGTCGATGCCGCCTCTGCGGTCATCATTTTGGAAAGCTGGTTCGAGAATCAGTGGAACAAACCGCAGGAATAATTTGGCCTGCGGCCGAGTTCACCGCGCGATTGCCTACTCGGCCAGCAGCCCGGCGCTCACCCGCTGTTGCCTGCTCTGCTCAAAAGTTTGCATCCCGGCTTCAGCGCCGGTTTGCAGACTGTCCTGCAGCTGATGGATTTTCCCCTCGCGGATCAGGTTGCACACCGCCTGCGTTGAGGTAAGCATCTCGTAGAGGCCAATCCTGCCACCCCGCTTATCGAGTACCAGCTTTTGCGCCAATATCCCACGCAGGCTTCCGGCTAGCTGGGCGCGCACAAAAGCTTTTTCATCGACGGGGAAAACGTCTACCAGTCGGTCGACAGCCTGCGCGGCGTGACGCGCATGCAGCGTAGCCAGCACCAGATGCCCGGTTTCAGCCGCGGTCAGCGCCAGGCGAATGCTCTCGCTATCGCGCAGTTCGCCCAATAGCAGCACGTCGGGATCTTCACGCAGCGCCGCGCGAATGGCCTGGGCAAAGGACGGCGTGTGGGTGCCCAACTCACGCTGCTGAATTAGACAGCGCTGGCTGACATGCAGGAATTCAATCGGGTCTTCTAAGGTGATGATGTGCCGGGAACGGCGCTGGTTGAGATAGCCGATTATCGCCGCCAGCGTCGTCGACTTGCCACTGCCGGTAGCGCCGGTTATTAATATCAGGCCGTCTTCACACTCGCTCAGCTGCCGCAATACGCCTGGAGCCTGTAACTCCTCCAGGCGCGGGCAAGACTGCGGCAACGGCCGAATTGCCAATGACAGCCCGTTGATTTGACGGAAAAAATTAACTCTGATCCGCCGACCGCTACCTAACGTGACGGCGGCATCGGCCTGCCCCAGCTGCATCAGCTCGAGCTGTTGGGCGGCGGCAAGCCAGCTTTCACTGAGATGACTGAGTTGCTGATTATCCAGCGTTGGCGAGTTTTGACAGGCAATTAGCTCACCGTTTACACGCAACATCGGCCGCTGTCCGGTACAAAGGTGCAGATCGGAGGCGTTTTGCTTTACACTAAGCTCCACAAAATTATCGATATCCATTTGAAACACTCCTGAGCCACTATGAATCAACGTCAGCATTCAGCTATTGCGGAAAATCTACAGCAAGTCAGAGAGCGTATTGCATCTTCTGCCGCACTTTGCGAGCGTTCTCCACAAGAAGTGACTTTGCTTGCAGTTAGCAAAACCAAACCTGCGAGCGCTATCGAAGAAGCGATCGCCGCCGGGCAACTGGCCTTTGGTGAGAACTATGTTCAGGAAGGGGTGGAAAAAGTCGCCACTTTCGCCAACCATCAGCCGCCGCTGGTCTGGCACTTTATCGGGCCTTTGCAGTCCAATAAAAGTCGCCTGGTGGCCGAGAGTTTTGACTGGTGTCACACCATCGACCGGTTGAAGATTGCTCAACGTCTTAACGAGCAGCGCCCAGCGGGCAAGGCACCGCTGCAGGTGCTAATTCAGGTTAATATCAGCGACGAACAAAGCAAGTCGGGGATTACGCTTGATCAGGTTGCGCAGCTGGCGGCGGATATTGCCACTCTGCCGAATCTGACCCTGCGCGGGCTGATGGCTATTCCGGCCGCTGAGTCCGAGTATGATCGCCAGCTGGCGGTTTTCAGCCAGATGAGCGAGGCTTTTCAACGGTTAAAGCAGGATTATCCCCAGGTCGATACGCTTTCGATGGGCATGACCGATGATATGCCCGCTGCTATCGCCGCTGGCAGTACGATGGTTCGCATCGGCACCGCTATCTTCGGTGCTCGCGACTATTCAGCATAACAATTGGCAACATTTTAAACGGCTACCCGAGCCTGTGCGGCTAGACTAGCGGCGAGCGCTTCGGGTTGAAAGGAGCAATGATGCAACATCGTAAAATATGCTTTATTGGTGCCGGTAACATGGCAGGTGCCATTATTGCCGGTCTGGTAACCAGCGGATATCCGGCTGATTTAATCACTGTCTGCGCACCTTCGACCAAAAATCGTGATGCTCTGGCCGAGAAATACGGCATCAACAGCAGCGGCGACAATATCGTCAGCGCAACGCACGCCGATGTTGTCGTGCTGTCGGTCAAACCTCAGCTGATGGCCGAGGTCTGCACCAACCTGCAACAGCAGGTTGATTTCAGCGCCAAGCTGGTGCTGTCGATTGCCGCCGGCGTTAGCGTTGAACGCTTCTACGCGCTACTGGGCAAAGGGCTGAATATCGTCCGTATTATGCCCAATACCCCTTCCCTGGTCGGTAAAGGCATGAGCGGGCTGTTCGCGCCTGAGCAGGTCAGCCATGAGGATAAAACCTTTAGCGGCGAGTTGATGACCGCGGTGGGCAAAATTTGCTGGGTCGACACCGAGGCCGGTATCAACCAGGTGATCGCCGCAGCGGGCAGTGCTCCGGCCTATTTCTTCCTGTTTATGGAAGCGATGCAGCAAGAGGCCCAGCGTCAGGGGTTGAGTGCCGAAAATGCGCGCCTTTTGGTGCAGCAGGCGGCAAGCGGTGCCGCCGCGTTGGTGGAGGCTAACCCGGAGACCCCGCTGTCTACACTGCGTGAAAACGTTACCTCCAAGGGTGGCACTACCTTCGAAGCACTGAAAGTCTTCAACGATCGCGAACTTCCGGCTATCGTTGCACAAGCGATGCAGGCGGCAGTCTCCCGTGCGCAGGAAATGGAAAAACTCTTTTAGGCTGTAAAATCGAGCCTGAAAGTTCTAGTTTACTCCCAAGCCTGCCGCCGCAGGCTTGGATCTAATTAGGACAAAGCGTTAACGATTCAAAGTGTTGCTTTGAATTCTCGATCACAATAATAAGGTTATTTATGCTCACGCTGACTTTTCTGGTCAAAACACTGATTGACCTCTATGTCATGGTTTTACTGTTACGCATTTGGATGCAGTGGGCGAGAACCGATTTTTACAATCCATTCTCGCAGTTTGTTGTTAAAATAACCCAGCCCGTTATTGCGCCGCTGCGCCGGATCATTCCTCCACTGGGGCCGATCGACAGCGCCTCGCTGCTGTTGGCGTTCCTGCTGATGACGATCAAGTACCCGCTGCTGCTGCTGATTCAGGGGGGTGGCATTGCGCTTAGCCCGTACAACCTGCTGTTTGGCCTGATTGCGCTGGTGAAGTCCGCCGGTTATCTGGTGTTCTGGCTAATCATTATTCGCTCGTTAATGAGCTGGGTGAGCCAGGGTCGCGGCGCAATGGATTACGTGCTTATGCAGCTCACCGAGCCGCTAATGGCGCCGATTCGCCGCATTATTCCTGCGATGGGCGGCATCGATTTCTCGGCAATGGTAGTTATCCTTATTCTGTATATGCTGAACTATCTCGGCATGGATTTGTTAGGCGAGCTTTGGTTCCTGCTGTGATCCTCAGTCGTTAAAACGCCGCGGCCAGGATCGCTCCTGCCCGCGGCGTAAATTTTTTAATTCAGGAAGTAGAAATGCAAAAAGTAGTGCTGGCCACCGGTAACCCCGGAAAAGTTCGTGAACTGTCTCACCTACTCGCCGACTTTGGTTTAGAAGTCGTGGCGCAAACCGAGCTGGGCGTTGATGACGCTGATGAAACCGGCCTGACCTTTATCGAGAATGCCATTATCAAGGCCCGTCACGCCGCGCAGATAACCGGTCTGCCTGCGCTAGCCGATGACTCGGGTCTGGCGGTCGATTTTCTCGGCGGTGCGCCGGGAATTTACTCTGCGCGTTATTCTGGTGCCGGTGCGACCGATCAGAAGAACCTCGAAAAGCTGCTTGATGCATTAAAAGACGTGCCGGAAGGCCAGCGTCAGGCACAGTTCCACTGCGTACTGGTTTACATGCGCCACGCTGAAGACCCTACGCCGCTGGTATGTCACGGCAGTTGGGCAGGTGAAATCATTCGCGCAGCGGCCGGCGAAGGCGGTTTCGGTTATGATCCTATTTTCTACGTTCCGGCGTTGGGCAAAACGGCGGCCGAACTGACGCGTGAAGAAAAAAGCGCGGTTTCTCACCGCGGCCTGGCCCTGGCTAAGCTGCTGCAGGCCATGTCCGAGGCTGCTGATAAAAATGCGTAAGCTGCCGCCGTTAAGCCTTTATCTGCATATTCCCTGGTGCGTGCAGAAATGCCCTTATTGCGACTTCAACTCCCATGCGCTGAAGGGTGAAGTACCGCATGATGACTATGTTGCTCATCTGCTGGCCGATCTGGATGCCGATCTGCATCTGACCTCGGGCCGCACGGTGGAGACCATTTTTATCGGCGGCGGCACGCCAAGCCTGCTGAGCAGCGAAGCGATGCAGAACCTGCTCGACGGCGTTCGCGCACGCTTACCGGTCTCTCCTGACGCAGAAATTACCATGGAAGCCAACCCCGGCACGGTCGAGGCCGATCGTTTCAGCGGCTACCAGCGCGCGGGCGTCAACCGCATTTCAATCGGCGTGCAGAGTTTTAACGCTGAGAAGCTGGAGCGCCTGGGACGCATTCACGGGCCAGACGAAGCCAGGCGTGCGGCGCATCTGGCCACCGATTTAGGGCTGCGCAGCTTTAACCTTGATTTGATGCACGGCCTGCCGGACCAAACTCTGGAACAGGCGCTCGACGATTTGCGCCAGGCTATCGCGCTTAACCCACCGCACCTGTCGTGGTATCAGTTGACTATCGAACCCAACACTATGTTTGCCTACAAGACGCCGAAGTTGCCCGATGACGACGCGCTGTGGGACATCTTCGAACAGGGCGATCGACTGCTCACCGCTGCGGGCTATCAGCAGTATGAAACCTCGGCCTACGCCAAGCCCGGCTACCAGTGTCAGCACAATCTGAATTACTGGCGCTTTGGTGACTATCTGGGCGTTGGCTGCGGCGCGCACGGTAAGCTAACGCAGGCCGACGGCAGCATTCTGCGCACGGTCAAGGTCAAGCATCCGCGCGGTTACATGCAGGGTCGCTACATGGACAAGCAGCACGTCGTTGAGAGCAAAGAGCTGCCGTTCGAGTTCTTTATGAATCGCTTCAGGCTGCTCGAAGCCGCCCCGCGTGAAGAGTTTACGGTTTACACCGGCCTGGAAGAAAGCAGCATCCGCCAGCAGCTAGATCAGGCGATCTTCAAAGAGTATCTGATTGAAACGGCGACCCACTGGCAGATTTCCGAAAAAGGAAAACTTTTCCTGAATTCGCTGCTGGAGCTGTTCCTGGAAGATTGATCACCGATGGGCGCGACAAGTCGTTGGACGTTCGTGCTGCTAGACCGAGCAGGAGGCGGTTGTGCTGCGCACGGCTTGTCAAGCACCGAGCAGTTTTTCCGGTTCAATGAGTTCAACAAGCATTTAACCGGCAGCGCCGGAACCGGGCAAGAGGTCTCCAGGGCGAGCCCTCTTGCATCTCCGCGCCCTTTTTGGTGTCGTTTATGTGTACGGCATCAGACGATGAGTTTGTTTCAGTGGCCTTGATGTGTGGCGTGGGTCGCGCCGCTGCGCGGTCCCTTCCTTCAGTCGTAAGCCAAAAGCGTCTTTCTCCCTCACTCAGCGCCGCCCTGAGGCCGCCAATCTGGGCATCTACGGAAAAACCGGCTACCTGGGCTGAGGTCAAAAGCCCTTCCTTCTAACGTCTCCTAATTATCTGAAATCATTTAATTTATCCCCTCACCCACGGCGTTGGTGAGGATTAGGGAGGGGGAACTGGCGACTCGGAGTCAGGGGAAATACTACGATATTTCAGTTGATTGCTCCCCCATCCCAGCCTTCCCCCGCACGCGGAGGAAGGGGCCGTTCGGCGTCGCCTAATTATCTGAAATTACTGAATTTATCCCCTCACCCACGGCGTGAGGGAGGATTAGGGAGGGGGAGCTGGCGTCTCCGAATCAGGGGAATACTATTATATTTCAGTCGCTTGCTCCCCCATCCCAGCCTTCCCCCGCACGCGGAGGAAGGGGCCGTTCAGCGCCACTTAACTATTTGAAAACGTTTGTTTTATCCCCTCACCCACCGCGTGGGGGAGGGTTAGGGTGGGGGAATTGGCGGCGCGGAGTCAGGGGAAATACTTTTATATTTCAGTCGTTTGCTCCCCCATCCCAGCCTTCCCCCGCATGCGGAGGAAGGGGCCGTTCAGCGCCACTTAACTATTTGAAAACGTTTGTTTTATCCCCTCACCCACCGCGTGGGGGAGGGTTAGGGAGGGGGAGCTGGCGTCTCCGAATCAGGGAAATGCTTTTATATTTCAGTTGATTGCTCCCCCATCCCAGACTTCCCCCGCGCACGGAGGAAGGGGCCGTTCAGCGTCGTCTTATTGATAGGGTGCAAATTATAAATCGGAGTAAAACACTGAACAAATAATAAGAAAGATCTTTAAGGGAACGGCCTTTGACCGCCGCAGAGTTGCCGGGTTTTCTTGTTAAGCCAATATTGGCGGCCTCGGGCCTACGCTGAGCGAGGGAAAGGGAGACGTTTTTGGCTCCCGGCTGAGGGAAGGCAGCCCGCAGGGCCGTGGCCAACGCCACGCACCGCGGTCACTGAAACGATCTCGTTCTTTTGCACCGATATTGTCGCGAGGGCAAAGGCACGGGAGTCCAGAGGGTATTTGCCTTGGAATACCCTTTGGGCGGTCTGGGCCGCCGCCCAGTAAGCGCAGCGCATGCCGTTAAGCGTGCGCAGCACAAAAGCCGTGCGCAGCACATAAGCCATGCGCAGCAACAGAAGCCGTGCGCAGCACCCGAGGCCGTGCGCAGCACCAAAAGCAGTGCGCAGCACAGAGGCCATGCGCAGCACCAAAAGCCCGACTTACTTAATATCCGCCAACAGCTGGCGGCGCTGCTCTTCCAGCGAGGTCACGCGGTTACAGACGTTGTGGCCAAAGCTTTCAAACTCGCCCTGCTGTTGTTCCCACTTGGCCTTTACTGCCTGCTGCAAGCCGCCGAGGTTGCTCATCATCGCCTGTAACGGGTTGCCGCCGTTAGACATCTGACGTGCGCCCATCTCGTTCATGCTGTCCTGCATCACGCCGCCCATCGTCTGGTCGATCAGCTGCTGGCCGTCGCGCTGCGCCTGGTCAATAGCCTGATGGTGGAATACCAGACCATCGGGGCGATGCTCGATAATGCGGTTCATCTGCTGCTTGAGCTGGCCGTCCAGCGTTGTCAGGCGGTTGCGGACATTGCTGTCACGGCCAAGCTGCTGGACAATCACGCCGTCCATCTCCACGCGAGCCTTCTCGAGATGCTGCTTGGCACCCTGGTCGATCCACGGTAAGTCGCGACGCAGCGCTGACTGATAGTCCACCGCTTCCTGGCGCTGTTTGGCGCTGAGGGAAACTGACTTGCCGTTCTGGCTTAAATCACCGTTTGGCGAAATCAGCAGATTGCCACTGGTGCCTACCACCTGCACCGTTTCCGGCTTGATAACGATATCGTCCTGAGGCCTGGCGCTGCACTGAAAATCGGCATGAGCCTGAAGCGCTGTCAAAGCCAGCAGGCCAATCAGGCCATGTTTCAATCCCGTTTTTGCTAACATGTTTACTCCCTTGATTTCAGGCTTTGGCAGAGTCTGCCGGTGCCCGATTTAGAATATTGAACGGCCAATGCGTTGCGCCAGTAGTTCTAAGGCAGCGGTTCCGGCCAAAGAGTTCCCTGCGGGATCAAGTTCCGGCGACCAGACGGCAATACACATCTCCTCCGGCACTACCGCAATAATCCCGCCACCGACGCCAGACTTGCCTGGCATGCCGACTCGATAGGCAAACTCTCCGGCACCGTCATACATGCCACTGGTGACCATAAGCGCATTGATGTGCCGCGCCTGACCGGGTTCGAGCAGCGGCTCTTCGCTGCCCGGAGCCTGACCCTTGTTGACCAGATACAGGAATGTGCGCGCCAGCTCGCAGCAGCTCATTTTCAATGAACAGTAGTTAAAGTAGGTTTGCAGCACGGTGATGACATCGTTTTCAAAATTACCAAACGACTTCATGAGATAGGCAATGGCGGCGTTGCGATCGGAATGCTCGAACTCTGAACGCGCCACGCTCTGATCGTAGTGAATGTCCTGCTCGCCGGACAGCTGGCGCACCACTTCCAGCATGCGCTGTTTGGGAGCCGCGAGGCGCGATTGCAGCATGTCGCAAATCACCAGCGCACCGGGGTTGATAAACGGGTTGCGCGGTTTGCCCTGCTCCAGCTCCAACTGCACCAGCGAGTTAAACGGCTGGCCCGAGGGCTCCTTACCTACGCGCTGCCAGATCTCGTGCTCCTGGTAACGCCCCAGCGCCAGCGTCAGGCTGAGCACCTTGGAAATCGACTGGATAGAAAAACGCGTGGCGGCATCGCCGGCAGAAAATTGCTGACCGTCTACCGTGCACACCGCAATGCCTAAATTATTGGGATTGACCGAGGCCAGCGCCGGAATATAGTCGGCTACCTTTCCCTGACCAATCAAAGGCCGAACCTGCGATAAAATGTCTTCCAGCAGCCCGTTATCTAATTCAGTCACCACCCGATTTCCTTTTGATATTTGCAATTTGACACGATCAAAATAATCCCCAACGTCATTGCAGCTACAGCCAGGCAGCAAGCGCTGTTCCGAAGAATGAACCTCATGGACGATACTCATAACCCCGATCAGCTTACCAAGGTAAATGGATCCGGGTGAGTAAGAGCAGCGAACGCAGCGATAGTTTCAATAACGAAGGGGATTAAAATTAAAGCGCCATATAGGCGCTTTAGCATCTTGCGGATTAAATCAATCCCACCAGATATCGAACAGTTCGCTGACTTCAACGTCCTGCATTTTATGGTCTTCCAACCACTTTTTCACCAGCTCGCGATGTTCGTCGGTGCACAGGCCAATTTCCTGCAGGCAAATCAGACCTTCCCACTGCAGATAACCGCTGCCGTCGAATGCCAGCTTGCTTGGCTCGATCGCGCCTTCAATAAAGGCATCCAGAGACTCGTCGATAGTGTCAACGGCGGTACCTTCAGGGAAGCGCCATTTTACTGAGAACCCCAGCTCTTGAAACTCTTCAATGTGTAACTTCTTACGTAAACGACGACTGCGATTCTTAGCCATTATTGCTTCCTCTCAAACATCAGATCCCATACGCCGTGGCCTAAACGTTGGCCACGCATTTCGAACTTGGTTACCGGGCGCGACTCAGGACGCGGCACAAAATTGCCTTCCGCCGACAGATTGCCGTAGGCCTCAACGCCGCTCATCACTTCAAGCATGTGTTCGGCATAAGGTTCCCAGTCGGTCGCCATGTGGAATACGCCACCCAGCTTTAATTTACGACGCACCAGCTCGACAAACGGAGTCTGCACGATGCGGCGCTTGTTATGACGTGCTTTATGCCACGGGTCAGGAAAGAATAGCTGCACCATATCCAGTGAGCCATCCGGGATCATCGTTTCGAGAACTTCAACCGCATCATGACACATCACGCGCAGGTTCTCGACGCCCTCTTCCTTTGCCGTCATCAGGCAGGCACCCACGCCGGGCGAGTGCACTTCAATACCGATAAAGTTATGTTCAGGATGCTGCTGGGCCATAGTCACCAGCGAGGTGCCCATCCCAAAACCAATCTCCAGTACGGTATGCGCTTCACGGCCAAACAGTGAGGCAATCTCGACAGGCTGCGACTGATATTCAACGCCCATCACCGGCCACAAATTTTCCAGCGCGTACTCTTGCCCTTTAGTCAGGCGGCCCTGGCGGCGCACAAAACTGCGGATACGGCGCAGGGCGCGACCGTTTTCATCAAACTCCGGTGAAATGACGTCATTTTTCATAGTGCTTTCTATCTGTTTGGCAATAAATTTAGGGAAAGGCGCATTATCCAAAGATACCCAGCTTTAGCAAGCGATCGTTTGAAATCGAAGGCCTAACCCGGCCCACACTCCTGCATTGCCCACAATGAAGGAGGATAAGAGAAAGTTCCGGTTTACACGCCTATCACTCTATGCTGCAATCCTTAGCTGAATTTTAACCCCGATGGGATCTGTAATACGCCTATGATGGAAGCGCATCGCTTCGCGCCTGCGGTACTCGATTGGTATCAACGTTATGGTCGTAAGACCCTGCCGTGGCAGCTCGAAAAAACTCCTTATAAAGTCTGGCTCTCCGAAGTCATGTTGCAACAAACGCAGGTTGCGACAGTAATCCCCTACTTCCAGCGATTTATGCAGCATTTCCCAGACGTTAAAGCGCTGGCAGCGGCTCCGTTGGACGAGGTTCTGCACCTGTGGACCGGGCTCGGCTACTATGCTCGCGCCCGCAATTTGCACAAGGCCGCGCAGACTATTGTGGCACAACATAATGGCGAATTCCCGACCACTTTTGAAGAAGTTAATGCGCTGCCGGGCGTCGGTCGATCAACGGCGGGCGCGGTGCTTTCCCTATCGCTGGGCCAGCATCACCCCATTCTGGACGGCAACGTGAAACGCGTGCTGGCCCGCTGCTATGCGATTGAAGGCTGGCCGGGCGAGAAAAAAGTCGAAAATAAGCTGTGGAAAATCAGCGAAGACGTGACGCCTGCAGAAGGTGTGCAGCAGTTTAACCAGGCGATGATGGACCTCGGCGCGATGGTCTGTACCCGTTCCCGCCCGAAGTGCGAGCTGTGTCCGCTGAGTTTTGGCTGCGTGGCTTACGCCAATCACGATTGGGCGAGCTATCCGGGGAAAAAACCCAAGAAAACCCTGCCTGAGAAAACCGCCTGGATGCTGATGATCCAGCAGGGCGATAAAGTCTGGCTAGAACAGCGTCCGCCGGTCGGCCTGTGGGGCGGTCTGTTCTGCTTCCCGCAGTTCAGCGATGAAGATGAGCTTATTGGCGCGGGCAAGAAGTATCAGGTGTCGCGCGGCTCGATGCAGCAAATGATCGCATTTCGCCATACTTTCAGCCATTTTCACCTGGATATCGTACCGATGTGGATAAATGTCGACTCGGCGTCGGGTTGCATGGATGAAGGCACGGGTCTCTGGTATAACTTAGCGCAGCCGCAGTCTGTCGGACTGGCCGCACCGGTCGAACGCCTGTTAGCGGAATTAACCAAGGCGCTGCCGCAATAGCAAAAATTTACCTTCACTTGCCGTGGGATTATTAAGCCTTCGGCAGGGTAAAAACGGCTCTCTGAGCCAACGATGAGGAATCAGCAATGAGCAGGACAATTTTTTGTACGTTCTTGAACAAAGAAGCGGAAGGTCAGGACTTTCAGCTGTATCCGGGTGAGATCGGCAAACGTATCTACAACGAGATTTCTAAGGAAGCCTGGTCCGAATGGATGAAAAAGCAAACCATGCTCATCAACGAAAAAAAATTAAGCATGATGAATCCAGAAGACCGCAAGCTGCTGGAGCAGGAGATGATTAAATTCCTGTTCGAAGGCCACGATGTGCATATTGAAGGCTATACCCCGCCTTCTGCCTAACCTCTTTATGACAGGGGCCAGCTCCTTTGGAGTCTGGCCCTATTTTTCATCACCCTACGGCCATTAAGATGAAGAAAATTTTAGCGTTGCTGGTGATCGCGCCTTTACTGATTTCCTGTTCCAAACACCAGTCTCAATTTAACGAAGCCTACGTCAAAGATACCAACGGTTTTGATATTTTGATGGGCCAATTTGCCCACAATATCGAGAACATCTGGGGCATTAACGAAGTCCTGATCGCCGGGCCTAAAGACTATGTAAAATATAGCGATCAGTACGAAACCCGCAGCCACATTAACTTTGAGGCGGGTACCATTACCATTGAGACCATTTCCGGAACCGATCCGTTCGACAAGCTGCGTCAGGCGATAGTGAAAACGCTGTTGATCGGTGAAGATGCCAGCGGCGTAGACCTGTATTCCGACGCTAACGATATTCAGATCAGTAAAGAGCCCATGCTTTACGGCCAGGTGCTGGACAACATCGGCGAGCCTATTCGCTGGCAGGGCCGCGCCACCAACTTTGCCAACTATTTATTGCAGTACAAGCTGCAACAGCGCCAGTCCGGCCTGCATATCATCTATTCCGTCACCATCCAGATGGTGCCCAACCACCTGGACAAGCGTGCGCATAAATATCTGCCGCTGGTGCGCGAAGCGGCGGCAAGATACGGCGTCGACCAGTCACTTATTCTGGCTATCATGCAGACCGAATCGGCATTTAACCCGTATGCGGTCAGCAACGCCGACGCGCTGGGCCTGATGCAGGTGGTGCAACACACTGCCGGCGCCGACGTATTCAGGTCGGAGGGCCATTGGGGTACGCCGAGCCGCAGCTATCTGTTCGATCCGGCCAATAACATTAATACCGGTACCGCCTATCTGGCGATTCTGCAAAACTCTTATCTGGCCGGGATAGCCAACCCGACGGCGAGGCGCTATGCAGTGATTACCGCCTACAACGGCGGCGCGGGTAGCGTACTGCGGGTGTTCTCGAGCGACAAGACTCAGGCATTCAATATTATCAACAACATGTCGGCAGGTGATGTGTACGATACGCTGCTCAACCGCCATCCGTCGGCCGAGTCGCGTCGCTATCTCTACAAGGTGAATAACACGCAGAGAAGCTATCGCCGGGTAGACTAAGCAAGACTAATTATTTAGCAAATAAAAACGGAGCCCGAAGGCTCCGTTTTTTTGCTGGGGTTCGCTGAAAATACGTTATTCGGCGATCACGTAGCCCATGACCCGCTTCCAGCCCACGGTTTTCTCGACGTATACCCCCTGCAACTCTGGCGAGAAGCCCGGCAGGATGTTAATGCCCTCTTCCAGCGCCATAAAGTAGCGCTGCACCGCGCCGCCCCACAGCTCGCCAGGCACCACGCACAGCACGCCCGGAGGATACGGCAGCGCGCCCTCGGCCGCGATACGCCCTTCGGCCTGGCTGATAGGCACCAGCTCGACGTTGTCGCGAATAAACTCGCTGTGCGCGTCTTGCGGGTTCATCACCACCTGCGGGAAGCCCTGCTGGCGGAACATCTCCTTTTGCAGCTCTTTAACATCGAAGCTGACATACAGATTATGCATTTCCTGACACAGCTGGCGGATAGTGTAATCACGATAGCGCTCTTCGTTTTTACGGTACACCGTCGGCAGCACTTCGCTCAGCAAGGCGTCTTCTTCAATGTAACGCTCAAAACGGGCGATTTCTTCCACCAGATGCTGCATTTTCGCCGGAGTTTCCGCCGGGGTCAGCAGGAACAGGATCGAGTTAAGGTCGCATTTCTCCGGCACGATGCCGTTCTCACGCAAATAGTTAGCCAGGATAGTCGCCGGAATACCAAACTCGGTATATTTGCCGCTGCTGGCGTCGATACCTGGCGTGGTCAGCAACAGCTTGCACGGATCGACAAAGTACTGCTTCTCGGCATAGCCAGCAAAGGCGTGCCAGCGCTCGCCCGGCACGAAGTCAAAGAAGCGCACGTCGTTAGCCATTTGCTCGGTCTGGTGATCCTGCCACGGTTTGCCATCGACGATAGGCGGTACAAACGGCTGGATCATCGAGCACTGGTTAAGCAGCATTTTGCGGGTATCGATACCCAGCTTCACGCACTCCATCCACATATGCTTGCCGCTGCCGCCGGCGTGCATGCGCGCGTTGACGTCCAGCGCGGCAAACAGCGGATAAAACGGGCTGGTTGAGGCGTGCATCATAAAGGCGTTATTGAGCTTTTTATGGCTACAGTGGCGCTTCTGGCCCTTGATATGGTTATCTTTTTTGTGGATCTGCGAGGTTTGCGAGAACCCGGCCTGCTGCTTGTGCACCGACTGGGTGACAATAATCCCCGGATCGTTTTCGTTGAGATCCAGCAGCAGAGGCGAGCACTCTTTCATCATCGGGATGAACTGCTCGTAGCCGACCCACGCGGAGTCAAACAGGATGTAGTCGCAGAGATGACCGATCTTTTCCACCACCTGACGGGCGTTGTACACCGTGCCGTCGTAGGTGCCGAGCTGGATAATCGCCAGACGGAACGGACGCTTCTCGGCCGCGCGATCTGGCGCAACGTCTTGAATTTGCTTACGCAGGTAGCGTTCGTCGAAACAGGCTGCATCGATGCCGCCGATAAAGCCAAACGGGTTACGCGCGGTTTCGAGATACACCGGGGTAGCACCGGCCTGCAGCAGCGCACCGTGATGGTTGGATTTGTGGTTATTGCGGTCGAACAGCACCAGATCACCACGGGTCAGCAGCGCGTTGGTCACCACCTTGTTGGCGGCTGAGGTGCCGTTGAGCACGAAATAGGTTTTATCGGCACTGAATACCCTGGCCGCGTGTTTCTGCGCATCCTTCGCCGATCCTTCGTGGATCAGTAAATCGCCCAACTTAACGTCGGCGTTACACATGTCGGCACGGAAGATGTTTTCGCCGAAGAACTCGAAGAACTGGCGTCCGGCAGGATGGCGACGGAAGAATTCACCGCCCTGATGACCCGGACAGGCAAAGGTCGAGTTCTCCATTTCGACATACTTTTTCAGCGTGTCGAAAAATGGCGGGAACAAACCCTGCTCGTATTCATCGGCCGCGGCGGCAAGCTGCGCGGCATAGAACGCCTGATTGGCATCGGCCAGCGCAAAAACGCCCTTCAGCGCCGAAAGATAATTTGGGGAAACTTGTTCCGCACCCTGTACTGCAACAAACGCGGGAATACTGAATCCCAGGGCTTCAACTTCTGCCAGCCTGCCGTTATTCAGGTCATCCACGGAGATCACTATGGCCGCAATGTCGGTATAGTCCGCGTTATCGAGGCTAACAACGCCGCGCGGCGTGTCGAGATGGGATGCCACGGAGGCGCTTGCTGCTACTTTTAACTGTTTCATATTACAGGACTCTCAAACGGTTAAGTAAGAGGGTGTGCCAGAGGGCACGGCAATGAGCAGGTTTATGTAAAGACACCGGCCCGGCAAAGTGACGTTAGCTAAGAAGTGATGTCCGAATTGAATCAGGCAAGGCTTATGTTTAAGCATAGCTGTTACAGAACGATGTACCGTCTTAGCTACGTCTGATAGACATCAGTAAAATCAGAGCCACGCTCTATTTTTAACAATGCCTAACAGCGAGCAAAGGGTAGCCTTACCGCATGAAAGGATTTACAACGGGAGAAAAACAGAAACGGGTGAGGTCAGTGCGCCCTGGCGTCATCATCAATGATCTGTGGCACTTGCTGAAAGTGCAATGTGATAAACCGGCCATGTGCCGCAACCCTCTTGAGCTGTCGCGAAGAAAGAAAATAACGCGCCTGATGCAAATAAATCGGCGCAATAATCGCACCTTTTACCCTCCGGTTCAAGCCACAAACTTTATCAAAAAATGATTGGTTTTAGAGAGCAAATTAGCCGTTGAATCTTCGATTAAAATTCAACGGCTAAGCGCTATGGTGGGTAAAAAAACGTGGCAGGATTGGCGCAAAATTTCCGTTAGCCAATGATTAACTGACCCGCCGCCTTTCTTAGGCGTGCAGCGAGTCCATCTCGATGACAAAGCGATATTTCACGTCACTCTTGATCATCCGCTCGTAGGCATCGTTGATCTGCGGCATCTTGATCATTTCAACGTCGGAGACAATGCCGTGTTCACCGCAAAAATCGAGCATTTCCTGCGTTTCTTTAATGCCGCCGATAGCCGAACCGGTGACCGAACGACGCCCCATAATCAGCGGCAGCGTGCTCAGCACCGGCGTGATATCGCCCAACAGCCCGACAAATACCAGCGTGCCGTCCAGCGTCAGCGTCGGCATATACGGATTGATGTCGTGCTCGTATGGCACGGTATCGATGATCAGATCAAACTGACCGCTCACGGCTTGCATCTGCTGTGGGTCGCTGGAGATCACGATGTGCTGTGCGCCCAGGCGACGAGCATCCTCTTCCTTGCCGGGCGAACGGGTAAACAGCGTCACGTCGGCGCCGAGTGCGTGAGCCAGTTTCAGTGCCATATGGCCCAGACCACCGAGTCCAACTACCGCAACCTTGCTACCTTTACCGACGTGGTAATGACGCAGCGGCGCCCAGGTGGTGATACCGGCACACAGCAGCGGTGCTGCCGCCTTGAGGTCCAGCCCGTCCGGCATTTTTAGAATGAAATCTTCAGACGCCAAGATGGTATTGGAGTACCCGCCATAGGTGGGCAGGCCATCGTGACGGTCAATGCCGTTGTAGGTCTGCACGCAGCCCTCTTCACAGTACTGCTCAATGCCCTGCTGGCAGGGTTTACAGACGCGACAGGAATCCACCATGCAGCCAATCCCGACGTTGTCGCCCGCCTTAAACTTGGTGACACCTTTGCCTACCGACGTCACCCGCCCAACCACCTCGTGCCCAGGCACCACCGGATACTTGCTGCCACCCCAGTCATTGCGCGCCTGATGCAGGTCGGAATGGCATACCCCGCAGTACAACACTTCAATCACCACGTCATCGTCTCGCGGATCGCGGCGAGTAAACTCAAACGGAGCCAGCGGCACCTTGGAAGACTGTGCGGCATAACCGAGTACTTTTATTGTCATGGTATTTTCTCCTGATTCATGGCTAACGCTCCAGGCTCCATGAACCTGAAGGGGGTATCACAACTCTTGTTTAGTCGGTCGGAACAGGATTTCATTGATATCTACGTCTTCCGGCTGGCTAATCGCAAAGGCGACTACGCTGGCGAAAGACTCGGCCGAGATAGCCGTATCCTCATAGAACTGTTTGATATTCTTGGCGACGTCCGGCTCGGTGATGCTGTCCGCCAGTTCGCTGGTAACGGCGCCAGGAGAGATAATAGTAGTACGGATATTGTAAGGCTTCACTTCCTGACGCAGGCCCTCGGAGATCACCCGCACCGCGGTTTTGGTGGCCGCATAAACGGCACTGCCCGGACGCACCTTGTGACCGGCGACGGAAGAGGTATTGATGATGTGCCCGCTTTTCTGCTCTTTCATGTAAGGCAGTGCGGCGGCGATACCATACAATACCCCTTTAAGGTTGACGTCAATCATTGCGTTCCAGTCTTCAAACTTACGGCGCTCCAACAGCGAGTGTGGCATCAGACCAGCGTTGTTGACGATGACATCAATTTTGCCGTAATGGCTGACCGCGCGATCCACCAGCGCCTGCACCTGTTTTGGATCGGTCACATCGGTCTTCAGGACCGTGTCTTTGTCGAGCTTAAGCTCTTCGGCCAGTTTGACTAACCTGTCGAGACGGCGGGCGCCGAGCACCAGTTTTGCCCCGTCCTTCTGCAGACGACGCGCCAGCGCTTCACCCAGACCGCTGCTTGCGCCCACAATGACGATGACCTTATTTTCGATACCTTGCGACATGATGCCTCCACATTATTTTCAATGTTGTTGTGCGTTACGCTAACGGTTAACTGACCGTGGCCCGCAGGCGGCGGATTATTTCTGATACTGCTCGTCGGTGACCTTTTCCAGCCATTCGATGGCGCTGCCATCCAGCGCTTCGGCGATAGCAATGTGAGTCATTGAGTTTTCAGGGCTAGCGCCGTGCCAATGTTTTACCCCCTGAGGGATCCACACAATATCGCCCTGATTGATTTCCCTGATTTCACTGCCCCACTCCTGCAACCAGCCGCGTCCATGAGTGACGATAAGCGTTTGGCCCAGGGGATGGGTGTGCCAGGCATTGCGGGCACCGGGTTCAAAGGTCACGATTGCGCCACCGACGCGCGCCGACTCGGTACCCTGGAAAGGTGAGTCAATTCGCACCTGACCGGTAAAATACGCCTCTGGAGCGACGGCGCTTGGCTGAGAACCCGCGGGGGTAATTTTGATGCTCATATTTTCTCCATGACGGCTAATTATGCTGTCTCGATGGGTAGATTTTGAATTTAAGACGTTAGCAGCTATCGGAGACGGGGAGTAGTGGGCTGAAGGGGGATAAACCTATGAATGAGATTCATAAATGCCCGCCGCCCGGTAGCGGAAAAAATACAAATCCGCCAGCGGGCGGATTGTAGAGCGTCAGCGGCGTATTGTGCCGATTACAGCTCATCAAACGGCACACCACCCCGTGATTTATTGCTCTTTTTAGTCTCAACAATCGACACCACCACCCGTTCAGCATCAACGTCTAAGGACTCGACTACCGCCTCGGTAATCTTCTTCATCAGCTTTTTTTTCTGCTCGGCCGTGCGGCCTTCGACAGCATAAACCACGATTTCTGGCATCTTGTTCTCCAATTAAATGATTCGCTCGATGCAGGGTTAGCCTTCAAACTCGCCCCATTACTTGCCTACAAAAAATAATACACCAGCCATTAACTAAGCCGATTAATTTTAGTAACAATAATTGAACACTTTAACCAAAGGTAATGAAGGGATATCATGGGCGGAGACTAAAATGATTGCGCAAACATTGCCCTTTACGACGCAAGTCGGCTTGATTACCCGTGGAAAATGCTTTGAATAACGAAAAAAACGTTAACAAAAACCCATCACGATCCCCGACTCTGGAGGACGTGGCCAGAGAGTCTGGACTTTCGCCGATGACGGTGAGTCGGGCGTTGAACAATCCCAAGGTGGTGCGTCCTGCGACCATTGCCCGGGTATTGGAGGCGGTTAATCTCACCGGCTATATTCCCAATATGCTGGCCGGTGCGCTGGCAACCAAGCGCACTAAGCTGGTCGCCGTCGTGGTGCCGCAAATTAACAACAATATGTTTGTCGACACCGTGCAGGCGATTGGCGATGAGTTGGCACTGCGCGGCTACCATATGCTGCTGTGCATCGCCGGTTACAGCACCGAGTCTGAGACCGATATTGTGGCGACTCTACTTTCGCGCCGCCCCGACGGTATCGTATTGACCGGTATCCATCACTCTTCGGATCTTAAGCGCATCATTCTTAACGCCAATATACCGGTGGTGGAGATCTGGGATCTAACCCCAACGCCGCTCGATATGCTGATTGGATTTTCACACCAAAAAATTGGTCAGGCAATTGGCGACTATTTTCTACAGCAGGGTTTTACTCGCTTTGGTTTTATCTGCGCCAGCGACAGGCGCGCGCAGGTGCGTAACAAAGGCGCGGTTGATACGCTAAGCGCACAGCCCGGCAGTGTAATACGTCAAATAAACGTCCCTGCTCCGGCTAATATGGCGGTGGGTCGCAGCGCGCTTCGCGAGCTGATTGCCCAGGGGCAGGTTTACGACGCCATTATCTGTACCTCGGATACCCTGGCGCAGGGGGCAATCATGGAGGCCGAGGCGCAGGGGCTTAAGGTGCCCGACGATCTTAAGGTGATTGGTTTCGCAGATTTGAATTTTGCCGCCCATAATCGACCGGCGATCACTACCGTCAGCGTCGATAAAGAAAAGATCGGCCAGCAAGCCGCGACCATGCTGGCGGATAAAATTGAGGGAATTGCCATCCCCGAGCAGGTGGTCGATATCGGCTTTACGCTCATCGTTCGTGAATCAGCCTAGCCTATCGACGTTATTTGATCTCCCTGAGTTAATCGCCCTTAATGCCCGTTCCCCCCAAGAGCGGGCGCTTTCTTATCCTTATTGTCGCTAGTCAACCTCGCCCATCCAAACGCTACCTTCAATTCTGCGATAATATTAATGTTCAATATCATTAATTCCGCCTCAATATTAATAGTGTTGTATTCCGTTAATTAACAATCATTCTTATTTGATTATTTTGTTAGAAATGTTAGCTACCAAAACCAACATTAGATAACAATGAATTACCTGGTGAAATTATATTATCAGCGAGATTAAATTCAAAAAATCATGAACCAAATGGAACATAGCGCTAATTGATTAATTTATTTATCGATCGCAAGCGCAACGCTTAATTAAATTTAAACCAGTTAAAACAGTTACTTAAAAAATTAAAACAATCTAAAAAACTTTATCTACGATCCAGCATAGTGTTAGTGTGGGATTTAATAATTTATTTTTGATGTAGCGGTGATATTATAAATTTGTACCCAAACGACAATAAAAATTAACCCCTATCTAACATTTAATTATGTGAGAGTCGTCCCGCTATGCTCCTTCAAAAGAAAACTACCCGTCGTAAGTTTTTACTCGGGTCAATCATTGCTTTACCCGTCAGCGCCATCATGATGAAAGGATTCACCGCTGCACAGGCGGCCGACATGGCGGCACCCGAATTAAGCGACTATAAACCGATATTTTTTAGCGTCGAAGAGTGGCTGTTTATTTTGGCAGCGGCCGACCGTCTGATCCCCGCCGGCGGCAAAGGCAAGGCACCGGGCGCGCTGGAAACCAACGTACCGATCTTTATCGACCAACAAATGCACGGCGATTTTGGTGAAGAGATCTATATGCAGGGCCCGTTTAACGTTCATGCCCCGGCCACGATGGGCTATCAGCTGCCCTATCGCCCGCAGCAAATCTATAAAATAGGCATTAAGTTAGCTAATGACTGGTGCCAGCAAAATCATCAAAAATCCTTTCACGATCTGTCAGATCAGGATAAAGACGGCGTGTTAACCCAGCTGCAGAAAAACGACATTAAATTCGCCGCGATGGGCGAAGAGGCGCTGCTGGCCTCGCAGTTCTTCGCTGAACTGCTGTCCGATACCAAACACGGTTATCTCGCAGACCCGATGTACGGCGGCAACAAAGGCATGAAGGCCTGGATAGCCATCGGATTTCCCGGTGCGCGTGCCAGCTACACCGAGTGGGTCAAGCAGCACAACATCCCTTACCCACTCGGCCCGGTTAGCCTCGCTGGCGCACGCGCCTGAGCACCCTTTTGCGTTTTCTGATGATTTGACAGGATAAATGATGGCACAAGTTACCAAAGAAGAAGTCGACGTCGTCGTCGTCGGCCTGGGCTGGGCTGGCTCGCTGATGAGCATCGAGCTGGCGATGGCCGGTCTGAAGGTTCGCGCGCTCGAACGCGGCGGCGACCGCAGTTATGAAGATTTCGCCTACCCGAAACCAGCGGACGAATACGCCTACGCGGTGAGAAACAAGGTCATGGCGACGCCAGCAGAGGCCGCCGTCACCGTTCGCTACAATATGAGCGAAACCGCGCTGCCGACCCGTAAATGGGGTGCGTTTGCACCGGGCACCGGTGTCGGAGGATCGGGCCTGCACTGGACCGCGGTACTGATCCGCCCAACGCCTACCGATTTGAAACTGAAAACCTATGCCGATCGGGCCTATAAGCCGGGGATCCTGCAAGAGGATATGCGGATCATGGATTTCCCGTTCACCTGGGACGAGATCGAGCCGCATTACACCAAGTTCGAACATATATGCGGACAGTCGGGCAAAACCGGCAACCTGCGCGGGCAGATTATGGAAGGGGGCGATCCGTTCGAGGGTCCGCGTTCGGAGCCGTATCCCCTACCGGCGCTGGAAGATACCCTTAACAGCAGCATGTTTGCCGACGTGGCGAAGAAAATGGGTTATCACCCTTTCCCAAACCCTTCGGCCTGCGTCTCGCGTGCCTGGACTAATCCCTATGGCAACCAGATAGCGCCTTGTAACTACTGCGGATATTGCAGTAAATATCCCTGCCTCAACTATTCTAAAGCCTCGCCGCAGACCGCGGTCATGGACGCCCTAAAGCGCATGGAAAACTTCTCGTATGAGGTTCATGCCAACGTGCTGAAAGTAGTGTTGCACGACGATAAGAAGACCGCTAAAGGGGTTATTTACATCGATGCTCAGGGCAATGAGTGCTTCCAACCGGCCAAGATCGTGGTGCTGAGCAGCTTCCAGTTTTGCAACGTGCGCCTGATGCTGCTGTCCGGAATTGGCAAGCCTTACAACCCGATCACCGAAGAGGGCGTCGTCGGTCGCAACTACGCGTTCCTCAGCAACGGCGGCTCCACGCTGTTCTTCAAGGACAAAAACTTTAACCCGTTTGCCACTGCGGGGGCGACCGGGCAGATGATCAACGATATCTCGCCGGGCAACTATGACGGGCCGGGTCTCGGCTTTATCGGCGGCGCCAAGATCCACAGTTCACAGGCCACCGGCACGCCAATCAGTACCTCTTTACCCAAGGGGACGCCAGGCTGGGGAACCGGCTGGAAAGAGGGGATGGAGGACTGGTACGGTCATTCAATGAAAATCAGTATTACCACCACCTGTCAGTCGTATCGCGATATTTATCTCGATTTGGATCCTAACTACAAGGATGAATACGGCATGCCGCTGCTGCGCATGACCTTCGACTGGAAGCAGAACGAACTCAAGCTGCAACAGTATTTGAAGGGCATCGTCGGCAACATCACCAAAGAGTTGAATCCCGACAGCTACAGCGAAAGCTTCCTGCCGATGGATGCACATTTTGACCTGACCAAATACGTATCGACCCACAACGTCGGCGGTGCGGTGATGGGCGACAATCCAAAAACCTCGGCGCTGAACAAATATTTGCAGAGCTGGGACGTGCACAACGTGTTTGTTCCGGGCGGCAATGCCTTCCCGCAAAATTTCCAGGCTAACCCGACTGACACCATTGGCGCGATCACCCTGATGGCCGCTCAGGCGATTAAAGATCACTATCTGAAAAATCCCGGCCCGCTGGTACAGGTATAACTGACATGAACATGATAAATCTTAAAGGTTTTATTTTTGCTAACGTCGTGTTGATGGGCGCGGGTTTTATGGCACATGCGCAGGCCGACGACGCTCAGTTGATTAAACAGGGCGAATATATCTCTCGCCTGGGCGACTGCGGTGCCTGCCACACTGCGGCGGGCAAAACGGCATTTTCCGGCGGCCTGGCGATCAAGTCTGATCTGGGCACAATCTATTCGACCAACATCACGCCGGACAAGGATCACGGTATTGGCAACTACAGCGAACAGCAGTTTGCCGCCGCGGTAAGAGAAGGCGTGTTGCCCGATGGCACGCGGCTTTATCCGGCAATGCCGTATCCCGACTATGCAAAAATCAACGACCAGGATATGCACGCGCTTTACACCTACTTTATGCAAGGGGTGAAGCCGAGCGCCGACGCGCCCCCGAAAACCGATCTGAGCTTCCCGTTTAACCAGCGTTGGGGCATGCGTTTCTGGAACTGGGCCTTCACCAGCGATAAACCCTTCCAACCGATTGAAGGCGCCTCGGCCGAGGTCAATCGTGGCGCCTACCTGGTTGAGGGGCTCGGCCACTGCGGCAGCTGCCATACGCCGCGCGGTGTAGGAATGAACGAAAAAGCCCTCGACAGCGGCGACGCCCGTTTCCTGGCAGGCGGCAGTCTCAACGGTTGGGAAGTCCCTTCCCTGCGCGGCGTGGCTCACTGGAATGAGCAGGAGCTGGTTGATTATCTGGGCAAAGGTCGCAATGACAAGGCGGCGGTCGGCGGCGAGATGACCTCGGTGGTCGAAAACAGCACCGCTTACATGACCGATGCCGACCTTAAGGCTATTGCGGCTTACGTGAAGTATTTGGGCGGCAATCCTGGCGTTGCGGCGGAGGATGTGCAGGCTTCCAGCGCCACGGAGGCTAAACTGACTCAGGCTAAAAACCTCAGCGTAGGCGAGCGTTTGTATCTCGACAACTGCGGCGCCTGCCACTTTGTCACCGGCAAAGGCGCACCCGGCGTGTTCCCGCAGCTGGATCAGGCGACGATTGTTAATGCGCAAGATCCAACCGGGCTTATTCACACCATTCTGGCCGGTGCCCAGCAGCCGTCAACCGCGCGAGCCCCTTCCACGCTGGCGATGCCAGGCTTTGCCGCTCGCCTGACCGACGATGAAGTGGCACAGCTTTCCAGCTTTATTCGCCAGGGGTGGAGTAATAACGCGCCGGCAGTCACGGCGGATCAGGTGAGTAAGGTGAGAAAAACGCTGAATAAATAATCTGCTTAGCGGCAAATTACTGCGCAACGGATGTCTTCATCGATAGGCATTCCGGTTTTCAGTAAACGGAGCTTAGCTTTAGTGAAATCAAACGGCCAGCGTAAAAGGGGCCGTTTTTTTGTGGCGTAAGCCGCGTGAGTTGGCTCACAAAGCGTCTATGGGCAGCAGATTTTTCTATGTTAGCAGCGTCTCTTTACCTCTTTATTTGGATTATTAGCGCTAAGTTAATCCAATAACCCATCAGGGGGAAAAAGAGGTGGATCATGCTAAAACTCAATAATAATTATTTCATGTGTTGCCTGTTCTTTTTATTCTTCTTTATTGGCTGGGGAAGTTGTTATCCCTACCTCTCATTATGGCTAACAGACACCATCGGCATTGATTATGCTGACGTCGGTTTAGTGTATTCTTTCACCGCTATTATTTCTGTTTGCGTACAGCCGGTGTTTGGCTTTATCGCCGACAAATTAATCTTCAGAAAAAATCTAATGTGGATGCTGGCGATTATTATTACTCTTTTCGCGCCCTATTGGATTTGGGTCTTTGCGCCATTGCTGAAATACAACGTGATCCTCGGTGCGTTAGCCGGGGGCGTTTATATTGGCTTTGCGTTCGGCGCGGGATGTGGCGTTTGCGAAGCCTATATCGATAAAGTCAGCCGCATGACCGGTTTTGAGTTTGGTAAAGCCAGAATGTTTGGTGGTATTGGCGCGGCAGTCGCTACTTTTCTGGCTGGCATACTCTACGGCATCGATCAGAATTATATCTTCTGGATGGCAAGCCTGGCGGGGGTAGTCTTACTGTTTGTCGTGTGGAAAACCCATCCACGGATCTCAATCGACGCCGCCGCTCAGGGAAGCAAACGCGCGCCGGTGACCTTGCAGGATGTGCGTAATTTACTGAAAATGCGTAAATTCTGGTTCTTCGCACTGTATATGATTGGCGTGGGCGCAGTATATGAAACCTACGATCAGCAGTTCGCTATCTATTACAGCCACTTTTTCTCGAGCAAGGCACGCGGTGCCGAAGTCTTTGGCTATCTCTATACCGCGCAAATATTTCTCGATGCGATTGTCATGTTTTTCGCACCGTGGTTTGTGAATAAAATCGGTCCTAAGAACGCACTCATTTATTGCGGATTAATCATGAGTTTGCGCATCATCGGCTCAGCTTACGCCGTTGGTCCGGTCTCAATCAGCGCCGTTAAAATGCTCCACGGATTTGAAAGCTCAGTATTTCTGGTCGCTGGCTTAAAATATATCGCCAAGAACTTTAATCCCTGGTTATCGGCTACGGTATATTTAATTGGCTTTCAATTCTCGAAAAGGTTTAGCGAAATATTTCTCTCTAGCGCCATAGGCCATATGTATAAAAACTTTGGCTTTGCTGACAGTTATCTGTTTTTGGGTCTAATCGCATTTTCATTTACGCTTATTTCTTATTTTACCTTGGATAAGGCTCGCGTTTTTATTCCACAAAAGACAATCACTGAATAATATCAGGAGGCAGTATGTCGAAGATTTACTATGGTGTGGCCTATTACGATGAATACATGCCGGACGACAGGCTCGCAGCAGATATTAGCATGATGAAAGAGGCAGGCATTAATATCGTGCGCATTGCAGAGTCGACCTGGAGCACGCTGGAACCGCAGGAAGGTGAATATAATTTTTATCATATCGATCGCGTGCTTAATGCGATGCATGAGGCAGGCATTGCGGTGATTATCGGTACGCCAACCTACGCAATTCCTTCCTGGCTTGCCCGCAAACATCCCGAGGTAATGGTTATTACGGTGAAAGGACAGGAAAAATATGGTCGCCGTCAGATCATGGATATTGTCAGCCCGGTATTTCTTCACTATGCGGAAAACATTATCCGCGTATTACTGGAACATGTGCATACTCATCCGGCCATTGTCGGTTACCAGCTGGATAATGAAACCAAGCATTACGATAATGTCGGGCCGGCCATGCAGCAAAAATTTATCGCCAGCCTGCAACAGCGTTATCCCGATTTAAGTCAGTTAAATAAACAGTTTGGACTAGACTACTGGAGTAATCGTATTGATAGCTGGGAAGATTTCCCTCCGGCCGAATCAACCATCAACGCGAGCCTCGGGTGCGCATTCTCGACCTTTCAACGGCAAACCGTGACTGATTATCTGGCCTGGCAAGGCCAAATCGTCAGTGAATATTCCCGGCCCGATCAGTTTATTACCCACAATTTCGATTTCGAGTGGCGTGGTTATTCGTATGGCGTGCAGCCTCGGGTTGATCACTTTAACGCCGCCAAAGCGCTTACCATTGCCGGAGTCGATATCTATCACCCCTCGCAAGAGCAGCTCACCGGCCGTGAGATTTCATTTGGTGGAGATATTGCCCGGTCGCTAAAACAGGGCGCCGGATATTTAGTACTGGAAACCCAGGCACAGGGATTTGCTCAATGGACCCCCTTCCCCGGCCAGCTCCGGCTGCAAGCCTTTAGTCATATTGCCTCGGGCGCGAAAATGGTGTCTTACTGGCATTGGCATTCAATTCACAACTCTTTCGAAACCTATTGGAAAGGATTACTCAGCCACGACTTTTCGCCTAATCCGACCTATCTTGAAGCCAAAACCATTGGCGCAGACTTGGCAAATTTAGCGGATCGGCTTGATGGAATGCGCATAGAAAATGATGTCGCAATTTTGGTCAGCAATCAGGCCATGGATGCCGTTAACTGGTTCAAGCCCGGTGAGGCACAGAGCAACGTTTATAACGATGTATTTCGTCGATTTTATGACGCGCTGTATGACAGTAATATCGCGGTGGATATCATCAACGATGTCGACGCGGCCTGCTCGCGCTATCGGGTTATCGTCGTCCCCGCGCTTTACGCGGCAGATGAGGCACTTTTAAAACGCATCAATCACTACGTAGAAGCGGGAGGCCATGCCTTAATCGGCTTCAAAAGCGGTTTTAGCGATGAGAACGTTAAAGTCCGAACCGGCCGACAGCCTGGCGTAGTCAATGAGTGTTGCCGGATAAGCTATAGCCAGTTTGTGCTGCCTCAAGAGGTGGGTCTCACCAGCCGTGTCGAAGATTTTAAGATTGCCACTGATGAACGCGCCGAGTTGTGGATGGAGTTATTAACCGTCGACGATTCAGATCAGGTACGGGTACTTGCTTCCTACGATCACCCCATTTGGGGAAAATATGCCGCCATCACTGAATCCAGATTCGGAAAAGGGTCAGCGATTTATATCGGCTGCCTGGGCAGCAAGAAAGTCATTTCCCAACTGGTTTTACGCTTTGCCAATCCGCTGCCGCTGGCATCTTGCAACAGCCATCACACTTTCCCCATCATTGTTAAAAAGGCAGTCGGTAACAATGGTAAAACACTGAGGTTCTACTTTAACTACTCTTCTGATATTCAGCCGTTCCGGGCGCCAGATAACGGTGTTTGCCTGTTGGGTAATAGCCCTGCGCTATCCAATAGCGAGCAACAGCTTGAGCCATGGGGATTACGCATTTATCAGTCAGACGACTAGTCACCTCCCTTGAACTTACCGGCAGCCGAGTAAAAATGGAATTAAACCAGCAAGATATGGTGAGCTATTCACCCCTGATGAAAAGTTTTACTTTCAATGCTTATTTGGTTGCCGGTTACACCCCCATTTCGCGTGCCAGCCAGCTCGATTTCTATATCAATCGTCCTGGCGGCATGAAGGGATATATTTTGCATTTAACCCTTAGGGGAGAAGGAAAAATTAAAGCGGGAAATCGTTATATCACCAGCCGTATTAACGATCTGTTTCTTTTCCCGCCAGACGTTGCTCATCATTACGGGCGTGCAGAAACCAGTGAACATTGGGATCACCTGTGGATTTATTTCCATCCACGGCCTTACTGGCTTGATTGGTTACGCTGGGATAAGCTCGAGGACAATATTGGCATTACTCATCTGAACGATCCTCTGTTGCTAGGCCATATTCAGGACTGTTTTTGGGAGGTGATCCAGCAGAATGCCAGCAATGAATTACTCAGCGAAGCCTTGGCAATGAATGCTCTTGAACGCCTGATTATCTCCTGTTTTAAGCTACAGCCTTTATCCAACCATCAAAGCCTCGATCCTCGTATCAGCTCGCTATGTCATTATATTACTGAACATATTGCCGAGGACCTGTCTATTGAAGAACTGGCCAGGCAGGTCTTCCTCTCGCCTTCACGTTTAGCCCATTTGTTTAAAGATCAAATGCAGCAAACCATCTTTGCATGGCGGGAGAAACAGCGTGTTAATCGCGCCAGAAACTTGCTGCAGTCTACGCATTTGGCTATCAGCCAGGTTGCTCAAGCCGTAGGTTATGAGGATGCGCTTTATTTCTCGCGTATTTTCAGGCATCACGTAGGCGTCAGCCCGCGTCAATATAAGAAACGCTATGAACAAATGATCACTATTTGAATATCAGTCCCTCTGCAGGTGCTGTGGATCTTTTTGTCCCGAGCATGAAGTTCTGGCTGATACAAATAGTTCCAGGTTTAGTGTTTGCTATAACCGGTATGCAGAAGACAAAAAGAGAAAAGCCCCGACTGTCACCAGCCGGGGCCATTTTTTTACTAAGCGTTAAGACTTATTTATTATCCAGCGCGTAGGCAATCACGTAATCACCACGGTCTGGTGACTGGCGTGCGCCGCCTGCGGAGATAACAATATATTGCTTACCGGTTTTCGGTGAAACATAGCTCATTGGGCCACCACCGCTGCCAACTGGCAGACGGGCTTTCCACACTTCCTTACCGGTTGATGCATCGAACGCACGCAGGTAGTAATCCTGAGTACCGGCGATGAACACCAGGCCACCCTGCGTTGCCAGAGTGCCGCCCAGAGTCGGCATACCTACCGGCATCTGCGCCATCATTTTGATACCAAACGGACCGGTATCCTGCACCGTACCGGCCGGAACCTGCCAAACGATTTTCTGCGTATTCAGATCGATCGCTGACAAGGTGCCGAACGGCGGTTTCTGGCATGGAATGCCCAGCGGAGACATGAAGCGGTCTTTGTTTACACCGTAAGGAGTGCCTTTAAGCGGAACCGCGCCCATACCGGTATTCACCGATTCGCCGCCATTGCTGGCTGCAACCGCACTGTTATTCTGCTTGATCATCTGCACCCACAGGCCCAGACGCATGTCGTTAACAAACATATAATGGTTGTTAGGGTCAAACGACATACTGCCCCAGTTCATACCGCCCAGTGAACCCGGGAAGCTCAGAGACTTATCGGTATCCGGCGCGGTAAACAGACCATCATAACGCATTGATTTAAAGCTAATACGGCACATCAACTGGTCGAACGGAGTCGCGCCCCACATGTCCGATTCGGTCAGTTTCTGGTTACCGATAGAAGGCATACCCACCGAGAAAGGCTGAGTCTTAGAGTACTGCTCGTTTGGAATATCGCGAGTCTTGACCGGCAGCTCTTTAACTTCAGTCAGCGGTTTACCGGTAAGGCGGTCAAGAACAAAAATCTGACCCGTTTTAGCCCCGATCACCACCGCAGGTTTAGTGGTGCCGTCTTTCATCTTGAAGTCGATCAGGCTTGGCTGCATCGGCAGGTCAAAGTCCCACAGATCGTTATGCACGGTCTGATAAACCCACTTCTCTTTACCGGTAGTTGCATCAACCGCCAGCACGGATGCCCCGTACTTGTGATCCAGCGCGTTACGGTTAGCGCCCCAAAGGTCCACGGACGAGCTGCCCATCGGCATAAATACGGTGTTCATCGCCGGATCATAAGACATTGGCGCCCATGAGTTTGGCGTGCTGCGAACGTAAGTCTGACCCGGTTGCAGTTTGGCGTTTGGATCCTTATTGCCTGGGTCAAACGCCCAGCGCATCTGACCGGTGATAACGTCGAAACCGCGGATCACCCCACCTGGCATGTCGGTTTGTACGTTATCGGCTACGCGGCCGCCGACCACGACAGTGGTGCCCGCAACCGTCGGAGCAGAAGTCAGCTGATACTTAGGATCGGCTGCATCACCCAGGCCAGCTTTCAGATCAACGATGCCGTTGTTACCGAAGTCTGCACAGAACTCACCGTTGTCGGCGTTGATAGCAATCAGGCGGGCATCGATGGTGTTCATCAGAATACGGCGCTGACAGGTATCACCCGCGGCCAGAGACACTTGCGGCACTGGGGTAGAATTTGGCACCGTTGGCTGTGCAACAGGTTTCGTTGCATCGAAGTAGGCCAAACCACGGCAGCGGTTCCAAACCTGCGCCTGGGCGTTGATTTCACGCTTCCAGATTTGCTTGCCCGAGTCTACATCGACGGCAATGACGTTATTGTGTGGAGTACACAGGAATACTTTATCGCCGACCTGCAGCGGAGTTTCCTGATCTTCAGCACCGTTGCCGCCAGGGCTGATTGGCGTATCGCCGGTGTGGAAGGTCCAGGCGACTTTAAGATCTTTGACGTTATTACGGTTGATCTGGTCCAGCGCCACGAAGCGGTCACCGCCCTGCGTGTTACCCCAGTTGCTCCAGTCTTTTTGCTCTTTAGCTTTATCCACCGGCACCAGCGGCAGCTGATCGCCCTTAAAGGCAACGGTAGGATGCGGTTGGAACATCTGAACAAAGGCTGCCACCATGCCAACGACCAGCACCGCCGTAAAGGCGTATGACGGTTTGGCGAAGCTTGATTTGCCCTCTCTTTTACGCAGCGTCGGCCAGGTCGCAAAGCCCAGCAGCATAAAGCCGGTAGGAACCATCAGGCGAGAAATCAGCGGCCAGAAATCCCAACCGGCATCGTAGACTGCCCAGATCAGCGTGCCAAGGAACACCAAAATGAACAGCACCACGGCTGAGGATTTTACGCGGAAATATTGGATAGCAGACAACACCATCACAATGCCGGCAATCAGGAAGTACCAGCTGCCTCCAAGTGAAACCAACTTCCCACCTTCAATGGCAAAAAACAGGCCACTGACGGTAAGAATAACCCCTAATATACAACACCATATCCTAAGTACGGCACTCGTCTGGGAATTAGATCCAGGCATGCTGGCACTCTCCAAAATAATGAATTTGATAGTTATTACAAAATGTAAATTTTACTGCTTCATAGTCAAGTATGAACAAAATAAAAATATTTGCGTCAAAACGTGAGCGCAGCATTGTACCACCTGATTCGTTTCAGTGTTAACGCTATAACTGTTTAAGAGCAATTTATTAACAACTTTGCATAATACCTCGATAAAAGTACGGACATTCAATAGCTTAACCATGTTAAGAATAAGGTTTAAACAGGTTTTGCATGAATAATGCGCTCGCCATTAAGATTGAAAATCAGACACAGCTTGATATAAATACAGAGGTAAAAGAGAGTCTTAGGGACTTGTCGTCGTTGTCAGGAAGGTTTTTAAGGCGGAGAAGAAACAAAACATTAATTAAATGAACCAAGTTGATACAGATGTTAATTACTGATTTTTGGTAAATTATTAGCGTGGATTGAGTGGGGTTAACAGGATAATAGCAGGGGGTAAGGCGGTGTGGAAAGACAATGAAACTCCCTCCTCAAGGCTGGAGGAAATCTCATTAAATCTTTTATAGTAGCCGCGGTTCACAGAGCATGAGGCCGTGCGGCCAAGTCAAAATTTAGACAGATTCTACTGTTTGAGCCACGATCTGGTTGGTCAAGGTGCCGATACCACCGATAGTCACTTCGATTACATCGCCACTTTTCATAAACAGCGGTGGCGTTCTTTTCTTGCCCACGCCGCCCGGTGAACCGGTGATGATCACGTCGCCCGGAGACAGAGGGCTGAATCGTGAGATGTATTCGATAATGTCTGACACCGAGTGGATCATATTGCCCGTAGTGTCATTCTGCACACGCATGCCGTTCAGGAAGGTCTCAATAGGCAACGCCTGCGGGTCAGTAATTTCATCACTGGTAACTAACCAGGGACCGAATCCGCCAGTTTGACGCCAGTTTTTGCCCGCGGTAAACCAGGTGTGCTGCATATCGCGCACGGTAGCATCCATAAAGCAGCTGTAGCCGGCGATATAGTCCAGCGCGTCTTCTTTTTTAACCTGGCTGGCATATTGACCAATGATAACGGCCAATTCACCTTCATAATCAAACTCATCGCTAGAAGCAGGCTTGATCAGATTATCTTTATGCGCGCTAAAAGTATCAGGAAAACGAATAAACAGAGTCGGTGCGTTATTATTTTCTTCGAACTCTTTACGTTTGTCAGAATAGTTCATACCGACACAGAAGATCTTTCCAGGTGTTTCAATAACTGGCAAAAATACAATCTCATCGAGTGAATAATCAACCGCAGAATCTACCCACTCTTGCAGCAGGCCTAGCGCGTTATCATTCAGCAGCGACTGAAGCGTTAAATACCGTTCTGAGAGTCGTTTTCCGGCGTCAATAATCCCATGTTCAGTAACAATGCCATATGACTTTTCATTTGACTGCGGACGATAAAAACTTGCTAATTTCATACAATTCCTTAGATCAACAGCATAAGTTGCACGACTAATCAGCAACTTATCAGATCTCATTATCAGCTAAAATGACCACCTGGTGTGAAAACACGAGATGGCGACCGAGCAAATTGCTTCAGCACATCAAGTATGCTTAATTTTCTCACAGAGTTGATGATAATGCACAGCCAAACTTAAGATTATCGATTTATTATTAGTGAAATTAATGGTCTAAACTTTTTTTTGTAGAAAATAAATTTCATATTTACTGAATCTATTAACAGGAGCCTGCTAATAACTAATTTCAGACCGTTATCACCCACGTCAGGATTGCGCTTAGGCAGCACAAAAAACTCCACGACATCGCTAATAATCTAAATAAAAACCATTCTCTAGAATGGTTGCCAAGCAATTAAATCCACACTTAAGAGTTTAGTCATTTTTTTAAGACGCAGAGCTATCGTTGTAAATTATTTTTAAAATTAAACATTAGTTTTTAAAGCCGTGCGGATAATGGTGTTTTATTTTAAATAATCACTAAGAATTGGTTTTTTAAACACCTACGCTAAAAAGCAGGATTGCAAAAAACCTGTCCCGCCGGGAAGATATCGCAGCACTGTTTTGCTGGCCGCTCGGCTGCAAGTGGGCATAAGGCGTCATTGATGTCACCGCGGGTCGGCGTGGGAGTCCTCCAAAGCGTTGCTCGACCAACAGGATGTCGATCCACTCAAGGTATCGGCAAACGGATAAGCATCAATCGAGTAAGGTGATGGCGAGCTTCTGTTTAAAGACGTGCTGGCAGAGGATTTTATAGCTGTCGCGATCGAAATGCGGTGTCGGGATCTGAACCTCTTTAGCCGCTGCTAGCGTGTTGACAGTCCCTAGATAAAACCAATTGTTCAGCACGTGATAGTCGGTTTGAACGCCGCTGGTTTCCTCAATCGCGATCCTACCCGGATAGGGCCAACTGCGAATTTTCATCGCCTCGAAGGCCTCTTTGAGGCGCAGCTGATGCTCACCTAATGTTTCCTTACCGCAGCAGGCGCCGGCACAGCGGCCCAGAGAGAATCGGAAACAGGCACGCTTAGCCGACAGCTTTTCTAACCCCAACGCGCCGTAGCACAGGCGCTGTTGGTCAGCAATTTCTCGTAACCGCTCAATGGCCGCAAACTTGGTTTTGAACAGGCCATACAGATTCTCGGCGGTAGAAAAATCCGTTTCGTTGCTAAATACCACTGCCGTTACGCTGTCTGTCACCCTGACGGAACACAGTTTGCGAGTCACCCGCAGCCGTTTATTAAACAACGGACGTTGTTCTTTAATCATTTTCGATTCAAGGAGCAAGGCACCGATCTCACCCACCGTGGCAATGAAATCAATGCTGTTGGTCATGCGCAGCAGCTTGGCCTCGGCGGCGGTTCTGAAATGCGACTGTACCCGACTGCGAATATTAACGCTCTTACCTATATATAACGGAAAGGTCTGGTCGGCTCCGTAAAAAACGTACACCCCGCAGCACGAGGGCAGCGTATCTAGCGTGAAACGTAAATGTTCAGGGTATTGATATAACAGCGGCGTATTTTCATTTGGCATAGAGTCATTCAACAGCGAGGCGTTTACCGAGTAAAAATTAGACAGCCCCGATAATACTGAATATCCATACAGTCTTCAATAGCGTATTGCCGCATGTTCGCGGCGGGCGATGAAAATTTCTATCCATAATTGGCCTTAATATTCTAAAGAACAATCCTAAAACCTCAAAAATTGGAATTTTTGTTCTAAGCTTTAGGGATGTTTAACTGAAATATGGAAGGAGCACACCATGAGCAACCAGAAAAATTCCCATAAAGCATCGATTAAGGGCCATGTTGATTCCTATCCTGTGCCACCGTTCAAACAGCAACCGCAACCTTTCCCTGGCTTAGTGAGTGAGATGCATCCACTTCCCGATCACGGTGAAAAATCTTATCAGGGCAGCGGTAGACTTGAAGGACGCAAGGCGCTAATTACCGGCGGTGACTCGGGTATTGGTCGAGCCGTGGCTATTGCCTATGCTCGCGAAGGTGCCGACGTTGCGATTAACTATCTGCCTGCCGAAGAATCAGACGCGCGTGAAGTTGTCGCACTGATTAAACAGGCTGGTCGCAAAGCGGTCGCTATACCGGGCGATATTACCGAAGAAGCGTTTTGCAAAAAGTTAGTCAAACAGGCAGCAGAAGAATTAGGCGGTCTGGATATACTGGTTAATAACGCCGGTCGTCAGCAATTTTCTGAATCGATTAAGGATTTAACCACCGAATCCTTCGATGCGACTTTTAAGACTAACGTTTATGCGATGTTCTGGATAACCAAGGCGGCGGTCGACTATCTGCCGCGTGGCGCATCGATCATAAATACCACCTCGGTGCAGGCCTATAAGCCAAGCGATATTCTGCTAGATTACGCCTCGACGAAAGCCTCGATTGCCGCGTTCACCAAAGCATTGGCGAAACAGCTTGGTCCAGACGGTATCAGGGTTAATGCCGTAGCGCCAGGTCCATTCTGGACGCCGCTGCAGGTTTGTGGCGGTCAGCCGCAAAGTAAAGTCGAAGTGTTTGGCGAGGAAGCACCGCTGGGACGTCCAGGACAACCGGCCGAAATCGCTCCGCTGTACGTGACCTTTGCTGAAGCAAGCAACGGTTATGCCTCCGGACAGGTTTGGTGCTCTGACGGCGGTACCGGTACCGTCTAAAGCTGGTTAAAGAAACACTGACCAGCGTAATGCAACGTTGCTGAGGCTGGTTGGTGTTTTTAGCAAATTTTTATATTTATCGGCTCATGCAGGTAAGGTGAGCCGCTTAAGATATTATGCGGAAAATACACTCTTTATTTACTAGCGCTTAAATTTTTCTATTCTAGAATCAATTCTTTGTAACCCATTCATTTTTTAATTACTTTACTTTATTACTAAAAATATTGTAAAAAACCCGCTACTCACGGGTTATCAACCTTTACTACTTATAGCCTTTAAGACTAATTATTTAACTCACTCATATTAGCGATCTGATTGAGGTTAATCTGATGGGTCGTTCCTGTTTCTGCATCATTGTAAGAAACTAGCCCAGTGTCAGAATCAACGTGCGGCTTACCTTTGGTCAAAATCGTTTTACCATCGGTCGTTTTAATTACTTGATTTTCAGAAGAACAGCCTGCAACAAAAAGAAGAGACAACGCGGTTAAAGCTGCAACGGGTATCCAATGTTTAGTCATAGCATTCATCCTATATTTTCAGCGAATTAACTCGTGAACTTTACATTATAGGACAAATTTTAACCCTTCCCGTCACCTTTATTCTTAAATCAAACAACTCATTGAATTAAAAGAATTTTAAATTTAAATTAGCTTAAAAATCAACTCGTTATATATCCTTAATTTAACTACTGAGGTAGCCACAATAGGGCTACCGCGTAAATTTATCTTTTTCTATTTTCGAGCCAGAGCGAGCCTGATCCCTAATCCAATAAAGGTCGCACCAACAATACGATCCAATACTTTCTGCAATGCGCTACTTTTAGAGACGGCACCCGCCGCCTGCCCGGCTAATAGCGCAAAGGTTGCATCGGTTATAAAAGCCATTAGCGCATAGGTCAAACCTAACGCCAAGAATGAGGCCGCATGATGATTACCGTCTACCACCACGAACTGCGGAAAGAAGGAAATGAAAAATAATAGCACCTTGGGATTGGTGAGAGTGGTAACAAATCCCCGTGAAAGCAGCGCA
Source organism: uncultured Gammaproteobacteria bacterium (assembly GCA_963742005.1). Classification (GTDB taxonomy): domain Bacteria; phylum Pseudomonadota; class Gammaproteobacteria; order Enterobacterales; family Enterobacteriaceae; genus Rouxiella. Next base: position 126,543 of record CAVUKG010000015.1, on the reverse strand, counting down.
TAAGTACTAATTTTAGTTTCACTAACCTGCTCCCCCGTTTGCCTGGCTTTGCTCGAAAAGGTTGCCAGCAGCATTTTACCTCCCAGATAGATCAGGTAAGCCGCTCCCAGATACTTAATGACGGAAAACATCAGCGGTGATGCCATAATTAAGGCAGTTAAACCCAACGCGCTGGCTATCGCATGAGTGCAACTCCCCAATGCAACGCCGGCAGCAGAAATCAGGCCGGACCGTTTGCCATTAGCCACGCTTTGGCCTACAACATAGGCCAGGTCTGGACCCGGCGTAATACATAGAAAGAAAATGGAGATAACAAAAAGTCCGAAGTGAGTGATATCCAGCACGGCAACCCCCGAGAAAACGCTAAAGATAACTGATTGAAATAAAATCATTGTTCATAGTACTTTTAACTTATCAGACTAAAGCCAAATTATAAAAACAGATAACACGGCGAGGCACGAATTCCTTAATTAGGCGTAATCATGCTTTCATTTGGGCTTATTGCGTAGCGGCTTAATCAAGTAGAAAGGAATAAGACAGATGGCAAAATTTAGCGGAAAAAATATCGTTATCACTGGCGGAACGAGCGGCATGGGCCTGGCAGGTGCTAAGAGAATTGCCTCTGAGGAAGGAACGATCGCCGTTACCGGGCTTAACGCGGACAGGTTAAACGAAGCGGCAAAACAGCTTCCCGCACAGTCTTTAATTTTAAGAAACGACGCCGCCCTGGAAACAGACGTAGAAAAACTAGCGCTTGCACTCGCTCCGCGAGGAAAAATTGACGGCCTGTGGCTTAATGCGGGATTTGCCGAAGTAGGATTGCCTGAATCAGTGACCGCCGAAGCTTTCAACCACATGATGAACGCTAACGTGCGCGGCCCAATGCTACAGCTTGCGCGCCTGTCATCGATGCTCAACCCCGGCGCCTCGATTGTGGTGACATCATCGTCATCAACCTATGAAGGTGCGGCCATGACCAGCCTATATGCAGCGACCAAAGGGGCCATCGTCGCTATGGCGCGCAGCTGGGCAGCGGCTTTCGCCGAAAGAAACATTCGCGTAAATGTGCTGATCCCCGGCCCCATCGAGACTAATTTCCGGCACTTTATGCCCGAAGATTCGCGACAGCAGTTCGAGGATTTCGTTGTTAGTCAGGTGCCGTTAAAGAGAGCAGGCACCCCGGAGGAAGCCGCCGCGGTGGCACTTTTCCTGCTTTCCGACGATGCCTCATTCGTGACCGGCAGCCAATACGCCGTTGACGGGGGATTAGTGCGTTACTGATTAATATTAAATGGAAAAATTAAAATCGATTAACGCCAGCTTTGGCTAGTTTTTGTTGACTACTTCAGAGTGAGAAGTCTTCGTTTGCATGCGGGATTATTGCAGAAGGCTTTTGCACATAATGCGGACTGGATAGGTCCTAGAATCCGTAGCGCAGCAAGCAAAAAACCCGCCTTTTGGGCGGGTTCTTTAGAATGATGGTGCCCGGACTCGGAATCGAACCAAGGACACGGGGATTTTCAATCCCCTGCTCTACCGACTGAGCTATCCGGGCAACGCGGCGCATTAAACCGTATTGCCTCTGCCGCGTCAACGGCTTTTTAACAGATTAGCCGCCAGACTCGCTTAAGTGATGTTTTTTAAAGCAAATCGAGGCGATGCCGCCTATTTTCCATGCAAAATCCGCATAGCCTGCTCAGGCCCGCGGCCCAAGCTGCTGTTTTAAATAATCGATAAACACGCTAATACGCGCGGGCAGGTGTTTGCGATAGGTGTAGACCGCATAGATGTCCGCCGCGGGTGCCTGGTATTCGGTGAGCAGCGGGATCAGCTCACCCTGCTGCAGGTTGGTTTGAATATCCCACCGAGAGCGCAGAATGATGCCGTGCCCGTCGCGAGCGTAGTTCACCACTATCTCACCGTCGTTGCTGGACAAGTCTCCGCTGACCTTTTGCACATACTCTTTGCCGTTTTTAACGAATCGCCACAGCGAATAATCACTCTCGAACTGGCGCAGGACAATGCAGTTGTGATCGGCCAAATCGCCGACGCTTTGCGGCACGCCGTACTTCTCGAGATACGCCGGAGCCGCGCACACCACGCGTGAATTGCCCATCAGTTTTATTGCCACCAGCCGCGAGTCGGGCGGTTCACCGACCCGCAGATCGATGTCGACATTGTTATCCAGGAAATTCAGCGGCTGGCTGGTGAGCTGTAAATCAATATCCAGATTAGGATGCAGTTGATGAAAGGAAGAGACCAGTGGAGCGATGAAGCGGCGGCCAAAACCGAATGAGGCATTGAGGCTGAGCCTGCCGGTGAGCAGCGCCTGACTGTTGGACACCGCACTCTCTAGCTCGGCCAGCTGATTAATAATCGGCCTCGCGCCCTCGGCGTAGCGCTCGCCCTCGGCGGTTAACGTCAGGCGACGCGTGGTCCTGAGCACCAGCTGCACGCCGAGACGTTGTTCAAGCTGGGTTAAACGCTTACTGACCGCTGGCAGGGTTAACCCCATCTCGCGGGCGACCGCCGTGAGGCTGCCAAAGCGGGTGATAAGAGTGAAAAATCTAAGATCGTCGATTGAGGACATCATTATTCACTTTTAATTAAGAATGCCTTAAATATTAAGCAAATTGTTGCCTTAGTGGGAAGTAATTACACTGAAAACAACCCAATAATGATAACAGGCCCCTAACATGTCAGATAGAACACATAAAATTGCCGTGATCCCCGGCGACGGTATCGGTAAAGAAGTGATGCCCGAGGGTATCCGGGTAATGGAAAAGATCGCCGCTAAACACGACATCACGATCGAATGGCAGTGGTTTGATTTTGCCAGCGCCGAGTATTATCAACAGCATGGCAAAATGCTGCCGGACGATTGGTACGCCACCCTCAAGGAGTTCGATGCGATTTATTTTGGCGCCGTCGGCTGGCCCGATGTGGTGCCCGACCATATCTCGCTGTGGGGCTCGTTATTACAGTTCAGGCGCGAGTTTGATCAGTATGTCAACCTGCGCCCGGTCCGCCTGATGCCCGGCGTTAAAGCCCCGCTGGCCGGAAGAAAACCGGGCGATATCGACTTTTATGTGGTGCGGGAAAACACCGAAGGCGAATACTCGAGCGTAGGCGGGATTATGTTCCCCGATACCGAGCGGGAAATTGTTATTCAGGAAACCGTGATGACCCGCACCGGCGTCGATCGCATTCTCAAATATGCCTTTGAGCTGGCGCAAAAGAGGCCGAAAAAACATCTTACCTCGGCCACCAAATCCAACGGCATCGCCATCACCATGCCTTACTGGGATAGCAGAGTTGTAGAAATGGCCAAGGGTTATCCTGAGATCGACGTCGACAAGTATCATATCGATATTCTGACCGCCAATTTTGTCTTGCACCCAGACTGGTTTGACGTGGTGGTCGCCAGCAACCTGTTCGGTGACATCCTCTCCGATCTCGGCCCGGCCTGTACCGGAACCATAGGCATCGCACCGTCGGCCAATATTAATCCAGAGGGCAAATTCCCAAGCCTGTTTGAGCCGGTACACGGCTCGGCTCCGGACATTGCCGGTAAGGGGATTGCCAATCCGATAGGTCAGATTTGGTGCGGTGCAATGATGCTGGAGCATCTGGGCTACGAGCAGGCCGGCGCGGAGGTGCTACAAGCCATAGAAAACGTGCTCAGTCTGGGGCCTGAAAATGCGCCTCTCACCGGCGATCTGGGAGGTAAAGGCACCACTCGCACTCTGGGCCAGGCCATCGCCGACGCGCTCTAAACCCTCCACCATCGGCATTATTAATCGTGCGTATAATGCGCAGCATGATGATAAATACGCCTAAAAATATGATTTATCCTAGTCCGAGCGGGGGTGATTTCACTACCGCTCTGCGCACGCCTGCTGCTACAATTCTCTAAATTCATTCATCTCTTTGAACTGAAAATAAAATCTACTCGAGGAAAATCCCATTGTATTGGAATACCCTGACCTATTTCGGCGACAGCATGCTTTTACTGCCGGTCGGAATTATTATCGCCTTTTTTATGGCCTGGAAGGTCAGCGGACGTTTAACCCCTTGGGCCTGGTTATTTACCCTCGGCGTTAGCGGATCCATCGTCGTTATTACCAAATTCCTTTTCCTGGCCTGGGGTATGGGCAGTGCTGAATATAATTTTACCGGCATCAGCGGGCATACGGCGATGTCAGCGACTATCTGGCCGGTGTTATTATGGCTAATCAGCGGTGGGGTACATAAAAGATTACGCCAGGTCATTATTACCCTGGGGTTTTTGTTACCGATATTAATTGGTTACAGCAGATTAGTATTACACGCGCATTCACCGAGTGAAGTGATTAGCGGATTAATTCTGGGAGTGTGTGCCAGCGGTTTATTCCTTGTAACTCATCGCAATCAATCGGTTAAAAGATTTACCCTCCCGCAGTTGGCGATGATGCTTATTCTGCCGTTGATCCTGGTGAGCACCGGTAAGAAGGCGACGACACAGGGTCTGATTGAGCAGATTGCCTCACACGTCACCGGCCAGCCGGTCTGGACTCGAGAAAGGCTGATGAGCCAACTGGGTTAAAATAGAGGGGAACAGCTGGCATGAGCGAAGCACTAATGCAAGGCAATCAACATTGCGAAACTCAGCGCAATTTCATGCGTTATCTATTATTCCCCCTATTTTTACTGCTATTAATTATCACTACAGCGGCGTGCGGTGATAAAGAACAGGCACAGCAGCAGGCGTTTATCAAATTTTTGCAAAGCCAATTGCTTGCTAGCCAGGCGGTCAAGGTTCCTGCATTAAGCGCGGCGCAGCAAAAAGAGTTGGGCCATTACGTTAAAGACTACGCCAACCTTACCCATTTTCAACACCAACTGAATATCGAAATTAACTCTTCACTAGTGCCGGTCTTTACCAGCATGAATGCGCTGACCTCGGTCAATGCCTTACTGGAGCAGCGTAACGACCTGCAAAAAATGGCGCACAGCAGTCAGCAGTGGCTGGAAGAATTAAAAACAATTCGCAATCAGGCAGATGCGCAACGCGTCGCGCTTGGGCAGCCCGAGGCGGTAAAGGGCGCGTATGATGCGGCCTATAGCAAAGTGGTCACCCAGCCTGCCGCAGTAGCGGAAAAAATATATACGTTACTGCCCGAGGTATTGGACCAAATAGTGATTAAGGCCGATTTTATTAAAAGCCAGGGTAAGAATGTGACGATTTCAGGCAGCACCCTGCAATTTTCATCACAGGCGCAGCTCGATAAATATCATGCTATTCAAAAACGGCTGGTGCCGCTCAACGCTCAGCTGATGACCCTAAGCCAACAGTTGCAGCAATGGGTTGACTGAACGCTTGCCCACTGCGGGGCGAAGTTCTTTACACCGACTACTCGTTAACCCCACGGTTCTTTATAACAACGTAAGTATCACCCGCTTTCAGCTAATTAATGACACGCGTGAGCCACGGACTGGTTGTTTTCAGCACGGCGCCAGTCGCCCGGCGTTTGACCGAACTGACGTTTGAAGCTGCGGGTGAAGGATTGCTGAGAGTCAAAGCCCAATGAAATCGCCACGCTAACGATGGTCTCGGCGCTGCTGGCCAACATGTCAGCCGATTTTTTCATTTTCTGCTGGCGAATGTATTCGCCCATCGGCAGCCCGGTGTGCTCTTTGAACATCCGCTGTAAATGCCAACGAGAATAACCTGCACGCTTGGCTACGGTTTTAATATCCAGTCGCTCTTCCAGATTGTGATCAATCCAGTCGATAAGATCGTGAATAAAATCTTCAGTTTTCATTTCCGCTCTCCGCTATGTTTTTGCGCCCTCTCATAGAGAGCATTCGTTAAGGCTGACGCAGTTTTCGATAAAATGCAAGTTTTACTATTGCATTTTAATCAGTTCATAACGATAGTTACAGCTCCTCACAAAATGACTTTTCGCAATAGCACATAAAGTGCAACAATAATTCTTGCAGTTTACTAGTCAGCTCCCTACAATCCCTTCGAGTTAATGTATCAGTTATTGATACTTTATTGCACCCCTGACAGGTGCAAATCCCCAAATAACCGCCCAGGCAAAGGACGCTCCGCCGGAGGACAGGACCGGTGGCGTTGCCTGCCGCAGTATTCACTGGACATAAAAATAATGATTAGCCTGCAAAATTCTTATCTGCGGCCGAACGGTCGCGGCTATGCAACGTCCATCATTGCGCCACTTTCCGCTTTAGGACTGATGGTGGCCCTGCTTTCAGGCTGCGACAACAGCGCGGCGCAAAGTGCGGCACCGCCCGCTCCGGCGGTCAGCATGGCCAACGTGTTGATTAAACCTATAAAACAGTGGGACGAATTTACCGGCCGCGTCGAGGCGGTACAAAGCGTGCAACTGCGTCCGCGAGTCTCGGGGTATATCGATAAAGTGAACTACCAGGAAGGCGACGAGGTTAAAAAAGGCCAGGTGCTGTTTACCATCGACGACCGCACCTATCGCGCGGCGCAGGAACAGGCACAGGCCCAGCTGGTACGCGCTAAAAATCAGGCGGCCCTGACGCGCAGCGAGTCGGCCCGCACCGAGAAGCTGGTGAGCTCCGAGGCCATTTCTCGCGAACTCTGGGAACAGCGTCGCTCCGCCGCGTCGCAGGCGCAGTCAGACGTATTGGCAGCGCAGGCCCAGCTTGATCTAGCGCAGCTCAATCTCGATTTCACCCGGGTGATCGCGCCGATTGACGGCAAGGCTAGCCGGGCGATGATTACCGCAGGAAACCTGGTTACCGCCGGTGACAGCGCCAGCGTACTGACGACGCTGGTTTCACTCGATAAGGTTTATGTCTATTTCGACGTCGATGAAAGCACGTTTCTGCGTTACCAGGCCATCGCGCGCGCAGCGAAAGACCACCACTCGGCCCTGCCTATCCACGTGGGCCTGGTCGGCGAGAACGGCTATCCCCATCAGGGCGTACTGGATTTCACCGATAACCAGCTCACCGCCAGCACTGGCACCATCCGCATGCGCGCCGTGCTCGACAATCGTGACCGCAGCTTCACGCCGGGCCTGTTCGCCCGGGTGCAAATGCCGGGTAGCGCCGAATACAGCGCGCTGCTGATTGACGATAAAGCGGTGCTCACCGATCAGGACCGCAAGTTTGTTTACGTGGTGGATCAGGCGGGCAAAGCGCAGCGACGCGATATCCAGATTGGCGGCCTGTCTGGCGGACTGCGCATCGTGCAGCACGGTTTACAGGCGGGCGACCGGGTGGTGGTCGACGGCGTGCAAAAGGTCTTTATGCCGGGGATGTCAGTTAACGCCAAGAGCGTCGATATGGCAAAAAATGTTACGCCAACCGTCGCTGAACAAGCCCAATAACAGGATCACTACTCATGGACTTTTCCCGCTTTTTCATCGACCGGCCTATCTTTGCGGCGGTGCTGTCGATCCTGATCCTGGTCACCGGCGCTATCGCTATTCCGCTGCTGCCGGTAAGCGAATACCCGGACGTGGTGCCGCCTAGCGTTCAGGTGCGCGCCCAATATCCCGGAGCCAACCCGAAAGAGATTGCTGAAACGGTCGCCACGCCGCTGGAGGAAGCGATCAACGGCGTTGAAAATATGATGTACATGAAATCGGTCGCCGGTTCTGACGGCGTGCTGGTCACGACGGTAACCTTCCGTCCAGGCACCGACCCAGACCAGGCACAGGTTCAGGTACAAAACCGCGTAGCGCAGGCCGCCGCGCGACTGCCGCAGGACGTGCAGCGTCAGGGGGTAACCACCCAGAAACAGTCGCCGACCATGACGCTGGTGGTGCATCTCTACTCGCCGTCGGGCAAGTATGACTCGCTGTACCTGCGCAACTACGCCACGCTGAAGGTGAAAGACGAACTGGCGCGCCTGCCGGGCGTGGGTCAGGTGCAGATTTTTGGCGCCGGTGAGTACGCGATGCGCGTCTGGCTCGACCCGAACAAGGTGGCCGCGCGAGGATTAACCGCCACTGACGTGGTCACCGCGATCCGTGAGCAAAACGTGCAGGTCTCCGCCGGTCAGCTGGGCGCCGAACCGTTGCCGAAAAACAGCGATTATCTGCTGTCGATTAACGCCCAGGGCCGACTCAAGGATGAGACCGAATTTGGCAATATTATTCTCAAGACTAGCGAGGACGGTTCAATCGTCCGCCTGCGTGACGTGTCGCGGATTGAAATGGGCTCCGGCAGCTATGCCCTGCGCTCTCAGCTGAATAACCAGGACGCGGTAGGCATTGGTATCTTCCAGTCGCCGGGCGCTAACGCCATCGATTTATCTAACGCGGTGCGCGCCAAGATGGCCGAACTGGCCACCCGCTTCCCCGAGGGTCTGACCTGGCGCGCGCCTTACGATCCGACGGTATTTGTGCGCGACTCGATCAGCGCCGTGGTCCATACCCTGCTCGAAGCCGTGGTGCTGGTAGTGTTGGTGGTGATCCTGTTCCTGCAAACCTGGCGCGCCTCGATCATCCCGCTGCTGGCGGTGCCTGTTTCGGTGATCGGTACCTTTAGCATTCTGTATTTGCTCGGTTTTTCACTCAACACGCTAAGCCTGTTCGGGCTGGTGCTGGCGATTGGGATCGTGGTGGATGACGCCATCGTGGTGGTCGAAAACGTCGAGCGTAATATCGAGGAGGGGCTGGCTCCGCGCGACGCGGCCCATCAGGCGATGCGTGAGGTGTCTGGCCCGATCGTGGCAATTGCGCTGGTGCTGTGCGCGGTGTTCGTGCCAATGGCGTTTCTGTCCGGCGTAACCGGTCAATTTTACAAGCAGTTTGCGGTGACTATCGCCATCTCTACGGTCATCTCGGCGATTAACTCGTTAACACTGTCTCCGGCCCTGGCGGCGATTTTACTCAAATCGCACGGTGCGCCGAAAGATCTGCCCACGCGCCTAATCGACCGACTTTTTGGCTGGCTGTTCCGACCGTTTAACCGCTTTTTTAACGCCAGTTCGCACGGTTATCAGAAAGCAGTTTCCAAAACTCTGGGCCGCCGCGGCGCGGTGTTTGTGGTCTATATTCTGCTGTTGGCGGCTGCCGGATTTATGTTTAAAGCGGTGCCCGGCGGATTTATTCCGACCCAGGATAAGCTGTACCTAATTGCCGGGGTAAAAATGCCTGAGGGATCGTCGCTGTCACGCACCGATGCGGTAGTGCGTAAAATCAGCGCGTTAGGGCTGCAAACTGACGGCGTGATCGACGCGGTTGCCTTTCCCGGCCTTAACGCGCTGCAGTTCACCAACACGCCAAATACCGGCACGGTGTTTTTTGCGCTGAAACCGTTGAGCGAGCGCACCCGCACCGCGGCGCAGATTAACGCCGAGATCAACGCCAAGATCTCGCAGATTCAGCAAGGGTTTGCTTTCTCAATCATGCCGCCGCCGATCCTCGGTTTGGGTCAGGGCTCGGGTTATTCGCTGTATATTCAGGATCGCGCGGGTTTAGGCTACGGCGCGCTGCAAACGGCGGTCAATACGCTGTCCGGCTCGATCATGCAAACGCCCGGCATGGGCTTCCCGATCTCGTCTTATCAGGCCAACGTGCCGCAGCTTGAGGCCAAGGTTGATCGGGACAAAGCCAAAGCGCAGGGCGTGTCGTTAGATGACCTGTTCAGTACGCTGCAAACCTATCTGGGATCGTCATACATTAACGATTTCAACCGCTTTGGCCGCACCTGGCAGGTGATCGCCCAGGCCGACGGGCCGTTCCGCGAGAGCGTGGAGGACATCGGTAATCTACGCACCCGCAACGACAAAGGCGAGATGGTGCCGATTGGCAGCATGGTGGATATTACCACCACCTACGGCCCGGATCCGGTGATCCGCTACAACGGCTATCCGGCGGCGGACCTGATTGGCGATGCCGATCCTCGGCGACTCTCCTCGTCGCAGGCGATGACCGAGGTAGCGGCGATGGCAAAAAATCTGCTGCCTAACGGCATGAATATAGAATGGACCGATCTGAGTTATCAGCAATCCACTCAGGGTAACGCGGCGCTTATCGTGTTCCCGATGTCGGTGCTGCTGGCGTTTCTGGTGCTGGCGGCGCTGTATGAAAGCTGGACCCTGCCGTTGGCGGTGATCCTTATCGTGCCGATGACCATGCTGTCGGCGCTGTTCGGCGTATGGCTGACCGGCGGCGATAACAACGTTTTCGTTCAGGTGGGATTGGTAGTGCTGATGGGGCTGGCCTGTAAGAACGCCATCCTGATCGTCGAATTTGCCCGCGAGCTGGAGCTGCAGGGGAAAGGAATTGTCGAGTCGGCACTTGAGGCCTGTCGCCTCAGGCTACGCCCGATTGTGATGACCTCGATTGCCTTTATTGCCGGCACGGTGCCGCTGATCCTCGGCCACGGTGCCGGGGCCGAGGTGCGGGGCGTAACCGGGATTACCGTCTTCTCGGGCATGCTCGGGGTGACCTTATTTGGGCTGTTCCTGACCCCGGTGTTCTACGTCGCGCTGAGGAAACTGGTGACCCGCAAAGCGGCTCCGGCGGTTGAGCCCGCCCGCGCTCACTAGCTTCAGAAGCCAACAATAAGCAAGGGGACCCGCCGTGAGGCGAGTCCCCTTTTTCTTTCATCAAATTTAGCAAACGAGGGGATTATTTCGCGGCGAGCTCGGCACCGGAACAACTATAGCTGCCGTTGCGCTCAAACTCGGCCAGCGCATCGGCGACGGTGTAGCGTGCCAGCACCGCCATCGAGGCTTCTTCAGCCTCGTGCACCACCGATTTGAAATAGCCGCAGGCGTTAGCGCTGACCAGGCATTTTGCCGATCCTTCCGGGCGTGCGGCCCACAGGCGTTTGTCTTCGATAACCGCGGTGTAGATATCGCGCAGGGTAATGGCATCGGCCAAACGCCCGGGGCGGATAGAACCGGTGCGGCCCAGGGTCGAGACAATAATGCCGTGCTGGGTTAGCGGCACCATCAGTTTGCGAATAAAGCTGGGATTAGCTTCCAGGCTCGCTGCCAGAGTCGCACTGGTACAGCGTTGTCCTGACTTTTCAGCCAGTGCCACACTAAAAACCATCTGCATTGCTGTCGGAAAGCGAAAATCTAACATGTCGTTATCCTGGGAAAGCGGGATTAAAAATAAACACTTTAGCCGCAGGCAAATCTGCCTGACTAAGTGCTCAATAATATAACAAAAGCTGGAGTATTTTTGAAGTTAGGCGGCACAGAAAGGCGGTTCGCAGCACAGTTGGTGCAGTTTGCGGTAAGTTTCACAGGCGGGGAAGGTAGAAAATGAAGACGCTAATTTACGTGCGCCGCGATGAGGAAAGCGCGGCGCACGCATCAAGACTGCTTAAGTGAGACGACGGCGCCGGTTACGCGCTCAACCAACCCAGTTTAATGACAAACAGAATCGACAGGATCACCAGCGCCGCGTTCAGTTCGCGGCCGCGGCCGCTCAGCAGTTTTACCAGCGTCCAGGTAATAAAGCCGAAGGCGATGCCGTTGGCAATAGAATAGGTCAGCGGCATGGTCAGCGCAGTCACGGTGACCGGGGCCGCCACGGTAATGTCTTTCCAGTCGATCTCTGCCAGGCCAGAGGTCATCAATACCGCAACAAACAGCAGAGCCGGAGCGGTAGCAAACGCCGGTACGCTACCCGCCAGCGGAGCGAAGAACAGGCTCAGCAGGAACAGGATACCGACAACGATTGCGGTGAGGCCAGTACGGCCACCCGCCTCTACGCCAGCGGCGGATTCAACATAGCTGGTGGTGGTTGAGGTTCCCAGCAGAGAACCGAACAGTGCCGCGGCGCTGTCGGCAAGCAGTGCACGGCCCATTTTTGGAATATTGCCGTCTTCGTCTGCCAGACCCGCGCGTTTGGTTACGCCAATCAGGGTGCCTGAGTTGTCGAACACGTCAACGAACAGGAAGGCGAACACCACGCTGATCAGGCCCACGTTGAGGGCACCCTTGATATCCAGCTGCATGAAGGTCGGCGCAATTGAAGGCGGCATAGACACCACGCCACCGAACGGCGAGTAACCCAGCGCGATAGACAGGATGGTCACCGCAAGAATACCGATCAGCACCGCGCCGGTCACTTTACGCGCTTCCAGAACCACGATGATGATAAAGCCCAGCATGGCGAACAGCGGACCGGGCTTGCCCAGATCGCCAATACCCACCAGCGTAGCCTGGTTACCGACCACAATACCGGAGGTTTCAAGGGCAATCAGCGCCAGGAACAGGCCGATACCGGCGGCGATCGCCGAACGCAGCGGCATAGGGATGCTGCGAATAATCCATTCACGGATTTTGAAAATTGACAGCAGGAAGAAAATACAGGCCGACAGGAAAACCGCGCCAAGCGCGATATGCCAGTTGTAGCCCATGTGCAGCACGACGGTGTAGGTGAAAAAGGCGTTCAAGCCCATGCCCGGCGCGAGTGCGATAGGATAGTTGGCAATGAATCCCATCAGTGCGGAACCGATTGCGGCAGCAAGACAGGTCGCAACGAATACGGATCCTTTATCCATACCGGTCGCGCCTAAAATCGACGGGTTTACAAACAAAATATAGGCCATGGCCAAAAAGGTGGTTAAGCCGGCCAATACCTCGGTACGCACATTGGTGCCATGAGCTTTAAGTTTAAATATTTTATCTAACATTGGTTGTCTCTCGGTCGCGTGGTATGAATTACCCGCTTGTTATAAGTTTTGTTTTTCAAAACACCTCCGCGAGCCTGGAGCCACAGCGCCTAAATAGGTCCGACTCTAAAAAAGACACACGGAATGGCTGCGTGTTTTGACGAACCCTGTCATTACTGCTGCAATATCTATAGCCTGTTGGTACAAAAAGTGTCTGATGTGACTGTTTTCAAAGCACCACCGTACAATCTAGGAAAAATAGGTGATGCAGTCCATAATAGTTAATTCACTAATTCACTGCAAAAATTAGTACACCGCCTATGTCGCCATTTTCTCGCTTTTCACAATACTTTGTTGAGGTTGCTCGCACGGGAAGTTTGCGCAAGGCCGCCGAGACCCTTCACGTCTCCGCCTCGGCGATTAACCGACAAATTTTACAGGCCGAGCAGACGATGGAAACGCCGCTGTTTGAGCGCCTGCCCACCGGCTTAAAACTTACGTCGGCCGGTGAGGTGTTGTTTGACGACATCAAACGCTGGCGCAAGGAATTTGCCCGCACCCGTGAACGCTTCGACGAAATGCAGGGCCTGCGCCGGGGCCACGTCAGCATCTCGATGATTGCCGCGCTGAGCGAGGGCATGATGGCCCAGCTGATCGCCGACGTGGGCCAAGAGTTTCCTTATCTCACCTTCAATATTCGCATTGAGGAAGGGCGCAATATCAGCGAACACGTTAGCTCTGCGGAGGTAGATTTCGGCCTGCTGCTGGATCCTATCGAGCACACCGGGCTGGAAGTGCGGGCCTTCGCCGAGCTGCCGATTGGCATTGCCTTGCCGATCGGACACCCGCTGGCCGAAAAGAAAATAATTTCTTTCAGCGAAATCACCGAATATCGGCAGATTATTCCCTCCGAACCGCTGATGGTTAACGCCCGCGCCAAGCTGCTGTATAACCGCTACCAGCTGCATGAGACGCCGTCGATCGTCTGTAATGACGTGCGGATGATGCGCGAACTGATCCGTAAAGGGGCCGGTGTCGGGGTATTGAGCCTGCTGGACGTGATGCCGGACTTGCAGGAAAAACGCCTGGCTTTCGTGCCGCTGCAGGGCCACAGCGTCAAACCGTTGACGCTGGCGCTGTGCGTTGCACCACGACGCCAGCTTTCAAGAGCGGCGCAAATCGTGATCCAAAAGGTGATTGTGTTGATGGAGCAACTGGTGCTGTAGTCTTGGTAAGGTCTGCTTTTAGTCTGCATGTCATTGGGTGGCGAATTGAGACAGGCGCCGGACCACGCGCCTGGGTATTAACTATCTTCATCACGTTTACGCAGCGCAAACCAGGCGGCAATAACGGTAAATATCGCCACCACCAGCACCAACAGGACAAAACCGTGCGGATTAGCCGCCAGCGGAATACCGCCGACGTTCATGCCAAAGAAACCGGCGACGATGTTAATCGGCAACGCCAGCACGGTAATCACCGTCAACACGTACAGCGAGCGGTTGTTTTGCTCCATCTGGCTGGATGAGATCTCTTCCTGCAACAGGCGAATACGCTCGGTCAGGCCGACCAGATCGTTGAGCACCACGGTAAACTCTTCGGCAAACTGGCGTAAATCTCTCACCACCTCGCCGCTGAGCCAGCGCGGTGGGCGGTTCATCAGGCGAAACAGCGCCGCCGGTTCCGGTGCCAGCAACCGCTGAAAGCGCAGCAACTGCCTGCGCATGCGACCCAGCCGAGTGCGGTTTTTCTTCACCAGTCCGCTGAGCAGGCGCTCCTCGATTTGATCGACATACAGGTTGGCCTGGCGAACGATTTGTTCGAGCACGTCCTCCTGCTCTTCAAGCAGGTGAACCAACAGCGCGGTCGGTGAGCTCGGCGTGAACTGATCGAGTCGGCGGAACAGCCGTTCAATCAGTCTCACCGGCTTGTGCCGCGCGGTAATCACCAGCCCGGTGCAGCAGTAAAGCCACAGCGTAGCGGTCTCCTCCCCGGAACCGTCTTGGTGGAAATTAGCATCGTTAAGCACCGCGAACAGCACGTCATTCTGGCTTTCTATACGCGTGCTGTGCGAGCCCTGGCGGATCTCCTCGAAGAAGAAGTCCTCGATGGCAAACTGCTTGCGCAACCATTTTTCCGACGCGGCATGATTAAGATTGATATGCAGCCACAAAAAACCGGGGGCATTTTTCTGTTGCCGGTATTCCTCAAGGATTTGCCCCGAGGTTACCCGCCTTGGCGGCTGCTGATCCTGAAAGACAAAACCATAAATTAGCCCGGTAACCTCATCGTTGAAGTCAACTTTGTGCGTTTTTTCTTCCAGCATAGTGGGTCTGTCGTCTTCGTGAAGGTGGCATAATTACGCCAGCTACAAAAATAAAATCAACCTATTTCAGCGCGAAACAAAAATATTATTTCTATAATAAATCAGAAACTTAAATGTCATCTTTCCGTCATAAAAGTGTCACGTTAAATACTAATAATCCTAGTGGAATTTATTGGCATACGGCATGATTTAAGGAAAGCGTAATGGCTATGCACGAAAATGGTTCAGGGGAATACACCTTCAACCAGCGCTTACTGCAAGAATTTTATGACAGCTACGACGAAGAGCTGGAAATGGAACTGGACGACTGCCGCTTTGGCGACGGCGAGCCGGATTCAGACGAACACAAGATCTGGCGCAAACAGTATTTCCGCGAGCTGCTGCGTTTGCAGGGCGAGCTGGTCAAAATGCAGGACTGGGTAATGCGCACCGGTCAGCGCATCGTTATTATTTTTGAAGGACGCGATGCCGCGGGCAAAGGCGGGGTCATTAAACGTATTACCCAGCGCCTGAACCCCCGCACCTGCCGCGTCGCCGCCCTTCCCGCCCCCAACGATCGCGAGCGCACCCAGTGGTATTTCCAGCGTTATATTGCCCATCTTCCGGCCGCCGGCGAAATCGTTCTGTTTGACCGCAGCTGGTACAACCGAGCCGGCGTTGAGAAGGTGATGGGCTTTTGTAACGATGAGGAATATGAAGAATTTTTCCGCAGCGTGCCCGAGTTTGAAAAAATGCTCACCCGCAGCGGCATCAAGATTGTTAAATACTGGTTCTCAATCACCGATGAGGAGCAGGAGCTGCGTTTCCTGAGTCGCATCCACGATCCGCTGAAGCAGTGGAAACTCAGCCCGATGGATCTCGAGAGCCGCAGCCGCTGGGAAAAATATACCTCCGCCAAGGAAGTGATGCTTAAACGCACGCACATTCCCGAAGCGCCGTGGTGGATAGTCCAGGGCGTCGACAAGAAAAAGGCCCGCCTGAACTGCATCACTCACCTGCTGGCTCAGGTGCCTTATGAAGAGATGGAACCGCCGTCTATTCAGCTGCCGAAGCGTAATTACAGCGATGACTACCGGCGCACCCGGCTACCGGAAACCATGATCGTCCCCGATCTCTACGACTGATATTAGTGCGTTGCCGATCCTCTAATTTGTCGATCCTTCTTAACAGTCCGACCCGCTATGCCCGGCCGGACTATTTATCGCTAACCACCTTTTTCTCGGTCAGAAAATCGATAAATACGCGGATCTTCGGCAACAGATGTCGGCTACTTGGCCAGACAACGGAAAATTTTCCGGCATCGTCTAGATAGTCCTCCAGCACCGAAATCATCTCCCCCGAGGCAAGATACTCCTTGACGATAAACTGTGGCGCATAGGTCAAGCCAATGCCGCGCAGCGAGGCCTGGAGTAAACCTTCAAGATTGTTAAACGATAGCGCGGTGTGGATCGGTCCGGCATAGTCGTTATTGAAATCCCAACTCTGAAACTGCCCATTTTTGGGAAAGCGATAGCGCAGGCAATGATGCTGCGCTAAATCAGCCGGCGTCTGCGGCGGCGGATGATGTAAGAAATAGGCCGGACTGCCGACTATCACAAAGCGAAAAGGCCCCAGCTGGCGCGACATCATTTCCGAATCCGTCAGCTCGCCGCTGCGCATCGCCACGTCCATGCCCTCGGCAATGATATCCACCATCCGGTCGCTGAAATCCAGCTCCAGCTCAATCTCAGGATAGCGTTGCATAAATTCGGACAGGTGAGGCAGCAGCATGCGGTAGCCAATAGCCGGCAGACTCACGCGCAGCTTGCCGCGCGGCTGGGAAGACAATCGCGACATCTCGTGCTCCGCCTCTTCAATTTGCGAGACGATTTCCCGACAGCGCTCAAAAAAAAGTTGGCCCTCGTCGGTCAGGCTAATGCGCCGGGTGCTGCGGTTAAATAGCCTGACGCTGAGCCTGGACTCAAGCCGGGCGACGCTCTTGCCCACCGCCGAGGCCGAAATACCCAGCCGTTCTCCGGCCGCGGTAAAGCTTTGGCACTCGGCGGCCCGCACGAACGCCAGCATGCCGTTAATATTATCCATAACGCTTTCCCTCACCGCCATTAGAGCGATTTTGTCCTTAATCATCGGACAAGCAGCCTGTTTCAGTCAAATTAAAGACATTTTATCATCATGCCCTTGATCCCGTTTGGAGAAGCGCTATGAGTCATCCTACCCTTACCGCCGTGTCGGCCAGTAAAACGCCGGTTCTGCTCGCCATCTGCCTGGCGGCGATAATCATGCCGCTGAGCTTCGTGAGCGGTTCAATCGCCACCCCGGTGATCGGCCGTGAGCTGGGCGGCAGCGCTCAGGCGCTAAGCTGGATCACCAACGCCTTTATGTTGAGCTTCGGCTGCTTCCTGATGGCCGCGGGCGCATTGGCCGATGAAATAGGCCGCAAAAAAGTCTTCATTATTGGCGTTGCGCTGTTTGCACTGTTTTCCGGGCTGATTGGTTTTAGTTCAAGCCTGCTGTGGATTGACCTGATGCGCGCGGCGCAGGGTATCGCCGCCGCCGCCGCTCTGGCCGGGGGTTCCGCCTCGCTGGCGCAGGAGTTTGAGGGGCGCGCACAGATGCGCGCGTTCAGCATGCTCGGCACCAGCTTTGGCGTTGGTCTGGCATTTGGGCCGTTTCTCGCCGGACTGCTGATTGCCCATTTCGGCTGGCGAGCGGTGTTCTTATCTTCAATGATTATTGCCCTGCTCTCGCTGTCGGTGGGCGTGACGCGTCTCAATGAGTCCAAAAACCCGCACGCCGCCGGTATCGACTGGCCCGGCACGGCGCTGTTTACCGCCATGCTGGCTTCGCTGACCTGGGGCCTGATGGCGATCCCGGCTCTCGGCGCGACCAGCGTCGAGGTTGTGAGCCTGCTCGCGGCCACCGTGCTACTGCTGGTGCTGTTTGTGTGGGTAGAAAGGCGAGTGAGTCATCCAATGCTGGATCTTTCGCTGTTCCGCTACGCGCGTTTTATTGGCGTACAGGCGCTGCCGCTGGCCACCGCGTTTGCGTTTGTGGTGCTGCTGGTGCTGCTGCCGATGCAGTTTATTGGCATTGCCGGTATGAGTGAGGAGCAGGCTGGGCTGATGATGATGGCGCTGTCACTGCCGATGCTGATTATCCCGATGCTGGCCTCTACCCTGACTCACTGGATCTCGGCCGGCTTAGTCTGCACGCTCGGCCTGCTGATTTCCGCCGCCGGTCTCGGTTGGCTGAGCCAGGCGATTGCCGCGCAGAATATGCTGGCAGCGCTGCCGCCGATGGCGCTGATCGGCATCGGTATCGGGCTGCCATGGGGCCTGATGGACGGGCTGTCGATTAGCGTGGTGCCGAAGGAGCGGGCGGGAATGGCCACCGGCATTTTCAGCACCACCCGCGTCGCCGGTGAGGGGATTGCTTTAGCCATCGTCGGCGCGATGCTAGCGGGCTTTGTCGGTCAGGGTATCCGTCAACTGGCGCCAGCCACCGACGGCCACGCCACCAGCCAGGCGGTACAGCGTCTGGCGACCGGCGATCTGCATCAGACATTATTAGCATTGCCCACGGCCAGCGCCTCGCAGCTGACGGCGATTTATGCCAGCGCCTTTCACCAACTGCTACTGTGGTTGGCGGCGCTGACGCTGATTGCCGCGGCGATTGTTTACGTGGCGCTGTGCCTGAGAAACACCGCCGCCGCAGACGGCGATACGCTGTACGAAACCGATCAGTGAAAATAGCTGGCCGCGGTTCTAAACAGCACGCTGCCGAGAAAAACGCCCGCCGCACCGACGATGCCCACCAGCGTCGGCGGTGCCGGCAGGGGCAGCTTCAGCCAGGAGAAAAACAGCCCGACCGATAAGCCCGCAAGCAATGCATAAAGGATCTGCATCCTCTCCTCCGCTCTGAAAGTTAAATCCGGGCAATAAACTGCGTCAGGATCTTGTGGCTGTAGGCGCGAGTGGTCTCGTCGATAAGCTTGCCATCGGCAACTTTCTGTCCCACAAAGGTGATCGCCAGCTCCGGCAGCGGATCGAGCTTACACAGCATCGCGGCCAGCGTCTCGCGCAGCTGGTACTGGGCCCTGACGCCGCCTAACGCACCCGGTGAAAGGGTCACGAACATCACCGGTTTATCGACCATGCAGCTGGTAAAAGCCGGACGGGACAGCCAGTCGAGGGTATTTTTCAGCACGCCGGGAATGCCATGATTGAATTCGGGGACGACCATCAGTACCGCATCGGCGCTGGCAACCAGGTCACGCGCCTGGTGTACCACCTCAGGCCCCGCTGGCGTATCAAAATCCTGGTTGTAATAAGGCAGCGCGCCGATATCCAGATTGGCGAACTCCGATCCCGCAGGCAGCATCTCCGCCAGAGAATTCAAAATAATTTTGCAGTAGGAATCGTTACGCAGGCTGCCGGCCATGCCGACAATACGCAGGGGTGTAGTCATCATATTTTCCTTTCGAAGTGGCGCTTAACCTGAAGTTCAGCGAATAAATGGCATTATGACGCTATCAATGATAAAAACATTCGCATAACGGACAACAAGCTTTGAGGTTATGCCATGTCTGCTCAGTACTCGGTGGAGGCCAAACGTTTTATCCATCTCGCTGGCACGCGAGTGGCCGAACATTGTCATCCACAGGGGCAGTTAACCTTCGTTACGCGGGGAACCTCCTCGATTACCACCGCCGAGGGCTGGTGGCTGGCGCCTCCTGGTCGGGCAATTTGGGTTACCCCAAACGTGGCGCATGCGGCGTCTTATAGCGAATTTTCCGATGTCATTCAGTTGCTGATCCCCCAAGCGCTCTGCGTGACGCTATCGCAGGTTTGTCGGACGGTGCAGGTGTCAGACCTGCTGCGTGAGCTGGCGCTTGAGGCGCTAACCTTTACCACTTCGGGGCGCAACAATCAGGATATTGCGCCCATCTGCCAGCTGATTGTTCATCAGCTCAGCGCAGCCGCTGCGGGAATTGCGCTGTTTATTCCCACAGGCCAGGATCGCCGGCTGCGGCAAATAACCGGACTGTTGCAGCAAGATCCCGGCAATAACGATCCTTTAGACCGCATCGCGGCGATCGCCGCGTGCAGCCCGCGAACGCTGGCTCGCCTTTTTCAGGCCGAGACCGGCATGACTTTTAGCCGCTGGCGCGATCGTTTACGGGTGGTGACGGCGGTTGACCGCCTGTCGCGAGGACAAAATATCACTCAGGTCGCGCTGGAACTCGGCTATCAAAGCCCCAACAGTTTTTCGACCATGTTTACTCGCCTGCTCGGGGAACCGCCAAGACGTTTTATGAACGCACTGCGTCAGGCAAACATTGTGCCGCCTGATTAAAGATTTTTGTAATCTTTAATCACCTCAATCACCCGCACTGCCGAAGGCGACAGGGTATTTTCGGCTAAATAGGTGATGCCGAAACTGCGTGTCATGGCGACGTCATCGTTTTCAACCCGCACCAGCCGTGAGGCAAATACGTCTTCCGACAGGCTATTCTCCGAAATAAAGCTCAGCAAGCCGCTCTCGGCGATAAGCTCTGGCGCGGCGGCCAGCGAGCTTATCTCAATACGCACGTCCAGCGGCGGGCAGTGATGGGCAAAGAAGTAGCGATCGAGCCATTTACGCATGGCGACGCTTTTCGCCGGCAGGATCCAGCCGTAACGACTGAGCTGGGCCGCCGTCGCCGCCCTGCCCGCCAGAGGATGCTGCCTGCCCGCGACCACCACCACGCGGTCTTCGGTCACCGGCACGGTGATGACCGGCTTGTCACTCTTAACTATTGGGCCGAGGATAAAATCCAGATCGTTACGCCCCAGCATGTCGTATAGCACGTCATTCATGCCGATCTGGATCTCAAGTTTGATATTGGGCGCCAACTGCTGCATTACCCGGCACACCGCAGGCAGTAAAAACTGGGTTGCCGACCCGGCACTGCCGAGGCGCACCACCCCAGCGAGTCCGGCGCCCATATCGGCAAGCTGGCGCAGCGTTTCATCAAAGGAATTCTGCAATATGCGGCCACGCTGATACAGCAACTGCCCCGCCTCGGTCAGCTCCAGCCCGCGCCCAAGCCGCTTAAACAGGCGGGTTTCACAGAGTTTTTCAAGACGGGCAATCGACTTTGAAAGCGCCGGTTGGGTTAAATTGAGGTTTTGTGAAGCGTATCCCAAATGCTTGAATTCTGCCACTTTAAGGAAGTATATTAAGTCTTTGTTATTCAATAGATATTCCTTAAATTCATTGATTTCATAAAATAATATATTAGACGTAATCAATCGACGCAACAATAATCCAACAACGCCGCGTGCGCAAAAAAAGACAACGGATTATACGAGTTGAAATTAAATGTAACCAGCTGTTTTCATTTATAAAAAATAAAATGTAAATAGTGGGTTTTGCAAAGAAGAAAGATTAAAAAAGGGAAAACTCATGGTTCTTGCACTTATAGGTTATGTCCTCATAGCCTTCCTGATGTTTTTCTTGATTAAAGGAAAAGCAGCACCCATATCTTTATTTATATTCCTCTCAGTCATTGCCGGATTTGTAGCAGGATATTCTCCGACGTTAATGAATGAGTATATTATTAAAGGCGTGATGCAGACGGCACCCAATGCGGTCCTGTTTACCTTCTCTATTATATTCTTCAGTATTATGACCGAGGCAGGAGTATTCCAGCCGCTGGTAAACTGGCTGACTAAGCTGGCCGGTAATAACGTTGTAGCAGTCGTCACCGTGACCGGTATTATTGCCCTGGTGGCGCATATTGACGGTTCATCGGTGCCCTCGGTGCTGATCACTATTGGTGCGATGTTACCCGTTTACCAGAAGATGAAAATTCGCCCGGTGGTGCTGCTGTGCCTGCTGGCCTGCGGCATGGGGGTGACCAACATTACGCCGTGGGCGGGTCCGCTGGCGCGCGTCGCCGCCGTATCAGGGTTAGACGTTAATGCGCTTTACCATGAGCTGATCCCGGTGCAGATTATTGGTCTGGTTTGCGTGCTGGTGCTCGGCGTGGTGCTGGGGTTGCAGGAGAAAAAGCGCATTGCCAACAATTTGCCTATCCCTGAAAATCTCGAAGAGCCGAGCAAGAACGTCACCGATAGCGAACATGCCACGCTGACCAGCGGTCGTTTTAAATTTAGCCTTAACGTGTTATTGGTGCTGGGCGTGACCGTATTATTACTGGTCACCCACCTGCAGGCCTATGTCATATTTATGTGTGCCTTTGCGGCCGCTATGTTACTTAATTATCCTTCGCTGAAAGGTCAGGAAGCGGTAATGAAAAAATATGCCTACGGTGCCTATATGATTTCCGGTACGGTGATGGCCGCGGGGGTATTTGTCGGCATCCTGAGCGGGGGCGGCGATAAATCCATCCTGACCGAAATGGCCGATGTGGTATTAACCGTGATGCCGGATTCGCTCGGCCCGCACCTGCATATTATTATGGGGGTGATCGGCGGTCTGGTGGGCTTCGTGATCTGGACCCGACGCCTTCTTTTACGGCATCTATCCGCTGGTGGCGAAAGTGGGTACCCATTTTGGGATTTCATGGCAGGAGATGGGGCTAACGATGGTGGTAGGTAAGAACATTGCCACGATGATCAGCCCGGTGTTTGCCACCACTTATCTGGCGCTGGGGCTGACCGGCGTCGAGCTGCGCGACCATATTCGCTACTCGTTCTTGCCAGTGGCGGTTATTTCGGTAGTGATGGTATTTTCACTGGTGCTAACCGGCACCGTGCCGCTCTAACGTTTCACCGCAGCGTGGAACTATCGTTAAGGGTTCTGCGCTGCGGTGGGGCGGCCTGTTACAGGCCTTTAAGAATTTTGATCGTCGCGTCGACGTCAATTTCATCTTCCGAGAAGGTCAGCGTCGTATTCTGGAAGGTGGTGATCAGCAGTTTTTTTACCGTGCGGGTCGTCGCCTTGGCTTCTTCATCCTTCGGCTTGATGCGATTCATCAACAGCCCGACAGACAATATCGCGTTTTCTTTATCGATCTTGGCATCGCCAGGGACTTCTTCGCTGAAAGCCAGGAAAGACTTGATGCTGGTTATTTTAATGCGCTCACCGGCAATGTGGATATATTTGCTCTCTGGCGTCACTTTCACCGCAAAGGCCGACAGCCCTTTAGTGTTGGTGGTGGGCTCAAAGGTCACCACGGCATCTTTCTTGATCAGATCAGGGTTGGCGACTTTAATCACATGGAAATAACGGTTATCGCCGTTTTCATCTTTGATAAAGCCAAAACCTTTATCTTCAAACCAGGTTGTGATTACACCGTTCATCGCTCTTACCGCCTAATAAATTCGTTCAAAAATGCCTGCTTTTACCCGTTATGTTTTACGAAACGATGGGGTAAAACAGTGAAGTCGCCTAGTTTAATGCACATTGACCGCGAAGTCCTGCGAATTGCGCAGCGCGTTAGCGATAAAAAGGCCGCTGGAATGTCTGACTCAGCGCGCTTTGCGGAAGGTCAGATTAAAACGATACTGGCCGGTCAGTGGGTGCTCACCCGCTTTGAGGGGTAATATACCGTGATAACGCAGGCGCGCCGATCCACCCCACACCACCACGTCGCCGTGAGTTAAATTAACCCGTTGGGTCGGGTCACTTCTCTCCAGTCCGCCAAACTGAAATACCGCTGGCAGGCCCAGCGAAATAGACACGATCGGCTGGCCAAAGTCCGCCTCATCCTTGTCCTGATGCAGCGACATTTTTGCACCTATCTGATAACGATTGATCAGGCAAGCATCGGGCATAAAGTCGTTGAAACCGGCCTCGCGGGCGGCGTGGACAGCCAGGGTGCGGAAGATATCGGGCATCGCGGGCCACTGCTGCCGGGTCTCAGGCGAAGTCGGCTGATAACGATAGCCTTTTCGGTCGGTTATCCACCCTAAATCACCGCAGTTGGTCATCGCCACCGACATACTATAACCGCCGGGCGTCGCGCGGTGCTGAAACGGCACCTCGCTGGCAATATTTTCAATGGCCATCAGCAGTGCGCGATCGTCGGCCAGCGCCGCGCCGCGCAGCACTGCCGCACCGGGACACAGGTCCTCGCGCCAGTTTGGGTGAAAATCCGGGTGATCGAAAAGATCCAGAGTCATCTTTCCTCCTGGGTTGAAACTCAGCCTTAAGTATAACAGCCCTTCAGGCGGACCATAAAAAAAGCCCGCGACAGGTTAATGTTCGGGCTTGGATGGGATGATTTAACGGACCATCGGCGGTGTTAGCTGCCGCCTTTCTCTTCGCCCACTAAACCAACCTTTAAATATCCGGCTTTGCGCAGGTTGTCCATCACGCTCATGACCGTGGCGTAATCAACCGATTTGTCAGCGCGGAAGAAGATAGTGGCCTGCTTGTCGCCCTGAGTACGCTGGTCGAGCATCGCGCTAAGATTCGCCTCGGTCGTTGCGTCATCGCCCACGAACAGCTGATTGTTGGCTTTCACCGTCAGGAACAGCGGCTTCGGCGGACGAGGCTGAGCCTGTGCGGTCGAGGCAGGCAGATTAACTTTTACATCGACAGTGGCCAACGGGGCGGCAACCATAAAGATGATCAGCAGCACCAGCATAACGTCGATAAACGGCGTGACGTTAATGTCATGCATTTCACCGTCTTCATCGAGGTTGTCGTTTAAACGAATCGCCATGATTACCTTACCCTACGCGTAGCTTATTGCCCGACTGGGCGTGTGGTACGGCTTCGGCGCTTGACGCCAAGTCCAGATCACGGCCCTGCAACAGCAGAATTTGCGCGGCCACGTCGCCCACCTGATGGCGGTAAGAGGCGATAGTACGGGCGAAAATGTTGTAGATAACCACCGCAGGAATTGCAGCAATCAGGCCAACCGCAGTAGCCAGTAGCGCTTCGGCAATGCCTGGCGCAACGACCGCGAGATTGGTGGTTTGCGTTTGCGCGATACCGATAAAGCTGTTCATGATGCCCCACACGGTGCCGAACAGGCCGACAAACGGCGCGATAGCCCCGATAGTTGCCAAAATACCGTTACCGCGACCCATGTAGCGACCGGCGGCGGTAACGCGACGCTCCAGGCGGAAGCCGGTACGGTCTTTGATGCCACCGTTGTCGGTCGAACCGGCAGACAGCTCAAGCTCGTTTTCGGCGTCGCGCAGCATCAGGCTGCTGGTGCTGTTGGCGGCGAAGCCCTCAGACTGCTCCAGTGCCTCTTTAAGCGAACGAACCGGCAGCAGCGCCGATAGTTCACGGCGCAGGCGACGACGAGCGGCGATGATTTCTGCCCCCTTGCTGAACAGCAAAGTCCAGGTCACCACCGAGGCCAGCAGCAGGCCAATCAGCACGACTTTAACCACGATGTCGGCGTGCTGATACATGCCCAGCACCGAGAGATCTTTTGGAATAACCGGCGCTTGGCCGCCCTGATCTACGGCGGTACCGTCGGTGCTTTGCAGCACAGGCGCGGCGCCTGGCGCAGGTTCGGTCGGGGTGGATACCGCAGTGGCTGTCGGGGTCAGGGCATGGGCGGCGCCCGACGCAGGCGTTGCCCATGCGTTGCCGCTGAGACCGGCCAGCAATACCAGTGAGGCAAAGACAGTGCTGATTTTTGCCGACCCGTTTTTACGCGTACTCATCATCTGTTTTACGTCCGTAAAAAATGACACCGCTTGATTCATCTTGATGCGACACGTTTGCACGCAGCGCCTCCAGCCGTGTTCGATTGATTGAATAAAATAATAGCGGCAAATGATAACAAATAAAAAGCCATAATTGATAGTGGTTCTCATTATTATTTACATTACGAAATGGTTAACAACTGCGCCCGTAGTGGTTAACGCTGGCTTTCTTTTCATTCCAACCCCGCGCCGCGCTGATGATATGAAAAATTTTCACAAATCGACCAAAACGCTGACCGACACCGGAGGGCATGTTAACGTAATAAAAACGCCGATTGACCAAGTTAACAGGGTAATAACGGATTATGACTTCCAGGAAAATAGACACTGCGTTAGTAAGCGCAGGCAGAGACAAAAAATATACTCAGGGTTCGGTTAACACCGTGATCCAACGTGCATCTTCACTGGTGTTCGACACCGTGGCCGACAAGAAATTTGCCACGGCAAATCGAACTAACGGCGGACTCTTTTACGGCCGTCGCGGCACCCTGACCCACTTCTCGTTTCAGGAAGCGATGGTTGAGCTCGAAGGCGGCGCGGGCTGTGTGCTGTATCCGTGCGGCGCGGCGGCGGTGAGCAACGCCATTTTGGCCTTTGTGCACAGCGGCGACCATATTCTGGTTGCCAGCTCGGCCTATGAACCGACGCAGGATTTCTGTTCGAAGGTGCTTACGCGCCTCAACGTCAGCACCACTTACTACCCGGCCTCTATCGGCGCAGATATTGCCAGGCTGGTACAGCCGAATACTCGCGTGGTTTTTCTCGAGTCTCCAGGCTCAATCACCATGGAAGTCCCGGATATCCCCGCCATCGTCAAAGCGGTGCGCAGCGTAGCGCCAGAGGCGATCATCATGATCGACAACACCTGGGCGGCGGGCATTCTGTTCAAGGCGCTGGAGTTTGATATCGATATCTCGATTCAGGCGGGCACTAAATATATCGTCGGTCATTCCGATGCGATGATTGGCACCGCGGTGTCAAACGCCCGCTGCCTCGAACAGCTGCGCGAGCAGTCTTATTTGATGGGGCAAATGGTCGACGCCGACACCGCTTACGTGGCCAGCCGTGGCCTGCGCACGATGGGCATTCGCCTTAGGCAGCACGCCGAAAGCAGCCTGCGGGTGGCGCAATGGCTACAGACTCGCCCGGAAGTGGCGCGTATCAACCATCCGGCACTGCCCGGCAGCAAGGGCCACGAGTTTTGGAAACGCGACTTTAGCGGCAGCTGCGGCTTATTCTCCTTTATCCTCACTAAACGCCTGAGCGATAGCGAACTGGTCAACTATCTCGACCACTTCGAGCATTTCAGCATGGCCTATTCCTGGGGTGGGTTTGAATCGCTGGTAATGGCCAATCAGCCGGAAGAGATCCAGGCTATTCGCCCCGGTGAAGAGGTTGACTTTAGCGGCACGCTGGTGCGTTTACACGTCGGCCTGGAGGACTGTGACGACCTGATCGCCGATCTCGACGCCGCCTTTGCCCGTATTGCCTGAAGAAAAAAATTCATTGCGACAGGCCGCGCAAATCCTTACTTATCTGATAGGATTATGTGCGGTTTTTGACCATAATTCGTTAAATACTTATAAAGACAGTCGATCACTATTTCTCTTTTTAATCGTGACATCAGGCGAACGCTGAGTTTCACGTTTTTGCAGCAATCAGATGGGAAAGTCTATGGCGGTATTAACACAAATTCTTCAAGCACTGTGGCATCACGATTTTAGCGTATTGGCTAACCCCGGCGTCCTGTGGGTGGTCTACGCCGTGCTGTTCACTACGCTGCTTCTCGAAAACGGCCTGCTCCCCGCGTCGTTCCTGCCCGGCGACAGCCTGCTGCTGTTGACCGGCGCGTTGGTGGCAAAAGGGGTAATGAGCATGCTGCCGACGCTGATTATTCTGGTGGTTGCCTCAAGCCTGGGCTGCTGGCTGAGCTATTTGCAGGGCCGTTGGCTCGGGCACACGCGGATCGTCAAAGGTTGGCTGCTGCAACTGCCCGCCCACTACCATGAACGCGCCCATACGCTGTTTACCCAACATGGCCTCACCGCGCTGTTAGCCGCGCGCTTCCTGGCCTTCGTCCGCACCCTGTTGCCGACCATCGCCGGTATTTCCGGCCTGGACAACGCCCGCTTCCAGCTGTTCAACTGGCTTAGCGCGCTGCTGTGGGTCGGAGTGATCATGGGCATGGGCTACGCGCTGTGTCAGATACCGCTGGTGCAACGTCATGAAGACAAGGTGATGGCGGGATTAATGATCCTTCCCGCCCTGCTGCTGGTCACCGGGCTCGCCGGTGCCCTGCTGGTAGTGTGGAAGAACCGCCGCAAAATCGCCTCTTGATAATGAGGTTACTACCCTGCAGTGTGCAAGACAGGGCTATTACGAGCCAAAGACGGTTTCTGCAACAGACAGAGCATTGCTCTCGCGCATACGCGCAATTTCATCGCTGGGAGTCACGCCAAAATAGCGTTTGAACTCGCGGCTAAACTGCGACGCGCTCTCATAACCCACGTTCAACGCAGCGCTGCTGGCCTTGACGCCGTCATAGATCATCATGGTCCGCGCCTTGTGCAGGCGATAGTTTTTCAGATACTGCAGCGGCGAGGTGCTGGTTACCGCCTTGAAGTTATGATGAAACGCCGAAACGCTCATATTCACATCATTGGCCAGCTGTTCGACGCTGAGCGGCTGCGCATAGTGGTTTTCAATCTTACGCAGCGCCTTGGCTATCTGGCTAAAATGAGTATGGCGATTAACCAACGCCTGCAACGCTCCCCCGTTTTCACTGGTGAGAATAAAGAACAGGATCTCGCGGATAATCTGCGGCCCCAGCACCTTGGCGCGCAGCGGCTTGTCCATCACGTCGAGCAGGCGCTCGCTGGCGCAGAGAATATCTTCATCCAGTAAACCGGAGGTGATCCCCGAAGACTGATCGGGACGGTGCGGGAAACCTTCGTCGCCCATTTCAATCAGCAGGTCCTGCAACATCACCGGATCGATACGAATCGAGACCCCGGTCACCGGACGCTCCGGCGTGCCAAAGGTTTCGCATTCAAACGGCAGCGGCACGGTTAGCATCAGATAATTTTTCGGATCGTAAGAAAAGGTCTTATTGCCCAGATAACCAATCTTACTGCCCTGGAAAACGATAGTGACGCTCGGGTTATACATCACCGGCTGGCGTGCATGGTAGCTGGAATAACACATCAGTGTCGCCTGTGGAACGCTAGACTGAAACTTGAGCGAGCTCTCAGTCAGTTGCTCAACTTTTTTCGCCAGCTCGGCGCACAGGCTTTCAACGTCTTGCATTACTCTTCTCCGATTAAAAACGAACTGAGCATAATTTTGCCATATTCTCGGATTTTTCTATACCGGCTTGCAGGATCGGGCAAGCTTTTGACAGGAATGAGCATCAACCCAGGGAAAACTTCCTGTCACACTGGTTCATCAGGCGGGCCAATACTCTTTTTCAGATAAATAATTGAAAAGGAATCATTAGCCGTTTCAGCGTAATCGCTATTCGTTTACTAAACTTACCCAATCAGCCAATCAGTGCGTGGATTACGCATTCCCGCAACAGGAGAAATTTATGTCAACGCAACCCATCATAAAGCTTAACGACGGTAACCTAATTCCTCAGCTTGGCCTCGGTGCCTGGAAAGCCAGTGACGATGAAGCAACGCATGCGGTCGCCACCGCGCTCGACGCGGGTTATCGTCATATCGACACCGCCGCGGCGTATAAAAATGAGTCTGGCGTAGGGAAAGCGCTGCAGGAAACTAGCGTGCCTCGTGAAGAGATTTTCGTCACCACCAAACTGTGGAACGATAAGCAGCTGTATGCGCAAAAAGCGCTGGAAGAAAGTCTTAAAAAACTGAAACTCGACTACGTCGACCTCTATCTAATCCACTGGCCAAAGCCGGAAGAGGGCAACTTTGTCGAGTCCTGGAAGCAGCTGCTAAAACTGAAAGAACAGGGCCTGGCAAAAAGCGTCGGCGTGTGTAATTTCCATATTCCGCATCTGCAGAAGCTTATCGACGAAACCGGCACAGCGCCCACCGTCAACCAGATTGAGCTGCACCCTTCCCTGGCCCAGCGTCAGCTGCACGCCTGGAACGCCACGCATAAAATCGCTACCGAATCCTGGAGCCCGCTGGCCCAGGGCGGCGACGGACTGTTTGACCAGCCGCTGATCCAGAAATTGGCCGAGAAATATGGCAAGACGCCGGCGCAGATTGTCATCCGCTGGCATCTCGACAACGGCCTGATCGTGATCCCAAAATCGGTAACGCCTAAGCGTATACATGAAAACTTTAAGGTGTTTGATTTCAAGCTGGAAAAAGAAGAGCTAACAGAATTTACCAAGCTGGATACCGGCAAGCGTTTAGGGCCGAACCCTGAAGAGAAACTTAATTTCTGAGTTTACCCTGGATAATGAGTTTGATCGGATAACGCATTTTTTCTGAAAAGGCACTAATCATAAGGGGAGCCGCAGCAGCGGGCTCCCCTTTTTTGATCAGTAGGCCGCCGCGGGCTGAACGACCATTTGGCCCATGGTGCCGCGATCGGCGAGTTCCAGCGTCTGGCTGTAGAAGAAGAACGGGAAATGATCGTATGAAGGCTGATTCAGATAGACCAGTAACTCTACCTCGCCGTCGACCCACACCGTATCTTTGAAACCGGCGTCCTCCACCAGCGGCGCAGCGCCGTTAACCGATTTAACCATGAAGGTCACGCCCTGCACGTGGAAAGGCTGCGGCAGATCGGCATGTACGGTCCAGCGCTCCCAGGTGCCCTGCATCGCCTGCACGTCGGTGCGGGAAGGGTCAAACACCGCGCCGTTAATGCCCGGCTGGTTGTCTCCAAGGCGGAATTCGCGGCTGCGCACCACGTTGCCGGTGATCAATTGATCGGCCAACAGGCGCATCGGCAGATTATCGGTCACCAGCGGCAGCAGCCCGGTTGGTTTTAGCGTCAGAACGATGGTCGAGACCAGAATGCTTGACGGCTGGAACAGGCCGCGCAGGCGGTCCATGATCCCGGCCGCCTCACCGGCAGAGACAGACACCTCATCGCCCTGCGTCATATCCACCAGCACCTCACGGCGCTCGCCCGGAGCCAATGAAAGGCGCTGCACGCTGACCGGAGCCGCTAAGAATCCCTGGTCAGAGGCCACCACGTGGAACGGGCGACCGTCGGTCATGGTGAGCTCGTAGCGACGCGCGTTCGAGGCGTTAAGCAGGCGTAAACGCACCCAGCCGCGAGACACGTTGACGAACGGGCTTTGCACGCCGTTAACTAGCATGGTATCGCCGAAGAATCCGCCGCTGGCCGGGGTGTCGTACTGCGGCACGCCAAAGTTATCCAGCCGTTTGTCCTGAATAATAATCGGGAAATCATCGACGCCGTAGTGGTTAGGCAGCGGCAGGCTTTTGCTGACGTCGTCTTCTACCAGCCACATGCCCGCCAGTCCGTTATAGACCTGTGCAGCCATGTGCCCTTGGGTATTAGCGTGATACCAGCAGGTGGCCGCAGGCTGGCGGATAGGCAGCACCGGAGACCAGTCGCTGCCCGCCGACATTAGCCGCGCCGCGCCGCCGGTCAAGGTTCCCGGCACCTGAAGACCGCTTATGGTCATCGAGGCCGGCGTGGGCAGGCGATTGCTGTAGATAAGCTTAACGTCGTCGCCGCTGTAGACCCGCACCGTGGGGCCAAGGTACATGCCGTTGAATCCCCAGACCGGCGCTTTAGTGCCACCCAGGAACGACCAGTGCGCCTGTTGCAGGGTCAAAAACAGCGGCTGTCCACGGCGAGATTCAATCAGCGGGGGCACCGGTAAGACGGGCTGCGCTCCGCTTGCATTTGCCCTCAGCGGCAACGCTCCGGCGGCCAAAGCCATGCCCGATGCCTGTAAAAAACTGCGACGACTGAGGGACATATCTTCTCCATGAGAACAAATCAAAGCTCAACATTAGCCCGCTGGCCTTCAATGGTGGCGGACGCTAAATAACCAGCGGCTCAGAGGGCCAAAACGGTCCCCTGCAAGACAGTGATTAACATTCGGTTATTTTTTTACTTTCATCTCGGCTTCGCGTCTCGCCACTTCCGCATCGAGTTCGGCAATTTTATCGCCCATGATCTGATGGCAGTGTTGCGATAATTCACGCAGGCGTTCTTTACCATACAGTGAAGTGTCGATCGGCGGCAGCATCTCGACGATCGCCAGCCCGTTATTCCAACGGTTCAGCTTGATTTTATTGCTGGTGGTCGACACGCAGATGGGGACGATCGGTACGCCCGCGGAAATAGCCGCGTGGAAGGCACCGGTTTTAAACGGCATCAGGCCACGGCCGCGACTGCGCGTACCCTCGGGAAACATCCAGATTGAGATATTCTTCTTCTTAATGTGGTTAACCACCTGCGAGATGGTGCCATGCGCTTTGGCACGGTTGTCACGGTCGATCAGCAGGTTGCCGGTCAGCCAATACAGCAAACCGAAGAAAGGCACCCATATCAGGCTCTTTTTACCGACGGTTACCGTTCTAGGCTGTACCACACTGGCCGCAGTCACCATGTCATAATTGTTCTGGTGGTTGGCAATATAAATACAGTTACCATAGTGCGCCGCTTCGGCAGGAATACGTCGCTCGACTTTCAGGCCAAATACCCTGGCCAGTGAGCCAAAAAGCTTGCCGAAAGTCGCTACATGTTTTGGATTCCGCGGGCTGAAAAGGCAGTAAATCGAACCAAAAACACATAATAGAATTGAAAAAAACACGACATAAATAAAGCGAAAAATAAATAACATAACACCCTCTTAAGCTTACAACCGAAGTCAAACAGAGTCTGACGCTGCCGATCCTTTGCCGCTGGACTATTCTCGTGCCTCAGCAGGCTCTACACAATAGTTATTCTTCACCCGGAGTGGGTTTTTATTCATCGAAATAATGTAGTTTGCAACAAAGATAGTTTAATTGTGCACAAAGCAAAATCTTTCCGCCGGGCAGTCCACGTTATCAACAGCTTTCAGGGCACCGAAGTGCCCTGAAAGCCTCAATAAGGCAGCGACTTATTCTTCACTTTCTGCGGCGGAAGGGCGAGTTGGCCCCTCTACCTCGACCCGATCGATACGCTGCAATCCGCGCGGCAACAGCGTGCCTTTACGGCCACGCTCGGCGCGGAATTTTTGCAGGTCTTCAGGACGCAGCGTCAGCTTGCGTTTGCCGACGTGCAGCGTAATTGAAGTTTGCGGCGCCAGCGCCAGCAACCACGCCAGCTTGTCGGACCCCGAGGCCGCATCGGCCGCCGGGATCGAGACAATCTTGTTGCCTTTGCCTTTAGACAGCTGTGGCAGATCGGCCACCGGGAACAGCAGCATGCGTCCGGCACTGGTGATCGACAGCAGCATTTCATCGTCACCCAGCAGCTCGATCGGCGGCAGCGCCGTCGCGTTTTCAGGCAGGCTGATCATCGCCTTACCGGCGCGATTGCGTGCCACTAAATCGTTGAAGGTACAGACGAAACCATAACCGGCGTCGGAAGCCATCAGCAGTTTCTGGTCGTCGGCGGCCATCAATACCTGTTGGATAGTGGCGCCCGGCGGCGGGGTCAGCTTGCCGGTCAGCGGCTCGCCCTGTCCGCGTGCGGAAGGCAAGGCATTGGTGTCCAGCGCATAGCTGCGGCCGGTGGAGTCGATAAACACCACCGGCTGATTGCTTTTACCCTTAGCGGCGCTGCGGAAGCTGTCGCCGGCCTTGTAGCTCAGGCCGCTTGGATCGATATCATGACCTTTGGCGCTGCGCACCCAGCCCATCTGCGAGAGCACCACGGTGACCGGTTCAGACGGAATAAAGTCGCTTTCGCTCATCGCCTTGGCTTCGCCACGCTCGATGATTGGCGAACGGCGATCGTCACCATAGGCGTCGGCATCGGCCTGGATCTCTTTGCGGATCAGCGTACTCAGCTTGCGCTCCGAGGCCAGCAAGGCCTGCAGCTGGTCGCGCTCTTTAGCCAGTTCGTCCTGCTCGCCGCGAATTTTCATCTCTTCGAGTTTGGCCAAATGGCGTAATTTCAACTCGAGGATCGCTTCGGCCTGGGTCTCGCTCAGCGCAAAGCGCTCCATCAACACCGGCTTAGGCTCATCCTCGCTGCGAATAATATGGATCACCTCGTCGATACTCAGGAAGGCAATCAGTAAACCTTCCAGAATATGTAGGCGCTTCAGCACTTTATCGAGACGGAAGTTCAGGCGGCGACGGACGGTATCGCGACGATACGACAGCCACTCGGTCAGGATTTCCACCAGCCCTTTAACCTGCGGACGGTTATCCAGGCCGATCATGTTCATATTGATGCGGTAGCTGCGTTCAAGGTCGGTGGTGGCAAACAGGTGATTCATCACCTGATCGAGATCGATACGATTCGATCGCGGCACGATCACCAGGCGAGTCGGGTTTTCATGATCCGATTCGTCGCGAAGATCCTCGACCATTGGCAGCTTTTTAGCGCGCATCTGGCTGGCAATTTGTTCCAACACTTTAGCCCCGGAAACCTGGTGCGGCAGCGCGGTAATCACCGCATCGCCGTCCTCTTTTTTCCACAGCGCACGCATGCGAACCGAGCCTTTGCCCGATTCGTAGATCTTGCGGATCTCGTTGCGTGGGGTAATGATTTCCGCTTCTGTCGGGAAGTCAGGCCCCTGAACGTATTCCAGCAAATCTTCCAGCGTGCTGCCCGGTTTTTCGAGCAGGGCGATGGCCGCATTGGCCACTT
Source organism: uncultured Gammaproteobacteria bacterium (assembly GCA_963742005.1). GTDB lineage: Bacteria > Pseudomonadota > Gammaproteobacteria > Enterobacterales > Enterobacteriaceae > Rouxiella. The sequence goes on along the minus strand of CAVUKG010000015.1, from coordinate 92,145 downwards.
CGCGCAGGTTATGCGGGGGAATATCGGTCGCCATACCGACGGCGATGCCGGTGGTGCCGTTGAGCAAGATATTTGGCAGGCGCGCAGGCAGCATTTTCGGCTCCTGCATCGTGCCGTCAAAGTTTGGCACCCAGTCAGAGGTGCCCTGACCCAGCTCACGCAGCAGCACTTCGGCGTATTTCGACAGGCGTGACTCGGTGTAACGCATCGCGGCGAACGATTTCGGATCATCCGGTGCACCCCAGTTGCCCTGCCCGTCAACCAGCGGATAACGGTAGGAGAAAGGCTGCGCCATCAGCACCATCGCCTCATAGCAGGCGCTGTCGCCGTGCGGATGATACTTACCCAGCACGTCACCGACGGTACGCGCGGACTTCTTGAATTTGGCGCTGTTGCTGAGACCGAGCTCAGACATGGCATAAATAATGCGGCGCTGTACGGGTTTCAGGCCGTCGCCAATATATGGCAATGCCCGGTCCATGATGACGTACATGGAGTAGTTCAAATAGGCATTTTCGGTAAACGTATGCAGCGCTAAACGCTCTGTACCGTCATGAGTCACTTCACTCATTACTTTTTATCCTCAGACTCGCGGCACTGTTGTGCTGGAAAATAAACCTTCTGGAAAATAAGGAGGCCCGCTTGCAGACACGCAGGCGCTGTCGCACAGGGCGATGATGCCGCGATAGTACATCAAATGGCGCATTGCTGTCACAGATGCTGTATTCGCGGCGCGCAGGGAATAGGCAAACAGGGCGTCTAAAGTCGATAACCTGCGTGGATTATTGCGTTATCAGCAACAGTATTGTGCGCTAGCGCACATTTTCCTCATTAGCTAACTCGGGTACAATTCTTTCAACAGTCTATTAATGAGGCCTATGCCATGAGCAACATACTGATTATAAACGCCGGAAAAACCTTCGCCCACTCTAAAGGCGCGCTTAACATCAGCCTGACCGAGGTGGGTGACACATTTTTACGCGATGCTGGACACAGCGTTCGGGTCACTAACATCGAACAGGGCTACGACGTTGCAGCCGAAATCGAAAGCTATCTGTGGGCCGATGCCATCATCTATCAAATGCCGGGCTGGTGGATGGGCGCGCCGTGGACGCTTAAGAAATATATCGATGAGGTCTTCACCGAGGGTCACGGTCGCCTGTACGAAAGCGACGGCCGCAGCCGCTCTGACGCCTCAAAGAAATACGGTTCCGGCGGCCTGATCCAAGGCACCGCCTACATGCTTTCCGTGACCTGGAATGCCCCTCTGGAAGCGTTCGAAGATAAAGATCAGTTCTTCCACGGCGTGGGCGTCGACGGCGTTTATTTGCCGTTCCACAAGGCGAACCAGTTCCTGGGCATGGATACGCTGCCGACCTTTATGTGTAACGACGTGATCAAACAGCCGGATATCGAAGGTTACTTTGCTAACTACCGCGCGCATCTGCAACACGTATTTGGTCAGGCCGAAGAAACCGAGTAAAACCCGAGTTTGGCAATTCCTGTATTTATTGCCACACTCAGGAAGCGCCATTCAAGTGAGCCGGGAAATTTGTAAGGCTCACTCATTTCAAGGGAAAACGAGGTTTTTATGATAACCGTGTTCGCTGAAATCATCATCAAGCCGGGCCGTCGCGACGCCGTGCTGGAAAAAATTAACCAGCTACTGCCGAGCGTACACCAGGAGAAAGGCTGCCATCGCTACGAGCCTTTTCTCGATGTCAAAGGGCATATTCCCTGGCGTCAAAGTGCGCCAAACTCGATCTTTATGGTCGAGGACTGGGCAAGTCTGGCACATTTGGAAGATCATCAGCAGGCGGCTCACATGCACGCGCACCGTGAAAATATTAAACATGATGTGCTGGATGTGAAGATCAATATTATCGAGAAAGTCTGATTTTAAGGCGTTTCTTTGCCTGTAAGGCATAAAAAAAACCGGAGCCGCTGTCTGCGACTCCGGTTTTTTATTGTTTTTAATTCAAAAAGAGAGGGACATTACAGCGCCATATCGTGCTGCGCGGAGGAGGCCGGTTTTTCCTGCACCGGTGCGGCGACCGCCGCCTCTGCGCCCTGTGGGGAAATCTGCAATACCGGCGGCTTGACCAGTCCGAGCGTGGCGGCGGTGTCGTTCCACACCTGCTGGGTCAGCGCCGGGCTGTCATTCAGGTTCTGGCCGAAGCTTGGCACGATTTTACGGATCTTGCTCTGCCACTGCGCCGATTTAAACTGTTCCGGGAACAGTTTCTGCATCACGTTGAGGGCGATAGGTGCGGCGGTCGATGCACCCGGCGAGGCGCCCAACAGCGCGGCCACGGTTTTCTGCTGGTCGGTAACAATCTCGGTACCGAGTTTCAGTACGCCGCCCTTGCTTTGGTCTTTCTTGATGATCTGCACGCGCTGACCGGCCTGGATCAGTTTCCAGTCCTCTTTCCTGGCATTCGGGAAATATTCCTTCAGCGCCGCGAAGCGATCGTCATCACTCAACATCACCTGACCGACCAGGTATTTAACCAGGTCGAAGTTATCCAGGCCAACGTGCGACATCGGCAGCAGGTTATGCGTGGTGGTGGTGCTCAATAAATCAAACAGTGAGCCGTTTTTCAGGAACTTGGTAGAGAAGGTCGCGAACGGCCCAAACAGCACCACGCGCTTGCCGTCGAGGAAACGAGCGTCGAGGTGCGGTACCGACATCGGCGGTGCACCTACCGAGGCCTGACCGTAGACTTTTTCCAGGTGACGTTCGGTAATCGCCGGGTTTTCGGTGACCAGGAACGATCCGCCGACCGGGAAACCGGCATAGTTTTCACCCTCTGGAATACCGGTTTTCTGCAACAGTTTTAACGCCCCGCCGCCCGCCCCGATAAACACGTATTTAGCATCGACTTCCCGCTCGTCGCCGCTGTTCGCGTCTTTGATGGTCACATGCCAGGAGTTGTCGGCATTGCGCGAGAAGTCGGTGACCTCCGAGGAGGTTTCCAGCTTGAAGTTATCATTTTTCTTCAGGCTGCCGATCAGCTGACGGGTGATTTCACCGTAGTTAACGTCGGTACCGACCGGCGTCCAGGTGGCGGCCACTTTCTGCTGCGGATCGCGTCCTTCCATAATCAACGGGGCCCACTGCTCAATCTGCGCGTGGTCGGTGGAGAATTTCATGCCCTGGAACAGGGTGGTTTTCTGCAGCGCGGCGTAGCGCTTGGTCAGGAACTCGACGTTTTTATCGCCCCATACGAAGCTCATGTGCGGCGTTGAGTTAATAAAGGAGTGCGGATCGTTGAGCACGCCGCTTTTTACCTGCGCGGTCCAGAACTGACGCGAGATCATAAAGGCCTCGTTGATCTCCAGCGCCTTGCTAACGTCAATGGTTCCGTCCGCCCGCTCCGGGGTGTAATTCAGCTCCATGTTGGCCGAATGCCCGGTACCGGCGTTGTTCCAGCCATTGGAAGATTCCAGCGCCACGCCGTCGAGTTTCTCGACCATGATCTGTTTCCAGCTCGGCTGCAGCTCTTCTAGCCAGGTGCCTAAGGAGGCGCTCATGATGCCGCCGCCGATCAGCAAAACGTCGGTTTTTTCAGGTGCAGTTTCAGCATGAACGGCAGTACAGACGAGCAACGCTGAAAGAGAGAGTGAGGGAAGGTATTTATTGACGTTAATCATTCCGATTCTACACTTTGTGAGTTAATGGCTATAAAAAAGTGCGTGGAATTTAAGATATTGTTATCGATAAGTTAAAGTTTCATTAGTTTTTTAATTAAAAATATCAGCGTTCAGTTTCTATTACAGTAGACTCCACTTCTTTCAAGAATCTTCAAAGAACCGCCATGATGAGCCAGCAGCCACACCCACAGCCGGTGCGTAAACGCCCGATTAAACTCAGTACTTTGGTGACGATGATGATCGGCGCGGTGGTGGCCACGGTGCTGCTGAGCGTACATCTGCTGTATTACGTGCAGATCGAAAACTTCACTAAAATGCACCTGCAGGACAAGGCGATGGCGGTGGCCCGCACGCTGGCCTCTTCCCCGGAGATCCAGCGCGCGCTGGCCCTGCCCGCCGACAGCAATATTATTCAGCCGATCGCCACGCGGGTAAAAGATCGCGACTGCCTGCTGTTTGTCACCATCATCAATATGCAGGGCATTCGCTACTCGCACCCTAATCCGCAGGCGGTAGGCCAACACTTTGTCGGCGAGGATTTTCTGCCAGCGCTGAAGGGGCAGGAAAATATCGCTGAAAATCACGGCGTTTTGGTACAGGCGCTGCGGGTGTTCACGCCGGTTTATGACGCCGAGCGGCGGCAAATTGGGGTGGTTGCGGTGGGCATCTCCCTCGACGACGTGACGCAACAGATAACCCAAAGCCGCTGGAATATCCTCTGGACAGTGCTGTTGGGCACGCTGGTCGGCCTGCTGGGGATCCTGGTGCTGGTCAAGACTCTAAAGCGGGTTTTATTCGGACTGGAGCCCTACGAAATTTCGACCCTGTTTGAGCAGCGCCAGGCGATCCTCGAATCGATCAAGGAAGGAGTGATCGCGGTTGATGAGCACTCGCGGATCAGCCTGATCAACAAGGCGGCACGCCAGCTGTTGCAGGAAACCGTGGCTGAGGCCCCGCTGACCGGCGAGGCTATCCCGGAATCCTCCGTCATGCTCAGCCACCTGCGCGAGGCGCTGCACCACGGCAAAGCCTGGCAGGATGAAAAAGTGAGCGTCGCCGGCCGCACGCTGATTAGCAATACCGTGCCGGTGCGCAGCGGCCAGCGGATCATTGGCGCGGTCTGTACTTTCAGAGACAAGACCGAGGTCAGTCAGCTGATGCAGCGCATGGACGGCATGGTAAACTATGTCGATGCGCTGCGGGAACGCTCCCACGAATTTATGAACAAGCTACACGTCATTCTTGGCCTGCTGCACATGAAAAACTTTAGCCGCCTGGAGGCGTTTATCCTGCAGACCGCCAACAGTTATCAGGTTGAAATTGGCGCGCTGCAGGGGAAAATTCGCTCTCCGGTGATCGCCGGATTTTTGCTTAGCAAAATCGACCGCGCCAAGAGCCTCGGCCTCCGGCTGCTGCTGAGCGAGGAGAGCGACCTGCCTGACAACGGCAGCGAACAGCAGACCACGGTGCTGATCACCGCGTTGGGTAATCTGATAGAAAATGCGTTCGAGGCGCTGGAAAACCAGCCGCAGGGCGAGATCCACGTCATGCTGCACTATCAGCACGGCTGGCTGGCGTGCGAGGTTAGCGATGACGGACCGGGCATCGCCGCCGACCGGCTAACGGATATTTTTAGTCGCGGCTTTTCATCGAAGGGCGATCGGCGCGGCGTGGGATTGTTCCTGGTCAAACAGCAAACCGCCAGCCTGGGCGGCAGTGTCTCGGTGGAGTCAGAACCGGAGGTCTACACCCAGTTCCTGGTTCAGCTGCCGTGGGGAAGAGGAAACCATAGCGATGATTAATGTATTAGTGGTCGACGACGATTCGATGGTCGCCGAGTTGAATCGCAGCTATATCGGCCAGGTGCCGGGCTTTAGCTGCTGCGGCATTGCGGCAACCCTGCAGCAGGCGAAAGATCGCCTGGCGCATCATTACCCGGCTGTCGATCTGATTTTACTCGATATTTATATGCAGCAGGAAAACGGTCTGGATTTGCTGCCCGAGTTGCGCAGCGCACAGCATCCGGTTGATGTGATTATTATTTCTTCCGCCGCCGATGCGCTCACCATAAAGAACTCGCTGAACTACGGCGTGGTCGATTACCTGATTAAACCGTTCCAGTTTTCACGCTTCGAAGAGGCGCTGACCGGCTGGCGGCAGAAGAAACGCCTGCTGGACAATCAGCCGTTTTATCAGCAGTCGGACGTCGACAGGCTTATCCACGGCAACTCGCCGCAGGCCGAGCAGAAAAAATTGCCCAAAGGGCTGACAACCCAGACGCTGAGAACCCTGTGCCAGTGGATTGATGCTCATCCCGGAGAGGAATTTTCAACCGATGAGTTAGCCAATGAGGTAAATATATCGCGGGTTTCTTGCCGTAAATATCTGATTTGGCTGGCACAGGTAAATATTTTATTCACCAGCATTCACTATGGCATGACCGGCAGGCCGGTGTATCGTTATCGGCTGCAGCCCGAATATCACGCCCTGCTGCAACAGTATTGTCAGTAGGGCGCGAGTGGCAGGCTTTGCAGGGGTTACACCGACAGCTCGGCGGTGTCACCCTTGTCCTGCAGCCAGTTGCGGCGATCTTCGGAACGCTTCTTGGCTAACAGCATGTCCATCATGCGCAGCGTCTGATCGATATCGTCTTCATCGATAGTCAGCTGCACCAGACGACGAGTGTTGGGATCCAGCGTGGTTTCACGCAGCTGCAACGGGTTCATTTCACCTAACCCTTTAAAGCGCTGAACGTTTGGCTTGCCCTTCTTGCGTTTTAACTGCTCCAGCACACCGGTTTTTTCTTCTTCATCCAGCGCGTAAAACACCTCTTTACCGAGATCGATACGGTACAGCGGCGGCATGGCGACATAAACGTGTCCGCCGCGCACCAGTGAGCGGAAGTGGCGCACGAACAGCGCGCACAGCAGCGTAGCGATGTGCAAGCCGTCGGAGTCGGCATCCGCAAGGATACAAATCTTGCCATAGCGCAGCTGGGTCAGATCCTCACTGTCGGGATCGATACCGATCGCCACCGAGATGTCGTGAACCTCCTGCGAGGCCAACACTTCGTCCGAGGAGACTTCCCAGGTGTTGAGGATCTTGCCCTTCAACGGCATGATCGCCTGATATTCGCGATCGCGCGCCTGCTTGGCGGATCCGCCCGCCGAGTCCCCTTCTACCAGGAACAGTTCGGTCATTTTCAAATCTTGCGAGGTGCAGTCTGCCAGCTTACCGGGCAGTGCCGGGCCGCTGGTCAGTTTTTTACGCACCACTTTCTTCGCCGCGCGCATGCGACGCTGGGCGCTGGAAATCGCCAGCTCGGCCAGCTGCTCGGCGGCCTGCACGTTCTGGTTCAGCCACAGGCTAAAGGCGTCTTTAACCACGCCGGAAACAAACGCGGCGCACTGGCGAGAAGACAGGCGCTCCTTGGTCTGACCGGCGAACTGCGGATCCTGCATCTTGACCGACAGCACGTAGGCGCAGCGTTCCCAGATATCCTCGGCGGAAAGCTTGACCCCGCGCGGCAGAATATTACGGAATTCGCAGAATTCGCGCATCGCATCGAGCAGGCCCTGACGCAGGCCATTAACGTGCGTCCCGCCCTGCATGGTCGGGATCAGGTTGACGTAGCTCTCGGTGAGCATTTCGCCGCCCTCTGGTAGCCACAGCAGCGCCCAGTCTACCGCCTCGGTATCACCGGCAAAGGCGCCGACAAAGGCTTTTTCCGGCAGGGTAATCAAGCCGTTTACCGCTTCCATCAGGTAATCGGTCAGGCCGTCCTGATAGCACCAGCTCTGCTCGGTATTGTTAACTTTGTCTTTGAAGACGATCTCGACGCCCGGACAGAGTACCGCTTTAGCCTTCAGTAAATGGCTGAGGCGGCTGACCGAAAAACGCGGGCTATCAAAGAAGCTGACGTCTGGCCAGAAATGTACGCTGGTACCGGTATTGCGTTTGCCCACGGTGCCGGTCACGGTCAGGTCCTGGACCTTATCGCCGTTTGCGAAGGCCATCGCGTAAATTTGTCCGTCGCGGCGCACGGTCACTTCAACGCGGGTCGACAGGGCGTTAACCACCGAGATGCCCACGCCGTGCAGGCCGCCGGAGAACTGGTAGTTTTTGTTGGAGAATTTACCGCCGGCGTGCAGGCGACAAAAAATCAGTTCAACCGCAGGAATACCCTCTTCCGGGTGAATATCCACCGGCATGCCGCGACCGTCGTCGGTGACTTCAAGCGACTGATCGGCATGCAGAATAACTTCGATACGACGGGCATGGCCCGCCAACGCCTCATCGACGCTGTTATCGATAACTTCCTGGCCGAGATGGTTTGGCCGGGTGGTATCGGTATACATGCCAGGGCGGCGGCGCACCGGTTCAAGGCCGCTGAGGACCTCAATGGAATCCGCGTTATAAGTAGATTGGCTCATCGTTTATTAATTCGTGGCTCTGGTTGTGAGTGAACGATACTGTGGTCGGCAAAATAACTACGATGCCAACCCCAAGAAATCCACAATCGGTGAGAAATAACGTTCAAACCCGACAAATGCATGATTTCCCTCGGGTTCTACCGTCTGGCGGCACGACGAATAATACGCCACGGCCTGACGGTAATCCAGGGTTTCATCGCCGGTTTGCTGGAGTAACCAGAGTAAATCTGGCGACTCCAAAGGCTCGATCTGCATCACTTTGAGATCGTCAACATGGCGAGACTCTAACACATATTGCTGGTCGGTGTAGGGGTTGTAATTAAGCCCCAGATAGTCGGATAACAGTTCATAAGGGCGAACCGCCGGATTAACCACCACCGCGGGCAGCGTGAAACACTGCGACAGCCAGGTCGCATAATAACCGCCGAGCGACGAGCCAACAATGCCGATATCCTCGCCGGATCGGTCCATGACCAGCGACTCCAGCTGCTCGGCGGCATCGGCCGGGTGAGGCAACAGCTGCGGCACCAGCATCTCGATAGTAGGATGACAGTCGGCCAGCCAGCTTTTCATCGCCGAGGCCTTGGCAGAATGGGGAGAACTGTTAAAGCCGTGCAAATACAGCAAGATGCTCATTAATAGCCTTCCGCATCGGCGTCAGGGCTGAATTCGTCACTTTGCAAACGGCAGACCTCGGTCTCGACCCGTCCGTCAGCGTGCAGCGTCAGGTAACGCCAGCCGGGCGCCGCGGAGTCGAGGGTAAAATTGGTGCAGTGGGGTTTAAACTGCACGCTGGTAGAAGGCGTGGCAAACAGCCGCTTGCCGTACCAGTCGAGATCCAGTTCCTGATGAATATGTCCGCAAATCAGCGTCGATACCTGAGGATACTTTTCCAGCACCGAGGCCAGCGTGTGCGCATTGCGCAGGCTGTGCTGGTCAAGCCAGGTGCAGCCAGAGGGCAATGGGTGGTGATGCAGCATAATCAGGGTAAAACGATCGGGGAATTGGTCGAGACAGCGGGTCATCCACTCAAGCTGGTACTCGCTGATTTCACCGTGCGGGACACCGAACACCTGGGTATCGAGCAACAAAGTCTGCCAGTGATTGCCCAACAGCACCTGTTTAGAAGGTCGAATACCCGCAGCGGCCAGCGCATTAACCATTGCCGGTTGAAAATCGTGATTGCCGGGCAACCAAACGCAGGGGGCAGAGAGTCGATTAATGCCCTGAGCAAAGTGGTGATAGGCCTCAAGCGACTGGTCCTGAGCGAGATCGCCGGTCGCAGCGATAATGTCGACTTCACGTTGCTGCGCGCAGATGGCGTCCAGCACGGCTCGATAGCTGCGAAAGGTATTCACGCCCAGCAAAGTCTGGTCTTCGCCAGCAAAGAGATGGGTATCTGTAATCTGCAGTATCCTGACTTTGGCCCCATCAACCAAAGGCAGCTCAAACAGGCTTTCCAAATTCGATCCTTTGTTATTGAAGTCTGTCTAACAAACCGGAACTGGCATAGCTCCATGCGCCAGGCAGTAGCGCAACCAATCGGCTAGAAACTGGTTAATTTGATGCTTTTCGTCGCGCTGATGCAACTTTTTATTAGGATAATCATAGCGCGCTTTGAAGCGAAAGATCTGCTGGCTGGCACACACTTCCGCCACCATAGCGTCATGATAAAGGCGCACGCTCATCGATGGCAGGCTCCAATAGCTAACCGCCGGGGCCGTCTGTTTGATCTCAACCAGTGAAGTATAGCGTGTCGATTCCAGAATTTTTAGCTGGTAGGTCGCGTTAGTCACCTGATAGGTCACCGTCTGCCCCACTTCATCGTTACGAGGCAGCAAACGGCGCAGCTGGGCAAAGTTGGTTTCGCACAGTCGCATCATTTCAGGAAAATCGGGTACATAGCGCTTTATCATTCGTTAGCCCATTCTTTTTTCAAGGATTCATGGTGCAGAGCCAGCCACTGTAAGGCAATCACTGACGCCGCATTATCTATTGCTCCTTCTTCCACCCAGCGGTAAGCCTGCTCCCGGCTAACCACGTGAACCTGGATGTCTTCATTTTCAGTTTCCAGACCATGAATTCCCTTTGCCGTAGAAGCATCTACCTCGCCTACCATGATAGAAAGACGCTCGCTGGTGCCACCCGGACTGGCCAGATAGCTAAGCACCGGCTTACAGCGCCCGACTTCGATACCCGCCTCTTCTACGGCCTCACGACGGGCAACGTCTTCTACCGACTCGCCCGGTTCAATAATACCGGCCACCATCTCGAGTAGCCAGGGCGTGGCGCTACTTTCAATCGCCGGCAGGCGGATTTGTTCGATAAGCACCACCTCATCGCGCAGCGGATCGTAAGGCAGCAGCACCGCGGCGTGTCCGCGCTCGAACACTTCACGTACCACCTCACCGCTCATTTCACCATTAAATAGCCGATGGCGAAACCGATAAGCGTTGATAGCGAAAAATCCCTGATAGCGATTTTCGACAGCAATAATCTCGACATCATTTTTGCCTAACCTCACCGGGGAATCTTTGAAATTGCTCATTCTGCCTCGCCGTGTTGCGGGTTGAAGGTGAAATATCTGCATCTGAAAACATTTTGGTGATGACGCAGTAATAATCATCCCAGTTTTTTGTGATAGATTTGGACTCGCGCTAGCGAGAGGGCTTTGTGGGCCAGGCCATTAGCTCACGGCTCTCGGCTAGAATCTGCGTCGATACCTCAATGGGTTATGACAGCATTAAATAATAACATTGCTGCACTACAAGGAATGCAAATGAAGAAACTGCTCCCTATTCTCATCGCGTTGGGCCTCGGCGGCTTCAGCACGGTAAGCCAGGCTGAAAATCTCATGCAAGTGTACAAGCAAGCCAGGGAAACTAACCCGGATTTGCGAGCAGCGGCCGCGACGCGTGATGCTGCATTTGAGAAAATTAATGAAGCACGCAGTCCGTTATTGCCCCAGCTCGGGCTGGGCCTTGATTACGACTACGCCAACGGTTATCGCGACGTCAATGGAGTGAACAGTAAAGTGGCCAGTGGCGCGTTGCAGCTCACACAAACCATTTTTGATATGTCCAAATGGCGTTCGCTGACGTTACAGGAAAAAACCGCCGGTATTGCGGATGTGACCTATCAAACCGCGCAACAGACCCTTATTTTGAACACCGCCACCGCCTATTTCAACGTTTTGAGTGCGATTGACGCACTCACCTATGTTGAGGCGCAGAAACAGGCGGTCTACCGCGAGCTGGATCAAACGACTCAGCGCTTTGGCGTAGGTCTGGTAGCCATCACCGATGTGCAGAACGCCCGTTCCTCCTATGACACGGTGTTAGCCAACGAGGTGACCGCGCGTAACTCGCTGGATAACTATCTCGAAGTTCTGCGTCAGGTCAGCGGCGTGTACTATCCGCAGCTGTCTTCGCTAAACATCAGCACCTTCAATACTGAGCGACCGGAAGCGGTACAGAAATTATTGAAAGAGGGTGAGAACCGCAACCTGACCCTGCTTTCGGCGCGCCTGTCTAAGGACCTGGCACGCGAAGAAATTCGCTACTACGAAGCGGGTCATATGCCGACGCTGGATCTGACGGCCTCTACCGGCTTGACCAATACCAAATATAACGGTAGCAGAACCGGTCCAGCCAATGGCTACGATGACTCTATCGCGGGCGATAACAAAGTGGGCCTGAGCCTGACTATCCCGATTTACAGCGGCGGACAGGTTACTTCGCAGGTTAAGCAGGCGCAGCTGAGCTTCCTGTCTTACAGCGAACAGCAGGAAAGCGCCTATCGCAGCATGGTGCAAACCGTGCGCTCTTCCTTTAACAACATTTCCGCGTCGATCAGCAGCATCAATGCCTATCGCCAGGCGGTGGTCTCCGCGCAGAGCTCGCTAGACGCATCCGAAGCCGGTTACAAGGTGGGTACCCGCACCATCGTCGACGTGTTGGACGCGACTACCACGCTGTACAACGCCAAGCAGGAGCTTTCCAGCGCGCGCTATACCTACCTCATCAACCAGCTTAACGTAAAATCGGCACTCGGCACGCTTAATGAGAACGATTTGTTGGCGTTGAACGGCTTCCTGAGCGTGCCGGTTTCAACCAACCCTGAACAGGTTGCGCCGGAAACGCCACAGCAAAATGCCGAAGCCGACGGCTATGCTAACGATGTGACTCCGGCGGCGGCTGAACCGACCGCTCACGCCGTGCGCGTCAGCGATCCTGTGGCACCGACCGCGGTGCAAAAGAGCCGTAATCCTTTCAGAAACTAAGATTTATTTATCCCTGAGAGTCTGTAAAAACCGCCCTGGTACGGCGGTTTTTGTTTTTGTCTGGCTCAATTATCGTTTTCCCTCAAGCCCGCTGTTTCACCTCTGAACGTAAAGTCTCGTAACCTTTGCCATTCCTGCTTTAATAGTCAGCATCGATGGCTTATTCTTATTCTGTTACAAATGTTACATACTCTGGGATAAGGGCTAAAAAGCCCGACGATGGGATCGATACAATGAAACGGACACCGACGATTAATCTGGCTACTTTCCGCAAATCCTGGCGCAGCTCGAAAATCGCGCCTGCGGCTATCGCTATCAGCGCCGTTTTCATGCTCAGCGCCTGTGAAAAAACTGACGACAAGGTCTCGCTTTATCAGAATGCCGACGACTGCTCCAAGGCCAATCCGTCTAACAGCGCCCAGTGCAGCAAGGCCTTTACCGAGGCGAAAGCCGAGGCGGCAAAAACCGCGCCTAAATACGCCAATCGCGCCGAGTGCGTGGCCGAGTTCGGTGAAAATCAGTGTACTCAGGCCCCGGCTCAGGCGGGAATGAACGCCGAATCACAGTCCGGTGGCAGCATGTGGATGCCGCTGATGGCCGGTTTTATGATGGGTCGCATGATGAGCGGCGGCGGATACGCCCAGCAGCCGCTGTTCACCTCCAAATCGGCAGCCAGCCCGGCAAACGGCAAATTTGTCGATGCCAGCGGTAAAAGTTATGGCCCGGCCACCACCGGTCGCAGTATGAGCGTGCCACCGTCTGCCATGGCGCCTAAACCGGCCACCACCAGCACGGTAACCCGCGGCGGCTTCGGTGAAAGCGTAGCCAAACAAACCTCGATGCAGCGCAGTGCGGCATCGTCAACCCGAACGCCAATGCGCAGCATGGGTGGCTAACCATGAAACGCGTAGCCCTGCAGGAACGCCCAAACTGGCGCGAGAAGGCCAGCGAATTTGGTTTTAATTTTCACACCATGTACGGCGAGCCTTACTGGTGTGAGGACGCCTATTATCAATTCACGCTGGCGCAGATTGAACAGCTAGAAGACGCTACCGCCGAGCTGCATCAGATGTGCCTCAAGGTGGTTGAACGCGTGGTTAACAGCGATACGCTGATGGCTAAATTTCAAATTCCCAAACACGTGTGGGAGTTTGTCAGGGCCTCATGGCGCACCCAGCAGCCCTCGCTCTATTCGCGCCTCGATCTAGTCTACGACGGTATTAATCCGCCCAAGCTGTTGGAAAACAACGCCGACACGCCCACCTCGCTGTATGAAGCGGCGTTCTTCCAGTGGCTATGGCTCGAAGATCAGATTGCCGCAGGCCAGCTTCCGCCCCATGCCGATCAGTTCAACAGCATGCAGGAAAAGCTGATTGCGCGTTTTGCCGAACTTAAGAACCAGCACGGCTTTTCGCTGTTGCACTTCGCCTGCTGTCAGGATACCGAAGAGGATCGCGGCACCGTGCAGTACCTGCAGGACTGCGCACAGGAGGCCGGTCTGGCCAGCGAGTTTCTGTATATAGAAGAGATTGGTTTAGGCGAGCGCGGGCAGTTTACCGATCCGCAGGATCAGATCATCAGTAACCTGTTCAAGCTCTATCCGTGGGAGTTTATGTTCCGCGAAACCTTTTCCACCAAGCTGGAGGACGCGGGTGTACGCTGGCTGGAACCGGCCTGGAAGGCGATTATCTCTAATAAAGCCCTGCTGCCGCTGCTGTGGGAAATGTTCCCCAACCACCCTAACCTGCTCGAGTCATATTTTGCAGACGACGCGCATCCGCCCATGAGCAGCTACGTGATCAAACCGCTGTTCTCGCGTGAAGGGGCGAACATTCGCATCATTGAAAACGGCAAAGAGCTCGCCAGCGCGGACGGTCCCTACGGTAAAGAAGGCATGATCGTGCAGCAATATTGCCCCATGCCGCGCTTTAATGATAGCTACACGCTGATCGGCAGTTGGCTGATCAACGACCAGCCCTGCGGCATCGGACTGCGTGAAGACAAAGCGCTGATCACTCAGGATCTTTCACGCTTCTATCCGCACAGCATTATTGATTAACCCCTTGCGCTTTAACCGAGCTGCACTGAAAGCATGCTCAGTGAACTCATCACGATCCCCTGGGTTGGCGTCGTGATGGGCTCAACGCCGTCCCAGGATCCCAGCAAGTAGAGCAACGGCAGGAAGTGATCGGGCGTCGGGTTAGACAACAGGCCGCCCTCGTGCTGCATAAAGTTAACTAACGGATGATCCTTAGCCTCGCCTTGCCACTCAAGATTATCCTTAACAAACTGCTCGAAAGCGCCCGCCCACGGATAAGCCGCCGCGTTGCTCTCCCACTTCACCATCCGCAGGTTGTGCACCACGTTGCCGCTGGCGACAATCATTACCCCCTCGTCACGCAGGGCGGCCAGCTTTTTCCCCAGCTGATAGTGATATTCGGCCGGTTTAGTGCCGTCGATACTCAGCTGGATCAGCGGAATATCGGCATCAGGATACATCTTGATTAACACGCCCCAGGTACCGTGGTCAAAGCCCCACTCGCCGGTGTCGGCAATGACATCGACCGGATCCAGCAGCGCCTGAACGCGCTTGGCCAACGCCGGTGAGCCCGGTGCCGGATAGCGTTTGTCAAACAGCGCCTGCGGGAAATTGCCAAAGTCGTGAATAGTACGCGGATGTTCCATGGCGGTCACCGCGGTGCCGCGGGTGTACCAGTGGCCAGAAATCGCCAGGATAGCCTTAGGACGCGGCAGGCTTTCACCCAGCGCTTCCCAGGCTCGGGTATAAACGTTGTCTTCGAGCACGTTCATTGGGCTGCCGTGTCCGAGGAACAGTGCGGGCATACGTGAAGTGGTCATAAAATTTTCCTTACCGCCTGAATTAAGAGGTAACGGCGCGCCGCGTGGGTGACACTGCGGCGTCCGTTCGATAGGAAAAGATTACTCCTTTAGCGGGCTGGAAACAGCCGGATAACCGTGATGAAGATATTCAATAAATTTGAACACTCTCTTCAAATCGGTATTAGCCTGCCTGCTGAGTCAACGCTTCGCGATAGGCAACCAGGTCGTCGATGGTCACTACCGGCATGCTATGGCCGTTGGCAAAAGCGATGCACTCTGGCGCGTGAGCCATGGAACCGTCATCGTTAGTCAGCTCACACAGCACGCCGTAAGGGCCAAAGCCGGCCAGGCTGACTAAGTCGATGGTGGCTTCGGTATGACCACGGCGGGTTAAGACACCGCCGTCGCGCGCGCGCAGCGGAAATACGTGGCCGGGACGATTAAGGTCTGACGGCTTGGCATTCTCGGCAATGGCCGCACGAATGGTGGTTAAACGGTCGGATGCCGACACGCCGGTGGTGACGCCCTCGGCGGCCTCGATGGTCACGGTGAAACCGGTCTGATAATGGCTGGAGTTGTGCTCAACCATCATCGGCAGCTCGAGATGTTTGCGGCGTTCGTCGGTCAGGCACAGGCAAACAATGCCGCTGCCGTGGCGAATGCTAAGCGCCATTTGTTCAACGGTCATGGTTTCAGCGGCGAAAATCATGTCACCTTCATTTTCGCGGTTTTCGTCGTCCAGCACCATCACACCCTGGCCATTGCGCAGTGCGGCAAGCGCACGTTCAACACGTTCTAGCGGGGTACCGAATTCGGAAAGTAAAGTCTGATTCATGGTAAAATAACCTCATTAACACAATGAAAAATAAATGGATTACCAGAATCAGGGCGTCTTGCGGAGTAAGCATAGCCGTGCGGATAGCGGGCTATCGCTATAAAATAACGTTGCGGGCCGCTAAGCCCGATCTTTTCGTTAATCTCTCCCATCCGGACTATAACCGTCGGCCCCGGAATTACACCGGATCTGCTGACCCTGAGCTTCCTAAAATCAGAAACTCAAGCGCTCGCGGGCTTCCACGATGATGAAAGAGTGTTTCATCAATGTACTCTGTGGTTTACCGCCGGTGGGGACTTGCACCCCGCCCTGAGAATAAGCAAAACAACTATAACGCCAAAAAAACGTCGGAGCAATGCGTCCTTTGTGCTATTAAAAGCCAGCACATAGGTTTATAGAATGGCGTTCAGGCATTACACTAAGAGAACGCCACTTTTCTGAAACAGGGTAACGACGATGATCGACACTAAAAAAATTGAACAAATTGCTCGCCAGGTGCACGAAGCGCTGCCGAAAGGCATCCGCGAGTTTGGGGAAGATACAGAAAAGAAAGTGCGCCAGGTTCTTCAGGCTCAGTTCAGCCGCATGGATCTCGTTAACCGTGAAGAATTCGACGTACAGACTCAGGTATTGCTGCGCACCCGTGAAAAACTGACCCTGCTGGAACAGCGTCTTGCCGAGCTTGAAGGCAAGCTGGTGGCCGCGACAACCGAGTCCGTGCCGAACGTTGCGACCGCACCGGCCTCGGCGCCTAAAGCCGAATAATTCAGACCTTGCCGCGTGCGCGCTGCACAACGCTGAAAAATATCCGGACGTTGAGAAACAACAAGGCCCGCATCGCTGCAGGCCTTTTTTCTAGCGATAAATCACCCGCAACGACGCGTCAGTCACGCTGTGATTTAATCTGATTAATGATTTTAGTGGTCGATAAGCCGTCTTCGAAGTTAAGCACCTTAACCTCGCCGCCGTTGGCCCACACCTCATCGCAGCCCGCAATCTGCTGCGGCTGGTAGTCTCCGCCCTTGACCAACAGATCCGGCAAAATTCCGGCGATCAGGCGACGCGGGGTATCTTCCTCAAAGCTCACCACCCAGTCTACGGCACCGAGCGCGGCCAGCACGGCCATGCGCTGTGGCAGCGAATTAACCGGGCGACTTTCGCCTTTAAGACGTTTGGTGGAGGCATCGCTGTTAACGGCAACGATTAAACGATCGCCTAACCGACGGGCGTTAGCCAGATAAGAGACATGACCGGCGTGCAGGATATCGAAGATGCCGTTGGTCATCACTACCTTCTCGCCGCGCTTACGCGCCTGCGCGACGGCGAGCTGCAACTGCTGTTCGCTCATCACCCCAAAACCGGTTTCAGGACGGCCGTGCACGGCGTTCTCAAGCTCGACGGTAGAAACGGTCGAGGTGCCCAGCTTAGCCACCACCACACCGGCAGCGGCGTTAGCCAGGAAACAGGCCTCTTCCAGGCTGTTACCGGCGGCCAGTACCGTAGCCAGCACGCCGATCACCGTATCGCCCGCGCCGGTTACGTCGAACACTTCCTGAGCCTGGGTCGGCAAATGCAGCGGCGCTTTGCCCGGTTGCAGCAGGGTCATGCCCTGTTCGGAGCGGGTCACCAGCAGGGCCGAAAGATCGAAGCTGGCGATCAACGCCATGCCTTTTTCCACCAGCTGTTCCTCGGTTTTACAAGGACCCACCACCGCTTCAAACTCGGAAAGGTTCGGCGTGAGCAGCGTGGCTCCGCGATAGCGTTCGAAATCCGATCCTTTGGGATCGATAAGCACCGGAACGCCGGCGGCGTTGGCCAACGCGATCATTTGCTCGATGTCTTTCAATGCGCCCTTGGCGTAGTCAGACAGCACCAGCGCGCCGGTTTGCGGCAGCGCGTGTTTGATTTTTTCCAGCATCGGCTGCAAATCGACATCCTCAAAACCTTCTTCGAAGTCGAGGCGGATCAGCTGCTGGTTACGCGACAGGACGCGTAATTTGGTAATCGTCGGATGGGTCGGCACCGCGAGAAAATCGCAGGTCACGTTCACTTCGCTCAGGCGTTCATTCAGCGCGCGGGCAGCGTCATCGGCACCGGTCAGGCCGATCAGCTGAGAACGCGCGCCGAGCGAGGCAATGTTCATTGCCACGTTTGCCGCGCCGCCCGGACGCTCTTCGATGGTGTTAACCTTAACCACCGGCACCGGCGCTTCCGGTGAAATACGGCTGGTTGGGCCATACCAGTAACGGTCTAGCATTACGTCACCCACCACCAAAACCCCGGCACGGTGAAACTCAGGCAAAGTTACTTTCATCCCACACTCCAAAACAGATATGCCCTTCAATACCGGGCAGAAAAACGGGCAAACAGGCTAGCTGAAAATCATAGCCAAAAACGATCATCATCCTGAAAACAGCGCGCGCGATAATAGCACAAGCGAAAAAGGATCGGACGAAACCCCGCTAGTTCAGCCAACGCTGCCAGCTTGCCCTGATCTGCTCACGCTCGGTGACAAACATATCGACCGCAACTTTGCCATTATGTTCCTGCAATGCCAGATGATGTATTTCATCGCGCAGGGTCACGTAGGCGTGGGTCAGCTGCACCGCCTCCTGCTGTTCCATGATGTTATAGCGGGCCATCAGCTCGAAAATTCGCACATTGTCGGACCAGCGCGTCAGCTCCGGCTCTATATTGGCGTATCGCAGCACCAAATACTGGGCGATAAATTCAATATCGGTAATGCCGCCCGGATCGGCTTTCAGGTCGAAAACGTCGCCTTTTTTACTCGCCAGATGGCCGATCATTTTTTCACGCATCTCGCGCACTTCTTTCTTTAACTGCTCGCCGTCGCGCGGTTTACAGAGAATTTCACGGCGAATGACGTTGATCTGCTGGGTCATCTGTGGACTGCCGTACACCACTCGCGCCCGAACCAGCGCCTGATGTTCCCAGGTCCACGCGCTTTCCTGCTGGTATTCGTGGAAGGCGGTCACGGTGCTGACCAGCATCCCCGACGCGCCAGAGGGGCGCAGACGATCGTCCACCTCATAGAGAATGCCCGAGGCGGTGCGGGTGCTGAAGAGGTGCATGATGCGCTGCGCCAGGCGCAGGTAAAACTGGCGGCCGTCGATGCTGCGCGGTCCGTCGGTCACCACGTTCATCGGGCAATCGTGCAGGAAGACCAGATCCATATCCGAACTGTAGCCCAGTTCCCAACCGCCGAGTTTGCCGTAGCCGATCACCGCGAAGCCGCGCCCTTCGCGCTGCTGCAGGTGAGCGGGCTGGCCGTAGCGGGCTAACATATGGTCCCACGCCTGCTGGATAACCGCAGTGAGGATCGCCTCGGCCAGGTAGGTGAGATGATCGCTTACTTTCATCACCGGCAGCGCGCCGGCAATGTCCCCGGCGGCGATGCGCAACTGCTGAGACTGCTTAAACTGCCGCAGCGCCTCGATTTGCTGCTCTTCATCGTCCGGCGGCACGCGCAGCAGATACTGGCGCAGCTCGTCGGGATAAGAATCGGGAGAAATAGGGTTATAAAGCGTATTGGGATCGAGCAGTTCGTCGAGCAAAATCGGGTGACGCGCCAGTTGGTTAGCGACCATCGGTGAGGCGGCACACAGGCGGATCAGCTGCTTGAGCGCGCCGGGATACTCCACCAGCAGCTCGATGTAGGTGGTACGAGTCACGATATTTAGCAGCAGCAAAGTCAGGCGTTGCAGCACGAGGTCGGCGTTGTGGTAAGTACACACTTGCGCCAGCATCCTTGGCATTAGCTGGTCGAGCTGGTCCCTACCGCGCGGGCCAATGGTGCGCTTATCGACATCCTGACGAAATTCGTTAATGGTGCGCAGCAGGCTGGTGCGTCCCTGATCCGACAGCGATGTTGCCAGCGTCAGCAGATCGCTATCGTCCAGTTGATCGGTCCACAGGCTGTTGAACTGCTCCTGCTGCGGATCGTCGCCCGCGTCGGGGGTATCGTCGCCAATCAGCTCGTCAAACACGCCGCGCACAGCCTGCATATGTCGAGCCGTGTGTTGGCTAAGCTCGTCCCAGTGGCTAAAATTCATGCCCCACGCCAGCCGGGCGCGGTTTAGCTCGTCTTCCGGCAGGGTTTGGGTTTGCTCATCGGCAATCGCCTGCAGCAGGTTTTCCAGACGACGCAAAAACAGGTAGCTTTCGGTAAGCTGGCGCACCTGATTTTCGGGCAGCAGGTGCAGCGATTCTATCGCCTGCAGCGTCGGCAACAGCGCGCGCTGCTGGAGTGAGGGCTCGCGCCCGCCGCGGATCAGCTGAAATACCTGTACGATAAACTCAATCTCGCGAATACCGCCGGCACCCAGCTTGATGTTGTCTTTCAGACCGCGCCGCCTAACTTCTCGGGCGATCATGCCTTTCATATTACGCAGCGATTGGATCACGCTAAAATCGATGTAGCGCCGAAACACAAAAGGTTTCAGCATCTTACGAATTTCCTGGCTGCTGACGTCTTCCGCACCGCCCATCAGCTTGGCCTTGACCATCGCATAGCGCTCCCAGTCGCGGCCCTGCTCCTGGTAATAGTCTTCTATCGCCGAGAAGCTCATTACCAACGGTCCGCTGTCGCCAAACGGCCTCAGGCGCATATCGACGCGATACACGAAACCGTCGAAAGTAGGCTGATCCAAAGCTTTAATCAGACGCTGGCCGAGGCGGGTAAAAAATTGCGCATTTTCCAGCTGGCGGCGTCCACCCTGAGTTTGCCCGTTCTCAGGATAGGAAAAAATCAGGTCAATATCGGAGGAGAAATTCAGTTCACCGCCGCCTAATTTGCCCATGCCAAGGATCAACAGCCTCTGCGGCTCGCCTGCGGCATTCATCGGCGTGCCCCATTCGCGGCAGCATAGCGCATACAGCCAGTCACGGGCGGCGACAATCAGCGTTTCGGCCAGTACGCTCAGCTGTTGCAGCGTTTGCTCACAGCTGCTGGTTTGCATCGCCTGCGACCAGCTAATGCGCAGCATTTTGGCTTTGCGAAACTGGCGTAACGCCTTCATCAGGCCCGGTTCGTCGCTGACCTGGGCCAGCGCGGCGGCCAGTTCGTTCGAATAATGTTGCCACTCGTCCACCCCCGGCGGCTCGGCTGCAATCTGCTGCCACCACTGCGGGTGAGAGATAAAGTTCTCACTGATGAAATCGCTGCTGGACAATACGCGAAGCGCGTCATCACTGAGTGCAGGCAGGTCAGTTAACTGCTGCTGTTCGATGCTTTGTTTAAAACGCAGGTGCAGCTTTTCGGCTTGAGCCTCAAGCAGCGGGGTGAGAGGCAACATGATTCGGGTCCCTATGATAATCGGCCTGACATCGCGTCAGGCCGGGCTTGGCAATTAGCGTGGCTGTCCATTGAGCCAGAATGCAGGCTGGATCACCGCATGCTGACGCGCCGAGTCTTCCCAGGCGTGCTGTTGCTGAACGATAGCCTGCTGCAGCTCGGTCCAGACGGTAATATAGGCCATCGCCTCTTCCAACGGGTAGGCGCCAGACAGCAGGTGGAAGGAGATAATCTGACGCTTAAGGCGCGCCAGCTGGTCGCGGAAGCCCTCTTCGGTCAACGACTGGGCAAAGGCCTCTTTGAGATCGGCAGCGGTGCGGCCGAGCATGATGTCGGAAAACCGTTTGAAGGAGCCATCGAGTTTCTTCTGTGATTTCTCATCGACGAACGGCTTCCAGCCTTGGTTGGCCAACCATGAAGTAAGCACTAACTTACATTTGAGATAATCGGCGCTTAGGCAAACTTCCTGCGCATCCAGTCCTTTCTTCTCCAGCTTTTCGGCCAGTTCGGTCAGCAACGCACGTAGCTCGGTCGAGGCCTTGCGCGGAATTAGGCCACCGAAGATCACCAGCGTCTGGCGTACTGCTTCAACTGCCTGCAATACGCTGATACGCGCCGTTTTCTCGCCGCGCACCCACAGTTCTTCATGATACTGCCAATGGCTCAGCGCCAGCTCGAGCGTGCCGCTCAAAGCCTGTTCAACCGTGGTTTTCGCCGCTGGCTGATAGACCGGCAGGTTACGCGCCTCGCGCAGCACGTTGCCCTGCGCCAGGTGATAGCCTCGCGCCGCCTTGCTCAGGCCACCGAGACGCAGGCCGCCGTTGTTACCCAGCAGGGACGCCAGCGCCAGCAGATCGGCGGTGTTGCCCTGTTTGATTTCCAACTCGATTTCAGACAGCGGCTCTGACAGCTCGCCTGCGGTCACGCTTCCCTGGTCCAAGCCAAGTTCGATCTCGCTTTGCTGGTAAGTGATCACCCACTTCTCCCGCACGAAATCGGTACGGAACAGCGGTAATAAATCGGCCTGTAGGGCGCTGACGTCAAAACCTTCCGGCCAGATATCCGCCGGAAACAGGCTCAGATCCAGTTCGGGCTTTTTGATGCTGACATTATATTCGGGACGCTGATGCAATCCGGCAACCACTTTACCGGCGGTTTTGATCGTCATCTCGTAGCTGTCGTCGAAGCCGCGAATGCGCAGCCCCATATCCAGCTTACGCAGGCGGTTATCGGCGGTTTCGTAATAAATATTGGTCAGCTTCTGCGGGGCAGAATGCTGGCTGGAGAAGGCGGCCAACTGCTCAGGAAGCTCGGCAATCGCCGCTGGGCTAGCGATAAATTTTAATTCAATTTCTAGGGTCATAAGTCTTGGCACCGGTCTTGGCTAATAAGCCTCTGGGCTTATAAGAAAAATTTTTGCGATTCTACCACACACGCCCGCTGCGAGCCGCATCTCGTGGGATTGTAAGATAGTTCTCATTTAGGTTTATGCGTTGCGTCGTCACACTGTTGCCCTTAATATCGTGCAACTCAAATTATATCGACAGTCGGGGCACTGATCCGCAGGCCCGTAAACCACGAAGAATGACTAATAATGAATAAATTACGCCTTTTCGGCTTCGCTTTGCTTTCTTTAGGCATCACTTGGGGCGCTCATGCAGATGAAAAGCGCTATATTTCCGACGATCTGATCACCTATATCCACAGCGGCCCGGGCAACCAGTTCCGCATTGTTGGCGCACTGAACTCTGGTGATCAGGTGACGCTAAAAGGCGTTAATACCGCCACTAATTATGGCCAAATCGTTGATGCAAAAGGCCGTGATGCCTGGATCCCACTGGACCAGCTGAGCACCTCACCGAGCGTGCGCACGCAGGTTCCCGATCTGCAACAGCAGGTTAAAACCCTGACCGACAAACTGACCAATATTGATAATAGCTGGAATCAGCGCACCGCAGAGATGCAGCAGAAAGTCTCCTCCAGCGACGGCATTATCAACGGCCTGAAGACCGAGAATCAGGATCTCAAAAATCAGCTGATTGTGGCACAGAAAAAAGTCAGCGCGGTGAATGTCCAGCTGGATGACAAACAAAGAACCATTATTTTACAATGGTTTATGTACGGTGGCGGCGTGGCTGGCGTGGGTCTGATCCTTGGGCTGGTGTTGCCGCATCTGGTGCCGCGTCGCAGGAAGAAAGATCGCTGGATGAGCTGAGTTTTAGCTCGGTAGCGGCAACAGGTTTTAGTCAGTTAATGAAGAGGCACCTTGCGTGCCTTTTCGCGTTGCCGCTGATTAAGCCGCCTATCGCCTTTGGCAAGGTGAGGGATAGCGCAGTTAGCCCCGCTTTTAGCCATAAATTATTAGCCATAAACCCTGTTAACAAATTTGCTACAATAGGGGCATATCCCCTTTCCTCTGAGTCTATTTCCAGGAGTGACACGTGAAAATCTATCTGGTCGGCGGTGCCGTCCGCGACAGTCTGTTAAACCTTGCCGTTGTTGAGCAAGATTGGGTAGTGGTGGGTTCCACTCCCGAGGCGATGCTCGATCTCGGCTATCAGCAGGTTGGCAAAGATTTTCCGGTGTTCCTCCATCCGCACAGCCGTGAAGAATATGCCCTGGCGCGCACTGAGCGAAAATCGGGTAGCGGTTATAACGGTTTCACCTGCTACGCCTCACCGGACGTGACGCTGGAAGAAGATTTGATGCGTCGTGACCTGACGATTAACGCCATTGCCCGCAGCGCGGATGGCGAACTTGTCGACCCGTATCACGGCCAGCAAGATCTCGACGCGCGGATTTTACGCCACGTGTCCGAGGCCTTCGGCGAAGATCCGCTGCGCGTTTTACGCCTTGCACGCTTTGCGGCCCGTTTTGCCCATTTAGGCTTTACTATCGCGCCAGAAACTCAGCGTTTAATTACCGAAATGGCCGCCAGCGGTGAACTCGAGGCCCTGACGCCGGAAAGAGTGTGGAAAGAGACGGAAAAAGCGCTGCAAACCCTCGATCCGCAGGTTTATTTTCAGGTGTTGCGCGACTGTAACGCCTTAAAGGTGTTGTTTCCGGAAGTCGACGCGCTGTTTGGCGTACCGGCCCCGGCAAAATGGCATCCTGAAATTGACACCGGTATCCATACGCTGATGACGCTGAAGATGGCCGCCGAGCTGAGCGACGAGGTTGATATTCGCTTCTCGGCCCTCTGTCACGACCTTGGTAAGGCGCTGACACCGCCCGAACATTGGCCAAGCCACCACGGCCACGGCCCTGCCGGCGTGAAGCTGGTCGAGGGATTGTGCCAACGCCTGCGCGTACCGACGGCAGTGCGTGATTTAGCGGTATTAGTGGCCGAGTTTCACGACCTTATTCATACCGTTGAGCGCCTGCGCCCTGAAACGTTGCTTAAGCTTTTCGATAACATCGACGTGTGGCGCAAACCGCAGCGGCTTGAGCAGATGATCCTGACCAGCGAAGCCGATGCCCGCGGTAGAACCGGATTCGAACAAAATCCCTACCCGCAGGGCGACTACCTGCGTGCGGCATTTAACGCGGCAAACGGCGTGTCGATCAAGGAGGTGGTGGCGCTGGGCTTGCAGGGCATGGCGATCCGTGAGGAGCTAGGCAAACGCCGAATTGCGGCCATGGCCGAATGGCGAGAAACGCAGGACATCATGCCGCGTTAAAGGCTCGTCTCAGGCATCCGCTAATGTTAAAAAAAAAACCCCGCTTCGGCGGGGTTTTTGTTTTCGGGGCACTATCAGGTCAAAAATACCCAGTAAATCAGAGCAGCAACTACGAAACGATAGATCGCAAAGGGGATAAATGAAATACGTTTGATCACGTTAAGGAAGGTCTTGATCGCTATCAGCGCGACGATAAACGCGGTAATAAAGCCCACCGCAAACATCGGCAAATCTGACCAGCTGAGAATCGAATGATTCTTGTAGAGATCGAGAATACTGGCTCCCAACATCATCGGCACCGCTAGTAGGAACGAGTATTCCGATGCCGCATAGCGGCTAACGCCAACCAGCAATCCGCCGCCGATAGTGGCACCTGAGCGCGAGAATCCGGGCCAAAGCGCCAGACACTGGAAACAGCCGATCAGGAACGCCTGCAAATAGGTAATATCATCGACGCCGACCGCCTTGGGAAATTTCGGTTTTACCCATTCGGCGATCAGAATATAAATACCGCCGACTACCAGCGCGTACATCACGTATTTAGGTTCGAACAGCGCTTTAATATCGTGGCTAAACAGCAGACCCACCACCACCGCGGGCAACATGCCGAGAATAATATGCAGTAATGTCAGATGACCTTTACCGACGCCCTCATGTTCAACCTTCTTGCCAAAATGAATGCCAATCAGTCCAAATAGGCGACGCCAGAACATCACTACCACAGCCAGTATCGAGCCTAACTGAATGATAACCTCAAAAACCTTCGACTTATCATCCGTGTAACCCATCAGGTTACCGGCAATAATTAAATGTCCGGTGGATGATACCGGCAAGAATTCAGTCAAGCCTTCAACGATCCCTAAAATCAGCGCGATTAATAGCTGATGACCTTCAGTTACCATAATATCCCTGCCCCAAATAGTATGTTGATTTAAAAAGCGCAATAAGCTCTAACGTCTTATGGAAAAATAAATGACTTTGCTACCTAAGCCTAAAATAACCGGCAGTTTACTAGTAGTAATGCATTATTATGACAGCAGTTTTTCAATTATGACGGCCAGAATTAAATAAAAACTAAAATTATTTAGCTAAGGTGCCACGTTCAATAATGACGCCAACGTTTGCAGCATGGGCGATGGCACCGGGCTTACTGAGTTTAATCTTCACCCACGGCGTGTTAAAGCGCGACATTAGCAGGCTGGCGACCTCTTCCGCGACCCGCTCAACCAGCGCAAAACTTTGCGAAGTCACGTGTTGGATCACCACATCACTGACGTCGGCATAGCTCAGACAATCATTCACATCATCACTTTGCGCAGATTTACGGTTATCCCACGCCAGTTCGATATCGAACACCAGCTTCTGCTGAATAGTCTGTTCCCACTCAAAAGCGCCAATGGTGGTAATTACATTCAGTTGCTCAATAAAAACGATATCCATCACGCAATTCTCTCTATTTTGGCTAAGCTGTAATGCCCCAAAGGGATACCACTTCCAGCTGAAAGTGCGTATTATCCATGAGAGTAGTGTTTTACACGACCCCTAATAGACGGAATTGTTTTTATGAGTGCAACCGCGCTTGGAATGATTATTCTCGCTTACCTTTGCGGCTCAATTTCCAGTGCTATTCTGGTCTGCCGCCTGGCGAGATTACCCGACCCCCGTACCCAAGGCTCTGGCAACCCCGGTGCAACCAACGTGCTGCGCTTTGGTGGCAAGGCCGCCGCCGTGTCAGTGCTGATCTTCGATATTCTTAAAGGCATGCTGCCGGTTTGGCTGGCTTACAAGCTGCATGTAACGCCGATGTATCTCGGCTTCACCGCTATCGCCGCCTGTCTCGGGCACATTTATCCGGTGTTCTTCCGCTTCCAGGGTGGCAAAGGCGTAGCGACCGCGCTAGGTGCGATTGCGCCGATCGGTTGGGATCTTACCGGCCTGATGACCGGAACCTGGCTGTTAACCGTGCTGCTGAGCGGATATTCCTCGCTGGGCGCGATCGTCAGCGCGCTGATTGCGCCGTTTTACGTCTGGTGGTTTAAGCCACAGTTTACCTTCCCGGTCGCCATGCTCTCCTGCCTGATCCTGCTGCGCCATCACGACAACATTCAACGCCTGTGGCGCGGCCAGGAAACCAAAATCTGGACCCGTCTTAAACAAAAGCGCGAGGACAGAAAAAGCGCTCAGCAGGTAAAAGACGGCAAATAGCAGACAAAAAAAACGACCGCCAATGGGTCGTTTTTTGTTTGCACTGCTTACACCCAAACCTGCATTTCTTACACCCAAACCAAGCCTGCGTGAGGCACAGCGAGACAAGGCGCTAGACGTCGAGAAAACGGAGCATACATCAGTATGTGAGTATTTCGAAGCGACGCAGCAACGCCGTCGCAGCACGCCTCACACAGGCGGCAACCTGCGTGAGGCATAGCGAGACAACGCGCCAGGAGCTGAGAAAACGGAGCATACATCAGTATGTGAGTATTTCGAAGCGACGCAGCAACGCAGTCATAGCACGCCTCACACAGGCGTTGTGATTAAGCAACGCAGTCGCAGCACGCCTCACTCCAGTATGGCCTGCGTGAGGCACAGCGAGACAAGGCGCCAGGAGCTGAGAAAACGGAGCATACATCAGTATGTGAGTATTTCGAAGCGACGCAGCAACGCCGTCGCAGCACGCCTCACACAGGCGGCAACTCTTCCAACGGCCAGCGTGGGCGTACTGACACGCTCAGGTCCGCCGTCGCACCGGTTTTCATCCGCACCATTCCCGCGTAGGCAATCATCGCCCCGTTATCGGTACAAAATTCTGGACGCGCATAAAACACCTCGCCGCCGCGCTTGCTCATCACCTCCGCCAGCTTGCTGCGCAGGGTTCGGTTAGCGCTCACGCCGCCCGCCATCACCAGACGCTTGAAGCCGGTATGATCCAGCGCGCGTTTGCATTTGATAGCCAGCGTATCGACCACTGCATCTTCAAACGCACGGGCGATGTCGGCATGCGTTTGCGGGTCACTGTCATTGCCGCGCACGGTATTAGCGGCAAAGGTTTTCAGGCCGGAAAAGCTAAAATCCAGACCCGGACGATCGGTCATCGGACGCGGGAAGGTAAAACGCCCCGCCACGCCCTGCTGGGCCATTTTTGACAACAGCGGACCACCGGGATAATCAAGCCCGAGAAGTTTTGCCGTTTTATCAAAGGCCTCACCCGCAGCGTCATCCACTGACTCGCCGAGCAGCTTGTATTCACCAATGCCGGTCACGCTAATCAGCTGGGTATGGCCGCCGGAAACCAGCAGTGCAACAAAAGGAAATTCGGGAGGATTGTCTTCCAGCATCGGCGCTAAAAGATGCCCTTCCATATGATGGACAGGAACAGCGGGCACGTTCCAGGCAAACGCCAGCGAGCGGCCAATGGTAGCCCCCACTAATAATGCACCCACCAGGCCCGGACCGGCGGTGTACGCCACGCCATCGATGTCCTGAGCGCTCAGGTTGGCCTCTTTCAGCGCCTCCTGGATCAGCGGCAGCGTTTTACGCACGTGGTCGCGCGAGGCCAGTTCTGGCACCACACCGCCGTAGTCAGCGTGCACTTTTACCTGACTATACAGTTGGTTAGCCAGCAACCCTTTTTCGGTGTCGTAAATTGCAATCCCGGTTTCATCACAGGACGTTTCTATACCCAGTACTCGCATCGCTATTTCCATCATGTTTTCGCGCTAACTCGCGGCGCGTAGTCTAGCACACAACCCGGCGACGGGAATGTCTCGCCGTCGGGCAAAGGCGTTCAATAGGTTCACAATTGCCAGTTTTATGCACAAAACAATGATTAATATCGAGCAATTCGAGTTGATTGGTATATAATCGCCGGCCGACGCAAAAGCGAACGCACAGTCCCCCAAGATGAGGATTGTAAAACGCCCGTTTCAATTTGCCATTGGGCTTTACAATGCCGGGCAAAGTGGAGTAAAATTCCGCACCATTTTGAAATGAGCTGGCACAACGCTAGCGAACAAACCGATTTTATCGAGGTGAGAGGCACATGCCTGTAATTAAAGTACGTGAAAACGAGCCGTTCGACGTAGCTCTGCGTCGCTTCAAGCGTTCCTGCGAAAAAGCAGGTGTTTTAGCCGAAGTTCGTCGTCGCGAATTCTATGAAAAACCGACTACCGAACGTAAACGCGCTAAAGCTTCTGCTGTAAAACGCCACGCCAAGAAACTGGCTCGCGAAAACGCACGTCGCACTCGTCTGTATTAATTCTTCGGGGGCAACCCCACCCGCGTGATACTGTTTTTTTAAAACGCGCAGACCGAGTAGTTGCATACGAAGGCCGTGCTTTCCGAAAGGAATGCGCGGCTTGTTCTCGTTTATAGGCTACACCCGTCAGCTTTAGTGATGCCGCTAACGCAGCAAAGCCAAAGGTGCAGGGTCAGTGAGTAAGGGCTTATGGCTGGGAGAATTCCGCGCGTATTTATCAATGACTTGCTGGCTCGTACCGACATCGTCGACTTAGTCGATGCCCGGGTAAAGCTAAAGAAACAAGGCAAGAATTACCACGCGTGCTGCCCATTCCACCATGAGAAAACACCCTCATTCACCGTAAACAGCGATAAGCAGTTTTATCACTGTTTCGGCTGTGGAGCGCACGGCAACGCCGTCGACTTCCTGATGAACTACGACAGGCTTGAATTTGTCGAATGCATCGAGGAATTAGCGACCATGCAAGGTCTGGAAGTGCCTTATGAAGTTGGCACCGGCCCGACCCCAATGGAACGCCATCAGCGTCAAAGCCTTTATCAGTTGATGGAACCGCTTAGCGCGTTCTACCAACAGTCACTTAAACAACCTGCCGGCGCACCTGCTCGCGAATATTTAACGCAGCGCGGTTTAAGCGACGACGTTATCAATCATTTTGCCATTGGTTTCGCCCCTGCGGGCTGGGACAACGCCTTAAAACGCTTTGGTAAAACCGCCGACGACAGAAGCTCTCTGACCGACGCCGGGATGTTGATCACCAACGAACAAGGGCGCAGTTATGACCGTTTTCGCGAACGCGTCATGTTCCCGATCCGTGACAAACGCGGGCGGGTAATAGCATTTGGTGGACGAGTATTGGGCGACGCCTTACCCAAGTATCTCAACTCCCCAGAAACAGAGATTTTCCATAAGGGCCGCCAGCTTTACGGCCTTTATGAAGCACAGTTAAATCACCCAACGCCGGCTAAGTTATTGGTGGTCGAGGGATATATGGACGTCGTCGCGTTGGCGCAGTTCGGCGTTGATTACGCTGTCGCCTCGCTGGGAACCTCAACCACGGCTGAGCACATTCAGCTGTTATTCCGCGCGACCGACACCGTGATTTGCTGTTACGACGGCGACCGGGCAGGCCGAGAAGCCGCCTGGCGTGCGCTGGAAACTGCCCTGCCCTATTTGCAGGATGGCCGCCAGCTACGTTTTATGTTTTTACCCGACGGTGAAGATCCCGATACGCTGGTGCGTAAAGAGGGTAAAGAGGCGTTTGAACGACGGATGGAAGAGGCGCATTCAATCTCGACCTTCCTGTTTGATACCCTGCTACCGCAGGTCGATTTAAGCAGTCCCGAAGGGCGCACCAAGCTGAGCATGCTCGCGCTGCCGCTGGTGAGCCAGGTTCCAGGCGAGACGCTGCGGCTGTATTTGCGCCAGCAGTTAGGTAACAAGCTTGGAATTTTAGACGATAGCCAGTTGGAAAAGCTGATGCCGAAGCCGGCAGAAAGTGTAAATACCTACCAGGCTCCTCAGCTAAAACGCACAACCATGCGTATACTGATAGGATTGCTGGTACAAAATCCACAACTCGCTACACTTATACCCTCGTTGCAAGGTTTAGAGCAATCAAAACTTCCGGGGTTAGATCTGCTAAATGAGCTCGCCGAGATCTGCAACGCGCAGCCGGGCCTGAAAACGGGCCAGTTGCTGGAGATGTATCGCGATAATAAATTCGGCCCACAGCTTGAAATCCTGGCAATGTGGGACGATATAGCAGATAGGGACATTGCAGAAAAAACGTTTCTGGACGCGCTAGATCATTTGTTTGATTCGGCACTGGTGCAAAGGCTGGAAACGCTGATTGCCCGCTCACGAACCGAAGGCTTGAGTGCCGAAGAGCGGGAAGAAGTCCGAGCCATTACCGAAGCGCGCAGAAAACGATAGAACACAAATTTATACGCTGAGTCATTTAATTTTTCTTAAATCACTCAACGTCACGCAAAGCCATTGGTGCTGTAGCTAGGCGGCAAGCGCACGAATCTTCAGGAGCATACATCAGTATGTGACTGGAGTGAGTAAGCGCAGCCAACGCCGCTACGGTGATAATGGCTAATAAGCGTCACGCAAAGCCATTGGTGCTGTAGCAAGGCGGCAAGCGAGCGAGTCCCCAGGAGCATACACAAGTATGCGACTGGGGTGAACGAGCGCAGCCAACGCCGCTAAGGTGATAATGGCTAATAAGCGTTACGCAAAGCCATTGGTGCTGTAGCAAGGCGGCAAGCGAGCGAGTCCCCAGGAGCATACACAAGTATGTGACTGGGGTGAACGAACGCAGCCAACGCCGCTACGGTGACAAGGGCGAAGCGTAAAGAATACAACGGCTTAAGTGCCGCATATAGGCGGGATGCTAGCCCGCCAAATGCCGCCATAGTGGGCCGCGGCGAAATTAAATACGCCCCAAATGTTATAGTTGGCGGTTTCGCCGACCGACTCCAACCCAATACTCTGAAGTGTGGATACCGTCTTATGGAGCAAAACCCGCAGTCACAGCTTAAGCTACTTGTCACCCGTGGTAAGGAGCAAGGCTATTTGACCTTTGCTGAGGTCAATGACCATCTGCCGGAAGATATCGTCGACTCCGACCAGATCGAAGACATCATCCAGATGATCAACGACATGGGTATACAGGTTCTTGAAGAAGCGCCTGATGCCGATGACTTGATGCTGGCTGAGAATAGACCTGATACCGACGAAGATGCAGCAGAAGCAGCAGCGCAGGTGCTCTCAAGCGTTGAATCTGAAATCGGCCGTACCACCGATCCTGTCCGCATGTACATGCGTGAAATGGGTACCGTTGAACTCTTGACCCGTGAAGGCGAAATCGACATCGCCAAACGTATCGAAGACGGTATCAACCAGGTTCAGTGTTCCGTTGCCGAATACCCTGAAGCTATCACCTATTTGTTAGAGCAATATGACCGTGTTGAAGCAGGCGAAGCTCGTCTGTCAGATTTGATCACCGGTTTTGTTGACCCTAACGCTGAAGAAGAAATTGCACCGACCGCGACTCACGTAGGTTCAGAGCTGTCTAACGAAGAATTAGACGACTCAGACGACGATGAAGAAGACGACGACGATGCAGAAGACGACAACAGCATCGACCCTGAGCTGGCGCGTCAGAAGTTTACCGAACTGCGTGAGCAGCACGAAGCGACCCGTTCCGTCATCAAGAAGAACGGCCGCAGCCACAAGAGTTCTGCTGAAGAGATCCTGAAACTGTCTGAAGTATTCAAACAGTTCCGCCTGGTGCCTAAGCAGTTCGACTTCCTGGTTAACAGCATGCGCTCCATGATGGATCGCGTTCGTGCTCAGGAACGTCTGATCATGAAGCTGTGTGTTGAACAGTGCAAAATGCCGAAGAAAAACTTCGTCAACCTGTTTGCCGGCAACGAAACCAATCAAACCTGGTTCGATGCGGCACTGGCGATGGCTAAGCCATGGTCTGAAAAACTGAAAGAAGTGACTGAAGATGTCCAGCGCGGGCTGCTCAAGCTGCGCCAGATCGAAGAAGAAACCGGTCTGACCATCGAACAGGTTAAAGACATCAACCGTCGCATGTCGATCGGTGAAGCTAAAGCACGTCGCGCGAAGAAAGAGATGGTGGAAGCCAACCTGCGTCTGGTTATTTCGATCGCTAAGAAATACACCAACCGCGGCTTGCAGTTCCTCGACCTGATTCAGGAAGGTAACATCGGCCTGATGAAAGCCGTTGATAAGTTTGAATATCGCCGTGGTTATAAGTTCTCGACTTATGCGACCTGGTGGATCCGTCAGGCTATCACTCGCTCTATCGCCGACCAGGCGCGTACCATCCGTATCCCGGTACATATGATTGAGACTATCAACAAACTCAACCGTATCTCCCGTCAGATGCTGCAAGAGATGGGCCGTGAGCCAACGCCTGAAGAGCTGGCCGAGCGTATGCTGATGCCAGAAGACAAGATCCGTAAAGTGCTGAAGATTGCCAAAGAGCCTATCTCCATGGAAACGCCAATCGGCGACGATGAAGATTCGCATCTGGGTGATTTCATCGAGGATACTACCCTCGAGCTGCCACTGGATTCTGCTACTTCAGAAAGCCTGCGTTCTGCAACGCATGACGTGCTGGCTGGCCTGACCGCTCGTGAAGCGAAAGTTCTGCGTATGCGTTTCGGTATCGACATGAACACTGACCACACGCTGGAAGAAGTGGGCAAACAGTTCGACGTTACCCGTGAGCGTATTCGTCAGATCGAAGCTAAAGCGTTGCGTAAACTGCGCCACCCGAGCCGCTCCGAAGTACTGCGTAGCTTCCTCGACGATTAATCCTTAAGCGATTATCATCAGTTGAAAGCAAAAGCCCCGTCTGGCTATCCCGACGGGGCTTTTTTATTGCTCCAGGACCACGTGAGCGCTAGTTGATGGCGTCAGACAGTTGCTTATAGCTCTGCACCAGCTCGTCTAAGGTCGCGCGATTGAGGCCGCTAGGATTAGGCAATACCCAGATCTCGGTTTCGCCCAGCGTAACCGACTGACGCCCCCACTCCACCTTGCGAATGCCAAACGCGCTGCTAAACGCCTGCTTGCCCAACACCGCCAGCGCCTGCGGCTGATACTGCATAATCTTGGCTTTCAACGCCTCACCGCCGTCGCGCAGCTCGTTACGCGCCAACTCGGTTGCCTCCACCGTTGGCCGCTCGACCAGCATGGTGATACCACAGCCGGTATCCAGCAGGTGCTGCTCCTCTTCCGGCTTCAGCAGCCGCTCGGTGAACCCCGCCTGATGGATGACCTTCCAAAAACGATTATTGGCATTGGCAAAATGAAAGCCGTGGTGCGCGGTCGAAAGACCCGGATTGATACCGCAGAAAAGCACCCGAAGATTGTGGTCGATGATGTCGGTGATCATGTGAAGCCTTAAGCAGATTTTAATGTTGCTATGCTAAAAACTCGCAGCAATAACAACAAGCTAAAATTGAACATAAAACAGGCATACAGTTGGTCGAAGTATAGACCTGAAGCAACTAACTGCCGTATAATCTCGCCCCGCGGCCCCTTAGCTCAGTTGGTTAGAGCACGCGACTCATAATCGCTTGGTCACTGGTTCAAGTCCAGTAGGGGCCACCAAATTTTAGCTGGTAGATCAGCAGATTAAGCCACTTCTTAGGGAGTGGCTTTTTTGTTGCCTTCAAAATTATCTCGTTATAAAAAAAAACGACATACCAGGCTCTCAAGATTAACCTTTCGCTGTTTCACTAAATTGGGGACTTATATTGCGGAATGAGCATGTAGGAAGTGAGAGTGAGAGCGAGCGCTTCAAAACAAAGCTTTATAAAACAAAACATGCCTTTAGCTGACGTAAAAACTGAAAGGTATTAATGCATGGAACGGAGAATTGATGGCAGATGTTGGGAGTTTTCACTTTCTTACTATTTGATGCAACTAAAGATTCGTGAGTCACAACAGTGGCTCCCATTGATTTTGCTTTAGCTATGATCCACGGGTCTGCATTCGCTAAAAAGCTGTCTCTGTTGGCAATATTATAATCACCAGCCATTACGGCTTGCGCAATCTCCGAAAAAATTATCTGCGTATCAGCATCGTCATTATTTATAAAGTGTGTAGGGCGTGCTTTTATCCACTCTGCCAATTCATCGTTACCGTCTTTGAGCTCTCTCGCAATCATGTTGACACTGGCGATATTTCCAAGCTGGAACTGTAAATCTAGCCAACTCCAATAAGCTGGACAAATATCCATCCCATAATATTGATTTTTTGCCTGAATATAGGTATTTGCATCTAATAAATATTTCAAATCCCTAGCTCCTTAGCAAACTCAGCAATATTAGCAGGTTTCATACCACCAAGAAGCCATCCGGCTTCACGCAGCATCATTTGTCCGCTTAATGCCTGCTCGACCACAGCCCTGGAAAACCGCAGGCTAATCTGCGCTTTTTTGGTTTTATAATAGGTTGGCCCGCCACCGCTTTTATCTCGTTCAAGATAGGCGGATTTTAATAGAGTCACATAGCTCAGGTATTCATTTTCATCAATAAACCCAAGTGTTAATGCCCTTCTTGCCAGTACCCAGGTGCTTACATGAAAGTGATGCTCAAGCGTTGGCAAATTTACACGCCAATCATCTATATCCGGTAGCCAAAGATGGCTGAACTCATCGGCAGGAACTAAAAATTCGGCGGAAACAGCATTACAAAATATTTCACTTTGCCGATGGTTGTGTACATTTCCATCGGATATTCCAGATTGCCCAATCCAGATATGGCAAAGCTCATGGATCAAGGTAAACAATCTAACACCGGGGGCATCTGCGTGGTTAACGAAGATAACAGGGGCAAACTCATCACTGATGGCAAAGCCTCTAAACTCCTCCACTTTCAGCGGACGAGAATGATGCCCCAGATCAGCCTGCCGCATCACCAGGATGCCTAAGTTCTCAATTCGAGTAACAAGGTTGCGATAATACTCCTCCCAATTTCCGCGAAGAGGATGAGCTTCTACACCCAGTTTACGTCTCATATCTCTGACAACATTGATGACGCCATCAGATAAGGAAAATTTACCAACCACTTGATTAGGTTCGGCTAATTGTTCACGCAGGTAATCGTTATACCATTCCTGACGTTCAAGCATGAGCTTGACCAAATCGAGTAATTCTATACTCAGACGTTCAGGACTTTCTCCCCCCAATGTTCTTAAATCAGGAATAGGTAAAATGTCGGTTGGTGGAGTTTGTAAAAATAGATAACCAAAAGGAATGTGAGCTTTTTCAGCACATTGCATGGCCTGATTAAAAGTCATGGCATGTTGCCCAGACTCCCACTCAAGGAGGCGCTTTTCACTAATGCCGAGTTTTTTCGCAAATTCAGATACGGCAAAACCAGCGCGTTCACGCGCCCAGTTAAGCATTGCCGCATTGATATTTGCACTAGTCATGTTAACTCCAATTTAAAGTAAATATTTTAAATATCATAATATTAACTAGCCATGAGAAGCTGTTACTAATCCATGACTGCCAACCTAAGCTCAATCGGTCCATGCTGCAAGTAAAATACTCCAAAAGGATCGATAAAAGCCTTAATATCATCCTACCGCTTTGACATTTAAAACAAACATCATCGTTAATTACCACGCTAGGCTTATTAATTTACCGGTAAGGAATATCAACATTTAATAAATACTAAATAATTACCGGGAAAACACCGACAAACCTCTGAAATGTATAACTTATAGATTACTATAAACGTAAACGTTCTAACGTTAACTCAGATGCTCCCTATATTTATATCGACTTCATTAATAACCAGAACTCAGTCCTTTATCTCACGCTGTTTTTTAAAGATACTTCTGCCGTTACCTTGTGAACCTCGTTCAATAACTCAATTAGATAGTTCCCAGCATTCTTGCGTCAAATGATCAAAACCTCCCTTCCAAAAACGATTACAATACCCCTAACAGTTTCTCGAAAATGCCCGCTCTCCAGATGGACAGCATGAAGGAAGGAGCACAGTATCTCATGGTTAATAGCGCCATAACCCCCAGCAGTTCCCTGTCGGTTTTCGATTTTGATGGGACGCTGACCACCCGCGACAGTTTCGTGCCCTTCCTGCGTTTCGCTTTTGGCAAACGCGTGTTTGCCCGCCGCATGATGCGACTGGTGATGCCTACGCTGCAATGCTTTGGTCGTAAGGTCACCCGTGACGAACTAAAAGGCGTGTTGATCGAGACATTCTTGACCGGTGTTGAAGAATCCTGGGTAGACAAAAAGGCCGAGGAGTTTTGCCAGAAGTATTGGTCGCGGCTGATGCGCCCGCTGGGGCTGATTGCGGTGGCTGCGCAGGTCAACTCTGGCGCGACGGTAACCATTTGCTCGGCGTCTCCGGCTATGGTGCTGAAACCCTTCGCTAAAAAGTTAGGTATCAAGCTGATAGGGACTAATTTAGAAGTTAAAGACGGACTGCTGACCGGGCGCATTAGCGGGCAAAACTGCCGCTGTGCGCAGAAGGTGGCCAGGCTTGAAGCAGAGTACGGGCCGTTATCCTCCTATTACCTGCGCGCCTGGGGCGATACGCGCGGTGATTATGAAATGCTGGCGGCGGCGCAGGAACCGCACTGGCGGCCGTTCCACAGCTCGTGGGGCAAGCGTAATCCGCCCATCGAGAAAATCAGGCGCCTGCAGGCCAAGTAAGCCGCACGGTAACTGGCCATAAATACGGGCCTCCGTCTTGGGAGGCCTTTTAGTGATTAAACAATGCCCGCTTTTTTAGCTTCCTGATGCCAGCCGTCGAATTCTTCGAGTAGTAAATCGTAAATTTTTTCGTCGCTCATTTTTGCGAAATCATCAATCGGGAAGAAGTGGGTATTGTCGATACGGCGGTCGGTAAAGGTGTCCAGCTTTTCGAGAATGCCGTATCCGCGCCCCCCCAAGCCAACAAACTTCCAGAAAATGGGATAGTCCGCGGAGCGCCTTATCGCATCTTTAATTGCCTTGGTTTTACTTATGCCGCCGTCGGTAATAAACACCACAAATACTGGCAGCTCGCTGTTCTTAAAGGTGTCCGTTATCTCTTCGAGGCACGGCGGCTCATTGTTAACGCCACCCAGCCCAGGCAGTATTTCAAATAGTCCACGCTTGCCCGATTTCTGAATATGTTGGACGTAGCCATCAAGATTATCCAGCGTCACGTCTTGATACTTTTTGTGCCGATCGGCAAAACCCCACATATCCATGCTGCCATCGTCATCAAACTGCACGGCCAGCACGGCGATACGGTCTAATACCGCCTGGACGTGTCCCTTCTTAAACTCAGACGACATCGACCCCGAAGCGTCGAGCACGAAAGCGACTTTCGCTTTTACCGATTGCAGGTTGTGTTTAATCAGACTGACGCTGGCATTTTTGGCCAGACTGATCAGGCGAGGCGCCTTTTCCTCAATACGTTTTTCGAGACTGACGACCGGGGCTGCCGGAGGCGTAGCTACCTGCGGTGGCGGCGCGGCAACATCGACGCCGTAGTTAATGGCCAAAGGCTCCAGCCCGCCATTAAAGCCCTGCCCCAAGGCTCGAAATTTCCAGCCGGCACCGTGACGATAAACCTCTCCCAGGATCAGCGCTTTTTCAGCACGTCCGGTAAGATCCACCTCAAAGCTCGCGATGTCTTCAATGCTAAGCCGAATTCGTGCTAGCCCAGCAACGGTATCGGGACCGTCAATAACCAGCGCGATGGCAATTTTGGCTATTCCACTCTGCATCAGGTCTAAATCAAACACCAGCTGGCTTTTTTCACCGCTTGAGGACAGGATCAGGCTACCGTTCGGCGTCGTAGGCTGATTAAAAAAAATAAAATCTTCGTCGCCACTGACCTTATTTTGAGCCGAAAGAATAAACGCGGTCGCATCGATCTCGCTGCCAAAGGCGGCGGTTTTAGGATATTCCAAAGAAATGCGCAATGAATGTTGGCTCAACGCGATGTTTTGCCCGGACTGTAATTGCATAATCAGACATCCCAATTATTAAAAAAATGGTCATGGCCCTTATGAGCGCCGACCCAGCCATCGTACGGTGACTCTCTGCATAAAAAAAGCCCCGTGGTTTAACCTACGGGGCCTTTAAGCTTATAAAAAAATTAGATATTCACGCCGTGCTGGGAGGCAAGGGCTGACAGGCCACCGGCAAATCCCTGACCTACGGCTTTGAATTTCCATTCCGCACCGTGGCGGTAAAGCTCACCGAACACCATCGCCGTTTCGGTAGACGCGTCTTCTGACAGATCGAAACGGGCAATTTCAGTGCCGTTGTCGTTGTTAAACACGCGCATGTAGCTGTTGCTCACCATACCAAAGTTTTGTTTACGCGCTTCGGCATCGTAAATAGTGACGGCGAACACCAGTTTCTTCACCTCGGCAGGAATTTTAGCCAGATCGATTTTCACCTGCTCGTCGTCGCCGTCGCCTTCGCCGGTGCGGTTGTCACCCATGTGGGTCACAGAACCTTCGACGCTGGTTTTGTTGTTGAAGAAGATAAACGAGGCGTCTGACAGGACTTTGCCGTCTTCGCCCACCATGAACACAGAAGCATCGAGGTCGAAACCTGCGCCGTCAGTGACGCGCGCATCCCAACCCAGGCCTGCCATCGCGATATTCATGGTAGGTGCTTCTTTAGTTAATGAGACGTTGCCGCCTTTAATCAGTGAAACAGCCATCTAAAACTCCTGTAATTTAAATAATTATTAAGGCAGGCGATAAATGTCGCCTGCCTGTTGCAACAATACAGCCTTGGCCTCGCTTTCAGGCCCGGTTTTACACTTTAAGAGGCGTTGATCCCGTACTGCGCGCACACTGAGCTGAGGCCACCGGCGTAACCCTGGCCCACGGCACGGAATTTCCACTCAACGCCGTGGCGATACAGTTCACCGAACAGCATCGCGGTTTCTGTTGACGCATCTTCGGTCAGGTCATAGCGCGCGACTTCCTGCTTGTTATCGAAGTTGGCGATACGAATAAAGGCGCCGGTAACCTGGCCGAAGCTTTGACGGCGAACGGTGGCATCGTGGATGGTGACCACAAATACAATCTTATCCACGTCTGCTGGGATCAGGTCGAGCTTGATTTTCAAGGCTTCATCATCACCATCGCCCTCGCCGGTGCGGTTATCGCCGGTGTGCAGCACGGAGCCATCGGTGGATTTCAGGTTGTTGTAGAAGATGAAATCGGCATCGCCGCGAACTTTACCGCTGCTGTTAAGCAGGAATGCCGAGGCATCAAGGTCAAAGTCCTGGCCGTCGGTTGAGCGAGCATCCCAGCCCAGACCGATCAGTACGTTTTTCATGGTTGGTGCTTCTTTGCTTAAAGAAACATTGCCGCCTTTAGAAAGAGAAACGCCCATAGTTTTATCCTCAGTTGTTACGTTATTAGTCAAAGTGAAGGTCATGCGGGCTTAGCCCTGCTTGCCTTCCTCAGCATCGGGTTTACCGGGAAACAGCACGCTAATGACGATCCCTACTGCCAATACGCCTAGCACTACAAACAGGCTGGCATTGGCTGAAATACTGTAACCATGATGCCACAGGTGATCGGTTGCATTAAGGCCCAGCTTTAATCCGATAAAGAACAGCAGGACGATAACTGCCTTCTCAAGATGCGCCAGGTAGCGCTTCAGGGCTTCGAGCACAAAATACATGGTACGCAGGCCCAGAATGGCGAACATCATGGCGCTGTAAACAATCAGCGGCTCACGGCTGACGGCAATTACCGCGGGTACAGAGTCAAAGGCAAACATGACGTCAGACAGCTCAACCACGGCTAGGCACAGCATCAGCGGTGTGGCATACAATGCCGCTTTGCCCAGGCGGCCTACCTTGATGTCCTTGTTCTCCGGTTTTGCCAGCTCGGCGTCCACTTCCTTCTGGTTTAATAAAAAGGCTGAGCCTCTTAATTTTGGCCAAATCGGGAAGAAACGCTTCACCATACGATAGGCAATGTGTTGGGAATAGTCTTCGATTTCGTCGTCATCACCGCCGCTTCTCAGCATCATGACGGCGGTCCACAACACTACCAGCGCAAAGACGATTTCAACCCACGGCCCCAAGGTTAGCAAGCTGGCACCAATGGCCACAAAGATGCCACGGAATACGATAGCGCCAATCACGCCCCAATACAGCACGCGGTGGCGAAGGTTATCCGGGACGGCAAACCAGGAGAAAATCGCCATCATCACGAACAGGTTATCGACTGACAGGACTTTCTCCAGCGCATACCCGGTGATAAACAGGCTGGCAACCTCTGCGCCGTGGTGAACGTAAAGGAAACCGGCAAAGGCCATCGCGACAGCAATCCAGAAAACGCTCCACATCGCCGCGCTCTTTAATGAAATCGTTTTATCGTGGCGGTGCATGAATAAATCGATGAAAATGGCGCCGAGCGATAATAGAACAAAAACGATCACCGTCTCTGGTGGAAAACCGATATGCGTTGAGACCATAATGAAACCTTAACCCAGAGAGTTAAACATCAAAGGCCGAATTCAGCAGGAGTGAAGCCTAATGCCAGCGCGATTTCACGCACCGCGGCCTGCTCATCCAGATCAAAATCACCATCGCTTTTTGCCACGGCAATGCCGACACGGACGGCAAGCTGCGCAGCCTCAGGCTGGTCTTTCAGGGCCAGAATGTGTTTCATGGTCTCGCCTTTACCGATCTCGAAGTCGAATTCGAAGCTGGTCACCAGTTGGTTAAAGAATGTGATAACTTCTTGGGTCTCAAACACCTTTAATTCAGGTGATGCCTGAAGGAAACCGATCATCTTTTGCTTTTCTTCGCTGCTGACGCCGTTGCTAGAGACCGCAATACGAGCGCAGACGGCGACGGTGCCCTGCATAAACTTTTTGTTTTTGAAACGCCCAACCTGTTTGCTTAATTCATCGCGGCCAGAGTTGAACGCATCTTTCATTTTGTCAAAAAATCCCATTTTCTCATCCTCAAGGTAGTAAATTATTTTGAACCTTTAGACCATCTAAAGCCCCAGCCAAGCGCTTTGTCCATCTCTTTATGACCGTTGTAGAACTGGTTGATACGTTCCACTTTAATCGAACCGCCCTCATTGACCAGGCGAGCTATCGCACACATATTGTAGCGATCCGATCCTTCTGTCAGACGCGTCTCTATCGGCGGTTGATCGGGAATATGCAGCGTAACGACGCCG
This sequence comes from uncultured Gammaproteobacteria bacterium, assembly GCA_963742005.1. Lineage (GTDB taxonomy): Bacteria > Pseudomonadota > Gammaproteobacteria > Enterobacterales > Enterobacteriaceae > Rouxiella. The sequence goes on along the minus strand of CAVUKG010000015.1, from coordinate 50,107 downwards.
TCGGTTTTATCCCAGCTGGCTACGCCCTCGTAGATAAAGGCGTAAATCAGCACCTGGCGAATTTTCTTCCACTCACCGCCGTTGATATGCAGCCATTCACCTTCGGTAACCTGCCCGGTGCGATCGTCCCCTTGCAATTCGATAAACGGAGCTGAGTTTAGTCGACCAAAGGTATCGCCCAGCGCCTGGATCACCCCTTTGACGCCGTCTTGCAGCTCGACAAATGCCCCCAAATCGAGATCGATGCCCTTCGATTTAGAGAACATGCCGCCAAACACGCCACCCGAAGAACCGGTGTTCTGATTCCAGTTAAGGTTGATCTTTATGACACCAAAATTATCCCGCTTAGCGAGACTAATAGAGGGTTTTTCTTTGGTCAGCGACACTTTGCTTAAGCTGATTTTCGCAACAGGCACGGCAGCAGGAGCCGGGGCTGGCGCGGGAACAGCGGCTGGCTGAGGCGGAGCCGGCGAGTCGGAAATATCCACCCCAAAATGCTCGGCCAGCGGTTTTAACCCCCCATTGAATCCCTGGGCGATAAAACGGAATTTCCATTCATCGTTGCGGCGATAGACTTCACCCAGTATCAGCGCCGCCTCCTGCCGTCCGGAAATGTCGACCTCACCGGACAACAGCACCGCGCCGTTAACCTCAACCTGAACAGCCAGGCGTTTCAGGTCGGCAAGCGTTTGGTTGCCGTCGCAGGTTGCCGTGAAGGCCAGCTTTTGCACCGCGGGACGCAGGCGGTTGATATCCACCGTAAACAGGGTATCGAGACCGGCGGTTGACAGCTTAACCGATGCATCGTCATTGACCGGCTGGCCGTAGAACACCATGTCCGCATCCCCCTGCACCTTGCCAGAGGCGTACAGCAGGAACGAAGATGCATCAATCGCGACGCCGGAGAGCACGCGCACCGTAATGACCTGTGAGGGAATAGGGGCGTTGCCCCCCGGCGTCATGTTCATTAGCGCAGGACCGTAGCAATAATGTCGTCATGCATGTCGTCGATGGTTTGCCCGGCCGAGGCTTTACCGTGCGCCGTGAAGTCCCAGCTACCGCTATTTCGAGTTAATGAGGCAATAATAATGCCGGTGTGTGAACCTTGTTCGGTCAGCTTGTAGCGGGCCAGCTCTTTGTTAGATTGGTCCACCACGCGGCAGAAGGCGTTATCCACTTCGTTAAAGGTTTGCCCGCGGAAGCTGTTGACGGTAAACACCAAATGCTCAACCTGGGCAGGCAGGCGAGTCATGTCAACGTTGATAACCTCATCGTCACCGTCACCCTCGCCGGTCAGGTTATCGCCCTGATGAACGACAGAGTTGCAGCTGGATTTGAGCTTGCGGAACCAAATCGTATCGAGGGTATTGCCTAAATAATCTAAGAGAACGCATCCTGCGTCTAAATCAATTGAATCACCACCGCTGCTCAACAGACTACTCAAAAATCCTTTTTTCTTTTTTAAAGGATCCCAGCCTAAGCCGAAACGCAGTTGATTTAATGAGGAAGTTTCTTTGCTAAGTGATACGGTTTGATTTTTGCTTAATGAAACCATTATTTATTCCTTAATTGATAGGTATATCATTATTCTTAGATTCATAAATCCTTGTACACAAAAATCATATCATGACGAAGTTACTGCACAACCTACTATTTACTCTTAACGGAGCAGCATAAAAACAACTAAATGATTTTATTGATAAATAATTAAATAATTTACGTTTTTTGACGAATTAAGCGGCGTTAAACCGGGGTAAAATCACCGAATTAACCCTGAATATCACTCATCATGTTATGATTGACATGTGCTTAGTGCGTCCTTAGACTCTTCTGTTATATTCTCTCCTTCTTACACACCTGGAAAATCAATAAAGATGGGTAATATAATTTGGTTAATGGAAGGTTTATCATCACAACGTGACATAATTTCAGGTATTAAAGACTTTTTTAAATTAAAAAAGCAGTCCGTCACCGTTGTTGCCTCCCATCGTCACTGCAGAAATGAAATCCTTGCCTTAGCCGACATTGCCCTGATTGAACCGCCTGAAGATGAGCTACGTTTAGCTTTTATCGCCGCTACCGTGGCGCAATACTCTGTTCGGGCTATTCACGCGGGCCGTAATAGCGCATGGTTTGAATCACAGCGGGCGGAAATAGAAGCACTGGGCGTATCGTTAACCACCGGCGCAACCGGTCTAGCCATGCTTGAACTGGCAGACGATAAGGTCGAGTTTGCCGATAAGATGAGTGCCAACGGCCTGCCGGTGGTGCCGTCTCAGCGCATTGAGAGCGCGGTGCAATTACGGGCCGAGATCGCCCGTAATGAACGGCTGGCGGCGGGGAAAAAGCGGCTCTGCGTTAAGCCCGTGACCGGCATATACGGTATGGGCTTTTGGATATTCGATAGCGAGGCGAGTTCGATGGCGGCCTTTACGCATCCGGATAGCCGTAAGGTTCACCCCGATATCTATCTGCACGCGCTTGAACGTCATCAAGGTTTTGCCCCCTTGGTCCTGATGCCCTATCTACCCGGTCCAGAATACTCGGTAGATATGCTGGTCGAGCGCGGTCAGGTCATTGCGGCAGTGGCTCGCCGTAAAGAAGGCGCGCTGCAATATCTTGAACAATCCGGTCCTGCCTACGAGCTAGCCAGAGCCTGTGCGGCACGCATGGAGGCCGACGGGCTGGTGAATGTGCAAACGCGCAATAACAGCCAGGGCGAAGCCGTTTTACTCGAAATCAATATGCGTCCCTCCGGAGGCATTGGCTATACGCGACACAGCGGCGTCAATTTAGCCGGGCTTTTTGCCATGCGCAGGTTAGATCTTATTAGCGCGGACGATGCCGCTAAGACTGCGCAAGAAAGCTTCTCTCCTGCCGTTGTACGTTCGATGACCGATGCCATTCCCTACGACTTAACGCTTGATAACCGGGTTATCAATCAAGGAACGTCTAACCATGCTTAACGGACAAAACGTCTATACCAAAGAGCTGTCCGGTGGCACGCTAACGGTGACCCCCACCGGCGGCGATCTCTCGCTGCATGCGCTGTTTGATATTGCCGAACGCCGTAATCCCAAGCGCGCATTTCTGTTTGTCAGCAAGGTATTAGGCAGGCACATTCCAATCGCTCCGGCGGTGATGCGCTCGGCCTGTCGGCGGTTGGCGGAACAACTTCCCGAGGATTTACCGCAGCCGATCCTGTTTATAGGGATGGCAGAAACGGCAGTGGGCCTGGGCGCTGGCGTGTTTGACGAAGCCCTGAGCCGATTTAAAGAGGGGGTCTATCTGACCTCAACCCGCCATCCGCTTGACGGCGAGCTGCTGTGTGAGTTTACCGAAGACCACAGCCACGCCACCGATCACCTGCTCTATCAGCCTGCCGATCCGCTGCTGCGAGAAAGAGTGCGCACGGCTCGCAGCCTGGTGTTGATTGATGATGAGGCCACCACCGGCAATACCTTTATTAACCTGCTGGCGGCGTTGCGAACCGACGCTGGCCTGAGCAGGGTTGAACAAGTGGTCACGGTGACGCTGACCGACTGGAGTGGCGATGCCATCCGGGCACAGTGCCCGCTGCCGGTGACGCCCATTTCGCTAGTGCAGGGCGACTGGCATTGGGAGAAAAAACTCAATGCGCCGGTGCCGTTGATGCCAAACGTCAATATTACCGCGTCGGGCAGCGTGACGATTATCGGCAAGCAAAGCTGGGGGCGGCTCGGTATGGCGGCGCCCGCGCGCGACCTGGGTCAGGCCATTAGCGTGGAGGCAGGAGAAAAACTATTGGTGCTGGGCTCCGGCGAGTTTGTCTGGGAACCGCTGTTGCTGGCCGAGCGTCTTGAGCAAGCGGGCGCGGAGGTTAAATTCAGCTGCACCACTCGATCGCCAATCTCTACCGGCTACGCCATTGAGTCAGCCATCGCCTTTACCGACAACTATGGTTTAGGCATTCCAAACTACGTTTACAACGTGGCGCATCAGCAATTTGACCGCATCCTGCTCTGTATCGAAACCCCCGCCGACAGCGTCGATCCGCTGCTGCTTGCGGCGTTGAGCAAGGTGGCGCCCCGGGTTGAGGTAATTGTTTATGAATAAGCCGGTGGTATTGTCAGATCTGGATGACACGCTGTTCCAGACCCGTCGTAAAATGGTCGATGAGCTGGCGCTTGAGCCCTTTCGCCCCGGCGCATTGGACCGGTCGCTGAACGCGCGCAGTTTTATGACCGAAGAACAGTCCATGCTGGTGGATTGGCTGCTTGAAAATGCAGACTTTATTCCGGTAACCGCGCGCGGCACGGAGGAAATCAGTCGCGTAACTATTCCTTTCCGCTCGTGGGCGATTGCCACTCACGGCGCGGTGATCCTGACGCCGGAGGGAAAGGTCGACGAACAATGGCGGGCGCATATGCTGCAAAGCCTTGCGCCATACCGGGAAAGACTGTTGCAAATGCAGTCAGGCATCACGGCTTTGATGGCGGATCGCGGGATCGAAAGCTGGGCTCGCCTTAACTACGAATACGACGAAACGCCGATATATCTGGTGATGAAGCACACCGACAGCACGCGTATTGACGAGCTTTATGCCCTGGGTGATGAAATTGAAAGCCTTTATTCGACCGAGGGTTTCTACATTCACCGCAACAGCAATAATATTGCCTGGCTGCCCACCCCGGTTGAAAAGGGGCTCGCCACGCAGTATCTGCTTACCAAGCTGCGCGCCGAGCGCGGCGTATTTCCGGTGATTGGCTTAGGAGATAGCCTCAGCGACCACCGTTTTATGAAGCTGTGCAACTGGTTTGGTTTGCCGCAGCAGAGCCAGTTTGCTGAACAGATCAGCCGCCATATTTTCGGAGAGAAATAGCATGCAGCCTTTTGCCCCCTTTTCCGGCTCCTATCTTGCCGATGACGTGCATTTCCTTCTCAAGCCGGTTGACATGGCCATGACGCCGGTAGAGCAAAAAGAGCAGCTTATTCAGTCCGGCGCTAAGCATTATTCCGAGATGCTGAGTCAGGAACCCGCGCCTACCGCATGGCATGTGGATCTATTTACCCGCGCGCTCGATCAGGGCGCGATGCGCCTGGCTAAAGAGGTGGTGATGCTGGCCAAGGCGTTATCCGAACGCTTTGGCGACACGCCGGTGGTGCTGGTCAGCCTGGTGCGCGCGGGCGTACCGCTTGGCGTGATGCTGCATCAGGCGCTGAGGGCGATGGGCAAACCGTCCCATCATTACGGTGTGAGCATCATTCGCGATCGAGGCATTGATCAAACGGCAATGGGCTGGATTGAGGCCCGCCACGGCACCGAGGGTATCGTCTTTGTCGACGGCTGGACCGGTAAGGGCGCCATAACCGGTGAGCTGCGGCGTTCGTTGGCCTCGAGGGTCGGTTATCCGGCCGATCCGCGGCTGGTGGTGTTGGCCGATCCCTGCGGCGTATCGTGGCTGGCCGCGAGCGACGACGACTGGCTGATCCCGTTCGGTATTATGGGGGCGCCGGTGTCGGGGATGATATCGCGCTCAATCTGGTCCACGACGGGACTGCACGGCTGCGTAAAATGCGACCATCTCAGTGAGTTTGAGTGCAGCAGGCTTTTAGTCGATACGGTGGCCGATTGTCGTGCGAAGCTGGACTCTGCTGCCATCCCGGCTAGCCAGTGGCTACCGGAGAACTATGCCCATTTGAAAAGTAAAAGTGAGCGGGTTATTTCCTCACTGGCGGCACAGTATGAGATCTCGAGCATCAACCGCATTAAGCCAGGCATTGCCGAAGCCACCCGCGCCGTATTACGTCGCGTTCCGCAGCACGTCCTGGTTCAGGCGGTCACCGATCCTGACGTCGCCCTGCTGGTTTATTTGGCTCAGCAGAAAAACATCCCGATTACCGAGGTCGGCACGTCTATCGGGCAGTACCGTGCCGTCACCATTATCAAGAAGGTGCTTTGATGACCCAGAGACTATCGCCCTACCGGCTTGGCGCTACCCTGTATATGCCCGCGACCCGCACCGATATTACAGACACCATATTAACCGATAAAATTGCAGGATTGCGTTCGATTATCATCTGTCTGGAAGACGCGGTGAGCGAGGCGGACGTCCCGGCTGCGCTGGATAATTTAACGCGTATTTTGAATACCCTAAGTGCAGAAAGGAATGACGGCAAGGGTGCCGAATGGCCGCTGATTTTTATTCGACCACGGCATAGTCGGATGGGCGCATACCTGATTGAAAATGTCGATCTCTCGTCTATCGACGGCTGGGTTCTGCCCAAGTTTACGCTAGCGTCGCTGCCAGAATGGTGGCAGATCATGAAGGATACCTCGCTATGCATGATGCCGACGCTTGAAACCGAAGACGTGTTTGATGTGGTGCAAATGCGTGAGCTGGCGCTGGCGCTGCTTGCCCATCCTTGCCATGCGCGGATCATTGCCCTGCGCATTGGGGGTAATGACTTGATGAACGTTATTTCGCTGCGCCGACCGCGTAATCTGACCCTGTACGACGGTCCGATGGGTTACGTGGTCAAGATGCTGGTGTCGGTGTTTGCTGCACGAGATTTTGCGTTGACCTCACCCGTGTGTGAACACATCGACGATCATCAGGTAATGGAGTGTGAGCTAGCTCTCGATATCGCACACGGAATGGTAGGAAAGACTGCAATCCATCCTAATCAAATTGCTAAAATTGAACGAGCTTTAATGGTGACCCCCGCTGACCACGCGGATGCGCTGCGGATCCTGAACTCAAGCCAGGCGGTGTTTAAATCTCAGGGTGCCATGTGCGAGCCAGCCACTCATCGGCGCTGGGCGGCGCGCGTTCTCGAACAGGCGCAGATTTACGGCATCTCTCAAGACGTCGTTCAGGACAGCGTCAGGCTGGTGACCTCGACACAGCAAAATTAACGATCTCGCGACACATTGACGCCAAATAACCGTAATACATCGTTCATTTACGCTAAATATTGATATTTGATTTAACCAAAGTTAAGCCAGGGCCTGCTAGGCTATAAAGTAATACTCGATTAATCCTTTTACTCCACGGCTTTGGTGAAAAATAGGGTTAATACCCGCAGTTTCCTAACATTAAGGCCCTTTACTTTGACCGTAGGCACTCAATAATCATGCAACTTAGTACGCGGCAGACACGCATCTTCCGATTAGCAATTCTTTTAGGGGCAGGCTATCCGGTGTCTTCAAAAAAGATTATCACCGAACTTGCCTGTTCCGAGCCGACTTTAACCCGCGCCCTTAAAGAGCTGCGCGAGAGTTACTCGGCCGAAATCAGATACAGTCGATCTAGCCACTCCTATCAGCTGGTTGATCCGGGTCAGCTCGATCAAAAAATCTTATTTCGCATGCATGAAGTGCTGGCTGACAGTGAAAATACCCGAGCCGACGAGACCGTGCATAAAGTGACGCTGGATAAAGAAAAGAAGAAAGCAGTCTCACTTTCCCTGCGCATGTCGGTGCTGAGTAAAATCGACAAGTTCTCCAATCTTGCAGACATGACGCGCAGCGACGCGGTAGAGCTGCTGGTCGATCGCTGCATTGCAGAGCTGTCGGCAGCATACAAACAGCATGGAATGCCACGCTAGCCCCCGCAGCCCGCCAGCGGTCAACCGTCGCTATTGAGAAAATAGGGTTTTTACCTCTGGCAGATAAACGTCCTTTCCCACCACTTTTACCTGCGCGTTTTCAATCCGCCAGCGGGTTTTTCGATCAAAACGCACGTTGTTGAGCGTGACGCTGACAGGATGAGCGGGGTCTACACCGCGTATGAGCACCTCCCCCGATCCACCCGTCACGTTAGTGAGGGAGATATTTTGGTATTGGGGGATGCGATGGCCCTTTGCCTGCGGATCGTAACGGGTATCGAAACTGATCGGCCAGCGGTTATGCCGCAGCATGATATCTTTGAAAACGATATTGTTTACCCGCCCACCGCGACCGATATCGCTTTTGATCCTCAGCCCGGACGTTGTCCCGTCCAGGGTTAATCCGTCGACCAATACGTCGCTGACGCCGCGCCAGGTTTCGCTGCCTATCGACATCCCGTGCCCGGCATAGAAGTGGTTATCGATGATGGAAATATAGCGACTCGCTCCGCCACCGCCGGCCTTGATAGCCACGTTATCATCTCCGGTGCTGATAATGCTGTGGGCGATGGTAACGTCCGTTGCGGCAGCGGGATCGATACCGTCGGTATTACGCGCCGCGGCGGGGGTATTAATGGTTACGCCCCACACGGTGATGCCTTCGACCTGGTTCATAGCCAGGTGAAAATTGGGCGAGTTCACCAGCCTGATTCGATAAAAAATCAGGTTTCTTGCGCGCTCTATCTCGATAAGCCGTGGCGTATTTTGCTGGTCGTGCTCCCTTTGCGCGCGGCGAGCAAGCTGCCACCAGGTCTCATCATGACCCGTCATGCGCTGGCCGCCCTGCCCGTCTATCTCGCCCTCGCCGATGACCCCGCCAGCGCGGTCTCCCGCAAACAAAATAAACGGCCGACAACCGTTGCCGCGCCCGCCCAAGCGACCACATAACCCGGTACCGCGATCGTAGGCGGCAGGATCGGTCGAGGCATTAAGCACGGCGCCACGGTCTATCCATAAATAGGCGCCAGAACGCACGGTTAGCGGTCCACTGGTGAAGCTTCCACCGACCAGTCGCACCGCCTCTCCTGAAGGGCAGCTATCGATAGCAGCCTGGATCCTTTGCTGGTCGTTGCTGTTATCTTTAGCGGGTGGAAGTGTCGCGCAAATTTCTGCAGGCAACTGGGGTTCTGAAACATTTCTCCTGTCGGCGGCACACACGTTGGCAATAAGCGCAACGCCCAGAAAGATAAAAAATATCGGCGGGAAAATAATGAGGTTCAAAACTCGCTGCATAGCCCATTAGCCCTTAAAAAGTGATCACCCAGCATGCTGTAAAAATCGACAACAAGAATTAAACACTTTTTAAGTAAATCATCACTCTGATGCGGTATAAGATAAAAGATAGGGAGTTAACTCAGAGAACGGAGGTACGGATATGCTTGGAAAATGGGTTTTCATCGTCGTGGCAGCCGCAGCAATCCTGATTTATATTAACTGGCAAAGAATTGTTCCCCTCGTTGAGCCACTGCTGCGATGAAGCACTAAACGGCAGGCAACAATTTTTTCTCACCTCGATCCCCCACTTTTTCTTAGAAAATAATTAATAAAAAAGCCGGCCCCGAACGGGGACCGGCTTTTAGCAGTTGTACCTATTTAAACGGTTAAACGATGATCAATAGGCACCGTCGCGTTTGAAAACAACACCCACGGTTTTGAACAGGATCGCGATGTCGTTCCACATTGACCAGTTTTTAACATACCAGGCGTCAAAATAGACGCGGGTTTCATAGTCGACGTCGCTGCGTCCGCTGACCTGCCAGAGGCCAGTCATGCCTGGCTTGCTTAACAGGTAGTAATCTACCTGGTCGCGATAGCGTTCTAACTCGGCGTGAATAATAGGACGCGGGCCAACCAGGCTCATCTCACCTTTTAAAACATTAAACAGCTGTGGAAGCTCGTCCAGGCTGGTGCGACGCAGCAGGCCACCAATCTTGGTCACGCGCGGGTCGTTTTTAAGTTTAAACGTTTCGTCCCATTCGGCACGGGCCGCGGGATCGTTTTCCAACAGCTCGGCCAGCAATTCTTTAGAGTTAATGGCCATCGAGCGGAACTTTAAACATTTAAAGGTAGCGCCGCCTTTGCCAATGCGCTCGTGGCCATAAATCGCCGGGCCACCGTCTTTTTTAACCTTGCGACTAATATAAAACAGCGCGGGCGAGAGCAGAATGATGATGGCCAGCGAGGCAAAAATATCAAACAGGCGTTTGCTGATGCGCGATGACCATTTCGCCAAATTATTGTGCACGCGGAAAATCATCACTTCATGGCTGAAAATAAATGACATATCGGTGCTATCAAGCGGCATACCGCGCAGGGTTGGAATAACCGACACGTAGCGATATCCGCGGATCATCAACTCACGCAGCCAGGAATTACGAATATCACCCTCATCGTTTTCAACCGCTACGATGAACTGCATGCGTTTATCGATACCGTTATTGAGCCATTTGGCATCGGCATGCACAACCGGCAGCCCCTCCAGACGATCGTCTGGCAGTTCGGAAGGTTTATTAGAAATAAAACCTATCACCCGCAGGCCCATATTGGTCTCATCGGAAATAGCCTTGCAGGCTTCGATGGCATTTTTTCCGCTGCCGATGATCATGGTATCGCGCTGCCAGAGTCCCAGCTTATTCAACAACAGCTTGGTCAACATGCGAGCAACCGGCACTAAAATGACGACAAATGCCCAGGTAACACACCAAAGATAGCGGGAAAAATACCACTTTGCGAAAGCAATAACCGCGATCTCAACAATGGCAAAAATAATCAGCGTACGAAGGATTTCTTTAAGCTCAAACCAAAAGGTCTTGCGATAAAAATAATGGCGCAGCCTGACACCACACCAAATAACCATGCTGCACGCCAACAACCAGTGCAGGAACACCCATCCCTCGATCTGATTTTCGGGGACTTCTATATCATAGTGACTCAACGTCAGGTGCATGACACCAATAGCCAAATATAGCGAAAGAGCAAAACTAATAAAATCTGATAGTGCCAGGGCAGAAGTAACCCATAAATTTCTGGCAAAACGCATCATGTGAGTCCTCAGAAAGGAGAAAAAACTAAAACGAGAAAAATAAAATTTTGTTATGGCTTAGATGAAAAGTTGAAAAAACCCACTACATCCGTTCATCAACAATTAATGTGCAGCAAGTTAAGTTTAAACAGTGCTATAAAAATACTGGAAGAGTAACCCGTGAAATGAAAAACGAAATTAAGCTAAGAATAATTTTTTATGACGTTGTAATTTAGCAAAAAAATAAATTCAGCTCTCAATTATTCGCGAGCTGAATCATTTTTCAGACTTTACCTAACAGGCTTGGCTAGCCTGTTAACTCAACCGCCCAGCTTTTTTGACCAACTCAGACATGCCTGATCAATGAGCTGATAGACATGTTCGAAAGCTTCACGACTTTTTTGATACGGATCGGGGATTTCTTTTTTATCTAACCACTGCCCCAGAAGCAGGGTTTTACCCCTGGCTTCCATTGCCTGACGAGTCACCTGTTCAACGTGGGACTTCTCCATCACCAGAATAAGGTCATATTGGCGTGCAAGCTGCGCGCTAAACTGCTGCCCTTTATGACCCTCTAACGATAGACCGTGCTGTTCAGCGGTAAGGGATGCCTGCTGGTCTGCCTCATGGCCGACCAAAGCGCCCACACCGGCCGAATCAATCTTCATGTGCGGTAATAATTGACGCAGCCTTCTCTCCGCCGTTGGAGAACGGCAGATATTTCCAGTACACACCACTAACACAGACTTAAACATAGATTACTTCCAATCTCTAATATATCTCATCGTTTCAAGCTGTTGGTTCGCACCCGTGATGGTTGGGATCAGTTGTGAAATCACGCGGTTCCAACGGACCAACGGTGTAGAGGTCACATAAACAATATCGTAAGGTTGCAGCTGGAACTGGGTCGCCATCACCATTGCCGACGCATCTTTGGCATTAAGCTGGTAAAGATTAGCAATATGACCCTCTTTATCGCCGCCTCTAATCTGGCGGATTACGAAGATCCCCGTCGCATCGGCCGTGATCTGATTAATACCCTGCGCGTTACCTAATGCCTCAGCCAGCGTCATGCCGCTGCGATCCATCTTCTGAGTATTTTGAGCGACAACTTCACCCATAACAAAAATTTTCAGGCTGTCATTGCGCGGTATATACAGAATATCATCAGGATAGAGCAGATGATTCTGCATAAGATCGCCGTTCTGCAGCAGGGAAGAAAGGTTGATAATCTGATCTTTACCGTCATGCGTCAGCACGGCATTACGCCAGTCAGCATCGGTAGTCAAACCGCCCGCATCGTTGATTGCATCAACCACGGTCATCGGGATATTGGTGATAGGCAACTGACCAGACTTTGTCACTTCGCCAGAAATATAAGCTTTCTGTGAGCGGAAGGCAGAAACGCTTACGTCAACCTGCGGGCTCTGAATATAGGTCACCAGGCGAGAGGCCACGTCTTGACGAACCTGATCAACGGTTTTACCTAATACGTAAACTTTACCTATGTAAGGATAAAAAATATTGCCGTCGGCGCCGACCCAGTTACCGCTGTCAGCCGCGCTGCGGTAGGTACCCGCAGGAGTGGTCAGCTCGGGGTGATCCCAAACGGTGATATTCAGCACATCGCCCACGCCTATGTGGTACTGATAACTGTTGATCAACGCATCCAGTTGAGGATTGGCTCTCGCCACTATCGGTGCCGGACGCAGTTTGGCAACCAACTCTGGGGTCATAGGATAGACGTTAATTTTTGAGTCCCAGTCTGCATCGCTGTCCGGCAGCTCAACCACATTCTTACGCAGGCTGTTTAAATTTTGCCCCGGAACTAGCGTACATCCACTGAGTAACCCTATGAAAACAGCCATCGCTGTTAACCTGATTGCATATTTTTTTGTCATTGAAATTTGTTCAAAGTTAGAGTCAAGTTACGGAAAGGACGCGCTATCACCCTTATCCCCTATTTTATTACCCTACCGGGCACGAGCACCGGATAGCTTAGAGGTTTAAAGGAATATCCAATTGAGCACTGGCCCCAACATCATTACTGTCGCTTTTGTTAGCATCGGTGTACCACAGTCCAAGATTAAGTCTTACAGAGCGATAGACATCGCCTCCCCAACCAAGCTGAACGCCTTTTAGTTTGTCGGCGTGCGGGAATGCTTTGTTCTGCACCTGATCTTCTGGATTGACCTTCGCGTAGGCCACGCGAATGCTCCAGCGCTGATTATCTTCGGTCACCAACTCGGCTTTAGCGGCTAACAGTTGGCCGTCGCCACCGATAGCATCACCCAGTGGATAGCCTTCCTGATAATAGCCGTCGGTGTAAATATGGTGCATGTAGCTGTAATTTTTTGCTTTGAAATCGGTGCGCGTATCGTGGCCTTCGATATACCAGTTGATGGCATCTTTATTCCAGCTTTGATGGCCTTCGATACCGAGCAGGTACATGTTAGACGAAGGCAGTTTACCGGCTTCGTCCTCACCAATCATCTGGCCATAGAAGCTGACCGGAATACCCAGCGTAGGTTCTAATTTATATTTGAAATCAAACCCTGCCAGCTGGTTTCCCGGCTCGTTAGGATCGCCTATCGCAGTATTATCATTACCGATTGCCGCATCCCAGAAGTTACCCAATGATTCTGGACGGCCACGACCGCCCCACTGAATAATACGCGATGCGCCCAATTCTAAGGAGCTGAAGGGGTTAATCGACAGGCGACCGCCGATAATTTTAGTATGGGGAACGGCGGTATATTGCGTTAACTGACTGGCAGAGATTTGGTACTGCCACGGGCCAACCCAGTTCATCCACCAGGTTTTAGGCGCATCCTGGCTGTCACGTTGCAGCATAAAGCCGGTTAATGGGCGCGCCACGTCCGAGCGAATTAGGCTGCCTTCGTAGCCCGGTCCCCAGTACTGAGGGATTTGACCAAACGACAGCCACTGCCCCCAAAATTTTACCGCCCCGTAGCTGTTATTAAGGTTAGCGCGCGAAGGCGAGTCAATTTGCTCTTTTCCTTCAACGTTGCCCACCAGGTGGATGTCCCACCAATCGCCACTCTGGTTGGCGGCGATCGAGAGTTTATCGTTGGCGGTCGGCGTTTGACCGAAGCCCTGTGGCAGGCCCGGTTTATGGGTAGCGGCATAGGCGGTGATGTGTACGTCTGATTTCAGACTGCGCAGGCGTTCCTGAACGCGTTCAATGGCCAGTTGTTCCGATGAATAGGAAGGATGGGCTTTTTTTAACGCCTCCTCTACCGCATCCTGGCTAAGGGGCCAGGTTGTCAGGCTGAGATGAATTACCCCGCGATCGGCTAACCAGGTTAAATCTGAACGCAAATCGTTATCGGGAAGAAGCAGTCCGTTTGCATAAGCGCTACCCAATGGTAAGAAAGCAAGGCCAATACACATCCGAAGAAAACGAGTTTTTGAACGAGTTGGTTTCACTGCCACTGTTTTTGCCATCAGGGTGAGCCCTCTCCTTTGCCGATGATGAAATATGGGGTCAATCACGATGGGTATACCATCCGAATTGTAAATATGAGAAAAAGCGCTACGGCTATCACTGGGATACGTATACGGTGACTCATTAGTGCAAGGGCGCCTCACGGGCCAACCGCTTGAATAATGGCCTCAGCTGATAATGCCATAGCGAGGCGCCAAGACTATAGATTTTTAATCAGGCAGCTTTCGAAATGAGGGATAAGCGAGCACGCTACCGCCTTGGCTAAACAGCTGCCAGAGTACTGTGGGCTTCAAACCCGTCAATCGCTGGGCGATTGTTCGGTATTCAACGCTAAAAACTAGCAAATAAACTTATTTATGCTGACTTAGCGGCACGTCTTGTGGTTGATTAAATACTCGCCGAGATAAGTTTGCCTATGAGTTATGCTCAGGGGCATTGGCGCACGATAAGGTTACCCACGGCGGTAGGCCCATTATCAATACAATTAATGACTATGCCAGGCAAAATATAATTAAATCAGTGACAAATTACATTATTTTTGACTTGAAAAACGAAAATATCTCTCCCCACTTCCGACGTCGACAGACGTCAATCATCGGCAGTCACCCATGCTCACATAGTTAAGCAATTTTTAGAATTTTAAACGATAGGATAAAACCGGTTTTACATATCACGATAAAATTCCTAAGAAAGTATAGGATCGATGACAGGTTCATGTAGGCGAAAATGACAGATTATAGTAACAACCTTTATCTTTAGAAAATTTTGCTCGCGGTGTCCCTTAGGGACTTTTTAGAGCCTGTCACAGGGTGATTAAAATGGCAGGTCGCCTTGATGGATAAGCGACACGGGTTGCGTTTGAACCAGGTTATGCCCTTCTAACGCTAACAAAAACGCCTTGGTCTCCAAGCCACCGGCAAAACCGGTCAATGCCCCCGATGCTCCGATCACCCGGTGACAGGGAGCAATAATAGAAATAGGGTTTTTTCCATTAGCGGCGCCCACCGCGCGAACCGACTTGGGGTTGCCTATCGATCGCGCGATCTGTCCATAGCTGCGCGTTTCACCATAGGGAATGTCGAGCAGCGCCTGCCACACCTGCTTTTGAAATTCGGTACCCTGGAAATCAAGCGGCAGAGCGAAATGGGTACGTTCACCGGCAAAATATTCGTTGAGCTGTCTTTCCGTTTCCAGGAGAAGCGGATGGCCATTATCTGCGCTCAACGGGCCGAGTCGGACGCGATTTTCTCGCTCATGCTGCCAGAGCACGGCGGCAAGCGCCGGCCCACGGGCCACTAGAGTCAGCATCCCTACCGGAGACGGCATCAGTTTGCAGGTGAATTCCATTTATTATCCTCAGAGCAGCCTGAATTCTATTGCCTAGTCTAAGGATTATTATAGGGTGAGGAAAGGGTCAAACAGGCAGGAGGTCAACAGCCTTAAAATTTAGCCTTATGCTGATAACCTATTTTTAATAACCCAAAGCTGTTTCTGGCCCCTAATTTCTGCATAACGTTTCTTTTATGCGTTTGTACTGTTTTGTAGCTCACACCCAGAGATTCTGATATTTCTATCGGTGTACTATTATTTAATAATAGTGACATTACCCTTAACTCACTCGAGGTCAAAGACAATTGATTATTATCCGCATTGACGATCTCAAGCAGTTTCGGGCTGCAATAGTAATCACCGGAAATACCCTTATTGATAGCGTGTTGCATAGAAACAATATCGTCTCTTTTAGAAATAAGAACCCGCGCCTTACACTTCATTAACTCTTTGATAAGATAAATATTATCAACATCCGTACAAATAATCAGCGCCACGCGATTCCAGTGGTGTGCATTGCGCCGGATAAAGTCTATGCCATCCATTGGAAATAGATTGGTGTCGTATATTTCCATTACGACAATATCGATCATTTCAGCATCAAGCATAGATTGTAACGGAGGGAAACCTTTTAGCGCACCTCTGATTTTCACGTCTTCAGGTATTAGCGTTCTAATAGCCATGCAGGTAAAGGAATGAGGTTCCATTAAGACCAAGTTTTTCATAGTTCCCTTAAATATAAAGAGTAATCCTAACGGCACCTAGAAATATAATTTTAGGAGCAGATGATGAATAGGCTTTATTTGTTTAATCTCAATTAAAATTCAAAAAACTATAAAATTCGCCTACAACCATTTTTTATATCGACTTCGACGATTAAACAAAATTTATGTCTAGTCACGGCGTAGCCTAAACCGACTGCGCGGTTGAATTTCAAACAATAAAAACCATGAATGCCCTGTAGAGCGGCTAGGATTTTTCTTAGTAAGTTTCACAAATTGAAAACTACTCAAAAAAATCTTATACATCTCAGGCATAAGTTAGCCTTGAAACTGAATAATGTCACATTTTCAGCCTGCAATCATAAGTTTTTCTACTGATTCAACGAAAGGGACTAGCCTGTTAAATTTTGGTTAAAAAACCAAAAGATCGAACTTTTAATAACTTTTAGACGATTTTTACACCTCGTTATTCCAGATTGTTTTTTGTACAACCCTAAAAACAGGTGATAGAATGTGATCTAAATCACACTTTAACACCGTCTAACATTTCGAAACTTCTACCTCTACCTATTTAAATTCATGGTCTTGCCACGAATTTATGTTGTTAAGTATGCGTAAAAGATTGAATGCACTAAGGAACAGATCCGATGAATACCCTGACTACTGGATTCATGATGATGCGCTGGGAATTACTGAGCGCTTTTATGATGTTTTTTGCCAGCCAACTGCACGTGGTTTGCCGTCAAACCAGTAAGAACGCCCTGGCTTTTGTCTGCAGCGGGCTCGGACTCTCCATGAGCTTTTGGTTTGTTATGGGGCTGATGGGGATGGACCTTAGCATTGCGGCAATGTCCCATTTTTGGTTAGCCTCCAAAGACGTATTCATCGATGTCATGAGTAAAACGCCGACCAACTGGCCAATGTCCTGAATCCTCCGCAGTTACATTATCACGGTAGTCAAACATTCGCCTGAATGTGAGCTACCGTGAGTAATCACTTATTATTCCGACATATAGATTGCCATTCCCCTCGCCACCTATTAAATTCCTTTTCTAATGACCATAAGAAATATTTCTACGTTTATCGATAATCTTGAGTGCTGTTGTCGCTAGGCGGGTAGGTAGATCTAGGATATTTAATGAAAATTCATTATTTGATCAATGCAACTTTTTTAATGTTTAGTTCGCTGCTACATGCTCAAAATATTTCTGCAACGCCTACAACGGCCAACATTCCACAACTGCAGGTTAAGCAGCGATCCGCCTTTATCTCAGCCCTGATGAAAAAAATGACGCTGGACGACAAGATTGGCCAGCTTAACCTGGTCAGCGTGGGTCCGGATAATCCAAAAGAACAGATTAATGCCGATATTCGCGCCGATAAGGTCGGCGGCGTATTCAACACGGTGACTCGCCAGGACATTCGCGCAATGCAGGATCAGGTGCAATACAGCCGCCTGAAGATCCCGCCGTTTTTTGCCTATGACATCGTTCACGGCCAGCGCACCGTTTTCCCTATTAGTCTCGGACTGGCCGCCAGCTGGGATGTCAACGCGGTGGGGCTGAGTGCCCGTATTTCAGCCCAGGAAGCCGCCGCCGATGGCCTGAACATGACCTTCTCGCCGATGGTCGATATTACGCGCGATCCGCGTTGGGGAAGGGTTTCCGAAGGATTCGGCGAGGATACTTACCTGACCTCACGCATGGCCGAAATCACGGTAGAAGGCTATCAGGGCAACGATCCGTCAGGCCCTGACAACATCATGGCCAACGTTAAGCATTATGCGCTATATGGCGCAGTTGAGGGCGGTCGTGAATACAACACCGTCGATATGAGCCTGTCGCGGATGTTCAACGACTATATGCCACCTTATAAAGCGGCGATCGATGCCGGAGCAGGCGGCGTAATGGTGGCGCTCAATTCGGTAAACGGCGTGCCGGCCACCTCGAACGGCTGGCTACTGAAAGACGTGCTGCGCGACCAGTGGCAGTTCCACGGGCTAACGGTCAGCGACCACGGCGCGATAGGAGGCCTGGTAAAACACGGCGTAGCGGAAAACGATCGTCAGGCCTCGGCGATGGCCCTGAAAGCCGGCGTGGATATGGATATGGCCGACGGCATGTATGGCAAATATCTTAAAGGATTACTTAAAGACGGGCTGGTATCTGAACAGGATATCGACCGCGCAGTGCGCGACGTGTTAATCGCAAAATGGGACATGGGCCTGTTTGCCGATCCTTATCGCCATCTGGGAGCGGCCGCCACCGATCCTGTCGATACCAATGCCGAAAGTCGTTTGCACCGCAGCGAGGCGCGGGAAGTGGCACGCACTACGTTGGTATTGTTGAAAAACGAAAATCATCTTTTGCCGCTGCAGAAAAAAGGCACTATTGCGCTGATTGGTCCTCTGGCAGACAGCCAGCGTGACATGATGGGCAGTTGGTCGGCAGCCGGCGTCGCTAAGCAGTCGGTAACCGTGCGTAAAGGGATGCAGGAGGCGCTGGGCAATAAAGCGACCTTGCTATATGCCCGCGGCGCCAATATCACCAACGATCCGGATATTTATGCTTTCCTGAACTCCTATGATAAAGCGGTGACCAACGATCCGCGCACGCCACAGCAGATGATAGACCAAGCGGTACAGACGGCTGAAAAGGCCGACGTGGTAGTCGCGGTAGTTGGCGAATCGCAGGGAATGTCTAGCGAGGCCTCGAGCCGCACCGATATCAATATTCCACAGGCGCAACGAGATCTGCTGAAGGCGCTGCAAGCCACCGGTAAACCGCTGGTGCTGGTGCTGATGAACGGCCGTCCACTAACGCTGAGCTGGGAGAAGCAGATTTCTAACGCCATGCTGGAAACCTGGTTTAGCGGCACAGAAGGCGGACACGCTATTGCCGACGTGCTGTTTGGCAATTACAACCCATCAGGCAAGCTGCCGATGACCTTCCCGCGCGATGTCGGACAAGTGCCTATCTATAACAGCATGCTCAATACCGGCCGGCCGTTTAATCCGCAAAAACCAGATAAATACACCTCACGCTATTTCGATATTCCCAATGGCCCGCTATTCCCGTTCGGCTATGGTCTGAGCTACACCGATTTCAGCGTCTCTGCTATCAGCCTCTCCGCGACGACGCTGTCGCGAACGGGAGAAATCCAGGCTAGTGTGAGGGTGAAGAACACGGGAAAAGTCGCAGGTGCGACCGTGGTACAGCTGTATACCCGCGACGTGGCCGCCTCGATCAGCCGTCCGGTCAAAGAACTTAAAGGTTTTGAGAAAGTGTATTTACAGCCCGGAGAGGAAAAACGCGTGACTTTTACGCTGCGTGAAAAGGATCTGCGATTCTTCGACAATCAGCTCAGGTGGGCGTCCGAGGCCGGTAAGTTTAGGGTGTTTATCGGGCTTGATTCCGTCAATGTCAAAGAAAGCAGCTTCCTGCTGCTCTAAGAGAGAGGGCGGCTCAGGCAGATAAAAATTTATGATTGCTGTCACAATCACAGCGGACTGCAATTGAAAGCCGCTGTGATGACGATAGAGTAAAGCCATCTCATCCGACCACTTGGCGAGCGCCGAGCAGAGGATCCCCCTGATGGAGCCTGTCATGAATACTCAGTCCGTCCCCTATCCGCACCTGCTGGCTCCTCTTGATTTAGGTTTTACCCAACTCAAAAACCGAATATTGATGGGGTCGATGCATACCGGGTTAGAAGAGCTCGAGGACGGCCCACTCCGCCTTGCCGCATTCTATGCCGAGCGGGCGGCAGCGGGCGTCGGCCTTATCGTCACCGGCGGCATAGCCCCCAATGAGCAAGGCGTGGTGTATCAGGGAGGATCGGTTTTCAACCGGCCCGCGCAAATCGCTCAACATATGCCGGTCACCGCGGCGGTGCATGCTGCTGGAGGCAAAATTGCCTTGCAGATCCTTCACGCCGGGCGCTACAGCTATCAGCCCGACCCGGTGGCACCTTCCGCGCTACAGGCGCCGATCAATCGCTTTAGTCCACACGCCCTCAGCGAGGCTGAAATCAATCAAACGCTGCATGATTTTGCCGAGTGTGCGCGGCTGGCGCAGCTGGCGGACTATGACGGCGTGGAGATCATGGGATCCGAAGGTTACCTGATTAACGAGTTCTTAACCGCGCGCACCAATCAGCGCGACGATGGCTGGGGCGGCAGTGCAGAGAAGCGGATGCGTTTCGCCATCGAGGTGGTGCGACGCGTGCGCGAGGCCTGCGGAGCAGATTTCATCATTATTTATCGCCTCTCGATGCTCGATCTGGTCGAACAGGGAAGCCGCTGGCAGGAAACCATACAGCTGGCGCAGGCCATTGAGCAGGCGGGGGCAACGCTGATCAATACCGGTATCGGCTGGCACGAAGCGCGGATCCCGACCATTGCCACCCGCGTTCCCCGTGCCGCTTTTGCCTGGGTGACCCAGCGGCTGATGGGCTGCGTCACTATTCCGCTGATCGCCACCAATCGTATTAACGACCCGCAGGTGGGCGAAGACCTGCTGGCCGCCGGCTGCGCCGATATGATCTCAATGGCGCGCCCTTTCCTCGCCGATCCGCAGTTTGTACAAAAGGCGGCCGAGGGAAGAGCGGATGAAATTAATACCTGTATCGGTTGTAATCAGGCCTGCCTGGATCAAATTTTTGCCGGTGAACTCACCTCCTGCCTGGTCAATCCTCGCGCCTGTCGCGAAACAGAAATGCCGATTTTGCCGACTCTCAACCCTAAAGATCTCGCGGTGATCGGTGCCGGTCCCGCCGGCCTGGCCTTTGCCACCACCGCGGCGCTGCGCGGGCATCGGGTGACGCTGTTTGATGCCCAGCAGGAGATTGGCGGGCAGTTTAATATTGCTAAACAAATCCCCGGTAAAGAGGAGTTTTATCAGACGCTGCGCTATTTCTCTCGCCAGCTCAGCCTGCTCGAGGTGCAGCGTAGACTCGGTGAAAGGGTCGATGCCGACGCGCTGGAGAGCTATGACGAGGTGATCCTCGCCAGCGGTATTGTGCCGCGCCTGCCGGATATCGACGGCATCGATCACCCCAGCGTACTGAGCTATCTCGACGTACTGAGAGATAAAAAACCGGTCGGCCAGCGGGTAGCAATCGTCGGTGCAGGCGGTATTGGCTTTGACACCGCCGAATATCTCAGTCACGTGGAGCCGGCGGCGAGCCTGGATATCACTATTTTTAATCGAGAATGGGGCATAGATGAACAGTGCCTGCAACCCGGCGGCCTGGCATTGCAGGGCCCAGATCCGCAGCCGTCGCCGCGGCAAATCACGCTGTTACAGCGCAAAAACAGCAGGATAGGCGCCGGCCTCGGTAAAACTACCGGCTGGATCCATCGCGCCAGCCTGCTGGCAAGGGGCGTGCAGATGCAAAACGGCGTGACCTATCAGCGGATCGACGATCAGGGTTTACATATTCTGGTGGCGGGAGAAAGTCGCTGTCTGCCGGTGGATAACGTCATTATCTGTGCCGGGCAGGCCTCGCGGTACGAGCTGGCAGAACCGCTCAAGCAGCGGGGTAAGGTCGTGCACCTGATTGGCGGTGCCGATAAGGCGGTTGAACTGGATGCCCGTCGCGCAATCGATCAGGGCACCCGTCTGGCTCTTACTATTTAAATAATTTAATACCCGGCGTTGGTTTTCACCGCGCGCAGGATAACAAATTTCTGGTTGGTGGCGAGGGTGGTGCAGTTGCCGAACAGGCGGCGCAGCTTCTGGTAGTAATCCAGATGGCGGTTGCCGACGATGCGTAATTCACCGCCCGGTTGCAGGCAGCGCTTGGCGTCGCAGAACATGCGCCACGCGGTGTCATCGCTGACTACGGTGCCCTGATGGAACGGTGGGTTGCACAGTACGGCGTGCAGTGATTCGCGCTCGACGCCGGTCAGCATGTTGTTAACTTCGAACTGGCAGCGCTCGAGATCCTGCGGCAGGTTGTTGGCGACGTTGGCGCGGCTTGACTCCACCGCCATATAGGACTCATCGACAAACAGCATCTCGGCATCGGGGTTAAGCGCCAGGGCGGTAATGCCAATAACGCCGTTGCCACAGCCGAGGTCGGCGATGCGCCCCTCAATGCCTTCCGGCAGGTGTTGCATAAAGAAGCGCGCGCCGATATCCAGACCGGTACGGGAGAAGACGTTAGCATGGTTGGTAATGCGCAGCTCGCTGTCGTCCAGCGCCCATTCGGTGGTCACCGGGTCGGCAGGCTGAACATCATTTTCAGCCTGACAATGGATCAGGCGCGCTTTTTTCCACGCCAGGCTGGTGCGGGTGGTGCCCAGAATTTTTTCAAACAGCTGCAGCGTAGAAGTATGAATATCGCGGGCTTTGGCTCCGGCAATAATCTGCGTGTCCGGCGTGACCACTTCGCGCAGGGCGCGCAGCTGCTGTTCCAGCAGGGCCAGAGTTTTAGGCACTTTAATGACTACCAGACCCGGCGCCTGTGGCAGCGGATCGAGGCTGCTTTGGGTAACCACCGTTGCATCATCCAGTCCGTTCAGACGCAGGTTGTAGCGGGTTGCCAGCTGGCTCATGAATGAGTCACCGATGCTGACCGGTGAGAACTCATGCAGCGCACAGGCTAAGGTGCCAAAGCTGTCGTTGAAAATCAGCACAGGACGGCCATTGAGTGTGTCAGTGGTGAGGGTTTGCAGCAGATATTCGTCTGCGGCCTCCCACGCCTGCAAGGTGGTGGATTCTTCCTGTAACGGATAACGTTCCAGCTCAAGTTGCAGCGTACCCAGTTCTAAATGGCTCATTGGCCCTCCTCATAATTCAATTTGCGCTGTTTATCCCTTAAATTGGGCTATCAGTAAAATGTTTTTTCAGTTAAAAAGGGATTATCTGTCACACCTCGCGGCCTGCTTCGCAATAACGAGTAGAATGCGTGCGGTTTTTCCCTTCATTAAAGAGAGTCAAAGCAAACAGTTATGCCTGAATTGACCTATCTGCAAGGATACCCGGAGCATCTGCAGGCTCAGGTGCGCCAGTTGATCGAACAACAGCGTCTTGGCAGCGTGCTGCTGAGTCGTTATCCCGAACCTCATGAACTGACTAATGACAAGGCCCTATACCAGTATACGCTCGACCTGAAGAATCAATATTTGCGCAGCTCATCGCCGCTGAGCAAAGTGGCCTATGACAATAAAATTCACGTGATGCGCCATGCGTTAGGATTGCACACCGCCATCTCGCGTATTCAGGGCGGCAAATTGAAAGCCAAGGCCGAGATCCGCGTCGCGACGGTATTTAAAAGTGCACCCGAGGCTTTTCTGCGTATGATTGTGGTTCACGAGCTGGCGCATCTTAAAGAAAAAGATCACAACAAGGCCTTCTACAGCCTGTGCTGTCACATGACCCCCGATTATCATCAGTTAGAGTTTGATACTCGTATGTATCTGACTCACCTTGATTTGTTCGGCAAGCTGTACGTATGACTCGCAGATTCTTATCAGGGTTTAAGGCATGACTCAGGCCTGTCTCACAACAATAATTAATGGAGTAAACCATGATTCGCTTTGCCGTGGTGGGAACTAACTGGATAACCAAAAGCTTTATCGATGCGGCGCACGAAAGTGGCAAACTTAAGCTGACGGCCGTCTATTCTCGCACGCTGGACAGTGCCAAAGCGCTCGGTCAAGACTATCCGGTGCAGCACTATTATGACTCGCTGGAGGCGCTGGCCGCTGCGGATGAGATTGACGCGGTTTATATTGCCAGCCCCAACTCGCTGCACTGCGAACAGGCGCTGCTGTTTCTAAGCCATAAAAAACACGTGATTTGTGAAAAACCGCTGGCGTCCAATCAGCGAGAAGTCGACAGCATGATCCGCTGCGCCACGGAAAATCAGGTGGTGTTATTTGAAGCTTTTAAAACCGCCTATCTGCCTAATTTCCTGCACCTCAAGAGCACGCTGAGTCGCATGGGCCCGCTACGTAAAGCAATCCTCAACTACTGCCAATATTCTTCTCGCTATCAACGCTACCTGAACGGTGAAAATCCCAATACCTTTAATCCGGCCTATTCCAACGGCTCGATTATGGATATCGGCTATTACTGCCTGGCCAGCAGCGTTGCGCTGTTTGGTGAACCGGATTCGGTGATTGCCACCGCCACGCTGCTCGCCAGCGGTGTCGATGCGCAGGGCACGGTCCTATTGACCTACAGCAACCATCGATACGGTGATTTTGAAGTGGTGATAAACCACTCCAAGGTAAGCGATTCGTGGCTGCCGAGCGAGATCCAGGGCGAGGACGGCACGTTGCTGATCGACAGGCTTTCAGAGTGCCAGGGCTTGAACTACACGCCGCGCGGCGGTCAGGCCCTTGAACTAACGCAGCCCCAGCACATCAACAGCATGCTCTACGAAGCCGAAACCTTTGCCACTCTGGTAGACAGCCAGTTTTACAGTCACCCGGGGTTGGAAGTATCACGTATTACCGCCAAGTTACTCACCGAAATCCGTCGTCAGACCGGCGTGCACTTCCCCGCCGATCACCAGGAGTCAGCATGAGTCAATATTCGCTTAGACCGCTACTAATTCTACAAACCGGCCAGGCTCCTGAGCCCATCCGCGCGCTGCATGGTAATTTCCCGCAGATGTTTATCCAGCAGGGAAACATCGATAGCCAACAGGTGGTGATTATCGATTTACAGGCCGGTGAGCGCCCGCAGTCGCCCCATAACTATGCCGGAGCGGTGATCACCGGTTCGCGCAGCATGGTGACCGAGCACCTGGACTGGAGCGAATACGCCGCCAGCTGGATCCGTATGGCGATGCTGATTGACCTGCCTATGTTCGGCGCCTGTTATGGTCATCAGCTGATGGCTTATGCGCTGGGCGGTGAAGTGGGTTATCACCCGCAGGGCATCGAAGTGGGGACCGAAGAGATCGAGCTGCTGCCCGAGGCGGCGCAGGATCCCTGGATTGGAGACTTACCGGCCCGTTTTAGCGCTAACCTGATCCATTTACAAACCGTGTTACGGCCACCCAGCATCGCCAAGGTTTTAGCAAAGTCCGCTCACGATCCGCATCAGATCTTACGCTACGGCCCTAATGCCGTCAGCACTCAGTTCCACCCGGAGTTCAGTGTGGCAATTATGAAGACTTATCTGCCTTGGCTTGATCAACAGGCGACGGCCAACGACCTGACTGATTACCAGGGCAAATTGCAAAACGTGAGCGACACGCCTTTCAGTCAGGGACTGTTGGTTAACTTTATTGCCTCACTGGGCAAACAGCAGGCGCTGGCGGGATAAAGCAGCGAGTGTTATAGCCCCGGCGCGATCGTTAACGCCATTCAATCCCAGCTAAGGTGGCTTATGGCATTACATAAAATTATTCTCGATTGCGATCCGGGCGTCGACGACGCCGTGGCCATTCTGCTGGCACTCGCCTCGCCGCAGGAGATTGAATTGTTGGCCGTGACTACCGTCGCGGGCAACGTGCCGCTGGAGAAAACCGCCTACAATGCGCGGCGGATTTTGACTCTTGCAGGCCGCGAAGATATCCCGGTGTATGCCGGATGCAGCCGCCCTATGCTTGAGGCAAAAGGTTGGGAGTCCAGGGTTCACGGCAATGACGGGCTGGGAAACGTTGTTTTACCGCAGCCGAGCTTTGCCCTGCAAACGCAGCACGCGGTCGATTACATTATTCACACCCTTCACGCCGAGCCGGGTGAAGTCACCCTCTGCCCTATCGGCCCGATGACCAATATCGCGCTGGCGATCGTCAAAGATCCGAGCATTGTCCCAAAAATCAAACAGCTGATATTTATGGGCGGCGCGGCGTTTGTGCCAGGCAACGTTTCACCGGTGGCCGAATTCAATATTTATGTCGATCCGTGGGCGGCACACGTGGTGTTGAGTGCCGGGATCCCCCAGGTGATGCTAGGCCTGGACGTAACCTTGCAGGCTAGCATCAATGCGCCTTATCTGCAGACGCTGCAGCAGGCGAGCCCGCTGCTGGCCACCGCCACCGCCATGATGCGCAGCTACGGTGCCAGCGATCCCTGCCTGCACGATCCCTGCGTGATCGCCTGGCTCATCAACCCGCAACTGTTTACCCGCGTCGCGGGCAGGATTAGCGTCAGCTATCAGGACGATAGCCATCGCGGGCAAACGCAGGTGGCGGTTAAAGCGCGGCATTTGCAAGATCTCGAGACCAATATTGAGGTGGTGACCGGGGTGGATAACCCTGCGCTGCTGCAGATGCTGGCCGAGCGCCTTGCCCGACTGTAGGTCGCTCGGCCTGTAAGTTCCTGCAACCATAAGCTGTTGCGCCTGTAATGCAAAAAAAGCCCTCCGGCATCGGCTGCCGGAGGGCTTTTTATTAGCATTTTTTCACAGCATGAGCGTTAGCCGTTACTGCCCACCATTACTGCCAGCCGTAGCGACGGACAAAATAGCCCTTCACGCCCTGAGTCAGCACCATATAGGCCGCCAGGATCAGAATAAGCCACGGGAAGTAGCTCAGCGGTAACGCCTGAAGCTGCAGGAATCCGGCCACCGGAGTGAAGATGATGCCAATCCCGACCACCACCACCAGCAGCGTCATGACGCACAGCGGCCACGAGGCGCGGCTCTGAATAAACGGTACTTTACGGGTGCGGATCATGTGGACGATCAGCGTCTGCGACAGCAGCCCTTCAATAAACCAGCCGGACTGGAACAGCGTCTGCATTGCCGGCGTGTTGGCCTTGAACACCCACCACATCAGTGAAAAAGTCAGAATATCAAATACCGAGCTGATCGGGCCAAAAAACACCATAAAGCGGCCGATATCCCCGGCGTTCCAATGCTGCGGTTTAGATAACTGCTCCTCATCAACGTTATCAAACGGGATCGCTACCTGTGACACGTCATAAATCAGGTTCTGCACCAGCAGATGCAACGGCAGCATCGGCAGGAACGGCAAGAAGGCGCTGGCTACCAGCACGCTAAACACGTTGCCAAAGTTAGAGCTAGCGGTCATCTTGATGTATTTAAGCATGTTGGCAAAAGTACGACGCCCCTCGGTCACGCCCTGCTCCAGTACCATCAGGCTTTTTTCCAAGAGGATGATGTCAGCCGCCTCTTTGGCAAT
Organism: uncultured Gammaproteobacteria bacterium; assembly: GCA_963742005.1. Lineage (GTDB taxonomy): Bacteria > Pseudomonadota > Gammaproteobacteria > Enterobacterales > Enterobacteriaceae > Rouxiella. The sequence continues at coordinate 22,806 of CAVUKG010000015.1, read as the reverse complement.
ATCCACCGCCGAGTCTACGGAAATACCGATATCGGCCGCTCGCAGCGCGGGCGCATCATTGATACCGTCACCCATAAAACCCACCACGTGGCCCTGCTCGCGCAGAACGCGCACAATGCGCTCTTTGTGCAGCGGCGCCAGTTTGGCAAATACGCTGGTAGTTTTGGCCACCTCAGCCAATTTGGCATCGCTGAGCCGTTCGACATCGCTGCCGATCAGAATATTATCCACCGCCAGCCCCACGTCTTTACAGACCTTGCGCGCCACCAGCGGGTTGTCGCCGGTGAGGATCTTGACGGTAACGCCTTTAGCCTGCAGGGCTTTCAGCGCCGGCGCAGTACTCTCTTTCGGCGGATCGAGGAAGGCGATATAGCCGGCCAGGATCAGCGCAGACTCATCGGCTACCGCGTATTCTCGATTGCTGGCCGGCAGCGTCTTGTGCGCCACCGCCACCACGCGAAGCCCCTGCTGATTAAGATCGTCGGTGATGCCGCGAATGCGCTGCAGCAGCTCCGGCGTCAGCGGCAGAGTTTGATCGTTAAGCTGCACCGCTGAGCAAATCGACAGGATCTCCTCCAGCGCCCCCTTACAGATTAGACGATGCTGCTCGGCGGATTCGGCAATCACTACCGACATGCGACGGCGATCGAAATCAAACGGGATCTCATCGACCTTACGGTAGCAGTGCAGAGTTTGCGGATTTTTCATCGCCTCGGCACCCTCGAGCACCGCCACATCGAGCAGGTTTTTCAGGCCGGTCTGATAGTGGCTGTTCAGCCAGGCCAGATGCAGCACCCGATCGCTGGTGCTGCCCAATACGTCAGTGTGACGCTCGAGAATAATTTTATCCTGCGTCAGCGTACCGGTTTTGTCGGTGCACAGGATATCCATCGCGCCAAAGTTCTGAATCGCGTCTAGATGCTTGACGATGACTTTCTGACGAGACAGTTTCACCGCCCCCTTGGCCAGCGTGGAGGTGACAATCATCGGCAGCATTTCCGGGGTCAGCCCCACCGCAACAGACAATGAGAACAGCGCCGCCTCCCACCAGTCACCCTTGGTGTAGCCATTGATTAATAGCACAATCGGCGTCATCACCATCATAAAACGGATCAGTAACCAGCTGACTTTGCTGATGCCGCGCTGGAAGGCGTTTGGCTGCTCGTCCTGGCGGATAACCCGCTCGGCCAGCTGGCCGAACCAGGTCTGTGCCCCGGTAGAGATCACCAGCGCGATGGCGGTACCGCTGATAACGTTGGTGCCCATGAAGCACAGCGTATCCTGCTCAAGGGGATCGCAGTCTTCCGGCATGCGGCTTTGGGCCTGCTTTTCTACCGGCAGCGACTCACCGGTCAGCGCCGCCTGGCTGATAAACAGATCCTTGGCTGACAGGATGCGCAGATCTGCCGGGATCATATCGCCGGCAGACAGTTTGACCAGATCCCCCGGCACCAGCTGGTTAATAGCCCGTTCAACGCTGCTGCTGCTTCCGCTCAGTGCGTCACGGCGCAGCACGGTGGCGGTATTGCTGACCATCGCCTTGAGCGCGTCGGCCGCTTTGTTGGAACGCGCCTCTTGCACAAAGCGCATCAACGTGGAAATTACCACCATGCTGCCGATGACCAGCGTGGCTTTCATATCCTCGGTGGCGTAGGACACCGCCGCCAAAATGGTCAGCAACAGGTTAAACGGATTGCGATAACACACCCACAGGTGTTGCCACCAGGGCGCAGGCTGCTGGTCATCGGTCTGATTGGCGCCGACGCGTTCGCGAATGACCGAGGCTTCAGCCTCGGTCAACCCTTGATGATGGCTGTTGAATTGCTCAAACAGCCGTTGCGCCGAGTCGCGGGCGCAGCTCTGGCAGTGGGTGACGATAGAAGATGACACCTCATGTCCGGCCCTGGGCTGGGAATTTTCCAGCATCGGAGAACGGCGAATAAGGCGGCGTGGCAGCGTGCGGCTGAAAACGTCGAACAGCCTTTGTGTGATAGTTTTGAACATACTCGAGCCTCTCTTGCGCCCAGCGCCGAGTCGTCCCGCTTCAGGGTTATTTTTGGATCACCGGCGAGCGAACGCCGCTCACGCAAAAATAACGTCGAGCACGGGATTCATCAGCCACGGGCTGGCAAGTTTTTTATGGCAGAGCGGGCTTTCTAAGAGAGAGCACGCTGCTGCTTACCTAATGTTATCCGGCAAGCAGCAGCGAAAAGGCGGGTGCTTACCGGATCAAGACGGACCTGCTGTATCGGGGTCGGGATCCATAATAATTTCTCGGTAAGTTGAACGATGGCCCAGCGCATAATGGTGCATTGAACCGTGGTATATGATGACTGTGGGCATATGATACGCCTTTCTTTGTTAACCAATTCTAAACCATCAAGATCGAGTCATCCTTGGGCAAGGCTACTCTCCCAAATTATGCTTATGTTTTACTCTATAGGGGAAAACATTCTTTTTGGTGAGCCACGGCAAGTATTTTAATCCTGTCGTCAGCGAGCAGATAGACAAGCAACAAGGAAGCCTGGCTAATAAGCAGCTTCTTTCCTCCACCTGACCAAATTTTTCCAAGCTCCGGGTGCTCGATTAAACGGTTCACCGCTGTCTCAATTTCATCATCGGCCTGCTCCGCGGCCTGAGGATTAAAAGAATAGAGAAATTCAAAAATCCTCTGTCGGTCCTGTAAGGCTATTTCGTCCCATTCAACACGCATAAACATCCTATTTTTGCGCAAATCTCTCTCTGATTTTCGCTTTGAAGTCATCCATGCGCTGCTCGGCCTGGTCTGACGTCACATAAACCGCAGTACCCAGCCGCAAACGGGCAAACGCCGCATCCACCTTGTCTTTAAGCCAGTTTTCATGCTGCTCGGCCGCACGTTGCTCTTCAGCTAACTGCTCGGCCAATTGACGGCAGGCTTCACTCAGGGTTATGCCCTTGGCCTGAGCCGCTTTTTGCGCCAACCGCTTAGTCTCGTTTTCTATCCGAAACTGAATTCTACTTTCCATATTCCACACCTCGATATTTAGGCTCTGCGTTGATGTTAGCACATCTGTGACAACAGGGTCGTCGGTCAATATTGTTCATCTCCCTGCAACGCGTGCTTCACCGAACTGTCATTTTGGGTGTTCAAGATGGTGCCAACGTCGAACTGAGGTTGACACCATGCAAATTTTTGACTCGATCCCCGTGCTTTCTCTCTTTGCCAACGGCAGCGTTGGGCGACCTATCGCGAGGTATTCGCTATGATAGACTTATCTAGACATCCGACCAGTTATCCTACTCGCTATCAGCAAATCGCCGCTCAGCTAGAACACGAGCTGCGCAGCACCTACCGCTGTGGCGATTATCTGCCGCCAGAAAATCAGCTTGCCGATCGTTTTCAGGTTAATCGCCATACGCTGCGTCGCGCGGTGGACGAGCTGGTTGAGCGCGGCTGGCTCCAGCGTCGCCAGGGCATTGGCACGTTAGTGCTGATGCGGCCCTACGATTATCCGCTGCATTCCCAGGCGCGGTTCAGCCAAAACCTGCTGGATCAGGGCAGCCATCCGACCAGCGAACGCCTGCTCGGCGTCCTGCGCCCCTGTACCGATCACGTCGCCAGCGCCATTGGCCGCGAAGAGGGTGACACGGTGATCCACCTGCGCACGCTGCGCCGGGTCAATAACGTCCCGGTCTGCGTGATCGATCACTACCTGCCCGATCTCGACTGGTGGCCCGCGTTACAGCATTTCCACAGCGGATCGCTACACGATTTTATCCGCAGCGAAATCAAACAGCCGCTGAGCCGCCACACCACCCGCATCAACGCCCGCCGCGCGCTGGCTAAAGAGAGCAAGCTGCTGGAGATCGTGCCGCAGGCCCCGCTGCTTTGCGTGCGCACCCTCAATATCTGTGACAGCAACGGGAGCGTGGCGGAATACTCCGTCAGCCTGACGCGTGCTGACATGATTGAACTGACCATGGAGCACTAATGGACGCCTTGAAAACTCGCCAACGCTGGATGTCAGTGCTGGCCCACAGCCAGCCGTCAGAACTGCTCGCCCACTGGCAGCCGCTTAATCTCAGCCCCACCTATGAATGTTTACGTCCGGCGGAAACCGGCCTGACCCAGCTTCAGGCGCGAATGGGCGGCACCGGCCAGCGCTTCGTGATGGGCGATATGACTGTCACTCGCGCCGTGGTGCAGCTGGCCTCCGGCGTGTACGGCTATAGCTACGTGCGCGGTCGAGACAAGGCCCACGCCGAGCTCTGCGCGGTCATCGATGCCCTGCTACAGGTCTCTGGAATGGAAGAGTTAATTCAAAAACGGCTGATCGCGCCACTGGCCGCCAGCCAGCAGGAACGTCGCGAAAAACGCGGCCGTGAAATCGCCTCAAGCCGCGTCGATTTCTTCACTTTAGTCCGGGGAGAATAACCATGTCACTCGTTGCCAGTTTTCAAAATCCGGTTGCCGATGCGCAATACAGTTTTCGCCGTATCCTCAAGGCGTTGAGCGAGCCGGGCTCCCTGGTTACCCTGCCCACCATGCCGGGATTTGGCGTGCTGGGCTCGGCCAGCGCCTGCGTGCTGCTCACGCTCATCGACCAGGACACTCCGCTGTGGATCAGCCCGCAGCTTAGCGACGCGGCCCTGTGCCAGAACCTGCGTTTCCACACCGGCGCGGTGCTGACCGAGGACCCTAGCATGGTCAGCTTTGCGCTGGCTGGGGGATCGCTCGACAGCGCGACCCTGCTGGCCTTCCCGTGTGGCGACGAGATGTCTCCCGAGCTAGCGACCAGCGTGATCGTGCAGGTTGAGTCCCTCGACGGCGGCCAGCCACTGCGCCTGCGCGGCCCCGGCATTGAACAAGACTGCCTGATCTCACCGCAGTTGCCCGAGGCGGTGTTGCAGTATCTGATTAATCGCCCGCACCGCTTCCCGTTAGGTCTGGATTTTATGTTGACCTGCGGTGAGCAGCTGCTTGCCCTGCCGCGCACTACGCGCGTGGAGGCCTGCTAATGTACGTTGCCGTTAAAGGGGGCGAAAAGGCCATCGAGGCCGCCCATGAACTGCTGGCCCACCAGCGCCGTGGCGATACGCAAGTGTCAGAGATCGCTGCCGATCAAATCGAGCAACAGCTGAGTCTGGCGGTAGATCGGGTGATGAGCGAAGGGGGAATTTACGATCCTCAGCTGGCCGCGCTGGCGATCAAGCAGTCGTCGGGTGATCTGGTTGAAGCGATCTTCCTGCTGCGCGCCTATCGCACGACGCTGCCTCGCCTGGCGGTCAGTCAACCGCTGAACACCACCAACATGCGCCTCGAACGCCGGGTGTCGGCAATCTATAAAGACCTGCCCGGCGGACAGGTATTAGGACCAACCTATGATTACACCCACCGCCTGCTGGACTTCGCGCTGCTGGCCGAGGGCCTGGATCCGCAGGCACCGATGGCCGACGAGACCCTGCCCAAGTCCTGTAGCCATGTCTTCGAGCTGCTGGCTAACCAGCAGCTCGCGGTGCGTGAAGAAGATGACGGCAGCGAGCCGGATGATATTACCCGCACACCGCCGGTTTATCCCGCCAGCCGCGCCGCACGGCTGCAGCAGCTGGTGCGCGGTGACGAAGGTTTTTTACTGTCGTTGAGTTATTCAACCCAGCGCGGCTACGGACGTAATCATCCGTTTGCCGGTGAAATTCGCACCGGCTGGCTCACGGTGGAGATTGTGCCGGAAGAGCTCGGGTTCGCCATTGATATTGGTGAGATCCTGCTGACCGAATGCGAAATGGTCAACGGCTTTGTCACCCCGCAGGACAGGCCGCCGCATTTCACCCGCGGTTACGGGCTGGTGTTTGGCCGCGCCGAACGCAAGGCCATGTCGATGTCGCTGGTCGATCGCGCCTGGCAGACCAGCCAATACCACGAGCAGGTCCGCAGCCCGGCGCAGGACGAAGAATTTGTGCTGTCACATGCCGATAACGTCGAGGCCGCAGGGTTTGTCTCGCACCTGAAACTTCCTCATTACGTCGATTTCCAGGCCGAGCTGGAGCTGTTGCAGCGCCTGCGCGCAAAGCATGCCGCCGCGGATAAGGGCAATGCCAATGAACAATAACAACGCCACCACGGCAACCGGCTACAACCCGGGTTATCTGGATGAACAAACCAAACGCATGATCCGCCGCGCGATCCTCAAGGCGGTGGCGATCCCCGGTTATCAAGTGCCGTTCGCCGGTCGTGAAATGCCGATGCCTTACGGCTGGGGGACCGGCGGGATCCAGCTAACCGCCAGCGTGATCGGCCAGCAGGACGTATTAAAGGTCATCGATCAGGGTGCCGACGATACCACCAACGCGGTGTCGATCCGCCGCTTCTTTAAAAATGTCGCCGCTGTCGAGACGACCGAGAAAACCCGTGACGCCACGCTTATCCAGACCCGTCACCGCATTCCTGAAACGCCGCTGCAGGAGGATCAGATCCTGATTTTCCAGGTGCCGATCCCCGAGCCGCTGCGCTTTATCGAGCCCCGTGAAATCGAAACGCGAAAAATGCACGCGCTGGAAGAGTACGGCGTGATGCAGGTGAAACTTTATGAAGATATCGCCCGCTTTGGCCATATCGCCACCACCTACGCCTACCCGGTCAAGGTTAATGATCGCTACGTGATGGATCCCTCGCCGATCCCAAAATTCGATAACCCGAAGATGCACATGATGCCCGCGCTGCAGCTGTTCGGTGCCGGACGTGAAAAGCGCATCTACGCGCTGCCGCCGTTCACCAAGGTCGAAAGCCTGGATTTTGAAGATCACCCGTTCACCGTACAGCAATGGGATCGGCCGTGCGCTATCTGTGGCTCGCACGACAGCTATCTCGATGAAGTGGTGCTGGACGACCTTGGAAACCGCCTATTTGTATGCTCAGACACCGACTACTGCGCCGAACAGGCGGCAACCGCGTCCCTACACGAGGCCAACCATCAATGAATTCGCACAATTCTTCACCGGCACCGCTGCTGTCGGTTGAAAACTTGACTCATCTCTACGCACCCGGCAAGGGCTTTAGCGATGTGTCGTTCCAACTGTATCCCGGCGAGGTCCTTGGCATCGTCGGCGAGTCGGGCTCGGGTAAAACCACGCTGCTGCAGTCCATTTCGGCCCGCCTTGCCCCGCAGCAGGGTCAGGTAATTTATAACAATGGCGTACTGCCGGCGCAGTCGCTGTATCAAATGCCGGAAAGCGATCGCCGCCGGCTGCTGCGCACCGACTGGGGCGTAGTCCACCAGCATCCGATGGACGGCCTGCGTCGTCAGGTTTCCGCCGGTGGCAATATCGGTGAGCGCCTGATGGCCGTCGGTGAACGCAATTATGCGCACATCCGTCAGCAGGCCAGCCAATGGCTCGAAGACGTCGAGATCCCGATTTCACGCCTCGACGACCTGCCCACTACCTTTTCTGGCGGTATGCAGCAGCGCCTGCAAATTGCCCGCAATCTGGTGACCCATCCGCGTTTGGTATTTATGGATGAACCCACCGGCGGGCTGGATGTGTCGGTCCAGGCGCGTCTGTTGGACCTGCTGCGTACGCTGGTGGTGGAAATGCAGCTTGCGGTAGTGATTGTCACCCACGATCTGGGCGTCGCACGCCTGTTGGCGCACCGTTTGCTGGTGATGAAACAGGGTCAAGTGGTGGAAAGTGGGCTGACCGATCGGGTTCTCGACGATCCGCATCATCCCTATACCCAGCTGCTCGTTTCTTCCGTTTTATCCTGAGAACCCCAGAAGAGTGATAAACCCATGACAACCAGACTTCGGGTCGAAAATCTGAGTAAAACTTTTGTGTTGCACAACCAGCAGGGGATCAGACTGCCGGTATTTCACGACGCCCAGCTTGAGGTTAACGCGGGAGAATGCGTCGTGCTGCACGGCCACTCCGGCAGCGGTAAGTCCACCCTGCTGCGCTCGTTATACGGTAATTACCTGCCTGACAGCGGACATATTTGGGTCAAACATCAGGATCGCTGGGTCGATATGGTCAGCGCCCAGGCGCGCGAAATCCTTGAAGTGCGCCGCCACAGCGTAGGTTGGGTCAGCCAGTTTCTGCGGGTGATCCCACGTATCAGCGCGCTGAATCTGGTGATGCAGCCGCTGGTCGAGCTCGGCATCGCCAAGCCCGAGGCGGAGCAGCGCGCCGGAGAACTTTTGCAGCATCTCAACGTGCCCCAACGCCTGTGGCAGCTCGCGCCTTCGACCTTTTCCGGCGGCGAGCAGCAGCGTGTCAACATTGCCCGCGGGTTTATCGTCGATTATCCGGTGCTGCTGCTCGACGAACCGACAGCGTCACTGGACGCCACTAACCGCGCGGCGGTGGTGACGCTGATTGAAAAAGCCAAGGCACGCGGCGCGGCGGTGGTGGGAATTTTCCACGATGAGGACGTTCGAACCCGCGTGGCCGACCGGCTGCACGTCATGACCCCGGAATTAGCAGATGCGGAGAATTTTTCATGATTATCAACAACGTCAACCTGGTGTTGGCGCACGAAACGGTTAAAGGTTCGATCGAGATTAAAGAGGGAATTATTGCCTCTTTCACCGACACGGCAAGCCAGCTGCCGCAGGCGGTCAACGCCGAAGGAGGCTGGCTACTGCCCGGTTTCGTTGAGCTACATACCGATAATCTGGACAAGTTTTTCACTCCACGTCCTAAGGTTGACTGGCCGGCACACTCGGCGATGAGCAGCCACGATGCGTTAATGGTCGCCAGCGGCATTACGACCGTATTAGACGCCGTCGCCGTGGGTGACGTGCGCGACGGCGGCCATCGCCTTGAAAATCTGAAAAAAATGATCGACGCGGTGATCGACAGCCAACAGGCCGGCCTTAATCGCGCCGAGCACCGTTTGCACCTGCGCTGCGAGCTGCCGCATTCGTCAACGTTGCCGCTTTTTGAAGAGCTGATGCACAGGCCGGGCGTGTCGCTGGTGTCGCTGATGGACCATTCGCCGGGCCAGCGTCAGTTCGCCACGCCGCAGAAATATCGCGAATACTATCAGGGTAAATATCAGCTGAACGACGAGCAGATGGAGGAGTTCCAGGCGGCGCAAATCGCCAACTCTCAGCGCTGGGCACAGCCCAATCGTTTGGCGATCGCCGCCCACTGTCGCGAATTGGGTATCGCACTCGCCAGTCACGATGATGCTACCAGGGCGCACGTTGCCGAGTCGAAAGCGCTGGGCAGCGTGATAGCCGAATTTCCGACTACCGAAGAAGCGGCCCGGGCCTCGCACGCAGAAGGACTGCAAGTGCTGATGGGGGCGCCAAATATCGTGCGCGGCGGCTCGCATTCCGGCAACGTGGCGGCAAAACAGCTGGCATCGTTGGGCCTGCTTGATATTCTCTCATCAGACTATTATCCCGCCAGTTTGCTGGACGCGGTGTTCCGTATTGCCGATGATGACCATAACGCCTTTAGCCTGTCGCAGGCGGTGGCGCTGGTTACGCGTAATCCGGCCAATGCGTTGAGATTAGCCGACCGGGGAGTAATTGCGGAAGGCAAACGGGCAGATTTGCTGCTGGCGCGGGCTCACCGGCATCATCACTATGTGCAAAACGTCTGGCGTCAGGGGATACAGGTATTCTGATGGCAAAGCTGATTTATCTTATGGGCGCGTCGGGTTCAGGCAAGGACAGCCTGCTGGATGCGCTGCGTACTAACATTCCGCCGGGGCTGCTGGTGGCACATCGCTATATTACTCGCCCGGCGACGGCCGGAGCAGAGAATCACGTTGCGCTGAGCACAGAGGAATTCCTGCTGCGAAAATCCCGTGCGCTGTTCGCGCTCGATTGGCAGGCCCATCAAACGCATTATGCGCTGGGGATCGAGATCGATCTGTGGATGCAGCAGGGCTTTTCGGTGGTGGTGAACGGATCCCGCGCCCATCTCGCCGCGGCCGAGGCGCGCTACGGCAACGATCTGCTGGCGGTCTGCCTGCAGGTATCGGCCGACGTCCTGGCCAGCCGTTTGCAGGCACGCGGTCGCGAAACGGCGCAGGAGATCCACCAGCGCCTGAGCCGCGCCGCACACTATCAGCAAAACCTGCCCGTCTCCTGCCATCGCGTCGATAACAACGGCGAGTTGCACGCTACCCTGAGCGCACTGTTGAACCTGCTCGGTCAGCCAACCGCCTGTCTCCCCGCGCACGGCTTCAGCCTGCTTACTTTGCCCAAGGATACTATCGTATGACCCTCACAGCCTCACTCTCATCAGAGCCTAAAATTGGCGAAAATGTCATTCTCAAACAGACCCAACTGGGCGAATACGTGCATATCTCAGACGATGCAGTCTTCGAGGAGGTTGAATTCGGCGACTATTCCTACACCGCCGGTCATAACCAGATCCACTACGCTACGATAGGAAAATTTGCCTCGATTGCGACCTACGTGCGCATTAATCCGGGTAACCATCCCACCTATCAGCGGATTGCCCAGCACCATTTCACCTATCGCAGCTCGGCTTACGATCTGGGAGAGGACGATAGCGAGTTTTTTAACTGGCGACGCGAGCACGCGGTGAGCGTGGGCCACGACGTGTGGATCGGTCACAACGCGGTGATCATGCCAGGGGTTAAAATAGGCAACGGTGCGGTGATCGGCTCCTCGTCGGTGGTCACCAAAGACGTAGAGCCTTTTTCGATCGTGGCCGGAGTCGCGGCAAAAAAGATCGGCATGCGATTTGAGGATCCGCTGATCGAAAGGATCGAGCGCAGCCGCTGGTGGGATTGGGATCATCAAACGCTGCAGCAAAGGATGCCGGAGTTTAGGCATCTGGAGAGCTTTATCGAGAAATACCTGTAAGCAGGGTGTTTTTGAGGAAGTCCAAGGATGGAAAATTTGGCGTTTTTGATTATAGATTAGCATAAAGAATGCCATTTTTTTTTCATCACCCCGCTTCGAAGCGGATAAAAAATTCGCCAAATTTGGTTTTAATTCCATATATAAAAGCTATAGCTCCCTGCTTTTTAAGTCATGTTCCAAAGGCTCCTGACCTCCGATAATCGAAAAAATGCTGTGACAGAAGGAGCCTTAACCATGCCATTCCACGATTTACGTAGCTATCTCACCGCGCTAGATGAACAGCAGCAGTTGCTGAGAATTGAAGAACAGGTCAAGCCGGAGCCGGATATCTCTGCCGCCGCCTGTGCCGCCGCTAAGTTAGGCGACACATCACCGGCACTGCTGTTCAATAATATTTTTGGCTATCACAACGCGCAGATTGCCATGAATGTTCACGGGTCATGGCCAAATCTGGCTATTGCTATGGATATGCCGAAAAACACGCCGTTGAAAGAGCAGTTTTTTGAATTTGTGAAACGCTATCAAAATTATCCCGGTGAGGTTGAACATCGCGACAGCGCACCGTGGCAGGAGGTGGTGATTGAAGAAGAGATCAACCTGTTCGATATCCTGCCGCTGTTCAGGCTCAATCACGGCGACGGCGGTTTTTATATCGATAAAGCCAGCGTGGTGTCACGCGATCCTTCTCTGGAAGATAATGAAGCCAGCCAGAACGTCGGCATCTATCGCATTGAAGTGAAGGGCAAAAACCGTCTTGGCCTGCAACCGGTTCCGGCGCATGACATCGCTATTCATTTACAGCGTGCTGAAGAGTTAGGTGTGGATCTGCCGATCGCCATTACTATCGGCAATGATCCGATGATTAGCACCGTGGGCGCCATGCCAATCCTTTACAACCAGTCGGAATACGCGATGGCCGGTGCGCTTAACGGCAAACCCTATCCCATTGTGAAGACTGAGCAGACGGGTCTAGACGTGCCGTGGGGATCGGAGTTTGTTCTAGAAGGACGGATTATATCGCGCGTCAGGGAGGCAGAGGGCCCTTTTGGGGAGTTTACCGGCCACTACTCTGGCGGTCGTCTAATGCCAGTGGTCGAGATCACCAAAATTTCACATCGTAAAAACCCTATCTTCGAGCATCTGTATCTCGGCATGCCGTGGACGGAAATTGACTACATGATGGGCATCAATACCTGCGCCCCGCTCTACGTTCAGCTTAAGGAGGCCTTCCCAGAAGTGGTTGCCGTTAATGCGCTCTACACTCACGGGCTGATAGTGATTGTTTCGACTAAAACTCGCTTCGGTGGATTTGCCAAAGGCATCGGGATGCGAGTCTTAACCACCCCACACGGGCTGGGCTATGCCAAGATGGTGATCGTGGTCGATGAGACCATTGATCCGTTTAACCTGCCGCAGGTGATGTGGGCGATCTCAACCAAGTTTAATCCTGAGTACGATCTGGTGACGGTGCCGGGGCTTTCGATCCTGCCGCTGGATCCAGCGTCACAGCCTGCTGGCATGACTAGCAAAGTGATCATTGATGCCACGACGCCAAAATCACCGGAAGATCACGGGCATTTCTCGCAGGAGCTTCGCGATCCGATAACGACCGATGATTGGGTCGAAAAACTACACCATATGATCCGGGTAAACAGTGAGACGCACGCCAGCGATCGTGCTAACAAAAACGAGAGTTCGACGGTTAATAACCGCTAAGGAAGCCGCATGAAACAACATCCTGAAATTTGTCCGCGTTGCGGATCCAAAGGCCCTGAAGCATTGAGCTATTCTCCGGTCGAAGGTGCATGGACGGTGTTCCATTGCCCAACCTGTTTTTTCACTTGGCGAAATACCGAGCCGGATTTTATTACCCATCCGCAACAGTACAACCCACACTTTAAATTTGCACCGGAGGATATGGCGCATTTTGGCGTCATGCCTGCCATTCCAGAGTTGAAGACAAAAAAATAAGTTTCAAGGGGTAAAAGCGTTAATTACCGTTCGCATCATAGTATTGAACTGATAGTGCGAACGGTAAATAATCACTAGATCATCGGCTACCGCCTCAAGCTCCGGCACCGGTAAAGTCAGCAGGTTCTCCCCTTCTTTTTTTCCAGCCAGCATAGGTAGCAAACCTACCGCCATGCCCTTTTCTACCAGATATTTCATCATCGGCACGTCGGAAGCATCAGCCAGGATCTGCGGTTTGATCCCCGCTTTGCTGAAAGCCTGCATTACGTTATCGTAGACTCCAAATCCGGATTTTCTGCGCATCAGCACCAGTGGCCAAGCCGCAAGTTGCTCAAGCTTAACGGTTTTATGCTGCGCTAACGGTGAGTTGGGTAAACACAGCACGCGAAAACAGGAGTGCGCCAGCGGCTGAATCGCCAGCTGTTCATCGCTGGTAGTTAGTGGGAGATGCACCAACGCGATGTCGATGCGTCGCAGCTCCACCAGTTCTTCGAGATAGCCGGTATCGCCTTGATGGAGTGAGAAGTTCAGCTGTGGATGCTCAAGCTTGAGTCGTTGCATAACTTCGGCAACCTTCGGTATCCCCATCGAGACCGTGCCGATACGCACCACGCCGCGTTCCCCTTCGCCGAATGCCTGCATTTCCTCGTCAATGTCGGCCGCCAGCTGCAAGAGATCGCCAGCACGCCGATAGAGATATATCCCTGCTTCAGTCGGCGTCATGCCGCGACTGGATCGATCAAACAGTTTAACCCCCCACTCTTCCTCAAGCTGATGCAACGCCTTGCTCAATGGAGGTTGGGCGATGAACAATACTTCAGAAGCCGCGGAGATTGACCCTTGTTCATAAACAGCTTTGAAATAATTCAGCGGCTTCAGTTTCATCACGTATTTCTCTGCCACAGCAGCTTTTTACCAAAACCCAGCGCGTTGTCGGTCATTTTGACTTCATCGAGTTGCAACTGCCATATCGGCGCCTTCATGGCGACAGCTACCGGGAAATGCTTGCAGTACAGCGTGCGTGCCGAGGTCTCTGCATCACCGTCTAAAATAACCGCCCTGCCGCGATACTGAATGCCTTTGATTAGCGCAACAGTCTTGGGCTGGGTGGCGATGGTGCCAACGATGTGCGGATTTTTTTGCATCAGCGCGCCGTGTCGCGTCTTGAGCTCGGTCATGAAATACAGGCACATCCGTTCGACGTCGGAGACATAGAAACAGTTCGCGCTCCAGATATCGCCCTCTGCGTGGGCGCACAGTGCCAGTACGTGATTTTTATTCAAATAACGGCGAATAATCTTTAGGTCATCGGGATCGTTCATGCTGGGCTCCTCGAGGAAAACTGCTGCTATATTAGCGCGATATCCCGCCGGGTGCAGTCGGTGAATATTTGCCTCCTGTGTCGAAGAGGCGCTTTTTCTTCGCCTGGTCGCCGTACTGTAGGGTAATCTGTAGCGCAGAACGCCTTTGCCGAGAGTAATACTATTACCGTGACCTGCTCGACCTCAGACCTCATCGTTGCCCGCTGGCATCTTTACATGCTGCGTACGCCGACGGGCATGCTTTACACCGGCATCACTACCGATGTGTTACGCCGTCTACAACAGCACCAAAGCGGCAAAGGGGCAAAATCGTTGCGCGGAAAAGGTGAATTGACCTTGGTATTTAATTGTTCGGCGGGTGACCGTTCGCAGGCCTCGAAGCTCGAATACCACATCAAGCAGCTTAACAAAAAGCGTAAAGAGCAGCTGGTTAGCGATAATCCGCAGGATATTTACGCCTGGCTGGCGGAGTGATTGGACAGAATGCCGTATAACGAGATCAAAAAGGGGCGCTAATTGCGCCCCTATTCATTGATACCGACTCTTTTACATTACAGAGCCAGGTTAACCATCAAACCGCCGATAAAGGCATCTTTAACCTGGCTAACTGCGCCCGGAGAAGAAACGTATTGCAGGTTTGGACGAATAGTCAGCCAGTTAGCCACCTGAATACCGTAGTACAGTTCGTAGTTAACTTCTGCGCCACTCTGAATTGGCAGATAGGTCGGGTTGTTGTAATCATCAACGCCGTTGGCCGCATTCTGCTCGCGCTGGGTTTCGGTAACGTCTTTGTTAACGTGAGTACGCGCGACGCCAAATCCGAGTTCATCGTTAGGACGGCTGTCGAAAATACCGCGATAAGTGACCGCAACTGATTGGTAGTTATCAGTTTTAGAGGTTTTCTTATCGTTCATTACGCCTTGCACGGTCAGGGTCAGGCCGCGGTTTTTATCGCCCGCAACTGAGGTCAGCTGTTGCTGAACCAATACGTAGCCGCCATAAGCATGGGCTTGGCGGTCGTAGACTTCGCTACCGTTTTCAACTGAGCCGCTGCTGTAAACGCTGCCTTTGGTGGAGCTGTAGTAAGCACCCAGAGCGTATTTACCCGGCAGCTTGTCCGGACCTAGCGTTGGTTTCCAGCCCAACTCTACCGGCACCAGGTTACCGACGGTACCGGTGGTATCCAGACGGAAGCCGTTACCGGTGTTGTAGTTTTTAGGGTTCTGGTTGTAGATACCGACCTGAGCATACACTTCAGGCGTGAAGTTCAGCTTGATACGGCCACCCCATTGGGATACTGGCCAGTTGTACCAGCGATCGCCACGCCAGTTACCCGCCTGACCACTGCCCAGCGCCAGGTTCTGGAAGTTGCTGTTCAGTGAGTCGAAGTCTTCACCCACGGTGACGCGACCGGCCTTGATATTCAACGCGTCGTTGAAGTAACCCTGGCTTATCCAGAACTGAGTCAGGCGCGTCGTTTGACCACGGCCCCACACTTCCTGTGAGGAAGACAGCGTGCCGGTACGCGGATCGCCCACGTCATCATTGGAAATGTTTCTACCGTCACGGTTGGTGACCGTCAACTGGAAAATGGTGTCTTTCCAGTTCAGCAACTTGTCGAGATCGAGAGTGGTACCGACCTGCCACTGGTCCGAATAACGTGCGGTAGTGTGTTTGTCATATCCGCCTGAGAAGTTACTGGCAGATTCTGACGTGTAGTTGAATTGCAAATCCACACCTTCGTCTTTCAAGGTGCTACGCGTACCGCCCCAGTCGCCGAACATATAGGTTGAATCGGGGGAGAACGCTCCTGCATCGGCGGCCAATACTGGTGCTGAGCTAAAAAGCAATCCAACTGAACAGGCTAGATACAACTTTTTAAAACGGAGAGGAGACTTATTGGCCACTTTAGATTCCTTATAATTCTTAAAGTTCATTTTTAAACTTCTGTAAGAACTATTTTATCCCGCAACACGTAATATTCTGTGACCTAGATTTGATTATTTAAAACATTGTAATTAAAGATGTAACACAACATTGACAAGTGTGATTTAAATAATCGTAATTTAACAATTCGTGCTCAAATTGTTAAAGCATCCTCAAGGTGATAATAACTTAAGTCATTAACTTCCTTTTTTTAAACCGTTGTTTAGCCTCTCAAGTACGGTTAATCCTAATGCTATGAGAATAATAAGCGCTTTATCTAATCACTCACCGTTAGCAAATTGAGCTATTAATATACATCAGCACTTTTTAGCTATAAAAAAGCCGACGTAACAACGTCGGCCCGTCAATTTTTATATTACGGCTTAAATATGGTCAAAATGTGGAGGGTATTCAACCTGTCCGCTGGCACCTTCAAGGGCGTTATCCGCTAAAACATACAGTTGAAAAATCTTTTCCGACTGTTCCCATTTGCAGTGCAGGCCATAATCGGTAGCGGGCTTAAATCCAAAGCGTCCGTAATAGTCCGCAGAGCCTAGCACCACTACCGCCGCATAGCCAAATTCGTTAAGCGAATCTAGCCCTTCGTAAATCAGCTTTTCGCCCAGGCCCTGACGACGGAACGCTTGATCGACGGCCAGCGGTCCAAGTCCGACCCACTGGCGATCTTCGCCGTGCACATCGACCGGGGTAAAGGCGGCATAACCCACCACGCCGCCCTCATCATCGGTAGCCACGACGCCAAGCGTAAGCAGGCCGTCCTCGCGCAGGCGCTGAACCAGGCTGGCTTCACCATCGCGACCAAAGGCCTTGCGCAGTAAACTATCAATGCCTGCGGCATCAACGGGTATTTCAACTCGGATTAACATGATGTAACTGCCGGAGAGAATGACTCGCCGTCCTCTAGTTTGTCTGCTGCAACACTTCCAGCTTCAATAAACGTGGTAAGGCAATGCGCGGATAATTTTTGCAACACGGGCGCTTCTCCTTGAGATGACCGGCTGGTGGAGCACTTATGGAGCATATTGGGCTAAAAACAACCTATTTTGACATAAAGGAAATTTTCTAGCCTGGGATAAATCAATATTCCCCGATAAAAATAGTGCACCAGAAATAATCCATAAACAACCTCTGACTACGTTTTCATTCATTCCAAAAATAATAAACTGACTTAAATCAAAATATTATCAACAATGTTGGGCTGAAATGTCTGCGTTATCAGTCATTTTTTAGCGGTTTTTTACGATGCAATAACGTGCCCAGCCGGCCGCTGTCGCGCAAAATTCCCAGGCCGATCCCTGCCAGGGTGTAACCCAGGCACAGCACCAGCAGCATCATCACATCACCCCCGACTTCGCTAAACGGCAGACCCATCTGGTTAACGCCGGCAATCGCCTTGGTGGCCCAGGTCGAAGGCAGCAGCGATGACACCACTCGCACCCAGCCGGGCTGGGCCTGCAGCGGCCAAATGGTGCCAGAAATATAAAACACCGGCATGGTGATAAATGACAATGTCAGATAAATCATTTCTACCGATCGCAGACATTCGGTCACAAATTTGCCTACGCCAAGCACGGCCAGCACGAACGGGAAGGTCAGCAGCATAATCTCGGGGATACTGGCGGTTTGCCGATAACCCAGTACCCAGGGCCAGAGCACAAAAAGTACGATCGAGAGAAACAGCCAGATCGGCATCAGCGCCGACAGCGCCCCCAGAAACGCCGGCAGCGCGGGCTTCCCCTCTGGGGCGCTTTTCATGGTGATATTGACCCTGACGCTGGCGATAAGAAGTGTGTGTTGCAACAGCATCACCAGCAGCCCGGGGAAAATAATTGCCGCAAAGCTTATCCCGGGATTAAACAAATCCAGCGTCTGGCCGATCATCGGCTGTAGCAGCACGCTGGCCTGCCGGTTGCTGAACCCGCTCGCTAACAGAGTTTGGGTATTATACTGCGACAGCAGGCTCTGATAGGCGGCCAGCACGTCTTGCTGAATCTGGCCGTTGGCCAGCCTGTTAGTGGCATCGCCATAGACCGGGATCACGATATCCTCGCCCGCCAGGATCTTCTTCTCAAGATCGACAGGCATAATCACCACCGCAAACAGCCTGCGATCACCGAGATCCTCTCGCGCCTGCGGAATGCTGTCATAGCTGACGGTTTTAATCTTCGAGGTAGCATCAAGATCGCGGGTCAGCAGGCGACTGGCGGTGCTGTGATCCTGATCTATTACCGCGACAGGTAGGTCCCATACCGTGCGATTGGCATAGACCATGCTCATCAGGCACAGGGAAACCAGCAGCATCATCCACATCGGCTTTTCCAGCATGCCGTGCAGAGTATGCGTAAAGGTATGCCAGTAAATAGTAAGCCCTTCGCGACGGGTCATTTTCCCGGCTCCTGTTTTTTCAGGCGCATATACAGTTTTTTATGCACCAGCAGGCCGGTGATCAGCGGATAAACCAGCAAGATAGCGCAGACGCTGAGGATATGGCTGCTGGAAACCTGGCGCAGGAATACGTCGAACATCGCATTCAACGCGTGAGTTAGCGGCTCAATTTCGGAAATGATCCGCGCCGGCAGCGGCATCGAAAGTTCGGGTACCGCCATGCCGGAAAAGGTCAGCGCCAGGCCGACGAAGATCGCCATCATGGTGTAGGCCGTGATAGTGGTGCTGGTAAAAGTAAACAGCAGCAACCCGAGGCTTTGCGCCGCAATCACGTAAAAAAACGCGATGATCAGCATATCCAGCGGATTACCGCTGACTCGCGCGTCAAATACGCCGACCAGCAGGGCAATTTCCACCATTAGCAGCGTGGTAAAACACAGCGTATAGGGCGCGAGCTTGCCGAGCAGCCCGAAGGTAAACGACGGTGCAGCAATCAGCGGCTGGCTGCGGGCCATCACGTAAATCATGCAGGTCACGGTGAAGAGCTGTAGCAGGTGGATGGTGGCGGCAAACTGCTGATAGTAAATATAGCTACCGCTGGCGTTGAACAGGCTGCCGTAGGAGAGATCGACGCTGGCCATCGAGGGTACGGTTTTGCCAATTTCGGCGGCGATAATGCTGCGATAGTTAGTGTTAAGCTCGGTGATCAGCCCGCTGAAATCCTGGGTTGAATACAGCCCGGCCCCGTAAAACAGCGCATTGTAGTACAGCACAACGCTCGGCTGACGGCCAGCCAGTACGTCGGCCTCAAAGCGCGGGGGAATATAGAGTAAGGCGTAATCCTGGGCGGTGCGCAGCCGATGCTCGGCCTGCGGTAATCCGCCAGCATAGGCCTCAACGTGAGCATGTGAACCGGCATCTAGCTTGCGGATCAGTTCCTTAGACAGCTTGCTGTGATCGTTATCGACCACGGAAACCGGCAGGTCCAGCAGCGTACCTTCGGAAAAATTGCTGGCGATCAGGGCAAAGAGGATCAGCGGAAAGCACCAGCACAGCCAGTGGATCACCGGCTGTCGAAAAGCGTGATTAGTTTCGCGATTAAACGCGCGGCTAAAGCAGCGCCAGGCGGCCCTGGCCCGATGGGCTGCGTGCGCCATCAGTGGGACGCTTTCCACTGCCACAGCGCGCTCATGCCCTGGCGCAGCCCGGCAACCGGCTGTAACGGATACAGCCTGACTTCAAAAGTTTTTAAATCGAAATCACCGGTCGCGCGGGTGGCTCGCTTGGTGGCATAGTCACCCAGCGGCGCGATGTAACGGATCTCGGCCTGTACCTCTTTATTACCGATCCCCGGCACCCGCAGGGTAATTTTGTCGCCCTTGCGGATCCCCGCCACGATATCTTCGCGCATGTTAAAGACGAAATAGGCCAGCGGCAGCTGCACCAGCGTCAACAGTGGGCTGTCGGCACTTTCCAGCTCACCCACCTCGGTCGGGATCGGCCCGACTTCGCCGTCAACCGGTGCCTTGACCTGCAGGTCGTCGGTTTGTGCTTTCAGCTCGAGCAGGTTTTCTTCGGCGGCGCGCAGTTCGGCGGCGTAGACATCGCGCTGCTCGATACGGTCACCGTTGAGCCCCTCGTCGAGGTTAGCCTTGGCCACCTGCACCTGTTGGAAAGCGCTGTCGCGAGATTCGCGCGAGCTTTCAAGATCCGAGGCCGAGATATAACCCTTGGCGGCAACGCTGGCATTACGATTATAGAGATCGCGGGCGTTGGCATACACCGCCTGCGACTGGGCCAGCGTGGCCTGCAGATTACGAATGCTCTCTTCACGCGTGCCGTTCAGCGACAGATCTAACTGCGCCTTGGCCTGGTCTCGCGACGCCTGCAGGGATCGTAACTGGGCCATCAGCTCCGGGCTGTCGAGAGTGATCAGCAGCTGCCCGGCTTTGACATCGTCACCGCGCTGCACGTGGCGCTCCACGATGCGGCCCTTGGCTTTGGAGGCGACGATCACCTCGGGGGCATCGACCTCGCCCTGCAATAATAAGGACTGATTACTGGCACGGAACAAGACGGCGAGAGAAATCACTACGGCGACCAACAGCAGCGTGAGTAGGACCCTTTTATTCATTTTTCCTCTTACCCTTTAACCCGTTAAATGTGGCTGTTTTAAGCACCTATTATAGTAGTCGATAAGGCATTGAATTGTGCAAGGTTACGCCAGAAATCGGCTATTCCAGACAATCTACCGCTCAAATAGCGTATTCTTCCAGCAACAAATGATGAATACTGATTTTTATCATTAGCTGGCAAAGATTTAACTTTAGTCAGAGATAATAAGGTGAATAAAAATATGTCTGAAGCGAACGCTAATAGCATTGCTGTACCTTTCTCTGTGCTGGATCTCGCCCCGGTTCCCCAGGGCAAGACGCCTGCCAACGCTTTTCAATGCTCTCTCGAACTGGCACAGCACGCGGAAAAATGGGGCTATCAGCGCTATTGGTTAGCCGAACACCATAATATGACCGGGATTGCCAGCGCGGCGACCTCAGTGCTGATAGGCTTTATAGCCGCTGGCACTAAAACGATCCGTCTTGGATCCGGTGGCGTGATGCTGCCTAACCACTCTCCGCTGGTGATCGCCGAGCAGTTTGGCACACTGGCCACGCTGTATCCCGATCGTATCGACTTAGGCCTTGGCCGTGCGCCCGGTACCGATCAGCGCACCATGATTGCGCTACGCCGCAATATGTCGGGTGAAATCGATAACTTCCCGCAGGACGTGCAGGAGCTGCAATACTATTTCGACGACGTGAAACCGCAACAGCCGGTGCAGGCTGTGCCGGGCCAGGGCCTGCATGTGCCGATCTGGTTGCTGGGTTCCAGCCTCTATAGCGCCCAGTTGGCGGCGGCCTTAGGCCTGCCTTTTGCCTTTGCTTCGCACTTTGCCCCGGATATGCTTTATCAGGCGCTGGCGATTTATCGCAGTAAGTTCAAGCCTTCTGCCCAGTTGCAAAAGCCGCACGCGATGGTGTGTATCAACGCGATTGCGGCCGATACCGATGAAGAAGCGCGACGGATGTTTACCTCCAATCAGCAGCAGTTTATCAACCTGCGCCGCGGTAATCCGGGCAAGCTGCCGGCACCGGTCGACCATATTGAGAGCCTGTGGGCACCGCAGGAGCGTTTTGGCGTCGAACAGGCGCTGCGCCTGTCGGTGGTAGGAAATAAAGAGAGTATTCGTCACGGGTTGCAGGCTATCCTGCGCGAAACCGATGCCGACGAGCTGATGATTAACGGCCAGATTTTCGATCACGGCGCGCGGCTACGTTCGTTTGAGATCGTTTCGCAGCTGCAGGGCGAGATAGTAAAACCGGCGCGTATAGAGTAAAGACTGCCGTTTTTAGCGCATAAAAAAACCAGCCCGAGGGCTGGTTTTTTATTGCTCATCTATCACAAGCCTTGCGGCGAGGTAGATTATGCGTCGGTAGTACGACGTGGGGTACGGCTTGGCGGACGACGATCGCCTGCTGCCGAGTTACCGCCTTCACGACGTTCGCCGTTGAATGGACGACGACCCGCTGGTGCGCCACCTTCACGACGTTCACCGCTGAAAGAACGTGGAGCACCGCTGCCGCGACGCTCACCGCCAGCTGGACGCTCGCGACGGTCGGACTGTGGCACTGCATCGCCCATCAACTGCATGTTCATCGGCTTGTTCAGGATGCGGGTACGGGTGAAATGAGACAGGATCTCGCCCGGCATACCTTTTGGCAGTTCGATAGTTGAGTGGGTACCGAACAGCTTGATGTTACCGATGTAACGGCTGCTGATATCGCCTTCGTTAGCGATAGCGCCAACGATGTGACGTACTTCAACACCGTCATCACGGCCAACTTCAATGCGGTACAGTTCCATTTCGCCAGCGTCACGACGCTCACGACGTGGGCGGTCACCGTCTGCAGAAGGACGATCGCCATCACGTGAAGGACGATCACCGCGTGCAGGACGGTCGCCACGCATTGGGCGGTCACCGCGTGCAGAACGCTCTGGACGATCTTCAAATTCGCGACGTGGACGGCTTTTGAAGATTGGGTCAGCAGCAACGATCAGAGGACGTTCGCCCTGAGCCATTTTCAGCAGTGCTGCGGCCAGAGTTTCAACATCCAGCTCTTCTGCAGGTTGCAGCTGAGCCAGCAGTGCGCGGTACTGATCCAGGTCGCTGCTTTCCAGCTGCTGCTGAACTTTAGCGGCAAACTTGGCCAAACGACGTTGACCCAGCACTTCTGCCGTTGGCAATTCCACTTCTGGAATAGTCAGCTTCATAGTGCGTTCTACGTTGCGCAACAGGC
>CAVUKG010000014.1:0-118957 GCA_963742005.1 uncultured Gammaproteobacteria bacterium | reverse complement strand
AATAAGATAAAGTATCAGCCCGATGCCTGCGCCGACCAGCGTACCGTTGATGCGGATAAACTGTAGGTCTTTACCAATATTCAGCTCTATCTGTCGCGACATATCTTTTTCGTCCCAGCTTTTCACCGTATCGCTAATATGACGCGTCAAGAACTGGGCAAAGTCGCGCCATTTTATCGGCCAGCACTTCCATTTGCTGATTCAAGGCATCTCGCAGCGCCGGATCCTGGCTAATTGATGTACCCAGCCACAGCCCCGCCTCTGCCACGCGGGCGTGCAGCATGGAATCCTCGCGATCCAGATCCTGTTTGATCCAATTACGCAGATCGGCCCACAGTTCGACAATATACTGGCTAAGTTTGGGATCATTCTTGAGATAACTTTTTATTTCTTCGGCGCGATCGGCCATTTGCGGGTCATTCTGCAGGCGGGCAATAAACCTTTCCAGTATGCGATCGAAGCTCTGGCGGAATGCGTGGCCGCGATCGCTGCCAATATCGTCGAGCAGCGAATTAACCGCGTTGGACACCATCGACGCGCCGTTTTCGCCTAACCATTCGGTAGGCAGCATTTTCGATTTGATGGGATGCTCGCGTTTGACCCAGCGCACGATTTGCGTGGCAATAAACTCGCGGCTAGACGGCTGATCCAGCAGCACAATCAGCTTTTGCATCGCCTGATCGAGCAGCGCCTGATGACGACCGTCCTTGGTCAGGCTTTCAAGCAGCGTGGCAACGGATTTTGTCAGGTCGACTTTATCTATGGCCGCATACAGCGCGTCTTTCACCCACTGCTGGATACGCCAGTCGTCGGTGATATCCAGAAAATTGCGCATGATGCTAACCAGGTAGCGGCCAAACTGCCGCGCATTGTCTTCGGCGGTCAGCCAATTACCGATAAACTGCGCCGGGTCATGCTGGCGTATTAGCCGCACCAGCGAGCCGGGATCGAGAAATTTTTCCTGCACGAACACCGCCAGGTTATCGGCAATCTTGTTTTTATTTTTGGGGATGATCGCCGTGTGCGCGGCAATAAAGGGAATAGGCACGCGCTTAAACAGCGCAACCACCGCAAACCAGTCTGCCAATGCGCCAACCATCGCCGCTTCGCTGATAGCCTTTACCCCGTTAGTCCAAAGGTTCTGCGGGATAAATAGGGTGATCGCAAACAGGGCTGCGGCGATTAACAGCAGCAGCAGCGCGTTACGTTTACTTCTTCTGAGTTCATTTTCTTTGTTCATTACAGAAGTTTAGGACGATGTTCCCCCGTCTGTCAGCTTTTTTACTCATCGGCGTGTGGGTGAAAGTGAGAATTACTCTTGATCTCATCTACACGACCATTACACTGCGTGCAATTTGCATAATCTGAGAAAAATTGCATGGAGCTTTTACGCGTGGTCTTCAAACAGTATCGCTGGCCGTTTATGGCGGTCATCGTATTAAGCCTGGCCAGCGCGGCGCTGGGTATTGGCCTGATAGCCTTTATTAATATCAAGCTGATTGAAACCGTACACGCCTCTATGGCGGTGCTGCCGCAGTTTCTCGGATTTTTATTACTCCTGATGGCGGTGACGCTCGGATCGCAGCTGGCATTAACCACGCTCGGTCACCATTTTGTTTATCAACTTCGCGGGCAGTTTATAAAACGTATTATGGATACCGACCTCGAGCGTATTGAGCAAATAGGCAACGCCCAGCTGTTGGCTAGCCTGAGCAGCGATATTCGCAATATCACTTTAGCGTTTGTTCGCCTGCCTGAACTGCTGCAGGGCGTTATTCTTACCCTTGGCTGCGCGGCTTATTTAAGCTGGCTATCGCCCAAGATGCTGGCCATTACCGCACTGTGGTTGGTGGTGACCATCTTCGTCAGTTTTAAGCTGGTGGCGCGGGTCTATAGCCATCTTAATCACGTCCGCGAGGCGGAAGATCGGTTGCAAAAAGACTATGAGACGGTGATCCAGGGCAGGAAAGAGCTGGCCCTCAATCGCCAGCGCGCAAGGCAGATCTACCAGAATGGATATCAACGCGACGCGGCGGAATATCGTAAGCACGTTATCGGTGCCGATACTTTCCATTTAAGCGCGGTAAACTGGTCGAATATCATGATGCTTGGCGCGATCGGCATGGTGTTCTATATGGCGAACTCGCTGGGATGGTCAGATAACGCCGTCGCCGCCACCTTTTCGTGCTCACACTGCTGTTTCTGCGCACGCCGCTGTTGCAAGCGGTCGGTGCCTTACCGACGCTGCTCAGCGCCCAGGTAGCCTTCCGCAAGCTAAAGAGCCTGCAACTGGCCGATTATCAGGCGGATTTTCCATCGCCGGTCGCCAACCGCCAGTGGCAAACCCTCGAGTTACGGCAATCTTTGTTTTAACTATCAGGGGCAGGGCTTTGGCATTGGGCCGGTGAATCTGACCATTCAACGCGGCGAGATGTTGTTCCTGATTGGCGGCAATGGCAGCGGTAAGTCAACGTTGGCGCTGCTGTTGACCGGTCTTTATACCCCAACATCCGGGCAGGTGCTGCTAGATGGCGTGGCCATCGACGCCAGCAGTCGCGAAGACTATCGCCAACTGTTTTCTGCGGTGTTTACCGATTTCCACCTGTTTGCCAATATCATTGGCCCTAACGGCGAGCAGCCGGACCCTAAAGTGGTCGATGAGTGGCTGTTGCAGCTAAAAATGAGCGACAAGCTGCAGATCGACAACCATATCATCGGCAATCTGCAGCTTTCGCAAGGACAGCAGAAACGCGTTGCTCTGCTGCTGGCGGCGGCGGAAGGTCGCGATTTTCTGCTGCTGGACGAGTGGGCGGCCGACCAGGACCCGCAGTTTCGCCGGGTGTTTTATCGAGATTTGCTGCCGCGCCTGTCGGCGATGGGTAAGACAGTGCTGGCGATCAGTCACGACGATAGCTATTTCCAACACGCCGACCGGCTGCTCGAAATGCGCCAGGGCCAGCTGCGCGAGTTGACCGGCAGCGAACGCCAGGCGGCCTCCCACGACGCGGTGGCGGCGATTGGCTGAAAGCCATGCATCGCTCTGACCCCGAAGTTACAAGTGAAGCTACAACCGAAGCTAAAATCGACGCTACCGCCTCTACGCCACGGCCCCAGGCTGTGGCTTTTGTTCATTTTTGATTTTTAAGACTTACCTTACATAGCTTCACGTCGGCTAACAGTTTAAGATTTACTTAACCACAAGCATTTTCCAAAAAACATAACGCATTTTCGAACCATGAAACTTTGGGTAATCCACACTATGCATAAGATTTTTCGGGCGCCGTTATACGTTGCTCTGCTATTGGCGTTGATGTTTTCCCCGGTGCTGGCGAGCGCGGCGTCCGATGACTCGCCCGACTCGCAGCAGTCGGCCACCGACGCTAAACCGATTGATGCCCCGACCGAGTTGGCGGCGTTGCAGAAGCGCCTCGATACTATCAAACAGCAGGTTTCTACCGTTAAGAGCAGCAAACTGCTCGACGGGCTTAACGATGATGCGCTTAAACTGGCTACCGATGCCGACACGCTCGGCACTGCGCTGCAGCCGCTGCGTGGCCAGGTGCAGGCCAAGCTTGACGTATTAGGCCCGGCCCCGGCGGCGGGTGCCTTGCCCGAAACCCCGCAGGTGATCAAGCAGCGCAAGGATTTCAACGCCAGTAAGGCCACGTTGGATAATCAGATCCAACAGGCCGGAAGCATTAAAGCCAGCGCTAACAACCTGTCGGCACAAATATCGGGACTGCGTCGCGATCTGCTGAAAACCCAGCTGGCATTAAATACCGGCAGCATTTTGGGGCCAACATTCTGGACCGCGTTAACCTCGCCGTCGGACGACGATCGTGAACGTTTTGGCGAGTTCCGCCAGCAGGTTAAAGACGCCTGGCATCTCGCCTGGCAGCCGGAGTGGCGCATTGGTACAGGATTGCTGCTGCTTGCCGCGCTGGTAATCGGCGTATTTGGCGGGCGCGTGCTCGACGGTCCGCTGGCCTGGCTGACGCCGCGCTGGTTGCCAGAAGGCCGCCTGCGCCGCAGTTTCTTTGCCTTCGCCACTGCGATGATCAGCATTATGACCCTCGGCGGCGCGGCACAGCTGTTTTCAATGGCCTTTACCCGCATGCCGGACGTCAGTGACTGGGTGCATGAGACCGGCGATCTGATCGTTAAACTCTCAATTTTCTCCGCGCTGATTGTCGGCCTGGGGCGTGCGCTACTCTCATTAGCGCATCCGTCATGGCGTTTGCCGGGTATTGCCGATCCTGTCGCCAAAACCCTGGACAGTTTTCCGAAAATGCTGTCGGCGTTTATCCTGATCTTCGGTTTTATCGAACAGACCAACAACGTCGTCGGCACCAGCGTGGCGGTCACACTGTTTGGTAACGGGCTTTCTGCGCTGTTAGTGGCCTTTAGCGCCGGTTTTGCCCCGGTGCGTGTCAACCGCCTGCGTCGCAAGCTGTTGGCCAACGGTGAGCAGCCGGAGGCGCGGTCGACGCTGGCCGGGCTGTTGCATCTGGCGACCAGCCTGATGGCGCTTGCCATCTTCATCGCGCTGGTGGTGGGGTATATTCCGCTGGCCCGCTTCCTGACCTATGAGCTGTTGTGGATCGGCACGGTGATCGCCTGCCTGTATATCCTGATGCATCTGGCTATCGACCTGAGCGAAAGCCTGTTCTCGCCGTCGACCGCCAGCGGGAAATTGCTTAAGCACTCGCTAAGCGTCAGCGACCGTCACCTTTCCCTGGCCGCGACGCTGGTGGCCGCGGTGGCGAAAACCCTGCTGCTGCTGATGGCGATTACGCTGCTGCTGGGCGGGAACTTTGGCACCACCACGCCGCTGGAGATATTCAGCAAGCTGGTGGATGTCTGGGGCGGTAAGGGTCTTGAACACCTGAATATTATCCCCGGACACATGGTCAACGCGCTGGTCTTCCTGGTGGTAGGATTCTATGTGCTGCGCTCCGCCAAGCGCTGGTTAGACGTCGATTTCCTGCCAAAAACCAACATGGATACCGGCATGCGCGCCTCGCTGGTGACGCTGTTTGCCAACGTCGGACTGGTGTTGGTGATCCTGGTGACGCTGTCGGTATTGGGTATCGAATGGAACCGGCTGGCGTGGATCGTCAGTGCGCTGTCGGTAGGTATTGGTTTTGGCCTGCAGGAGATCGTGAAGAACTTTATTTCCGGCCTGATCCTGCTGACCGAGCGCCCGGTGAAGGTGGGTGATCTGGTCAGTATTGGCGGGGTGGAAGGGGATATTCGCCGCATCAATGTCAGGGCGACCGAGCTGCAGCTGAGCGATCGCTCAACGGTGATTGTGCCTAACTCGCAGTTCATCTCGCAAAACGTGCGTAACGCCACCATGGGTAACGCGCAGGGCGTGGCGACGATTGCGCTCACCTTCCCGCTGGATATCGATCCGGAGGCGGTGCGCAACCTGCTGCTCGAGGCTTACATCGCCCACGAATCGGTACAGGAAACCCCCGCACCTTCGGTCTCGTTCAGCCAGTTGGGCCCGGACGGTATCGTGCTAAGCGTAACCGGCTACGTCAGCAGCCCGCGAGTGGTGAGCAAAACCAAGAGCGATTTGCTGTATGAGATCCTCAAACGGCTGCGCGTGGCGGGCGTATCGTTAAGCAGAACGCAGACCATGATTTTAGCCAAGCAGGACAGAAATACCGCGGCGGCTGACCCGCAAGAGGAGTAATCCTCCGCTCCGCCTCTTCATACTCTGTAAACCTTCCCTCGGCCGCTAGCGCGAGGGAAGGGCAGTCTATAACCAGCCCGACTTTTTCAGTTTCACATACAGCGCGACGCAGCCCACGATGGTAATACCCAGCGTGACCGGGTATCCCCAGGCGTCGTTCAGCTCCGGCATATCCTTAAAGTTCATGCCATACAGGCTGAAAATCACCGTCGGGATCGCCAGAATCGCCCCCCATCCGGCAAGCTGTTGCACCACCTCATTCTGATGTACCGACACCAGCGCCAGATTGACATTCATGGCGTTAGCCAGCATCTCACGCATGTCGTCGGTGGTAGTCACCACCTGATGTGCGTGATCCTGGACGTCACGCAGATAGGCGCGCAGCGTTTTCGGCACCACGCCTTCATGATGCTGGATAAGCTGGTTGCAGATATCCCCCATCGGTAACGCCGCATTGTGCAGCGTCAGCAGCTCGCGGCGCAGGCGATAAACCTGATGAACCGCATTTTGATCGAATTCAGACATAAACATCCGCGACTCAATCTGCTGAAACTGCTGGGTGTACTCATGCAGAATGGCCAGGTAATTATCGACAATCATGTCCAGGATGGCATACAGCGCGTAGCCCGGACCCTCTTGCAACAGATTCGGACACTCCTCGGCGTGTTTACGCACCTGCGCGTAGCTCGACGACGCGCCGTGTCGCACGGTTATTAAAAAGTTCTTACCGACAAACAGGTGGGTTTCACCGTATTGGATCACGTCGCCGACCAGCTGTGCGGTTTTGGCCACGATAAACAGCGAGTCGCCGTACTGCTCTATCTTCGGTCGCTGGTGGGCGGTCAGGGCATCTTCAATCGCTAAATCATGCAGGCCAAACTCCTGCTGGATTTCACGCATGTAGTCGTTCTCAGGCTGTACCAGCCCCAGCCAGATAAAAGTATCCGGCTCTTTAATCACTTCGCTGATGTCTTCTACAGTAACGTGCTGGAGCACTTTGCCGTTACGGTAGGCCACGGCGCTAATCACCGAGTCGGTATGCTTTTTAGGTTCGTTAGAGAAGTCGTTCATAAAAGTAGCCAGAATATGAGCCCATCGTTAGCAATGAAAAGGCCGGAGATTAACTCCGGCCTGGATGACAGTTTATTGATTGTTGACCGTTTCAGCCGGTCCGAACACGCTGTAGCTCGGAAGCTTCAGGTCCTGATAAGGCTCCCATCCGCCGCCGAGTGACTTATACAGTGAGACCAGATCGGTGCTGGTCTGCACCTTGGCCACGGCGCTCTGCTGACGGGCCTGCGCCAATTGGCGCTGGGTATCGAGTACGGTGATAAACGAGGTCAGCCCTTTCTTGTAACCGTCGCTCGCCAGTTCGAAACTGGTTTGCAGCGCGTTGGCCGAGTCTTCAAGGCCGTTAACGCGATCCTGATCGGTACGGTAATTAACCAGCGAGTTATCAACGTCCTGCAAGGCGGTCAGCACGGTCTGGCGATAGTTCAGCACGGCGTTAGCCTGTTGGGCACGGGAAACGTGTACGCTTGAGACCAGTCGTCCACCCTGGAAGATTGGAATGGAAACCGTTGGCCCGAAGGAATAGAAGTTACTGCTCCAGTTGGTCAAATAACCCGTGTCGGTGTTACGCATGCCGAACTGACCGGTCAGTGAAAGACTGGGGAACAGCTGGGCGACGGAAACACCAATGTTGGCGGTGGCCGAGTGCAGATCCGCTTCGGCCTTGCGCACGTCAGGACGTCGACGCGCCAGCTCGGAAGGAATGCCCACCGCCACCACGTTTGGAATGGCCGGCAGCGGTTTATCCTGCGCCAGCTCTTTGTCTAACGAGCCAGGGATCTGCCCCAGCAGCACCGCCAAGCCGTTCATCGCCTGTCGCTGCTGTGCCTCGTACTGCGGCAGCTGAGCGCGCAACGAGCCTAACTGAGCGCGGGCGTTTTCAACGTCGGTCTGCGGTGCGAGGCCGTGCTGAGCCTGACTCTGCGTCAGATCCATCGTTTGCTGCGCCACATCAATCTGAGTTTGAATGGTGGCAATGATCGTTTGCGCACCGCGCAGCTGCAGGTAGGCGCGGGCCACTTCTGCCTCGAGCGAGACCAGCGCATCGTTGCGGCTTTCAATGGAAGACTGGGTCTCGGCATTGGCCATTTCTACCGAACGACGGGTGCCGCCGAACAGGTCAAGCTCCCAGCTGGCATCGAAACTGCCTTGGTAGACATTAATCGGACCGGTAGCGGAATCAATGGCGCTGGCCGCTTCAGGACTGATGTTGTCTATCTTGTCCTGGATGCCGGTAGATTTCAGTTCCCCTTTTGCCCCTAACTGCTGGCGAGTCATGGCCGCGCTGGCATTGACGCTCGGCAGCCAGGCGCCTTTGGCCTGCGTAACCTGCTCACGAGCGCCTACGATACGCAGCACCGCCTGCTGCAGTGACAAATTACCGGCGATCGCGCGGTCGATCAGGCTGTTAAGCTGCGGATCGTTAAACGACTTCCACCACTGCGGGTTCGGCTGTGAGGCGAGGGCGATAGAGTCTGTCGGGTTCTTCTTGGGTTGATTCATATCGTTATACGCGGCCGGTGTTTTTGGCTGCGGTGCCTGATAATCAGGCCCGACCGAGCATCCGGCTAACGCCAGCGCCAGTACGGAAAGAGTGAAACGCGATACATAGGCCGACATAGTTAATGGGCTCCGGCACTGCCTTCGCTCTTGACTGGCGAAAGCAGAAAACAAAATGGGATCAAAATACAGGCAAGCATGACGCAATAGCTGAACGTGTCGATGTAGGCGAGGATCTTCGACTGCGAGACCATCTCCTGATACATCCGACTGGTCGCCAGCGAGGTCGGATCGCCGACTATGCTGGTGAAATCGCGTATTGCCGTCGCGCTTTTCTGCACCGCAAGATTAAACTGCTCGTTCAGCGGGGTCATGTTGTGCACCATGTGTGCGCTGTTGGCCTGCGTTCGCTCGGTCACGCTCGCCGTGGCCGCCGAGATACCAATCGATCCGAACACGTTACGGAACATGGTAAACAGCGCGGCCCCGTCGGCGTTGCGGCTCTGCGGCAGCGTGATAAAGGCGATAGTGGTTAGCGGCACAAACAGGAAGCCCAGCCCCAATGACTGCGCGCTGCGATACATTACCAGCGTGCCAAAATCAATGTTCGGCACCAGCGTCATCGAATAGACGAACGAGGCAGCCATGATCGCAAAACCAAAGGCAATCAGATAGCGGGTCTGAATTTTTGGCATCATCAGCAGCACCAGCGGGATACTCAATACCACCACCACCGCGCCCGGCGTCATCACCAGGCCGGAAAGGGTGGCGGTGTAGCCAAGCTGCTGTTGTGCAAGCTGGGGGATCAGTATCGAGCTGGCGTAGAGGATCAGCGCCATGCCGCTCATCAACACGCTGGCGACCGCGAAGTTGCGGTCTTTCAGGCAGCGCAGGTCAACCACCGGTTTTTTGGCGTAAAGTAGCCAAAATACCGCGCTGACAATGCCCACCACCGCCAGCACGGCGAAGGTGATGATAAAACTTGAGTGGAACCAGTCTTCATCTTCGCCACGGTCCATCATTACCTGCAAACAGCCGAGCCCCAGAGCAATCAGGCTAATACCGATATAATCGATGCTTAATTTCTCTTTTGACTTCTGTTCCCATGGCGGATCTTCCAGCAGCTGATAAATCGCAATCAGGGCGATAATCCCGATAGGAATATTGATCAGGAACACCCAGCGCCAGGTGTAGCTGTCGGTAATGAAACCGCCAAGCGTAGGGCCGAGGATTGGGGCGACGATGATGGCAATCGAGGACAGGCCAAACGCCTTGCCGCGATCTTCTTTCTTGAAGTAGTCCAGCAGCACCGATTGCTGTACCGGCTGCAAACCACCGCCGAAGAAGCCTTGCAACAGGCGGAAGAGGATCATCTGCCACAGCTCGGTGGCAATCCCGCACAGCAGGGAGCACACGGTGAACATCAGGATACAAATCATGAAGTAGTTCTTGCGACCAAAGGTGCGGCTAAGAAACGCCGAGATCGGCAAGACGATACCGTTGGCTACCAGGTACGAGGTGAGTACCCAGGTGGCTTCATCGTAGCTTGAAGACAGCGTTCCCGCGATGTGCGGGAGCGCCACGTTAACAATGGTGGTGTCGAGGATCTCCATAAACACCGCGATGGTGACCACGATGGCCACCGCCCACGGATTATTTTTGGGGACCCAACCGCTGCGTTCGTTACTCATTCAACCGTTACCGACGGGTCAACGGACAGTCCCAGCGGCAGCGGTTTCTGCGGATCCAGACCGCTGTCGATCACGATTTTAACCGGAACGCGCTGAACGATTTTCACGTAGTTACCGGTGGCATTTTCAGCCGGGAAGGCCGAGAAGCGTGAACCGGTACCCTGCTGAATACTGTCGACGTGACCGTGCAGTTTGATATTTGGATAGGCGTCGATAGAAACGTCAACCTTATCGCCCGGATTCATGCGTTCCAGCTGCGATTCTTTAAAGTTGGCGGTGATCCAGATATTCGGCGAGACCAGCGAGAACAGCGAAGAGCCGGCCTGTACCAGCGTCCCTAACTGCACGTTACGCATGGTCACAAAGCCGTCAAACGGCGCACGCACGTCGGCATAGGACAGGTTAAGGTTAGCGGTTTCCAGCTGGGCTTTCGCCTGTTCAACCTGCTGCTGACGCGCCTCGACGTTAGTTTCGGCATTGCGGATCTGCAACTGAACCTGCGCCGCGACCTGAACCTGCGCCTTGGCGTTGGCTAAGTCGGCAGTGGCGGAGCGCATCTGCGCGGTGGCGGTATCGACGTTTTGTTGTGAGGTCGCACGTGGGTCAACCCCGTGCTGGCGACGATAGTCCGCCGTCGCATTCAACAGGTTGGCTTCGGCACGCGCTTCTTGGGCCTGGGCCTGGGCCAGTTGGGCAGGATACTGCACCTTGGCTAAATCATATTGCACCTGAGACTGATGCAGCTGCGACACGGCCAGTCCAAGTTGAGCGACGGCCTGATCGCGCTGGGCGGTGGCGTCACGCGGGTCAATTTGTACTACCAACTGACCTTTTTTAACGAATTCATTGTCCTTAACCGCCAGGTTGACCACATAGCCGGCAATTTTAGGCGCCACGGTGACGGTATCGGCTTCGGTGAAGGCGTCATCGGTGGTTTCAATATTTCGGTTCAAGAACCAGAAAATCAAGGCGGCGATCACCACAACTACGACCACAATGCCCAAAATGATTAGCGGCTTCTTACCGGGACCCTTTTTGTTTTCACTGTCCTTGTCATTATCTGGGTTATTCCCCTCCTGTTGGTTCTGGTCGGGGCTGCTGTGGCCTTCGCCAGACTTGACCTGAGAGGAGTTAATCGCTGATTTACTGCTGTCCGTTGCATCGTTACCGTGCTGGGTGGTTTCTTTTGTGTTATCAGTCATGTTGTTATGATCGCTGGTTGTGTTGCTCATCGAAGAGTGGGCACGCAGGATGCCTTGATAAGTAATTTAAAAGAAGCTCGCTTTACCCTAGAAGATCTTGATGTAAAAGCAAGTAAATTTAAGTCAGGGGCTTTACCTTTTAACCAATTGTTTAGCGATTGTTCTGCGGAAAAGGGAAATTTCTTTATAGCAAGTGCAAAAAGTGGCAAAGTAGCCGCCTCTGCTGCAATAACCCAATCATAATTCAGCGACTTTTATTAGGGGTTTTTCTCCTTACCTTTTCAGAATTGCACCTTCATTTGGTCTGCAAATCGTACAAATTTCAGGATAGCCGTGTGACAAATTTAGAGACTTCATCTTCGCGTAATGACCTGAATCTTAAAAGGCTTACCCGAATGGCCTCGTTGATTTCGCTAACCGTGGCGCTGGTGTTAGTGGCGGTCAAGGTCTGGGCCTGGGCTGCTACCGGCTCTATCGCGCTGCTGACCTCGGCGGCCGACGGTTTGGTCGACGTGCTGGCCTCGTTGGTGACGCTGGTTGGCGTGCGCTATGCCGGTCGTCCGGCCGATAAGGGCCACCGTTACGGACACGGCAAGGCGGAGGCGGTAGCCGCCTTCGTACAGGCACTGCTGCTGGGCGCGGCGGGTCTGGTGTTGGGCGTCGAATCTGTCGGGCGTCTGCTCGATCCGCAGCCGTTGGCCGCATTGGGGCTCGGTATTTGGGTAATTATTGGTAGCTCCCTGGCCGCGATGGGATTAGTGCTGATGCAAACCTACGTGGTCAAGCGCACCGGCTCAACGGCGATTGCCGCCGATCGGGCGCACTATGTTACCGATGTTGCGGTGAACATCGCCGTATTACTGGCCTTGGTGTTGGAACACTATTTCGGCTGGACCCGTGCCGACTCCACCGGCGCGCTGCTGATTTCTTTCTATATGATTTGGAACGCCAAAGGCATGGCGGCGGACGCCTTGAAACAGCTGCTGGACCGTGAGCTGGACATCGAAGATCGTAAGCGGGTCAGGGCGGCGGTGATGAGCGTTGAGGGCGTTGAGGGCGTGCACGATATTCGCACCCGCAACGGCGGCGATCGGGTGTTTGTCGATTTCCACCTCGAGGTTGACGGCAAGCTGTCCGTCGACGTCGGGCACGACATCGGCGACGCAGCCGAGGCGGCGGTATCACAGCTGTTCTCCAGCGCCGACGTTACCGCACACCTCGAACCCGCCGGTATCGACGATGACCGCCTGGATGACCTGTTTAAATAAGTGAGCGTAGATAACGCCGCTGTAGTTTCAAGAATTTCTAATCAAGTGATTGGAGCTACAGCAAGGCATCAAGTAAGCGCATCCCCGGGAGCTTACACAGGTAAGTGACTGGGGTAAGCGAACGCAGATAACACCACTGTAGTTTCAAGAACGCAGATTAGAGGAAGCGGTCTTGGATAGTGGCTTGTAACGTCACCATCGCCTTTTCCGCATGACACATGTGCTCGGTCATGATCTTCTCGACCTGCTGGGCATCTTTACGGCGCATCGCCTCAATCAGGCGATACTGAAACTCGATGCCTTCGCTGCGCTGTACCGGCTCGGGCCGCTGATAGATGTCCTTGCAGACCGCCAAATCTTTCAACAAGCGCTGCAGGAAATGGCAGATAAACGCCAATAGCACGTTATCGGAATAGCTGGCTACCACGCCGTGAAAATCCAGTTCGGCCATGCGCTGATCCCAACGCTCCTGGTCGTCTGCCGGTTCATGATCATAAATGCCTATCAGCTCGTGCAGCTTTTCAAAGCCTGCCTTGTCCATGTTGTCGATAGCGCTAACGGCCACCACCGGCTCGAGGGCCTTGCGCAGGGCATAGATATCGCTGATAGAAATTTGGCGGGTAAACAGATAGTTCGATAACAGGCTCATCGCGCGGGTTTCGCTCATCGACTCGATAAACGCGCCGCCGCCCGGACCGGTTCGAGTGCGGATCAGGCCCTGAACCTCTAACGATTTTAACGCCTCGCGCACGGTGCTTTTCCCCGCGGCAAAGCGGGTGGTGAGATCCTTCTCCTGCGGCAGTCTGTCACCCGGCAGCAGATTATCGTTAACGATAGACTTTTTGATCTCATCGACGATCTCATCGGTGCGTTTTCGACGTGCCGGGTCGGCAACGGGGGCACTTTCTTTCGGTATAGACTCGTTATTCATAGGTTCCTTTCCATAAACAGGGGGTGACCAGTAAAGATTATTCCTTTTTCCGATACCTTATCACCGCCCGTTCTGTGACAAACGCGGCCAGCGGCCAATCGTCACTGATGAATATTCAGGACAGGCCAAGCTGTTGTTTTAGCTGATTCAAAAGCAAGATAGCCTCTGCCTGAATTGAGACAGCAAATGCGTTTAGCGGTTCATTGGAGAGGTAAACTTACGCTAGCACCTCGGTGCTCAAGGCACATTTACGGCTAGCAGAGGCGATTGAGGACCATGGATGCGGATATTCTGCAGGTAGGCTATAACCATAGTTACGCTGAGATAAGTGGGCGGGTTGACGGGCGGTAAGCCCCGCCAGGACGGCAGCTAGCGGCCGTCCTGGCGGCAGTTCAGGTTTTTTGGCAGCCGGTGCGAATGTCTTCACACAGTAGTCTCGCGCAGCCCAGGCTCAGCTCGCGGCGCGTTTGGGCGTCACCGGGCAGGCGAGCCATTTGGTCGAGCATGCCGACAAAGCACTGGCCCATCTGCACGGCGCTGATGTCTTGACGGTAGATGCCGTTACGCTGCTCTTTGGCAATGTTTTGACCAATCCACTGCGCCAGTCCGGCTTTGGTCTCGGTGCAGCCCGGCGGCTGGAAAAATCCTATCTGCGTAAGATCGGGATCTTCGGCAAGAAAGTCGAGCAGCAGTTGAAAACTCAAGGCAACGCGATCGAATACCTGATCGGCACGGGCTTCGCCTTCAATCAAAAAGGTCAGCGTCAACGCTTCGAGACGCGAGCGAAACTCGATCATCAGGTCATCGTAGGCCATCTCTTTGCTTTCGAAATAGCAATAAAAGGTCGGCTGCGAAACGCCGGTCGCCTTAACGATATCGCTGACTTTGGTGTTGTGGTAACCCAGTCTGGCAAACTCCGCCGCCGCGTGGCGACGAAGGTTGGCGTGGGTGCGTTCACCTTTGCTAAGCGCGGTGCCGTTTTCAGGCACCGCCGGATTAGTAAGGGAAGACGTTTTGTTGTGCATAACGACTTTCACAGATCCATTATTTAAAGATAGCTGCCAATAGATTAGGCGTTTTCACCTGCCAATTCACGGTTCGCACCGCGGGCCAGTGCCACCATAACCAGACCTAACAGCGCCAACACCGCACCTGCCGGTGGGATCCAGGCATAGTTCAGGCCCGAACTCAGTACGCCACCGCCCAGTGCTGCACCCAGTGCATTACCGAGGTTGAACGCGCCAATGTTAACCGATGAAGCCATACCCGGTGCTTCGTGAGCCGCATTCATGACGCGCATTTGCAGTGGCCCAATCAGACCAAACGACATCATGCCCCATAATACCAGAGAGACAGCCGCGCCGATGTGACTGGTGGCAGAGAATGGCAACGCGAACATCGAGATAGCCAACAGGCTGAAAAACAGCAATAAGGTGCCGTCGACCGAACGGTCAACCAGCTTGCCGCTGACAAAGTTACCGAGGGTAAAGCCGACGCCAATCAGCATCAACATCAGGGTCACAAACTCACCTGAGGCGTGGGTTAACTGCTCAAGGATCGGCGTAATGTAGGTGTAGAGAGTAAACATCGCACCGGCACCCAGCACCGTAGTGGCCAGCGAACGCAGCACTACCGGACGCACCAGCACCGACAGCTCTTTCTTCACTTCCGGCATTTTACCCGCTTCGCCCTTAGGCAGAGTGCGGGAGAGGGCAATAAACGCCGCCACGCCCAACATGGCGGTGCCTGCGAAGGTGGTACGCCAGCCAATGGTTTGACCAATCCAGGTCGCCACCGGCACGCCGCCGATATTGGCAATGGTCAGGCCCATAAACACCAACGAGACGGCGCTGCCACGCTTGTTTTCCGGCACCAGACTCATGGCTACCAGGGCGCCTAAACCGAAGAATGCGCCGTGGGAGAAGCTGGTAACCAGGCGAGAAAGCACCAACATGGTGTAGTTAGGCGCAATGGCAGACAACAGGTTACCGACGGTGAAGATCACCATCAGTGTCAGCAGGCCGGTTTTACGACGAAAGCGCCCCAAAACCAGAGTCATCAGCGGCGCACCGACCATCACGCCAATCGCATAGGCGCTGATCAGCAACCCGGCCGTGGGGATAGAAACATTGACACCTTGTGCAATCGTTGGCAGTAAACCCATCGGTGCGAATTCGGTAGTCCCGATCCCGAACGCGCTGAGCGCCAACGCCAGCAGTGGCCATTTGGACGACATAATTTCAACCCTCAATAATTGTGCAGTTTA
This sequence comes from uncultured Gammaproteobacteria bacterium, assembly GCA_963742005.1. Lineage (GTDB taxonomy): Bacteria > Pseudomonadota > Gammaproteobacteria > Enterobacterales > Enterobacteriaceae > Rouxiella. The sequence goes on along the minus strand of CAVUKG010000014.1, from coordinate 103,327 downwards.
TAAGGCGCCGATCGGAAAATGTGATCGCGCGCTCATTCTTTGCAAAATCTTACTTACTAGTAAACTTACTTGCAAGTAAGTTTTATCCTGAGCAGGGTTCAAATTGTGCTAACGGCGGCTGGCGCAGCGCGGCTATTCACTGCTGCGAGTTGACGATCTCTTCATTTACCCACAGCATCAACTGCTTGACCGCCTTGGAGAGGATTTGGTTCTGGCGCAAGATATAGCCGAGACGGGTGGCCGGAAACTCCGCCAGTGGCGTTATGCGGGTGGTGAGGTGTTTCTTGGTGCGCAGCGAGAATTCAGGAACGATGGCGACGCCAAAGCCCGCCTCGGCCCAGTCAATCTGCGCATCCACGCTGCCGACTTCCATTACCCGATAGCGCGGTAAATTCAGCAGCGGCAGGGCCTGATCCAGCAAGTCGCGGGTTCGAGTATCGTGCCCGAGCAGGATAAGCGTCGGCTGATCGGCATGGGTAGCGTCCTCGGACTGCTGTTGCCAGGACTGAAGGTTATTGCCCAGCGCACACCATTTAACCTGCTGCAGCTCGGTAAAATACAGCGGCTGGCTCTCTTTCTGCTCGATCACAAATCCCAGATCGGCCTTGGCGTTTCTCACCAGTTCCGAGGCCTGCGAGGAGGTGGTATTAAGCAGGGTAAAATCGATGCCCGGAAACTCCTTCTTGAACAGCTGAAAAGGCTTTATGAGCAACAGCCGCGAGATGATATCGCTGGCGGCAATGGTCAAGGTACCGCGGCTCTGGTCGTTGATAGCGTTTAAATCCGCCTGGCAGACCTGTAGCTCCATGAGCGTGCGTTGACTGGTTTCGAGCAGGCGATAACCGGCCTGTGTTAGCCTGAACGGGTTGCGTTCGATCAATTTTACCCGCGTGTTTTGTTCAAGCTGTTTTATTTGCAGGCTCACATTGGGCTGCGTCATGTGCAGCGCGGCGGCGGCTTTGCCGAAGTGTTGCAGTTCCGCCAGCGTGACAAAGGTTTTTAACCAGTTGATATCCAACATCTGTTTGAGCTTCTCTGTGAAAAATCCGCCGTCGACGTGAGCATGACTTGCGCAAGCGCCTGGCTGCATTGATATGGAATTCTTATTGAGATGATAATTATAATTAATTTCTCATATTTACACTAGCGCCGTAGCATGGCTTCTTAATCACTGAGGAGTGTTGAATATGCCGTCAATTGTTGTTGTAGGTGCAAACTGGGGCGATGAAGGTAAAGGCCGCATCGTAGATTTACTGGCAGCTGATGCCGCAGCAAGCGTCCGTTTTCAGGGCGGTAATAACGCGGGTCACACTGTTGTTAACGACTTCGGTACCTTTAAACTTCACCAATTGCCGAGCGGCATTTTCAACAAAGGCTGCATCGCGGTCCTCGGCCCGGGCATGGTCATTAGCCCAGCCGCGCTGACTCAGGAAATTGCAGAAGTCAAGGCCGCTGGCGTTGACGTAAAACTGTGCATCTCCGACCGCGCCACCCTGTGTCTGCCGCTGCACGCACTGGAAGATACTCTTGAAGAACAACGCCTCGGCGATGCGGCCTATGGCTCCACGCGTCAGGGCATCGCGCCAGCCTACGGCGACCGCGTCATGAAAAAAGGCATCCTGATCGGCTGGTTGAATCAGCCAGAGGTGCTGCTTGAGCGTATTCAGTTCATGCTTGACTGGAAGCTGCCACAGCTGAAAGCGCTGTATCCAAGCTTTGATTTCAGCCAGACCGCAGAAGAAATGACCGCCTGGCTGCTGGAAGTGACTGCCTCATGGCGTGAATTCATCTGCAACGTGACCGAGCCGCTGAAAGCGCTGCAGAAACAAGACGCTAACCTGCTGTTCGAAGCCCAGCTGGGCGCGGGCCGTGACCTGGTTTACGGTGAATACCCTTGGACGACTTCGTCTAACGTGACCGCGGCCTACGCCGGTATCGGCAGTGGCCTGCCGGCTCTGCGCCCAGAGCGCGTAATTGCCGTCGCTAAAGCGTTCAGTTCTTCAGTGGGTACCGGCACGCTGGTTACCGCGATGGAAGAGCAGGACAACTTCCGCGAAAACGCTAACGAATTCGGTGCGACTACCGGTCGTCCGCGCGATATGGGCTACTTCGACGCCGTCGCAACCCGTAACGGCGTTGAGCTGCAGGCCGCGACCGAAATCGCCCTGACCAAGATCGACTGCCTGTCTGGCCTGGCTGACCTGAAAATCTGTGTCGCCTACGCCGGTGAGCACACCGAAAACCCAATCTGGCCGCAGACCGCTGCGCTGGCTCCGGTTTACGAGAAAATGGAATCGTGGCAGGAAGACATCACCGGCTGCCGCACCTTCGAGAGCCTGCCGGTTGCAGCACAGCGCTACGTTGAGCGCATTGAAGAACTGATGGGCGTTCGCGTCAGCATGGTTTCCGTCGGCCCAGGCCGTGACCAGATGATCAACCGTTAATCATCGGCTATTGACCACCCGGCATTAATCGTCAGGCATTAACGACAGGTTAGTGGCCGGAAAAAGCCCTGTTCACCTCGTGTGCGCAGGGCTTTTTTATTTATCTGTAGCAGGGCAGCTGAATGCGATTAGGCAGGTGGCTCATTAACAGCGTGAGGAATTGACGCATCGCCCTAGGCGAAATAATTCAGGCGATCTTCAATGTCCACTCTGGCGCTAGTAAGCTTCTCGATATAGAAGTCTTTTTCATATTGAGCCCTCACCGCAGGCGACAGTATGGTAATAGAAAACTTTCCAAAGGTAGTCTTCAGCGCGACCGAAAAGGTGCATACCCCTTCGATATGATCCTGTTCGTCGATACCGACGCCGGTTTGTCTGATTTTTTGTATTTGTTGCAGCAGAGAATCGCGGGTGACTTTTGAGCCGCGAGCGACGGTGATGTCAGCGGGAATATATTTTTCTATAAGCTCATCCGGAAGCGTGGAGAGTAAAACCTGACCTGCCGCCGTGGCGTAGCAGGGCGCTTCCAGGCCTACCGGAAAAGACACCCGCAGGTCGCGCTCATAGATAATACAGTCGGCGACGTGCAGCTTGTCACCGTACAGCGTTGCCAGCGACACCGACTCCTTCACCTCGGAAGACAAATTGCGCAGGAAAGGGCGGGTGATAGCGATCAGATCTGACTGAGTGTTTTGCAACAGCAGGCCCAATCCGGGTCCCAGTCGGTAGCCACCGCCCTTGATCGACTGTTCTACCAGCAGCTCAGATTCCAGCGTCGCGACGATGCGCTGTACGGTTGAGCGCGGGAAATTGACGCTCTGTGAAAGCTCACTAAGCGACATGCCGGAAGGGGTATTGCTTAACTGGCGCAGAACATCAACGGCCTTGTGCAATACCTTTATCCCGCTCTCTCTGTTTTCGTCAGACATGACTTCTCACTTTCACTTGATGCTAACAAAAGGACGTCATCATAGAGCAAAAAAAAAGGGACGTAAAATATTACGCCCCAACTGCAACAATGATGAGAGTGAATATTATTGTTTTAGACTATTACGGATCATTCTGTCGTATTCGGGAATAACGCTATCAATAAACAATATTTTGTTATCCATGGCGTTTAATCCTGAAGAAAGCGCGTTCTCTTTAACTATCGCGTGTAGCTGGACAGCGCCTTCATCATCAAAGTCTTTACGTGCTAAAACGTCATTTTTCCAGGCGCTAATATTGCGGAATAATGAGCTCGGCAGTTCGACCAATTTGGCATGGCGGCTGAGTGCCCTGATAGCCCTATTAACCTCTAATGCCCTATTTCCCTCTACTACAACATCTTTTCGAGTTTGATCCACTTCCTGCATCGAGGCGGTGGTCAGCTTATCAACAATTCGGGCGTTGATTTTTTCAATCGTCTCGCCGCGCTCACCTTTATCAATATCGAGAGCGTCATTCAGCTCGTTGCTGAATAATTTTTTCCCCGATCCAAATGAGCCCAGTAGCGTGTCTCGCGGAATGAGCACGAACAATTGTTGTAAAATAATAACGCCAATCGCGATGGCGAGAGTTCGCACTATGGCAAACGATACATCCAGCGTATAGTCAAAATTATTCTCCGGCAGTATCGTCACCAAATAACCGATATTAAATCCTACCGCTAATGCAAAGGATGACAGGCTGGATAATCCCATTAAACCAAAGAACAGCGGTATCCCGGCAACGACGATATAAAGCTCAATCGCTGACGGCATATTAGCGGTGATAATATAGACCACCACGCCGACAGGAATAGAGAACAGCATGCCCTTGATGACCTTGCCTAATAAAATCTCGGCGTGGGGTAAGCGGCTAAACATCACGCTGAACACGATAGGCACCGCGACGATGAGGAAGCTGTAGTTCCAGGAGGTCATATACCAAAATGCGTATGCCAGGATAAAGTAGCTGCTAGTACGCGCACCATTGCGCAGGAAATTTTTGATATCGAACGTTTTGGTGATCTTTATCGTGTAGTTATAAAACTTACGGTCATGGAATAAATTATTTTGCAACTCCTTCATCGTGATAAATTTTTTGATGCAAGAGCGCAATTTGTCGACAAAGATAAAATCTAATGGCGTCAGTAATTCTGGGTCGAGACTGTCAACCTGTTCGCGAAGCGCGTTACCCTGACGCACCAAATCATCATGTTCCTCATTAATTGCATGCAGGGGATGATGCTTGAGCTTCAATAAGGCCATATAGCTTTCGTAACATGCTTTAACCGCATCTGAGACACTATTTCTATTGTCTAGCAAAAATACGCTGTCGCCAAAGAGGGTAAATACCAGCTCATTAATCTTCCTGGCGATCCTCGCCGCGTTACGCGAGTTGTGGCTCTCGAAATCACAGTTTTTTGCCGTATCTTCAATTTGAGCGATGGTGCCGCTGATTTTCAGCAATGACTGCTGATGATCTTTTTCAGGATCGATTTCATCCGTCAGCATATCAATAAGCTGCTTGGTGCTGCCTTTAAGCATATCGGATGTGTGCATCGGCCAGACGCAAATACTCACAAAGGCGACCCAGAAAATCCCAAAAGTGACCGTGCCCACACGGTCAATAAAGATCGACATCAGCGTTTCAGGCGTCGGGCCCACCAACACCGGTACGATAACCATCAGACTGATCGTCAGGCAGGTAAAGGCACAGCAAAAGGTCAAATTCATATCGCGGGTGTTATAGCCCAGACCCGAACCAATGAAAATCAGGATCGACACACACATGACGGTCATCAGTGGACTTTGCATGGTGAACGACATGATGGCAACGCCGATCAGACCACCCACAATAGTGGCAAAGCACTGGGCCAAACATTTCTTCAAAACCTGCGCATGATCGAGGCCAAAGAATGAAATTATTCCGGTGATCATCACCCAAACCGGGTGATCAAAATTCATTAAGAACCCGATAACCAAGCCGCCCCATACGGAGAGGCTGAGCTTAATCCCCGTACGCACGGCCATTTTATTGGTTAACAGGAAAGAGTCTAGTGCTGGTGCCATCGGTCCCATCTGCTACTCCGCAAAAGCTTGTTTTAATCTAGAACCGCGCCAATATCGGCCAGAATTGAATGGACACCCGAGGTTCTGGCTTTATTATCGGCATCAACGACGCGCACGCTTGCAGACATACCGGAGGAGATATTCATATCGGCTGGAATACTGTCAATTTTAATATTTACCGGAATACGCTGTGCTAAACGGATCCAGCTAAAGCCGGCCGCCACGTCGGGCAGCATCTGGTTGCCCGCAGTGATGTTGCTGTTGGAAATACCCGCATCGATGGAGGTCACGTGTCCGGTTAAATGACGCGTACCGGCCATCATCCAAATATCGACGCTGTCACCAATGTGAATACCAGGCAGCTTGGTCTCTTCGAAATAACCGGTCAGGTAATAACTTCCTTTTACCGTCAGGGCCAGCTTAGTTACGCCACGGTTAACGTAGTCACCGTTGGAGACATCCAGGTTGGTGATTTTGCCGTCGGCAGGGGCCACGTAGGTGGTACGCTGCAGGTCCAGCATTGCGGCCTCAGTTTCAGCCTGCGTCTGCTGATAGGTTGCCAGCGCAGACGCGGCATCCAGGCGGGCGTTGTCAATATCCTCTTTACTTACCGCAGCCTGCAGGTGAGTCCTGCGATCGGCGATATTTTGTGCACGCTGCCAGGCAACTTTGGCCTGAGCTTGCTGCGCCACCGCTTGATCGTAGGCAACCTGATAGCGTGCCTTATCGACGGTGAACAGCACTTGTCCCTTGGTGACCAATGAAGTGTTGTGGGCATTCAGCTCGGTCAGCCAGCCTGAAACGTCGGGAGCAATGTTAATTACGTCAGCGCGCACTCGAGCGTCACGCGTCCACGGCGTATACATGTACTTATTCCATATAAATGTCGCTGCACAGATAATGAAAATAATAAGTAAAAGAGTTATGAGAATGTTAATTGTTTTTTTCATTTACCGAATACCATCGTCATTTGTATCAAGATAACCAAGATAAAGACACTGAGCCCGGCAAGGGGCTCAACCTTTTTTAGATAAGCAGGAAGCAACCTGGCAATAATTTTGTTCAGTATCAATGATGCAACTATGGCAATAAGCACCATCAGTGTGAACGGGCTCCATAGAAGATCCATAAAAACTAACTCATGCACAGCCGCCTCCAATAAAACAAGTAAAATCAATAAATTGATTATTCTGGCATGAAATGCAAAAGAACTAATCAACCACAGTATGATAATGTTAACCGCATTGTGATACAAATGACGAGTGTGAAGATTACATTTAGTGCTAATTAAGCAGAGGGGTTGGTCAGATTTTATGCCTATGAATGACAGTTCTCTTACTGACGACAGTACCGGGATGTCAGTACAGTCGATAAGTCGCGCCATGCAGATAATTCATCTTATGGAGAATACGACTTACCCGCTCACCCTTGGGCAGATTGCCAAACAGGTGCTGTTGCCGCGCTCAACCGTGCAGCGGTTGAGCAATGCGTTAAAAGAAGAGGGCGTCATTACCACTTTGCCGGGGCTGGGTTTGGCGCTGCGAGTTAAGGATTCTGCTTCCTGCAAAAATAGGACCCTGCACTTACTTTCTGAAAATGACAGCAAGGGGCTGGCGGCATTTAAGCGCTATTTGGAAAACCCCTGCTACAACGATACGTCGATGATAATTTGCAGTATCAACGATCAGAAAATGACCCCGGTGTTATCGGTTTCTGCAACCCATGCCTTTGCATTCAACCTTGAAACCGGTCTGGATGAGGCTCTTTTAGACGATATTCATGCTTATCTAAAGAATCAGGTTTCAGAAAATGACCGCAGCAGGGGCGTGGGTCACCCTTACATCATGAAAAATGATGTTAATTCGACCTTTGTCGAGACAGGACAGATCAATCCCTATAGAGGAACCGTCTCGGTCATTAAGGATTGTCAGGGTCAGAAGTACTCAATCACTATTTTTGGCCTGATTTCTTTTATTAAGAAGTACTTCGGAAAAAAACCAGCCAAGTCGTCGTAACCAAATCCTGGGAAGATGGAATAAATTATGAATCGTATAATGCAAGAAAGTGTCGTTAAGAGCCTTTTGGATTGGATTGAAGATAACTTGCATCTTCCCCTGTCTGTTGACTATGTTGCCAACAAAGCGGGATATTCAAAATGGCATCTGCAGAGGATTTTCAAAGAGCATACCGGGATTACCCTGGGGGATTACACCCGCAGTCGCCGCCTTTCCGAGTGCGCCACGATCCTGAAAATCACCAAGAGAGAGATTTTTGATATTGCTCTGGAATACGGATTTGACTCGCAGCCGCATTTTAGCCGAGCGTTTAAAAAACAGTTTGGCGTAACGCCGCGGGCTTTCCGCAATGCCGAAACGTTGGAAACCAAAAAGTTCTGCGCACCGATTAAATACGACCGCCAGGAGCCGCCTAAAGCGCACATTGTGACTCTCGAGAAGATGCAGCTGGTGGGTAAGAAAAAACAGATCCCGAGCCAGGTAGAGGACAATGAGTACTTCAAATTTAACCCGCGCATGAAGATCTGGGACGACCACTTTGCCAGCCTGGATAACCGGCCCGCGAGGCTGATAGGCCTGGTTGACTATATTTCTCCCGCCAACTCAAAGCGTCACTATGCGTTTCAGTACACTACCGCGACCGTGCCGGCCGAGACAAACATCGCTGATAGTCATGACAACCTGATCACTATTGAAGAGGGGAAATATGCCAAATTTAGCTACGACGGTGACATGGACGGGATGCAGGATTTTCTCTATCAGGTCTACTCGGTTTACCTGCCGCAAAACAAGCTGGTACGTCGTAAAGGCGAAGACATCGAAATCTATTTGCCCCTCATGGCCAGCGTGAAAGAGCAGGGCATCAACTGCCAGTACTACGTGCCGATTCTATGAGGGCGGGGGTGTTAAATAAGCTTCACTTTCATCAATTCGCTATAGCGCGTGGTATACGCAGGGGAAAGCATTTCCCGCTTCATCTCCCAGCTTCTGGCCGTTCCCTGTCCGGCAAACCACACGCGGCCGATGCCATCTTTATGGATGAGATCGAGTACCGCCATCAGTTGCTCGCTTTTGGCGCGCGGCGGCTGTAGGTCAAACAGGCCAAGCTGGGAAACGCCCTTGTCGTAAAAGTCACCCAGCATGACGCCGCATTTTTGAAAGCGATGGCCTTCCTGCCAAATGGCATCCAGGCACCGTGTCGCGGCGGCGATAATGTCCCGCGTGTCCTGAGTGGGAATATCGATGCGGGTAGAGGCGGTTTGGCCGTAGTAAACCTCGCCCGGCGTAAAGGGGCTGGTTTTGACAAAGGCCGAAATGTGGCGGCAGTACTGATTTTCTTTTCTGAGTTTTTCCGCCGCGCGCGAAGCGTGGCTGCAAATCGCCTCGCGCATCAGCTCGTACTGCGAAACGCGGTCGCCAAACGATCGCGAACAGACAATCTGCTGCTTGGTGGGCGCAAGCTGTTCAATTTCAAGACAGGACTCGCCGCGCAGCTCGCGAACGGTACGTTCGAGCACCACGCTAAAATGTTTGCGGATAAGCTCGGTCGAGGCGTCGGCCAAGTCTAACGCAGTGATGATGCCCATCGCGTTAAGCCGGGCCGATATTCTCCTGCCCACGCCCCAGACTTCTTCTACTTTGATCATCGCCATTAGCTTACGCTGGCGCACGGGAAGGGAAAGATCCAACACGCCGTCGGCCTTGGTCCACAGCTTGGCCGCATGATTCGCCAGCTTGGCCAGCGTTTTGGTCGGGCCAATACCCACGCCGATAGCCAGGCCGGTCCATTGATAAACCTTCTGTTGAACCTCTCGGCCAAACTGTTCGAGATTTTTACAGTTGCTGACGCCGGTGAGATCGAGAAAAGCCTCATCGATGGAGTAAATCTCGACCCTCGGCGACATTTCCTCCAGCACGGTCATGACCCGATCCGACATATCGGCATACAGCGCATAATTGCTGCTGAAAATCACTGCGTTATGCTGTTCGCATTGCTGGCGCACTTTAAAATAGGGGGCACCCATTTTTATCCCCGCCACTTTTGCCTCCTTGCTGCGCGCAATGACACAACCATCGTTGTTGGATAACACCACGATCGGGCGGCCTTTCAGGTCGGGGCGAAATACCGCCTCACAGCTGGCATAAAAGGAGTTAACGTCGGCGAGGGCAAACATTATTGAAATCCGTTAATACTGAAGGTCACGACGCCAAAAATCTCCAGCTCGTCGCCGCCTTCCTGGGGAATAATCGGCGGAAAGTTAGGGTTCATCGGTTCCAGTTTGACGAAAGGGTGGGTGCAAAGGCGTTTAACGGTGTATTCCCCGGCCACGGCGGCGATAACGATATCGCCGTGCTTGGCATTCAGACTACGGTCAACTACCAGCATCGACCCCTCATAGATCCCGGCATCGACCATCGACAGGCCGGTGGCGGTCACAAAGTAGGTGGCCGCCGGATGGTGAACGCACAGCTTATTGAGATCGATACCTTTTTCGATATAGTCCTGTGCCGGGCTGGGAAAACCGGCCTGCACTCGTTCCTGAAAAAGGGGCAATTGGCGCTCTTCGGGGGAAACGGCGGCTCGCAAAAAATTCATAGTGGCACTCCATAAGGATACTGTTTATACATACAGTATAATCACGGGCAGGAAGAATAGGGAAGCGGGGTTTTGCGGATAAGCGTTAACGCTATGAGCTTTAAGAAAAGAAAAATGCTCGAACGGTTATGGAAAGCGCTTACCCCGAATGAGCGTAGAGATAATGAAAACATTACCTCAGTCTAGTGAGTGATCAACTACTATGAATTACCTTAGATTCTTTTGTCATGAAGTCTGACTTTATTGGCAGGCCATTTTGCCTCTAATGCGTCAAGGCCATGCCCATCACCTGCGCCGCAGGTAACAGCGAAAATGCGACTTTCATACTCCGCGCCTCGTCACCGGGGCTACGCCCAAACAGCCGCTTGAATTCTCGATTGAACTGCGATGCGCTTTCATAGCCCACTCTGCTTGCTGCTCCCGCGGCGGTCATATTATCGCGGATCATTAATAAACGGGCCTGATGCAGGCGTACAGACTTAATATATTGAATCGGCGTAGTATGGGTTATCGCTTTAAAATGAACATGAAAGGCTGGAATACTCAGCCCTGCCAGCATCGCCAATGACTCGACACTTAGCGACTCGGTATAATGGTCATGTAATGTAGATTAACGAACGTGACACTCGACCGAAATGGCCTTTTGTTGATTAATCGCCGCTGGGATCCGCTTTCACTCGGATCTGTGTAGACATAGATTCAACAATAATCAGGTGATGGCCGGTGTATTGTAGCGTCGCTACATTAGGTAAACCTTTCAGAGACACGAAGATAAACGATGAGAAAAACCGATCACCTGGGCGGGATCACCGCTTTTGTCACCACGGCCCAGCAGGGCAGCTTTACCGCTGCCGCTGAGCGTCTGGGGCTGACCAAATCTGCGGTAGGCAAAAGCGTCAGCCGGCTTGAGGACCGCCTCGGCCTTAAACTTTTTCAGCGTTCAACGCGCCGGCTCAGCCTGACGCCGGACGGAGAACGATTTCTGAACAGCTGCCAGAACGCCATCGATATTCTGGAGCAGGCGGAGGTCGAGCTAACGTCCCATATCTGCCAGCCCGCCGGCAGACTGCGGGTGGATTTACCCGCCGCCTTCGGGCGGCAGCGTATATTGCCCGTCCTGCTGCAGATTACGCGAAAATATCCTGAGCTGGCCCTGACGGTGACCTTCAGCGAGCGGTTTGTCGATCCTATCGAGGAAGGCATTGATCTGGTTATCCGCATTGGTGAGCTGGCCGACAGCAGCGGTCTGGTCGCCCGAAGGCTGACCACCCAGAAACTGGTGATCTGCGCCTCACCCGACTACCTGTTTCATCATGGCGAGCCGGTCAGGGCGGACGATTTAAGCGAACACCAGTGCGTGGTCGGGTTTCGGCGCAATCAGCCTATTTCCTGGCTGCTGAAGGACGCGGAGGGACAGATAACGCGGTTCATACGGCCGGCAACCCATGAATTTGCCGACGGTGATGCGATGCTTATAGCCACCCTGGCGGGATGTGGTCTTTCGCAGCTGCCGATTTGGCTGGTCGGTCACTATCTGGCCAGTGGCGACCTGCAGGAAGTTCTGCCGGGCCACTCCGGCGGGGAGATGCCCATCAGCGCGCTCTGGCCAAAAAGCCGTCAGCTACTGCCTAAAATCCGCTATGTCATTGACACCTTGATTCAGGCGGCAGAAGACGGCGCGCTCGACTAATCAGGCGGGTTATTTGTCCCATCACTTCTACATTAATGCTGCAGTGTTTACGCCAGCTCTTCAGCGACACGTGCCGTTTTACTATCAGAGCGGTGCTTGATGACGATGCTGGCAAACGCAAGCAGGGCAAAAATCACGCTGCTGAGAACCACGGAATGTGTACCTAGGTGGGCAATAAACCATCCGCCGGTGAGCGAGCCAAGGGTGATCCCCAGATTAGAAAATGACATATACAGGCTGTTGGCAAACTCAGGCGCCTCGCTGGCTTCACGCATCAGCCAGGTCTGGCTGACAACCAGCCCCGATGAGTGAAATGCACCCCAGAATACGGTAAGCAGGCACATCGCCAGCGGCGAAAAGCCTAGTAACCAGACCAGCAGGAAAACCAGCGTGTAAAGCAGCGGATAAACATGGGTGGTTTTCACCACGTTTTTTCTGCAGGAGGCTGCTGAAGACAAAATTACCAATGAAACCACACAGTCCAAACAGGATGAGCATTGCGCTGATGGCGTTATTGCTGAGATGCGTCACCCGCGCCAGATAATCAGCAACGTAGCTGAAGCCGGAGAACATCGCGGCAAAAATTAGCGTAACGGTGGAGATGGTCAGCCACAGCTTGCCATTGCGCAGCACCGAAAGCTGGCTGGCATAAGACACTTTATTTTTCGCCGGCATTGAAGGCATGAAAAGCATGACGCCAACGAAGGCCAGCACGCAGGCAGCAGCGCCGAAGTAGAACGCTGCCGCCAGCGAAAGATGATCCGCGATGAGTGAACTCAGCGGAACGCCCAGCACCAGACCTATCGCCACGCCGGCAAATACCTTTGCGGCCGCACCGGCAGCTTTTTCTTTGGGGACCGAGCTGGCGGCAACGACCAGCGCAACGGCGAAGAAAACGGCATGTGCCAGCGCAGGCAGAATACGAAATAGCAGCATCAGATTAAAAACATCTGTTGTGGCATAGATTAGGTTGGAAATAATGAACACCACCAGAATGCTCAGCAGCACCGTTTTTTTATTAAAACCTGACAGCATCAGGGTAATAAACGGGCCGGTAATGGCCACAATAATAGCGTAAATACTGACGAGGAAGCCTACCTGCGTTGGCGTCACATGCAGCTGTGAGACAAGTTTTGGTAACAGGCCAATGATGGCAATTTCGGTGGTGATTACGCCGAAAACGGCAACAGACAGCGCGAGTAAAAGCAGAGAGCTTTTATTTTGCATAACATACCCTTGTAGAAGAACTGAAAATGAAGAAAGGTAAGCCAAATAGCTCGACACAACCTCTATACGCTATGGTCGGAACTTACCGGAGGCACATCATCGCGGACTTTCACAAACGGGGAAATAGGCGTACTGGCGTTACAGAGGGGACATAAATTCTCCAATCCGGCCCGAAGGCCTCGTCGCGCCACATTGAGTTGGTTGACGCATTCTGTGCCCGCCTCAATGCCATCCTTCCCTGGGATCGCGCAGCGGTGGAGGCCACCACAGACATTAACGTGGCGCTGCGGCTAGCCGGGCCTGCTGCTGGAAGGCTGGGTTAAATAAAAATAAGTGCATTGGGGTAACGAACGTCTTAAAGATATCGAATCTGGCGGCCCTACACCGCCTCAGATAGGCAGCGCGCGATCTTTCACGACCGTTTTCATAACCAGCGTTGAGGTAAGTCGCTGCACGCCTGACATACCGGAGAGTTTTTCATCATACAACTGCTGAAAAGCCTGCAGGTCCCGGGTGATAACGTGAAGCAGATAATCCGGATCACCAAACAGTCGCTGCGCCTGGATAATTTGCGGTATCTCTTTTACTGCCGCCTCAAAGGCGCTGACCGCCTGTCGGTCTCCCTCGCGCAGGGTAACGAAGACTAAGGCTGAAAAGTTCAGTCCGACTCTGGACGGATCGAGATCCGCCCGGTAGCCGCTGATCACGCCTTCCTGTTCAAGCGCTCTGACACGACGCTGGCAGGATGACAGGCTGATCCCAACCCGTTCTGCCAAGTCAGTGAGCGAAAGCCTCCCATCCCGCTGAAGCCCCGCAAGAATATTGCAATCAATTCTATCCATTACTTAAAACCTCCCGATATTTAACGTTTTTTAGTTGAATATGAAAGCACATCCCGCATAAAAAGCGATATTATTTCTTAACTTTTAAATAAATATGCAGGTAAAGGTTGCTCTATATGCAGGTTTCAGACGTTTATAAAGGGTCAGTCAGAGATCGGGTCAATAAGGATAACGGCGCATGTCACTGAGTATGTTCGCCGCGTTCTGGGCTGTTTCCGCGCTTTTTGTTATCACGCCCGGTGCTGACTGGGCTTACGCCATTTCAGCCGGCATCAAGGGACGCCGTGTTGTACCAGCAGTTGCCGGTATGCTGAGCGGCCATCTTGTTGCAACACTCATAGTGGCAGCGGGAGTCGGCTCAGTCATTGCGGGAGCGCCGGGCGTACTGACCGTTCTGACCGTGGCCGGGGCTGGCTATCTGCTCTGGCTCGGCATAGGCATGTTACGCCACCCGTCCGCACCGGCGGCGGGGCAGAGTGACGATGCCGGTTCGCGACTAAAGTGGGCGCTCAAGGGCTTTTGCATCAGCGGGCTTAATCCAAAGGTCTTTCTGCTGTTTCTGGCTCTGCTGCCACAGTTCACCGACGTCCACGCCGCCTGGCCGCTTTCGCTGCAGATGATAGCGCTGGGTTTAGTACATGTGATCAGTTGCGGCGTGGTCTATCTGCTTGTGGGCTATGGCTCTGGCACGGTGCTGCGGACGCGCCCGCGCGCGGCGCAGAATGTCAGCCGGATTTCGGGAGGCCTGATGATTATTATTGCGGCCCTGCTGTTGGCAGAACAGTTTTTCTGACGCACGGCCATACAGGATAATTAACGACATATCATGCAGAAGCGTTGATCGAAACCGCGGAAAAGTTTGAGCAGGCGGGTGCGGCGATGGTTCTGGTCGAGGCAGTACCGGCTTTGCTGTTAAAAGCGCTGAGCGAGGCGGTTTCAACACCGGTCATCGGCGCCGGCCCGGCACCGACGGGCAGGTACTGGTTCTTCACGATATGCTTGGCCTGAGCATCACCGGCAAGGCACCAAAATTCGTGAAAAATTTCATGAGGGGAGAGGACAACATTCAGGGCGCGGTTAAAAGCTACATTGCCGCTGTTAAAGGCGGTAGCTTCCCGGCACAGGAACATTGCTACTCTGAATGATTTATATTAAAAAGCCGCTTATTGTTAGTGGCTTTTTTAACGCTGCTAAACCAACTCATCAAAAAAGTAATGTCCATTTTACGCCCATGAGGGACAATCATACTTAAATCTCCTACATTGCAGGAGGTTTGAGCATGAAAACGTCACCGTGAAATAAAGACCGTATCATCGGACAAAAAAGACCGCTTTAGATATCTCCTATCTGGGGGATTAGAATCAGATTTGAACTAGAAGGCAAAACGCGCGATCTAGCGCTGTTCAACATGGCTTTAGACAGTAAACTTCGGGGCTGCGATCTGGTAAAACTTAAAGTATCAGATGTTGCATATGGCAGTTCTGTTTCGAGCAGAGCAACGGTGTTACAGCAGAAAACCGGTAGTTCCGTCCAATTTGAGATAACTAAAGGGACAAGAGAAGCAGTTCCAGCGCTAATAATGCGAGGCAATCTGCACAGTAAAGACTACTTGTTCCAATCTCGGGTCGATTCTTGCCAACACATTTCAACCCAGCAATACACTGTATTTTTCATGGGTGGATAGCAAAGCCTAGTCTCGAAGATTCGTTGTACAGCACACGTTTTATGAGAAGAACAAAACCTTACCTGATATACAAGAAGATCACGAATCTCCGGGTGATCCAACTTCTGTTAGGTCATAAGAAACTGGAAAGACAGTGCGTTATCTCGGCATTGAAGTCGATGATGCGTTAGAGATCTCTGAGTCGATTGAAGTCTAAAGTTGTCAGGGCTGCAACAGCAGCCCTGTACCAGAAACGGATATGGCCAACACCAAGGTTTGTTAATCAATTAGGGAGTAGGTCAGTCTGATAGGGTCCAGGAAAACAGACCCGGCAGCGACCTAGGGATTAATCGAAAATGTTAGGCTGGCATCAGGATGAGGAGGCGAATTATTCGTCGGTATTAACCGCGGGGAGTCAGCCAACATCTCTCTTTTCACGAGGCTCGGGCAACCAGCGTTTCTCAGTGGCGACTTCGTCATAATTCAGCGCCGAGGGCAGGGAGATCAGTTCAATCAGCAGGCCAAACGGCGTACGGCAGAACCAGGTTTGATTACCTTTGCCTTCTTCCTGCGCAAAACAGTCGGTTGGCCCTGCAAACATCGAGGCACCGTGTTGCTGTAAACGTTCGCCTGCCTGACGGATATCGTCCACATACACCGAGAAATGGCTGATGCCGTACTGACTGATATTGGTCTCGCCGTTTTCTGTGACGGGGCGGGTTTCGAATAACTCAAGATTACAGCCGTTTCCCAGTCGCAGCATAGCCAGGCCGGTCAGATTCAGCTCTTCGGGGAAATCATTCAGCGGGTGCATCTGTTTTCCCGCTATTTCTTTATCTGCTTTACCGGGGGGCACGATGCGGTATAACACAGTGGCATCCAGCGCATCAGTGAAAAATTGTTCTGCTTCCGTCAGGCTTGAGACGGTCACACCAATATGTTCAATTCCTCTGATATTCATGATGTTCTCCTGATTAAATAGGGCGAGCATCACGCCGCCCCTGATATGTTCATTACTTCGACGTTGTACTGAGTTTATCCGCCACGCCGGTCAGTTTACGCATATGGCTGACCTGATCTGCCGTCACCTCACTTCCCTGATTTCCCCAGCTATTACGCACATAAGTGAGGATTTCCGCTATCTGCCGGTCATCCATTTTCCACGCAAATGACGGCATTCCGGCCGCAGTCTGGCGTTCTTCGGTATGCGGCGCGCGGGCACCATTCAGCATGGCGTTGATCATGTTGGTCGGATCGTTTTGCATGGCGTTGTTACCCGTAAAAGCAGGCACCATGCCGGTGATGCCTTCGCCTTTCACGCCGTGACAGGCCGAGCAGTTCACTTCATACGTCAGCGCGCCATGTTCTTTGCTGGCGGCGTCCATGGCAAATGCCTGCGGTGCCGGTTTGCCGGAGGACGGCAGCGTTTTGAGATACGCAGCGACGGCCTGTGCATCGCTGTCGCTGAAGTACTGCGTGGAATGCTCGACCGCTTCAGCCATCGGACCTGCGGCGACACTTTTTCCGTCGGAGCCGGTTTTCAGGTATTGCGCAATGTCGTCGCTGCTCCAGTCACCGATGCCGGTATGTGGATCCTGCGAGATATCCGGTGCATACCAGGCACCGAGGCTACCGCCCTGTAAATAACCGCCGCTGACTTCACCACCCAGCACGTTACGTGCGGTATGGCAGACGCTGCAGTGCGCCGGGCCATCGACGATGTATTTGCCTCGGTTAATCATGTCCATATTGGTGTTTGCGGCGGTTTTGGCCGTGTCTGGTGTAAAACCGCTGTTATCGAAGAACAGGAAATTCCAGCCGAGCATGGCAAAACGGATGTTATAAGGGAACGACATGCCGCCGTTTTCATCCACCTTATGTTTCACCGGTTTCATCGTGGACATGTACGCCCAGAGATCGTGCATATCGGCATCGCTC
The DNA here is from genome assembly GCA_963742005.1 of uncultured Gammaproteobacteria bacterium. GTDB lineage: Bacteria > Pseudomonadota > Gammaproteobacteria > Enterobacterales > Enterobacteriaceae > Rouxiella. The sequence goes on along the minus strand of CAVUKG010000014.1, from coordinate 85,877 downwards.
ATCTTCGCATAGGCAGTGTAAGGCATTGCCGGATAGAGGAAGCCGTGGTCGCCGCGCCCCTGACGTACAGCGTTGAAGAAGTCGCGCTCAGTCATGTTACCGATACCGGTTTCGCGATCTGGCGTAATGTTCGACGTCTGCAACTCGCCGAAAGGCGTACTGATTTTGTACCCGCCCGCAAAGCTCGATTCATGGCAGGCCGCGCAGTCACCGAGACGCATGGCGTATTCGCCGCGTTTAATCGCGGCGCTGTCGGTGCTGTGGAAATCCGCCAGCCGGGTCGTGTCATCCGCGACCTGAGATCGTGAGCTGTCCATGACTTCCCACAGATGACCAAAGGCGACGATCCCAGCGACAACGGCCAGCGCCGCCACGCTGTAAGCAATTTTCTTTTTTGTACTCATGATTTATGCCTTCACCAGAGGAGCCGGATTTTTGATGTAAGTCTGGTGGATCGCCTGAGCGGCGCGAATTGCCAATGCACCAACGGTGATCGTCGGGTTGTAACCGCCATTATTAGGGAAGGCGGAAGCGCCGACCACAAAGACGTTATGCACATCCCAGCTTTGCAGATAGGTATTCAACGCTGACGTGGTCGGATCCGCGCCCATCACTGCGCCACCGATAGTGTGCGAGCTGTCCTGCTGATACGGATTCCAGCTTTTATCGGTCTGGTTTTCGGACGTGACGTATTTACCCCCGGTTTCCAGCATTATTTTTTTAGCATGATCAATGATATATCTCGACATGTTGACGTCGTTTTTATTCCAGTCGAAAGTGAGGCGCAACAACGGTTGTCCGTGACGGTCTTTATAAAGCGGATCCAGATCGAGATAAGCTTCACGCACCGGCATTGAGGTGCCCTGACAGAAAATGGTGGCTGCGGTCTGGTAATCGCGCGCGTATCCGGCTTTCCACTCACTGCCCCAGCGTTTCGTGCCCGGACGCAGCGCATCCATATGCTGGATAGGACGGCCATCGGTGGAGAATCCCATGATCCCGGCACCGCCGATGAAATCGAGATTGCTGTGATCAAAGTTATCGCCGTTGAAGTCGTCAATCTGCACCGCCAGCGCCCCGCCGCCGATAAACGGGTTCATCCGTTCGCCGTCAAAGAAGCCAGTGACGGTCGCGCAGGTCTGATAGCTATAGTTGCGTCCGACCGTGCCGTGGCCTGTTTTCGGGTCGTATGGTTCACCGATTTTCGAGAGCAGCATCATGCGCACGTTATCCATCTGGTAAGCGGTGATGCACACCACGTCCGCTGGCTGGAAACCTTCAACGCCTTCTTTGGTGATGAAACGTACGCCTTTAGCGGTCTTGCCATCGTCGTGTTTGACCACCTGTAAAACTTCGGTATCGGTCAGCACGGAAAAGTTCGGGCGCCGCATCAGTGCGGGCAAAATACAGGCCTGCGGCGAAGATTTGGAGAAGTTGCCACAACCGTGGAAATCACAGAAACCACAATAGGTGCAAGGCCCCATGGTGACGCCAAGCGGATTGACGTACGCCTGCGAGATATTACCGGCCGGGATAGTGAACGGGTGATAGCCCATTTTTTCCGTGGTCTCGCGGTATTTACGCATCCAGTGCGTGTCTTTTAACGGCGGCGTCGGGTAATCGCGCGAACGCGGTCCTTCGAAAATATTGCCGCCTTTCTGCGGCTGACCGTTTAGGTTTCCGGCGATACCGGAAGTACCCGCGATGCGCTCAAAACGATCGTAATACGGCTGCATTTCGTCGTAAGTAATGCCCCAGTCTTGCACCTGTAAGCCTTTGAGCTTCTCTGCACCGTAGCGTTCACGCGTCTGGCTCGCCGCCTGGAAATCCCACGGCAGGAAGCGCCATGACATTCCGGCCCAGTGCGTACCCGCCCCGCCGACATTCCAGCCATACTGAAAGGCAGACCAGTTACGCACCGGTGCGGCGTCCTGACTACTGTTGTTACGGAAAGTGGTGGTTTCCACACTCATTGGCTGCAGGATCTGACGACGGGTGTGCCAGCGCAATTCATCCGGATCGACTGCCACCGGGAAATCCGTGGACGTATCGCGCCATGCACCGCGTTCAATGGCAACAACGTTCAGTCCGGCGCGGGTCAGTTCTTCTGCCATGACGGAACCCGCCCAGCCTAATCCGACGATCACCACGTCGGTTTTATTTCTTATTTCTGACATCTTGTTGCTCCGCAATTAATCGTTCGGGATCAGGCTGACAGGAATTAATTTTAAATCTTCACCGCGACGGTCAATATATTGACGGTAGTCATAACGGGCGCCAGGGAAGCCAATCATTTTCCATCCGGCCATGGTTTTATTTCCGCCATAGAGCGGGTCGGATAAATAACCTTCACGAACGTTTTGCAGCATTAATTCAAAAAATGCCTGACTATTGACATCCGCACCGAGATTAATTTTCCCGGCTTCCATATCAGTCAGAAATGCGTCGATCTGATCAGCATTCAAACTAAAAAAGGAGGTGTGGTGGTGAGTCTGCGACCAGGCTTCGAGGGCTTTCAGTCCGGTCATATAGCGCTCACGCGGAGAGGAAAGAAATTGCGGGCTGCCCATCAGTTTCTCTTCATTCTCCGGACGCAGCGGGCCGACCAGATACAGCGCGGATCCTGTACCGTAGTCGCCTGCGAGCTGGCTGTCGATGAATTCTATGCAGCCTTCTTCGCTGGCGGAAGGACCGTGATCGTCGGCGGGGATCAGCCGGTCAAAAATAGCCGCCAGATTTTTGCGATCTGTCTCGTTGGCTAATACCTGATAGCCGCCTTGCAGGGCAGGGACGGGCAACACATCTTTTGTCAGCTGTGTTTCCAGCGGGACATTGTGTATTTCTTTCGCACTGAGTTTGGGTACCACGGTCAGGGTGGCAACCAGTGAACTCAGTGAAAAGAGCGCTTCTCTTCGGTTCATGAATATATCCTTCAATAGCACGACATTTTATTAACTGCTTTTATAAACCGCTTATTTCAGACAAGCGGATCCCTGTGGAGCGGCAACAGAAAACCTATCCTGTTAAAAACATGATTAAGCTGATGATTTATCGCCAGAGGATAAATATCAAGGAAGGAAACCCTGAGAGGTGTTTCCCCGGTATTTTATTTTAAGAATAAATAAATAGTTCAAATGCAAAATTATGTTTTATTGTTATCACTGTTCCGGTCAGATTTTAGTATCCTGATCCGAAACAGCGTTCGTTCTGTTACTTCTTCAGGTGTGACTGCCTGATAATCAGTTCCCCATGACGCCAGTCGCCATCGGGATCCGGGTTATCATCAATCAGCCGGTTTAGCGCTTCGGCGATCAGTTTTTCCCTTGGCTGACGGTACGATGTCAACTGCCAGATCGGTGAACAGGCCTCGTCAATATCGTCAAAGCCGATGACGCCCATACTGTGCCGCGGATCCCGCTCAATCAGCGCTTCGAGCACGCCAATGGCCAGAATATCGTTCTCACAAAACATCGCGTCAATATGCTCTACGCGGGGCGTTGCCTGCCAGTACCCGGTGATCTGCTGATACGCTGCATTGCGATCATAATGCCCGGCGACCATCATGACATTCAGCGTTGCGCCTTTTGCCTCCAGCCCGTCACGAAACCCTTCCATACGCAGCAGGTGGTTAGAGCCGACATCCGGTCCTTTCATGTAGCCAAACCGCTGATAACCCTGCGCGAGAAACAGCTCTGCGATCTCGCGCCCGGCTTGATAACCATCAATATTCACAATATCGACACCGCGGTGCTCCTCACTGTTACGACAAACCTGCACCAATGGGATGTGATGCATGGCGTGAGCGACATCGTAAAGCTGGGTGGTCAGCACGTTACCTAAAAATAAAATGCCATCAACCTGAAGCTGATCGGCCATCGTAATCACGGCCTGATAATTTTCGCCCTCTGTGATGTTGAGCAGCAACGTCATATAACCGCGGGTTTGTAATGCTTTTGTTACCGTATCGAGAACCATCATCGAATGCGGGTTTTTCAGCTCATCAATGGCAACGCCAATGATGTGCGTGCTTTTCTTTGTCAGACTGCGCGCCAGCAGGTTAGGGCGATAACCGAGCGTTTCCGCGGCCGCCAGCACTTTTTTTTTCGCTTTGTCGGAGACTGATGCGCCGGGAGTAAACGCCCGCGACACCGTCCATTTCGACACGCCCGCCAGTTCGGCCACATCGCTGGCCGTGGCTTTCGAAGGTTTTGGCGCTTTGGTTTCTTTCGTCATTAGCCTGATTTCAGTGTCAGAGATACAGGTCTGATATTGAACGTTAAACGCCGACGAAAAGAAACTCCTCTTATTGCACATTCCCGCAGTTAAGCACGATAAAAAAAGTCCATACAAAAGCAATGTTGGGATTATGTTAATTTTTGCACCCGAGTGCAAACGATTTTTGCACTCGGGTGCAAAAATTATAATAACGAAGAAGAAACAGAACAGTTGATGAGAAGCGGGTCAGAAGCGGAAATTAAGGAGATTGCGAATCGTTGAGTGGTGACAAGCCGTTTCAGCTCCGTTTTTAATGTTGAGTGCGGCCTCCTACAGTGATTACCGCAAATGATAAAGATAACATTCACTCATTGACTGTATTAACGCCTATCGCGGCTCGCTGACGCATAGCGCCTGGCGGATATCCATTGATGCGCTTAAACGCTGCCTGTGAGGCATAGCCGAGGCGAAGAGCAACGGTGTCAATTGAGATTTTATCGTTAATAATCCAGTGACTTGAGATGCGCATTCGCACCTCCCTTGCATAGCGCTGGGAGGATTCTGGAGTATGGTTGCTGCCGTCGCTATGCGGCTGGCCTCTGCTAAAAGTGTCCCGCGTGCTTTCTGAGAGTGAAGGTTCCGACATTACTAACTGACGGTTGTATCTAATCCCGGGGGCAGGTCAGCTGAACAGCATTACGCTCAGGTGTCCTTTAACGCAGTTGCTGAAAACCGATAACGGCTATGAATTTGCAGGAAAAATGCTGGACAGGTGGGTGTATGAAAGAGGGATAAGGATCGATTTCTCAGGCCCGGGAATCCCGACGGACTACGCTACGGTCGAATCTTTCAACGGCAGGGTGCGGCAGGAATTCCCGAACGAGAACTGGTTCATGTCACTGGAGGATGCAAGGTGCAAAATCGAGGCCTGGCGCATACACTATAACCAGAGTCGTCCCAATTCTGTACTGTGCTGGATGACGCCCTCCGAATTTGCCGAAAAATTTGCCGGTTGCCAGAATACGCAGCCACACTAAAGCCGGTTACTCCTGATTATGAATGGATCATATATGGGGTCAAGGTCACTGCACTGAACCCAAAATTCTGGAATTTTCTAGGATCTGGAGTTCAGTGCAGACTGCGCCTCTTTGGGCGGTCTGCGCCGCCGCGCAGTAAGCGAAGCGCATGATTTTGATCTAGAAATTTAAGTTCAAAAGCTGCCTTTAGATTGCAAATCTAAACCCCACTCCCATATTTCATTAATAAATGGATTACCGCTAACGTGCGTAAGCCTCACCACCATCGGCACAAACAGCGACGGCGGTGAGGCAACATCAACCACATGATAGTTATATAGATTTTTTGAATTAACCTCAGAAGCAGGCAACAAAGTTGCCGCCTCGACGCCAAGATTAAACAATTCAATAATCAGCCGAGGTTCAGAAACCTGCATAATCACGTTAATTTCATGGGCATATTTGTGCAGGCTGTCGATTAAGATTTCGAAAGTGCCATTGCCCCCCACGCGGTGCAATAACACCAGGGGAAAGCGCGTCAGTTCTTGGAGGGTAATACTTTTCATGGTTTTTTCGGGCAGTAAACTTTTGGCAATAACCGCAACCAGCTTCATGGGCCCCATTTCAATGACATCAAAGGCTTTTCCCATTTTCGGCTTTTGAATTAACGCAATATCAATAATTCGCTGCACCAGTAAAAACTCGAGATGACTCGAGTCGGCAACCGAGATATTTATTTCTATTTCAGGATAGCGCTGACTGAGCTGATGAATAAAACTGCTAAAGTAGGAGAGGAAAAGATAGGAAATACCAATTCTGATAATTTTTTTATTGCGACTGGCAATTGATAAAGTTTGCAGCCTGATATTATCAATATTGTTAAGGATCTCTTTAGCATTCTGATAAAGATAAACTCCCGCCTCTGTAGGTACTAAAGTTCGATTAGAGCGATCAAAAAGTGGTGCGCCTATTTCGGCTTCCAACTCCTGCATGCGCTTGCTAAGAGGCGGCTGCGCCATGTTCAATACCCGTGCCGCATGGCTGATAGAGCCTTGCTCGACAATGGTACAGAAGTAGCGCATTCTTTTGAGATCCATGGATGACTCCGATCTAAGACTTTTTATTCTATACTGTCATTAAGTAATGACGCTGGAATGCCGCTGAAATGACATCCTCTTCCCTGATCACAATAATTATAGTTAAAGCCTTTACCTTTGACAGTAAATTTTTAAAAGCGCACTATACCTTTCATTACGTTTCTTGATTAAACTCTGCTGTCGTTAATACTGTGTTACTTATATGCTCAAAGAATAGGTTACTCCAACTTTTATGATCTAGCCGTAGACTAAAACGGTATTTTTTAATTTATTTCTATCGGCGTAATTTAAATTCCGCACCACGGTTATTTAAACTTACCTGAGAAATATGATGAAAAATACAACCCATTCTAAAAAAGAGTCACCCGTTCACGATCTTCGTTCAGCTATTGATTTCCTGCAAACCTTACCAGGCGAATTCGTAGAAACTAATGTAGAAGTTGACCCAGAAGCAGAACTCTCCGGCGTTTATCGCTATGTTGGCGCAGGCGGTACCTGTGAGCGTCCAACCCGTAAAGGACCGGCGATGATGTTTAACAATGTCAAAGGTTATCCGGGGGTGCGCGTGGTGACCGGCATTCTATCGACCCGCGAACGTACTGGACATCTGCTGAACTGCGAACCTGAAAAACTGGGCTTTCTATTAAAGGATTCCGTACAAAACCCGATCCCTCCAGTCACCATTGAACGCGGCCAAGCCGTGTGCCAAGAAGTTATTCATCTTGCCAGCGACCCCGATTTTGACCTGCGCACGCTGTTGCCCGCGCCTACTAATACCGAAGAAGATGCAGGTCCCTATTTCACCATGGGCATGTGCTACGCCTCTGACCCGGAAACGGGCGAGTCCAATATCACCATTCACCGCCTGTGTGTACAAAGCCGCGATGAGTTGACCATGTGGTTGACGCCGGGCCGTCACATTGACGCTTTCCGCCAAAAGGCCGAGGCCGCCGGTAAACCGCTACCGATTTCGATTAGTATCGGCGTAGACCCTGCTATCAGTATCGCCGCCTGCTTCGAACCACCGACTACGCCACTAGGTTATGACGAATTGAACGTTGCGGGCGCGTTGCGTGGCTATCCGGTAGAGCTGGTTAACGGCATTACCATCAACGAAAAAGCTATCGCCCATGCAGAGATAGTAATCGAAGGCGAGTTATTGCCAAACGTGCGTATCCGCGAGGATCAAAACACCAACACCGGTAAGGCGATGCCTGAGTTTCCGGGCTATACCGGCGAGTCAAAAGACGAGCTGCCGGTCATCAAGATTAAGGCTATCACTCACCGCAAAAACCCAATCCTGCAAACCACACTAGGGCCAAGCGGCGAGCACGTCAATCTGGCCGGAATCCCGACCGAAGCCAGCATTCTTGACATGGTCGAGCGCGCAATGCCGGGACGTTTACTCAACGTCTATGCCCATAACTCGGGCGGCGGCAAGCTTTTGGCCGTGCTGCAATTTAAAAAATCTTCGATTAATGATGAAGGTCGCCAACGTCAAGCTGCGCTGCTTGCCTTCTCGGCGTTCCCGGAATTGAAGCACGTCATTCTGGTGGATGAAGATGTTGATTTGTTTGATACCGACGACGTGCTGTGGGCGATGCAGACTCGTTTTCAGGGTGACATCGACACCATTAACATCCCGGGCGTGCGCTGTCACCCGCTCGACCCGTCGCAAACGCCGGAATTTAGCCCGCATCTGTTGCAGGTCGGCACCTCGTGCAAAGTGATTTTTGACTGCACGGTGCCGTTCCATCTCAAACATCACTTTGAGCGTTCAAAATTCAAAAAGGTTGACGTTAAACGCTTCCTTCCAGACTTCAAATAATAGGTAAAGAGTCATGACAACACGGCGAATCATCATCGGTATCAGCGGCGCCTCAGGTTTTCAATATGGTGTTAAGGCCCTGCAATTGCTGAAACCTATGGACATTGAGGTGCATCTGGTGATGTCCAGAGGAGCTGAAGTTACACGCGCGCTGGAAACCGACTATCAGCGGCAGGAAGTCAACGCGCTGGCAGACAAGATTCACTCGATAACCAATCTGGGCGCCACGATTTCGAGTGGATCGTTTAAAACGATCGGCATGCTGATCGCGCCGTGTTCAATGAATACCTTAGGTTCCATTGCGCACAGCCTGACCGATAATCTGCTGACCCGCGCCGCAGACGTGGTGTTGAAAGAACGCAAGCGGCTGGTATTAATGGTGCGAGAGACGCCTCTAAATCTCTCTCACATCAACAATATGCGTTGCATTACTGAAATGGGCGGGATCATTTTCCCGCCGGTTCCGGCCTTCTATCAACGTCCTGAAACGCTCGACGATATCGTGACTCACAGCGTAGGCCGCGCATTGGATTTGTTTGATTTGGACGTGCCTGACCTCCCGCGATGGGGCGACAGAAATAACACGACCAGAGAAAATTTAGACTAAACATTCATCAGGAGCATATATGTTAATTGGGCCTATAGCTAATGGCGCCGCCGTGGTAGTGGGCGGCCTGGCGGGCGCCTTCATGGGATCGCGTTTACCTGAAAGATTACGTAGCGCACTGCCTTTAACCTTTGGACTTTCTTCGATTGGTCTCGGCATTATTTTAATCGTTAAAATCAAATCGCTGCCCGCGGTAATTTTGGCGCTGATTCTTGGTGCGGCGATAGGCGAATTGATTTACTTCGAACGCAAGATTGGTGAATTCGGTGCATTTTCGAAAAAACTGGTTGAGCGAATTGCCCCTGCCAAGCAAGGTATGAGCGCAGAGTTATTTGAGGAGAAGTTTGTCGCCATACTGGTGCTGTTTTGCGCCAGCGGCACCGGCATTATTGGCGCGATGACGGAAGGCATGACCGGCAGCCCATCGATTTTGCTGGTCAAAACCATCATGGATTTCTTTACCGCCGCCATTTTCGCCACCTCGCTGGGTTATGCCGTCGCTACGATAGCTGTGCCACAGTTTATTATTCAGCTCTGCCTGGTGGCCGCCGCCGGTATTATCATGCCGCTGATTTCTCCCGCTATGATGGGGGATTTTACGGCGGCAGGCGGACTGGTGATGCTGGCCGCGGGTTATCGTATTAGCGGTATCAAGCTGTTCCCGGTAGCAAATATGTTACCTGCGCTAGTATTGGTGATGCCGATTTCCTATCTGTGGACCAGCTATATTCATTTTTAATCAGCCCGAGAGGTAATTGGTCGATAAGCTCCGAGGAATTTTTCCGGTTTCGAAACTTCAATGGTCATTTATCCCACAGCTTCGGAACCGGGCAATAAGTGGAAGGCGCCACCTCTTGCATTTCTTCGCCTTTTGTCCACACTTAAAAGTGTCGCCACTTAAGTTTGTAGATCTTTTCAGTGACATTCGCGCGTGGCCTAGGTCGCGCCGCTCTGTAGTTCATTCATTTCTTTCGAAAGCCAGAAGCTTCTTTCTCAACGCCATTCAGCGCAGCCCTGATTGTAAGCACACTCGTTTTAGTTCTACACACTTTCTGAATTTTCCGTCTTCTCAGCCATCAGCCGGTATTCTTCCGGAGTCAGGTTATTTAGAGATTCATGGGGCCGCTTACTGTTGTATTCATTCAGCCAGCGCTCCGTTATATTCGTGCTTCATTAAGTGTTCTGAACAGATAAAAATCCAGTATTTCTGTCCGGTACGTTCGCAATTAATGCATTTTGCGTCGGCTTAACTGGCTTGATAAATTCCAGCATTACGCCATGGCCCTCAGACCATTGTGCCAGAGCCAGTGATATCAGTTCCTGCCCGTTATCCATCCGCATTTTTAGCGGATAACTACGGTTTGCCACTATTTTTCCAGAACCCGCACAACGCGCTGCGCAAGGATATTTAAGTCATTTTCGATGGCCAGAGCCGCGCGGGAATACTGATAATATGCTCGTCGGAAAAACGCTTCTTCATGGGGATGTCCTCATGTTGCTTATGAAGATATTACTAACATCGGGGAGCAGGTCATTTCTTGCTCCAGCAAGCTCTGATTGCCAGTAATTGCGTCGTTCTTCTTCTTCTGCAAAATTTTCTATAAAATTCAGGGTCAAGTATGTTGTCGTAGGCATTACGCTAGCCGCAGGTATGTAGCTGAAATATCAGGTTTGCGTCCCTAACGTCTACCTATTTGATTAGTTTGGATTTCAATGTTTCTCCCTGTTTAATCAGCTATTGAAAAATAAAAATTCAACCTAAAGAACATCAAAAGAACACCGTCCTTACTCGATTGACGTTAAATGTGCAAACACAATAATGCTTAATTTTTGAGCATCAAGCTGTCGCCAATCTACTTCTTTTCCCCAGTTTTTTGTCGCTTAACATTTTCGTGGTTGCCGTTACCCCATTGCATAAGTTCGTACAACATCGAGCATCGCTTTTCTGGCGTGATGAATTTAAACAATTGGCATGTATCAGCATCACTATTTTGAAAAAAGTTCTTGTAAAAATCCCTTAGACATTTTGGGGTCATCGTATACCTCATAAATTTTCCAGTTCCAGTAGCGGCTAGCGTCGCGAAGAAGGCATAAAAAGAAAGTGATGATAAGTCTGAGACATATGCCAGAAGCGCGTTTTGTGAGACAGATCAAACTTGCCTTGTTTCAAAGTTGTTAATCTCACCTGACATTTCGAATGAAACATAATTTACTTTCAATCGAAGGATTCAGCAACTTCTATTCGGAGCCCATGATGGAAAATAACTTTACGACGACTAGCCTTCCTGAAGACTACAAAGACAACATTGGCAAAATGAAGCGCGCATTGCGTGAGCAAATTGGTGACGTAGAGGGTCTTTTTAAACAGGTCTGTCAAAAAATTGAACAGGAAATCGCTGCTGCCAAAGCCGATGAAGCGCGTGATGGGACAGCATGGCCTGTCGTTGAATGGACTGATATCAAAGAAGGTAAAATTGCGCATTCAACTCTGAGCAAAATCAAACGCCGCGGTTGCGTTGTAGTGAGAAAAACTTTCCCAAGAGATAAAGCTCTTGAGTGGGACCAGTCCATGCTCGAATATCTCGATAAAAACGACTTTGATACGGCCTATAAAGGACCAGGAGACAACTTTTTTGGTAGTCTGGAAGCTTCTCGTCCAGAGATTTATCCTATCTACTGGTCACATGCACAAATGGAAGCGCGTCAAAGCGATCGCATGGCAACTGTTCAATCATATTTGAACCGTTTATGGAAATTTGAGTCAGGTGGAGTGAAATGGTTTGATCCTGATACCAGCATCAACTATCCCGATCGCATCCGCAGGCGTCTTCCAGGAACGACCTCAAAAGGGCTGGGTGCACATACAGACTCCGGCGCCCTTGAACGCTGGCTGTTGCCCGCTTATCAAAAAGTATTCCGCAAAATTTTTACCAATCAATTCGACAGCTATGACCCGTGGGACGCGGCATGGCGGCCTGATGTAAACGAATATGATGTCGATAACACCACGAAATGTTCGGCTTTTCGCACCTTCCAAGGGTGGACAGCCTTGTCGGACATGATTGTCGGCCAGGGCCTCCTGCACGTCGTACCGGTACCCGAAGCAATAGCCTATATTCTGCTCCGCCCGTTATTGAAAGACGTCCCTGAAGACGAACTTTGTGGTGTGGCTCCGGGCAGAGTACTGCCGATTTCCGAGAAATGGCATCCGCATCTTATTCAAGGACTAAGCAGCATCCCGGCTCTTGAAGCAGGAGATTCTGTTTGGTGGCACTGTGATGTGATTCACTCCGTTGCACCGGTCGAGAATCAACAAGGATGGGGTAACGTTATGTACATTCCGGCGGCGCCTCTTTGTGATAAAAACCTCGCTTATGCACACAAGGTCGCACAGGCTTTCCGCGAAGGTCGCTCTCCTGCGGATTTTCCGCGAGAAGATTATGAAGCGCATTGGGATAATCGATTTACCGAGAAAGAACTCAACAAAAATGGTCGTCGTAGTCTGGGTATCGAGTCTGACTGAAACTTGAAAACATCATTACGACCTGTCAGCGGCCTGCAATAATTATGAAATAGGCTACGGAAAATAGGCATGCTGGTTTTTTTTGGTAAACTGGCATGCCTTAACGACGATGCAGAATCCTATGAATCCCCGCCATCAGCAAATTATTCAGGTAGTTAATAAACGTGGAAATGTCAGCGTAAGTGACCTTTCCCAATTGACTGGCGTCTCGGAGGTCACAATCAGGCAGGATTTGAACGTGCTTGAAAGGGACAAGTACCTACGCCGTGTCCATGGCTCTGCCGTCGCGCTTGACAGTGACGATGTAGGCGCACGTATGAAGACGCGCTATCAGATAAAACAGGTGCTTGCTGTCTACGCCGCATCGTTGGTCAATGACGGTGAATCAGTATTTATCGAAGGAGGAAGCACCTGCGCCTTGCTGGCGCGCGCATTGTCGGAACGCACCGGCCTGACGATCATCACGGTCAGTCACTATATTGCGCACCTGTTAAAGGACAGTCTGTGCGAGGTTATTGTACTGGGTGGGTTATATCAGAAAGACAGTGAATCGGTCGTCGGGCCTTTAACACGTTTTTCACTGCAACATATCCACTTTCATAAGGCATTTATTGGTATTGATGGCTGGCATGAGAAAACAGGGTTTACCGGCAGAAATATGCTGCGCTGTGATGTCGTCAATGCCGTAATGGAAAAAGATATTGAGAAAATAGCGCTTACAGACTCTTCAAAGTTTGGGCTTGTTCATCCTTATCCTCTTTCTCCGAAAGTAGCTTTCTCACGCATCATCACCGATGACGGGCTAGCTGTGGATTATCATAGGATAATTAATGAGCAGCGTATTACTCTGGATATTGTCAGTGAGCATGAGTCGTAACGTTTCTAATATTGTGGGCAGACCCAATAACTGGGTTTGAACCCTATTCGATTAGTATACCCATTTTATTATTTCGACTGAAAATTGTCCTTGTTAACATTTTAATTTTATGAACCATGCAGAAAAATCTCCTTTAAAAAGTGCATCGGAATGTCCGCTTATCGCTCACAGCAGACTTTCAGCGTCACGTGTTTGTCTGCTGTGTGCCAACAACAGACGTAACTTTCCCCCCACTATGTTTATCAACGCGGAGTCGTTCAATAAAGTGAGCATATGATATTATGTGTTTTAACTAAACCTAAACATTGCCCTAAGGAAAGTTACTTATAATGGATATCAACGAGTTAGAGTCTAAAGAGCGCTTTCAATCTCACATTTTTGTTCTTTTCCCTTATGGCACTCCATATACTTATCTTGGGTGGAATAATTATCGAGAGTTCAATACAATTCTGAACGAATATCTCAAAAATTTAGGAAAAGAACTAAAAATTAAATTTTACCTACATGAGCATGAACTAATAAATATTGATAAATGCTTCGCTTGGGTTATTAGCTTCTTTGAGAAAGATATAAACACACAAAAAGAAATATCAGCTCACTTAGTTACGAGCGTAAAAACGCTTATTGATATTTTTTGCCGTGAAGATGCTAGTGATATTATTATCGCCAACAATAAAAGCAGTGACTTTAATAAGGTGTTACAATATCGAGACACATTAGAGCTTCATGAGTACTATTTTTCATTAATTAGCTTTGGTGAAGAGGAGATAAATGTAAAAGACTCAAAAAAACCAAAGGAAAAGTCTTTTGAAATGCCATTGCTGGATTTAAATTCCTTTGAAGGGGAATTAAATGTAGGCGACTTTGTAAAAAAAATTGATGACTATCTCTATAAAACTGACATTCAGAAGCGGAATCAAATGATGTTTGCCCCTGATGGATTTTGGTCAACAAAGTACCCTGCATTAAAGCTTCTTAGAGAAGAGCTTATCCCATTGAAATATTTTATAAAAAAATTTAATATTTCGGATGGAGACACAATTCATCTCGGATTCGAACGCCTAACTTACGATGCCTGCTTTACTTCATCTGATAAAACCATTAAGGAAATTGTAGAGATAACAGCAGCCACTCCTAAAGAAGATCATCTTTTACTTTCTCTCTATGAACAGTCATTTTCCTTGAGGTTTCCGGTAAAGAATCAACATAAGTTAAAAATGTACAAAGACAGCATCCCAGAAACAATCATTAAAGCAATAGATAAAAAACATGATAAAAAATACCCCCCAGGTAGAACATTAATTGTCACCCTCCCCTTAGAATATATCTATCAAGGTGAAGAGTATATAATTGATGAAGTTATTAATGAGGTTTCCCATAATTGCACAAGAGGGATAGGTGATTTTAGTAAGATCTTTTTGTTGTGTAATGGTAAATTTAAAACTATTTTTAGCCATGAAAAATTAATTTCAGATGCTAACTAAAAATAAATGAGCAGGCAAAGAAGGTTTATTATATCTTTCTTATTAAGATTAAAGGGATTTTACTTGTAACCTATATTGATATCTCGGACATTTTCGGATGCTCGGTAAAGCTATAGGTCAGCTCTTCGCTCATAGCGGACTTTCATCCGGGTAAAATGTCCGTTCCGTGCCAACAGCGGTCCTTGCTCATTTCGCAAGGTATGAATCAATGGGGGCGTGCCAATATAAGGGCGTTAACCCTTTGCGTTTTCCGGACATCAGTCAAAATAGGGTTTCAACACATCTTCGGTCCAACCCATAAATGCCCTCACTCGCTGCGACAAGTTGCGCCGATGCGCGACGACGAAAAATGCATTGAGCGGCTTGGGCCGCAAATTGGGAAGAACTTCAACCAATGCTCCTCGTTTGATATGAGGGACGAGTGCGGAGTAACCTCCCTGAATTAATCCCAAACCTGCCAGTCCTGCTTCATGGTAGGCAGGTACGCTATTTACGCTCATCGTGCCGGGTAACATCAGAGACTTGTAGCCATCACCTGATGGATATTCCCATCCGTCAGGTTTTGCACCAAAATTCCGCAGGTAATGAACCATCTTGTGTCCCTGATTGAGGAGGTCATCAATCGTCTGTGGCACCCCGAAGCGCTCGAGGTAGCAGGGGCTTGCCGCATTGATCATCCGTAGTTGCCCCAGCGGGCGGGCAATCAAGGTTTCATCGATAAGCGGACCGAGACGAATTACGCAATCAAATCCTTCCTGAACCAGATCAACACGGCGGTCAGTGCTTGAAAGCTCAAGTTCGAATTCCGGGTGGGCATCCAGCAGTTGTGTTAATGCAGGAATAACGACGCTTTGTGCCAGAATTGCCGGCATATCAACACGTAAACGCCCTCGAAGCGCTATTCCGCCAGGAGAAAACATTGACTGAAGCTCCTCTGCTTCGGCCAGCAGGTTGCGCGCTCGCGTATAAAAAATGCGACCATCTTCAGTGAGCTGCACGGTCCGAGTTGTTCTGTGCAACAGCGTCGCGCCTACTTCCTTTTCGAGCTCGCGCACTACCATAGAGGCACGTCCTTTCTGAATGCTCAGGCTTTCAGCTGCCAGGGTAAAGCTCTTCATTTCTGCCACGCGCGCAAAAATATTCAGTGCCTCAAGATTTTTCATTGTTCATCACCCGGATAACAGTGCGTTAATTTTTACATTATTTATGTCTAATTTAATACCTAATAGACTGTCTTTTCGCCGCGTTCTCCCCGCTTTTTATCCAAGATAAATGATTGCGCACCGCGACACAGCCAAGCATTTTCCAGCCTTTGGAAAGCGAATGAGATGAGAACATTTAAAAAAACCGTTTCCTGCCGCATGCCTATGTGCCTGCAAAAAGGCATTGCGCTGGAATAATCCCCGTTTAACAAAAGAGATAAAGAGATGAAAAAAGGCTATTTAATCGCCCATGTTACCGTTTCGGACGCTGTCGCCTACGCCGAATATGCCCGAGCAGCCAGCGAGGCAATGCAGGAGTTCAATCCTAAAATCATTGCCTGGTCCGGAGAGTATGAAAACCTTGAGGGAGAATCTCATGAAAAGCATGTCATTTTCGAGTTTGATTCTTTTACCGAAGCCAGGCGTTTTTATGAGAGTCCTGCATATCAGGCAGCCAGAGTAATACGTTCAGATGCTGCAACAGGAACTTTTGTGCTGGTGGAAGGCGCTTAATTTTCCGGCCTAATCGTAAATCATTACCCTGGCACCAAGGCCTGTTTGAAGGCAGACTTTGGTGCTTTACGACAACAGAAAAAGCGGGTTCAGAGCCTGCATATAGAGGGCGCGTTTTGCGCAAAGAATGCAGCCGATTATACTGTCGGCGTGTTGTCACTGGACGTGCGACCGTTTATAAATATCTGAGAGAATTTAAAGGACCATAATAGGTATCGCAGCCAAAACCTATGCCTGTATTTCCTAACACCCAGTTTTTTTTCAGAACAGTGATCAGTTAAAGCATGCAGGCATGAAATTTGCTCAAAGGCTCGACCTGACATTTATCCCTCTCAAATTCGATGACTGCCAAGGTCAATAATGAAGCCTGGTTTACTTAAAAGCGCGGCCGGAAGAAATCTCGATCCGCGTTTGTTAAAAGAGGTCCTCATAAATGATTTTTTGCCATTAATTCTTCGCCACTGCCAGCCACTGTTGTATTTTCTCCAGCGCATAAGTTCGCGAACTGACAACCTGATGGGGTACACCAAACATTTTGCGAATTTTACCTAATTCTTCACAGCGCGACGCATCGGTTTCAATACTCAGCATCCCTTTACACCATTTGCTGACTAGCTGGCGATGGCGAATCAGCCAGTCCCCACGTTGCTGCCAGTCGGCTGGGGTCTCTTCCACACGCATATGATCATAAACCATCACAAACGGCGCCCCGTTCTCGATGAGTTGCTGCATCTCCGTCTCCCACTGACCAGCATAACCCTGCTGCACCGCAGATTGGTTAAAACAGACCAGCGGAAATTCTTTAATATCAAAAACAGTAAAATCATTGGAATTTAATGACATAAAACCTCCAGATAACGACTAGAACCAGTGGATCAGTAAAGCGGTCAGTCGCCCGTGCGCAGAGGTATCGCCAGAGAATACAAGGCTACAACTCATTCCCAGCATGAATAATTTATCGTTCGCCAGCAATTCATACACCTTAACAACGCGCAGTATAGTGGCAATAAGCGACTAATTTGCATCACTGTAAAGAACTCAATGCCTGCTTAGAAGTGACAATTAGTTAATCAATGAGTGCGTTGAACGCATGCCTTCAATCGGCATGACTACTCCTTACGCACTGTGATTGAGCCGGTCTGTGTCAAAGCCGAACATTAGTTAAGGTAGTCAATTTCTGCAGGCGTCTGATTGGGGATCGCGTTTTTTAGCCATTGATAAAGAAGATCAATATTCTTTCTGCGTGGCGTCCCTTTTGGCGAAACAAGCCAGTAGCCGTCTCCCGTTGCCACAGCTTCATTAAATGGCAGAGTTAGCAGGCCACTTTTAATCGCCTCCAGACTCAGCAATAAATCACCGACAGAAATACCGTGCCCGCTTATTGCGGCTAAATTTCCCTGTTCAAGGGTGTCGAATACCGTTCCTCGTGCAGTATTGAGATCAGCGAATTTCCCCGTGCGTTTAAGCCATCTTCGCCAGTCACGCCGGTCAGGTGAAGGATGAATAAGTTCACTGCTGAAAATGTCCTCTTGTGCTGCTTTTGCCAGAGTGAGGGCGCATACCGGAATAAGCCATTCATTAAACAGCAAACGGCTTTTGGTGCCCGGTCCGAACTGGCCATTGCCCAGTAGAATCGCACAATCATAAGGTTCTCTACCGAAATCAACGCTATCAGTATCCATCCAGACGCTGGAAATCTCAATTTTAGGCGTTGAGTAATGCTCACGAAAGGAATTAAGCACATCCAGGAGCCAGCGCATGGTCAGAGTCGATGGCGCTTTCAAACGGAGCTCGCGACTATTTCCGCGAAAAGCATAACAGGCTCTCTCAATAGACTGAAATCCTTCGGTTAATTGTCCTGCAAGTACGCGACCTGCATCGGTCACGTCAACACGAGGCCCATTACGTCGAAAAAGATCGCATTCAAACCAGGCTTCTAACGTGCGTATATGCCGACTGACAGCGCCAGGCGTCACATTCAGTAATGCAGCGGCTTTACTGAAAGAGCCGAGGCGAGCAGCAGCTTCAAAAGCACGGAGCGCATAGAGAGGGGGTAATGTCATGTGAGCAATTAATAGTGAGTTTAACTCACATTTAAGCGCAGTTTTTTCCATTTTTCAATGTTCTGTTCTTACTGAATAATACTGCGCATGAACATTACACTGATAAGAAAATAGAATGATTAACGAATTGCTTGTTAATGGAAGGATCGTCAGGCAGGGCGATCTCAGCATGTTACTGAGGGACTACGGAGACGCAAATTTATTCAAAGACTGAATCGGGAGAAAAATAAGCGATGAATCTGACATTATTGGGCGCATATATTCTGGCAGTGCTAATGCTGCTGCTGACTCCCGGACCTGTCATTGCGCTGGTTACAGGAACTGCGGCGCGACACGGCAGCCGTAAAGCTTTTGCAACTGTAGCAGGGACCAATGCGGCATCTCTGGTTCTTATTGCGTTTGCAGCCCTAATGCTGGCAGGCATTGTATCTTTGTCACCGTTTTTGCTGTATCTGCTGGGTACCGCAGGCTCACTGTTTATTGGATGGGGCGCTCTTAATAGCCTTCTGGGAGATAATGCAGTAGAAGAAGTTGAACAAAGAAGGGTAATGAGTAACCGAAGCGGTCTGGTTAGAGGTTTCGTAACCGGTATTTCAAATCCCAAGGACATTCTTTTTTTCGTCTCATTTTTTCCGCAGTTTATTACGGTTACTAGAGATTTTACGACCAGTATTATGACACTCTCAGTTGTCTGGATCCTGTTCGATTTCACCGTTCTGTCGCTTTATATCTTGACGGTGAAACGTTGGGTTCCAGAGCAGTACGGTAGACGCATCGAGGTAATCTCGGCAATATTTCTATTGGCAGTATCGCTATGCGGCATCGTATACAACGTTAGTAAAATTTCTCTGCAATACCTCTGAGATATAAGTCTTAATCGTGGTGATTGTGCTCAATTTATATATTGAGTGGAGATGTCCGAATGAGTCAGTGCTACAACGGCAGCATTGTGTCAAAAGGGGGCTTTACTCTTTTTATAGACATAGATATTAAAATAAGGTCGTTTCATGATAAATCTATAGGGATGATAGCGATGAAACGGAAGCAAAAATGAAAATCAGACTTGCTGTACCTGAAGAGGCAGAGGAATGTTGGAATATCAGAAATCTTTCTATACGAGAGGGATGTAAGCCCAGCTATAGCGCTAACGTGCTTGAGGCTTGGACGCCTGAAGCTATGCCTGAACGTTACAGAGAGGTTATAACGACAAACCCTTTCTTTGTCGTCGAGATGCCTGATGGCGAACTCGCTGCCACGGGGTATCTGGATCTTGCATCTGGGAGCATAGAGGCTATTTTCACATTACCCGATTATTTTGGTCAAGGTTTGGCCAGTCTGGTTATTGAAACGATCAAAGATGAGGCACTTAAACGGGGACTGACAAAGTTGACACTGTCTTCAACACCCAATGCACAAACATTCTATGAAAAACATGGCTTTTTGTTTATCGAGGAAAGTTCGTCCCCATCAAGGATGGCACAAATAGATCTACGCTGCATGAAGATGTATATCGAACTGTAAATTTGTGAAATTTATTAACGTGGATAGATAAATTCAACAACGAATATTTAATTGCTACGAGTTCTATTCGGTAATTCCGAATCCTGCTTAATAAATAGGCTTAATGTAGGGCATTTAATGAAAGGGTCACTCACACCTTCCGTTTTCCAGGCGGACCCGAATAGCTCGAAAACCTCAAAATAGGGAATGATAATTTCCTATTTAAGATCGACAATGGCGACGTTCATTTACAGTGGATGAGTGACGGGACTTCTTAAGCAGGCATGACAGCCTGCTGCGTGCCAGAAGCGGGCAGTGCTATAAATAGGGTGAGCGGATATATGGGATGGGTAAGTTCATTAATGTATTGGTGACCAATAAGCTTGGATTGAGTAGTGACATGAGGTACTAATCAAGTGCACCTCAGCCTTAGCTACTGACTGATAGAGTTTTGTTTAGCTAGCTCATTAGTTCTGGTAAATGAAGTAATACTGATTGCAACAATAACAGCGAGTGTTGAAATAACGCTTATAGCAGTCCACCCCATATTAACAACAACCGGGCCCGCTACCGCAGAGCCTATTGCGCCTGCTGCATAATAAAGTGTGAGATATGCGGCGTTCAGCGTGCCCGAGCGAGCAGGGTTAAGGGCAACGATACTCGCCTGATTAGCCACTTGAGCGGCAAAGCATCCGGCATCGAACAATGCCAAAGTGGTTGCTGTCCAAATCGGATGCCCAATTGCCGCAGTGAGTGCCATGGCTGAAATTCCCGCAATGCTAAGCCCTACAGTAATTACAGCGCGGTCTCCAAAACGATCCGTGAGCTTTCCAGCAATGCGCGTCACAATAAGGCCAACAATACCTGCGAGGCTATATAAACCAATGGCTGCTGCATGTAGGTTATAGGGTGGGGCAGCCAGTCTTATGGCGAGACCCACCCATATAAGATTAAAGGCAAAAAACCAGAGCATGCCGGTGCAACTGCGTTGGCGAATTTGTGCCGATTCTTTTAGAAGCGACGGAATTGCCCGTAGTGTCGAAAAGTAACCACTACGGGATCCTGGGTGTGCCGCAGGCAAAACTCGCAGAGCACAAAGGGCGGCTAGAAATGTGCATCCTGAAAATACCAGTAGAGCACCTCTCCACCCTAGCCACTGTGTTAATAGTCCTCCAATAAAACGGCTGAGCAAAATCCCTGCCGAAATACCCGAAGATACAGCACCCATGCTATAGGCGCGTTTGTCTGGCTCGGCATATTTTCCAACCACTGCGCTGCATTGTGCAGCAACAGTCGTCGTGGCACCGACTAAAACCAAGCAGCAAATTAAGTTAAAAGAGTTTGTTGCCAAGGCGGCGAGGACCAACGCAAAAGCGAGTACTGCCATCTGCCCTGGTATTAGAGCTCGCGGACTTATCCTATCGACTAAGGGAACGAGCAATATCAGACCAAACAGATAGCCAATCATCGTTGACGAAGCCGCAGTCGTTAGAAATGCGATGGGTACGCAAAAATCACTCGCAATTTTAGAAAGCGATGGCTGCATGGCGTAGTTGTTGGCAATCGCACCGCCAGCAGCGACGGCAAGTATTAAAACGGCTGTGTTAGACAGCCGTGTATTTTGATCACCAGTTCTCACTTTCTCGCCCTTACGGCAACGGCTTCAAGTTCGACGAGTATTGCATCCTCAACAAACGGTAAAGAATGCACCAGTGAGAATGCCGGACGGATCTCACCGTAGATCTCACCGTGCGCGCGTGCGGCATCTCGCCAATTCTCAAAATCCGCAACCACTAGTCGACTCTGAACAACCTCAGACAAAGCAAAACCGTTATCGATCAATACCTGTTCTATGGTTTTTAAGGCGTCAAGTGTCTGACTATAAATATCCGGCCCTTTACCTGCGGTGCCTGAGATATAAATCGTGTCATCCATAACAACCGCCCGCGAATATCCGACTTTAGTTTCCCATGAAGAGCCTGTGCTAATGAGTTGGCGCATAGTGAATTTCCTTTTTAAATGGTTATAAATTAAATAACTACCCTGGTAGTAGTTTTTGTGTGGCGAAATTCATATTACACTACTGCAGTAGTAAGTAAACTACCCAGGTAGTAACTATTTTGAATATGGGATGAAATTTAAGCATGTCTGAAGCCGCTGAACTGATTACTTCATTGATTCGTTTGGGTTTTACTCAATACGAAGCGCAAGCCTATACCGCACTGGTCGGACAGCTTCCTATTACTGGGGCAGAGGTGGGGCGACGCGCGGCTATGCCACCGTCAAAGGTATATGAAACACTGGCACGCCTTGAAACCAAGGGGGCTGTGCTGGTCAATCGTTCCGAGCCCATCCGCTATGCTGCCGTTCCTCACGTAGCACTGCTGAAAGAATTACGTGACCGGTTTAATGCTGAAGTTGACTTGGCGTCAGCAGCGCTCGACCGTTTACCACTGCAACAGGAACCGGGCCTGGTGTGGTCGCTTAGCGGCAAAGAACCTATCATTCAGGCTTTTGGGCGTGCTATTTCTACTGCAAAAATCAGCATATTTGCTGGTCTCTGGGATGAGGAACTCGACGCGTTAGGCCCGCTTCTTGAAGCTGCCGCCGCGCGCGGCGTTGATACTCATGTTGCGATCTACGGCAGTAAGACTCTGCATGGTCCTCATACCTATGATTTAGCGGAATGTGGAGCCAGTGCAAGGCTAAGACTTTCTGGCAGGCGATTAGCAGTTGTAGTGGCTGACGATACCGATGCTGTGGTAACTGAGTTCGGAGACCAAACCCCCGATCAGGCGACACTCACGACTAATCAGGTAATCGCTCTGCTTGCCGTGGAATTCATTAAAGCAGACATCTGTGGGCGCCTTATGATTAATGCGATGACACCGGCTGCGTATAAAACACTTCTGACCACCCCAGAGATGCAAGCAATGCTTCGTCCAGTTGAAAAGTGAGGGGGGGGGGAAATATTAATTCGATAGTTGCCGGCTAAATAAGGAATTTTATTTCTAATTCAGATAAGTCATAAGTTCCGCTCTTCGCTCAAAGCTGCCGGCTAAGGGCTGACCCATCAATTAGCCTCATTGCGGGACAAAACGGGCATTAGCCGATGAGTGAACAGTGCGGCGAAAATTTAGCTGCCCTCTGACTTAGCAGGGCAGTTTTGTGCCAGATTTAGCCATTCGCAATGGTTACTGGCTTGCCTATTTGTCTATTTGCATTGATATCTGCTGGGCGGACTTTAGGTGCTTCTCAACGACCGGCAGGTGTGCGTCAGCCAGGGCCTTCACATCTGGATCTTTAATTTCCTTAGA
Organism: uncultured Gammaproteobacteria bacterium; assembly: GCA_963742005.1. Lineage (GTDB taxonomy): Bacteria > Pseudomonadota > Gammaproteobacteria > Enterobacterales > Enterobacteriaceae > Rouxiella. Next base: position 62,635 of record CAVUKG010000014.1, on the reverse strand, counting down.
GTCACTCTGCAGCGTCGACAGCACCATCTTGTGGTCCATGGTGCCCGCATGTTTCATATACATCTTGTCAAATGCGCTGCCACTCAGCTTTTCCAGCCTGGCGGCCATGGCCTTGTGCTTGGCATCCGGCCCAGTTGGCAGTGTTACACCCTTTTGCTTAGCCACCGTCTGGACTTTGGTTAAAGCACCGCTGTGGTCTTCGAGCATCTGCTGAGCGAATGCTTTGACCTGGCTGCTTTGGGCCTTGCTCAATGCTATTTTGGCGGCGGCGACTTCATTGATATTAGCCTGCGCCATGTCTTTCAACGCTTTTTCGTCGCCAGAGTTTAGCTTGACGCTCGATCCGGTCTTTCCGATGGCACCATTTTGCGCGGAGTTCTTCGCCTGGGCTTGCACGCTGACAGCGCACAACATAACGGTCACTGCCGATGCGGTGAGCAGCTGTTTCAAGATTTTACTTTTTTGCATTTTGTTCTCCTGAGGGTCATCGGGGAATAAATAATTATCCGTCCGCAGTCATGTAGGTAAATTACAATCACAGTAGTCAGTATAGACGATTCACAGGCCAGTCACGCCACGGCTATATAAAACATAAAGCCACCCTTGGGTGGCTTAATTCTCAAAAAATACAATATCACTCTTTAACGGCGACTAGGTGGTCATTTTTTAGCAAAAATTTCGGCTGTAATTTCGCTATTTGATCCATTACCTCGTGGGCTAGATGATGTTATCATGTAAAAATCAGCGCCTTTTAAATCCGCTCTACGTGAAACTTCATTGTCAAAGACATTCCCCATATCTTGTATTACATGAATATTACCCATGCTTCTTAACCCTGAAGATTCAATTTCACTTATTTGCGTCGCTGCAAAAGAGGTGGAGCTAATTGTAAGTAAAGCCACTGTGACTGCTACGAACCGTACAGTTTTCATTTTTCAAATACCATGATGGTTATATATGAAGTTATGTAATGTTTTCGTAGTGATCATAGGCCTCGGGTAGAAAGCGTTCAACGGTTTATTTATTCAAAAATTAACACTTATGGCCTTGTTGCACTCTTGTTAATTCGATTTTTATATTCATGAACAGGTTGACTTTCATTGAGCCTGGCATCTGGCCAGCAGGATTTATCATATGCTGCCCGTTTCAGGGAAGGGGAAGATCTCTCAAAATATTTTTTTATCTTCTGACTTGCGTTGCTCTCGCTTGAAAGATGTTCTTCACTTTCCTTAATATACAATGAGTTAAGCTCGCTCTCTTTTTGATTGTTAAATCTATAAAAATATAATGGGGTAAACCCGCAAGAGTTATCAAAAATCTTAGAGCATGGCAAGTTTGATAGAGTGATTGAGCCTATATCTGAATTTTCTGAAATCTTCTGGGTTTCTGCAGTGTAAGCGGCAGGGATATCATTATTATCTGTAAACAGAGCTGGCAAGATCCCTTTGGTTATCCATGCTTCTGAACGACGATAAGCGCCGGGAGAGATTTTAAAATGGCGTTTAAAGGCTCTGGAAAATGATTGTGGTGAGTCAAAGCAGTACCTGGTAGCGATATCGATCATGCTATTATTGGTTAATCTTAAATCCATAGCCACTTTGGACAAACGCCGATAGCGTACATAGGTGCCAAGGGTAATTTTTGCTGTGTCTTTAAACGCTCTTTGTAAATGCCATTTGGAATATCCCGATTTTTCCGCAATATCATCAAGCTGCAAATGCTCTTCTAGATGGCATTCAACCCATGCTACAAGATCACGTATTATGTTGCTGTCCACTTAGCCCTCCAGTAGGGATAAATTTCTTAGGGTAAAAGCAAAAAGTTAATTTAATATCATGCACGCTAAAGAGTAGAGTGCCGAGATCGAGAGAGAAATATAACTAGCTTGGTATTGATAAGTGACTCCCACATCGCTAGTTCTATTAGAAAACCAACAAGCATTTTTTGTGAACCGTTTCATCTTTAAAAAAATAATGTAAATTTTAAAAAAATATTGTATTCCCTTGAGCGTGGTATAACCCTGCATTTTTTGTAACTGAATTGCGTGCAAGTATGTTTAAATGTAAATAACCAAAAATCGGAGGCATTACTGCCCCCGGTTCATGTGCACCCCGCACTGTTGAGTTATTAGCGGCTGCTTTTTTCCCACCACAGCTTATCCAGTGCATAGTAACGGTCGCGCTCAATTTCGGGCTGGTTAAGATCGCGCTTCCACGGCTTGGCAAGAATGTAGTGCAGGTTCTTGACCTCATCCTCCTGCCATAGCTGACTATGCTGAAACGGCAGTGTTTTCAGGGCATTATAGATATATGACAGCGGCTTCCAGCGATTGGCAAAATACTCGTTGAGTAAATCCTGTTCGGAAAACTGATAGATACTCAGATCGTCAATCGCCGCAATACGCTCAGACAGTTGATCAAATACCCGATTGTCCGGCTTGAGCACCAGGAAACCGCCGTTAAGGTAGTAGTCAACGTTAGCCGGTGCCGGTTCACCACGCTCTTGCCAGGTGTAGTGACAAAATTCAGGCTGCCAGTTGGCGGGATAAGAGGCGATTTTATTCGGGTTGCAGCGACAGGCATGGCAGGCAGCCAGCAGATTATCACCGAGATCCAGCGTGAACAGTTCATCCATGTTCTGCAATACCAGCATATCGGCATCAAGAAACACTACGCGCTCATACTCGGTGAGCTGCCACGCCCGGAGTTTGGTCCAGACTTCGCCGAATTGCGCTGAGGCGTAATGCTGATCCAAATCGTCACGCGGATAGAGGGGGTCAACGTGGTGGATCACGCAGCCCTCGGCCTGTAAATCTTCGCAGTCGGTCAGCGAAATGGCCTCTGTGGTCATCACGATCAACGGCCAGCGGGTGCCACTCTGTTTAAGTGAGTGGTTGAGTGCTTTTACGCCGACCAGATAATCAGGTTGCGTTAATAGTGTTACCCAGGCAAACATATTTTCCCTCGTCAATTCATTCAAAAAGTGTGGTGAGATAGTCGTTACTAAAGCGGCCCTGCGGGTCGAGCTGGCTGCGCAGTGAGCGGAAATCATCCCAATGGGTGTAGATGTCGCGCCAGTTGTAGCGTTCGGCATCGTAATATTTGCCCCAGTGCGGGCGTCCCCCTTCTTCGGCCAGTAATTTCTCTACTTCAGTCAGAAAGTGCAGGCCTTCCTGTGACAGCGAACCGTCATCCGCGTAATAGACCACAAAGCCAAAGAAGCAGGTAGGCCGATCCCAGGCCGGACTCAGCCAGGCCGATGAGGCACCGGTACAGCGCAAAATAATCGGGTAGTGCATATGCGGTTGGTTCTCGGCATACCAGCGTTTGATTTTGCTGATGACGGCGGGGGTATTTTCTAACGGTACGCCGATTTCAACGTTAATTTGCGGCACCGCTATGCCGCGACAAAACAGTTGATAGATATCACCGGTGACATCGGTGAAATCGCGAAAGCGGGTAACGGTACGGAACTGCTTGCCACCTTTACCCTGAATTTGCGTATCGTTGTGCATATGCGCCAGCGTCTGGTCGATGGTTTCGTTCAGACTGTCATCGCCCTGATCGGCATGTTCCACCACTTTGCGACCTTGCCGCTCATAGTCTTGTCGCTCCTCGTCACTGGCCTCATCGGCATTCCAGACGTGCATCAGATTATCATCAACAAACCACCAGGCTTTGCTCAACGGATAACTGTTGTTCCATTGCAGCAGGTCCTGCTCGAGATTATCGGCCGAAACGGCAAATTTGTGGCAGGTGAAGATGCGGAAGGGTTCGGTACGCAGGGTAATAGCGGTGACAATGCCGAGCACGCCCAGGGTGACCTGCGCGGCAGCAAAGTCGGCCTCGCCACGGCTAAATTCGCGCACCGAGCCATCGGCCAATAGCATGCGAATTTTCAACACTTCGTCGGCCAGAGAGCTCTGTTGCAGACCCTGACCATGCGTCCCGGTGGCAATGGCGCCCGCCAGCGATTGTATTGAGATAACGCCTGGGGAAGAGCCCAGCATACGGCCCATTCCGCTCAGGGTACGGTAAACCTCATCCAGCAGCGTACCCGCGGCAAAAGTGACGCTATTATCATCATGGGCAATTACGCCAGAGAAGGCGCTGAGATCGAGCAGCAAAGCGTCTTCATGCACCTCTAGCATCCGGCCAGGCGATAGCTTACTGCCCGCCACCCGCACCTTACCCACAGATTGGCGCAGCAACTGTTGCAGCTCTGCTTCATCATTTGGACATTGTCTCTGTTGGCGGTGACCAATCTGGGCGTTCTGCGCCCAGTTCCACAGCCGATCACTCTGGGGATCAATGTCTGTCTGGCGAAGCGGGTATAGGTTGACGTCTTGGCTCACGACTGGGTTCCTTAATTATCAGGTCTGCGATGAATACCTACAAAGCATAGACCATTAGGAACGCAGCCCAAATTAGACCGCCTGGATGACATTATCCGCTTCGTGCCCAGGCGGTGTGAAAACTGCTTTTTTTCGAGTGGCAAGCGCAGACATCAGGATCCATTAATGTCATTAGCACAATGTCTTTGAGAAACAGACTGCCTCTTCTCTGCCTATGTATGGGCCATAATTCTCAATACGGACATAGCCATTTTTTTCGTAAAAACTTACGGCCCGATGGTTGATATGTCGGGTTTCCAGCCTCAGTTCGCGATATCCCATTTCTTTTGCGGAGGTTTCCAGAAAAGTGAGTAGAGCGTGACCAACGCCTGACTCACTTCGGTCTGAAAACATTCTTTTGAGCTCGGCAATATTATGCGTTAATGGCCGGATAGCACCGCATCCTATCGCGTCGCCATGAGCATTCTTTGCCAATGCCCATAACGCTTTGTTTCCATTGATTGTATCAATAGTGAAGTTGCTTTTGCCGTTATCACCCGTAATAGCGGCGAGTTCTGCTGACAACATCTCGATTAATCGATGAGATTGTGAAGATAACGGATCTGATTTCTCTACTATTATCATGGGGTGATATCCTATAAAGAGATTATGACCAGCAGATTAGTTCCGCCATCAGCCGGGATCCCATGAGCCATTTATTAATGGGCAACCAGTGCCATCATACCTGCTTCAGCAAATATCAGCAGAGGGGCATAGGCTTTTTTTAATGCTTCCCCATTCAGTATTCCTTCCTTTAATCCTTTTATACGGTTAACACCCCAAAAAGAGGACATCATCAGCGTATTAGCATAGTAAAGACCGGATTTAACTGACTCGATAGAAGATCCTGGAATAGCTTTCTGCAAAGCAGAGAGGTACAAACTCATCGTATTCTGTGTGTAATTATCCAATGTTTCAAAATAACGTTCTGACTGACTCATGGATGCAATCAATTGCACGTAATTTAACCACCCCGGGTCACCATGCGAGGCTAATTCGAAGTAGGGGTGAATGAAGGCTTCAAGAATTTGTCGCACAGTCATTTGATGTTCCAAAGCTTTAAGTTTGGTCAGCGCCTCTTCTCGATGCTGAATAATCATTCCTAGTCGACGATTAACAACCGCCTTAAAAAGTTTATCTTTAGTTTCAAAATGATAGGAGAGCAAGTTTAGGCGAACACCGGCTTTTTCGGTAATTGCCCGCGTGGTGACAGTATCGTAATCCTGCTCTGCAAAAAGGGCTTCGGCAGCGTCTAGAATTCGCTCAGGTGTGTTTTTGGTCGATGTTGTCGAAGTGCTAATTGAGGAAATCATCCAACGCCCTTAATTTATAATTCTGCAACGGGAACAGAAGGTTGCTTGACTAGTAGAGTGTATCCAGAGCATTTAATACGAGATCAAAAAGATTAACTGGAACAAAAATCTTAATCATTCCTCAAGTTTTCTCAAGCCTCTCGGAACATTATTAAAATTTAAAACAGTAATATCAATAGATTAAACCTTAATTCATCATTGCAGTTTACTCGCAACGTAAGCTAAATGCTGTGTAATTGACAAAGTAGGTCAATTGACCTAATTTATACTTTGGTGTGAAAAGGTCGTTTATGTGATTAATTTGCAGATTTTTTGAAAACAAGTAATCCCCATTTCTGACCTAATACATCTGAAATGTAACAATCATGCAGGTTATATAAGAAAATTATAAACTTAAGGGCTGACGATGGGACTTTTTAGTGGAAAGGCTGGAATTGTAACGGGCGCATCAAGCGGTATCGGACGAGCTGCCGCGATAGCATTTGCACGTGAGGGAGGGGCAGTCGTCCTTGCTGATCTTGAGTCTGTAAAAACGCAAGGCGAAAAGGTTAGTGCTGAGATAAAACAAGCCGGTGGACGTGCTGAATTTTTTGCGGTGGATGTTTCAAATGCCACTGAAGTTAAGAGTTTAGTACAAAAGACGATCGAACTTTTCGGTCGTTTAGATTTTGCATTTAATAATGCGGGTGTGCTGTCTTCTGGATTTACATCTGAAATTGAAGAAAGTGATTTTGACCGTATTATGTCCGTGGATGTCAAAGGGGTATGGCTGTGCATGAAATATCAGCTGGCTTACATGACCCAAAATGGCGGCGGTACTATTGTCAATAATGCTTCAGAAGCTGGATTGGTAGGCACTCCCTTGGCAGGGGCCTATGTTGCAGCTAAACACGCTGTAGTGGGATTGACCAAAACAGCTGCAGGAGAATACGCCAACATGGGGATACGCATTAACGCTGTTGCGCCCGGTGCAATAGGGACGCCAATGGTGCTTTCATTGCCTCAGAGCATGCAGGATTCACTGATAGCTCCTCAGCCATTACACCGGCTTGGAACGCCTGAAGAAGTTGCTGAAGCGGTTATCTGGCTTTGTTCAGATAAATCATCCTTCGTATTAGGTGTCACTCTTTCGGTCGATGGAGGAGCTACCTCGAATGCGCAATCTTATTCAGCAGAGAACAGCCCTTCTGAATTTGTGAATTCCTGGAATTCATAGCCGAGAAGTTAGGTATCTAAAATAAGCCATCGCGCTATTAATTTCCTGCTCACCAAACCAACCGTAGGTCGACATCTGTCGACCTACTTTCAATAGCAACAGATACCTTTTAAGTATTGGCATGTATTTTTAGCAATGTAGATTGCACTGACCGGCCCCTCGCAGGGTTAGTTTTTCCAGCGTGGGGTCAAGTGAGATAACTGCCACGACTAAAAGAAAATCTTTGTCATCATCACCATGCCGATCCACCTCAATGCATTACGCGCCTATAAAGCGAGCGCCCGTTATCAACGTTTTTCTGCGGCGGCGAAGGAATTGCACGTGACGCCGGTGGCGGTCGGACGACGGGTGCGCGGTCTGGAAGAGTGGCTGGGCGTCGCGCTGTTCGTACGTGTCAGCACAGGGCGTTCCCGCCTGGTTGCGACCGAGTCTGCCCAGCGCGCGTCACGCCCTATTTATGCGCCGCCGGCATTAATGTAATAACCCACCGTCTATTTCACTATCGCCGTTCAGCCCCTAAGCTTTGTTGGTTGCAGCGCTCCAGGGGGCGGGAATCTTTGGACCTTAACGCTACGGGGCATCAGTTTTACCTGACTGCGGTCCTGTCAACACCGCATGCAACTACTCCAGGACGGCGCGAGCTTGTCATCAGCTGCGTCACCCTCGACTCACCAAATTACAAGGAATAACAATTATGTACGCAATTACTGGCATTACCGGGAAAGTCGGCAGCGCAGTCGCCGCAGCATTACTGGCGGCAGGCCTTCCGGTGCGCGCCATCGTGCGCGATGCTGCCAAAGGACAAGCATGGGCCGCGCGAGGCTGCGAGGTCGTGGTGGCAGATATGAATGACTCCACCGCGCTTGCACTGGCATTCAGGGACAGCGCCGCGGTGTTTATATTGCCGCCGTCGGAATTCGACCCTGCGCCTGGCTTCCCCGAGGCGGTCGCGGTCATCGACGCTGTCGAAGCGGCACTCCTGGCGGCACGCCCGGCAAGGGTTGTCTGTCTGTCGACCATTGGCGCCCAGGCAGAGCAATTGAACTTGCTATCGCAACGCACGCTGATGGAACAGGCCCTGGAAAATATGCCGATGCCTGTCGCCTTCTTGCGCCCGGGGTGGTTCATGGAAAACGCGCTGTGGGACGTGGCCAATGCACGTGCCGGCTTGATTTCCAGCTTTCTGCAGCCGCTGGATCGGCCGGTCCCGATGGTCGCGACTGCTGATGTTGGACGGGTGGCGGCAGAGCTGCTCCAGCAATCGTGGCAAGGTGTACGGGTGGTCGAGCTGAGCGGACCGCGCAACGTTTCGCCCAATGACATCGCCGCCACGTTTGCAGCCATACTCGGTCATCCTGTGCAGGCAGAGGCGGTGCCGCGCAGTCAATGGGAAGCACTGTTCCGGTCGCAGGGTTCGGTCAATCCGCTGCCGCACATGCGCATGCTCGATGGATTCAACGAAGGCTGGATCGCGTTCGCCGGAGACGACGCAAGCGTCTCCAAAGGAGACGTGGAACTGGAAACGGTACTCCGTCAACTGGTCGCAGCCAACTAGCGGCCGCAACCGGGCTAGTACTGCCCGAAGATTTGCGCAAGCAACTCGACGTGGTCTCTGCGCTTACGCCACCGTATCCGTTCTGGACACAGCAGTTTCACGACAAGGACCGGATCCTGCCGTAGGCACGGGAAATCTTCAACCGTCGCGATCGGACTACGCACCCGTCGACGCAATGACGAATTCCAGGAAGGCCCGGGTTTTGGCTGAAGGCTGGTGCCGCGACGGATAATACGCGTAGAGAGGAAAGCGTTCGTCGGGCCAGTCGCTGAACAATTCGACCAACAACCCCTCGGCAACCAGATTGGCGCAGCCGTATTCCATGATCTGCGCGATGCCGTATCCGGCGATGCAGGTACTGAGCAAGGTACCCGCGTCGTTAACGGTCAGCTGCGCGCGCGGCTCGATGATGACTTGCTCGCCTGGTTTGTGAAATTCCCAGGCAAACGGACGGCCGGTGGCAGAGTCACGAAAGTCAATGCAGGTATGTTGCTTTTGCAATATTTCCTTTGGCGACGCTGGCCGTCCATGACGCTTCAGATAGCTGGGGGCGGCGACGGTAAGGATGCGTGTTTCGAGCAGCTTGCGGGCCACCAAACTGGAATCGCGAGGGATGCCGAAGCGGATTGCAAGGTCGACGCCTTCCGCCACCATGTCGCCCAATTGGTCCTTGGTAAATAATTCCAGCTGAAGCTCGGGATAGGAAACCAGGAAATTTCCAAGAAGGGGGCCGAGGATCAAGCGAGAAAAAAATGGATCGACATGGATTCTCAACCGCCCTCGCACAATGGTAGCGCCGCCCGACGCATTGGCGGCCGCTTCTTCCAGTGCTGCCATCAAGGGCATGACTTCAGCGTGAAAACGCTTGCCATCGTCGGTCAGGCTGACCACTCGCGTGGTACGATTGAACAGGCGAATGCCTAGTCGGGCTTCGAGCCGAGCGACCGCCCGGCTGACGCCAGGTTGAGAAATACCAAGATGCTTGCCGGCCTGCACGAAGCTGCCGGCATCAACGATGGCGGCAAAGACGCTCATTCCGTTCAGAATACGTTCGTCAAAATCGGGCATATATGCGAGTGCGTTATTAATAGTGTGGAATTGATGATAACAAAATCACCATGGGCAGTATATGCAACTTCTCGAGGCAGGTTTTATAAAAATTGAGGTGAATTTATCAATGGCAAACAGGTGAAACAGACAAAGAAGCTGGTTGAAGAATTACAGATAAATGGCTGCGGCTATACGATTAATAATTTATGGGTAGTGGGCTGGATCAGCAAGTTTCCTGGTGGGGAAGGATTTGTGGATGGCGCGATCAGGATCCTCAACGCTAAAAGTAGACGCCTCTATTAAATAAGTTAACTACTCTCACCCTCAGATATATAATTTATTACTTCTAATCCCGCGGTGGCTTGGCAAACGAGGCGGCGACACTGGGAATGCAAGTGCAGACTAGCCGCAGCCTTAGCGCGGGCGAGCGTATTCTTATGGATCAATGGCCGCTGCGGCTAGCGAATGAAACCGGGCCCGAGGAAAAATGATGAGCGTTACAAAAATCGTATATCCAGGGGCATTTACAGCATGAGTCGTCCGCTGTTTATTACTCTGGATGGGCCCAAAGGGGCCGGTAAAACCACACTGTTGGAGGCCATAACGACAGCACTAAGGGCAGGCAACAAGAAGGTGGTCCGGCTTTGCGAGAAAAAAAGCGATCCCTACCGGGGTGAAATAATGGCCCTGGTTAACAGGCTCGCCAGAAACCCCGATCTGGCGTTGGAATGGGAGATTTGTCAGCGCTTTGCCGCCAGTCGTGCCTGGATTTCCCAGCAGGTGCTGACTAAACAGCCAGCGAACAGCATTATCCTGATGGATCGCTGGTATCCGTCCGATGCCGCGTTTCGCCGGATGATCCCATTTGCCGAGATTTTACGGCTTAATATTGAACACAACGTGCAAGTGCCAGACCTGCATGTCGGGGTGGTTACCGCGCCTGATATTTCATGGGCGAGGGCCGCGGCCCGACCGCGTGGGCTGAGCAGTACGGTGATGCATAAGCTGGAGGAGCATATCGCCTCCACCCAGGCGTTCGAGCGAGAAATTACCGCCCACGGCTGGTTTTTATGCCGTAATGAAGCCACCATCGAAGACGCCACCGTGCAGGTCGTTTCTGAGATCTACCGCGTACTCGGGTGCCCACAGGCAGCGCTTTTGCCGGCAGAGCCTCCGCCACGCGTGCCCGGTGGCACAATAAAAAACGGCTGTTCTGATGATATTTAAAGCAGTTGCCATAACTATTTGTCTGAGTTATCAATAGGGTCAATGCGCTATTGATCAATGGGATCCTGTTATGTGGCAACGTCCGGCCCTGATTCACTACCTCAGCACGCTTTCTTCCCCGGTGATTGCCCTGATGGGCGTGGCGGGAATGGGTAAGAGCGTGGTGCTCAAGCAGTTGGCGACGCTTTGCCACACTACCGTCTCAGACCAGCTTCCCGATCCGGCAGCGCATTCACTGGGCCAGGATCTGTTTTGGGATGCCGGAAGCGCCTCTCTTAAACAGCAGTATAAAAACGTGACCCGCCTGCTGCCACAGCTGAAAGCCCGGCAGCAGCGGCTGTTTTTGACCGTGCCCTGGGAAGTGCAGCACGAGTGGTGGGGCGAGGGGCTGGTGTATCGGGACATCAGCGTAGTGGAACAATCTCGCTTGCTGTTTTCGCTCGACGAAATTATGGCGCTGGGGATTGAGCATCCCGAGCGCTGTCTGGCCGATACCGGAGGATGGCCGGTACTGTTGGCAAACTATGACCGGCTTTCCCAACCGCTTTTTCGTCGCAGCTGGCAGGATTTTATCGCCGCGCGCATTGTCAATATCCTCCCGCTACGGCTGCAGCGCCTGCTATTAGCGCTCGCGCTGTCTCCCTCCTTGTTAATGGAAAAACGCCATGTCGACGGGTTGACCATTGGCAGTCTGGTGCCGCTAATTTACTGCGATAGCGAAAATCGCCTGTTCCTCGGTAATGCGCCACTGCGGCAGGCGCTGGTCGCGCTGGCGGGGGAAGAGCGGTCGTTGTATCAGGGCGCGATGCGGCTGGTGGCGCAAGATCTATGGCAGCAGCAAAATAGGCTGCAGGCGATTGTGACGGCGGCGCAGTCAAATAATGTCGATTTGGCGTTGAGCTGGTTTCAGCAAAGCGGAAGCGGGCTGTATGGCCATTTGCACAGCTTTAGCGAATTAAAGAAAATCCTGCAAAGCTTTCCCGCGGCTAACGTGGCGCAAGAAACCTCATTAGCATGGGCGCAGATTGAGGTGCTGCTAAAAGAGGGTAATCCGGTTGCCGCCCGCAGTTTTTACGACAGCAGTGCGTTGTTGAGGCCGGGCAGCCTCAGCCAGCAGCAGAAGTCGCGCATTCAGCTGATCCAACTGACGCTGGCGTCTTATCAGTCAGAGCATTACAGCGACGCGATATTGCAGGAGATGCGCGACCTGGCGCCGCGGTTGGCTGATGAACCGCTGGCCTATGCCTCTTTGTATAATAAACTGTGTATCGCGCATATGACCCGCGGAGAGTGGCAGCAGGCCACTGTGTGCTGCCTGACCAGTCTGGCAAGCTATCGGCAGCTTGCGGCCGATTATTTGTGCTTCTTTGCCTATTTTCACCTGTGCCGTCTCGCCTGTTATCAGGGGGGGCTGGATCAGGCCCGCCAGTATATTGAGCAGGCAGAAACCTGTTTGCAGCGCGTGCCGTTTCGCCAGTCTCTCACCTGTGAACGGGCGTTTATTGCGCTGGGAAAAAGCTGGCTGGCGTTGTACAGCGGCGAGCTGGAAGAGGCGAGCAGCCAGTGGCGGCAGGTGCGACTGGCGCTTGACGGTCTAGAATGCTGGCCTGAACTGCTGATTGATTTTACCTGGCTTAGCGTGCTGGTCAGCTATTTGAAGCACGGACTTCCCGCTGCCTGGAGCAGCCTGCAAGACTTGCGTACCCGCTATGCGGTGAGTTTTCCGCAGGCGGATGAGAACCAGTTTGAACTTTATGGCCTCTTTTTGAGCAGGAAGCGGGGCAGTGGCAGGAGGCGCAAAAACGCCTGTCGATGTTCAAACCGCTTCATCATTCTGGGCTGAGTTTGCGTTTCAGCCAGTGGCTAACGCTGCGCGCCGAGGTTGCCATGCTGGCACAGCGTCACCATACCCGCAGCATGAAAATGCCTGAATTTGTTGACGAATTTTCATTAACCGTCGTCGAAAAGCAGCTTCAAAGACTGCTGCAGGCGCGTTTCTATGGGCTTAGCCAGCAGCCTGAAAAGTTGCGCGAAACGTGGCTGACCCTGGTCGAGGAGGCTCGTCACAGCCAGCTGGGGCTGCCTTTTTTAATTGAAAGCCGCAGCGTGGTGGAGGCGTGGGGCCGATTGTCTGATGACCCAAAGCGAGTCTTGCCCGGCAGCGAGATTATCGCGCAGTTAGGCAAGCAAATCGGCGTGAATAACACCGAGCTGGCCGCGCTTCCCGCAGGACTGACCCCTAAACAGTGGCTGATTTTGCAGCGCCTCGGCGAAGGCTTGTCGAATAAACAGATTGCCAATCTCAGCGGTATCAGCGAAAACACCGTCAAGTTCCACGTTAAAGGTTTGTTCAAATATTACGCGGTCAATAAACGCAGCCAGCTGATCCAGGTATTGCAGGCGCAGATCCCCGGTCAATAATCGGACTACCCAGTTTTACTAAAAACTACCCACAGCCCGTGCCATACCGCCTGCGAAGCATTTCATCGCCTCAGGCCGGCTTGCGATAATGGCTGACGGCATATTGTACGCTGAAGCCCCGATCCGAGGAGCGGGGGTACAAAAAACCGCCCCTCTACGCCTACCCAAATTGCTGCCTTAACTACTCCTTTTCAGCATTGTTTCGCTCAGGCATTTGCCCGATAACTAAATGAATTAAAAAACAAAGCCGGTTAAACCAGGGAGTACGTTATGCATGAGTTGAGCTACCTGAGCCAGCGCCTTGGGCGATTGATGATCATCCTGTTTGGTCTGTCGGTGATCATCTTTTGTATGGCGCGGCTGGTGCCTGGCGATCCGGCGCGTATCGCATTGGGCCCGCTGGCAAGCGAACAGCAAATCAACGGCCTGCGGACCAAAATGGGCCTGGATAAACCCGCGCCAGAGCAGTATGTGCGCTATATCGGTGGGGTGTTACACGGTGATTTTGGCCAGTCGCTGCTGACCGGACGCAGCGTGTCCCTGGATATTCGACAGGCACTTCCCGCCACGTTAGAGCTGGTGCTGTTTACCCTGGTTTTGATGATAGCCATCGCTATTCCGCTCGGCGTGCTGGCAGCCTGGCAGCAAAACGGCTGGTTTGATCAGCTTTCGCGGGTGCTTTCCCTGCTCGGCGTAGTGACACCCGCTTTTCTGCTGGCGTTAATTCTGCAACTGCTTGCCAGTCTGAACTGGTTCACCTTGCCGGTGACCGAACGTCTGAGCAGCAATATTACCTTTACTATCCATTACACCGGCATGCTGCTGCCCGACAGTTTATTGGCCGGTCGATGGGACGTCTTTACCGACGCCTTCAAACATCTGCTGTTGCCCGGTTTCGCATTGGCGGCGGCGGGCATCGGCCAGATTATGCGCATTACGCGTTCCAGCATGATCGAGTTCAGCCATCGCGACCACGTAGAAACGCTGCGCGCCTGCGGCGTTTCCAGAAAAAAAATCTACTGCAAATATCTGCTGCGCCTCAGTGCCTCGGCACCGTTAACCATTCTCGGGCTGGAGTTTGCCTCGTTGATGGGCAACGCCTTTATCGTCGAGATGGTCTTCTCCTGGCCGGGTATTGCCAGCTACGGCATCCGCGCGATTTTAAGCAAGGATTTCAACGCGGTTATGGGCGTGGTGCTGGTCTCGGGCGTGTTCTTTATTGTCGCTAATTTGCTGATTGATTTTGTGGTCAGCCTGGTGGACCCGCGTCTGAAATATAAGGGGGTTTAACGCTATGGACCCGTCGTCTTCTTCACGTTCTATATTGAGTTCAACATTGCCCAACGGCACAAAGGAATTTTTACCGCGCAGCGCAAGTAGCGAACCCGGCCGCTATGCCCGCGCCTGGTTTCGTTTTAGCCGAAACCCCGTAGCGGTCATTGGGCTGGTGATGATTGTGCTGGTGCTGTTTGCCGCACTGGCTGCGCCGTGGATTGTGCCTTACCCACAGCAGGTGGGCAGTTATGTGAATTTTATGCAACGCCATAAACCGCCGTCGCTGGCGCACTGGATGGGCACCGACAACGTCGGGCGCGATATCTTGACCCGGGTTATTTATGGCTACCGGGTAGCGCTTTTGCTGGTGGTGGGCGTGCTGGGTATTTCTGTGCCGATTGGCGTCGTATTGGGGATTATCGCCGCCTATTTTGGCGGGATTACCGAGCAAATCATCATGCGCCTCAATGATATGCTGTTGGCCGTGCCGCCGCTGGTGCTGGCGTTGGCCGTTAGCGCGGTCCTTGAGCCTAATCTGGTGAATGCGATGTTTGCCATTGCATTTTTATGGTGGAACTGGCACTGCCGTCTGGTGTATCGGCTGGCAAAAAGCATTGTCACCGAGGACTATATCGAGGCGGCAAAGCTGGCCGGCGCCAGCCACTGGCACATTATCAGTCGGGAAATCCTGCCTAACTGTATCGCCGCAATCACCGTAAAAACCACGCTGGATGCCGGATTTGTGATCCTGTTTGGCGCCACGCTGAGCTTTCTCGGCCTCGGCGTTCAGCCGCCAACGCCGGATCTGGGCACCATGGTATCGGCCGGCGCTAACTACCTGCCGGAGTTTTGGTGGGAATCAATGATGCCGGGAATGGCCATTTTATTCGCCATCCTTGGATTCAATCTGCTGGGCGACGGCCTGCGCGATTTCTTCGACGTAGAGGTATAAGCCATGACGCCGTCTGAAAAATTGTTGGAAATCGACCATCTTAGCCTCAGTTTTCATCGCTATGGGCAGGCGTATCAAGTATTGCATGAGGTTTCACTGACCCTGGCAGCGGGCGAGCGAGTGGCGCTGATTGGTGAGTCGGGATCGGGCAAGTCGGTCACCGGAAAAGCGCTAATCGGCACCTTGCCAGCAACGGCAAAGATTACCTCCGGTGACATTCGTCTAGAAGGCCAATCGCTGCTGACCTTGCCCAGCGCGGCCCGCGAGCGGCTGAAAGGCAGCAAGTTATCGATGATTCAGCAAGATCCGCTGACTTCTTTTAATCCGGTATTTCGCATCGGCAGTCATCTCAACGACGTGATGAAATTTGTCGAAAGCCGTGACGGGCAACGCCTGAGTCGCACCCAGCGCCGGGAGCATATTTATGCCGTATTGCGTAAAGTGCGCCTCAGCGACCCGCATCGCGTCTGCGAGGCTTACCCGTGGCAACTTTCCGGCGGTATGCGCCAGAGGGTGCTAATTGCCATGGCTCTGTTGCATCCGACACGATTATTGATTGCCGATGAACCCGGCACCGCGCTTGACGTGACCACTCAGGCAGAAATTAACGCGCTGATTAATCGGCTGGTGGATGAAGAGCGGTTGGCATTGCTGTTAATCACCCACAATCTCGGTGTGGTGCGCCAGTGTGCCGACAGGGTTTATGTGATGCAACAAGGACGCATTGTTGAGCAGACCACCGCATCTGCGCTGTGTTCGCAGCCGATCCATCCTTATACCCGGCGTTTGTTCAATGCCGTGCCGCGCTTATACGGCGCGGGTGTTAACGCGTCGGTTTTAACCCCCGGTGAGCCGTGTATCGAAATAGCGGGCGCGGTAAAGCATTTTGGTGCTGAGAAACGCCTGTTGCGCAAAGCCGCTGCGCCGGTTATCGCAGTGAATAAGGTTTCCCTGCGCATACGGCGCGGCGATATTTTTGGACTGGCGGGCGAGTCGGGATCGGGTAAAACGACGCTGGCGCGAGCCTTAATGGGGCTGCTGCCGCTCACCGAGGGTGACATTCTGCTCGACGGCGAAGCGGTAAAAAGCGGCATTAATACGCCGGCGCTGCGCAAAAAAATTCAGCTGGTTCATCAGAATCCGGCGATGTCACTCAACCCTAAACGCACGGTCGGTGACGCACTGCGCGTACCGCTAAAATTTATTGCCGGTTATCAGGGTGACCTGACCGAGCGCGTTCACCAGCTGCTCAGGCAGGTGGAGTTGCCGGTGGAATATGCCGATTTGTATCCCAACAGCTTATCCGGCGGCCAGAAACAGCGCGTCGCTATCGCCCGCGCGCTTGCCGCTGAGCCTGAAATTATGGTGCTAGACGAGCCGACCTCGGCGTTGGATGTATCTGTTCAGTTCAACGTGATTGGCCTGTTACAGCGCTTACAAAAAGAGCTGGGGCTAACCTATCTGTTTATCTCTCATGACCTGAGCCTGATGCGTAATTTCTGTAACCGCGTTGCCATCATGCTTAAAGGTGAGCTGGTCGAAACTGGCACCACCGACGAGGTTTTTCTTGCCCCCAAACACGCTTATACCCGTGCGCTGTTGCGGGCTATTCCGGTGTTGAGCGACGAAGAAGAACGGCAAAAGCCGGGGGCGGATATCCTGCACCTCAATCCGCTTTCACCGCCGCTATTGAATCATTAAGGAGTCAGCATGCAATCCAGATATCGCATTGGCATCGACGTTGGAGGCACCAATACCGACGCCGTTATTATGAATGGGCGCGAAGTGGTGGCCGCTGTCAAGGTGGCCACCACCGAAGATGTGACCGGCGGCGTGCGCGGCGCGTTGCAGCAGGTTCTGTCGCTGTCGGGTATTGCGCAGAAGCATATTTCCGGCGTAATGATTGGCACCACGCATTTCACCAATGCGGTGATTGAGCGTAAACATCTGGTGCGCACCGGGGTTATCCGCATCGGTCTCCCCGCCACCGCCAGTATCCCGCCGATGGCCGACTGGCCGGAAGACATCAAGTCGATGATTGGCGATGCCTGCTATTTGATCAAAGGCGGCTACGAGTTTGACGGGCGGGAGATAAATCCGCTGGATGAAGAGTCGGTGGTGCGTATCGCGGCACAGCTGAAAGAAAAGGGCATTGTTTCTGCAGTGGTCAATTCGGTGTTTAGCCCGGTGAATGACAGCATGGAGCGCCGCGCCAGTGAGCTGCTGCAACAGCATTACCCGCAGTGCGACGTGGTGATGGCCTCTGAAGTGGGCCGCGTCGGACTGCTGGAAAGGGAGAACGCCGCCATTCTCAATGCCAGCCTGCGTCAGCTGAGCACCAAAACGGTGAATGCTTTTGCTCAGGCGTTAAAAGAGTGCTCACTGGACTGTCCCTTCTTTATTACCCAAAACGACGGCACCCTGATGAACGCCGACTTTGTGCGTCGTTTTCCGGTACTGACCTTCGCGAGCGGCCCGACCAATTCAATGCGTGGAGCGGCATTTTTATCCGGTTATCAGGATGCGATTGTAGTTGACGTCGGTGGCACCACCACGGACGTCGGGCTGCTGCAAAAGGGTTTTCCGCGCCAGTCGGCGACCACGGTCAATATTGGCGGCGTGCGCACCAATTTTCGCATGCCCGACACGCTTAGCGTTGGCCTAGGCGGCGGCAGTCGAGTTCGGCAGGGAGAAAAGGGCGTCACCATTGGCCCAGACAGCGTCGGGTATCGCATCAGTGAAGACGCCAGAGTGTTCGGCGGCCAGGTGCTGACCACCAGTGATATTGCCGTTGCGCTCGGGCGTGCCCGGTTTGGCAATCTCGACGTGGTTGCCTCATTGTCCCCCGAGTTTTTAAAGCAGGCCGCCGAGCTTATGGACCGCATTGCGCAGGATTGTGTCGAGAAAACTCGCCTCTCATCCGAGCCGTTGCCAGTCATTGTCGTCGGCGGAGGCAGCGTACTGCTGGGGCCGACCATTGGCGGGCTTGAAACCCTGCGGCCCAATCATTATTCCGTGGCCAACGCCGTGGGGGCCGCGATTGCGCAGGTAAGCGGCGAAGTTGACAAAATATTCAGCCTCGAACATCTCACTCGCGAGCAGGCTATTGCCGAGGCTCAGGCCGTGGCTACCGCGCGCGCCATTGATGCCGGGGCACGGGCCGATAGCATCAAACTGATTGATAAAGAGGATGTTCCTCTGGCTTATCTGCCGGGGAATGCTACCCGGATCCGAGTGAAAGTCGTGGGTGATTTGGAGCTATAACCATGAAACGTTTAACAGTTAATGACATTGAAGCTATCGAACTCGGCGCGGCAATTTTGGGCACCGGCGGCGGCGGGAATCCGTACTACGGAAAATTACAGCTGCTCGAGCAGATGAAAAAGGGCGGCGTGGTAGAGGTGATTTCCCTCGACGAACTGGATGATGATGCCTGGGTGGTTTCGCTGGGCGGAATAGGCGCGCCCGCGGTGTCGGTAGAAAAAATCTATCAGGGTGAGGAGCTATGCCGCGCGGTGCGGGCGCTCGAGCGTGAAACCGGCCGCAAAGTCGATGCGCTGATATCCACTGAAATCGGCGGGGCCAACAGCCTTAAGCCGATGCTCACCGCGTCTCAGCTGGGTTTGCCCATCGTTGACGGCGACGGTATGGGCCGTGCTTTCCCCGAAATGCAGATGACCACTTTCAGCATTTATGGGCATCAAAGTACGCCGTCGGCGATGTCGGACTCGCACGGCAACACGGTGGTATTTACTCATCTTATCGGCGAGGTGTGGCTCGAACGACTGGCGCGCGCCTGCGTGGTGCAGATGGGTGGCACGGCGGGCATTGCCGAAGCGCCGATGGCCGGGAGCTTCGTTAAACAATTCTCCGTGCCGGGCACCATTACTCAGGCGATGACGCTGGGCTATGCGGTACTCGACGCAAACCGTGAGAATCGCGATCCGATCGCCGAAATCTGCCGTCGTGAGAGTGGAAGCGTGCTGTTTGAGGGCAAGATTGTCGATCTGGAGCGCTTCATGGTCGCGGGGTTCACCCGTGGAAAGCTACAGGTTGAAGGGGTTAACGGCTTTAGCGGCGATACGGCGAGCGTCGATATCCAGAATGAAAACCTGATATTCCGTCATAACGGCGAAGTACGCTGCTGCGTGCCCGATTTGATTGTCATTCTTGACCTGGAAACCGGGCACGCCATTACCACAGAAGTCTTACGCTATGGGCAGAAAATCAGCGTGTTAGGCCTGCCGTGCCATCCGTTGTTACGCACTGAAACGGCGCTGCGGGTTATCGGGCCGGAGGCTTTTGGTTACCCGGACGTGCGCTATCAGCCGTTGGCAGAACATCCGCCGCTGTTGAAACAGAATCGTTGATAAAACCTCATTTTATTACACCTCCAGGAGCCAGAATGAACAGAATTTCCCGTGGTTGCCTTGCCCTTGCTGTCGGCGCTGCCCTGTTAGTGCCCACCGCCTACGCGGCTCATCCCGAGATGGCAACGATGAACTTGGTACAAAATATCGGCACGATTGACCCGGCTAAAATTACCGATTACACCGAGTACATGGCGGTGGTCAATCTTTATGATGGATTGACCCACGTCGGAGCCAACGGGGAGATTCTGCCGCGACTTGCCGAGTCGTGGAAAACGTCGGCAGACGGTAAGACGGTGACCTTCAGCTTGAAAAAGAACGCGAAATTCCAGGATGGCACCCCGGTTGAGGCCAAAGACGTGGTCTGGTCGGTGAAGCGATTATTGGCCCTGAATCTGGGACCCTCCAATTTTTTCAGCGGCACTCTTAATGCCGACTCAGTCAGTGCGCCGGACGCGCATACCGTGCAGTTCAAACTGCTGCAACCTTCGTCGACTTTCCTCTCAACCACGCCGCTGCTGTTTGTATTAGACAGCACCCTGGCGCAAAAGAATCAGGACAAAGGCGGCTGGGCCGAGAGTTTTGTTAGCGGTCATGCGATAGGCTCCGGGCCTTATTCGCTGGCGGACTGGCAGCGCGGTAGCAGCATGATCCTGCAACGCTTTGCCGACTATGAAGGGGGATTCCCGGCGCATCCGCTGGATAAAGTGCGCCTACTCATCACTGCGGACGAATCGACGGTGAAAGCGCTGGCTAACAAAGGCGAGCTGCAGATAACCAGCGTTTATCAAAGCGAAGAGACGCTCAACGCGCTGGCTAAATTGCCTAACTATAAGATTGAGACCATCCCAACCGGCACCGAATATTACCTCAAGCTCAACCATCAGCGTGCTCCTACCGACGATATTAATATCCGCAAGGCGATTGCGGCGGCGGTGGATTACGATACCATCAACACCCAGTTGCACCCTGGCGCATCGACCAGTGGACCGCTTCCTGCCATATTTAAGGGCGCGCATCTGGACTCGCTTCAGCCGCCGAAAATGGACCTGAAACAGGCCGCCGCGTTTATTGCAAAATCGAAATACGCCGGGCAGAAAAATATACCGCTGGTGTTGGGCTATGTGTCGGGTACCGAGTTTGAAGAAGAGGTGGCGCTCCTGCTGCAGTCGTCACTTGAAACACTGGGTTTTAAGGTCAGGCTGGAGCCGGATCCCTGGAGCCGTGTGACTCAAATTGCCGGCAAACCCGCCACCACGCCGAATATAAATCAGATTTTCTTTGGTCCGACGTATCCTTCGCCAGATTCGGTGTTTTACAACCAATATTCGTCGAAGGCGGCGGGAGGTTGGGCCTCAATGTCATGGATAAATGATAAAAACGTCGACAAGTTGATCAATGACGCCCGCAGTGAGCTGAACGAAGGCAAACGCAACGCAATTTATCAGCAATTACAGCAATATCTGGTGGACGATCAATCCGATGTTTACGTGCAGAGCACCCAGTATCATATCGCTATCGATAAGTGCATGAGCCCGGTTGAGTATGTGCCGATGCAGAGTTTCTATTTTGACTTCTCGCGCTACCACTGGACCTGCTAATAGGGGAGGGAGTAAAGCCTGATTTTTTAAGCTCACTGGATTAGCGCGGGTGAAGGCAGAATCTGTACTAATCCAGTGACAGTGCGCATTGATATAACTCATTGATTCAGTTGATTATATCTGCTTTTTTACCTTCCCTTTTTAATTATCACCAGCCCCGCCGCAATAATTTTCAGTTATGGTTCATAATAAAAGCTGCATATTCCTATATTGAAGCGACGGGAGTAAAGGTCGACATACGCCGTATTGCACACCATTGCAGATAACCGAGAAGATCACGGTGACTGAATTTTTATGACGAATCTGACAACGCTGGGTTGTTGGTTGGATAAAAGGGAAAAGAATGCCAATGCTATTCGGTGAATTAGCCAATGCTCCATCATGGGTGCCGGCTTTATTGCTTGTCACTCTGTCATTCGTACTAGGTTTTTTGGCCCGATTTATCCTTCTCAGGTTCATCCGCTACTGGCAGAATCGTGACAGAAAGCTGTTTAAATCACTGGAAAAACATCTTCGTGGCTCAATGTTTCTTTTTATTCCCTTACTGTTAATCAATGTAGGGATTAATTATATTAACGTTACGCCAGACTCTCTGGCTTTTATCACCACCAGCGTAAATATATTTATTATTTTATCATTTTGCTCGGTGTTGATTCGACTGACTAACGTTGCGCAGGATATGCTTTTCATCCGCTATGATATTAATCTTTCCAATAATCTCCGCGCGCGTAAAATTCGCACGCAGATAATATATGTCAAAAAGGTCGCTATCGTCGTCCTGGTATTATTCTGTCTTTCCCTGGTGCTGCTCAGTTTCCCTGGCGTTAGAAAATTCGGCACCACTATCCTGGCCGGTGCTGGAGTGGCGGGTATAATCATTGGTTTTGCCCTTCAGAAGTCGCTGGTCAACCTGTTTGCAGGCATTCAGATCGCCTTTACCCAACCGATAAAAATTGATGATGCCGTGGTCGTTGAAAATGAATGGGGTTGGATTGAAGAGATAAACCTGACTTACGTTGTTGTGCGCATCTGGGACCTGCGCCGTCTGGTGCTGCCGATTACCTATTTTACAGAAAATGCTTTCCAGAACTGGACGCGCAATAACGCACAAATAATAGGCTCTGTGTTTCTTTACCTTGATTACTCGATGCCATTAGAACCTCTGCGCAAGCATTTTGAAAAAGTGCTCAGTGAAACAAAACTCTGGGATCAGCAGACTCAGGTGCTACAGGTTACCGAGACTACCGATAAAACCATGACCATAAGACTGTTGATGACGGCACAGAATTCCCCCATCGCCTGGGATCTGCGCTGCCACGTGCGGGAAAAAATGATTGAGTTTATTCAACAAAATTATCCGCAGAGCCTTCCTCATGTGAGAGCGACGCTGACCGACTCCGGTGTTTGAACATTTATCGGCAAGTATTCATCGCTGCCCTACACTCTGGCACAGGCAGTTCTGTGCCAACAGTGGATATTTCTGTAGCATAACGTCCGCTGCTGGGGGCCGTTCAGCCAGTAGCGAAAGCAATTTTTGTTAATCACCCAAGGTCAAACCAAGTAACATATAAAAGCATAATTTATTCAAATGGTTGTGTTTTTGTTTATTTGCATGAATTTATATTAGATTGCAATACTCACAAATATTGAGTGTCAGTAACGCTTTTTTAGAAAGTAAAAGAATGATTAAGAGATTAACGATGAGTTTAGCTTTTGGAAGTTTTGGTCGTATGAAAAATAGATGCTTTTGTTTATTGTTCAGCCTTCTTATGATCGTCCCGGTAGTCAGCAAAGCGGACAGTACTTATATTTTCTTTCGTCATGGAGAAAAGCCTAAAGGTAACAGCGGGCAGCTCACATGTCAGGGACTTAATCGTTCTCTCAATCTGCCGTCCGTATTATTAAGCCGTTATGGACGACCCGATAGGCTTTATGCGGCTGCGCCAAAAGAAGGCTCAATACGCCCATTAGCGACGATTATGCCAATAGCGGTACACCTTAGTGAACCGGTGATAATACGCTATGCTGCCGATCAGCCTCGTGAGTTGTCTTCCGCATTGCTCAAAGAAAATAAGGCGCATCTGACATTTATAGTCTGGGAACGTAACAATCTGGTGCTTGCGGTGAGAAGACTGGTGAACAAAACGGGTGGGGATGCAGCAAAGGTCCCATACTGGGCACCGTCCGACTTCGACTCTATTTTTGAAGTTATCCTGGATAACAACATGAAATTCAAATCTTTCAAACATCTTCAAGAAGGGCTTAATGGGTTGTCATTAATTTGTCCAGTACCTCATTAAAAGCAGCCTGTGAGTAATGATGTCAGCGAACGCTCAATAACTGAACAGTTCGCTGTACGCCTGTGTCGATGTAATGACTAAAGTGAGTCAGTCTATTTATTATTCAAAGACAGGCTTCGGAAACGGCGTGGCTGTCCTCAAACATGCGAAAACGGGTAATGAGCCCCTCTTCAATGCACATATCGAGTACAAATTCGGTTTCAATTAGCTTATCGGTCTTTTTAACGCGCGATGCCAGCTCACCGATAGCCACTACACGCTGGTCTTTGATCAATATATCTTTAATTTCAAAATGTTCAGATGAAATCTGTGTGCGGATTTGGGCATAGAATTCGGCAGCCCCTTTTCTTCCGTGTTTGCGGCCAATCCATGGAACCACGGCAGTATTCCCAGCGACCAACCAGTCTACATTTTCACTCACTAATTCGGCTATTTCACCGACATCTTCTGCAGTAACGATACGATGAAAAAAAGCTTCTGTTACTTCCTGTGGGGTTCGAATTGTCATAACCTGGCAATCTCACTGATCGTTATTAAGGATTGATAGACTAATTGATTGCCTTAAAAATCACCTTATCCTGAGGTGCTTTACAGTGATGCCGTCTTTGGCTGTTCCACAGGCTCTCAGAATTGCTCTCGGGTCTGTCTCCATTGAGAACTTACATAAAGCGTTGCTTAAAGTCCGGCAAGTTGTTGAGTAAGAACGATATCGTTAACCCGTATTCATATAATGACATGCCCGCCTGGCGCCCTACGTCATTGACGTGGGATGTCTGGAGCCAGAAACGGACATGAAAAAAATCCGTCTTTTATCTATGCTCAAAAGCTTTGAGCAAGGTATTTAACAAGTTTGTAAGCCCCGCAATTTGATTTATTCCTGCCGTTGCAGCCATAGCCACATGTGCAGGATGGATAAAAACTGTCACTGCATCTCTTACAACGCAAGCAGCCTCTCTCGTGTCGGGAATGTCAAATTCTCCCTGAGAAACTCCATCGTTTAATATGCTTTCAACCAGTCTCGTCATGTTTTCAGCATAAGCTAAAACAATTTCCGGCCGTTCTTCCACAACCCGCTTATAAAGAAGGTAAACTTCGCGATCGTTAGCAAACCTTTCTTTTTTACGACTATGCAGCGCAAGTACCAGTCCTTTAAGTCTCTCACCTGCCGCAGTGCCCGTGTTGCAATATTCAGAAGCGAGCACACGTTCATCCTCCATTGCAGCTTCAACTAGTGCGTCAAAAACCTCTGACTTGGATTTAAAGTACCGATAAATCGTAGTGTGAGAGGTGCCGAGTGCACGGGCTATGTCCACGATGTTCGTTTTCGATTCGCCAAATCGACGAACTTGCTCTCTGGCAACATCCAGAATTTTTTCGGTGCTTAACCCCTTGTTGCCGTTTGCCAGAATGTCTTTTTTCACCAATTTATCCGCACTCAGATTCAATGAATCTTCAGCATAATGGAATACGTTCAGCATTGCTAACGAACATAATTCATAATTTGTTTGTTGTTTTTTGTTTAAAAAAGAAACATGATGGTGATTCTTAACCGGAGGATTTATGAACATATCTACAAATGTACCTCGCACTGCTTTTGTTACAGGAGGTTCCGGCTTTGTCGGCAGCCGATTAATTCAACAGTTGGTCAGCCAAGGCTGGAGGGTTCGTGCATTGGCAAGAAGCGAGCAAGCTAGGAAATTGGTAATCGAGGCTGGTGCGGAATTTGTATCAGGGGAAATGAACGAACTAGTCGCTCTAACAAACGGCATGAAGGAATGTGAGGTAGTTTTTCACGCTGCCGCTCATTTCCGACTATGGGGTAAATTAGAGGTTTTTAATCGTGTTAACGTTGAGGGAATGGACGCGGTTATAAATGCAGCGGTTGCGACGAAATCTGTCCGTAAAATCGTCTATGTGAGTGCGGCTGCTGTCATTATGGGTGACCCTATTCCGATGATTGAGGTTGATGAAACATTACCCTATCAATCCCGTACTTTTGCGCCTTACAGTTCGTCAAAAGCAGAAGCTGAGCGACGCCTGCTCCAAGCAAATGGCAAGCGCGAGGGGTTAGAAACAGTAGCAATCCGTCCTCCAATGATTTGGGGTAAAGGAATGCCAATGCTTGATCAAATGGCCGAAGCTGTTAAAGCTGGGCAATGGAAGTGGGTTGATAGTGGCGGACAGGCAATCGCTATGTGTCACGTAGATAATCTTGTTCATGCCCTAATGCTGGCAGCCGATCGCGGAAAAGGGGGGAAAGCTATTTTATTGCAGACGAGAAACATGGCTCTCAGAAAAGCGTGTTTACGTCATTTCTCGCGACAAAAGGGATCAACGCATCGGACAAGTCCATTTCGTTCAGGATGGCATGGTTCCTTTCCGGTGTTATGGAAACAATCTGGCCTTTCTTACCATTAAAAAAAGATCCCCCGATAACTCGACAAATGCTTCAGTTAATCGGGAAATCATTAACCTTGAACATTGGCAAAGCTCGGAGAGAGCTGGGGTATCATCCCCTCATTACCTGGGAGGAGGGCATCCAGAAAATGAAGGAAACAGCCTAACATTGCCATCAAAGATATGATTGCGTTTTCTTATAACGCGCCGTACTACATCATCTGCGGCTGCCTGATCTCGCTGCCGTCGCTAAAGCGATTAAGGCGGTACGCCGACATGTCAGTGTAGGTTTGTTCATTCATCACCCGCTGGGCTATCAGTCGCGCCGCGCCGGGACCAATGCCAAAGCCGTGCCCGCTGAATCCGGAGGCGATAATAAAACCGGGGATTTTCTCGCTTTCGTCGATTACCGGCACCAGATCCGGCGTGGTGTCTATCCAGCCGCCCCAAGCGTGATCGACGCCGATACCCTGCAAGACGGGAAACTGGCGGACGATTTCGGCCAGCGCCAGGCGTATGATCTGTGGATCGGCCGCGGGATCCAGGACGCGGATTTTCTCGAACGGTGATAGCCGATCGAACTCCCACTTGCCCGCCGCCTCAGGCCCGTTAAAGAACGATCCGTTGAGTCGAAACTTCAATTTCTTCGCCACTTTACTGCGATACATCGGCAGGAACTTGGTCACGTAACGCAGGTTCTGTGGCGCAAGATCCATGCGACCTAGTCCGGGAACCGCAACGGTGTAGCTGCCATCCAGGCGGCGTCGCATCGCCAGGTTCGGCATGCTCAGGCAGCCTTCAATAACCTCTGGGGCCGCGGTGGTTTTAAACGCGGTGCCGAGAATGTTGGCGGCGGGCAGTTCGATGCCGTGCCGCTGGCAGAAGCGCGCGCTCCAGGCACCGCCGCAGCAGATAACCTTGTTGGCTTTCACCAGCCCGTGCTCGGTCCATACGCCGGTGACTTTTCCAGCGGCGATCTCCAGGCCTCTGACTGCGCACTGCTGCTGGATATTCGCACCCAGGCGCTGTGCGCCGGTCGCCAGCGCCGGTGCGGCTTTAGAGGGTTCGGCGCGTCCGTCGGTGGGGGACCAGATGCCGCCCAGCCAGGGGGACTGGCTGCCGCTGCGCGATGTCGCCTCGTGGGACGTCAGCAGCTGGCTGTTGAATCCCAGCGCCTGCGCCTTTTTGCCCCAGGCCTCCCATTTCGCCAGATCTGCCTCCCTGGAGGTGCAGTATAAGATCCCGCTGCGTCTGAATCCCAAATCGATGCCCATCTCTTCGCCCAGCTCGCCCCAGCGCTGCAGGCTGTTCATCGCCATCGGTAGCTCATAGAGGTCGCGGTTTTGCTGGCGCACCCACCCCCAGTTACGACTCGACTGCTCGCCGCCGATCACCCCTTTTTCAAGCAGCGCAACCGATACGCCGCGCTTAGCCAGCTCATAGGTGGTGGCGGTGCCAATGATCCCGCCGCCGATGACCACCACGTCGACTTCCTTTGGAAACGAAGCGCTGTTAGATACCGCATCAATTTTTACACGCATGCATTAACCCTATCGCAGTAAACCATTGAGTAATAAAGAGGCCTAGAGATGTTTGTCTGGCTGGATCAGCATGATCCATAAAACCTGCGCCTGGCTAGCGGTGTGATTAAACACGTTGTGCAGCAGGTTACTTTTAAACTGGAAACTGTCGCCCGGATAAAGCACTGATTTATCATCCTCAATCTCCAGCGTCAGCTCTCCGCTCAGCAGCAGGCCGGCCTTCTCGCCGTCGCCGAGCAGCATCTGCTCGGATCGAGTCTGCGCGGGCACGTCGATTATCATAAACTTGATGTCGTAATCTCCCGGCGGAGAGAGCAGGGACTTCGCGATGCCGCCTTTACCCACGTGAAAATGCGGGCGATCGCCCTCGCGTCGAATGTAATGCTCAATGCCGGGTGTCTCCGCCTCATCGCCCTCGAGAAAGGCGGTCAGCGGCACGTTCAATACCTGGCGCAGCTGCTCGATCATGCGGATTGTCGGATTAGTTAAATTACGTTCAATTTGACTAATGGTTCCGGCAGACACGCCCGCCAGCTCTGCCAGATCGCTGATGGTCAAACTGCGTGCTTTGCGCATTTTCTTCAGGCGCAGGCCAATGTCTGCTTCCAGCGAACCGCTGACAGGTTCAGATCCTTTGAGATTACTTTTAGTCATTTATATTTCCTGCCAGGATCAGGCTCCAGCCCGCGATGTTGATGTATAAGAAAAGGTTGTGCACCCGCTTGCCCACAACCAAGAGGCCTTACTGTGGCATATTCCATTTACTTTTCAACGCTGCCAGCGTGCCGTCGGCCTTCATTGAATTAAGCGCATCATTTATTTTAGCCAACAGCACGTCATTGCCTTTCTTCACGCCGAACGCCATCGGTGAAACGGCCATCGGCTGATATCCTTCAACCACGTGCAGGCCTTTGAGCATACCGGCCTTTTCCTGGGCTTTTAAGATCGGATAATCGCTCATGCCACCGGCAATGCGTCCAAGCTGGATATCGCGCGCCATATCAGCCGGGCTATCGTACAGCTTGACCTCTTTGGCAATGCCGCTGTTGATCAGCTTCTGGGCATAATCCGTACCCGACGGGCTGCCAATAATCTCACCTTTAAAGTCCTGCCAGTTGGTGTACTTCTGCTTATTGTCATCACGCACCACCAAACCATCACCAAATGCCGTGACCTGTTGAGAGTAGGAAATGAATTTCTCACGCGCCGGCGTTGGCGTCATACCGGCGACAATCATGTCTATTTTGCCGGAGATAACCGACTGGATCAGCGTAGGGAACGGCACCGCGGAGAAGTCGATATCCAATTTCTCACGCTTGGCCACTTCTCGCGCTACGTCGGGCATAAAGCCCTCAATTTTACCGGTTTTAGTATCTAAAAAGGTGGTCGGCGCGCTGGAAGGCGGCGATCCGGCCGTCAGCACGGCGGCGTGAGAGGCAAAACTTGATGCCAGCAGCACGGCGACTGCCGCACTGCGGCTGACATTGCGCAATGAAAGCTTGGATTTCTGCATGACGGTCTCCTCTGAGTTTTAAATTAATTTTAAAATTGGCGGCGCGCTATTCAATATAATGAATTTAAGCCCCTCGCTGTCAAGCGACAATTCAAAAAATAACCCACTTTGAAGAAATAATGATATTACTGATTAAAATCAACATTATGTAAATGTTATCACTGAAGGTTTAACTATAAGAAAGCCCTATGACGCGAGCCTGCAAAGCGTTTGACAGGAGTTCAAGAGTTAGCAATATTCATTAAAGTGAAGAAACGTAGCGGCGGATCGCGCCCGTGTGATCCCAAGGAGAATGCAGGATGGACTGGAGTAGCATTGGCACTTATCTTCCCTTTCTTATCAAAGGGGCCGAAATGACGATTTACATTACCCTGCTGTCGCTGGTGATCAGCACTCCGTTGGGGCTGATTTGGGTGGCGGGGAAAATGAGCCCGTGGAAGTTTATTTCGCTGCCGGTCGCGGTGATTATCAACGTCACCCGTGGCCTGCCGACCATCGTCGTGCTGTTCTATATTTACTTCGTTTTTCCCGATATTGGCATCACGCTAACCTCGTTCCAGGCCAGCGTGATCGGCATCGCTTTCTGTTTTTCGACCTATATTGCCGAAATATTCCGCTCCGGGATCGAGTCAATCGATCGCGGGCAGTTTGAGGCCGCGCGCTCAATGGGCATGAGTTTTGGCAAGGCGATGCGCCGGGTGGTGTTGCCGCAGGCTTTTCACGTCGCGCTGCCGCCCTACAGCAATACGCTGGTGATGATGCTGAAAGATTCGGCCCTTGCCTCGACTATTTCCGTGACCGAAATGACCCGTCAGGGGCAGCTTATTGCCGCCTCGACCTTTGATAACACCACGGTTTACACGCTGGTCGCGATTCTGTACCTGGTGCTGTGCCTGCCGCTGATGGCGTTAACTAAGCGACTGGAAACCCGTCGCCTGCGAGGAGCCTGAGATGATTGAGATTAATGGCGTACACAAGCGTTTTGGCAATGTCGAAGTGCTCAAAGGTGTCAGCTTCAAGGTCAATAAGGGCGAGGTGGTGTGCCTGATCGGCCCCTCCGGCTCGGGGAAATCGACCATTTTGCGCTGCATCAACGGCCTCGAAACCTATGAAGAGGGCGAGATCCGCGTATTGGATCAGCGGGTGAACAACCGCGATAAGAAAATTAACGATTTACGTCGCCAAATTGGCATGGTTTTTCAGCGCTTTAACCTATTTCCTCACCGCTCAGTGCTCGACAACGTTATGGAGGGACCGATCCACGTCAATGGCGAGTCCCGGGCGGTAGCCGAGAAGCGCAGCAAGGACCTGTTAGCGCTGGTGGGGTTAGCCGATAAGATCAATGCCTGGCCGGCACAGCTTTCCGGCGGCCAGCAGCAGCGGGTCGCGATTGCGCGAACCCTGGCGCTGCAGCCGCAGGCGATTTTATTTGATGAACCGACCTCGGCGCTGGATCCCGAGCTGGTGGGCGAGGTGCTGCAGGTAATGCGCACGCTGGCTAACGAAGGCATGACGATGGTGGTGGTGACCCACGAAATGCAGTTTGCCCGGGAAGTCGCCGATCGCGTGTGTTTTTTGCACGGTGGAATGATCGTCGAACAGGGCCACGCCGACAGCGTGCTCGGTAATCCCCAGGAGTCACGGACCCAGGATTTTCTCAAGCGCGTGCTGGGTGCCGCCCCGGTGCACTGCGAAAATTGCCGCTGTGCGCTGTAATTATGCCTAATTTGCCGCTTCACGATAGCTCACCCACACCAGCGGTGCGGCGCACAGCATTACCAGCGCCGCGATGCTAAAGCCGGCGCTGGCACCGACATTAATCGT
This sequence comes from uncultured Gammaproteobacteria bacterium, assembly GCA_963742005.1. GTDB lineage: Bacteria > Pseudomonadota > Gammaproteobacteria > Enterobacterales > Enterobacteriaceae > Rouxiella. Next base: position 31,687 of record CAVUKG010000014.1, on the reverse strand, counting down.
AAAATGTACCCCGGTGACCAGCATGCCTAACAGCGCGACTCCCACGGCGGCACCCATTTGCCGCATGGCGTTGATTGCCGCAGAGGCGGTGGCCATTTTGTCGGCCGGAGCCTGATGCAGGCACGAGGCGACGATCGCCGGGGTGGCAATGCCGCCGCCCAGGGTCATCAGAAACAGAAAGCAGACAAAGGTTTTATAGGAGGCGTCGTGTTAGGTCAACGCCGCCAGGCAGCCGTAGTTGAGGGTCGCTATCAGCAAGCCGATCACGATGGTCAGCCGAGGCCCCAAACGCTCTGAGATAGCACTGCTGGCGGTGTTGGCGAAGGCGATTACGGTAAACGTTAGCAATGCCAGTCCGGTCATCAGCGGAGAAAAGCCGCGATAGACCTGCAAGTAAATGGTTAATAAGAAGATTGAGCCGTAGAAGGCCAAATTCATCACCGCGCCTAACAGCAGGCTGAGGGAAAAAATAGGCTTTTTTAACAGGCCGAGCGGCAAAAATGCGTCGGTGCTTCTCCTGATATGCCGCACCAGCGCGAACAGCGTCAGCAGCAATACGCCAAGGCAACAGCCACTGATGGGCGTCAGAGAAAAGTTTTTCCCGTATTGAATCAGCAGAAAAATGAGTGAGAAACTGCCGATAACAAACAGCAGAATGCCCTTGCTGTCGATATCGCGCGCGCGCGGCGCTGCCGATTGGCGTACAAACAGCACAGTAAACACCATACCCGCCAGGCAAATGGGGACATTAATCAGAAAGAGCGCATGCCATGAAATATGCGCCAGGATTACGCCGCCGAAAAATGGCCCGGCCGCGCTGATCATCCCGCCAATGGCACTCCACCAGCCAATCGCCTTGCGGCGCAAAGAAGCGTCTCCGTTGCAGGCCGCAGAGAGCAGCGCCAGCGAAGACGGCACGATCATCGCCGCGCCAAGCCCCTGAAAAACCCGGCCTGCGAGCATCATGCTCAGAGAGGTTGAAAAGGCGCACAGCAGCGAGGCCAGCAGAAACATCGCCGTGCCCACCAGATTGATATTTTTACTGCCAAATCTATCGCTCAGCCCCCCGGCGGCCAGCAGCAGGGCGGCAAAAACGATCACATAGACATCGGGGATCCATTGCAGCGTGGAAATATCGGCATTGAAGGCCTGGGCAAAGGTCGGCAGCGCCACGTTCACAATGGTGACGTCCAGTTGAACCACCACGTATCCCAGCGCGGTAATTAATGCGCTAATGGACAAGGGCACGGCGGGAACGCTGCGGGATGAAGAGTGATAATCGGCTGGCATAAACCCTCTCGAGACGGCTATTTTCAGGGGGTAGAGAATGATTTTTGCAGAATAGCCCAAAAAAATTGATTTGTAGAGTGATCAATCTACAATTAAGCCTGTTATTTATTTATCGCTTTACAGGTCCTTTATGCACAAAAATCTCGGCAGACCCAGAGAGTTCGACCCCAAAGATTTTCTTACTACCGCACTAGCGTGTTTTTGGATGAAAGGCTATCAGGGCACTTCGATCAGCGATCTGATGAAAGCCTCGGGGCTGGCCAGCGCCAGTATCTACAAGCTGTACCCCGACAAGCGCAGCATATTTTTTGCGGCACTGGCGCAATATATGGAGCAGGGGCTGACAAGATTGCGCACTCGCGCCCTGGAACAAACGCCTGAGGCCGCGCTGCGGGAAACTCTGGAATACGGGGCGCTGCTGTCGAGCGGCGTCGACGGAGAGCGGGGCTGCTTTACCATCGCCACCGCCAGCGAACTGCTGCCGGAAGATGAGGAGGTTAAACAGCGGGTCAACTATATGTTCAACGGCATACGGGAAAACCTGTTGCACATTCTGCGCCTCGGCCAGCAGCAGCGGGTATTTAGAACCGACGTCGAGGCGGAGGTGATGGCTGAAACGATCTTTATGCTGCTGGAAGGCATGCGGGTCTACGGTAAAGTCGGTCCCGAAATAGATTCACTAAAGCGGGCCAACGAATTTATGATTGGCAACGTAATGGCCAATCATTAAAGGATTATTTCAATAAACCGAGATGCTCAACCAGGATAGACGTACCGATACCTATCAGCACCAGGCCGCCGAGCACTTCGGCCCATTTGCCAATCGTACCGCCGAGAAAACGGCCCAGCAGCATACCCAGCGTGGCCATAACGGCGGTGGTGGCGCCAATCGTTAACGCCATGACCAGAATATTAACCTGCAGAAATGCCAGGCCGACGCCGACCGCCATCGCATCCAGGCTGGTGGCAATCGCGGTGGTGACTAACAGCCAAAAACCGTGGCGGCTCGGGATTTCGGCTTCTTCGCCGGTGTCTTTCTTAAAGGCTTCGCTAATCATACGCACGCCTAAAATCAGCAGCAGGATAAAAGCTACCCAGTGGTCCCAGCTCATAATGAACTGGCTGGCGGCAAGGCCGATCCCCCAGCCAATGATTGGCGTAATGCCTTCGATAACGCCAAAAATCAGGCCGGTACGCAGCGCTTCTTTCAGCGGTGGTCGATGCAACGAGGCGCCTTTGCCAATTGCGGCGGCAAAGGCGTCCATAGACATACCAAAGGCTAAAATCAGGATTGCGTAAGTGTTCATAAAACAGACCAGTGAAGCCTTTAATTAAGAAGAAAGGCGGTTAATTGTAAGAGGCGGCTAGTCTGCCACAAAAAATAAAATAAAAAAACCATATTTTTCATGTACTTATAGCATATGGTAAGAGTCTTAGCACAGGCTATACTTGGGCAAAACATCTGCAATAGACTTAAAAAAACATCAGCAGACAAATGAAAACATCGTGTAAATATAGAAACTTAATCGAGAGTAGGCTAAAGCCTGGCAGATTGTCCGCAGGCCTTATGCCACAACGTTTGCAGGGTTAAGCGATTTTTGTACAAGTACAAAGTGAAGGGTCTTTACAAAAATAATTGGCAGCGGTTTTAACGAGTCATTGCCTGAAGGTCAATCCTGACCTTCAACCTTGCTGTCGTAAGTCTGGCGCGCGCGTTCGACCTCGGGCAAGTAGTCCTGAGTCCATTTGAAAAGTGCCTGGAAAGGGGCTTTTAGCGTATGGCCCAGCGGGGTGATTTTATACTCGACCGCGATCGGTGAGGAGGTAATAACGTGTCGTTCAATAATGCCGTTGCGCTCTAATTTTCTCAGACTCTGGGTCAGCGCTTTTTGCGTGATGCCTTCCAGCTCGCGTTTAAGGACGTTGAAACGGCGCGGCCGCTCGCACAGTATCGCCAGGATCATGACCGACCACTTATCGGCGATCTGGTCTAATAACAGCCGGTGTGGGCAGCTTTCGCGCACTGGGATCTGCGGTTGGTCGGACATAGTAGTTTCCTCGAGTATACCTGGTAGCTTCAAAGTGCCTAATTGACACCTAGTATACACAATATACTATCAGAGCTACTAACCCTAACGGAGTATTAGCCAGTGACCCCTTCTAATGTAGACGTCCTGTTTCAGCCTTTTCATTTGAAAAGCCTGTCACTGAAGAACCGAATTGTGATGGCCCCGATGACGCGTTCTTTTGCGCAAAACGGTATCCCGGGAGATAAGATTGCGGCTTACTACCAGCGTCGTGCCGAGGCCGAAGTCGGGCTGATCATTTCTGAGGGCACGGTTATCAATCGCCCGGCCTCTCGAAACGAAGCCAATATCCCCTTCTTCCACGGTGAGCAGGCGCTGGCGGGTTGGAAAACGGTGGCCGATGAGGTACACGCTGCCGGGGGCAAGATTGGACCACAGCTCTGGCACACCGGGTCGGTAGTCAGTTTTCTTACCGAATGGGTACCCGACGAGCCGGTAGAAAGCCCCTCCGCCCTCATCGCTCCCGAGCAACCGCGGGGCAGAGCCATGAGTGACGAAGACATTGCCGACACCATTGCTGCCTTTGCCCAGGCCGCCGCCGATGCAAAACGATTAGGCTTCGACGTGGCGGAGATCCACGGCGCTCACGGCTATCTGATCGATCAGTTCTTTTGGTCCGCCACTAACCAACGCACCGACGGCTACGGCGGCGCTACGCTAAAACAGCGCGCGCGTTTCGCTGCCGAGGTGGTAAAAGCCATGCGCGAGGCGGTCGGGCCTGACTTCCCGCTAATTTTGCGCGTCAGCCAGTGGAAGCAGCAAGACTTCACGGCGCGTCTCGCCCCGACCCCGGCAGAAATGACCGACTGGCTGCTGCCGCTGGTCGAGGCGGGGGTCGATATTCTTCACTGTTCTCAGCGTCGTTTCTGGGAGCCAGAATTCCCTGAAATCGACGGCGAGAACGGCCTCAACTTTGCCGGTTGGGCAAAGAAACTGACCGGTGCCGCGACCATCAGCGTCGGCTCGGTGGGGCTGTCAGGAGATTTCATGGGCGCCTTTGCCGGTGAAACCTCGCACCCGGCGAGCCTCGATAACCTGCTTGTTCGCCTGGAGCGCAACGAGTTTGACCTGATTGCCGTAGGGCGGGCGCTGTTGAGCGATCCACAATGGGTGACAAAAGTTCGCACCGGCAACCAGGCCTCGCTCAAAGACTTTACCGCCGCCGCATTGACCGACCTGGTTTAAGCGCCGCGGCAAGCGAATGTAGTTTGCAACCGAACCTTGCCTTCCGCCTTTGTGGCGGGGGGCGGGGCTTTTTATCCTCCCGCTTAGGTTGCTAGTGAACGTCGGTGGCGAAAATAGGAGACCAGCGTGCTAAATAAAAATGCCAACTCCATCAGCGTCGCGACCGGCGAATGGGCCAGAATATTATTAACTACCCAAAAGCCGCTGCCGATCACCGTATATCGACGCAGCCGGGTCGGCCTGGTTTGAAAAGCCGCATAGGTCAGCAATACGCTGCCGGTGAGCGGCAACAGGTCCCGCAGCCCACTCCAGGTCAGTGCAGCACAGGCCACCGCCGTCAGGATCAGCAGCCCACACAGCGCGCGCCGTTGAGTAAACAGCGCGGTAATATAACGACAGGCCGCCAGCAGCATCAGGCAGCAGGAAGTGGTTTGATTGAGCAACAGAAAGTGCACCGACAGCAGCGTGGTCGATAGCGCCAGCATGCACAGCGTTTTTTGGCGCGAAAAATGAAAGGCTGAAACGTCCAGAAAGAAAGAGGCGCCGGCCAGCAGCTGCGAAATAAGAAAAGGGCTCATGATTGTCACCTCGCGAATAAGACAGTGACAATGACAGGCGCGGCAGCGGGGCGCATTAACCTTTGTTAAGACGCGCTTTGATCCGTGACAGGCTGACCGAGGTAATACCCAGATAACTGGCGATATCGCGCTGGGTAAGCAGCTCCTGCCACTGGGGGAAATGCTGCACGATATATTGGTAGCGCTGCTCAGGTGAATTAAGCAGCAGCAGTTCCTCTTTGCGTTCTTTATAGATCAGCTGTTGACGCATTAATGCCTGAGCCAGCGTTGCGCCCGCCGGGGTATCCAGATAATCAACCGGCATGGGGCTATAAACACAGTCCTCGATGACCTGTAAGGAATAGCGCGCAGGCTCTTTCATCAGCCAGCTTAGGAACAGGAAACAGAACTCTCCCGCAAAGTAGAACTCTTTAATGCGCTCGCTGCCGTCGGGTGAAACATAGACCGCGCGCATCAGCCCGCTGTGCAGGTAAAAAAACTCTGCGACCGGCTCACCCTGATTGATCAGATAGCTTCCGGCCAGGGCGGCTATTTTACGGCAAAGCCGGTCCGCTAAATCAAACTCCAGCGCAACGACCGTCTGCTTGACCCACATTATTCCACCCGCACAACGTCAGGATGCTGCGGACTAGCGGCCTCGTGATAAATATCCGCTAGCCAGCCCGAGATTTCGTCTTCTTCAAGGTCGTCTGGAATAATTATCTCGTACAGTCGTGAGAACTTTCTTTCAGACATATCCACGCGAAATACCTGCCAGCCTGGCTCCGCAGCCTTCACGCCGATATAGCGGCCAAACACCTTAAAGATCATCATCGGCTATTTCTTGCTCCAAAAGTTCAACAGCGGCGTCACCGTTATACCGTGGATCAACACGCTGGCGGTAATAATGGTCAATGCGAGATTGGTCATCATATTCGCTTCGGCTCCCTGCAGGCCGTGCATATAGGCGTAAGCGATATAGTTGACGCTGCCGATACCGCGTATGCCCAGCCAGCCAAATAATAGACGCTGCTGTTTTGAATAGGAAGACCGCCAGGTGGAGATATAAACCGCGACCGGTCGCACGATACAGAAAATGGCAAACGCCAGGATCAGTCCCGTTGGCTCCCAGTGCTGGGCGAGCGTAACGCCTAATAGGATCACGATCGCCGCGGCAAACAGCCGTTCAACGGTTTCCCCAAACGACAGCGCATCGCCGATCACCAGGCCGACAGATTTGAGCGGGCTGCTCTGCTCGAAGCCAATAGCGTGGCGGGTGTGCGGATTGATCATCATCTCGGCCGGTGGGTTATCGTCCTCGTCTTCCCGAGTGGGATTTTTTTTCTGCACCCTCAGCTCGGCGCTGCGCAGGCCAATGCCCGCGGCGAAAGCGGCTAAAAATCCTGAAGCATCAATGGATATAGCGATCGCAAAACTCAGGCAGATTAAAGACAGCGCGATAAAGTCGCTCGGCGCTACCTCACCCTGCACGTGTCGCCAGTGGGTGGAGATAAGCCCGATTAGTCTGCCGAGCCCGTAGCCGATCCCTAAACCGGCGACTAAGGCCCACACCACGTCCACCGCGAACCAGTGCAGCCACTGTGCGCCGGTTAGCATGCCGTCGGCGTTGTGCCACAGCAGTGCCAGCATTAGCAGCGGCAGGGCGGTGCCGTCGTTTAGCCCGGCCTCGCTGGACAGAGAAAGCCGCAGGCTGTCGTCGTCGCGTGAGTCATTGATAGCAATCAGACTGGCCAGCACCGGATCGGTCGGGGCAATCACCGCCGCCAGCGCCAGTGAAATCGGCCATGAGAGGCCGGTCAGGTAGTGGGCGATCACCATGATACCCACCACCGTTAAGATCATTCCCGGCACCGCCAGGCGAAAACCAATTTTCCAGATACTGGCCCTTAACGGCAGGCGGATTTTTAGACCGGTAATAAACAGCGAGGTGGCAATGGCAATCTCGGTAACCCGACTCACAACCGTCGAATGGGCCAGCACGTCGAGATTCAACACGTTGAATCCCCAGGGGCCACAGACAATGCCTACCAGCAGATAGATGCCGAAAATAGGGATCGGGGTGCGGTTAATCCAACCGAAAGAAAGAGACATCAGCAGCAACAGTCCGCCCGTTGCCGCGGTCCAGGCAAGATAGTTCATAATTCCCCTGAGATAATTGGTTAAAAAGTATAAAAAATAATGGCTTAGTGACTTCATTATAGTACAGACAAAAAAATACCCGCACGAGGCGGGCAAAGTCGTTAAGACACAGGGAATTAGCATTAAAGCTAGCAGAGGTTTTAACAAAGCGCGAACTTATGGGGGAAAAGAATTTTTGGGTGGGGGGAATGGTTAGTGGGGGCTTTTCAAAACAAGTCGTTCAGAATTTCAGTGCCAACCGCCATCATCCCTTGAAAAAGTAGAAGAGAAGATAAAACTGTCTGAAAGGCTGGCGAAGCTGAATAATGAGCAGATGGCTCTAATCTGAGATGAAGATCTTCTTTGCTGTAGTCAAAGCCTCCGCGAGGCAGTTTTTACGCCCTTCTCCGGCCATTCGGTAAAACTTCCGTACTGGCAGGTTTCCCCGAATCAGAGTTTGCGTCAGCGGATTTTTTCTTCTTGCTTTTATGCACAGCTTAATTTGGCGAGGTTCAACCATAAAATGTCATTTCTGACATCAAGCCAATACCAGCTCCTCGCTCAAAGCTGTCCTTAGCCTCAGGCGCGAGCAGCTTGGTGCCAAAGCGGATGTTATTCACATCGTTGAGTATCAAACAGTTGGCAGTAGACCATTGAAGCAGTCAAATGTCTTCCAGATACAGGCGATGGGTAACCGTATCGACATCTGCTAGCGGAATAAAGCCAGCACGTTCATAGAAGGTGAAGGCTGATTGAGGCGCGTTAGTGTTGATAAAATCAAACCAGCGGCCAGAGCCCTTTAATATTGTCCTGAGCAGCATGATGCCAACCTGCATTTTTCTCCATTTAATGCCTACATAGAGATGACGGAGTCGTCCCGCGCGAACTGAAGGCATATAGGGATCTTGGTTTAATCCACATACGGCAATCAGTAATCCGTCGGCATAAAAACCTAACAGTTTTTCACCCGGCTTATCAAAGCGATTCTGCCCGTTAAGCCAATTTTCTTCCAGCCGGCGTAGCATATTAAATCCGGCAGCCATACTTTCTTCTTTTAACTTCGAAAAACCTTGGTTGTCCGGAGTCATGTTCTCGATGACCATATTCATGGGTCGTCCCCTTGTATTCAACATGGAAACCTGTTTCAGCCCACCACGCAGCAAAATTTCTCTGCGAAGCGTATGCATAAGCTGACCGGCTAAGCCTCTGCCACGGTGAGCAGGGTCCTCGCACACCGCACTAATCTCGACGTAGCGATCACACTGCTTACGTTCAGCGGCCATCGCATTCAGTTGTCCTTTAAATAAAAGGGTTTTTACCCTCATAAATGATGTTTATTTGATGAAAATAGATATCATCCAATGAAATTACCTCGGTTACATGACTCGCAGAGGTGACGGGAGCTGAAAGCAGGTAACGAGGACTATTGAAGACAAAAATAATGCAATGCGTAGCACTTAATACATATCTTTCTTCAGCAAGAAACAGAAGGTTATGGGCATCGCTGCCATTCATCGCATCTTTAGCTAAGGTGAGATACACCCCTTTTTTGGCATTAGTTCCCCTCCGTTCACGATTTGGATTTGCTGATATTTTTATTTGCTTTTTTATTGCATCAAGTCCTTCCCTAGAAGTGTAATGAATGTAAACAATTTCCCCGTTAAACAAACCGTTATTAATGTGCATGTTAATGCGATGGTCTTTACTGAACACAGTAGCTACTCCTATAAACCATAAGAAAATTTAATCTAATCAGGATAGTGAATATGTTGGATTGATTCCATATTTTTAATCAGTGAGCTTACCGTACTAATTTCCGCTCATGCATGACCTTGATCCCTGGTACAGACAGCTTTTATCACCAGCAGAGACGGCAAGGCCAGAATTGGCTAGCAAACTAAGTTTTTCACTAAAAGTGAACGATTGTGCTCAAAAAAAGTTAATTTTAGAAAAACCTCGCATCCTCTACACTCACCGTCGTTATGTCGAACGCTGGCTTTTATCCACCCCGAGCCTCTCCCAATGTACTGGTTCGAACAGCCTGAACGTTGCTGCCGAACAGGTATCAAGCCGCCGCCACCCAGTGGACATGACATTTGTTATCTTTTTTTAGGAGTTATTATGAATATTGAATTTGCATTTGACGCATTATTACCGGCAGGCCCGGCTAATTTTATTAATAACGAATGGCATGCCTGCGACACCGCGGATGAAGTGTTCAACCCGGCAACCGGGCAAGCGATCGCTCGGGTGGCCTCTGGGACGGCAGCCGATGTCGATCTGGCAGTAAAAGCCGCTTTAGCCGCGCAGAAGTCTTGGGCAAAAACGCCGCAGCCTGAACGCGCCAGATACCTGTCTGCCTTTGCCGATCAGATTGAGAAACACCAGCAGACGCTGGCTGTGCTGCTGACTACCGAGCAGGGTAAGCCGCTTAGTGAAGCAGAAGGCGAAGTGGCTACGGCAGTGAAAATGCTGCGTTATTACGCCGGCTTTGGCTGGAAGCGTACCGGCCACGTGTTGGCCTCAGGGTATGAAAATCACCAGACCATTACCCGCGAAGCCCCGCTGGGCGGGTCGCAGCGATTATTCCATGGAACTATCCTCTCGCCTTGTTTACCCGCAAGGCAGCGCCCGCGCTGGTCGCAGGCAATACGCTGGTGCTCAAACCTAGCGAAATAACGCCGCTCTGTTCCCTGGCACTGGCCTCGTTGAGCAAAGCGGCGGGGATGCCAGCGGGTGTCATCAACGTAGTCTGCGGTGATGGTCCTAACGTCGGTGACGCTATGGTCAAGCACCCTGGTACCAGTCTGGTCACCATGACCGGCTCAACTCGTGCCGGAAAACAGATTTTCAAAAACGCAGCCGAAAAAGTGATACCCGTGTCTCTGGAATTAGGCGGCAAGGCACCTTTTATTATCATGGCGGATGCCGATATTGAGAAAGCGGCTCAGGATGCGTTAGACGCTCGCATGAGCAACTGCGGCCAGGTCTGTATCTGTAACGAACGCACCTATGTGCAGCGCGAAGTGTACGAGCCGTTTATGGCGGCGTTGAAAAAAGCGGCTGAGAAAATCGTCGTCGGTGACCCAATGCAGCAGGGGACGACTATCGGTCCTAAAGTGTCGCAGGCTGAGAAACGCCATGTAGAAGAACTGTTGGAGATCACCCGCAAAGAAGGGGGGACCGTTTTCTGGCAGGGCAAGGCGCCGAGCGACGAGCAGTTTAAACACGGCTACTGGGTCGCACCGGCCATCATCTGCGATTTGCCAGACAGTGCCACCATCCTAAAAGAAGAAATTTTCGGTCCCGTATTGCCGGTGGCCATTTTCGATACCGTCGATGAGGTTATCGCCAAAGCCAATGACAGTGAGTATGGTTTAAGCTCATACCTCTATACTCGCGATCTCTCTTCGGCGATGAAAATCTCGGACAGCCTCGAGTGTGGAGAGGTTTATATCAACCGTTTCGGCCCTGAAGAGCTTAATGGTTTCCATGCCGGATGGAAGCTGTCGGGTATCGGCGGTGATGATGGTGAATATGGCTATCTGCTGTATGTGAAAAGCAAAACCATTTACCTCAACTACCAGTAATAGTCTCGTACCGGCGTCTGCGGATGCCGGTTTTTCCTCTTCTTGCTTAACCTCTCAGAATAACAAGACTGGTAATTCATGAACTCGCTTTTGATCATCTGTCTGTTAGCCGGTGTTATCGTTCGGCGCTGTTTGCCATACCCAGAGCAAATAGTCCCCAGTATTAACTGGTGGTTGATAACCATCGCTTTGCCCTGTGTCATATTAACCCTAATACCCCACACCGAGTTTAACCGTAATACGCTGTTTCCGATCGCCGGAATGTGGGTGGTTTTTGCCGGGGCGCTGCTGGTCGCCGTGCTAATGGGCCGGTTATTCAACTGGTCGCGTGAGGTGATCGGGGTCTTCATTCTGGTGGCGGGGATTGGCAACACCTCATTTATGGGTTTTCCTATCATCTCGGGATATTACGGTGCCGAAGGGCTTAAACTGGCCGTGATTGCTGATCAGCCCGGCAGTTTTATCATTCTGTCTACGGTTGGCCTGATCGTCATGGCCGTTTGTTCGGGACAGTCGCCGACGCTGAAAATGGTGCTTCAAAAAATCATTACTTTTCCGCCGCTGATTGCGCTGGTACTCAGCCTGTTGCTGAAAATTTTCGGTGGCTTGCCCGCATTTATTGAGCAACCGTTTAGCCAGATCGGTGCCACCATGACGCCGCTGGCGCTGTTTAGCGTCGGATTGCAAATTGTGTTGCGGCCGCCACAAGGCGCCGTCGTGCCGCTGATTGCAGCCATGCTTTGGAAACTGATGCTGGCTCCGTTGGCTATTTTACTGCTAGCACGGTCACTACATTTAGCGCCGCTAGTCACCGACGTCACCGTGCTGCAGGGAGGGATGGCGCCGATGATTGCCGCCTCTATTCTCGCACAGCGCGCAGGCCTGAAACCCTCGCTGGCGATGGCGATACAGGGATATGGTATTATCGGCTCATTCATTACTATCCCACTCTGGCATTGGCTGCTGTAGCGAACGAAAGTTAACCACGATGACGCAACTAAAATTACCTCAGGTTAGAAGTTTTTGCGCCCTGGCTGAAGAAGGGAGCCTGGTGCTGGCCGCAGAAAAAATGCACTGCGTTCCTTCCAACATTTCAACCCGCATTCGCGAGCTGGAACAGGCTCTTGGCGTCGAGCTGGTCCACCGCGAGAAGCAGCGGTTGAATCTGACTCCAGAGGGGCGGGCATTCTATCCTGAGGCGAAAAGCCTGCTGGCCCGCAGCGAGGAGTGTCTCGATTTCTTCAGGCCTGCGGTCCTGAGGGGGGAACTGCGGGTGGGTTCGTTGGATGTCGGGTTAGGTGAATATCTGCAGCAGGCGGTAGTCCGCTTTATGCAAACGCAGCCTGATGTTTCACTGTCACTGGTTTGCAACAGTTCGCAGCCATTAATTGAAGGGTTACTGGCGGGCGAGCTGGATATTATTCTGTCGGATGGCCCGGTGGAGCATCCGCTGCTGGCATCAGACTATTTCGCCCCTGAAAGCCTGGCGCTGGTGACTCATCTACCGGCTATAAGCGCGTTGCGCGAGCAGTCCGAAAATCTTGCGCTGTATACCTTTGGTGAGAACTGCTTTTACCACGTCCTGACGCAGGCATGGCTTAGCCAACAAAAACTCCAGGTACGCCAACAGTGCAAGATAGAATCTTATCCCATTATCCTGGCCGCCGTGCGTCAACATTTAGGTTTTACGGTAATGCCACAAACTTTCATTAATGATAATCCTTTGATGGCCGGACTTAATTATTTTCCCCTAACGGATATTCCGCCTTGTGATATTTATGCCATTAGGCGCCAGTTCAGCCAGTCAAAGGTCAGCCAGAGCTTTCTTGATATCCTGCTACGCGACAGATGATGAATAGCACCGCACTTTGTTAGGCTGATATAAGGATATATCGAGAAAAAGCTGATTCATATGGCACCGCAGGTCATGCAGCTTAACGTTGATAATACCTAGCGAGCCCCGCTCTATACCGGCGCAGCGGGTTGTAAGGATACTCGACAGGATAGTGGCAAACCGTGGATATCCGCAGAAGATACGGATAGAAATCCTGGATTTTTATCTGTTCAGAACGCTGAAGGAAGCACGGGAAATCACAGAGCGCTGGCTGAATGAATACAACAGCGAGCGACCTCATGAATCCCCTGACTCCGGCAGAATTTGCCCGAAGTCATCCAAAAGGTCCGGATCTCTGATTTAGCCTGGTACGGATATTGGGGGGAGATCAATTCACCTTAGAGGGTATCACCGGGAATTTTTTTCAATGCGATTGTTCTTTCTTTATCCATCCTTGTTATACATATATTATTTAGATCTAAATTAAGATTACTGTTTTTATCAGCACTAAATGCTTCCATTTTGCATTGATTGTCTCTAAGCGCTAGCCACCCACGCTGGGACTGCAAAAATAAATTAAGATAAGAGTTAGTATCCGAATGAGAATCACTTAACGCCTGCTTGATCCTTTCTTTAGCTTTGGAATATTCTTCATTTAACGCTTTTTCAGCGTTATCAGTCTCGTTTTGATCGCATTGGTACACTGCACTATCATTAGTCCCCTGACTGCAATCATCAGCATAAGATTCGCAGGAGAAAATAGTCAAAAATAATAGAGATGCGCCCAATGTTATTTTATTTAAAATCATGCTCTGTGCCTCAGTAAATAGTCTGCTCTATGTCTGCCATTTTCAAATCTTTTAATGCGATAATCAGTCCTGATAAATTGAATCAGGGCGTCAAATTTATTCTCTGCACAATGTGCAATAATTTCACGAGAAACCAATCCTTGATAAACAAAATCTACAGTTATTTCTCGGATGGCTTTATGTAAATTATCCCAAGGAACGGCAGCAATGTTTCTTTGAGCGAAAATATTATAAAAATGTTTGGTACGTTTTACATACCCAGGATAGATAAGCTCAAAAAGTCGCGCTTGTGATTCTCTGGAGATAATTCCACAAGCATGACGATAGTTTTTAACAAATAAGTGGGCAGCACTACCAATCTTTCCATGTCCTTCGGCAAATAAAGCTGCCTGCTCACGAGGAACTCCTGCTCGTACTAAATCAGAAATGATAACTCCCTTAGAGCGCCCTCCCATATCATAGCCTCGTCCGAGAGTGACTCCTGATTTACCACCAGGCCAATGGATATGGCGGCTAAAGAATATGCTTTGCGCAATATCATTGCCTTCGGCATTGAAAGTGACTTGACCCTCTTTTACCGTCAGTCGACCTGAGAATTCACAGTTATCCCAGTTAGGATGATTATTATTTACGGCTGGAAGAAGGGAGATGTGGCTTGGTGCTGCCTCTTTTTTGACCATCTTTCGCAGAATTGTTCCATTTGAATCATTGAGGCCGTCACACCACGTTATAATTCCCTTTTGGAAATTTAATCACCGATATACTACTGCCATAATTTATTGTGCAAGATAATAACAGTGACTAAAGGGAAATGCCATCAAGGCAAAATAGTTTGCTCCTATTGATTAATCGAGCCCCGTTCCCCTCGCCAACGAGCACGACAAAAACGGGACTCGACTGCTTTTACGGTTTCACTGGCTTACCATTTCACCGCGCTTTGTTGCCATGACAGCACGCGGTCACGCACCGCGAACAGCAGGGTGATCAGCGAGGAGAACAGCAGCCCGATCACGATCAGCGCGCCATACATATTAGCTTAGGCGGCCCAGCCCTGCGCCCATTGCAGATACCAGCCCAGACCGGATTTTACCCCCATCATTTCGGCGGCAACCAGCACAGAAAACGACGCGCCCAGCCTATTTAATGGACACGTTAGTCTTGAGCGAGCCTATTGTTGGCATCTATTATGCCTCTGCGCTAGGGTGTAAAAAGCAAAAGCAGCCTTCTTTTGTCAGGTGATGGCCTTATCCGGTTTACAGATCGAGAATTACTGTTGTTGGAGCACACGCCAGCAAGTGTCATTACCGCTAAAAATTGGGCTGGAATGCTATTGAGTGGTCTAAAGACGAGAAGCTTTATAAGATATTAGAAAATAGCTTGCCGGATTAAGAGGGCATTTGCATGCCCTTTTTAATAGCCAGTTAATAATTTATTACTACAGGGTATCGCCAGGGATTTGTTTTAATGTCTGAATCCTTTCTCTATCCATCCTTGCGATACACTCGTTGGTTATATCAGTATAGGGGTTTTTTTGTTTATCTAATCCATATGCTTCCATTTCACACTGATATTCTCTGGAGGTTAGCCAACCACGCTGCGCTTTCAATAAGAGATCAAGATATTCATTGGTCTCGGGCTGGGCGTTATTTAAACCCTGTTTAATCCTCTCTTTTGCATTGGCATACTCATCATTAAGTGCTTTTTCCGCATTGTTTTTATTATCTTGAGCACATTGTGTTACTTCCACATCGTTAGCTGGTTTGCTACAGTTCGCTGTATAAGCCAGAACAGGTAAAGACACAGCACTTAATAATGAAATTAATACAATGTTTTTAGCAAAACTCATTTTTTATTTCTCCGAAGATAGCCGGCTCTATCTCTACCTGGCTCATACTGACTAACAGTCTTGTCCGTTTTAATGAAATGGATTAGGGAATCAAAATCATTGGTCATACATTGTTTGATAATTGAGATCCTGCTTAAACCCTGATACACAAAATCTACTATAACTTCACGGATAGCCTTGTGTAATTTATCCCATTGTACTGCATTATGATTGTATTTTTGAGCATCGAGATTATATAGATGCCTTGCACTCTTTACATACCCAGGATAGATAAGCTCAAAAAGTCGCGCTTGTGATTCTCTGGAGATAATTCCACAAGCATGACGATAGTTTTTAACAAATAAGTGGGCAGCACTACCAATCTTTCCATGTCCTTCGGCAAATAAAGCTGCCTGCTCACGAGGAACTCCTGCTCGTACTAAATCAGAAATGATAACTCCCTTAGAGCGCCCTCCCATATCATAGCCTCGTCCGAGAGTGACTCCTGATTTACCACCAGGCCAATGGATATGGCGGCTAAAGAATATGCTTTGCGCAATATCATTGCCTTCGGCATTGAAAGTGACTTGACCCTCTTTAACCGTCAGTCGACCTGAGAATTCACAGTTATCCCAGTTAGGATGATTATTGTTTGCGGCTGGAAGAAGGGAGATATGGCTTGGTGCCGCTCCTTTTTTAATCATATGTCGCAGAGTTGTTCCATGCAAATCAATGCGACCGTCGGGATAAGCCATAAATCGAGACTGAAACATCTTGATGGCTTTAATAGTATCGATCCCAACCAAACCATCGACTTTTAGCCACTGGTAGCCATTATCTCTGAGATATTGTTGCACGGTTCTGACATTATGTAGGGCATTGATCCCACGGAATCCAACAGAAGAACTAATATCCATATATCATCACACCACGTTATAATTCCCTTTTGGAAATTTAATCACCGATATACTACTGCCATAATTTATTGTGCAAGATAATAACAGTGACTAAAGGGAAATGCCATCAAGGCAAAATAGTTTGCTCCTATTGAGTAATCGAGCCCCGTTCCCCTCGCCAACGAGCACGACAAAAACGGGACTCGACTGCTTTTACGGTTTCACTGGCTTACCATTTCACCGCGCTTTGTTGCCATGACAGCACGCGGTCACGCACCGCGAACAGCAGGGTGATCAGCGAGGAGAACAGCAGCGCCATCACGATCAGCGCGCCATACATATTGGCGTAGGCGGCCCAGCCCTGCGCCCATTGCAGATACCAGCCCAGACCGGATTTTACCCCCATCATCTCGGCGGCAACCAGCACAGAAAACGACGCGCCCAGCCCCATAAATAATCCAACGAACACGTGCGGCAATGAGGCGGGGATCGCTACCCGCAGGATCAGGAAGCGATTACTGGCCCCCAGCGTACGCGCCACGTCGTAAAAGCGTGAATCAACGCTGGAAACCCCGGACCAGGTCAATACGGTGACCGGGAACCAGGTCGCGAGCGCAATCAGGAACACCGCTGCCGAAAAGCTGGAAGGGAAGAAGTACAGCGACAGCGGCAGTAGCGCGGTTGAAGGCACCGGGCCTAAAAAGCGCAGGATCGGATGCACCCAATAGCCGAGTCCGCGCGACCAGCCGATCGCCACGCCGGTCACGAACCCGCTCAGGCTGCCAAAGATAAAGCCGAGCGCCAACAGCCTCAACGAGTGCAGCAGGCTGTCAAGTAGGCGAGGCCAGTCGGTGGCATAGGCCTCGACCAGCGCCCGCGGTGGCTCAAAGAACGGCGGGGGCAGCAGCCCCAGTTTAGAAGTCGCGGTTTCCCAAATGGCAAACAGCACCGCCAGGGCAATCAGCCAGCGTGCGGTGCGCGTTAGCGGCGAAAGCAGCACTCGCCACTGTAGAACCCGGCCCAGCAAGGCCGCCACGGTTAAGGCGGCGGAAAAAATAGCAAACAGGCGATGCGTTTGCCCAACGTAGAGCGGCGGCGCGAATCCGACCGGCTTATCCGGCCAGAAAACCATCAGCGCCACCAGCGCCCACCAGGCGATAATAGCAACCACCAGCGCGGGCGTAATGGCCTGATTTTGCCGCGCAATGGCGGGATTGAGGCTGTCGAGAGTTTGGCTGGACATAGTGACTCCTTATTAGCCCATCTTCATGTTCATCGCATCGGCGGAGGCCGGTAGCAGGTTCGGGACGTAGTGATCGGCAAACTGCTGCGCGTTGGTATCGGGGCGGATCACGTTGATTAGCTTGAGCTCATTGACGTAGGTCGCCACCTCGGCGCGCAGGTGTTCGCCGGTCGAGTGGTGATTGTGGGTGTGTTCCTTGAGCATCGCGGTAATGTCGTCAACCGGAATATTACCCGGTACGAAAGGTGCGAAAATCTTGGCGGTTTCTGCCGGGTGATCGGCGGTCCACTGTTGGGCATCGACAATCGCCTGGGTAATGGCACGCGCCACGGCGGGGTTATCACGGATCAGGCCACCGCGCAGGCCCAGCACGCAGCAGGTCATGGTCTTGTATTCGCCGATCATGTTGTTATCGATTTCAACCAGATCGTAACGATGCTTGAGCAGCCAACCCTGGGGATCGTCAACGGCAATCGCCTGGACTTCGCCTTTTTTCAACGCCTCGCCGAATAGCGCATCGGGATACTGCAGCCAGTTGACCTTCTTGTCTGGGTCGATGCCCTGTTTCGCCAGCTGAATAGCAAAGAAGTTGCGCAGCGGGCTGGCCGGGTCGCTCACCGCGACGTTTTTCCCTACCAGATCGCGCACGTTACTGATGCCGGAGTTTTTGGGGACCAGCAGGCGCATACAGCCGCCGTGGGTGCCGACGGTGAGATTAACGTCGAAGCCCTGTTCTAAAGGTTTTAACCAACGCAGCGCCATGCCGATGCCGCCGTCGGCCTGGCCGGTGGCGATGGCCTGCAACAGCGTGTCGGTCGAGCCGCTGAAGTTGACCGGCTCGACGTTTAGCCCGTATTTCTTGAAGAAGCCCTGTTTCAGGGCCACGGAGATCGGCGCCTGGCAGACTGCCGTTTGGCCCCAGGCTATTTTTACCGTAGTGAGCTTGCCGTCTACCGCCGCCGTGTTATCGGCCCAGGCGGGTAGGGCAGAGGACAGGCCCAAACCCGCGCCTAATAAGCCTACGCGATGAATAAACGCCCGCCGTGTCGAGTCTGTAAATCGTGCCATCAGAAGCTCCGCATTGTTTAATAAAAAATTGTTTAATAATGAATACGCGTTATGGTCCGCGCTCAGTTTGTAAAGAATTGTTAGCTGCTCAATGTGGCAAATTTAATGCGGGGGTTGAAATAACAATAGTGCATTTATATTTTCATCCACGACTTATTCATTTTCAGGGTTAGCTTTGCCGTTATTGAGCATTTACCTTTATCTGAAAAAGCGGAATATTTTATTTCATATTGAATGTGGATGAGGTCAGGCATGCTTGCAGGCGAAACAGTAAAACCCGCGACGGGATTAGCCCTTAATATTAATAAAGTCAGCCATGCCTTTTATTTAGAGGGTAAGACGCTGCCGGTGCTCGACGACGTTTCTCTCGAGGTAGAACCGGGAGAGTTTGTGGCGCTGCTTGGGCCTTCGGGCTGCGGAAAATCCACGCTGTTGCGCCTGGTCGCCGGTCTGGATAACCCGATAAAGGGCGATATTTTTGAAGATGGTCGCCCTTTATTACAGCCGGATCCCAGCCGGGTGGTGGTGTTTCAGGACCCGACGCTTTACCCATGGCGCAGCGTGTGGGGCAATGTCTCACTCGGGCTGCAGACGCGCGGCAAGCTGACCGACGATAAGCGCAGGCACGTTGATAACACGCTAGAAAAGGTTGGGCTTAGCCAGTTTGCCAAGGCCTGGCCACACCAGCTTTCCGGCGGCATGGCGCAGCGTACCGCGCTGGCAAGGGCATTGGTGAATCACCCGCGCCTGCTGCTGCTCGACGAACCGCTGGGCAAACTCGATTCACTGACCCGTATTCGCATGCAGCAGGAGCTGGTATCACTGTGGCGCGAACAGCAATTTAGCGCATTAATGGTTACTCACGACGTCGAAGAGGCGTTGCTGATGGCTAACCGGGTAGTGATATTTAGCCCGCGACCGGCGCGAATTATCGAAACTATCGAGGTGCCATTAGCCTATCCCCGTCGTCGCGACGATCCTCGCTTGGTTGAATTACGTACCCGTGCGCTTCAATTACTGGGTGCCGATGTCCCCGTTGCCTGATTATTATTTTGGAGTCTACTATGACCATTCATAATGCCATTACCGAGCTCGTCGGCAATACGCCATTAATACGGCTTAATCGCTTTGGTGAGGAGAATAATTTAGACGTTGACCTGCTGGCCAAGCTGGAATATTTCAATCCAAACCACAGTATAAAAGACCGTATTGCGCTGGCGATGATCGAAGAGGGCGAGCGGACAGGCAAATTAAGACCCGGCATCACGCTGGTCGATACCACCAGTGGCAATACCGGCATTGGTCTGGCGGCTATTGCCGCGGCTAAGGGCTATAAGTTTCGGGTGTACTTGCACGATAAGCTGAGCGATGAGCGTTTCGCCGTTCTCAGCGCCTTCGGTGCGGAAATTATTCCCTTTAGTCAGGTCGCCGGGTTCGATAAGATCCTCGAAAACAGCGACGGCGACTTTGTGGCGGCGGCGAAATGGCTGGCGGATAACGTGATCCGCAAAGAGCCGAATATCTACTTTACCTACCAGCTCGAAAACCCGTCTAACCCGCAGGCGCACTATCACAGCACTGGCCCTGAAATCTGGCAGCAAACGGGCGGCCAGGTGGATATTGTCATCGCCTCGGTGGGCACCGGCGGGACGCTGTCCGGCGCAGGGAAATATCTCAAGCAGCTTAAACCGGGCATCGAACTGATTGCCGTCGAACCGGGGGTGCATTCGATCCCCGACCGCGACAACCCCGAAGCCAAGGAAATTACCGGCGTCCACGCCTTCAGCACGGTGTTACCGGAGCGCGTGCCGTTAACCCTGGATCGCGATCTTTTCGATGAGGTTATCGCCATCGAAAGCTGGCAGGCGGTGCAGGCGGCGCGAGAAGTCGCTACCACCGACGGGATCCTGGTCGGCGAATCCTCCGGCGCGGTGCTGTTCGCCGCCCGCGAAGTGGCCCGCCGCCCGGAGAACAAGGGCAAGCGCATCGTCACGGTGCTCGCCGACAGCGGGTTGACCTATCTGTCGACCGGCCTGTTTAACCCTGCCCTTAGCGTTGAGCAAATTAGGGAAGAGGCTTTGCAGAAAAGCAGCGTCACCGCCTGATATCGCAGCACATTCCCAGCTATCGTTAGTCGAAATCGGCAGAAAGAGTCAGCGATCCGTTTGCTAAACTCCGTATGTCGATTTTGATTTTCTAAGGGCGGTTACATGCGCATAAATAATATTAATCATAAAGAGTTATACGTTATCGAAGGGGGGCACGGTGCGGCATATTCCGCTCAGCCGATGAACCCGCCGCAGGCCTCGCGGCCACGCCAGGGATGGCAGGTTGATACCTTGCAGGATCTGAAACGTATTCGCGACGAGCTGCACAAGCTGGGGCGATTAGAACACGAGGGCGATTACGGCGTGCATAAGGTGATTTATGGCCACGACCGCGACGGCCAGCACTTTCAAATTGTCTGGTCGATCCCGTTTGCCCTGCAAAATGCCGAAGACACGCATTATCCCGAGGCGCTAGCGTTAGATTTTAATAAAGAGTTTTCGCGCTTTAGCGAGACGCAGTTTTGATGGCTGAGAGGCTGCCCCAATGACTGTCAATATCCGGGGCAGCAATCGTGAGAGGAATTAGTGCTTGTCTAAAGACCAGGTCGCAGTGTTAACGTCAACGCTAACCGGCAACAGACCGTCCCGCTTAAATTTATCCGCAATGACCTGCTGCTGTTTGAACACTTCTGGCGTCATACGCTCTGCACCGAACGGCATTCTCGCCAACGCTTTTGCCCAAATCTTCTGATCCAGCCCGGTCGACTTCGACTGAATTGCCGCCGTCTCGGCAGGATGGGCGTTGGCCCAATCGCTGGTAGATTTCAGCTCATCAATCAGTTTCAGCGCGGTCTGTGGATAGGTTTCCGCGAATTTTCTGCTCGCCAGGAAGAAAGTATAGTGCGGCACTAAGCCGACGGCGTTGGTCACTTCCCGCGCGTTGGCATTGGTTTCAACCTCGGCCAGGAACGGATCCCAGATAGCCCAGGCGTCGATTGCTCCACGCTGGAAGGCGGCGCGCGCATCGCTAGGCGCCAGATAAACCGGCGTGATGTCTTTATAGCTCAGACCGGCCTTTTCCAGCGCGGCCACCAGCAGATAGTTAACGTCAGAGCCCTTGTTCAGCGCGACGCGTTTGCCCTTGAGGTCGGCCACGGTTTTAATGCTGGAGTTGGCGGGCACCACAATAGCCTCGGTTTTAGGATCGGCCGGGGAGTGCGCTAAGTACACCAGATCGGCCTTTGCCGCCTGAGCAATCACCGGCGGGGCATCACCGGTAGCCGCCAGGTCAATACTGCCGACGTTAAGGCCTTCGAGCATTTGTGGACCGGCGGTAAATTCGACCCATTTAACGGCGATACCCTGTTTCTTAAAATCGGTATCCAGCGTGCCGCGATATTTGAGCAGCGCAAAAATATTGGCCTTTTGATAACCGATGTTCACCACCTTTGGCAGCGTTTCGGCGAAAGCGCCCTGCATCGAGCCTAACAGCACCGCGGTGGTCAGCGCGCCAAGAACGAGTTTTTTCATTATTTTTTTCCTGGTTTATATAGCTAAAAAGTTGTTTGTCGCCAAAACATAACAAATACCGTAATAAGCGCTTAATAGAATAAAGTCATAACTTAGACCCAAACCTCACTCTGCCCACACCGCATCACGCACCTTGATCGCCCGGGGTATCAGGCCCAGCGCATAGAAGCGGTCGGCGATGGCCTGCTGATCGCGAATAATTCCCAGGTCCATTCTCTGCGTCTGATGGCTGCGCCGGGCCAGCGCGTGGCTCAGCGAGTCGGTAGCCAGTCCCAGCTCGGCGGAAAGCAGGCTGGCGGCCTCGTCGCGGTTGGCGTCAATGTAGCGGCCTGTCTGTACCAGCGCGCTCATCAGCTGATGCAGCAGATCGCTGGAATGGGCGGCAAAGTCGCGATGCGCCAGATAAAATTGATGGTTGTTTACTCGGCCACTGCCGTTGGCAATGACCCGCAGCTGGCCACAGCGCTCGGCGTCGCTCAGCAGCGGATCCCACATCATCCAGGCATCCACGGCGTGATGATCGCTGGGGGTCAGCGGGTATTTCGGCGGCGAATACACCACCCGCACGTCGTCGAGCGTCAGGCCCGCCTCATCCAGAATTTGCACCAGCAAATAATGCACGTTAGAGCCTTTATTGACCGCGATTCGCTTACCGCGCAGATCGCTGATGTTAGTAATCGGGCTATCATTGGCCACCAGCAGCGCCACGCTCTGCGGTGCGGCAGGCTCCCAGGCGACATACAGCAGGCGATTATCGTTGGCCTGAGCAAACAGTGGCGGCACTTCGCCGGTGGTGCCGAAATCAATCTCGCCGTTGCTCAAGGCATGCAGCAGCTGTGGACCGGCGGGGAATTCACTCCACAGTACGCTAATGCCGCTGCCGGCAAAGCTGGCCTCCAGCGACTGCCGGGCCTTGAGGATCCCCAGATTGCCAAATTTCTGATAGCCGATGCGCAGCTCCCTTTCACCGCTGAGCGGTTGGCGGGGCCGCGCTGGCCGCCGGCGCCAAGGCTGCGCCTGGGTTTGATTAACCCGAGATGGCCCAGATGCGTGCGCAGCGTATTGCGGCTGATCCCCAGCAGCGAGGCGGTTTGCAGCTGGTTGCTGCCGCTGATTTCAAAGGCGTTGCGCACCAGCGCGTCGGTCATCGCTGATAAATTTGTTCGCCGCCGCTTTGCAGCTGCTGGCGCATAAACTCGTCCAGCGCCTCTTCCCCCAAAGGCAGAGAGTCCGCACCCACCGGGCTAAGACGCAGCTGGCGCGGGGCAATCACCGCTTCGCGGCTGAGCAGCACCGCGTTATGCAGCGTATTTTCCAGTTCACGAATATTACCCGGCCACGGGTACTCCATTAGTGTGGCCATCGCATCCTCACTCAGGCGCAGCTGCGGGCGGCCGAGCCGGCGGGCATATAGCCGCAGAAAATGCTCTGCCAGCAGCGGAATATCCTCGCGGCGCTGGCGCAGCGGCGGCAGCGTCACCGCAGCGACGTTAAGACGATAATAAAGATCTTCCCTGAAACGGCGTTCGCGTATCGCCTGCGCTAAATCGACGTGCGTGGCGGCAATCACCCGCACATTCACCTTTACCGCGCGGTGCGATCCCACGCGAGTGACCTCGCGCTCCTGCAATACCCTGAGCAGCTTGACCTGTAACGGCAAACTCAGCTCGCCGATCTCATCCAGCAGCAGAGTTCCGCCCTTCGGCGGCTTCGAACCAGCCCTGATGGCGGTCACGTGCGCCAGTAAATGCGCCTTTCTCATGACCAAACAGTTCGGATTCCGCCAGACTTTCCGTCAGCGCACCGCAGTTAACCGCCAGAAATGGCTGCTGCCGACGCGGGCTGTGGTGATGCAGATAACGCGCAACCACTTCTTTACCGGTCCCTGTTTCGCCCGACGATGAGCACGGTGGCATCAGTAGGGGCCAGTCGGTCGAGCACGCTCTGAAAGGCAATCGATGCGGGATCGATCAAAGTCGGGCCATGATTCTGCATCTTTCACTCCAGCCAGCAGGTAAACGGAAAGAAACAATACCGCTGCGCAAGCAAAGGAGCGAGAGGGTAAAACCGTGATTTGCTGCAAATGCAGCAGCGTGGTCGCAGTTGCTGTTGCATTTGCAGCAATTTATAAAAACGTTGGTGTTTTTAATGCATTGATCGTAAAGGAATTTATGATAAACGCGTCTTGGCACGCTTCCTGCTTATCTCTTTATAACCAAACGTAAATTTTGTATCTAATAAATTCAGATATCGTTATATAGGAAAGTGATAATGAGCGACTCAGCACAGGACAACATCAACGTATTCTGGTTTCTGCCTACCCACGGAGACGGCCGTTATCTGGGAACCACCGAGGGCGGGCGTCCGGTAGATTTGCCTTATTTACAGCAAGTTGCACTGGCGGCCGATCATTTAGGCTACTATGGCGTGCTGATCCCGACCGGTAAAAGCTGTGAAGATTCCTGGCTGGTGGCGTCTGCCCTAGCACCGATTACCAAAAAATTGCGCTATCTGGTGGCGGTACGTCCGGGACTGCAACCGCCGACGCTTGGCGGCGCGCATGGCAGCGACATCTGGATCGGCTGTCTGAGGGCGTTTGCTGATTAACGTGGTGACCGGCGGTGATCCGGTTGAAAACAAAGGTGACGGCATTTTCCTGAGCCACGCCGAGCGTTATCAGGTGACGCGCGAATTCCTCGAAGTTTATTCCCGCCTGCTGAAAGGTGAGAAAGTCGATTTTGACGGCGAGCATATTCACGTCGAGGGCGCGGAAGTGCTGTTCCCACCGGTGCAGCAAGACGGCCCACCGCTGTATTTTGGCGGTTCCTCTGACGAAGCTATCGAGGTGGCAGCAAACCAGATTGATACCTATCTGACCTGGGGTGAACCGGTCGAGCAGGTTAAAGAGAAGCTTGAAGTGGTGCGTAAACGCGCCGCCGAACGTGGCCGCAAGCTGGATTACGGCATTCGTCTGCACGTTATCGTGCGTGAAACGGAAGAGGAAGCCTGGGCTGCCGCCGATCGTTTGATTGCCCATCTGGATGAAGACACTATCGCCGCCGCGCAGAAAATTTTTGCTCGCATGGATTCCACCGGGCAGGCGCGAATGAGTGCCTTGCATGGTGGAAAGCGTGAAGGTCTGGTGATTGCTCCTAACCTGTGGGCCGGTGTTGGCCTGGTTCGCGGCGGGGCGGGAACCGCGCTGGTAGGTGATCCGCAGCAGGTTGCCGAACGCATTCGCGAATATCAGGCGCTGGGCATCGAAAACTTCATTTTCTCTGGTTATCCGCATCTTGAAGAGGCTCACCGTTTTGCCGAGCTAGTGATGCCGCTGCTGCCGTTAGCGTCTAATGCCGAGAAAAAGCAGCGCACCAGTGAATACTGGACCTTTGGAGAAACTATCGGTGGCGATCGTCGTCCGGTTAAACAGGCCAGCGCCAGCTAAGGAGTGAATTATGAGCCAGCAATCCAGCATCAGCCGATTCAATTTGCCTATTGGGTACCTAATGTTTCCGGCGGATTGGTTATCAGTAACATTGAACAGCGCACAGGCTGGGATTTTGAATATAACCGCAAACTGGCACAGATTGCCGAGCGCGCGGGTTTTGATTACGCCCTGACGCAGATCCGTTTTACCGCAGGTTATGGGGCCGACAATCAGCATGAATCCGTGAGCTTTCTCGCACGGCCTTTGGCGCGACCGAAAAGCTGAAAGTTATTGCCGCGCTGCTGCCTGGCCCATGGAATCCCACGCTCGCCGCCAAGCAAATCGCCACTATCAGCCATCTGACCGACGCCCGCATCGCGGTCAATATTGTCAGCGGATGGTTTCGCGGCGAGTTCAAGGCGATTGGTGAGCCGTGGTTGGATCACGAAGAACGCTATCTGCGCTCTGAAGAGTTTATTCGCTGCCTGCGTGGGATCTGGCAGGAAGAAAGCTTTAACTTTGCTGGCGATTTCTATCGCTATCGCGATTATGTGATGAAACCTAAACCGCTAAAGCCGCTGCCTGAAATCTTTCAGGGTGGCAGCTCGCGGGCGGCCCGTGATATGGCCGCCCGCGTCTCCGACTGGTATTTCACCAATGGCAATAGCTGTCGAGGGGATTCGTCAGCAGGTTGCAGATATCCAGCTTAAAGCCGCCGCGAACCAGCATCAGGTTAAAATTGGGGTAAA
This sequence comes from uncultured Gammaproteobacteria bacterium, assembly GCA_963742005.1. Taxonomy (GTDB): domain Bacteria; phylum Pseudomonadota; class Gammaproteobacteria; order Enterobacterales; family Enterobacteriaceae; genus Rouxiella. The sequence goes on along the minus strand of CAVUKG010000014.1, from coordinate 5,410 downwards.
CGGTTTTGTTATTGCCCGTGATAGCGAGAAGCAGGCGCAACAGGTATTGCAGGAAATTGTGGAGCAGGCCAACCCTGACGCGGTGAAAGGCTTTGCCCACGAAGCAAAAAACGCCGGTAATGCTTCGCCCGAAGGCGAAGGCAACTGGGCAAAATCCACCCTTGAAGATTTAGTGCAGTATAACGATGGATTTAAAACCAACCTGATCGGCACGCCACAGCAGATTGCCGAGCGCATCATTGCGCTGAAAAATGCCGGTGTCAGTCTGATGCTACTGGGTTTCCTGCATTTCCAGGAAGAGGTCGAGTTCTTTGGCCGAGAAGTGATGCCACGGGTCCGTGAACTTGGAGCGTCAACAGCAGCGGGAGCTGTCGCATGGCTGATCGACACATTGTTATCGTTGGCGGCGGGTTCTCCGGCACCGCGCTGGCCGTGCAGCTGCTGCGCAACGGCTCGGCCGGCCTGCACGTTACGGTGATTGAGCCGCGCGAGCAACTGGGGCGCGGCGTGGCTTATGGGACGCAGGATCTGGCGCACCGTATTAACGTGCCCGCCGAGCGAATGCAGTTGACGGCCGCCGAGGAGGGCGATTTTGATCGCTGGTATAGAACCACCGCAGCCTTCGAACAGGACCCGGATGCCCGCTGGCACGACGGCAAGGTTTACCCGCAGCGCGGTCAGTTCGGTGCCTATATCGCCGAGCTATTGGCCCGCGCACGGGCGGCCTCGCCGGTGGTGCTAACGCACGTTCGCGATTGTGCGGTGGCGCTAGACGGTAACGCGGTAATTACCGCCTCCGGTGGCCGTTATCAGGCCGATGAACTGGTACTGGCCATCAGCCATCCGCCTCCGGCGTTACCGGTGGCGCTGCGGGCGTTAAAGGATCATCCGGCGCTGATTGCTAATCCCTGGGGCATCGACGCGCTAAGCCAGGTCGCCGAGAACGACCGCGTGGCGATTATCGGCAGCGGCCTGACCATGTCCGACGTGGTCGCCTCATTGCACGGGCAGGGCCATCGCGGGCCAATCAGGGCCTTTTCTCGCCGTGGACAGCTGCCACGGCCCAATCTCAGCGGCACATTCGAGCCGCGCCCGCTGGATTATCAGCAGCCACAGCCATCGACCGCACGCGGCTGGCTGCGGCGCATTCGACGCGAAGTGGCGCAGGCCGCCGCGCAGAACCTGCCGTGGCAGCTGGTGCTCGACGATATCCGCGTTAACGGCCAACGCCTGTGGCAGCAGCTCTCCCTGCGTGAGCAGCGCCGTTTTCTGCGCCATTTGCGGCCGTGGTGGGACGTTCATCGCTATCGCATCGCGCCGCAGGTCAGTGCGGTGATCGCGCGTTTACAACATCAGGGCCGTTTACAGGTCAGCGCGGCGCGACTCCTGGCGGTAACCGCCGCGGGCGATGGCCTGTTGCTGACGCTGCAAGCGCGCGGCGGCAGGCCGGAAAGCCTGGCCGTTGACCGGCTGGTGGTCACTACCGGCCCGGCGCACGGCGCGCTGTTAAGCGGCGACGCACTGCTTAAGCAGTTAGCGGCGCAGGGGCTTATAAAGGCAGATCCGCTGGCGCTGGGTATCGCCGTTAATGAACTGTCGCAAACGCTGAACAACGACGGCAGGGCTAATGCGCATCTCTATGTGGTCGGCCCGGCGGCGCGCGGTCGTTTCGGGGAACTGATGGGCCTGCCGCAGGTGGCCGAGCATGCCGAAACGATAGCCCGGCGCTTACTTAACCTTTACGCCAGTCATCTGGTCGAGCGATGTCCCGCTTCACTGAAAATATTCTGATTTTTGCCTGACTTTTTGTGATTTTTTTCTGATTTTATCTAATAACGACGGTAAGCCGGGCGGATGCACCGACCCGACTGCCCAGGGAGTACGCTATGTCATCGCAACGTGAAATTCGCTTAAACGCTTTTGATATGAACTGTGTCGGCCACCAGTCACCGGGCCTGTGGGCCCATCCGCGCGACCGTTCATGGCAGTACAAGGACCTGGAATACTGGACCGATTTAGCGCGCCTGCTGGAGCGCGGCAAATTTGATGGCCTGTTTATCGCCGACGTGCTCGGAGTGTATGACGTGCTGGACGGCAATAACGAGGCGGCATCCGTAACGCCACTCAGGTGCCGGTCAACGATCCGCTGGCGCTGATCACCCCGATGGCGCTGGTCACCGAGCATCTCGGATTCGGGCTGACCGCGTCGACTGTCCTTTGAGCACCCTTATCCGTTTGCCCGCCGTCTGTCGACGCTGGATCACCTGACTAAAGGCCGCATCGGCTGGAATATCGTGACCTCCTATCTGGAAAGCGGCGCGCGCAATATCGGCTATCAGGCGCAGACGCGATCACGATGCCCGCTACGACTATGCCGACGAATATTTGCAGGTGGTGTACAAGCTGCTGGAGGGCAGCTGGGAAGAGGGGGCGATTTTGCGCGACCGCGAGCGCCGCATCTTTAGCGATCCCAGCAAGATCCACCCGATTAACCATCAGGGCAAGTTCTTCCAGGTGCCGGGCATTCACCTGTCCGAGCCGTCGCCGCAGCGCACGCCGGTGCTGTATCAGGCCGGGGCCTCAAGCCGGGGCAAGCAGTTCGCCGCCGAACATGCCGAATGCGTATTCGTCGCCGCGCCGTCAAAAGTGCTGCTGAAAAAAACCGTGGCCGATATTCGCCGCCGCGCCGAAGAGGCCGGACGCGATCCGCGCAAGGTCCTGATTTTTAATCTGCAAACGGTGATTGTCGGCGAAACGGATCAACAGGCGCAGGCCAAATGGCAGGAGTATAAAGAATATGTCAGCTATGAGGGCGCGCTGGCGCTGATTTCCGGCTGGACCGGCATCGACTTCGGGCAATATCAGCCCGATCAGGTGCTAAAACATCTGCACACTAACGCTATTCAGTCTGCGGTTGAAACTTTCTCCACCGCCGATCCAGATCGTCAATGGACGGTGCAGGCTTGGCGGATTGGGTTGGCATCGGCGGCTTTGGCCCGCTGATTGTTGGCAGCGCCGAAACGGTGGCCGATGAGCTGCAAAGCTGGGTCGAGGAGACTGACGTTGACGGCTTTAATCTGGCCTATGCCGTCACCCATGAAACCTTTACCGACGTGGTTGATTTGTTGGTGCCTGAGCTGCAAAAGCGCGGCGTCTATAAAAAGGATTATCAGAGGGCACGCTGCGTGAAAAGCTGTTTAATCAAGGCGATCGTTTTCAAGCACCGCATCCGGGCGCGGGATATCGTCGCCATTCAGAGCAGGAAATCCAGCCTGCGGGAGCGGCGGCCATGATTGAAATCGACAATCTGCATAAACGCTATCCCACGCCCGACGGCAAAGGCGTTGAGGTATTGAAAGGCATTTCGCTAAAGGTGCCTGCCGCTTCAATCACCGCGGTCGTGGGGCCAAGCGGCGCGGGGAAATCCACGCTGGCTAAATGTATCAGCCTGCTGGAGAAACCCACCTCCGGCAGCATTCGTGTTAACGGCAATGACCTCTCGCAGCTTTCGGGCGAGGCCCTGCGTCGCGAGCGTCGGGCCATTGGCACGGTATTTCAGTCGTCTGCGCTGCTGCAACGTAAAACCGCCTGGGAAAATATCGCTCTGCCGCTGGAGTGGCTGGGCGTGGTGCCGCATGAAATCAAGCAACATGTCGGGCAGCTGCTGGACAGCGTCGGGCTGGCGGACAAGGCCCACGCTTATCCGTCACAGCTCTCCGGCGGCCAGCGCCAGCGGGTGGGCATTGCTCGCGCGCTGGCGCTGAAACCTTCCGTCTTGCTGGCCGATGAGGCCACCTCCGGGCTGGATCCTGAGGCCACCGCGTCGATTCTCAGCCTGCTCAAACAGCTGCGTGACCGCTTTGGTTTAGCCATCGTGCTGATCACCCATGAGATGGATGTGGTGCGCAGCGCGGCCGACGCGGTAGCCGAGATCCGCGACGGCCAACTGCTGCAACAGGGCTCGCTCCAGTCCCTGCTGGCGCAGCCGGGATCGCGCCTCGGGCAGCAGCTTTTCCCGCTGCGTGCGCTGGAGGCCGATGGCGATCTGTTGTTGCAGCTGAGCTACGGCGATCGCCCGCTGGCCACCGACTGGATAAGCCAGCTCAGCCAGCGGCATCAGCTACAGGTAGATCTGCTGGCCGCGCATGTGGAGAAAGTAGGCGAGCGACTGGCTGGGCGGATGCGCATTGCGCTGCGCTTCATAACCAGACCATGACTCGGGGGGTCGAGGCAAAACGCTTATGCAGCATCTTTACCAGCTGGGAATTAATGCGGAAATTATCCAAGCCCTGCGGCGTGGCAGGAGGCGGTATGAAGGCGGTCGATGTGATGAGCCAGGATACGCCGTGGAGTCAGATCCACACCCTGATGTGCCCGCTTATCTGCAAACCTGGCTAATGGTCGGCATTGTGATGCTGTTTGTGGTGACGCTCGGCGGGTTGCTGGGCGTGGTGTTGTTTAATACCTCGACGCGCGGCCTGTTTCCAAAGCCTGGCGTCAATCTTGCGCTGAGCTGGGTGGTGAACATGGGGCGCTCGCTGCCGTTTCTGGTGCTGATGGCGGCGATCATTCCGTTCACTTCTGGCTAACCGGAACCACATCGGCATTCCTGCGGCGGTGATCCCGATGATCGTCGCCGGTACGCCGTTCTTTGCCCGGCTGGTAGAGAACGCGCTGCGCGAGCTGCCTGCCGAGGTGACGGCGGTGGGGCTGGTCTCCGGCGGTTCCACCTGGCAAATCATTTCACGGGCGCAAATCAGCGAAGCCTTACCGGCAATAGTCGCCGGTATCGTGCTCAACCTGATCTCGATGATCGAATATTCGGCCATCGCGGGCACTATCGGCGCGGGCGGCATTGGCTATCTGGCGGTGGTTTATGGCTACCAGCGTTTCGATAACCACATCATGGCAGCCACCATCGTGGTGCTGATTGTGACTATTCAACTGATTCAATTTATTGGCGACCGGTTGGTGGCCTCTCTTCAACGCAAAGGGTTCACACTGATCATGACGCAGCACGAGTTTGAGATTAAAAAGAAAAATGCCTGGCCGTGGGTGATTTTGGCGGCCGCGGTGGTGGTCGTTGCCGGGCTAGGCTGGCACTTTGCCTCGCAGCAGCGCGGCGCGGTGACCTTTGGCACCACGCTGAAGGTGCACTTTGAACCGGCGATGGCCGGCGAGCAGAAGCTGATTGAATACGTAGCCCAGAATATTGCGCCGGACTATGGCATAAAAATCGTCGCCGAAGGTTTGCAGGATCCGGTGCAGGCCGACCGCGCGGTGGCCCACGGCCAGTATGCGGCGACGGTTTACCAGCATCAGTGGTGGCTCAAGCAGGTGGTAGACGCCAACAAGTTTGCGCTGACCCCGACCCTGCCGCTGTTCCAGTGGGCGTTCGGCATTTACTCCG
>CAVUKG010000013.1:0-156377 GCA_963742005.1 uncultured Gammaproteobacteria bacterium | reverse complement strand
ATCCCCCCGCTCGATCACCCCGCGACGGTTCCAGCAAAAAGGTGGCGTGGCTTATGTGGTGGCATACTGTCACCTGGAATTTCTGGAGAAATCGTTCCGGCTGGACCGGATCCGGCATTGCGAGGTCCTGGAGGCAGCCAGAACCTGCGATCACCATGTTGATCCCGAGACGACGAACCGATAGACTACGTGACGGATGACGAAGCAGACTTAGACAAGGATGATGAAATGCGAAAGGCTCTCTTCCTGATCGCGATCGTGGCGATCTGCCCACCTGGTACCCCACCCCTGGCACTTCGTTCCGGTGGGCGCCACTGCTCTTTATGCCGGGGCGAGCTGTTCCCCGCCGCTGGGCCTGGGTTGTCCCCGTCGCGGCCATGGGGCTTTCCGACCTGGTGATCGACCTTGAGATCGGCCACCTTCTTGACCCCTCGCGGTGGATCATTTATGGCAGCTTCGCACTGACGACCCTGATGGGGCCGCTGGCCAGGAGCAATCCGTGGAGGCTGTGCATCTTACTTCGTTACGACGTATTGCTCCTGGGACCAGCGGCCCCGTCGGGTCGTCAGTGCGAAGCTGCCATAAATGATCCACCGCGAGGGGTTGAGAAAGGGCGGCCGATCGCAGGGTCGATCACCAGGTCGGGAAGACGCCATGGCCGCGACGGGGACGACGCAGCCAGCGGCGGGGAAGACTAGCCCCGGCATAAAGAGCAAGCGCGCACCGGAACGAAGATCCCAGGTGGGTACCAGGCGGCAAATCGCCACGATCGCGATCAGGAAGGGAGCCTTTCGCATTTCATCTACCTCGTTGAAGTCTGCTTTGACTATTCGTCACGTAGTCTATCGGTTCGTCGTCTCGGGATCAACATAGGTGATCGCCAAGGTAGGTTGCCTTCCAGGACCTCGCGATGCCGGATCCGGTCCAGCCGGAACGATTTCTCCAGAAATTCCAGGTGACAGTATGCCACCACATAAGCCACGCCACCTTTTTGCTGGAACAGCGCAGGGGTGATCCGAGGATGACGTGCCATGTTGCCTGTTTCTCGCTTCATCTCCTATTGCTAGGCTTTATTGCTAATGAGAAATTTTTGACCCGTCGGCTGAATCATTAGACTGGGATTTAGCGCTAGAATAATGACCTCAAAGCCGAATGACTTAGCGAGTCTCTCACAAATAGGAGACGGGCAGGGGAAGGGCCGGGTGGTAATTAGAAAAAAATAGATTAATTGATGGATAAAATAATGCCAGCTCAGGGTGTACGAGCCGGCAAATAGGTGGTGACGATTAATTATACGATTTTATCCATTTGGTTTCTTGCTGCAGGAGGAATATTATTTAAAAATCTGCGACGATATGTGATCAAATTCTGATTTTAAACATTCAACATCAATAAACTGCGTAATAATCACGGGGTTTATTGATTTATTGCAGGGATTGGATTACACGAATAAGCGGTTACCTTATCGTGATGTAGACATAGTGACTCTCTGGACTCTGCTGGCGGTTCAGGAAAGGACTGCATGGCAGCGGGCAATCAGAACAGGGGGGCGGACAACGTTTCGCTTACGAGGATAGAGACCAATTTTTGGCGCTGCCAATCGGGACAGCGCCAAAGGTTTAGCGGCTGGGTATTATCTTGCCTAGCTTCCTGTCAGAGACTCGGCGTGTGTCAGGTCACGGATGTCCGTACTCGGGCCATTTTTGACCACCGACTGCATGCCTTTTTCAACAGCACTTGTTGCCGTGTACATTTCACTGACGCCGATAACCTGCTGATTTTTCGCCCGCAGCACAAAGTAATGCTGTCCATCTTTCCCGGGCTTAATTTCATATTGGCCTTTATCGGTGGCGTTAGTTTGTACCGAAGTAATCCCGTTCTCAGCCGACGCTTTACTGGCGTACATTTCGCTGCTGAGAATAATTTCTCCGTTTCCGGCCTTCAGGTTAAAGTGAAATTGTCCGTTTTTCGCTTTTTTGAGTTCGTAATGACCCGTAGCCATAAAGGTTTCTCCAGTAGTGAATTATCCATCACTCAGTATAGTCGGTGATGGATTTTCATCCTGAGCTAAAGGCAATTATTAGAGATTTTCAGAAAATTTTGTGACATCACCGACAGACTTATGTTAACCGACAGGGATCGGCTTCCCAGCGATAGCCAACCCCATAAACCGCGCGAATAAAGGCCTTATCGCCGTCGATGGACTCCAGCTTGCGGCGCAGATTTTTAATGTGACTGTCGATGGTTCTGTCGGTCACGACGCGGTAGTCGTCGTACAAATTGTTGAGCAATGCCTCGCGGGTAAAGACGTAACCCGGCTTGATCGACAGGGTTTTCAGCAGGCGAAACTCGGCCGGGGTAAGATCTAATTCCACCCCCTGATAATGAGCCTGAAAGCACCCTTCATCGATGTGCAAACCGACACCGTCTGCCACCGCCTCGTGGGGACGATAGCAGCGGCGTAAAATAGTTTTAACCCTCGCCACCACTTCGCGCGGACTGTAAGGCTTGCAGATGTAGTCATCGGCGCCGATTTCCAGCCCCAGCAGCCGGTCAATCTCTTCGGTTTTAGCCGTCACCATCATGATCGGAATATCTGAAAACTGCCTGATATCGCGACAAATGGTCAAGCCACTGCTGCCCGGCAGCATCAGATCCAGCAGGATCATGGTCGGCGGATTGGCGTGTACCAGCGGCAGTACGTCGTTGCCGTTGGTCAGCCACTCGGTGGCGTAGCCTGCCGCCTGTAAATAGTCGACCAGCAGTTGCCCGAGCTTGGGCTCATCTTCGACAATCAGAATTTTCAGCGGTGGGTGTTCCGCAGTTGCGTATTCATTGATCACATTCTTTGTCCGGTAGGAGGTGAAAGCGGCAGCAGCAGGGTGATTCTGACCCCACCGGTGGGTGAATTCTCAGCGCTGATTTTGCCGCCGTGCGCTTCTACAATATTCTGACAGATAGCCAGGCCAAGGCCCGATCCTCCGCTGGCGCGGTTGCGTGACCCTTCGGTACGGTAAAAACGTTCGAAAATCCGCTGCAGCTGTTCGTCATTGAGGCCCGGCGCGCTGTCCTGAAAATAAACCTGCAGCAGCCTGTCGCGACGGGTGGCGATAATTTCTAAACCACCACCCGAATCAGTATAGCGCAGGCTGTTTTCCAGCAGATTATTAAACAACTGGGACAGCCGGTGGGGATCGCCAAATAGCGGGGCTTTGTCACAAAAATCGCTGCTAATGGTCAGCTGTTTGGCGTGAAAACGCTCGCGGAAGGCCGCCTCGGCCAGTTGGATCAGGTGCACCGCATCGGTGTCTTCTTTACGATAGGCCAGCGCACCGGCGTCCGACAGTGACAGCTGATAGAGGTCATCAACCAGCTTGGTCAGAATAGACACTTCGGACTGCAGCGAGGTCAGCGAATCCAGCGACATTTTTCGCACACCGTCCTGCATGGCCTCTAACTCGCCGCGCAGCACGGCAAGCGGCGTGCGCAGCTCGTGGGAGATATCGGCCATGAACGCCCGCCGCATCTGCTCATTTTTCTCTAAGGTCATAGCCAGCTGGTTGAAGTCCTGCGCCAGCTTGCCGAGCTCGTCCTGCGTACCGACCTCGACCCGGCTGCTGAAATCTCCGGCCGCCAGCTGGTGCGTTCCTTTAACCAGCCGTTTGACCGGGGCCAGCATACCGCGCGACAGCAGCCAGGTTACCGCCGCGGCCAGCAGCGTGGTGAAGCCCATGATAATCCAGCTGGTGCGACGCTGCTGTTGATCGAAGTTGATGTCGGCATTGCGCGTAAGTCGCTCTGCCGGGGTTGAGATCACCGTACCGATAAACGTGCCCTTGACGATCATTTTTCGGCCACTGCCCAGCAGGTCGGCGGGGATATCCGACTCGGAGCCGGCGACGCGCCGACCGCTGCTGTCCAGTACCCAGAACTTGGTACGCCAGCCGAGCGGCGGTAGATGCTGGCTGCTTTCATCGTTCTGATCGAAGGTGTGCATCATCTGCGAGACGGCGCGGTCGTTATTTTTGACGAAATCCCAGCTGCCGTGCTGCTCGTACTGCTGCTGCAAATAGTCAGCAATCATCTCGACTCGCTGCTCGTTACCGTGGCGAATATAGTCGATGAACCCGCGCTCAAAGCTTAGGCGAACGCCCCAGTTCATGGTGACCATCACCAGACTGCAGGTCAAGAAGATGGCAAGAAACAGCTTGGCGGTGATGCCTGGTCTCATGATTTTCTCATTGGGTCGGAGGAGGCGGAGGCGTTATGACGGCGGTCAGCAAGGGTATTCGTCTGGCTTTCGTCCGGCACGCGGCGGAAAATCCAGGCCGGTAGAGCAATAATCAGCGTCATGCAGAGATAACAGTAGATAAAGGCGCTGTGCATCGACGCGCTGCCCGGATTAATCTGTTGATGCGCAAACAGGCCAATCAGGATCCCCGCCACGCTCACCCCGAGGCTCATTGAAAGCTGCATAATCATCGACAGCAGGCTGTTGCCGCTGCTGGCCAGACGCGGCGGTAAATCTTTCAGCGTCAGGGTGTTCATTGACGAAAAGCGCAGCGAGTTGACCATGCCCTGGAAGAACAGCACCAGCGGGATCATCCAGTAGGCACCATAAATTGCCACCAGCGGCATGCATAGCGTGATCACCGACAGCAGCAGCGTGGCGCTGACTAAGGCTCGGCGATAGCCTAATTTATTGACCAACCTGACCACGACGCGCTTCATGCCCATGCTGCCGAGCACCATTGGGATCATCATCAGACCGGCATGGAACGGCGTGAAACCCATGCCCAACTGCAGGAATACCGGGGTCATGAACGGCAGCATTCCACTGCCGATCCGTCCGAGAAAACTGCCGGTCAGGCCGAGAGAAAAGGTGCGGGTGTGGAACAGGCGTAGCGGAAACAGCGCCGCGTGATTGCCGCGCGCGTGCAGCCAGTAACCGCCGAGCGCGGCGATACCGCCAATCACTAATAGCAGCAGCGTCTGCGGCGACAGATTAAGACCTTTGTTACCTTCTAATGCCAGAGTCAGCGTTGCCATACACAGCGCCAGCATGAAAAATCCGCTGATATCAAAGCGCCGGGTCTGCATCTTATAGTTCGGCATTAGCGTCAGCGTGGCAATAGCACCGGCGAGGCCAACGGGCAGGTTGATCAGGAATATCCAGTGCCAGCTGGCGTACTGCACCAGAAAACCGCCCAGTGCCGGACCCATCAAAGGGCCAATCTGGCCTGGAAGGGTAACAAAGGTCATCGCCGCCATATATTCGCTGCGTGGCACTATTTTTAACACCGTGAGCCGACCCACCGGCACCATCATCGCGCCGCCGATGCCCTGCAGCACCCGCGACAACACCAGCTGTTGCAGCGTCGAAGACTGCGCACAGAACAGCGAACCCAGGGTAAACAGCACGATGGCCGAGAAGAACACCCACTTGACGCCAACTTTGTCGGCCAGCCAGCCGCTGGCGGGCAGCATCACCGCCACCGTGAGCACGTAGGCGACCACCACGCTTTGCATCTGCAGCGGATTGACGCCGAGGCTGATGGCCATTGACGGCAGCGCAGTATTGACGATGGTGGTATCAAGCGCCTGCATAAAGAAGCCGAAGGCAACAATCCATAGCTGCCAACGCACTGAAATAGGTAGGGTAGTTCCGGTAGCCTCGGTCATCGCGTTGTGTTGCCTAATAGAGTTTTACTCACTGCGCCAATTCTGCCCCGACTCGCGGGCCGAATGCCAGTGGAAATACACAGAAGATAAAAGCATAAGCTGACCGTCGGTAAGGCACACCCGACCGCATCCGCACAGTCCCCCGGCAAGCTTAACTGCCTTCCCTGACGATCGATACTACAGCAAGCTGATAGTTATCGTTTTTTAGATGGCGGGCAGAAAGCAGATTGGCATCTGCTATCAGTTTAGCGAAGTTGGCTGGCGAAAGAATGGAGGAATTAAGGAGTCACTTTCAATCGGTGACAATTATTCGGCGCAACCGTAACTGAGTATTATTGCTTTGAGGTGCTAAGGTTAATACTGTGATTCGCAGGCTAATTAACTTCTTCATTCAAGCTAGTCATCAAAAAAGGAGAGCATGATGAGTAAAAGAGAATTGGGTCGTTCAGGTATTCAGGTGCCACTGCTGACCTTCGGCGGCAACGTTTTCGGCTGGACTATCGACCAATCAACCTCTTTTAGCGTTCTTGATGCGCTATTGGAACACCAGCTTAATTTCATCGATACGGCAGACGTTTATTCGCGCTGGGTTGAGGGTAATCAGGGCGGAGAGTCAGAAACCATCATCGGTAACTGGCTGAAGAAAAGCGGCAAGCGCGACAAAATCGTGCTGGCGACCAAGGTCGGTATGGAAATGGGTGACGGACAAAAAGGGCTGTCACCTAGCTATATTCGCCAGTCAGTAGAAAACTCGCTCAAGCGTCTGCAAACGGACTACATCGACCTGTATCAGGCGCATAAAGACGACGAAGATACCCCGCTTTCCGACACGCTTGAGACCTTCAACGCGCTGATTAAGGAAGGTAAAGTTCGTGCAATCGGCGGATCCAACTACAGCGCAACCCGTTTTGCCGAAGCGCTAAAAGTGTCAAAAGAGCAGGGCTTCGCCCGCTACGAGACGCTGCAACCGGAGTACAACCTCTACGACCGCAAAGACTATGAGTCCGGTCTGGAGAAAGTAGCGGCCGATCACGGTATTGGGGTGATCAACTATTACTCTCTGGCCAGTGGCTTCCTGTCGGGTAAATACCGCAGCAAAGAAGACGCCAACAAGAGTAAGCGCGGACAGGGCGTGGTCGACAAATATCTTAACGATCGCGGGCATAAAATCGTTGCGGCTCTGGACAGCGTCGCCGAGAAACATCACGCTTCTCCCACTCAGGTTTCCCTGGCGTGGCTGATTGCTCGCCCAAGCATTACCGCGCCTATCGTCAGCGCCACCTCGCTGAAGCAGATTGATGAGCTGGCTCTGGCCACCAAGCTGAAGCTGGACCAGGCCGATATCGCAGCGCTAGATAACGCCAGCGCCTGGAAGTAAGCCTCATAGCGAGTCAGCCTGTCGCCGGATAATTTCTGGCGACAGGCATAAAATTTACCTTCATCCCCGTTTTTGCAACAGTCCTCGCATACTCAAGCGTTTCCGCTAGCCGCGCAAAGAAACAGTCCAGTAAACTCGGCAGAAATCCGCCAGAATATTTGTTTGGCTTTCGTTATGAAAACGTACCGTATTGTTGACTATCTAAATAATGATGGGGTGAGAAATGAAAGCTTTTTTTTTATTAATTACGATGACCTTAACAGGATGTAGTGGGTCTTGGGTTCCCATTCTCCCCGTATTTAGCTCTGACGAATGCCCACCAGGTAAGGGGCGTGTGGGTAGCAATCAGGATTGTAGATAGCGCCTCTACTTTCGCTTAGCCGAAGTTCCAGCGTTATTAATGAGCCGCCCTGTACGGAATCTTGTGTACGCTGTCCTGAGAGAATGGCAGTCGTGAGACCGCCTCCTACTCGATTGTCACTTTTTATTTAGCAAATCAGCGGTACAACGTTTGTGCCCAGCGCGCCAGACCGGCGGTGACCGAGCCAAAATCATTGCCCCCGACCAGCGGAATGCCCGGCAACTGTGCCTGCAACGCGCTGCGCAGCAGAGGCGAACGCGCGCTGCCGCCGGTCAGGTAAATCACGTCTGGTTTGATTTCACTGCTGGCCAGCGCCAGGCTGACCTGTTCCTGAATGCGTTCCAGAGGCTGGGCAATCGCCTCGCTGAGCTGCTGCTGGCTTATCTCTTCCGCCAGACCGGCCTCGATGAACTCCAGGGCCGCGGTCACGCTTTGACGCTCGGACAGCGCAATCTTGCTCTCTTCTGCCGCGCGCACCAGGCGATAGCTCAGGCGCTGCTGGTGCACTTTAAGCAGGCGTTTTACCTGCTCCGGGTCAGCGGCATCGCGGATCATATCGCGCAGCAAGCGCCCGTTAGCCACGCTGTAAAAATCAGCCTGCGCCGGCACGTCGTTGGTTGCCACGGCATTCCAGTACGGCAGGGAAGGCATGGCGATGCCTTTCTGCGTCTCGCTGCCCATGCCAAACTTAGGCGTCAGCTGTTTGAACGCGGTCATAATGTCGAGATCGTTACCGCCAACGCGGCAGCCGCTGTGCCCCAACAGGCTGTGCTGGCGCTCTGACTTATCACGCCAGCTTGGGCCCATCAGCAACACCGAGCAGTCGGTGGTGCCGCCGCCGATATCCACTACCAGCACGGTTTGGTCTTCGGTTAAACTAGCTTCAAAGTCCAGGCCTGCGGCAACCGGCTCAAACTGGAAGGCGACATCGCGGAAGCCCGCACGCGCGGCCGCACGTTCGAGAATGCCCTGCGCCTGGCGATTAGCCTCTTCGCCGCCCATACCTTGAAAGTTAATCGGGCGTCCAATCACGGTTTGCTCAATGCTCTGCTGCAAGACCGATTCAGCCTGGCGTTTGATGTGGAACATCATGGCGCACACCAGATCTTCAAATAGCGCGATCTGTTGCGGTTTTAGGCCATTGGCACCCAGGAAAGACTTCGGTGAACGCACGAAGTAAACGTCTTGCGGATCTTCCATATAGGTCGACAGCGCCTGCAGGCCAAAAAGCACGCTGTTGCTGTTTACCTGAATATCTTCTTCACGGTTAAAATTGAGGCTGCGGCGCAGCAGTTGCAGATTCTCTTCGCTGCCGGTCGGCACCTGCCAGTGACGGTTCAGACACTCGCTGACTGCTTCACGCGTTGGCGCACAAAGCATGGAGGGTAAGTAAGCGTCACCGTTTTCAAGTGCTAAAAGTTCTGCGTTGTTATCACGCATGACGGCGACGGAGCAGTTTGCCGTGCCGTAGTCAAATCCAATAAACATCACGGTTCCCCATGCCAAAGAAGGGGGGCGACTTTACCGGAGTCCTGGTCGTCAGGCAAGAACGAAGTAGGGCACCGCCCTGGCTTGGCGCTGTTATTGAAGCACTAATAGGCAATCTCATTATTATGTTAATTATTAGCAGTAATAATCACGAGTAAGGTTAAATAATTAATCCATTTAATTTAACCTAATTAAACAAATTGTTCACAATCTTAAAGCGTGCGGTGATAAAATGCCGTCGGTTATTTTTTTTCCTTTATTAACTTCAGATTTCAACGCCGCTTCGCCGGCTGCGGTGAATCGGTACAAGCAATAATAAGGACGCTTTATATGGCAGACTCAACGCACCTTCTTGCTTATAACCCTCCTTATGATTGGGCGTGGATGTCGGGTTTTCTCCAGGCGAGAGCGCTGGCAGGAATAGAGTCATTTGATAAGGGCGTTTATCGCCGCACGTTGGCTATTAACGCGCAGGGCGTGACCACCACCGGCTGGTTGAGTTGGCACCGCCTCGAGAACCAGGCGGCGGTAGAGTTAGCGGTTTCGGCCTCGTTGGCGCCGCATCTCGACAGCGTTATCCAGCGAGTCAGGCATCTGCTCGATCTGGACGCTAACCCGCAGCATATCGCCGCCACGCTCGGCCTGCTGGGTGATGACGCGGCGAGCATGCGCATGCCCGGCTGTATCGACAGCTTTGAACTACTGGTGCGCGCCATTCTCGGTCAACTGGTCAGCGTTAAGATGGCGGCAACCTTCTGCGCTCGCTTGGCCGAGCTGTGTGGCGAAACGGTAGCTACGCCGTTTAGCGGCCTGACGCGGCTGTTTCCCTCACCGGCGCGGATTGCCGGTCTTGAGGTGGCGCAGCTTAGAGCCATCGGCATTCAGGCTAAGCGCGCGGCCTGCCTGATTGGCGTCGCCCAGGCGGTGGAGAGCGGCGTACTGTCAATTAACGATATCGAAGATACTCAACACGGTATCGGCCAGCTGGTGGCGATGCCGGGCATCGGTGCCTGGACCGCCCACTACGTCGCGATGCGCGCATGGGGTGAAAGAGATATTTTTCTAGCCAGTGATTATTTAATTAAGCAGAGGTTTCCAAATATGACGCCAGCCAATATAAACCGCTATGCGGAAATTTGGAAACCGTGGAGAAGTTACGCGACGTTACTTATTTGGAATAACCCAAATTGGAAACCACAATAATAAATGGTTAAATTTTTTTGATAATAATTGCCATCCCGTAAAATCTGTAAGGATACAGAGAGTAAATAAATGAAATCCTATTGACATTAATGGGATTTGAAATCAAAAAACCGCACAAAGTGGCCGAAAGTTTTTTAACATTTTAAAAAAATACAGGTACCAATCATGCGAACCGAAATTGTCTCTACTGCATTCGGCTAAACGTGTCTTAAATCCTGATCAACTCTTCACAAAGTTTCTCGCCCGCGTGGTGGGGTATCTTCGCGATCCTCATCGTACCGTTTGCTCTGACGAACTCGAGATATCTGGAACACGTTACCTTGGGCGCTGCTGAACGCGTCGGCCAATGATGTCTCGATGGCTAAAGATTTACCCTACTCATATTGCACATTATTTAACCAAGTAGCTATAATCAACTTGGGAAACATAATGCTTCAGTTGTCGGGTAGCTTTAGCGCTTTCATACCCAGAGAACATTTCGATTCTCCATTGTTTAGCTTCTTTAAACAGTTGGAGTTTCAACCCCGCGCACCACCGTGATAACCGATCACCTGCGTTTATACATACAGACATCGTGAAGTACCTGTGGATCTCCACAACGGTTTTCCACTAAATAGACATTTTACTTTTATTTTAGTCATTGGGTTAGCGGATATTTTTTGCGTTTAGGCTCTTTTGACTTTTTTGAACAAACTGACTGTCTGTCTTATGAAACTTTCAATGCCATCTGAGGTAATGCCATGTTTGGCTTAACTGCACTGGATCTTGCAAGGGCCCAGTTCGCCTTTACTGTGTCTTTTCACATTATTTTCCCAGCAATCACCATAGGTTTGGCGAGTTTTCTGGCCGTGCTCGAAGGGCTCTGGCTGAAAACCAAGCAAGACTCTTATCGTGATCTCTATCATTTCTGGTCCAAAATCTTCGCCGTAAACTTTGGTATGGGCGTTGTTTCTGGTCTGGTGATGGCCTATCAATTTGGTACTAACTGGAGCGGGTTCTCTGACTTCGCCGGTAACATCACGGGTCCCCTGTTGACCTATGAAGTACTGACTGCGTTCTTCCTGGAAGCTGGATTCCTGGGCGTTATGCTGTTCGGTTGGAACCGCGTCGGTCCTGGTCTGCACTTCTTCTCTACCTGCATGGTAGCGTTGGGTACTCTTTTCTCAACCTTCTGGATCCTGGCGTCAAACAGCTTCATGCACACGCCACAGGGCTACAGCATCGTTAACGGTCTGATTGTCCCGGTTGATTGGCTGAAAGTTATTTTCAACCCATCGTTCCCGTACCGCTTGTTCCATATGAGTATTGCGGCGTTCCTGGCCTCTGCATTCTTTGTTGCCTCTGCGGCTGCTTACCACCTGCTGCGCGGAAACGACACGCCTGCAACGCGTAAAATGTTCTCGATGGCAATGTGGATGGCGCTGATCGTGTCTCCTATCCAGGCAGGCGTGGGCGATGCTCACGGTCTGAACACCCTGAAATACGAGCCGGCTAAAATCGCTGCGATCGAAGGCCACTGGGAAAATACCGACAACAAACCTTCGCCGCTGGTGTTGGTAGGTTGGCCGGACATGAAGGCTGAAGAAACCAAGTACAAGATTGAAATTCCTGACCTGGGAAGCATCATCTTGACTCACAGCCTGACTCAGCAGATCCCACCGCTGAAGTCATTTGCTCCTGAAGACCGTCCTAACTCAACCATCATCTTCTGGACATTCCGCATTATGGCGGGTCTGGGCATGCTGATGATCCTGTCTGGTTTCGTGGGGGCTTACCTGCGTAAACGCGGCACGCTGTACACCAATAAAACCTTCCTGCGCTTTATGCTGTGCATGGGACCTGCGGGTCTGATTGCTCTGCTGGCCGGTTGGATCACCACGGAAGTGGGTCGTCAACCTTGGGTTGTGTATGGTCTGCAACGCACCAAAGACGCGGTTTCAGCGCACGGTGTGGTTCATATGAGCATCACCCTGATCGCCTTCGTGGTTATCTACTGTTCAGTATTCGGCGTGGGCTACGGCTACATGATGCGTCTGATCAAGAAAGGTCCAGAAACGCATGAAGGTGAACATCATGAAGACGGTGGCCCGGGTAAACAACGCACCCCAGCTCGTCCTCTGTCTGCAGTAAATGAAAAACTAGATTCCAGGAGCTAATGATGGGTATCGATTTACCGTTGATCTGGTTCGTTATTATCATTTTCGGCATCATGATGTATGTCGTAATGGATGGTTTCGACCTAGGCATTGGTCTGCTCTTCCCGTTCGTTAAAAAGAGCGAAGACCGTGATGTGATGATGAACACCGTTGCGCCCGTTTGGGATGGTAACGAAACCTGGCTGGTTCTGGGTGGTGCAGGCCTGTATGGCGCATTCCCGCTGGCTTACTCGGTTATTCTTGACGCGCTGGCTATGCCACTGACTATCATGCTGTTTGGCCTGATCTTCCGCGGTGTTGCCTTTGAGTTCCGTTTCAAGGCGAGTGAAGAGAAGCGTCATATCTGGGACAAATCCTTTATCTGGGGTTCTGTGGTAGCGACCTTCTCTCAGGGTGTGGTTCTGGGTGCTTTCATCGACGGTATGCCGGTTGTTAACCGCGTGTACGCCGGTGGCGCGATGGACTGGCTAACGCCGTTCACCCTGTTCTGCGGCCTGGGTCTGATCGTGGCTTATGCTCTGCTGGGGGCAACCTGGTTGACCATGAAAACCGAAGGCTCACTGCAAACTCGCATGCATGACCTGACTAAACCGCTGCTGTACGTTCTGTTGGCTGTGTTGGCCGTTGTCAGTATCTGGACGCCAATGACTCACACTGACATCGCGCACCGCTGGTTCGGCACGCCTAACCTGTTCTGGTTCCTGCCAGTGCCGGTACTGGTACTTCTGGTGTCGTTCTGGTTGATCAAAGCGGTTAACCGCAATGCGCATTACTCACCGTTCCTGCTGACCCTGGCTCTGGTATTCCTGGGCTACAGCGGTCTGGGTATCAGCGTGTGGCCGAACATCATTCCACCGTCCATCACTTACTGGCAGGCGGCGTCGCCTCCGGCAAGTCAGGGCTTTATCCTGGTTGGGGCCCTGTTTATCATCCCAATCATTCTGGTTTACACCTTCTGGAGCTACTACGTGTTCCGTGGGAAAGTAACGCCAGAGCAGGGTTACCACTGATAACGCGTTAACGTAATCATCGAGGGCAGGGTTACCGCTCGGCCCCTTTGTTTAAAAGATTGGAGGACTGAATGAAAAGTCTTATTAATATTCAACAGATGGATGACAACACCGTTCCTGCGAAAAGTGTTCCCTTCTGGAAAAAGATTTCCTGGTTAGTGCTTATCTACGGTGGCAGCGTGTTCGCCCTGTTCGTCGTAGCCTGCGCCTTCCATATCCTGATGTTCGCTGCCGGCATGAGAACCCACCAATAACTTGTCCGATGTTTGACAGGAAGTTAGCTGCGAGTAGGTTGGGATAGACCACATCGCTCCCTGATGTCAGGGAGCGGCTTGCAGAACAACAGAGTGTTAAAGCAGGAAGATTGTGGCCAGGCCGAGGAAGATAAAGAATCCGCCGGTATCGGTTAACGCAGTAATCATCACGCTGGCCCCCAGCGCCGGGTCGCGACCCAAACGCACCATCGTCAACGGAATAAGTACGCCCATCAGCGCGGCGACCAGCAAATTCAACACCATCGCCAGCGTCATCACCGCCCCCATCGCCAGATTCCCGTACAACAGCCAGGTGACCACGCCCATCAGTCCGCCCCAAATCAGGCCGTTGATCAGCGCCACGCCCAGCTCTCTCAGCAGTAGAAACGGCATATTGCTCAGCTGTACCTGATGCAACGCCAGCCCGCGAACGATCATGGTAATGGTTTGATTGCCGGTATTACCGCCAATGCCGGCAACGATAGGCATCAGCGCGGCCAGCGCTACCAGCTCGGAAATGGTGTGTTCAAACAGCCCAATCACGCGTGAAGCCACAAACGCGGTACACAGGTTGATCGCCAGCCAGGTCCAGCGATTTTTTACCGCCTTGCCCACCGGCGAGAACACGTCTTCTTCCGGGCTTAAGCCGCCCATGCGGCGAATGTTGGTATCGGAATCTTCATTGACGAAATCGACGATGGATTCCACGGTCAGGCGACCCATCAGCTTGCCCTTGAGGTCGACCACCGGGGCGGTGATCAGGTCATAACGTTCGAAGGCTCCGGCCGCGTCATCCGCCTTGTCGTTCGCACTAAAGCTGGTCGGATCGTCGTTCATCACCTCCGCCACGCGCTGCAGCGGCGCGTTAAGCAGCACGGTGGTTAACGGCAGTTCGCCGAGCAGCTGGTTATGGCGATCGGTCACGAACAGCTTATCGCTGCCTTTGGGAATGACTTTGCGAAAGCGCAGGTAGCGCTGCACGGTGGCAAGGGTCACGTCGGCGCGAATAGTCAACAGTTCGAAGTCCATGATCCGACCGACTGAGGTTTTACCGAACTTCATCACCTCGCGGACCTTTTCACGCTGACGCGGCTCCAGCGAGGTCAGCACGCGGCCGGTCAGGTCACGCGGCAGGTGCTCGGCCAGATAGACCTGATCGTCGAGATCGAGCAGCGAGATGGCCCGCAGCAGGTCTTTGTCGCTCATTTCCTCGATCAGGCTGTCCCATACCGTTTCAGAGACCTCAACCAGGGCCTTGCCGCGCGCGCTAATATCCACCAGGCTCCACAGCGCAAGGCGCTGGCGTTCAGGCAGGGCTTCGAGAATATCGGCAAGGTCGGCGGCGTGGAGCGGGGCGATGCTGGCGCGCAGGTCAGCGGTATGGTCCATCAAGGTGGTATTCGGATCTTTGGCGGGCCTTTCGCCGAGAATGCTGTCGGCCAACTCGTCATTATTTAACAGTAGATTGAGAATGTGCTGGCGTACTTTCGCCAATTTTTGAGAATGGTTTTGTGGTGTTACTGCTGGCATCCAGAGTCCTTCTGCTAGTGTTATTTTTTTTGCATAGTGGCCTCTTAAGAGTAACAGCATCCTTGCTTTTAGTTACTCTTGTTTAAAGAAACACTAATCTTCCTGCTGCAAATCCTCGCCGTCTTCCTCTTCAAGCATCAGCTTCCAGCCGGTCACATCATTCCAGTACTCCTGCTCGCGTTCAAAATCGAGCTGTACCAGGCTGTTTTGCGCCAGGAAACCGGCCGGGAAGCGCAGAGTCCAATGATTATCATCGGTGGTCAGGCGCAGCGTTTCCGGCTGAGTGGTCGCCTGGCGCTGGTTGTTCAACAGCGCGCCGAGGCGCAGCAGCTGGATAAGCGGCAAATAATGCTTCTTCTTGAACAGGTTCAGACGCGGCAAATCGTCGAGACGCACGGCCTTACGCTGAAAACGCACCAGCGTAGACAGCAGCGTTTGCTGTTCTTGAGTGAATCCAGGCAGGTTCGAATTCTGCAAAATATAGGCCGAGTGGCGATGCATACCGCTGTGGTTAATGCTCAGGCCAACCTCATGCAGCATTGAGGCCCATTTTAACAGCGATTCGAGCTGCGGCTGCGCCAGAGAAGGATTTTGCGCCAACCACTGGGTATACAATGCTTCCGTGGTCTCTAATACCCGACGCGCCTGCTCGCGGTCGATATTATAGTGGTCGGCCAGGCTCTTTGCCGTACGGCTGCGGATATCCTGATGACGGAAACGGCCCTCCATCTCGTACAGTACGCCTTCGCGCAGCGCACCGTCAGAAAGACGCAGCTCCTTGATAGCCAGCGCGTCAAACACGCCGCACAGAATGGCCAGCCCCGGCACAAACACCGACTGGCGATCTTCGGACAGGCCTGGCAGGCTTAGCGCGCTAAAGTTTTTAAACTTCAGCACCTCCGTGGCCAGCATCTCCAGGCGTTCGGCGGTGATCAGACCGTCCTTTTCACCCATTTCAACCAACACCTCATGCGTGGCTTTAATGGTGCCGGATGCGCCCAGCGCATACTGCCAGCCCTGAAGGCGATACTGCCAGGCCAGCGTTTCGAGCTTCTGCGCGGCGGCCAGGCGGGCACGTTTAAAGTTACTGCGGCTGATTTCATTGCCACGGAAGAACAGTTGGGCAAAGCTGACGCAGCCCATGCGACGGCTTTCGGCCAGCAAAGGTTCGAAGTCCTCACCGATCACCAGCTCGGTTGAGCCGCCGCCGATATCGATTACCAGCTTGCGGCCTTTCTCAGGCTGGGTATGTTCCACGCCCATAAAGATCAGGCGCGCCTCTTCCTGACCGGAGATGATCTCGATCGGATAGGGGATAACCTCGGCGGCGCGTTGCAGAAATTCCTCGGCGTTAACCGCCTGGCGCAGCGAGTGGGTACCCACGATGGTCACGTTATCGGCAGGGAAACCCTGCAAGCGCTCGGCGAACAGCGCCAGGCAGTCTAGACCGCGCTGCATCGCTTCTTCGCTTAAATTACTGTCGGCATCCAGGCCGTCGGCCAGGTGGACGCGCTGTTTGAGTCGGCCCAAGACCTGGAGCGCGCCATTTACGACGCGGGCAATCACCATATGGAAGCTGTTCGATCCAAGATCGATCGCGGCGATTTCCTGTGGCTTGGCGGTCATTGGGTTATTTAACGGCATGGTTGTCTTGCTCCAAAATCATCAGGCTGGCTCTATAGGTGGTGTTTGATTATCAAGTTCAAACGCTTTCAAATACTCATAGATCGCCACCTGCGCACGTACTTTGCGACGATTTCCGCGAGGAACATAGCGGTTACTGAGATCTTTATCAATAATTCTTGCTTTGACCGTGTCACTAAACTGAATCGCCAGCAGGTCGAGTACGCGCTGCTTCAGGCGTGGATCGAGCAGGGCCACGGCCACTTCGATACGATAATCAATATTGCGCGTCATCCAGTCGGCAGATGACAGGAATACTTTTTGATCGCCTTTATTTTCGAAGACATAAACCCGGTCATGTTCCAGGTAGCGGTCAATAATGCTGGTGACCTGAATATTTTCACTTCTTCCCGGTAAGTTGGGGATCAATGAGCACATCCCGCGAACCAACAGGCGTATCTTGACCCCAAAGCTTGAGGCGGCATACAGGCGATCGACCAGCCCTTTATCCACTAAATTGTTTATTTTTAGCGTGATCCCCGATTTTTCACCGGCCTGCGCGTTGGTAATCTCCTGATCGATCAGGGCATAGAGCATGCTGCGCGAGTTTTGCGGTGAGACCATCAGGTGCTCGAAGGTCACCGGGCGATAAGGGTTTTCAATAAAGTTAAATACCCGACGAACCTCATTGGTGATCCTGGCATCGGCGGTCAGCAACGAATAGTCGGTGTAAATACGGGCGGTTTTTTCGTTAAAGTTTCCGGTCCCAATATGAGCATAGCGGACAATTTCGTCATCTTCGCGTCGCGAGATAAGAAATAGTTTGGCGTGAATTTTAAGCCCCGGCGCGGAGAAAATAACGTGCACGCCGGCCTCGGTCAGACGCTTGGCCCAGTGAATATTGGCCTCTTCGTCAAAACGGGCCTGTAACTCCACCACGACGGTGACTTTTTTGCCGTTGTGCGCGGCGTGGATCATTGATTCAATAATGCGCGAGTCTTTCGCCACGCGGTAAATATTAATCTTGATCGACAGCACGCTAGGGTCGAAAGCCGCCTGACGCAGCAGTTCAAGCACGTGCTCGAAGGTGTAATAAGGGTAGTAGAGCAGCACGTCCTGCTGGCGGATTGCCGAAAAACCGTTGCGGAAATTATCGAACCACAGGTGGCGCAGGCGCGGCAGCGGTCGGTTGACCATGTTGGCCTTACCGACGTTCGGGAAGCCGATAAAATCTTTAAAGTTGTGGTAACGACCGCCGGGGATCACCGAATCATAGTTGGAAATACCCAGCTTCTCACGCAGCAGCTCAACCATTTCATCCGGCATGTCGCGCTGGTAAACAAAACGCACCGGCTCGGCGGTCAAACGTTGTTTCAGGCTCGATGACATCAGTTCCAGCAGGCTGGATTCCATTTCGGTAACCAGGTCATATTCCGCATCGCGGGTCATCTTCATCGAATAGGCGTTTAGCGCGTCATAATCAAAAAAGCCCTTGAAGATATCATCGAGGCAGTAGCGCAAAATGTTATCCAACAGGATCATTGGCTTGCGACGGCGCGGTGCTTCGGGCGGCAGGTTTACGAAACGTGGAACTTTATCGGAGGGAATTTCTAACAGCGCGTAATCGACCTTCTCGCCGCGAATAATTTCGACCGCCAGGTAGGTATAATCGTCTTTCAGAAACTGAACCAGGTTAGTTTCCTGATTCACCAGGATCGGCGTTATAAACTGACGCAGGTGATGCTTAAAGTATTGGCGCAGCCAGGCTTGCTGGTTTTCAGAAACCTGACGCTCATTAATAAGAAAGATTTGGTTGCGCGCCATCTCTAACAGCAGATCGTTATACAGGCTATCGAATTCCTGATCGATACGCATAACCTTGGCCTGGATCTTTTTCACCAGGTGGCGTGACGCGCCAATAAAGCCTTGCTCTTCGCTGATCAAAATACGGCGTTTCAAGTCTGCAAAACGCACTTTATAGAATTCATCGAGATTGTTCGAATATATGCCGAGGAAACGCATGCGTTCTATCAGGGGATTAGTCTTGTCGGCGGCTTCCTGCAATACGCGTTCATTGAAGGATAACCAGCTCAGTTCCTTGTCTATATACAGTTTTTCCTGACCCATTTTTACTCCGTTCATTTAGCCTGAAACCTGGCCCATTGAGACGCATGTTCAGCCTGCGCTATCTTTAGGGAGAGGGCCTAGTATCTACTCTTATTATTGCGAGAGATTGACAACAATGTCCATCAATTCAATCTCCTTCGTCCTTGTCACCGTGACTTCGTTGGTTTCCCTCGCGAAAACGAATCACTGACTCATGTCAGCTCATCGTTTTCACTCCGTCGCCGCCTTGCCACAGCACCCATCTCTTTGGAGATTATTCGGAGCTTGAGAATAAGAAAAAATATTAAACACTCGCCTCGAGGCAGACATTAGTCAGCTCATTGGGATTTTCTCGGCTATTCGACAAATCCATGCGCATCGATTCTGCAGGGCCGCCTTTGCTACAGCGTCAATCGATTTAAGGATAGTCAGGAAATAACAGTGGAATGTTTTTTGGAAAGTTGTGTGGAAAAAAGTGAGATTAAAAAACCGGACAGCGCCGGTTTTTAGAAAGCAGGGTATAGACGGTCATTATGCTTAGCATGACGATTAGTCTGCGGCGTAGCCTTGAACGGGTACGCGCTGTCCGTCCAGCTCTGGCTGCCCGTCGCGCAGCACCAGGCGTCCGTCAACGAACCAGCTAATCACCAGCGGGTAAATATTGTGCTCCTGCGTTTGCACGCGCTGATTAAGATCTTCGGCGCTATCGTCTTCAAACACTGGCACTTTTGCCTGCAAAATAACCGGCCCGCCGTCGAGTTCCTGGGTGACAAAATGCACCGAGGTTCCGTGTTCGGCATCCTGATTGTCGATAGCCTTTTGATGGGTGTGTAACCCAGGATATTTTGGCAACAGGGAAGGGTGGATATTCAGCATGCGGCCCGCGTAGCGTTCCACAAACTCAGGGCTGAGAATACGCATATAGCCCGCCAGCACGATAAGATCGGGCTGATAGGCGTCGATCTCATCGGCAAGGGCATTATCGAAGGCGGCGCGATCGGCATAAGATTTTGGATCTAACGCATGGGCGGGGATCCCCGCCGCCTGCGCGCGTTCAAGACCGTAGGCCGATGCCTTATTGCTAAAAACGGCACTAAGCGTGGCGTTAACCCTTCCCTGCGCGCAGGAATCGATTAACGCCTGAAGGTTAGTACCACTCCCAGATACCAGCACTACAATCCTTTTCATCTTTTACCTTCGCTCTTGACGCCATAGCGGCGTTGGTTGCGCTTGTTCACCCGAATCACTGACCGGTGTCAGCTCATCGGGATTCGCTCGCTTACCGCCTTGCCACAACGCCAATAGCTGGGTAAAAGCGTTTTAGCTTCGCTCTTGACGCCGTAGCGGCGTTGGTTGCGCTTGTTCACCCGAATCACTGACCGGTGTCAGCTCATCGGGATCCGCTCGCTTACCGCCGTTGCTTTCTTTTATTGTTACTTAATAATTACGCGCTCTTCTGAGTCGGAAGCCTTGATGCTACCGATGACCCAGGCCTGTTCGCCGTTATCATTGAGCAGGGCAATGGCTTCATCAGCCAGCTCTGCCGGCAGCGCGACCAGCATGCCCACGCCGCAGTTGAACGTGCGGTACATTTCGTGGCTGCTGACGTTGCCGTTTTGCTGCAACCAGCCGAACACCTCCGGCCATTTCCAGCTTGATTCATCGATGATTGCCTGAGTGTTGTCGGGCAATACGCGAGGAATGTTTTCCCAGAAGCCGCCACCGGTCAGGTGACAGATTGCATGAACCTCAACGTTCTCAATCAGTTTAAGGATTGATTTAACGTAGATTTTAGTCGGCTCAAGCAGGTGATCGGCCAGGGGCTTGCCCGCCAGATCGGTGGTCAACGGATCGGCCTTGCTGACTTCCAGAATTTTACGAACCAGTGAGTAGCCGTTTGAGTGCGGGCCGCTCGATGCCAGCGCGACCAGAACGTCGCCGTCCTGAACCTTGCTACCATCAATAATTTCTGATTTTTCAACTACGCCAACGCAGAAACCTGCGACGTCATAATCATCGCCGTGGTACATGCCCGGCATTTCTGCGGTTTCGCCACCCACCAGCGAACAGCCCGACTGCAGGCAGCCTTCGGCGATACCGGTAATGACGCTGGCTGCGGTATCGACATCCAGTTTGCCTGTCGCGTAATAATCCAGGAAGAACAGCGGCTCTGCGCCCTGTACTACCAGATCGTTCACACACATAGCGACCAAATCGATACCAATGGTATCGTGGCGTTTTAAATCCATTGCCAGACGCAGCTTGGTGCCAACGCCGTCGGTTCCCGAAACCAGCACGGGTTCACGATATTTTTGCGGCAGCGCGCACAGGGCACCAAAACCACCCAGTCCGCCCATGACTTCTGGACGACGAGTCTGTTTTACTACACCTTTAATGCGGTCTACCAATGCGTTACCGGCATCGATGTCCACACCTGCGTCTTTATAGCTGAGAGAGGTCTTTTCGGTCACTGCGGAATCCCCACGACGTATGCGTTTTGTGGTTGTTGAAAATGGCGCGGGCTAATTCTAACAGCGCAGGCAAACGTTTGCGAGAGGTCTCGTTATGTTTCTCAATCTATACTCACATTACCGTGAGAAAAGCCTATCCTGCCGCGAAGTGCGGATCCGTTGATCCGTATCGGTCTATTGGCGCTGGCGTTGGAAATAAAAGACGTTATAATCACGCGATTTTTTTGGTCAGCAAGCCTTAGGAGAGAGAGAAAATGAAGATCGTTGAAGTGAAACACCCGCTGGTAAAACACAAGCTGGGACTGATGCGTGAAAATGACATCAGCACAAAACGCTTTCGCGAACTGGCTTCTGAGGTAGGCAGCTTACTGACCTACGAAGCAACCGCAGACCTGGAAACGGAAACCGTGACCATCGAAGGTTGGAACGGCCCGGTTGAGGTTGATCAGATCAAAGGTAAGAAGATAACCGTGGTGCCTATCCTGCGTGCGGGCCTGGGCATGATGGAAGGCGTGCTCGAGCACGTACCGAGCGCGCGTATCAGCGTGGTCGGCGTATACCGTGACGAAGAGACGCTGCAACCGGTGCCTTATTTCCAAAAGCTGGCCTCTAATATAGAAGAGCGCATGGCGTTAGTGGTCGACCCGATGCTGGCCACCGGCGGTTCGATGATCGCCACTATCGACCTGCTGAAGAAAGCCGGTTGCCAGAGCATTAAAGTGCTGGTGTTGGTTGCCGCGCCGGAAGGTCTCGCCGCGCTGGAGAAAGCGCACCCGGACGTTGAGCTGTACACCGCCTCAATCGATCAGGGATTGAATGAAAAGGGATACATCATTCCTGGCCTCGGCGACGCGGGCGACAAGATATTCGGTACTAAATAAGCTACAGCCGATCCAAGAAGCCGACCTAAACGTCGGCTTTTTTTTACTCGCACCACGAGTAACCAGGCAAAACAGCTAAACAATACACTAGATCAATGAATTGCAAGAGGATCGGTCCATGACCCGTCGCGTTATTGGGGTAAGCGAGCGCCCGCCGCTGTTACAAACTATCCCCCTGAGTTTCCAGCACCTGTTCGCCATGTTTGGCGCAACGGTGCTGGTGCCCATTCTATTTAAAATCAATCCGGCCACCGTGCTGCTGTTTAACGGCATCGGCACCTTGCTGTATCTGTTTATCTGCAAAGGAAAAATTCCGGCCTATCTTGGCTCGAGCTTTGCCTTTATTTCACCGGTACTGCTGTTATTACCGATGGGCTATGAGGCGGCGCTGGGCGGATTTATCGTCTGCGGCCTGCTGTTCTGCGTCGTGGCGCTGATCGTCAAGAAGGCGGGCATTGGCTGGATTAACGTGATGTTCCCCCCGGCGGCGATGGGCGCCATTGTGGCGGTAATCGGCCTGGAGCTGGCGGGCGTGGCGGCAAATATGGCCGGTCTGCTGCCCGCCGATGGCACCTCCGCCGACAGCACCACGGTGACTATCTCGGTAGTCACGCTGTCGGTGACCGTGCTCGGCTCGGTGCTGTTTCGCGGTTTCCTGGCGATCATCCCGATTCTAATTGGCGTGCTGGTAGGCTACGCGCTGTCCTACTTTATGGGCGTGGTCGACGTCTCGGCGATTGAAAAAGCTCACTGGTTTGCCTTGCCGACCTTTTATACCCCGCGTTTCGAATGGGTGGCCATCCTGACTATCCTGCCCGCCGCGCTGGTGGTGATTGCCGAGCACGTTGGGCACCTGGTGGTGACCGCCAATATCGTCAAAAAAGACCTGTTGCGCGACCCTGGCCTGCATCGTTCAATGCTGGCAAACGGCTTATCTACCGTGCTTTCGGGCCTGTTTGGCTCGACGCCGAATACCACCTACGGCGAGAATATCGGCGTGATGGCCATTTCCAAGGTTTACAGTACCTGGGTTATCGGCGGAGCGGCCATCCTGGCGATCCTCTTGTCATGCTGCGGCAAGCTGGCAGCGGCTATTCAGGCCGTTCCTGTGCCGGTCATGGGCGGCGTGTCTCTGCTGCTTTATGGCGTGATTGGTGCTTCCGGGATCCGCGTGTTGATCGAGTCGAAAGTCGATTACAATAGGCCAAAGAACCTGATCCTGACCTCGGTGATTCTGATTATCGGCGTCAGCGGCGCCAAAGTGCACATCGGTGCCGCCGAGCTGAAAGGCATGGCGCTGGCGACGGTGGTGGGCGTATTCCTGAGCCTGCTGTTTAAGCTGTTCGATGTGATCCGCGGCGAAGAAGAGATCATTGATGTGCCCGACGAGCGCGGCCCGCCTACGGTATGATCGCCGAGGCTAAACGGTGAGTTTTTTAGCGGGCAAACCCTACTTTGCCCGCGACGTCGCCTGTTTAACCCGCACTTAGCGCGGCAAAAGTTCAAATCTTCGCGGATCCTATGC
The DNA here is from genome assembly GCA_963742005.1 of uncultured Gammaproteobacteria bacterium. Taxonomy (GTDB): domain Bacteria; phylum Pseudomonadota; class Gammaproteobacteria; order Enterobacterales; family Enterobacteriaceae; genus Rouxiella. The sequence continues at coordinate 132,709 of CAVUKG010000013.1, read as the reverse complement.
TAAGATTCTTCGATTAATTATTTGTCCTGATATTTTTTTGTATAGCCAGGTCTGATCTACGCCAGTTTGGTGAGGTACTTCTGAATACACCGGCACAGCTTTCCCTGCCACTTTATCTTCCCGACGACGAAACCTTTGCCAGTTTTTATCCGGGGGACAACACCTCGCTGCTCTCCGCTATTCAAACTGCAATGCAGCAGGAACATGGCACCTATATTTATTTCTGGTCGCGTGAAGGCGGCGGTCGCAGCCATTTGTTGCACGCAGCCTGTGCCGAGCTTTCCCAGCGTGGCGAAGCGGTAGGTTATGTTCCGTTAGACAAGCGCGCCTATTTTGTGCCGGAAGTGTTGGATGGAATGGAGCAGTTGGCGCTGGTCTGCATCGATAATATCGAAGGCATCGCCGGTGATGAAGCCTGGGAAGCGGCGGTCTTCCACCTGTACAATCGCATTCTCGAAACCGGTCGCACGCGGCTGTTTATTACCGGCGATCGCCCACCGCGTCAGCTAAATCTTGGCCTGCCGGATCTGGCCTCGCGCCTCGACTGGGGGCAAATCTACCGCCTGCAGCCGCTGTCTGACGAAGAAAAACTGCAGGCGCTACAGCTGCGATCCAAACTGCGCGGCTTCGAGCTGCCGGAGGACGTCGGCCGTTTCCTGTTAAAACGGCTGGATCGCGAAATGCGTACGCTGTTTATGACCCTCGATCAGCTAGATCGCGCGTCAATCACCGCCCAGCGCAAACTGACCATTCCTTTTGTAAAAGAAACGCTGCACCTGTAGCGTCGGCGGGCTAAAGGATCGCTAATACCTGCTCCGGCGGGCGACCTAAACGAGCCTGGCCATTATTGACCACGATGGGGCGCTCCAGCAGGCGCGGGCTGTCGGCGATAGCCTGTAATAGCTGTTCCTCGCTCAGTCCCGGGTCCTGCAAATTTTTCTCCTTATAGACTTCCTCTTTAGTACGCATCATCTCTCTGGCGGATGAAAAGCCCAGCTGATGCTGCAACGCCTTAAGCCTGTCCAGCGAAGGCGGCGTTTCCAGATAGAGGATCACCTCGGGCTTAATGCCTTTCCCTTCAAGCAGCGCCAGCGTCTCACGGCTTTTGCTACAGCGCGGATTGTGGTAAATCGCGACCGGATGTTTCATCGATATCTCCTTTAAAAATTGCCGCTTGCTCAGCCTTTCTCATACTGCTGGAAGCGTTTTTGCAGTTGACGCAGCTGGTCGATACGCGCGTCGTAGCGTGCCTGATCCAGGCTGCCGAGCTTCGACTGTGCGCTGGCGGAACTGAGCATGCTAATAGACTGATCGAGCCGACCTACCAGCGCCATGCTTTCTGCCCGCGCCGCCAGCTCCTGTGCGCGTAATCCCTGCTGGGCGACGGCTTTGGTGAGTAAATCCCAACCGTTAGCATCGTTCGGATAAGCATAAGTATAGCGATAAAGCAGCCGGCTGGCCTTGGCCGGCTCATTGCCTTCGATATAGGCATTGGCCATATTCAGCTGCAGCACCGGGTCTTTACTGGCCGCTGCATTAACTTTTTCCAAACGGGTAATCGCCTGCGCGGGGTGCTGGCGATCGATATCAATATCGGTCAGCAGATCGAGATACCAGACGTTGCTCGGATCTTTCGCCAGCATCGCGTCGAGGAGTGCCGCGGCCTGATTATAACTTTTAGCCTGATAAAACTGTAAGGCGTGACCGTATTTTGCCGCATTCTGCTCGCGAATATTGCCGTTGCTCAGTTGGTTGAGATAGTCGTCGGTCAGCGGATGGTCTTTTGTGCCGTACATGCCGAGGATACGCACCTTGGCAAACAGAAACTCCTGCGAGGATTGCACCACCGTGCGCGGCATCTGATTGGCGCGGTTGCGGGCGTCGGACAGGCGGCTGTCCGGTAGCGGATGGGTCAGCAGGATCTCCGGAGGTCTGCTGGAATAGCGCGTCTGGTCAGCCAGTTTTTGCAGGAAGGTTGGCATGGATTGTGGGTCAAAGCCAGAACGCTGCAGCACCTGCAGTCCAATACGATCGGCCTCTTCCTCGTTGGATCGCGTAAAGGTGATGATCCCCTGCTGGGTGCCCGCCAGCGTGCCGGTAAGCCCGGCCATTCCCGCCTGTGGGCTGGCCATCGCCAGCAGAACAGAGCCGAGAACGCCAACCCAGGTCAGAGGCGAGTGCAGTTTTTGATCCTCCATCGAGCGGGCAAGATGGCGCTGGGTGACGTGCGAAATTTCATGCGCCAGCACCGACGCTAGCTGACTCTCGTTATCGCTAAAACGAAATATTGCCGAGTGCAGCACTACGTTACCGCCAAAAAAGGCAAAGGCGTTGAGCTCGTCGTTGTTAACGATAAAAAAGTGAAAGGGAAAACGCACCGAATAGGCGTGCGCCACTAGCCGGTTGCCCAGCTGATTGATGTAATGATCAATCAGCGGATCGTCGATCAAAGGCGCACTGCCGCGCAGCTGGCGCACGTAATAGTCGCCCATTTGCAGCTCTTGATCGATGGTCAACGTACCCCCGGCGGTGGTGCCCATATCGGGCAGCGTGTCGGCGCTGTCGGCTCGGGCAGTAACGGAAACGCCTGCGCCGAGGGTAGACACCAGCAGACCGGCCAGCGCTAGCCGCGTGACGAGAGTGCTTAACGTTAACTTTTTCCGCATTGCCATAATTACCTTTTTGTCAGGATCCCGCGTGGTTTACGTATTGGCTTTGTGAGATGACACAGATTAACCCAAGACATTCGACCTCTGTAAGGCATTGAAACCCCCATCCGTGATAAGGTTCGCTTTACAGGCTGGTTCACATCAGGTGTTCATTATCTCAACGACGATGGCGACCATTGTAACCAAGCGTTACTACATTGGAACCACTTAGCCTGAACTATCTGTGACAAATGCGTCAGCGACAGGTGAATAGATTTTAGGAGTTAACACTGATGCTCGAGATGTTATTACAATGGTACCGTCGCCGATTTACCGACCCTCAGGCTATCGCGCTATTGGCGATACTGGTGGCCGGATTCTGTATCCTCTATTTTTTCAGCGGCATTCTCGCACCGCTGCTGTTTGCCATCGTCTTGGCGTATTTGCTGGAATGGCCAACCGTTCGACTCCAGCACTGCGGCTGCTCGCGCACGCTGGCCGTGTGCATTGTGCTGACTATTTTTACCGGCATCGTGATGCTGCTGGTGTTTGTAGTTGCCCCATTGACCTGGCAGCAGGGCGTCAACCTGATGGCCGACTTGCCCAGTATGCTCAACCGCTTCTATGCGATGGCCGCCACCTTGCCCAAGCGTTACCCTGCGTTAGTGGATGCCGGTATTCTCGACATGATGACCGACAATCTGCGCTCGCGGATCTCCGGCGTCGGCGAATCGGTAGTCAAATACTCTTTGGCCTCGCTGGTGGGCATTTTAACGCTGTCGATTTACCTGGTGATCGTGCCGCTGATGGTATTTTTCCTGCTCAAGGATAAAGACCAGATGCTCAGGGCAGTGCGCCGCGTGCTGCCGCGAGATAGAGGCTTGGCCGGGTTGGTCTGGAGCGAGATGAATCAGCAGATCACCAACTATATTCGCGGCAAAGTGCTGGAGATGGTGATTGTCGGCATTGCGACCTATTTGGTGTTTTTCTTCCTGGATATGCGCTATTCGCTGCTCTTAGCGGTGCTGGTTGGGTTTTCGGTACTGATCCCCTATATCGGCGCGATGCTGGTGACGATCCCGGTGTTTGTGGTGGCGCTGTTTCAATGGGGGATTGGCGCAGATTTCTGGACGCTAATCGCTGCTTATCTGGTGGTGCAGGGGTTGGACGGTAATTTACTGGTGCCGCTGCTGTTTTCGGAGGCGGTAAACCTGCATCCGCTGGTGATCATTTTGGCGGTGGTTATTTTCGGTGGAATGTGGGGATTCTGGGGGGTGTTTTTCGCTATCCCGCTGGCAACGCTGGTGAAAGCGGTGTATCACGCCTGGCCAGACGAACAGGTCTATGAGGAACAGTGAATTATTTTAATGCATTGAAAACGTTCGTTCGCCTGGCTGAGGTCGGAACATTTACCCGTGTTTCTGAAGAGCTAATGATAAAAACGTCGACAGCATCGCGACATATCGCTGAATTAGAAAGCGATCTCGGCATTGCGTTGTTTAATCGAACCACGCGCGGGCTGACTCTCACCGAAGGGGGCCGCGTCTTCTATCAGCATAGCCTGCAGGTAATGGAGAGCCTTGAAGAGGCCCGTGAAGCGGCTTCATCACTGAACCGCGTGCCTTCAGGCGTGTTGAAATTTGCCGCCCCCTCGGCTTTCGTGCAGCAGTTTATAGCGCCAAATCTTGCAGGATTCTTAAACGCCTTTCCTCAGGTTTCGGTCAATCTAGTGGTGACTAATGATGAACCGGATTTGATTGCTTCCAATCTGGATCTGGCGGTGCGCACCGGCGTGTTGGCCGATTCCTCATTAATGGCGCGAAAATTGACCGATAATTGGCATATTGCATGCTGTTCACCGGCCTTCATCGCCCATCAGCCCGTGCCGCAGACGCTGGAGGCATTGTCTAAAATGCCGGCCATCGTCCACGCGCAAATGGCCAATAAAGCGTGGTATAGCCAAAGCGGCAAGGACGCGGAAATGGCCGCTTTTTATCTTTCAAGCGCTCATATCAGTCTGAATGATGAAATGGCGATGCTGAAGCTTTGTCAAAATCAGGGCGGCATCGCTTATCTTCCGACTTGGCTGGCCGCTGGCTATTGCGAGAGCGGCCAACTTATTCAGCTGCTGCCTAACACCGTTTTTAGTCAATCAGCCAAGCCGCCAGCCGTGTGGGCTGTTTACCCAAGAAAGAAAACGGTATCCAGTAAGGTCCGCGTTTTCATCGACTTTCTGGTTAAGAGAACGGGGGATAAATCGCCGTACTCCTCTGAATCTGACTCATCAGATAGCTGAAAAACGAATATCCAGCGCCCTTAACCAGGTCTGTAGTCCCGCATCCTGTATGGGGATCAGCCGGGCAGGTTTGTCACTTTCGTTGAAATGCGCATGCCAATACCCCGGTGGGGTAACAAACGCCATGCCTGACTGCCAGTCAACGCGAACCGGATCGTTAATCTCGCCTTTTTCATCCAAAGATTTCCCCACCAGCGTGTAGCAGCCCTCAGGAGCCTCGACGATGAAATCTAAGGCAATTGACTGGTGTCTGTGGGGTTTTTGAATTGCCCCTGCGGGCAGCAGGCCAAACATTGCCCACAGGACATGGGTCACGGTCTGCGTTTTAGGGAAGTTTTTATTGCCCAGCAGGACGGAGACCCGGCTTCTCGACGCTGCGTCCTTCTCTGCGGCTGCCTTTTCCAGTGCCGCAAGGGCATCGGCTGCCGGATAAAGGGTAGGTTTGAAGCGCGGCGATGTTTGAGTTACCCCCAGGTAATGCAGTAGGGGCTCATCGTTAATGTAGTAGAACGCGGTATCTTCCTTCGCGACAACAACGGTTTCAACGCCACCTGGTAAAGCAAAAAAAGCGCCCTTTTCAAATTCGAAACTATCGGGTGACTGTGAAACCTGACCCTTACCGTGGAGGGTGTAAAATATCTGCGAGGTCGCCAACGGGTTAATAGTTAACGACTCCCCCTTATTGATGCGCACAAAATTTGCCAGCAGACCGGGTCCCGTCGCGGGCCATTCGCAGCCTAATTTAGAGGAAAGGTCGAGAGGGATAACGCGACTTTTTCCGTCAGCATAAAGGGCAGGAGAGAATGAGTGATAAGGCACCTGGCTGATGGTTCCTGAGCCAATAGGATCGGCGGCTTTGGTGTACTCAAAATATTGGGCGTGCTCGGTAACGTCACGCGCGATGGCTTTATTGCGATCTAACATAATTCACCTCGGTTTGTATTATTAACACTGCCTTAACAAGTTAGGGCAATGCTCGCCGGTGAAGTAGCCCCATAAAAGGATAAGACCTTTGCATAAATCGACTGGAAAAAGGCTTAAAGCGTGCTGGTAGACTTTTTGGAGGGTGAGGTAAAGGCAGATGATAAGCCCACCGGCAGTTTAGGATTTTGCGGCAGATAGGCTAGCAACGAGGCGTCTGAATCAGGCCCTTCCCTCGCGTGCAGGAAAGGGCTGATAAATCCCCTGCGCCAATTATCTTGGCGCAGGGTTAGGGTAGGGGAGTAAACGACTCCCGAGTCATTATTGACCCGTCACGTAGGCCAGCACGATGTCGTGGTGGTTGCTGGTCTTAAAATCATCGAAGACTTTTTCAACCTTACCGTTGCCGTCGAGCAGGAAGCTGATGCGGTGGATGCCGTCATAGGTTTTACCCATAAAGGATTTCTCGCCCCAGACGCCAAAGGCCTGCGAGACCTGGTGATCTTCATCAGACAGCAGCGTGAAGTTCAACAGCTCTTTCTCAGCAAACTTCGACAGTTTTTCCGGTTTATCGGTGCTGATACCCAGTACTTCAACGCCGACTTCTTTTAGCTGGTCCATGTTGTCACGCAGGCCGCAAGCCTGAACGGTGCAACCTGGCGTCATGGCCTTCGGGTAAAAATAGACCAGGACTTTCTGTCCCTGGAAATCGGCCAAATTGATCTGTTCACCGTCTTGATCCGGCAAACTAAACTGCGGCGCAGCATCTCCGGCTTTCAGTGGGCTCATTTTATTCTCCATCATATTTTAATGCTGAGGTTTATCTGCAGGCTGTTAAATGCGATTAGGTCGTAGTAATGACGTTAATACTGCCTTGTGCCTTCAATTCTGTACATAGCTGATGAAACGCCTGCTCAATAATTGCCGCATCGGTATTCGCCGGGCTATGGGCGGTGATCTGTATCGATAATTGTGCTTCGCTAGTCCCCTCCGCGGGGGTGGTCTTCGACGCCAGCTCGGCAATATTCATCTGGTGGGTGTGGAATAAATTGGTAAAGCGCTCAATTAAATGCGGCGAGTCTTTGACGTCAACCTTCACCCACACGGTAGCGGGCATCGGCGGACGCTCGGACGCGCTGGTTCTTTTCATCACGATCAGTAATTCGAGCTCGGCGCCTTTTTGCGGCAGCGTGGACTCGATCAGCGTAATAGCGTTCCAGCTGCCAGAAAGGAACATAATAAAGGTAAATTCCTCGCCGAGCATGGCAAGACGGCTGTCTTCGATATTACAACCGCAGCTGCTAACCTGGCGAGTAATGGTATTCACGATACCGGGACGATCGGCACCCAGCGCGGTGATAACCAAATAATGTTGTTGTTGTGGTTGTGACAAAATAGCTCTTCCTGTCATGCCCTGTTGTGAGACTTACTATCGCAGACATGAAAACTATCGCAAACAGAAAAACCATTTCAACTGTAAAAACCCGCTGCCGCTAAAAAAGACCCGTCGCGCAAAAACGCTTTCGGCTAACGAAATTGTCTGAAAACAGAAAAAAAACCGCCCGGCAGACGCTTACGTCACGTTGTTTACTTGCTTTGCCCACGTGTTAAAAAGTACCATGAGTCACCTGTTTGTGGAGGGGAAGGTCAATGTTTACGGGAAGTATTGTTGCACTGGTTACGCCGATGGACGACAAGGGTGCCGTCGATCGCGCGAGTCTCAAAAAACTGATTGATTATCATGTGTCCAGCGGTACTGCGGCGATCGTTTCCGTAGGCACGACCGGTGAGTCTGCAACCTTGAACCATGATGAGCACGCTGACGTCGTTCTACAGACGCTGGATCTGGCCAATGGCCGTATCCCGATTATCGCCGGCACCGGAGCCAACGCCACCGCTGAAGCCATCGCGTTGACCAAACGCTTTGAGAATTCCGGGGTTGTCGGCTGTTTAACGGTCACGCCTTACTACAACCGTCCTACTCAGGAAGGCGTCTATCAGCATTTCAAAGCCATTGCCGAAAGCACTGCGCTGCCACAAATTCTCTACAACGTGCCATCTCGAACCGGCTGCGACATGCTGCCTGCGACCATCGCCCGTTTAGCAAAAATTAAAAATATTGTTGCTTGCAAAGAGGCAACAGGGAACTTAAGTCGCGTTAGCCAGATCCAAGTGCTGGTTGATGATGAAGATTTCATTCTGCTGAGCGGTGATGACTTCAGCGGTCTGGACTTTATGCAACTGGGTGGCAAGGGCGTTATTTCTGTCACCGCCAACGTGGCGGCAGCGCAAATGGTCGAACTTTGCCGTCTGGCAGCGGAAGGCAAATTTGCCGAAGCGCGCCGTTTAAATCAGCGCTTGATGCCGTTGCATCAGCATCTGTTTGTAGAAGCAAACCCGATCCCGGTGAAATGGGCCTGTAAGGCTCTGGGATTGATAGCAACCGATACAGTGCGTCTGCCAATGACGCCGCTGACCGATGCTGCTCGTCCAATAGTGGAAGATGCACTAAACAAGGCCGGTTTGCTATAACCCGAGGTGTTGGCGCGGTTGCGTTAAGTACCAGGGGATAACACTTTTAGGGATATTTGATGACCTACTCATTAACAAAACCACGTTTTCAGAAGTCGACAATTGCAAAAGTTATGGGGCTTTCCCTCGTTATGCTGCTGGCGGCCTGCTCCAACGATCCCAGCTTTAAGCGCCAGATCAACGGTAACGAAGACTATCTTCAGGCAGCACCTTTAAAAGATCTTCAGACGCCTAACGGTATGATCCTGCCGCTTGAGAACGGGACTTACGACGTTCCTGCGAATACCGGCAAGGGCGCGTTAGGCAAATCACTGGATATCCGTCCGCCACTGCAGCCTCTGGCGCTGGTCGACGGTTCCCGCGCGCAGTACACCAGCGATACCGGTACCGTATTGCTGAACGGCTCTCAGAGCAGCGGCCTGTGGGCTAACGTCGTCACCATCGTGCAGAAAAATGGCTACAAGATTGCCAGCCGTGACGATGCCAACCAGACGCTGACCACCGACAACGTGCAGTGGAATCGCAAAGATGAAAACTTCCAGTATCAGGGTCGTTATCAAATCAGCGTGACCAATCAGGGTTATCAGAGCGCGCTGACTGTGAAAACGCTTGAACTCGATCAGCAGGGTAAACCTGTGACCTCACCGACCGAACAGCAGCGTTACACCAGCCAGATGTTGAACTCCATCACCGCCGGTCTGGGCGCACTGCAGCAAGAGCAGCAGAATCGTCTGGACAACCGTAAAATCGGTGAGATTGACGTGCAGAGCGGCGCGGATGATACCGGCCTGCCGGTGCTGATTGTTCGTGCACCTTACGGCAATGTCTGGGAACGCCTGCCGAGTGCGCTGTTGAAAGCCGGCATGAAAGTGACCGACAGCAGCCGTCCTCAGGGTACCTTGACCGTTAAGTACAACCCGCTGAGTGACGATGCATGGGACGCACTGGGCGCGAAAGATCCTGGCCTGGTTTCTGGGGAATATAAGCTTCAGATCGGTGACTTGAATAACCGCAGTAGCGTGCAGTTCCTTGATCCTAAAGGACACGTCCTGACCCAGTCGCAGAACGATGCGATGGTGGCAGTGATGCAGGCGGCGTTTAATCAAAGCAGTACCGTCTCAAGGTAATACGCGAAGGGGCTCCGGCCCCTTTTTGCATTTGCCGATTTATGGCAAATAATAGAGTTATCCCTACGTTTTTTGTACCACCCCAATCAAGTCACTGGAGTAAGTTAAGATGCAAAAGTTAGCTGAGTTGTATCGCGGAAAGGCGAAAACCGTCTACACCACCGAAAACCCAGACCTGCTGGTTTTGGAGTTCCGTAATGATACGTCAGCACTGGATGGCGAACGTATTGAGCAGTTCGACCGTAAAGGCATGATCAACAACAAATTCAACCACTTCATTATGCAGAAGTTGGAAGAAGCGGGCATTCCTACCCAGATGGAGCGTCTGCTGTCAGACAACGAAGTGCTGGTGAAAAAGCTGGACATGGTTCCGGTTGAATGCGTAATTCGCAACCGCGCGGCCGGTTCACTGGTTAAGCGTTTAGGCGTAGAAGAAGGCCTGGTGCTAAACCCACCGCTGTTCGACCTGTTCCTGAAAGACGATGCCAGGCATGACCCAATGGTCAACGAATCTTACTGCAAGACCTTCGGTTGGGTGAACGAAGAAGATCTGGCACGCATGAAAGAGCTGAGCTACAAGACCAATGACGTGCTGACCAAGATCTTCGGCGACGCCGGTCTGATTCTGGTCGACTTCAAGCTGGAGTTTGGCCTGTTCAAGGGTGAAGTGGTGCTGGGCGATGAATTCTCTCCAGACGGTAGCCGCCTGTGGGACGTCGACTCGCTTGAAAAAATGGACAAAGACCGTTATCGCCAGAGCCTGGGCGGACTGATCGAAGCCTACGAAGAAGTCGCTAAGCGTATCGGTGTTAAATTAGACTAATCTTTTTTTAGCCTCATTACGCAAACGATTACGCCTCTTTGGATTGTTAACACGGCTCCGCGCCGTCGTCCAAAGGGGCGCATTTTTTTCTCTGCCCGTTTTCCCGCCGCCGTTTTTTAGAAAAAATCTCTCCCCTAAAGTCGAATCGTCATCAAAACCCGACGCCGCGCCATTGGTATTCTTGCGGCTTGTTAACTAGGATTAAGAAAACAGCGGGGGTGGACTATGCGTTGGCAAGGGCGTCGAGAAAGCGACAATGTGGAAGATCGCCGTGGCGATAGCAGCGGCTCGGGCGGCAATGGCCTGGGCGGCATGCGTATTCCAATTCGCGGTAAAAGCGGCATTGTGATCGTTATTGTAGTGCTCATTGCCGGTTATTACGGCGTCGATCTCAGCCCGCTGATTGACGGCGGCCAATCCTCTAGCCCCTCACAGTATCAGCAGCGGCAAACGCCGACCTCTATCAGTCCGAACGACGACCGCCAGGCTAAATTTACCTCGGTGATCCTGGCTTCCACAGAAGACGTATGGACGCAAATTTTCAAGCAGAACAACATGACCTATCGGGATCCTAAACTGGTGATGTATCGTGGAGCCACCCGCACCGGCTGCGGCACCGGTCAGTCGGTGATGGGTCCTTTCTACTGCCCGACTGACAGCACGGTGTATATCGATCTGTCTTTCTACCAGGAGCTTAAAGACAAGCTCGGCGCGGGCGGTGATTTCGCCCAAGGCTACGTGGTCGCCCATGAGGTGGGCCATCACGTACAAAACTTGTTGGGAATTGATCGCAAGGTGCGTCAGATGCAACAGGGCGCCTCGCAGGCTGAAATAAATCGCCTGTCGGTAAAAGTAGAGCTGCAGGCCGACTGTTTCGCCGGTATCTGGGGACACGCGATGCAGCAGGAACAGGTGCTGGAAAGCGGCGATCTCAAGCAGGCGCTCGACGCCGCCCGCGCCATCGGTGACGACAGGCTACAGCAGCAAAGCCAGGGCCGCGTCGTTCCCGATAGCTTCACCCACGGCACCTCGGCGCAGCGCTATGACTGGTTTAAACGCGGCTATGACAGCGGTCGTATGGACCAGTGCAATACCTTCAGCTAATTTCCCGCTATCTTTCCCGCCGCAGCGTTGTTGGCTGCGCGATAGCCGCTGCCAAAGCGGCTTATTTCCCTCGCGTATTCACCTGCGCGGCATAGTTGTGTAAGCTCCTGAAGTGCTCATGCGGCTTGCCTGCCTGAGGCTTAAGTCTATTAATACAAACTCTGCTTTCTACACGCTGACTTACTCTGGGAATTTTATGGCTTATCTCGATCCAACCTTGCTTATTCTGCTGGTTTTTGCCGGCTTGGGTATTCTTAGCCACAACTCTGCCGTAACCATCGCAATGTTCTTCCTGCTGACGGTGCGCATTACGCCGCTTAATCACTTCTTCCCGTGGATCGAGAAATACGGCCTGACACTGGGCATTATCATTCTCACCATCGGCGTGATGGTGCCGATCGCCAATGGAAAAATCACCCCCAGCGCGCTGATCCACTCATTTTTACATTGGAAATCCATTCTTGCCATTCTGGTCGGCGTCGGTGTTTCCTGGTTAGGCGGGCGCGGAATTATGCTGATGGGCAGCCAGCCGCAGCTGGTCGCCGGGCTGTTAGTCGGCACCGTGCTCGGCGTCGCCTTCTTTAAGGGCGTGCCGGTGGGGCCACTGATTGCAGCCGGTCTGCTGTCGTTAATGATCGGTAAAGGCTAAACCGATGTCGCAGGTCGAGCCGCAAACGCCCATTCCTCAACCGTTACTGGCCCAGCTAATCGACTGCCAGCGCCAAATGCGCAGTCAGGGCGTGCGGCGTTTGCTGGTGCTCAGCGGTGAGGCGGGCTGGTGCGAGCGGCAGGCGGTGCAGTTAATGCGCAATTTTCAGGGCGACTGGCCGTGGATCGCCCCGCAGTCCCAGTCCCAGCCGAAAATGGGCGTGCTGGAGCCTGAAAAGGTCAATCAGCTGCTGGGGCAGGAGTTTATGCACGGCGTTTTCGATGCCGGGAGCGGGCTGAATGCCGAGGCGCTCGCGGCCTTTAGCGGCGTGTTGCGGGCCGGAAGCTGGCTTGTGTTGCTTTCACCGGCATGGACAAGTTGGCCATGGCAGGCGGACAGCGACAGCCTGCGCTGGAGCGAGCTGCCCGAGGCTATCGCTACGCCGCGCTTTATTAGCCGTTTTTGCCAGCAAATACTGCAAGATAAGCGCGCGCTGGTCTGGCGTCAGGGCGAGGATTTCCAGCCGTTGGCATTGCCTGAGGGGCCCGACTGGCGCGCACCGCAGGGCGGACCTACGCCGCAGCAGCGAACTGTTCTCGAAACGTTGTTACAGGGCCGCGAAGAGATTTTCGTGCTCACCGCGGCGCGAGGTCGCGGAAAATCAACGCTAGCCGGCATGCTGGTGCAGCAGTGGCGCGGCCCATGCTGGGTCACCGCGCCGGCTAAAGCCTCCGCGCAGCGTATCGTCGAGCAAAGCGATGACGGTGCCCGGTTTTGGGCCCCCGATGCGCTGTTGGCCCATTGCGAAAGCGGTGCGCCGATCGACGCCGACTGGCTGTTGATTGACGAAGCGGCGGCCATTCCTGCGCCGCTGCTGGCCCGCTTGATTGCCTTTTTCCCTCGCGTATTGCTAACCACCACGGTACAGGGCTATGAGGGGACCGGTCGCGGATTCCTGTTGAAATTCTGCGCCTCGCTGCCGCAGTGGCACGATTTACGGCTGCTCGATCCGATTCGCTGGGCGCAGCACGATCCGCTGGAGGAGCTGCTCGATCGGGTCCTGCTGTTTGGCGAACCTGACCTCGCAGGTTTGGATCGCGTCGACTCGCGGGCCGCGTTAAGCCTGAGCACCTTCGACGCCCGTTCCTGGCAGCATAATCCCGCGCTGCTGGCTGATTTTTATCAGCTGTTGACCAGCGCCCACTACCGCACTTCGCCCATCGACCTGCGGCGCATGCTCGACGCGCCAGGCATGTCTTTTGCCATCGCGCAACGCGGCAGGCAACTGGCCGCCGCGCTGTGGCTGGTGGAGGAGGGTGGCCTCGATGCCGCGCTGGCACACGAAATATGGGCGGGGAGAAGGCGGCCAAGAGGCAATCTGGTGGCGCAATCGATGGCCGCACACGGCGGATTTCCCGAGGCGGCGGTCATGCGTTCTCGCCGGGTGAGCCGCATTGCCGTGGCGGCACACAGCCGCAGGCAGGGCGTTGGCAAAACGTTGATTGCGCAGCAGCGGCAACATGCGCGTGAGCAGGGGCTCGACTTTCTGTCGGTCAGCTTTGGTTTTAGCGATGAGCTGTGGCGATTCTGGCACAGCTGCGGCTTTGAAGCGGTGCGGGTCGGTGGACAGCGCGAAGCCAGCAGCGGCTGTTTTGCTACCATGGCGCTGCTGCCGCTCAGCGATCGCGGCTTCGCGCTTTGCCAACGCGCCACGCAGCAGCTTTACAGAAACCGTTGGCAGATCCCGGCCGAGGTCGCCGCGGTTATTTATCCTTCAAGGCTGCTTCAGGCAGAGTCGAGCAGCGACTCGTTAACCGTTTCCCACGACGGTAAGACACCTGATGACTGCCCGCTGAACCCTACTGACTGGCGCGAGTTGGGCGGTTTCGCCTTTGCCAGTCGCTCGCTCGATAGCAGCCGCGCCTCGCTGCTGCGGCTGTTGTTTCAGTCAACGCTGTCCTTGCCCGCGCTGCGTTACAGCCTGCAGGCCAATAAATCGGCAGCTGAGGTGGCTATGCTGCTTAAGCTAAGCGGTAAAAAAGCCCTGCTGCAGCGCTGGCGTGAAGAGACCCGATTGGCGCTTGCCGAGCTGGATGCCGATCGCAGCGAACAAGAACGGCGCTTTGCACAGTGACTAGTTGTTCGTAATAGGAAACATTAATGGCTAGAAAACATTCTTAACTCCATAATTAATTTTAATAAGTATATGTTTTTATTGGTATTTATTAATAAATAACATTTTGCTTTACCCCTTTTTTAAAAAATTCTTGTCCGAATTCGCGCTTATAGGTATTTTATTCCGAACAGTAAGTTAACCTACTTCGGGAGCGTTGCGCATGAGTCAGAACCCACATTACATGGAAGATACCTATTGTTTCAGCATAGAAACGTCCGTTTTTGCCCGCGGCGTCGACGAGCACGGTGAGTGGATTGCCTTGCAGGAGAATATCTTTCATCCGCAGGGCGGCGGTCAGCCTGCCGACACGGCGTGGGTAAACGATATTGCGGTAAAAATCCGCAAGCAGGCGTGCGGGCTGGTGGTAGCCTACCCGCAGCAGCCGCTTAATGCAGAAGACCATCAGCCAATAACTGCGGCTATTTCACCCGCCGAGCGGTTGTATCATTCGGCTTTGCACACTGCCGGACACTTACTCAACGGTGAGTTGAAACCGTATGGCTGGAAGGCGATTTCCGGTCATCATTTTCCCGGCGAATCACGAGTGGAGTTTTCACCTATCGGATCCACGGCGGTGCGGGTTGAGGATCTGCCTCTAAAAGAGATTGAAGAAAGCATTAGCGCCAAACTGCGGGCTGGAGCCGCGGTCACCGCCTGGCGAGAAGGGCCGACGCGCATTACGCTGATTGAAAATAGTGAGCAAATTCTCTGCGGCGGCACCCACGTCAGCAATATTAATCAGATTAGCGCTTTTTCGCTGAAGGCCGTCAAATTCAAGAAAGGCACGCTGCGTGTCAGCTACGACGCCGCCTACGCTGGCGAATAGCCGCCTTAGTCCTGAGCCAGATAAGACATCACTACCGTGGCGCTAACCGCGCTGTCGGTGCAGGTGTAGGAGTGGGGTTTTTCGCCGCAGAAAGCATAGAAGTCTCCGGCTTGCAGCGTAACGCTGTCGTTGGCGCCGATCTTCAACAGCAGGCTGCCGCTGTGAATCAGCAGGTGCTCGTGGGTTCCCGGCGTATGCGCCGGGCTATTGATGACCACACCCGGCTTCATCTGCAAATGCCACATCTCCGAGATATTCCCCAGCCCAATGCGAAACTTTATGGTCTGCGAATATTCGCCCTGCATCGGTGCGTGTTTTTCAAGATAGGGATAAAGCTTGGTGTTGCCGCCTAGCAGATCGCCCAACGGCACGCGCAGCGCCACCGCGATGGCGTCCAGCGTATCGATACGTGGATTAGAACTGCCGCTTTCAAGCTTGGACAATGCCGCCTTGGACACGCCCGACAACTTCGATAAGTCGTTTAACGAGATCCCTCTGGCAAGCCTCAGCAGTTTAATCTTGTTGCCGATGTTTAAAGAGAGCCGTCCAGGAAAGTCTCTGTTTTCAAGGATATTCATCACAATGCCAGGGTTAATGCGCCAGTAGCTGGATTTTATCAGGAGCGGCCAAAGATAGCTGAAAAAATTCATCGCGGGTGAAAGGCTGGGTTGATGAGATTGAAATATTCAGTATGAGTTGTTCAATAAAACCCTATTTTCCTCAATTATCAGCCGCGTATAGTGGAGGCATCAGTTATCGCGCTAACGCGGCGATCCCTTTTTTAGCGTTTCAGGAGTGAGGCTATGAGCTCAGAGCAAATTATCGTTCAGCAACCGCAGGGTCAGATAGAAAAGCTGATTTTACTGTTTCACGGCGTGGGTGATAACCCGGTGTCGATGGGCGAAATAGGCCGCTATTTCACCCATAGCCTCCCTACGGCGCTGATTGTCTCGATTGGCAGCCCGTTTGCCTGCGATCTGGGGCAGGGACGCCAGTGGTTTTCGGTGCAGGGCGTGACCGAGCATAACCGCCATCAGCGCATTGCCGAGTCAATGCCGCTATTTATCAAAACGGTGCGCGACTGGCAGCAAAAAAGCGGCATTGCGCCGGCAGACACCATCTTGATAGGTTTCTCGCAGGGATCGATTATGTCGCTGGAGTCCACCAAGGTTGAGCATAATCTGGCTGCGCGCATTGTTTCATTCAGCGGTCGATTTGCCAGCCTGCCGGAGGAGCCGATTGCCCCGCAGACCCGGGTCCATTTTATTCATGGCCAGAGCGATCCGGTGATTGCGGCCAATAATGCAGTGATTGCCGCACAACGCTTGACCGAGTTAGGCAGCGCCTGCACGCTGGATCTGGCACCGAAGGTGGCGCACGGGATCAGTCCGCAGATGATTAACGTTGCGATTGAGAGATTACAGGCCTGATAAAACCAGTGCGGCAGGTGAATTAACGCCCGCCGCGAAGAGATATTGAAATTTTTTGACCTATCCGCTAGAGCGGGGAAAGGGGCTGACAATTACTTTTTCTTGTCCTTTGGCCAGTCGTCGTCGGCGTCCCATTCTGCATTGTTGTCACGATGCGGCGGGATCTCAGGCTTATCTTTCAGGTAAGCTTTTACATCGACCCGGTTGAGTTCTTTAATGCCGCTGATGAGGATGCCGGCCAAGACGATCAGCACTATCCACCAGTAATCTTTAATCCATTCCATCATTTCACTCCCTTACGGGTTATCCAGCGCCTGTGCAGGACTCATTTCCTGTACAGTTTGCCCGCTACCGCTTAATTATAACGTATTGCTGGAAAATCCTCTGTAGCTGACTGCTAATCCATTCAGCCCCGGCCAAATCCTGCCCCTGCCACGCCTGCGCCAGCACCTCGGGAGTGAGCAACCGTTCGCACTGTTCGGCCAGCGGCCGATAGCTTAAATGCCAAGGCTCAACCGCCACGCCACCGCTGTCGTGGCTGAACGGGCGATAAAAACCGAACGCGGTCATATTGTCATCCAGCCACTGGGTCAGCGGGTAGAAATAGCCACCGTGCTCATATTCCCAGGGTTCGAGCTGCAGCGTAGCGCCATGCGGCAGCAGCGAGGGATCGTAAACGTCGGCCTCGCTGCCCCAGTGATGGCGGCTGGCGCCCGGCAGGGCTGACCAGCGTAAGATCAGTTCACCGCGCTGGGCGTCGTCGAGCTGGCTAACGTCTACCGGCCTGCTGTGGCTGTCTAATACCGGACGTTCACCGCGAAATTTGCCGTTCCAGATTGCCAGCTGTCGCGAGAAATCGCGAAAGGTGCTGGCCGGTTGCAGGTTAAAACCGGCCCTGGCCGCCGCGGCCTGCAGCGCCAGAAAGGCCTGCACCGCCTCGGGTTGCAGGCGGTGGTTAGCGGCAAATTCGACCAGGTGTTCGTCAGAACGCCCGGTCAGCATCGCATGGCTGATCATCCTACCAACTGTTCCATGATGCGCTGATACATGCGACTCAGCAGCTGCAAATCCGCGGCCTGCACGCACTCGTTGATTTTATGGATCGAGGCGTTGATCGGCCCCAGCTCGACCACCTGCGCGCCCATCAGGGCAATAAAACGCCCGTCGGAGGTGCCACCGGTGGTTTGCAGATCGGGGGTTATCTCGCTGTAATGCTCCACGGCATTAATGACCGCATCGACCAGCGCGCCGCGCGAGGTCAGGAAAGGCTGACCCGAAACTACCCAGTTAAGGGTATAATTTAGCTGATGTTTATCCAACAGCGCCTTCACCCGCTCTTTGATCAACGCGTCGGTTAATTCGGTGCTGAAACGGAAGTTGAACTGCACGGCCAGCTCGCCTGGGATCACGTTGTTGCTGCCGGTACCGGCATTGATGTTGGCAATCTGCATACTGGTCGGCGGGAAGAATTCATTGCCGCGATCCCATTCGGTCGCCACCAGCTCATTCAGCGCGGGCATCGCGCGATGCACCGGGTTATCGGCCAGGTGCGGATAGGCCACATGGCCCTGCACGCCGTGGATTTGCAGGTTAGCGGTCATCGAACCGCGACGGCCATTCTTGACGATATCGCCAAGTCGGGTGGTGCTTGAGGGCTCGCCCACTAAACAGTAATCCAGACGCTCGTTGCGCGCCATTAGCGCTTCAACCACTTTTACCGTGCCGTTAACCGCGCTGGCCTCTTCGTCGGAGGTGATCAAAAACGCCAGTCGGCCCTGATGATGGGGGTTTGCCGCCACAAAACGCTCGGCCGCCACCACCATCGAGGCCAGTGAACCTTTCATGTCGGCCGCGCCGCGACCGTACAGCATGCCGTCGCGCAGCGCGGCTTCGAACGGCGGGGTGATCCACAGCGACGGATCGCCCGTCGGCACCACGTCGGTATGACCGGCAAAGGCCAGCGTGGTCCCTTCACCACGGGTGGCCCAAAAATTCAGAGTATCGCCGATATTCAGCGTTTCTATATGAAAGCCCACCGCCTGCAAACGGGCGATGAGGATTTCCTGGCAGCCTGCGTCATCCGGGCTGAGGGAAGGGCGACGGATCAGCTGCTGCGCAAGATCTAAAACCGGACAAGTCATTTATTTTACCTCTGCAACAAATTGCGCATAGCTTTCAGGTTTAAAGCCGAGCAGCGATTGTCCGCTGGCGGCGAGCAGGAAGGGGCGTTTAATCACCGCAGGATGCTCCAGCATCAGCGCCTTGGCCGCGTCGGCATTGTCGCAGGCGATGCGCACGGCTTCATCGAGCTTGCGCCAGGTGGTCCCGCGAGTATTCAGCAGCGCCTCCCAACCCTGTTTATCGAGAAGCGTCTGTATCAGCGCATCGTCGAGGCCGTCAACGCGGTAGTCGTGAAAACGCGCCTCAATGCCGTTATCTTCCAGCCAGCGGCGGGCTTTTTTAACGGTATCGCAATTTTTAATGCCGTAAATGATCAATGAGGAATTCTCTGCCATGGGTAAACAACCTTTGAGCGTCAACTCGCCCAATACCGAGAAAGGATTGGGCAAAAAAATGCCAATTACGGGCCGCAGGCCGCCGTGTTGCGGCGTTAATCGCCCGTAAAAATGATGCTTTACATAATGCTGTAAAATGCCGGACGAATCTACCCTTAGCCGTCCAGCCTGTCAGGCGGTTTTACCGCGCCGCGAGCGGCCACTCGCTAGCGCCCCGCGATTACGCTCTTCGATCACCCGCAGCGCTATTTCTCCCGAAGCGTCGGTGTGCTCTAACGCCCGCTGCGCCGCCGTATCGGCGTCACGTTGCTCTATGGCATCGATCATCGCCCGCAGTTCGGCCATGCTTTTTTCGGCGCGACCCGGCCAGCGAGTAGAGGAAAAACGAAACAGTGCCAGCCGATTGAGCAGCGAAAACAGCGTCTGACCCATAGCGACATTGCCGGTGCCCTCCGCCAGCACGCGGTAAAAATCCTCCGACGCGGCAATCACCAGCACCATGTCTTGCGTCGCGTGGCCGCGACCGATTTCTTCTACCGTTTCTCGCAGCCTGGCGCACAGTGAGTCACTGGCGCGCAGGGTAAAAAGCCGCGCGGCCTGGCTCTCCAGAATGCCTCTTAGCTCATAAATTGAGCGCACTTCCTCAGTGGAAAGCTGCGACACCATCGGCCCACGATAGCGCACGGTGGTTATCAGGCCACTTGCCTCCAGGCTGCGAAACGCCTCACGCACCGCGCTGCGGCTCACGCCGGTCAACTCGCAAATTTCCCGCTCGCGCAGCGGCTCTCCCGGCAGGAAGTCACCCACCGCAATCCCCGAACGAATGCGGTCTTCGACCAGTTCCCGCGCGCCTTGGGTTGTTTTTTGTTCCGACATGCTCAGTTTTTCTCCACCACAATACAATTTGCCTTTTTTCGTCAGACAATTTAAAACAGAATTGTCTGATGATTTTTACCGCTATTCGGGCAGGCTGGCAACCGCCGTCGGAGCGCGTCGAGACGGCGATAGCAAAAATAAGGCACGAAATGTTTTCACTCATCGAAACGCCCACTTGAGAGGATCTGCACTATGTCACAACCCTGGACTTGGCCGGAAAGCGAATGGCGTGGTTACGTCAATAAGGTGCGCGCCGGGCAACCGCTGAAGGCCGCATGGCCGGACAATAACAAGATTGCCGTCGCGCTGTCCTTCGACAGCGATCATGAAACCATCCCACTGCGCGATGGCGAAACCTCTCCGGGTCGCATGGCGGCGGGCGAGTACGGCGCGCGAGTGGGTATAGGTCGCATCCTCAACCTGCTGGAAAAATACGCCGCACCGGCCTCATTTTATCTGCCGGCAGTCTGCGCCTTGCTGCGTCCTGACGAGAGCAAAACCTACGTGGCAGCGGGGCACGAGGTGGGTATTCACGGCTGGATCCACGAGCGAAACTCACTGCTGGACTACGCCACCGAGCGCGAATTAATGCTGCGCGCGGCCGAGGTGCTGGAAAAAACCTCCGGCGTCCGCCCGGTCGGTATTCGCACGCCGTCGTGGGATTATTCCCCTTACACCCTGCAAATCATCCGCGAAATGGGGCTGATTTATGACTCCTCGCTGATGGCCGATGATGAGCCTTATGAGCTGATCGAAGAGGGCGTGGCGACCGGCGTGGTTGAGATCCCGGTCGAATGGATCCGTGACGATGCCCCGTACTTCACCATGGACCGTTTTAACTCGATTCGCCCGCACACCAAGCCGCGCGACGTGCTTGAAATCTGGATTGACGAGTTTAATCAGGCCTATAAAGAGGGCGGCGTATTCCAGCTGACTATGCATCCCCACGTTATCGGACACCGTTCAAGAATGGTGATCCTCGATGAGCTGATGCAGCACATTACCGCGCACGCAGGGGTGTGGTTTACCACCCATGCCGGACTGGCGAATCACGTCGGCAGGCAGTTAAAAAAATAATAATTAAAAACAAAGTTAAATTTAGGCGTCAACCACGGGAAACACTTAATAACACGAGGGTTTTAGGATGGTAGCAACTGAAGCTGTAATCGATTCGCCGCATAAATTTACTGCACATCAGAGGAAAGTCGTTTTTGCCGCCGCGATTGGCAACGTGGTGGAGTGGGTTGACTGGGGCCTGTACGCGGTGTTCGTAAAACTTATCTCTCAGGAGTTCTTCCCCGTCGGCGATAGCGTTGCCAACTTGCTGACTACACTGGGTTTCTTTGCGATTGGTTTTATTATGCGCCCGGTCGGCGCGGCTATTTTAGGGGCTTATGCCGACAAGTTTGGTCGCAAGAAGGGGCTTATCCTGAGCATCAGTATGATGTCGGGGTCGGCGCTGGTGATGGCGTTAACGCCCAGCTATGCCACTATCGGCGTATGGGCAACGGCGATCCTGCTGCTCTGCCGCCTGGTGCAGGGCTTCTCGGCCGGTGGCGAGTTTGGTTCCTCCTCCGCGCTACTGGTGGAGTCGGCAGGCAAGGGGCGTCGCGCTTTTGCCGGTTCGTGGCAGCAGGTTTCCGTGGCGGGTGGCACGCTAATCGCTTCGTTTATGGGCACCACCTTCACCTGGTTTATGTCACCCGACGCGCTGCTGAACTGGGGTTGGCGGCTGGCGTTTCTGGTGGGTGCCGCGCTGGGGCTGGTGGGTATCTGGCTGCGATTGTCGGTGAACGAGACCGAGGCGTTTATCAAACATAAGCCGGCTTCAACCTCACAGGTTCATCCACTGAAGGCGATGCTGGTTGATCATCCCAGGGCGGCGCTGCGAGTGGCGGGTATTACCATCGCCGGTACGCTGACTTACTATATCTGGCTGAATTATCTGCCGACTTACGCCAATATTACTACCGGTATTGCGCTTAAAGATGCCTTTTTAGCGCAAACTATCAGTATTGCGGTATTTATGCTGCTGTTGCCGTTTGCCGGCATGTTGTCCGATAAGGTGGGGCGTAAGAAAACCCTGGGTGCGTTTGCCGTCGGCTTTATTTTATTTTCGTATCCGCTGTTGGCGATGCTGAGTAACAATTTTTGGAGTCTGCTGTTTGTGCAACTGGTGGGGATTATTTTCCTGCTGGGTTATTCCTGTAACTGTGCTGCAATAATGGCCGAGCAGTTTCCGCCAGAGGTGCGAGCGACCGGTATTGCGCTGCCTTACGCGCTGGCGGTGGCAATATTCGGTGGCACTGCGCCTTACATCACCACCTGGATGCATTTTAACGGCTTTATCAACTATATATGGCTTTATGTCGCGGTTGCCGCGCTTATCTCGTTAATCGTTTATATACGCATGCCGGAAACTAATAACGCGGATTTCGAATAAGCCCTAAAATCCGCACTAGATAATAAACCTCCTATGCCGGGGAGGAGATATAGCCTCTTTGACTCAGAAAAGTCACGGCTTCTCCCTCGGCATAGGTCATGGCGGTCAACAGTGGATAAAAGCTAAAGCGTTTATAGAATTCGATTTTATCCGGTACGGCATAAATAATGACTTTGCCGAACGGGGCTAAATCCTGCATCACTCGACGCATTAGCGCGCCACCGAATCCTCTTCCCTGATAGTCGGGGTGGACGGCCACATCGCTTAAATAAGACACCGAGGTAAAATCGCTGATGGCGCGTGCGCAGGCAATAAGCTCGCCGTCGAGATAGCCCAGATAGCGGAACTGGCTGTGAGAGAAACCGCGCTCCAGCTTGGCCAGGTCGCGTGGGTTGAGCCCGCTTAGTTCGAGGATATCGGCCAACCGCTGCCAGTCCACCGAACTCAGGCTGTCGTTACTGATGATCTCAAAACTCATTGTTGCCCCCTGCGGGTTAAGCGATTAGCCGTTTTAGCCGTGGTCTATTATTTAATAATTGCTGTTTGTTCAAACATTAACCGTTATAGGCCTTTCAGGCAACGGCTTTATCCGGCTCGTTTTCCTAAACGCAGGGGCAACGTTACCAGATGTATAAGCGTGATCCGGCTTTCATTATCGGAATAAACTGTTTGTCTGGCTAAATATTGCTCGTATAATTCCCCCCGTCAATCAAGGGGAGTATTATGGTCGAGCAAGAGTTAGGTAACTGGAAAGATTTTATCGAATCTATGCTGCGTGGTTAATAACCGCAGTCTGTTTCAATAAAAATAAAAAAGTAATAAGAATGGGTTGGGTAACACCTTATTTGTACTGCTTAATGCCACCAGGCAACATAAAATATAACCGTTCATTAACAAAAGGCGCTAATTTAATTAGCGCCTTTTTTATGCGTTGGGCTTATTAACCGACTTAATTTATTAAGCGTATTAATAAACTGTTTCAGCGCTTATCACCTCAGAATCATGATAATTATCATGGCTCAGGCGCCGTGTCGATGATCTCGTTGATCAGCGTCGGGCTTTCATGCTTGCCGGGAAAACGACGGCGCACCAGCACGAAGAACAGCGGCACGAAGAAGATAGCCAACACCGTAGCCGAGATCATCCCGCCGATCACGCCGGTGCCCACCGCGTGCTGGCTACCGGACCCCGCGCCCTGGCTGGTGGCCATCGGCAATACGCCAAAAATAAACGCCAGGGAGGTCATCAGGATCGGACGCAGCCGCATGCGTGAGGCCTCAAGCGTTGCCTCCAGCAGCGCCTTGCCGCGTACGTTGAGATCGTTGGCGAATTCGACGATCAGTATGGCATTTTTGGCCGAAAGTCCGATAATCGTCAGCATGCCGACCTGGAAATAGACGTCGTTTTCAAGCCCGCGCAGATAGGTGGCGATCACCGCGCCGATCACCCCGAGCGGCACCACCATCATCACCGAGAACGGAATCGACCAGCTTTCATAAAGCGCGGCGAGGCACAGGAAGACCACCAGCAGAGAAATCGCATACAGGGCCGGTGCCTGCGAACCGGACAACCTTTCCTGATAAGACATGCCGGTCCATTCCAGACCTATTCCGGCAGGCAGTTTTGCCACCAGTTTTTCCATTTCGTCCATCGACGCGCCGCTGCTGACGCCGCTGGCCGCTTCACCGACGATTTCCAGCGACGAGGTGCCGTTGTAACGTTCCAGTCGCGGTGAGCCGGTTTCCCAGTGCGAGCTGGTAAAGGCCGAGAAAGGCACCATGCTGCCCGTCGTATTGCGCACGTACCAGCGATTAACGTCATCCGGCAGCATGCGGAATGGCGCGTCGGCCTGGACGTAGACCTTCTTCACGCGGCCGCGATCGACGAAGTCATTGACGTAGGTTGACCCCCACGCGGTGCTGAGCGTGCTGTTAATCTCGGAGATGGTCAGGCCCAGCGCCTGCGCCTTGTGTTGGTCGATATCAATCTGCAACTGCGGGCTGTCGTCGAGGCCGTTATGGCGTACGCGCGACAGCAGGGGGCTCTTGGCCGCCATTTCCAGCAGCGAGTCACGCGCCGCCATCAGGCTTGCATGGCCAAGACCGGCGTGGTCCTCCAGCTGCATATCAAAACCCGAGGAGTTGCCAAGCCCGTTAATCGCCGGTGGGCTGCTGGCGATAATGCGCGCGTCGTTATATTTATTGTGGCTAAACTCTTTGGTGGCGCGGTCGATAATGTCGAAAGAGCTATTGGCGCCAGCGGTGCGATCGTCCCAGTCGGCCAGGCGCACGAACATACGCGCGACGTTTTGACCGTTACCTCCCGGTCCGGAACCGATGGTAGAGAACACCGACAGCACGTCTTTTTTCTCTTTAGTCAGGAAGTATTGTTCGACTCTCGACACCACATTGGTGGTCTGCGCAATAGTCGATCCCGGCGGCAGCTGGATCTGCACCGTGAACACGCCGCGGTCTTCCTGCGGCAGAAATGAGGTCGGCAATTTCACGAACATCACCGCAAGGGCGATAACTAACAGCAGGTAGACCAGCATATAGCGAAAGCCGTGATGTAAAATGCGGCCCACGCCGCGCTCGTAGCGATGGGCGTTTTTATCAAACATGCGGTTGAACCAGCCAAAGAAGCCGCGTTTACCATGATGATGCCCCTTGGCAATCGGCTTAAGGATGGTTGAACACAGTGCCGGCGTCAGGGTCAGCGCGACAAATACCGACAGCACCATTGCCGCGACGATGGTGACCGAAAACTGACGATAAATCGCTCCGGTAGTGCCGCCGAAGAAGGCCATCGGCACAAACACCGCCGACAGCACCATCGTGATCCCCACCAGCGCACTCTGGATCTGCCCCATTGATTTGCGGGTCGCCTCGCGCGGGTTGAGTCCTTCTTCGCTCATCACCCTTTCAACGTTTTCAACCACTACGATCGCGTCATCGACCAGCAGCCCAATGGCCAATACCATCGCGAACATGGTCAAGGTATTAATACTGTAACCAAACTGATGCAGCACCACGAAGGTCCCCAGCAATACTACCGGCACGGCAATGGTCGGGATCAGCGTCGCACGGAAGTTTTGCAGGAACAGATACATCACTAAAAATACCAGCACGATGGCTTCAAACAGCGTTTTCACTACGTCGGTGATGGCTGCCTTAACAAATGGCGTGGTTTCATAGGCAATTTCGGTCTTCAACCCGTGCGGGAAATACTGCGAAAGCTCTTTAATTTTAGCGCGCACGGCGGTGTCGGTTTGCAGCTCGTTGGCACCGGACGCCAGCTGTACGCCCATTCCCGAGGCAGGCTGGCCGTTGTAGCGACTGTCAAAGTTATAGTTCTCGGCCCCTAATCCAACCGTGGCAACCTGACCGAGCGTCACGTCTGAGCCATCGGCGTTTACCCGTAAGGTAATATCACGGAACTGCTGCGGCGTTTGCAGCTGCGACTGGGCGTTGACCGTGGCGTTCAGCGCCTGCTGGTCCACCGCCGGGGTGCCGCCAAGCTGACCTACCGCCACCTGGCTGTTCTGGTTTTCTATCGCGGTAACAATATCGGAGGTCGTCAGGCTGTAGTTGTTGAGTTTATTAGGGTCCAGCCAGATGCGCATAGCGTACTGCGTGCCGTAGGCGTTGATAGTCCCGACGCCGGAGACGCGGCTAAGCGGATCCTGAATATTTGAGGCGACATAGTCAGAGATATCCTGTTTGCTCATACTGCCATCGGTAGACACGAAGGCCACCATCATCAGGTTGGTGTCCCCGGTTTTCGATACCGTAACGCCCTGGCTTTGCACCGTCTGCGGAAGGCGTTTTAACGCCTGTTGCAGCTGATTTTGCACCTGTTGCAACGCCTCATTCGGATCGGTGCCGGCAACAAAACTCAGCGTGATCTGCGCCTTGCCGTCGTTGCTGCTCTGCGATGACATGTACATCAGATTATCAAGACCGGTCATGTTTTGTTCGATAATCTGCGTCACGGTATTTTCGACTATCGTCGCCGACGCCCCCGGATACTGGGCGGTAATGCGTACGTTAGGCGGGGCAAGTGCGGGATACTGTTCCACCGGCAGGTCGTAAATCGCCAATGCCCCGGCCAGAGAAATAATGATCGCCAATACCCAGGCAAAAATCGGGCGATCGATAAAGAAATTAGCCATGGCTCTCAAACCTCGTAATCATTCTCTGACAGCCAGCTTTCGCATTCTGCGCGCGGCAACGAAACATTGGCCGGTGATAAAAAATGATTAACATCGGAAAAATTAATAAAGTCCTACTAAAAATGGCCTACTTTTACGTCACATTATGTCGTAGGTCATGCAATTATTTGCAACACTTGCTTGCGGATAAGTGTGGCAATCGGGTTAAAAAATCAGCCTCTATGCTGAACACTTTACCTTTAATCACCGGTGAGAACGTGGAGAAAAAAAGGAGATGCGCTAAAAAATGCTTGGCAGCGAATCGGTTAGCCCTTTGACAGACCGGTTTCACTGGGTTATTTAAGAAAGTAACAATGTATTCACAAAAAAGAGAAGCAGAGAGTTGAACTATGCTGAATTCAGTTTTTGCCCGTCGGCTTTATTTGTGTTGGTTGATCGAGAATAACGAGCGTCCGAACGTTCCCAAACTGATGGCGCTCAGCGGCTGGCCGAGAAGGACGCTGCAGGATGTGTTAAAAGCCTTGCCTGGCATGGGCATAGAGTTAAATTTTGTCCAGCAGGGCGTGCGTAATAATGACGGTTATTATCAAATTGACCACTGGGGGCCGTTAGATCGCCAGTGGGTTGCTGAACATCGCCAACAGATCATCGTGGCCATTGATGCTTAGGCTGGGGTGCGACGTGCGGGAAATTTAGCGGGTATAATGCTGGCAGAGCTGGCATTTTCAAATTGAGCATAACCCTTGAGGCGCTATGACTGTCAAAATCGAAATCGTTAAAGATAAATTGCTGTCCGATAACTGGTTTAGGCTGCGAAATTACACTTACCTGTTGGAAAAGAAGGACGGGAGTAAGATTGAGCACAAGCGCGAGGTGTACGATCGCGGCAATGGCGCAACCATTCTGTTGTATAACCGCAAGAAGCAAACGGTATTGCTGGTGCGCCAGTTCCGCATGCCGGTCTATGTGAACGGCAACACTAACGGCATGCTGATTGAAACCTGCGCTGGCCTGCTGGATGACGACTCGCCCGAGGACTGCATCCGCAAAGAAGCGATTGAAGAAACGGGTTATCAGGTTGGCGAGGTGGCTAAGCTGTTTGAACTGTATATGTCGCCCGGCGGCGTGACGGAAATTATCCACTTCTTTGCCGCAGAATATGATGACAACCGTCGCCATAACAGCGGTGGTGGGGTTGAGGATGAAGACATCGACGTGCTCGAGGTGCCGTTCAATCAGGCGCTTGAAATGATCAATAACGGGGAAATCAGGGACGGTAAGGCGGTGATCCTGCTGCAATATGCGCAACTTCATCGCCTGCTGGGCTGAGTGGGGCGATCGGCATCTCCTGCCGATCGCCGGTTAAACCGTTACTGCGGCAAAGCGAGCGATACGCCACCCTGGTGCCTGTCGCGCGTGCTCCACGGCAGTATTGACCAGCTGGTTCCTTCGCAGTCGCGCATCACGCGTGCAAAAGAGGGACCAAAATGGATGCCTTTGGCGGTGAGATACCAGGAGGGGAAATACCAGATCTCCGCATCGCTGTAGTCGCAGTCGTCCTCACCCTTGGGTTTTTGCATCTCGTTAGGATAAAGCTGTTTAAACTGCGAGATAAGCCAAGGGGCGAAGTTCTTTTCACGATAGGTCGAGTAATCGTCAAATCCGACGGTGTTGGTGTTTTGATCGCCGCGATCGTCGGCGTACATATAATGGAAAGGCTTATCTTTGCCCACCCACAAAATATCCTCCAGCGACAGAGGGTTGCCGGTTTTGGCATTGAGATTTAGCGGTGAGTCGCCAAAGTCAGGATGGGCCCCGCCACAGCTGTAGCTGGTGGAAATTTTAACGCTGACCGCCGCGCTGGAGATGAGCTCCGGCGTTACCGTTTGTTCAAACTCGCCGCTGCCGAACTGGCTAGCGCCCAGCATGCAGCTGTGATAATCGATCACCTCTTGCCACAGCCTGGCGGTCAAGTGCTGATTGATAGCGCTAAGCTGAGCGGGCGAATAGCCGTCTGCCAGGGTAAATAGCGAAACGTTGGACTGCGGCTCGTGCCACCACTGGAGCTGATAGCCCATAAAGCTCTGCTGTTTGCCTTTCTTGAGCGTTAAATCGCTGAGGCGCAGGTATTCATACGGCGAGTCGTGGATCAGCCGGGTAAGAAAAGGGTCGCTATTGCTGGCGGGAAGCTTTGCCGGCGCCAGCGCGATCGGCATAATTTTTCCCTGCGGATTTGACCAGGTTCCCTGCCAGCCGGTTTGGCCATCGGACTGCAGTCTCAGGGTCGGGCGAGGGGTGTCGTTGAAATCGTCCATGCCTTCCTGCAGGCTGAGCTCGCCGCCCTCCATACTGCCGTTTAGCGGCAAATCGAGATGGTATTGTTGATAAAAATAGCGTCCGGTAACGGCCTCTGGTTTATTTAAATCCAGCTCCATCACGACGGCTGATTTACCGATAGTCCCCGTCAGAACCACAGGCGGCTCTTCCGCTAACGCAGAGGCAGTGAACAGTGTAAACATCAACAGGATTATTTTTGTTTTAATCGTCAGTAAACTAAAGTCGTTTCCTTTCGTCATCCCTAATGTACCTTTTGAATATATGACTGCTGCTAGGGTAAGAATATCAGCTTCGGCTGTGCTAAGGCGTGTAACAGCGCAACAAAACGTGTTTATGACACTTTCCCTGTAACCCTTTCCTTGCTCCGAGTCAGTATCGCCGCAGGTTTGATTTTCATTCAAGCTAACTATTGCGACTTATGGGTAAAAAAATGATGCTTTTCAAGCAGTGTCTTTGCACAGCTTAGGTTAATATCTAAAGGTTTACTTCGTATAAGAGCAGAGATGAATGAGACTCAACTGGATAGCCACACCGCTGCTACTGTTGGCAACCTTGATAACGGGCTACGCACATGCCGATCCGCTGCAACGAATCTATAACGATTGGCAGGTCAGTTGCGACAACTTAAATCGCTGTTCGGCGAGAAGTGCTCAGGACAGCCTGGGGTTAGTGTTGCAGTTAACCCGCGATGGCGGTCCCGAGGGCAAGGCTAGCGTCAGCATTGATTACCAGCGCAACAGCGATGAGCAGAGCTCCGACCTGCCGATTGCCAACCGCCTGCTGCTTAATGGTAAAGCGCTGACCTTCAATCGCCGTGAATGGGACGTCAGCAAGAAACACGTCGGCACCACTAATCGGCTGGTGGTCGACGATTTTGTCAACACCCTCCGCGATGGCAAAAGCTTTCAGCTTGGCGGCAAGCTAGACGCGCAGCAAACCGCGCATCCCAGCGTTTCTCTGAACGGTTTAAAAGCCGCGCTACTGGCCATCGATCAACAGCAGTCGCGTGTAGGAACCAAAACGGCCTGGGCCAGCCGCGGCAATAAGCCGGCCTCCAGCGTGCCTGCCGCCCCGGCGAAAGTTTATCTGCCGCGCTTCAATGAGCCGCACCCGCTGACCGACGCCGAAATAGCCGCCATTACGCAAAATAACGCCACCAATATTGAAAACAACGACTGCAGCCTGGATCCGGCCGAACGTGAGGTACATCTGTTCCCGCTTTCCAATGACAAGGCGTTGATGACCGTTAACTGCGATATGGGCGCTTATAATCTGTACGTGCTCGGCTACATCGTCTCGCGTCAGGCGCCTTACAAGGCGGATAACCTGCTGCTGAACATGCCGTTTAAATCCTCAGATGACGATCAGCCACCGGAACTCATTAATGCCGACTTCGATGAGAAGAGCGGAATTCTATCGACCTTTGATAAAGGTCGCGGGCTAGGGGACTGCGGAGTGTCCACCCGCTGGTTGTTTGATGGTAAAACCTTCCGCCTGGCGTCTTACGCCTCGGAGCCGAGCTGTGACGGCTACAGCAAGAGCGGCCAGTGGCCGGTGCTGTGGGCAACGAAATTGCAGTAAAGGTCGATAAAAAAACACCCCATCACTCGGCACGATGTCCGACTGATAGGGTGCTGCCAGTCAATAACCTGATGGCTTACTTAGGCAATGCGTAGGCGATAACGAAGTTGCCGCGCGGGGTGTGCATGAAATGGTGCCCGGTGGCGGTGATCGCCACAAATTCGCGTCCGTCCTGCTCATACACCATCGGTGTCGCCTGCGCACCGGCCGGCAGTGGCGCGGACCAGACGGTTTCTCCGCTAGTGATATCAATAGCGCGAAGCAGGTTATCCGTCGCGGCGGCAATAAAGATCAGCCCAGACTTGGTGACTACTGAACCGCCGTTATTCGGCGTACCAATATTAATCGGCAGGCCAGTCGGCAGGCCAAACGGACCATTCTCACGCGCGGTGCCCAGCGGGCGATCCCATACGGTTTTACCATCACGAATATTGATCGCGCGGATCCCGCCATACGGTGGCTCTTTACACAGCATGCCGGTGAACGGTAACTGCCAGCCAGCATTAACGTCAACCGCGACGGGAACGCCTTCCTGCGGATCGCCAGCGCCTTCTGCATGCGCCTCGGCAACCGGGTCGTTGAGAACGTCACGCGCCTTCCAGCCCATGGCATCTGCATCCTTGCGGGTAACCAGCTTGGTGTAGTTCGGCATATCATTGTAGTTAGCAATAATCAGGCCGCGCGCGGGGTCAAACGCAACACCGCCCCAGTCAACGCCGCCGTTGTAACCCGGATAGTCAATGATCGGTTTATTGATATTCGGCGGTGTAAATCTGCCGCGATAATCTGCCTGCGCGAACTGGATACGACAGACCAACTGGTCAATCGGCGTCAGGCCCCACATGTTTTCAGGTTTGAGATCGGGCTTAGCCAGCGAGTTAAATAGCGAGAACGGCTGCGTCTTGCTGCGCGCCTGTGGTTCAAGCCCGCCCTGTGGAACCGGACGTTCATCTACCCCAAACAGCGATTTACCGGTCTCGCGATTGAGCACGTAAGTTTCGCCATTTTTGGTCGCGAAGACAATGGCGGGAACCTTAGTACCATCCGCTTGCGGGTAATCAACCAGAGTCGGTGAAGAACCCGGATCGTAATCCCACACGTCATCATGGGTATTCTGGAACGACCAGCGCGGCTTGCCGGTTTCAATATCCAGCGCGGTCAGAGAAGGGGAATACTTGTTCTCATTCTGCGTGCGGGTGCTTGAATAGTAATCACCCGAGGCGTTAGCCACCGGCAGGTAAACCAGACCCAGCTTGTCGTCACCGGTGAACGGTGCCCAAACATCAGGCGATCCGCGTTTGTACTGATCGTCACCGGTGCGAGGTGCGGTATTTTGCGGATCTGCAGCGTCCCACGCCCACTTCAGCTTACCGGTTCTGACATCATACGCTTTGGTCACGCCGGAAGGACCGAAAGCACGCTGGCCATCGACCGTGGTGTGGCCTACCACCAAAGTGTCGCGAATGACCACCGGCGGTGAAGTAATCGACACATAGCCGTGATAAACCTTGCCCATATCTACGGTGATGCTGACTTCACCGTTTTTGCCGAACGCCTGACAGCGCTGGCCGGTCTGCGCATCGAGCTCAATCACGCGAGCGTCGAGCGTACCAACGATAATGCGCCGTTCGCAGGCTGCGGCCGCCGGAGCTGTAGCGGGCGCGGTGGCGGGTAGCGAAGGATCCTGATAGTACGCCAGAGAGCGGCATGAAGGCGTATAAGGCACCGACTCTGGCGTGATGCCTGGGTCAAATTCCCACTGTTTTTTGCCGGTTGCGGCATCCAGGGCAACCACTTTATTCAGATAGCCACAAACGTACAGCGAGTTGCCAATCTTCAACGGCGTATTCTGCACGCCCCAACGGGTATCTTTAGGCACATCGCCCGCCTCGGCCTGCCAGGCAACCTGCAGATTTTTCACATTCTCAGGCGTGATTTGCGTGGCCGATGAGTAGCGGTCGGTGGCCTGATTGCCGCCATACGACGTCCAGTTAGTGGAGGGGATAGCGTGATTTAAACCGCTCCCGCTATCGGCTTCGAAAGGGTTATCCGCGCTGGCGGGTACGTCTTTCGCTTCGGTGACGTGATACGGAACAAAAGCCAGACCGCCCGCCACCACGAAAGCCAGCACCAGGATGCCGGAAATGCTGCGCGATAAACCGCGTGACAGGCCACGGTGTAGGGTAGGGAGTAAAAACGAGAAGGCAATGGCGAAAATCAGCATCAGGGCGAAACGCGGCACCCATCCCCAATAATCGGTGCCAGACTCGACGATAGTCCAAATCAGGGTAAACACAAACAGCACACCGAACCACCCGGTGGCTTTCGATGAACGACGAGCAAGGTAAACTGCGCTAATAATGCTGAGAATACCTGCAATGCTGTAATACCAGTTACCGCCAAGCGCGATAAGCCATGCGCCTCCGGCTGTCATGGCAATACCAAACAGGCCTAAAACGATCGCGAGCAACCCTCTGCCCCCTTTCGCCAAGGCACACTCTGAACTAGTCATGTTGATCCTTTTATAAAAATTGTATCCGGCCTGGCTAAACCGATAGCCACCCTGGTCGGGATAGTGAGCAGGCGTTAAACGGGAGTGTCCTGCCAAGAGTCAGAAAGGTTTGAATGCTAAAGCCACCTTTCTTTACATATCTTGACGGTTGAGGGTAATTGATTTGTTACAAAAGTTGCTAATTTATTAAATATACACTTATAAATGTAATTAATGTTGGTGTGGTTATTAACACAATTTCACTGCGGCTGGGGGGCTGCGCATGGCTTTTGTGCTGCACATGGCTTGAGGTGCTGCGCACTGCTCTTGTGCTGCGCACGCTTAAAGGCATGCGCTGCGCTTACTGGGTGGCGACCCAGACCGCCCAAAGGGTATTCCAAGGCAAATACCCTCTGGACTCCCGTGCCTTTGCCCTAGCGACGCGATTCGTGCAAAAGAATGAGATCGTTTCAGTCACCCCAGCGCGTGGCGTTGGCCACGGCCCTGCGGGCTGCCTTCTCACGGTCTAAAGCCAAAAACGTCTTTATCCCTCGCTCAGCGTAGGCCCGAGGCCGCCAATATTAGCTTGAAAGAAAAACCGGCAACTCTGCGGCGGTCAAGGGCCGTTTCCTTAAAGATCTTTCTTATTATTTGTTCGGTGTTTTACTCCGATTTATAATTTGCACTCTATCAATAAGACGACGCCGAACGGCCCCTTCCTCCGCGTGCGGGGGAAGGCTGGGATGGGGATGCAAGCAACTGAAATATCGAAGTATTCCCTTGGCTCCGAGCCGACAGTTCCCCCCCCTAACCCTCCCCCACGTGGTGGGTGAGGGGATAAAACAAACGTTTTCAGTTAGTTAAGTGGCGCAGAACGGCCCCTTCCTCCGCGTGCGGGGGAAGGCTGGGATGGGGGAGCAAGCGACTGAAATATCGAAGTATTTCCCTTGGCTCCGAGTCGCCAGCTCCCCCTCCCTAACCCTCCCCCACGCCGTGGGTGAGGGGATAAAACAAACGTTTTCAGTTAGTTAAGTGGCGCAGAACGGCCCCTTCCTCCGCGTGCGGGGGAAGGCTGGGATGGGGGAGCAAACGGCTAAAATATAAAAGTATTTCCCTGACTCCGCGTCGCCAGCTCCCCCTCCCTAACCCTCCCCCACGCCGTGGGTGAGGGGATAAAACAAACGTTTTCAGTTAGTTAAGTGGCGCAGAACGGCCCCTTCCTCCGCGTGCGGGGGAAGGCTGGGATGGGGGAGCAAACGGCTAAAATATAAAAGTATTTCCCTGACTCCGCGTCGCCAGCTCCCCCTCCCTAACCCTCCCCCACGCGGTGGGTGAGGGGATAAACTCAGTAATTTCAGTTAATTAGGCCACGCCAAACTGTCCCTTCACCCTACGGGGGAAGGCTGGGATGGCGGAGCAAACGACTGAAATATCGAAGTATTCCCCTGACTCCGAGTCGCCAGCTCCCCCTCCCTAACCCTCCCCCACGCGGTGGGTGAGGGGATAAAACAAACGTTTTCAGTTAGTTAAGTGGCGCAGAACGGCCCCTTCACCCGATTTTCGGGGGAAGGCTGGGATGGGGGAGCAAGCGACTGAAATATCGAAGTATTTCCCTGACTCCGAGTCGCCAGCTCCCCCTCCCTAACCCTCCCCCACGCCGTGGGTGAGGGGATAAATTCAGTAATTTCAGTTAATTAGATGATGCCAGAAGGAAGGGCTTTTGACCTCAGCCCAGGTTGCCGGTTTTTCCGTAGATGCCCAGATTGGCGGCCTCAGGGCGGCGCTGAGTAAGGGAGAAAGACGCTTTTGGCTTACGACCGAAGGAAGGGACCGCGCAGCGGCGCGACCCACGCCACACATCAAGGCCACTGAAACAAACTCATCGTCTGGTGCCGTACACATAAACGACACCAAAAAGGGCGCGGAGATGCAAGAGGGCTCGCCCTGGAGACCTCTTGCCCGGTTCCGGCGCTGTCGGTTAAATGCTCGTTGAAGCTATTGAACCGGAAAAACTGCTCGGCGCTAATTGATCGTGACCTTACTGGCAGCCGTGCGCAGCACAAACCGCTTACTGCTCGGTCTAGCATAACAAGCCGTGCGCAGCACAAACCGCCTCTTGCTCGGTCTAACAAAGCTAAAAACGGCATTGCGCCGCCGCAAAAAAAAAGCCCCGATTTCTCGGGGCCTCTATCAAAAAACCTAAGCTTTAAGCCATTACTTCAACAACGATTGAGCCTTAGCCACCACGTTATCAACGGTAAAGCCGAACTCTTTGAACAGCAGATCTGCCGGCGCTGACTCACCAAAGGTGGTCATGCCAACGATCGCGCCGTTCAGGCCGACGTATTTGTACCAGTAGTCGGCGATACCCGCTTCCACGGCCACGCGCGCGGAAACCGCTTTCGGCAACACGGATTCGCGGTAGGCCGCGTCCTGCTTGTCGAAAGCGTCGGTAGACGGCAGTGAAACCACACGCACCTTGGTGCCCGCCGCGGCCAGCTTGTCGGCCGCTTCTACGGTGATACCCACTTCAGAACCGGTGGCAATCAGGATAACGTCCGGCGTGCCTTCGCTGTCTTTAAGAATATAACCCCCGCGCGCCACGTTGGCTAACTGCTCGGCGGTACGCGGCTGCTGGGTCAGGTTCTGGCGCGAGAAGATAAGCGTGGTCGGGCCGTCGTTGCGCTCGATAGCGTATTTCC
The DNA here is from genome assembly GCA_963742005.1 of uncultured Gammaproteobacteria bacterium. Classification (GTDB taxonomy): domain Bacteria; phylum Pseudomonadota; class Gammaproteobacteria; order Enterobacterales; family Enterobacteriaceae; genus Rouxiella. The sequence continues at coordinate 97,060 of CAVUKG010000013.1, read as the reverse complement.
ACGCTATCGCAGACTCAACCTGGTCGGCCGGGCGCCACAGGCTCATGTTCGGGGTCACGCGCAGGCTGGCCAACTGCTCGACCGGCTGGTGCGTCGGACCATCTTCGCCCAGGCCGATAGAGTCGTGGGTGTAAACGAACACGTTGCGGATTTTCATCAGCGCAGCCATGCGCACGGCGTTACGGGCATATTCCACGAACATCAGGAAGGTTGCGGTGTAAGGCAGGAAGCCGCCGTGCAGCGCGATACCGTTGCTGACTGCGGTCATGCCGAACTCGCGCACGCCGTAGTGAATGTAGTTACCCGCCTGATCGTCGCCGATAGACTTCGAGCCAGACCACATGGTCAGGTTGCTCGGCGCCAGGTCAGCGGAGCCGCCCAGGAACTCGGGCAGAATTTTACCGAAGGCCTCCAGCGTATTTTGCGACGCTTTACGGCTGGCGATGTTGGCCGGCTTAGCCTGTAGCTCTTCGATGAATTTCTGCGACTGCGCCTGCCAGTCGGCCGGCAGTTCGCCGTTCACGCGGCGGTCGAATTCTTTAGCCAGTTCTGGATAAGCCTTAGCATAGGCGGCGAACTTATCGTTCCAGGCCTTTTCTTTAGCCTTACCGGCTTCTTTGGCATCCCACTGCGCGTAGATATCTTGTGGGATTTCAAACGCGGGATAGTTCCAGCCAATCGCTTTACGGGTGGCTGCCACTTCGTCCGCGCCCAGCGCCGCGCCGTGCACTTCGTGGGTGCCTGCCTTGTTAGGCGAACCGAAACCGATAATGGTTTTGCACAGGATCAGGGTCGGCTTATCGGTGACCTTATGGGACTCTTCGATAGCCGCTTTGATTGCGTCCGGGTTATGGCCGTCTACGTTGCGGATAACGTGCCAGTGGTAGGCTTCGAAACGGGCCGCGGTGTCATCGGTGAACCAGCCTTCAACGTGTCCGTCGATGGAGATGCCGTTGTCATCATAAAACGCGGTCAGTTTGCCGAGTTTCATGGTACCGGCCAGCGAGGCGGCCTCGTGTGAGATGCCTTCCATCATACAGCCGTCACCCATAAAGGTGTAGGTATGATGGTCGACCACGTCATGGCCTTCACGGTTGAACTGCGCGGCCAGCGTGCGTTCTGCAATCGCAAAGCCTACGGCGTTGGCAAAGCCCTGACCCAGCGGACCGGTGGTGGTTTCAACGCCGGCGGTGTAGCCGTATTCCGGGTGACCCGGCGTTTTAGAATGCAGCTGACGGAAGTTTTTCAGCTCGGTAATAGGCAGATCGTAGCCGGTGAGGTGCAGCAGGCTGTAAATCAGCATCGACCCGTGACCGTTTGACAGAATGAAGCGGTCGCGATCTGCCCAGTGTGGATTGGTCGGGTTGTGGTTCAGGTAATCACGCCACAGGACTTCGGCGATATCTGCCATGCCCATTGGGGCACCGGGGTGGCCGGAATTTGCTTTCTGTACCGCATCCATGCTGAGTGCGCGGATAGCGTTCGCAAGCTCTTTACGAGAGGACATGTTTTACTCCAGTTGATTACAGTTGAGCGGACAGCATATCTTCCAGCTTTTGCTGGTCGACAGCGAACAAACGAATGCCTTCAGACAGCTTCTCAACCGCCATTGGGTCTTGGTTATGCTGCCAGCGGAACTCCTCTTCTGCCAACGGCGCTGGCTGATGGAATGCTTCTGTAGACGGAGCCAGTTTACGTTCAACCGGCTGGTTGCTGTTTTTTAACTCTTCCAGCAGATTAGGAGAAATAGTCAGGCGATCGCAACCGGCCAGTGCCAGGATCTGTTCCACTTTACGGAAGCTGGCACCCATGATCACGGTCTGATAGCGATGTTCTTTATAATACTTATAGATATCGGTCACCGACTTAACGCCCGGATCCTTCGCGGCGTCATAGCTGGCGCTAGGGGACTTAGCCTGATACCAGTCGTAAATACGGCCCACGAATGGGGAAATCAGATAAACGCCAGCTTCAGCACAGGCGCGGGCCTGAGCGAAGGAGAATAGCAGCGTTAGATTACAGTTGATGCCTTCTTTTTCAAGCTCCTCGGCGGCCTTGATGCCTTCCCAGGTTGATGCCAGTTTGATCAAGATCCGCGACTTATTGATGCCATGATCGGCATACATCCCAATCAGCTTACGCGCTTTCGCCACGCACATGCCGCGATCGAAAGACAGGCGAGCGTCCACCTCGGTAGAGATACGGCCCGGCACGCTTTTCAGGATCTCGAGGCCGATGTTAACCGCCAGCTTGTCTGATGCATTGATAATTTGGGTTTCTTTGCTGCCGCCTTGCTGACGGGCGTACTCCAGCGCTTCTTTAATTAAAGGCTTGTATTGAGGAATGTCGGCAGCCTTCAGGATCAGCGATGGATTAGTGGTGGCGTCCTGCGGTTCGAAATGGCGAATGGATTCAATGTCGCCACTGTCCGCGACCACGGTAGTTAGCTGTTTAAGCGCGTCTAACTGGTTCATCTCTTACTCCTTAAGAAGAATCGATACAGCAATATGTCTATAGCTTTTATTTAGAGTACATAGACTGCAGCATTTTATTAACACATTGAATGCGCTTTTTCTTATTGTTGCGATGGGCCAGAGCTATGGCTTTTGAAATCAACAGGTTAAAAAACCTGTTGGCGGGTCCTGATTTAACAAGACTGTATAAATACGCTTGAGGACCCGCTAACAGCAGAAAAATTACGCGTTCTTCAATCCTTCATAATAGCCAATTTTCTCAACTTTGCTGGTAGAACCGCCCCCTTCGAAGTTAGAGGCCAGCCAGGCTGCGACAATCGATTTTGCTAATTCAGGGCCGATAACTCGGGCGCCGAGCGTCATCACCTGCGCATTGTTGCTCTTACGGGCGCGCTCTGCGGAGTAGGTATCGTGGCACTGTGCGGCGCGAATGCCCGGCACTTTGTTAGCCACGATGCTCATGCCAATGCCGGTCCCGCACAGCAGGATGCCGCGCTCATATTTTCCTTCTTTAATGGCTGAGGCCACGGTGAAGGCAATATCTGGATACAGCGGGTTGTTGGCGTCCTGACTGTAATCCACCACTTCAAACCCCTGCTGCTGAATATACGTTTTTACAATGTTTTTCAATTCAATGGCCGCATCATCGGCGCCGATCGCGATAGGTAACATAATTTCTCCTGCCTAATTAATAGGTTATGACTCTTAGACTGCTTGACATAACGCCCGTTTACAGGCTGCGACAACCGGTGCCTTGTGGCATCACGCAGCAATTATCTTCAAGATAGCGCACATTTAATCATTTGTTCAATCAGTGTTCATTTGTTTTGTGATGGGCGATCTAAATTTCGCCGATCGGTTTAAATGTTTTGAACAAAAAGTGTGTTGATCTCAAGGTTAGGCCGCTTAATGCCAGTTTTTGCGTCGCATCACACTTTTTACATTGGATGGTAGGCAAGTGAGATTGAAAGGGTTAGTGTTCATATGTTCACTCAATGAATTTATGAACAACTCGAACCCCGTCAGAGGATGAGAACATGATTCAAACCTGCAAAAGCCCTACAAGCATTGCCCATTTTGCAGCGTCGGATGCGTCATCCAACGCTTTTGAACGCTGCATCTGGCAGCACACCAGAAGCTCCTCAGTTAAGGCTTTGCCTGCCTTTGGGCAGAAGGAGTAAAAAATGACCACCATTTCTACCGCTATAGTGGGCAGTGCTGAAAAATCAGCCATCCGCAAAATATGTTTGCGTCTGGTGCCCTTTGTGGCGCTGATGTTCTTCATTAACTTCCTGGATCGCACAGCGATTTCTTTTGCCGGTCCGAATGGAATGATCAGCGACTTAAACATTCAGGTCGCGCAGTTTGGGCTGGCATCGGGGGTCTTTTTCATCGGCTATATCCTGCTTGAAGTGCCGAGCAATTTGGCGCTGCATCGCTTTGGCGCACGTCGCTGGTTAGCCCGCATCATGGTCTCGTGGGGCATCGTGTCGCTGCTGTTTACCTGGGTGAGCAGCATTAACGGCCTATACGGCCTGCGCTTATTGCTCGGTGTTGCCGAGGCGGGATTCTTCCCCGGTGCCATCTTCTTCCTCAGCGCCTGGGTTCCGGCACGGTATCGCAGCAAAATTCTGGCTCTGTTCTATCTGGCACAGCCGCTGACGGTAGTTTTCGGCGCTCCGCTGGCCGCCTGGTTGATCAATCAGCATGGATTATTTGGCCTGGCAGGATGGCGCGTCATGTTCCTCGGCGTATCGATTCCGGCGATCGTCGCAGGACTGGTGGCCTGGTTCTATCTGGTCGATAAGCCAAAAGATGCCAAATGGCTGACCAGCGAAGAACGGGTTTGGCTGGAAAGCGAATTGGAAAAAGAAGAGTCCGGCAAGAAAAGTGCTCACGGCCATCAGGGGCTGCGCGCCGCTTTTACCAGCGGCCGGGTATGGATGCTGTGCATGATCTATTTCGGCTTTGTCTACGGGTTATATGCGCTGGCGTTCTTCCTGCCTACCATCATCGGCGGATTCCAGCAGCAGTTCGGTGTGACCTTTAGCGTGCTGCAAAAAGGCCTGATCACCGGCATTCCTTACCTGGTGGCGGCGGTGGTGATGTTCTTCTGGTCGCGCGATGCCTCGAAACGTGGCTGTAAAACCTGGCACATCGCGCTGCCTGCGCTGGTGGGCGGCATCAGTGTCCCGCTGGCGCTGTATATGAACTCCCCGGCGGCGACCATAGCGGTGATCACCATTACCGCCTGTTCAATCTTTGCCGCACTGCCAAATTTCTGGACCCTGCCAACGCAGTTCCTGTCCGGCGCCTCTGCCGCAGCGGCGGTGGCACTGATCAACACCCTCGGCAACGTGGCAGGTTTTTCAGCCGGTTACGTCACCGGCGCGCTGCACGATGCAACCGCCAGCTATACCGTGCCGATGATGGTCGTCGGCGGATTCATGCTGCTGTCGGCGCTGTTAATGGTGCTGCTGCGTGCCACCCAGCGTCCGGCAAAACCGGTGAAGTCCACCCTGAAAGACTCGCATTCTGCAAAAGCGGCTTAGGAGCAGTGAAATGACCTATTTATTTAATAAACCCTCAGCGTTTGCCAATGAGCTGATCGAAGGATTCGTTGCCGCGCACGCTGCCAAAGTTCGGCAGGTGCCAGGCGGGGTGGTCAGAAGTACCCGCAGCGCACCGGGCACCGTTGCGGTAGTGATCGGCGGCGGATCTGGACATTACCCGGCGTTTGCCGGGCTGGTCGGGCAGGGCATGGCGCACGGTGCAGCAATGGGCAACCTGTTTGCCTCACCGTCGGCGCAGCAAATTCTTTCGGTCGCGCGCGCGTCCAACAACGGCGGCGGCGTGCTGCTGACGTTTGGCAACTATGCCGGAGACGTATTGCACTTCGGCCTGGCGCGCGACCGCCTGATTTCAGAAGGCATTCCCTGTGAGATCGTGCTAGTAACCGACGATATTTCCAGCGCCAGCAAGGCGGAACGCGAGAAGCGCCGCGGCGTCGCCGGTGACTTAGTCGTATTCAAGGCCGCCGCGGTGGCCGCGGAGCAGGGGCATTCGCTGGAAGAGGTGACGCGCATCGCTCGCCTGGCTAACCAGCGCATCCGCTCGTTTGGGGTGGCGTTCAGCGGCTGCACCTTGCCGGGTGCCGACCATCCACTGTTCAGCGTTCCGCAGGGCAAAATGGCGCTGGGCATGGGTATTCACGGCGAGCCGGGCATCGGTGAGTCCGATATTCCCACCGCCGACGAGCTGGCCGACGTGCTGGTCAAAAGCCTGCTCGACGAGCTGCCGGACGATATTGCCAGCGCCAAAGGGCAGCGCGTGGGGGTGATCCTCAACGGTCTCGGCTCGGTGAAATACGAAGAGCTGTTTGTGGTCTATCGCCGTATCGCGCAACTGTTGGATCAGGCAGGAATTGTTGCGGTCGATGCAGAAGTTGGCGAATTTGTGACGAGCTTTAATATGGCCGGTGCCTCACTGACGCTATTCTGGCTAGATGATGAATTAGAAACGCTGTGGCGTGCCCCGGCCGATGCCCCGGCGTTCCGCAAAGGCTCGGTGATTGCCGCCGAACCGCGGGAGGCGCAGGAGGCGGTGGCCGTAGAAACGATAGCTATCCCTGCCGCCAGCGCCGAGTCTAAAAAGGCCGCGCAGTGTCTGGTTGGGGTGCTAAATACTCTGGCACAAACGGTAGTGACGCACGCCGATGAACTCGGTCGTATCGATGCGATAGCCGGCGACGGCGATCACGGTATCGGCATGGAGCGCGGCGCGCTGGCGGCGGCAGAAAAAGCCGCAGAAATGCAGCTGCGCGGAGCCGGTGCCGGAACCTTACTGCAACACGCTGCCGATGCCTGGGCTGACCGCGCAGGCGGCACCTCGGGCGCGCTGTGGGGCATGGCGCTGAACGCGCTGGGCACCGTATTTGGCGATGAAAAATATCCCGATGCGGCCAGCGTAGCGGAGGGCGTACGCAAGGCCAAAGAGGGCATCATGCACTTTGGCAAAGCCAAGGTGGGCGATAAAACGTTGGTCGACGTGCTGGTGCCATTCAGCGATACCCTGAGCGCCCGCGTTGAGCGCGGCGATGATTTCGGCACCGCCTGGCGGCTGGCGGCGCAGGAAGCCGACCTGCAGGCAAAAGCGACCTCCACTCTGATCCCGAAGATGGGCCGCGCACGTCCGCTGGCTGAAAAAAGTATCGGCACGCCCGACGCCGGTGCCGTTTCGCTGGCGCTGATTGTCAACGCACTGCTGCCGCTGTTTGCTAGCCGAGCGAGCGGCAGCGTTAAACCTCACGAGGAGCAAATTTGATGAAACCACAACTGACGCTGGGGGTGAGCCTCAAGATGTATTTTGGCTATCAGCAGACGCTGGAATGGTCTCGTCAAATCGCCGACATCATCCGTATGCATCCGGTGGTGCGCGATGGGCAGGTCGAACTGTTCGTCTTCCCGTCGTTACCGGCAATTGCCGGTGCGCTGGAGGCGTTTCGCGGTACGCCGATGAAAGTCGGCGCACAGAATATGTTTTGGGAAGACAACGGCGCTTACACCGGGGAAGTCAGCGGGGTGATGCTGCGTGAAATGGGCTGCGGTTACGTTGAAATTGGTCACGCCGAGCGTCGCCGCTACTTTTCCGAAACCGATAAGCAGATTGCCGACAAGACCACCGCCGCGCTGAGAAACGCGTTAATCCCGGTGATCTGCATTGGCGAAGCCCAGCGCTGTTCGGCGGCGCAGGCTATCGAACAGGCGGTGGAGCAGGCCCACCAGGCGTTGGCTCCGGCGGAAAAACTGTCACTCACCGGTGACGCGATTTTAGCCTATGAACCGCAATGGGCCATCGGCGCAAAAGAGCCGGCCTCGGCGGACTTTATTGGTGAGGTGTGTCAGGGCTTAGCCGCGCGTCTGGCAGAAAATGCCAGCGGTGCGCGTCGGGTCATTTACGGCGGCAGTGCCGGACCGGGCCTGCTGACCCAGTTGGGCCATCGCACCGGCGGGCTGTTCCTGGGCCGCTTCTCTCACCAACCCGCCGCCTACAAGGCGATCCTCGACGAAGCATTTACGCTTTTACGCGCTGCGGCTAACAGGAGCTAATAATGGCTATCGGACTGAGTACTTATGCCTTTTTCTGGCGCCATTCCGACCGCGTGCCCGCGCCGATGGGGTTGGACGCGATGCTGGAAAATACCGCCGAGCTGGGCGGTCAGGTGTTGCAGATTTGTGATTATGCCGGCGTGGAACGCCTGTCGGTCGACGGACTCGAAAAGTTGAGGCAGCGCGCCGAGGCGCTAGGCGTGGTGCTCGAGCTGGGCACTCGTGGGCTAAAAGCCGATCACCTACGCCGCTACCTCCAGCTGGCACAGGCGCTGGATGCCAAAATTCTGCGTTCCATGTTCAACAGTCCGGACTCGCGCCCGACCCAGGTCGAAGCACAGCAGCAGCTGGCGCGGATCCTGCCAGATTTTGAGCGCAGCGAAGTCGCGCTGTGCATCGAAACCTACGAACAGGTCCCGACCGTCGACAATCTGGCATTGGTAAAACACTTTAGTTCACCCTGGCTGGGCATCTGCCTCGATCCGGCCAACTGCGTAGCCGCGCTGGAGACGCCAAAAGAGGTGATCCGCAGCACCGCGCCCTACGTGCTTAATTTGCATGTTAAAGATTTTGCCTTCTCCCGTCGCGACGGCTGGGTGGGCTTTACCTTCGCCGGATGCCCGCTGGGCGAGGGCTTGCTCGACTATGACGCGATGATTGCCGAGGTAAAACCGGCCTCACGCGGCATCAATCAGATTATCGAGCACTGGTTGCCGTGGCAGGAAGATGCCGCCGCGACCTGTGCGATGGAGGACGCCTGGACGCGTCACAATCTCGAATTCTTGCTGTCCCGCCAACCCTGAGCGCGGGTTTACCCCTTTTATATAAATTCAATTATTGACCTGAGGAACACATCATGACGACGACGTTGAAGACTATTACTGTATTGGGTGCCGGCGGTAAAATGGGCATGCGAATTTCGGCTAACTTCCAGAAAAGTGGTTATCAGGTATTTTACTGTGAAAACTCACCGCGCGCTCAGGAGCAGGTGATCGCCCAGGGGCGTGAAATCTCCGATGCCGACAGCGTGGTGCCGCACAGCGACGTGGTGATCCTCGCGGTTCCCGATATCGCGCTGGGCGCGGTGTCGACCGCTATCGTGCCTAAAATGAAGGCCGATGCGGTATTGCTGACGCTCGACCCGGCGGCGGCTTACGCCAACCTGATTGCCCAGCGTGCCGACATCAAATACGCCGTAGCGCACCCGTGTCACCCGTCAGTGTTCCTTGAACGCTATACCAAAGAGGAACATGCCGACGCCTTTGGCGGCATTGCCGCTGTTCAGCACGTGGCGGCCTCTTTTGAACAGGGCAGCGATGCCGATCGCAGCGAGTTGGCGAAGGTGGTCAGCGTGATGTATGGACCGGTTGAGCAGGTTCATTGGGTTAGCGTGAAGCAGCTGGCCTATCTGGAGCCGACGTTGGTAGAAACCGTGGCCTGCATGGTCGGTTCATTTATGAAAGAGGCGTTGGATGAAACCGTGAAATCCTGCGGCGTGCCGCAGGAGGCGGCCAAGGCGATGCTCTACGGCCATATTCAAATTGCCCTGGCGGTGGCATTTCGCAGCACCAATCCTTTCTCCGATGCCTGTATGATTGCGATGGAATACGGCCGTGAGAAAATCATTAAAGAAGACTGGAAACAGATTTTCGAAGAGAAAGAGCTGGATATTGTGATTGCCCGCATGTTGAAAATCGACGCCATCAAACGTTAATTGATCCCGCTGTGGCACAAGGCGCAGACCGCCCGGTTTGCGCCTCTTCAGTAATCCTTCGCGATGGCTCTGTTTTCCCGCCTGTTCTATGTCATGCTGTCGTTATGTTGTTATCTAAGCAATAATCATCGATTGCGTACCAAAAGGCAGAATTTGCCAGGAGAATTGAGCCCCGGATGGAAAAGCAAACTGTCATTCAAGATAACGAACTGCTGACCGAAATCGCCGTCGCCTATTATCAGGACGAGATCACCCAGGAAGAGATTGCCAAAAAATTTGGGATCTCGCGTATCAAGGTCGGTCGCCTGCTCAAGCGTGCCAAAGAAGAGGGCATCGTTGAGATTAACGTGCGCTACCACCCGGTATTCAGCACCCGCCTCGAACAGCAAATGCTGGAGCGTTTTCCTATCAAGCGTGCGCTGATTGCGCTGGACCATCAGGATGAGGACGAACAGCGTCGTCAGGTGGCGGCGCTGGTGGCCAACTATCTGGGTTCGACGCTGAAAGACCAGTCCGTGGTGACGGTCGGACAGGGGCGTAACGTGGCGGCGATTGCCGACCATCCGGGCAGCATGCCTGAGCGGCAGTGCAAGTTTATCTGCGGCATTGGCGGTACGCACCGTCCCGGCGATGCGATTAACGCCGACCATATCAGCCGTCGTTTGGCTAAAAAGTTTGGCGGTATCAGCGAAACGCTGTATGCACCGGCCTATGTCGAAGAGAAATCCCAGCGTGAAGCGCTGATGCGCAACGGCACAATAAACGAAACTCTGGACCGCGCCCGCAAGGCGGATATCGCGCTAGTGGGCATTGGCGATATGAATGAAAACAGCTATATGGTCAAGCTGGGCTGGTTTACGCCGCACGAAATTATCGACGCTAACCTTAATCAGGGCGTGATCGGCGACGTAGCCGGTTATGACTTTTTTAACGCCCAAGGGCAGCACGTCGATACGGTGATGAACGAGCGGGTGATTGGTCTGAGCATTGACGAGCTGCGACAGATCCCCTGCGTGATCGCTATCGCCGCGGAAAATACCAAGGCGCTGGCGATACTCGGCGCATTGCGCACCGGCGCTATCGATATTATCGCCACCACCGCGCTCAATATTCGTACTATTTTGAATATGTCACAGTAGTAGCCGGATTATTACGCAGTTAAAAAAGCCCGCCGATCGTCAGCGATCGGCGGGCTTTTTATAATTTATTCTTCAGGCTGTTAGCCTTTCTTCGCCTGCACCAGCCACTTGTCCAGCTCGTTGGCAAACTGCTGGCGGTCGCGCTGGTTCATCACCGCGGGACCGCCGGTTTGCACGCCGCTGGCGCGCATGGTGTCCATAAAATCGCGCATATTTAGACGCTCGCGAATGGTTTCGGTAGTGTAACGCTCACCGCACGGGTTAAGCGCCATGCCGCCTTTTTCAATCACCTCTGCCGCCAGGGGAATATCGGCGGTGATCACCAGATCGCCCGGCTCGACGCGTTTAACGATTTCATTGTCTGCCACGTCGAAGCCTGCCTCAACGCGCAGGGTACGCAGGAAGCGCGACGGCGGGGTACGGATGGTCTGGTTAGCCACCAGCGTGACCATCGTGCCGGTGCGCTCGGCGGCGCGAAACAACACCTCTTTAATGACGTTCGGACAGGCGTCGGCGTCAACCCAGATCTGCATTATTTGCTCTCCGCCAGCCAGTCGCGGACCGGCAGGAAATCTCGATACAGCGCGGCTTCAGGGCTGTCGGGGGCCGGATCAAAACCGTATTCCCACCGCACTAACGGGGGCATCGACATCAAAATGGACTCGGTGCGGCCGCCGGTTTGCAGGCCGAACAGCGTGCCACGGTCCCACACCAGATTGAATTCTACGTAACGGCCACGGCGATAGAGCTGGAAGTCGCGCTCGCGCTCGCCCCAGGTCAGCGCCTTGCGTCGTTCAACAATCGGTAAATAGGCCTCGGTAAATCCGTTGCCCACCGCCTGCATAAAGGCGAAGCACTGGTCGAAGTCCGGCGAGTTCAGGTCGTCGAAGAACAGGCCGCCAATGCCGCGCGCCTCATCGCGGTGTTTGATATAGAAATAATCATCACACCACTTTTTGTATTTTGGATACACCTCTTCACCAAACGGCCGACAGAGATCGGCGGCGGTCTGGTGCCAGTGGCGGGCGTCTTCTTCGAAGCCATAATACGGCGTCAGGTCAAAACCGCCGCCAAACCACCATACCGGCGCTTCACCGGGCTTTTCGGCAATAAAGAAGCGCACGTTGGCGTGGCTGGTGGGAATATAAGGGCTGAGCGGATGAATAACCAGCGAGACGCCCATGGCCTGAAAGCTGCGACCGGCCAGATCGGGGCGATGCGCCGTGGCGGAGGCGGGCAGGGTAGCACCGGAAACGTGGGAGAAGTTCACTCCCGCCTGCTCAAAGACGGCACCGCCGGTCAATACCCGACTCTGGCCGCCGCCGCCCTCTTCTCTGACCCACTGGTCCTGCTTAAACTGCGCACGGCCATCGGCGGCGGCAAGCTGTTGACAAATATGGTCCTGAAGGGACAGCAGAAAGGCTTTGACTTGGTTGATATCAGGTAATGGGTTCACGGTCTAACTCGCAGTCTTGCGGACAAATAGGCGGGTATTATAGTCCTATTTGCCCGCCAGTTTGCACAGTCAGCGCGGAATTCGTTCGTGAGCGTCGAAATAAGCGAAGAAATTGACGATACCCTGCGAAATAGCCCCGGCTATTTCCTGGCGGAACGCGGTGGTATTCAGCAGCTGCTCTTCCTGATGATTGGTAATGAACGAGGTCTCTACCAGAATCGACGGGATCGACGGCGATTTTAGCACCGCAAACGCCGCCTGCTCGGTCTGCTGACTGTGCAGGTGGTGAATGGGGCGGATCCTGTCCAACACGTGGTGGCCCAGCGTCAGGCTATTTTTAATGGTGTCGGTCTGCACCAGATCGAACAGAACCTGCTGCAAATAGTTGTTGTCGGCCTCTTTGTATTTCGCTCCGGCAACCAGGTCGGCATCGTTCTCTTTTTGCGACATATAGCGCGCCATTGCGCTGGTTGCACCGCGATTAGACAGGGCAAATACCGATGCACCGCTGGCTTCCGGGCTGGTGTAACCATCGGCATGAATTGAGACAAACAGGTCGGCCTGATGCTGATGTGCGATTTCAACGCGCTGATACAGCGGGATGAAATGGTCAGCGTCGCGCGTCAGCTTCACCTCAATATTAGGGTGACTGGCGAGGTGCTCACGCACGTAGTTGGCGATCTCCAGCACCACGTGCTTCTCTTCCGAGCCTTCATGGCCAATCGCGCCCGAATCGATCCCGCCGTGGCCGGGGTCGATCATCACCAGTTTCTTGGCACCCGGCGGCTTGGGTTTAGGGGCAACCTGGGTCACGTGCTCGTTCTGCTGCGCCTGGGCAAAGCGGCTACCAAAAGCGCCAAAGGCCAGGCCAAGGCCGGAAAGCAGCACCTGACGACGCGTAGCAGAGCGAGGCAGCGGTTGGAAATGGAGAAATTTATTAAGTGGATTAAGCATCTGTCCGCGGCCCTGTGATAAAAAGCAGAATGCGGATGTTATATAGTATCCAACCCGCATAATCGACATGATAACTATTACTGTTTATTAACAAACTGTGCGTTTTTCATCTTGGCTTAGACTGATATTTTCCCGATTTTCCTCTCACCAGCGCGGCCATCGGCGCGGGATCCCCGTCCTACTCGTTAAAAAAACCGCCGGTTGGTTAAAAAAATCTCTTATGCAGGGCCAAAGAGACGATTTTGATATTGCGTAACAGGCAGATCACGCGATAATCAATAAATAACTTATTGGCAGCGGCGAAGAGTGATGGAAATTCGCGTATTTAAACAAGAAGATTTCGAAGAAGTACTGACCCTGTGGGAGCGCTGTGATTTATTGCGCCCCTGGAACGATCCCGAGCTGGACATCGAGCGCAAGCAGAACCACGATCCGGAACTGTTTTTAGTGGCCGAGGTAAGCGGCGTGGTCGCGGGTACGGTGATGGGGGGCTATGACGGCCATCGCGGCTCAGCGTACTATTTGGGCGTGCATCCAGAGTATCGCGGTCGTGGCATTGCCAATGCCCTGATGAACCGTCTCGAGAAGAAGCTGATCGCGCGCGGTTGCCCTAAAATCCAATTAATGGTGCGCGCCGAAAATGATGCGGTGATCAGCATGTATGAAAAATTGGATTACGAGGTCATCGAGAGTATTAGCCTGGGCAAACGGCTGATTGTCGATCAGGAATATTAGGCCAAGCGCCTGTTTACCCGATAATCTTTTGACATGCTTTACCTGCAACATTAACAGTTCGCCTGCAAATTTAATCGTTTGCCAGCATCATTAATTAACCAGGCCGTGATTGCGTTTTCTCTTCGCTTACGGCCTGTTTTTTTGTGAATTATACGCCGCTAGCGTGTAAGGCGTGCCATTGAAGCGCCTCTATATTCGGATGATGCTCTGCCCTTAGCGGCAGGTTAAGGGATTTTTGATGCAAAGATTCATACTCCGTTCCCTTTAATTTTCCGGAAACCAGCACCTTGAGCGTCGTCGGCGAAATATGAATCAGCCCCAAATCAAAAAGGGTATGAATATCGGCGCGCAGCAACAAGCCGTTGGTCACTTTATTGGTTTGTTCTCCCATATAGGGATGAATATGCGCCGCTTCCAGCAGCTCGGTCACTATACAGCCGGTGATGGCGCACTGGCCCTGATAGGCGCAAATCAGCGCTTTTCTGAAGCGAGACTGCCCCTGGCGGCGAACTATCGAACGTAATACCTTTTTTCTTTCATCCTCTACGTGCCGAGCATCAAATTCCTGATCCGAGATAGGCAATCCCGGCTCGGGGGCATCACTCGCCTGCTGGCCAAATTCATCATTGGCGCTCTCTGGCGGTGGGGTGTGGTCATTGGGGAGAAATGGCTGACGATTTTCGGGAGGGGGAAGGAGGGTATTTAGAATCAGGGTAATGGGAACGTCGCCCAGAGTATTACGATAGTGTCGCCGACCGTGGGTTTTATCATCGGTGATAAACAACCACCTCGACTGATTTTCCCGTTGCCGAGGAATACCGGGTTCGAGCCTGGCGTCGGCAAGAGTAAAAAGAAACTTAAGATCTTCTCGGGTATTGATGTTGCCAACAACCAGGCTTTCTGGGGGCGTAATAGGTGCCATTGTCATGATGCCGCAGCGCCCGCATTGAATGAGAATAATTATTAAGCTAGCAGCGTTTACTGTGATTACAAGGAGATAAGTTTTTAGAGTTTAAGCAGATATAAACGGGGGGCAGGGGCTATCTCTCCCAATCCGCTCGGCTCAGGAGAGTTAGTGTGTTAATTTTGATTAGTTAATGATATTAATCCTTTTGACATCAATTTCTTCTGAATCCCAGTCTTTATCCACCTTGCCCTCCAGGCGAATTTTATCCTTGGGCGTGACGTTTTGGCCCTTCCAGCGTTTGTCATCGATCTCTGCGGTCAGCGTGCCGGTAGTATCGCGGAAAATATATTTATCGTCGCCGGTGCGTTTATCGATATACCCTTCCAGTGCGATCCACTGATCGTCTTTCAGGGTTTTAACGTCTTTAACACTGCTTAACGACGCCGTATCACCGGAGAAACCGCCTTTACCCTGAACCTGTTGGTCCGCTGGACCGGTGAAACCTCCGCTGGTTTGCGCCAGGGCTGGGAGGGTAAACAGCGTAATCAGGCTTGCCAGAGCTATCTTCTTCATCATAATAGTCATCCTTAATTTTGAATTTAGGTAAATATCAGGCAACCTCCTAACCCAAGAGCGGTAAATGATGCGGTCAGGAAGTGCTGCCTTGATGAACAGTAAAGCAGAGTGTTCTTAACAGTTTCTTAAGGTGACTTTTTTCTTGGCGTCTTAAATTATTGAGGAAGATTTTTCCAGGCTATGAATCCTGAAGATTACAACAGCCACGGCATGCTTCGTCTGCCGCTGTGGTTTTGGACGATATTAGTGCTACAGGCGCGCACCTGGCTGTTATTTGTGATGGCCGGGGCCTCAAGGCAACAGGGAAACGGCCTGCTGTCACTGTTTTATCCCGATCGACACAGTTTCTGGTATGGCATATTCCTCGGCATCCCACCGGTGGTCATTTTTCTGCTGAGCGGTCGTCGCCACCTGTGGCCGCGAATGTGGCAAATGAGCTACTGGCTGCTGATGGCCGGGATGTTTGCCACCTTCGCGCTGCAGGCGCTAGGGCTGTGGCAATCGATGGAAGAACCTAATCTACTCGACATCGCGCTGGCGCTGATGGATGCCGGTGCGCTGGCTTATTGGCTTTTGAGCCGTCGGCTGCGGGCCTGCTTCGGCGAAGAACGGCGACTGGTGTGAGCCGCTAAAGCGAGTTTGAAACGGTTTAAGCCACCGCTTTCAACTTTCTGCGGCACTTTTTGACGCCGATGCACTCCAACTGCCCATTAGCCACTACATTGAATAACTCTCAAGGAGTGAACCCCATGACTATCCGCCCACTGTTGTTGGCGCTGCCTCTAATGCTGACCGGCTGCGCCACGATGGCCAATATGCACGCGCCGAGCTGGTCCAGTTTTAATCCGCTTAACTGGTTCGGCAGCAGTCTGGAAGTCACCGATCGCGGCGTAGGCAAGCTGACGGCCGATACGGCCATGAACGAAAGCGACGTTAAAGAGGGCCTCGACGGTGATTATCGCCTGCGCAGCGGTATGTCGATGAGCGACGGCAAAATGCGCGCCTTCTATCAGGCGATGGACGGTGAAACGATTAAAATTGTGGTGTCCGGTGAGCCAAAAGGCCACGTCGACCGCATTGAGGTTGCCGATCCCGAGGTTAAGAGTCAGTGGGGCGTTAAAATCGGCACACCGTTTAGCTCGCTTTATAGCAAAGCCTTTGACTCTTGCGAGAAAGGGCTGGGCGATGACGCGCAGAACGTCGAATGTAAAGCGCCGAACAGCCAGCACGTTAGCTATATCTTTACCGGCGCCTGGGATGGTCCAGATCAGCTGATGCCGTCGGATGACGCGTTGAAAAGCTGGAAGGTCAGTAAGATTGTCTGGCACTCAACGCCTAACCAGTAAGCATTACTCTTTTCTTTGGCCGCCGCGGCTCCCGGCTGCGGCGGCATACTTTTAAAATCCCCGGCAAATTGGTGACAAAACCCCTTGCTCCGCGTGGCTTATAGCTTTTAACGCTTGTAAATCACCAAATGGTATATAAAACCCTTACTACTCTCCCTTGAGTTATAAATACACTAGAGATCACTTGCTGTTTCCACTTAGGGCAGAGAATGAACACATCGGTTAAGAATAAAACCCTCAAGGGTGCGCTTGCCTTACTGCTGATTGCCGGTGGCGTTGCCTCTGCCTCTGCGACTGAATTGCTCAATAGCTCTTATGACGTCTCGCGCGAACTGTTTGCGGCGCTCAATCAGCCGTTTGAAAAACAGTGGGCTGAGCAGAACCCCGGCGACAGGCTGGAGATAAAGCAGTCGCACGCCGGGTCATCGAAGCAGGCGTTGGCGATATTGCAGGGCCTTAAGGCCGACGTGGTGACCTACAATCAGGTGACCGACGTACAAATTTTGCACGATCGTGGCAATCTTATTCCGGCCAACTGGCAGAGCCGTTTGCCCAATAACAGTTCGCCGTTTTATTCGACCATGGCGTTTCTGGTGCGCAAGGGCAACCCGAAAAATATTCATACCTGGGACGATCTAACGCGCAGCGATGTCAAGCTGGTGTTTCCAAATCCTAAAACCTCGGGCAACGGTCGATATACCTATCTCGGAGCCTGGGGCGCATTCAATATCGAAGACGGCAACAATCAGGCGCAAACCCGTGAAAAAATGGCCAAGCTGATTAAAAATGTCGAAGTTTTTGATATCGGCGGTCGTGGGGCAACCACCACATTCGTCGATCGCGGTTTGGGCGATGTGCTGATCAGTTTTGAATCAGAAGTGAACAATATTCGTAAACAGTACGGCACCGACAAGTACGAGGTGATCGTGCCGCCGGTCGATATTTTAGCGGAGTTCCCGGTTGCCTGGATCGACAAGAATGTCGAGAAAAACGGCACCGAGAAGGCGGCCAAAGCCTATTTACAGTATCTGTGGAGCCCGCAGGCGCAGAAGATTATCACCAGTTTCAGCTACCGCGTTTATGACCAGAAGGTGATGGAGCAGGACAAGGCGCAGTTCCCGTCGACCAAGCTGTTTAAAGTAGAAGACCAATTTGGAGGATGGCCACAAGTGATGAAAACCCATTTTGACCCCGGCGGTGAGCTGGATAAACTGATCGCACAGGGACACCAGTAATGTTGTTGTCTACCAAACGCGTATTGCCGGGCTTTACACTAAGCCTGGGAAGCAGTCTGCTGTTTGTTTGCCTGGTGCTATTGCTGCCGCTGAGTGCGCTGGTGATCCAACTTTCGCACATGACGCTGTCCCAATATTGGGCGGTAGTGACCGATCCTCAGGTGGTGGCGGCTTATAAAGTCACGCTGCTGTCGGCAGGCGTGGCCAGTATTTTTAACGGTTTCTTTGGCATGCTGATGGCGTGGATCCTGACTCGCTATGAATTCCCCGGCAAGACCATTCTCGACGGCTTGATGGACCTGCCTTTTGCGCTGCCGACCGCGGTTGCGGGCCTGACGCTGGCGGGGCTGTTCTCGGTAAACGGCTTCTATGGCCAGTGGCTGGCGCAGTTTGATATCAAGGTCGCCTATACCTGGCTCGGCATCGCCGTGGCGATGGCGTTCACCAGCATTCCTTTCGTGGTCCGCACCGTGCAACCGGTGCTGGAAGAGCTGGGGCCAGAATATGAAGAGGCCGCCGAAACGCTGGGCGCGTCGCGCTGGCAGAGTTTCCGCCGCGTGGTGCTGCCCGAGCTGATGCCTTCGCTGCTGGCCGGTACGGCGCTGTCGTTTACCCGCAGCCTGGGTGAATTTGGCGCGGTTATTTTTATCGCCGGCAATATCGCCTGGAAGACCGAAGTGACCTCGTTGATGATTTTTGTGCGCTTACAGCAGTTTGACTATGCGGCCGCCAGCGCGATTGCCTCGGTGATCCTCGCCGCGTCGCTGATCCTGCTGTTTGCAATTAACACCATGCAGAGCCGCTACGGCCGTCGACTGGGAGGCGCATAATGTCGCAACTGACTCAGGCCGAACAGGCTCAACCGCGGCGCATCGACTGGCTAAAATGGTCGCTGATCGGCCTCGGTACGCTGATTTGCGTGCTGCTGCTGGTGGTGCCGATGATCACTATTTTCGTGCTGGCGCTGTCTGACGGTATCGCGGCGGTGGGCAAGAATCTGCTTAACCCCGATATGCTGCACGCTATCTGGCTGACCGCGCTGATGGCGCTGATCACCGTGCCGGTGAACCTGATTTTCGGCACGCTGCTGGCCTGGCTGGTTGCGCGTTTTAGTTTTCCGGGGCGCCAGCTGCTGCTGACCCTGATCGATATCCCGTTTGCTGTTTCACCGGTGGTGGCTGGCCTGCTGTACCTGCTGTTTTACGGCAGCAACGGCCCGCTGGGCGGCTGGCTGGACGCGCACAATCTGCAATTTATGTTTGCCTGGCCGGGCATGGCAATGGTGACCATCTTCGTCACCTGCCCGTTTGTGATCCGCGAGCTGGTGCCGGTGATGCTGAGCCAGGGCAGTCAGGAAGACGAGGCCGCGGTACTGCTGGGTGCCTCCGGCTGGCAGATGTTCCGCCGCGTCACCTTGCCCAATATTCGCTGGGCGCTGCTGTACGGCGTGGTGTTAACCAATGCGCGCGCGATCGGTGAGTTTGGTGCCGTGTCGGTCGTCTCCGGTGCCATTCGTGGAGAAACCTACACCCTGCCTTTACAGGTTGAATTAATGAATCAGGATTATAACGTTGCCGGCTCGTTTACCGCCGCCGCACTGCTGACCCTGATTGCAATCGTCACACTATTTCTGAAAAGCGGTTTGCAGTGGCGTATTGCCCGCACCAACGACCGTCTTGAGCGGGAGGGAAACAATGAGCATTGAAATTAACGGTATCAACAAGTTTTTTGGTCGCACCAAGGTGCTGAATGATATCTCGCTCGATATTCCTTCTGGCCAGATGGTGGCCCTGCTGGGGCCTTCCGGCTCGGGTAAAACCACGCTGCTGCGCATTATTGCCGGGCTTGAAAATCAAAGCTCCGGCCTGCTGAGCTTCCACGGTAAAGACGTGACTCGCCTGCACGCCCGCGATCGTCAGGTCGGGTTCGTGTTTCAGCACTATGCGCTGTTCCGCCATATGACGGTGTTCGATAACATCGCCTTTGGCTTAACGGTACTGCCGCGCCGCGAGCGTCCCAACGCCGAAGCCATTAAACAGAAAGTCACCAAGCTGCTGGAAATGGTGCAGCTCAGCCATTTGGGTAACCGTTTCCCGGCCCAGCTTTCCGGCGGTCAGAAACAGCGCGTTGCCCTGGCGCGTGCGCTGGCGGTGGAACCACAAATTTTGCTGCTCGACGAACCCTTCGGCGCGCTGGATGCGCAGGTGCGTAAAGAGCTGCGCCGTTGGCTGCGCCAGCTGCATGAAGAGCTTAAATTTACCAGCGTATTCGTGACCCACGATCAGGAAGAGGCGATGGAAGTGGCCGACCGGGTGGTGGTAATGAGTCAGGGTAATATTGAACAAGTGGGTACGCCAATTGAAATCTGGCGCGAGCCGGCGAGCCGCTTTGTGCTGGAGTTTATGGGCGAGGTCAACCGCATCGGTGGTGAGATCCGCGGGTCGCAGCTGTATGTCGGCCAGTATCATTGGCCGCTGGCGATTGCCCCCCTGCATCAGGGGGCGGTCGATCTGTTCCTGCATCCCTGGGAAATGGAAGTGACGCCGCAAAGTACCACCCGCTGCCCGCTGCCGGTACAGGTGCTGGAGGTGAGCCCGCGCGGCCACTTCTGGCAGCTCACCGTGCAGCCGCAGGGTTGGCACGATGAGCCAATTTCCGTGGTGCTGAGCGAAGTGGCGGACAACCGCGCGCCTCAGCGTGGCGATCGCTACTTTGTCGGCGGATTGAATGCCCGCCTGTACGCTGGCAATCAGCCGCTGCAGTCGGTAGCACTCGCTAAAACGGCCTAATAGTTTTAAAATCATTCAACTTTAATTATTATGCTTAAAAAAAGGGCGGTAAATTCCGCCCTTTTTATCGTCTTATACTCATTTATTCCTTTTAGTGCGTTATTTATAGCCAACTGAAATAAGGCAGCCACGTGAGCACGCTCGAACAATTTATCGGTAATACACCCCTGGTGCGGTTACAACGCCTGTCAAAGGATCTTGATAGCGAAATTTGGGTCAAACTGGAAGGCAATAACCCGGCAGGATCGGTAAAAGATCGTGCGGCATTCTTTATGATCAAGCAGGCTGAAATGCGCGGCGAAATCCGCCCTGGCGATACGCTGATTGAGGCGACCAGCGGCAATACCGGCATTGCGCTGGCGATGATTGCCGCACTTAAAGGCTACAAAATGAAGCTGCTGATGCCTGAAAATATGAGCATGGAGCGGCAGGCCGCCATGCGCGCTTACGGTGCCGAGCTGCTGCTGGTGAGTAAGGCGCTGGGCATGGAGGGCGCGCGCGATTTGGCGCGTGAGATGGAGAGTCGCGGCGAAGGCAAAGTATTAGATCAGTTCAATAATACCGACAATTCACTGTCTCATTTCATGACCACCGGTCCCGAAATTTGGCAGCAGACCGCGGGGCGGATCACTCATTTCGTCTCCAGCATGGGCACCACCGGCACCATTAGCGGCGTCGGACGTTTCCTGAAAAGCCAACGCCCAGAGGTGCAGATTATCGGATTGCAGCCGCAGGAGGGCAGCAGTATTCCGGGGATCCGTCGCTGGCCCGCCGCCTACATGCCAGGGATTTTCCAACCTGAACTGATTGATGAAGTGATCGATATGGCGCAGGATGAGGCCGAAATTACCATGCGTCTGCTGGCGCGCGAGGAGGGTATTTTCTGCGGCGTTAGCTCGGGCGGAGCAGTAGCTGGCGCGCTACGGGTCGCTAAAAAGCATCCTGGATCGCTGATTGTGGCGATTATCTGCGACCGCGGCGACCGCTATCTGTCTACCGGAGTGTTCGAGTAAGGCGGACAAATTCCTCACTTTATCGCTGGCGTAACGCCCTTTTGCATCATTAAGGCAGCTAAAAGGTAAAAATAGAGTAAATGCTGCTGCGAGGTTGCAGAATAGGGGTAAAAATAGGCGAAAATTTGTAAGGCAGAGGGAAATAATGAAAATTCTACTGGTTGATGACGATCTTGAACTGGGCACCATGCTGTGCGAATACCTGATTGCCGAGGGCTTTGACGCCTCTCTGGTCCTCAGCGGTAAAGCGGGCATTGACGGCGCCATGTCGGGCGAGTTCAGCGCGATGATCCTGGATATCATGCTGCCGGATATGAGCGGCATCGACGTGCTGCGCCAGGTGCGCAAAAATAGCCGTCTGCCGATCATCATGTTGACCGCCAAGGGTGACAATATTGACCGAGTGATCGGCCTGGAAATGGGCGCCGATGACTATATGCCAAAACCTTGCTACCCGCGTGAGCTGGTGGCCCGTCTGCGCGCCGTGCTGCGTCGCGTTGAAGAACAGCAGGACACCCACTCAGACTCTTCGAGCATTAACTACGGCGACCTGACGCTGAATCCAGCCACCCGCAGCAGCGAATGGCAGGGCGTGGTGTTTGATCTCACCGCGTCCGAATTCAACCTGCTCGAGCTGCTGCTGCGTTCGCCAGAGCGCGTAGTGTCCAAGGACGAGCTGTCCGAGAAAGGCCTGGGTCGCCCGCGTGAGGCCTACGATCGCAGCATTGACGTGCATATCAGTAATATTCGCCAGAAGCTGGCCTCTCTCAACGGCGGCGACGCGATGACTATCGAGACGGTGCGAAGCATTGGCTACCGGATCCGATAAGCGCCTGCGCGGCAGGCTATTCTGGAAGATCCTGCTGGCGTACTGGGTCACCTTTGTCATCATGACCCAGCTGCTGTGGGCGGTATTTACATTCTATTACCACCACGAGCCTCCTGAAAACGGCATCGCGCGCCGTTTTGTCAAACTGCAAATCAGCTCGACGGTTTCAACGCTGCGCGCCGGTGGTTTGCCCGCGCTGAATAACATGATCGCCGGCTGGCCGGCCGAGGATCGGCATTTATTTACCGTAGAGCCGTCAACGACAGCGGTTGAGGGACAAAGCCTCGACGATCTCGAGCCGGGTAAAACGCCGGCTGATATTATCGAGTTTGTCCGCGCACCTGACGGGCAGGGCTATCGACTGCACTATAACGTTGAGGGGCTGATGGATGAATATCGGCCTAAAAGAGAAACTCACATATTTAATATGCCCCCGCCTTTCCTGTGGATTGGTGGCATCGGTGGGCTCTTATTCAGCGCGTTGATGGCCTGGAACCTGACCCGGCCGATGCTGCAAATGCGTAAGGCCTTTGGCCGCGTGTCGCAGGGTGACTTGTCCGTGCGCCTGTTTTCTACCATGGGCAAACGTCACGATGAACTTTCCGAAGTGGCTCGCGATTTTGACTCGATGGCCGAGCGGTTGCAGGTGCTGGTTAAGGCACGAGAGGAGCTGTTGCACGACGTCTCGCACGAGCTGCGGTCTCCGCTGGCACGATTGCAGCTGGCGATTGGCCTGGCGCGGCAGAACCCGATCAACGTTGAAAGCTCGCTGAAGCGCATTGAGCACGAAGCGGGGCGACTGGACAAGATGATTGGCGAACTGCTGGCGCTTTCTCGTACCGAGCACAGTATCATGCCAGACGAAGAGTACTTTGATCTCTACGGCTTGGTCGAAGCGGTGGTGAACGATGCTCGTTACGAGGCGCAACTGCCCGGCGTAGAGATTGCGCTGAACTGCGATGCCCTTGACGAGGATTACACCGTGAAGGGCAATGCCGAGCTGATGCGTCGGGCGATCGACAATGTGCTGCGCAATGCGTTGCGCTTCTCGGCGCGCGGGCAGACTATCAATGTCTCACTGCGGGCAAAAGAGGAGTATCTCTGCGTTGAGGTGGCCGATCAGGGGCCGGGCGTAGAAGAAGACAAGCTGTCGAGCATCTTTGATCCCTTTGTTCGAGTGATGTCACCGCTGTCTGGCAAGGGCTATGGCCTGGGGCTGGCGATCACCAAGAAAGTGATGCTTGCCCATCAGGGTAAAATTGAGGCGCGTAACGGCTCGCCCAGAGGCCTTGTTATCGATCTCAAGGTGCCGCACTGGAAAAGTATCGCCTGATCTTTCCTAGAAACTTTTTAGTAATAGCAGGCATAAAAAACGGCGCATTCAGCGCCGTTTTTTTTATCAGGAAAAGAGTTTACTTTCTGATGCGAATAATCGGCGTTTCGCCGACAACCACGGTTCCAGAAAGCTTAATCAGTTCCTTAATCTCATCCATGTTAGAGATAACAACCGGAGTCAGGGTCGACTTGGCTTTCTCTTCCAGCAGGGCCAAATCAAACTCGATAATCAAATCGCCTTTCTTAACGCGCTGCCCTTCCTCGGCAATACGCTTGAAACCTTCACCTTTCAGCTCGACGGTGTCGATACCGAAGTGGACAAACAGCTCAATGCCGCTGTCGGATTCGATTGAGAAAGCATGGTTAGTTTCAAAGATTTTGCCGATGGTACCATCAACAGGCGCCACGATTTTGTTTCCAGCAGGTTTGATAGCGATACCATCACCCACGATCTTTTCAGCAAAAACAACATCGGGAACGTCTTCAATATTGACGATCTCACCAGATATCGGCGCAACGATTTCAATTATGCCGACTTCTTTCTTATCATCAGAAACCAATGATTTTAATTTATCGAACAAACCCATGATCTTCTCCTAAGCATTAATTTGGGCAGCTTTCCAGCAACGCGCAATTAGCAGAGTGTTTTCTCTTCAATGAATTTGTTCACCAAATTCATCAACTCTTGCGCCGTAGGTTGGGCCAGAGCCTCTTCTGCCAGCGCTTTCACATCTTCGAAGTTTGTATTACGAATAATTTTCTTGATGCGTGGGATCGAGATCGCACTCATGCTGAACTCATCTAAACCCATGCCCAATAGGAGAAGTGTAGCACGTTCGTCACCTGCTAGCTCTCCGCACATGCCAGTCCATTTGCCCGCGGCGTGTGATGCATCAATAACTTGCTTGATAAGGGCAAGCACTGAAGGAGACATTGGATTATAAAGATGAGAAATCAGTTCATTACCGCGATCTACCGCCAGAGTATACTGGGTTAGATCGTTTGTACCAATACTGAAGAAATCGACTTCTTTGGCCAGATGATGGGCGATGACTGCCGCCGCAGGCGTTTCTACCATCACGCCGACTTCAATCGTCTCGTCAAAGGTTTTACCCTCTTCGCGCAGCTGGCCTTTGAGCAGTTCGAGCTCGCCATTCAGCTCGCGCACTTCCTCAACGGAAATGACCATCGGGAACATGATGCGCAGTTTACCGAAAGCGGAGGCGCGCAGGATAGCACGCAGCTGATCGTGAAGGATTTCTTTGCGATCCAGGCAGATACGGATAGCGCGCCAGCCCAGGAACGGGTTCTCTTCTTTCGGCAAGTTCATGTACGGCAGTTCTTTATCGCCGCCGATGTCCATGGTGCGAACGATAACCGCCTGTGAACCCATCGCCTCAGCCACGGCTTTGTAGGCCTGGAACTGTTCTTCTTCGGTCGGCAGGCTTTCGCGGTCCATAAACAGGAATTCGGTGCGGTAGAGGCCCACGCCCTCTGCGCCGTTACGCTCCGCGCCGGCGACGTCACGCACGGTGCCGATGTTGGCACAGACTTCAACCTGATGTCCGTCAAGCGTAATAGCCGGCAGATCTTTAAGCTTGGCCAGCTCGTCTTTTTCGCTGATGTACTGGGTCTGATCGGCTTTTAACTCGTCGATGACGTCCTGCGTCGGGTTAACATAAATTTTATTGTTAACCGCATCGAGGATCAGAAAATCGTCGTTTTTGACCTGCTTGGTCACATCGCTGGTACCGACAATCGCGGGCAGTTCAAGAGAACGCGCCATGATTGAGGTGTGCGAGGTGCGGCCACCCAAATCGGTAATGAAGCCGAGCACCTTATTCAGATTAAGCTGAGCGGTTTCTGACGGGGTAAGGTCGGTCGCCACCAGGATAACTTCGCTCTGAATGGTGCCCAGGTCGATAATCGGCATGCCGAGAATGTTTCTCAGCAGGCGTTTGCCGATGTCACGCACGTCGGCCGCGCGCTCTTTCAGATATTCGTCGTCAAGCTCTTCCAGCGCCTTGGCCTGGCCCTCAATCACAGAGTAAGCAGCAGCGTCGGCAGTGGATTTGTCATCTTTGATGAGGGCTATGATTTCTTGTTCTAGCTCTTCGTCTTCCAACAACATGATGTGGCCTTCGAAGATGGCTTCTTTCTCTTCACCGAAGGTCTCACCGGCTTTGGTCTTGATCGTTTCCAGCTGTGCAGAGGCTTTCGCTCGGCCAGACAGAAAACGTTCAACTTCCTGATCGACTTTCTCAGGAGCGATTTTTTTCCGGTCAATGACAATTTCATCTTCTTTCAGCAATAATGCCTTGCCGAAAGCAATACCGGGAGATACTAAAATGCCTGAAATCATAACCCTACCTTACTGTTGACTGGTGTTAGCTCTCTGGAGACTGTTCAGGACATCAATACCGGTATAAGTTATTGGCTTAGAATGTAAAAACGTCCTGTTCACTCTCCCTCTGACCAAGCTTCTTATTCGAGCTCTGCCATCAGTTTTACCAGGTGCTCAACGGCTTTTTGCTCGTCTTCACCCTCGGCGGAAAGAGTCACTACTGTACCCTGAGTCAGGCCCAGAGTTTGCAGTTTGAACAGGCTTTTAGCGCTGGCGCTTTTCCCATTAGAGGTCACGGTAATGTCTGAAGTGAAACCTTTTGCTTCTTTCACAAATTGTGCAGCAGGACGAGTGTGCAGACCATTTGGAGCAGTAATAGTAACTTCTTGCTGGAACATTGATGATTCCCCAACTTAATTTAGAGTAATGTTGTGGAGCTAAAGTTTAGCGCAAAGGCCTGGCTTTAGCCTGTGAGATTAGCGCCTGAATATCCTCCAGGGACAAGCTCCGATGCAACTGAAAAAGTAAAAATTATTACACC
Organism: uncultured Gammaproteobacteria bacterium; assembly: GCA_963742005.1. Lineage (GTDB taxonomy): Bacteria > Pseudomonadota > Gammaproteobacteria > Enterobacterales > Enterobacteriaceae > Rouxiella. The sequence goes on along the minus strand of CAVUKG010000013.1, from coordinate 70,565 downwards.
GCGTTCGATCTTCGGATCGGATGTGAAACCTTTTCCGTTCAGTTTCTATTATGCCGCCATTTACCCTGCCGTAACAAACCAGTAAATCGATTCAGCTAGCAGCAATTATAGGTGGGATTAATTTTACGCATCGAAATAATTGAAGGGTTAAATACTAAACCTGGCGGCGGAAATCAATCATGAAGTGCACTAAACTTTGACGCAGACCACAAAAAAGCACCTAACAAGGTGCTTTTTTGTTCAGCTCAGGTGGGCCGGGGTTACTGCTGCAATTCTTTTTCTGTGAACAGATCCGCGAACAATGCGGTACTCAAATAACGTTCGCCGGAGGAAGGCAGGATCACCACGATAGTCTTGTCAGCATACTCTGGCTCTTCCAGAAGTTTCACTGCCGCCGCCACCGCCGCACCGGAGGAGATCCCAGCCAGGATGCCTTCTTCTTCCATTAACCGACGGGCGTAAGAGATCGAGTCATCGTTGGAAATCAGCTCGACGCGATCGAGTAATTCTAAATCCAGATTACCCGGAATAAAGCCGGCGCCGATGCCCTGGATCTTATGCGGGCCAGGCTTGATTTCCTGCCCAGCCAGCGTTTGAGTGATCACCGGTGAGTCGGTAGGTTCAACGGCTACCAGCTTCACGCTGCTTTTTTTGCTTTTCAGATAACGGCCGGTGCCGGTGATGGTCCCGCCGGTGCCCACGCCGGCGATCAGTACATCAACCGCGCCGTCGGTGTCTTCCCAGATTTCTGGGCCCGTGGTTTTTTCGTGAACTGCCGGGTTAGCCGGGTTGCTGAACTGCTGGAGGATCAGATAACGCTGAGGATCGCTGGCCTGAATTTCTTCCGCCTTGGCGATAGCGCCTTTCATGCCCTTGGAGCCTTCGGTCAACACCAGCTTAGCGCCCAACGCTTTGAGTAATTTGCGGCGCTCCACGCTCATGGTTTCAGGCATGGTCAGCGTCAGTTTGTAACCGCGCGCGGCGGCCACGTAAGCTAAGGCGATACCGGTATTACCGCTGGTAGGTTCCACCAGTTCGATGTCTTTGGTCAGAATGCCGCTTTTCTCGGCTTCCCAAATCATATTTGCGCCAATTCGGTCTTTGACACTGAAGCTTGGATTACGGGACTCGACTTTGACCAGAATACGGCCGTTGCCAATACGATTCAGACGAACCAGCGGCGTATGGCCGATTGTTAATGAATTGTCTTCATAGATCTTGCTCATATGCCGTTCCTACCTTTTGTCGAAATCTTTAGGGATAATTTTTTGAATTTCAGAGGAAAACGTAAAAAGCATACTTGAACGCCCTCCCCAGTGAAGTAAAGAATTAGTATATGATATGTGAATATGAAATATGTTTTGATTCTAGACCCTATCGCGTTAGCGTTCACCGATCTCCGAGAGATGAACGCCACGATAGCGGTCAACCCACATCGCGGTTGCGCCACAGACCGCTACCGGTAGGATTAGCAGGTTAAGCACCGGCACCAGCGTAAAGACGCTGACCAGTGAGCCAAACTGCAGGTTGTCGACTTTATGGCGGCCCATCGAGCGGCGCATATCGGCAAAGCTGACTTTATGGTTATCGAAAGGGTAGTCGCAATACTGAATAGCCAGCATCCAGGCGCTGAAGAAAAACCACAATACCGGCACCAGCGTTTGCCCGACGCCGGGAATAAAATGCAGTATCAGCAACAGCAGCGCGCGGGGAATGTAGTAACCCAATTTCTGCATCTCGCGCTTCATAATGCGCGGCAGGTCCTTCATGATGCCCCAGATACCGGCGTCGGGAACGGTTTTCCCGGTCAGTCTCGCCTCAAGCTGCTCGGCCAGCAGTCCGCTAAACGGCGCGGCAATAAGGTTAGCCACGGTGCTGAAAAAGAAACTGAATATCAGCAGCACCGAGATCACCGCAATCGGCCAGATAAGATAGTCCAGCCAGCGCAGCCAGTGCGGCACATAGCTCATTAATGCGGGGATCCACTGGCCCATCTTGCTAAACAGCCACCAAAAAGCGCCGCCCATCAGCAAAACATTCACCAGCAGCGGGATCACCACAAAACGACGGATCCCGGGGAGAGAGATGAGCTTCCACCCCTGGGTAAAATAATGTACTCCATTGACTTCAGATGACGGCATAAAAGAATTTTTCTCTCTCAATTGAATAGGCTGGGCTATCATATCGATATGATTTTGCACTGACTAGGCACTTGTTGGATGAAAAGTGTGCGAATAAGAGGCAACAATCATGTTTATTAGTATAAAACAGTGTCCAGACTTGCACTTATCAACTCAGCCAAATAGAGTTAGGTAAGTGTATGTTTGCCGCGTTGGCAATGAATAATTCCCTTACGGGAATAGAACAACAGAGATAGCAATGATGCAGGACTTGCGTCTGATACTAATAGTTGTTGGTGCGATCGCCATAATAGCGTTGTTGTTGCACGGTTTGTGGACCAGCCGTAAAGAACGCTCATCGCTTTTTCGCGATCGTCCAGCTAAAAAAGTTAAAAAAGATCGCCAGCAGACCCAGAGTGAAGACTTCGCCGATGGGGTAGGAGAGGTGCGCGTGCGCGCTTCCCATCCACACGACGAGCCGTCGATGGGTCGCTATGACGAAGCTGAAAACGAAAGCCTGGCCCCGATGCATGCCGAACCCAAGCGCGCACCGCAGGCACCGGCACAGCCTCACCAGCAGCAACCCGTGCAGCCGCCGGTGCAGCAAGTGCCTGCATCCCAGCCGCCGGTACAGCATGCGCCGCAGCCAAGACCCGTGCCTCCCCAGGCGCCGGTTCAGCAGCCGCTGCATGACGATCCGCTGCTGAGCGGTTACTCTGCCGCCGAGCCGGTTCACGCCGCTCCGGCCGAACCCGTTGCTCAGCCGCTCCGTGAACATACGGCCCCTGTGCCCGCGGCTGAAATTCACGCTGACGCTGCGCCAGCCGCTCGCGCCGAGCCTCAGCCTTTCGCTCCCGCCGAGCCAGAACCCGAGCCGGTCAAAGAGAAGCTGAAAGAAACCGTTCTGGTGCTGCACGTTGCTGCGCATCAGGGTGGCGCGATAGGCGGTGAAGTCCTGCTGCAAAGCGTGCTGCAGGCCGGTTTCCAGTTTGGTGCGATGAATATTTTCCACCGCCACGTCAGCCCTGCAGGCAGCGGCCCCGTGCTGTTTAGCCTAGCTAACATGGTGAAACCGGGCTCATTCGACCCTGAGAATATGTCTGATTTCTCAACCCCGGGTATTACGCTGTTTATGATGGTGCCGTGCTTCGGCGATGCCCATCAGAATTTCAAACTGCTGCTCCAGTCTGCCCAGCGCATCGCTGACGACGTGGGTGCGGTAGTGTGGGACGACGAGCGTAGAATGATCACCCCGCAGAAGCTTGAGTCTTACAAGGCACGCATTCGTGAAGTGCTTGAAGCGACCGCCTAGCTCTTCGTTCACGAAGCAGTATGCGTTACACTCTGCCTGAATCTTACTAACCCCCGCCTGTCGGGGGTTTTTTATCATTAAGATGGTGAGCCATGGCTACAATTCAACAACAAATAAACGATCTGCGCACCCGGCTGCGCCACCATGAATACCAGTATCACGTGCTGGATGCCCCCGACGTACCCGATGCCGAATATGACCGACTGATGCGCGAACTGCGCACGCTCGAAGAACAACATCCCGAACTCCTGACGCCTGACTCCCCGACCCAGCGCGTCGGCGCGGCGCCGCTCTCGGCCTTTGATCAGGTTCGTCATCAGGTGCCGATGCTCTCGCTGGACAACGTATTTGATCAAGAGAGCTTCCTGGCCTTCTACAAGCGGGTTCAAGATCGCCTTAAAGTGTCCACCGAGCTCACCCTCTGCTGCGAGCTCAAGCTCGACGGGCTGGCGGTCAGCCTGCTGTATGAAAACGGCGAACTGGTGCAGGCCGCCACTCGCGGTGACGGCACCACCGGTGAAAATATCACCATGAACGTGCGCACCATCCGTGCTATCCCGCTGCGCCTCAGCGGCGACGATATTCCTGCTCGCCTCGAAGTGCGTGGGGAAGTGTTTATGCCTCAGGCGGGATTCGAAGCGTTGAATGAAGAGGCGCGTCGTAGCGGAGGCAAAGTGTTTGCTAATCCGCGCAACGCCGCGGCCGGTTCGCTGCGTCAGCTGGATCCGCGCATCACCGCTAAGCGTCCGCTGACCTTCTTCTGCTACGGCGTCGGCGCGCTGGAGGGCGGCACGCTTCCCGCCAGCCATTATGCGCGTTTACAGCAGTTTAAAGCCTGGGGACTGCCGGTTAGCGAGCGCGTTAAGGTGTGCACCGGCAGCGATGAGGTGTTGGCTTTTTATCGCCAGGTCGAGCAGGATCGCCCGCAGCTGGGGTTCGATATCGACGGCGTGGTGATAAAAATCGATTCGCTGCAAACCCAGGAAACGCTGGGCTTTGTGGCCCGCGCTCCGCGTTGGGCTACGGCGTTTAAATTTCCGGCGCAGGAGCAAATCACCCAGGTCAAAGATGTCGAATTCCAGGTTGGGCGTACCGGAGCGATTACCCCGGTAGCGCGCCTGGAGGCGGTACTGGTGGCCGGGGTGATGGTCAGCAATGCAACCCTGCATAACGCCGACGAAATTGAGCGTCTTGGCCTGCGCATCGGTGACACGGTGATCGTGCGTCGCGCCGGGGACGTCATTCCTCAGGTGGTCGGCGTTATTGAAGATCAGCGTCCTGAAAACGCCCGTGAAGTGGTGTTTCCACTGCATTGCCCGGTGTGTGGTTCAGACGTCGAGCGCGTCGAGGGCGAGGCGGTTGCTCGCTGCACCGGCGGGCTATTCTGCGGTGCGCAACGCAAAGAGGCGCTGAAGCATTTTGTGTCGCGTCGCGCGCTGGACGTTGACGGCATGGGCGATAAAATTATCGATCAGCTGGTCGAAAAAGAATACGTCAAGGATCCGGCCGATCTGTTCCGTTTGACCGCCGGTATCATGACCGGGCTGGATCGCATGGGGCCGAAGTCGGCACAGAATCTGGCCGCCTCGCTGGAGAAGTCGCGCGATACCACCTTTGCGCGTTTCCTTTACGCGTTGGGCATTCGTGAGGTCGGCGAGGCCACCGCGGCGAATCTGGCGGCACACTATCGCACTCTCGATGCCCTGCGTGCCGCTGACGCTGAATCCCTTAAACAGGTGCAGGACGTCGGCGAAGTGGTCGCTAAGCACGTGGTTAATTTCCTCGGCGAAGCGCATAACCAGGCGGTGATCCACGATCTGCTCAACTTTGTGCGCTGGCCCGCGCCACAGGTAATTGCCGCGGAAGAAATCGACAGCCCGTTTGCCGGCAAGGTGTTAGTGCTAACCGGTTCACTGTCGATTTTGTCACGCGATGAAGCCAAGGATCGGCTGACCGCGTTGGGGGCGAAAGTCACCGGCAGCGTGTCGAAGAAAACCGATATGCTGATTGCCGGAGAGGCCGCCGGATCCAAGCTTGCGAAGGCTCAAGAGTTGGGTATCCCGGTAATCGACGAGCAGGAGATGATCCGTTTGCTGGGCGAAAGCGAAGGCGATCCGCTGAATACTTAACGCCGCAGCCGCATTGACATGGCCGCGTAGTGAGAGCAACGATGGAAAAAGAAAATCTAATCGAGATTGCCAACACGGTGATGCCGTTTGGCAAATATCAGGGCAGGGTACTGATCGACCTGCCGGAAGAGTATTTGCTGTGGTTTGCCCGCAAGGGAGAATTTCCCGAGGGTAAGCTCGGCATGCTGATGGAAATGGCGCTGGCGATCAAAATTGAAGGGTTGCAGGATTTGCTCAACCCGCTAAGGCGCGGCGGCCACAACCCGCACAGCGAGTAGTATCGCGCGATGTCGCCATTAAAAAAGCCGGTCAATCAACTGACCGGCTTTTGCTTTTCTGAACCTATTCTATTGGCTAATTCAGTTTTGCCTGCACCTTCGCGCCAGCCTCAGCCTGTTGCAGTGTTTCGTTTTCTAATTTGAGTTGCTTGTTGTGATAACGCTTGGCCAGCACGGCGCAGATCATCAACTGAACCTGATGGAAGATCATCAGCGGCAGTACCATCATGCCGATCGCGCTGACCGGGAACAGGATGTTGGCTAATGGAATACCGTTGGCCAGGCTTTTCTTCGAACCGCAGAACACGATAGTAATTTCATCGGCCTTCGAGAAGCCCATCCAGCGTGCCATGTAAGTATTGAAGATAATCACGATAGCCACCAGGATAATGCACACTACGACGATAAAGGCGAAAGAACCTAGCCCGACCTTGTGCCAGATACCCTCGGTGACCGCCTCGCTGAAGGCGGTATAAACCACCAGCAGAATCGACGTTCTGTCGGTTTTACCGATCATCTTCTTGTGCTTATCAACGAACTTACCAATCACCGGACGCAGCAGGTGACCGGCTAAGAACGGTACCAGCAGTTGCAGGATGATGTGCCACATCTGTGCCAGACCATTGCCCGTATCGCCCTGAACGTGCATCAATACGCTGACCAGCAGGGGTGAAACGAAAATCCCCAGCAGGCTTGATGCCGATGCGCTGCACACCGCCGCGGCCACGTTGCCACCGGCCATGGAGGTAAAGGCAATTGCAGACTGAACGGTCGCGGGCAGAACGCAGAGATACAGGAAGCCGGAATAAATCTGCGGGCTGACGTCAACCGGATGCCACCACTGGAATAGCAGGCCCAGGATCGGGAACAGAATAAAGGTGCTAAACATCACCCACAGGTGCAGACGCCAGTTGTTGCTACCTTCCAGAATGGCCGCCCGTGAAAGCTTGGCACCGTGCATAAAGAACAGCAGGCCGATAGCGAAGATGGTCAGGTCATTGAAGGCAGTGACATACATGCCCTGCGCCGGTAAAAAGGTCGCCAGCAACACGGTCGCGACCAACATCAGAGTAAAGGTATCAGGCAAAAAACGCAGGGCTTTCATAGCAGTCTCGATATTGTGTAAGTAATTACGCTATTTTGAACGTTTCGAGTATAATTATAAAATTGATTTATTTAATCCATTAATGAATCTAATTCATGAATTATTCTCTCAAGCAGCTTAAAGTTTTCATCGCCGTAGCGCGCTACGGCAGTTTCAGTCGCACCGGCGAGGTGATTGGCCTCAGTCAGTCGGCTATAAGTCACAGTATTAAAGAGCTGGAAAGTGAAATGGGGGTTCGCTTACTCGATCGCACTACGCGTGAGGTTGCCCTTACCGATGCCGGTCGCCGACTGGCTAATCGCGTCGAACCGCTGTTGGATGAGCTGCACGCGATGCTGCTGGATACCCGCAGTTTTGGCACCGAGCAAAACGGGCGAGTGCGTGTCGCCTCCAGTCAGACTATCTCGGCCCATCTGATGCCGCAGTGTATCGCCAGCAGCGCCGATCTGTTCCCTGATATTCAGATCTTGCTCCGCGACCAGTCGCAGCAGCAGGTGCTCAACAGCGTGCGCAACGCCGAGGTGGATTTTGGCATCGTGATCGATCCCGGCTATACCCACGATCTGGATACCGAAATTATCCTCCATGAACCCTTCCTGCTGCTGTGTCATCAGGACCACCCCTTGGCAGCGATGAAAGAAGTGCCGTGGGCGCGCCTTCAGCAGGCTCGGCTGGTGTTGCAGGACTACTCTTCGGGCAGCCGCCAGCTGATAGACAAGGCGCTGGCCGATTTTTCGGTAAAGACGCACGTAGTGCAGGAAATCGGGCATCCGGCGACGCTGTTTCCGATGGTTGAGGCGGGGATTGGCATTAGCGTGTTGCCGGCGCTGGCGTTACCGCTGCCGTCAGGCAGTAAGCTGGTCATTCGCCCGCTGGTGCCGGAGGTCAACAGGGCGCTGATGCTGGTGAAACGCAAAAACCGCTCGCTAACGCCCGCTGCACTGGCCATTTGGGAGGTGGTCAAACAGCAGGCACAGCTGCTTACCGATAAAAGGAAAAGGTTTGGTCTGGATTTCAACGCCTAGCGTTTTAGAGATTAACCGTCAGCCGCGGCCAGCGTTCGGTCCATTTTTTGTCCCGCGCGCGCTGCAGTAAAACTTCGGGGATCCCATGCCTGGGATTGGCGCTGATGGTGTAGGTAAACAGCTTCTCGATGCCCAGCGGCGCCACCAGCTCCAGCCGATTATCGTCAGTCAGGCGTACGCCAACCGCGGTTTCGACCTCGACCCAATAGCTGATCGCATCGCTGCTCGAGGTATAGGGAGCTCGACCATACTTGAGGTGCATCCTGGCCTGATTTTTAACCGACCACGGCAGGTCCGGAGCCCGCGCCGCAAGCTGGCGCTCATATTCGCGGTCGGTTTCAGGGTTCACCTCCTGCGCATTGAAATACACCAGGTCGATATCATTGAGTGGAGAATTTTCAGGATAGTGATGCAGGCGATCCCAAACCAGATTACGCACAAATCCGGCGGCCAGGCACCAGTCAGTGAGACCGAGCTTTCGCGCCTCGTGCAGGGCTCGCAGGCGTAGCGCGTCTTGTTCAATCCAGTTGAAAATTTGCCGCTCACTCATCTTTTCTCCACTTCGTGGCTTAAAAAACGTGGTTTTAAGTTAGCACAAGCTGGCTCGCGGCATAATCAAACCCTATGCATTGAATATCGATAAATCAGCTTATGCACCTTTAGTGACCGGCCGATCGAGCAGGCGCGCTAAAAGGGGGCAGAGCTAGTCAGCGATTGACTAATTAATGCTCCAAAATAGAGCTTAAACAGCCAGCGCCGTCTTCGCACAGTTGGTACAGCCTTTGCAACAGGCCTTGTCATGAAGAGTGATATCGTCTTACCAGGGGCTTGGGTATGCAGAAAACAAAAGTTGCACCGGTTTTAAAACGCACGTTGGGCAGTTTCCATTTATGGGGTATCGCCGTAGGTTTGGTGATTTCCGGTGAGTATTTTGGCTGGAGCTACGGCTGGGCGCAGGCCGGAACGTTGGGTTTCCTGATCACCGCGCTGGTGATTGCCGCGATGTATTGCGCCTTTATTTTCAGCTTTACCGAATTGACCACCTCTATTCCTCACGCGGGCGGGCCATTTGCCTATGCCTATCGCGCCTTTGGACCCACTGGCGGTTTTATTGCCGGCTTCGCTACTCTGGTGGAATTTGTCTTTGCGCCTCCGGCGATTGCCATGGCGATCGGCGCCTATCTCAACGTGCAGTTCCCGGCGATCGACCCACGGTGGGTGGCGGTCGGGGCCTATATTGTCTTTATGGGGCTTAACATTATCGGTGTCAGCATTGCCGCTACCTTTGAACTGCTGGTCACGCTGTTGGCCATTTTCGAGCTGCTGGTGTTTATGGGCGTGGTGGCACCGGGTTTCAGCATGGCTAACTTTACCCACGGCGGTTGGGCGGGCAGCGACAGCTTCAGCCCGGCGGCGTTCTCAGGCATTTTTGCCGCTATCCCCTTTGCCATCTGGTTCTTTCTAGCTATTGAGGGCGCGTCGATGGCCGCCGAAGAGGCTAAAGATCCGCAAAAAACCATCCCTAAGGCGTTTATCGGCGGCATCCTGACCCTGACCGTCTTGGCTCTCGGCGTGATGTTATTCGCCGGTGGCGCGGGCGACTGGAGCAAGCTGGCTAACATTAACGATCCGTTGCCTCAGGCGATGAAACTGATTGTCGGCAATAACAGCGGCTGGCTGCACATGCTGGTATGGCTGGGATTATTCGGCCTGATCGCCTCCTTCCACGGCATTATCATGGGCTATTCTCGGCAAATCTTTGCGCTGGCGCGAGCCGGGTACCTGCCTAAGAAACTTGCCACGGTCAACGCCCGTTTCCAGACGCCGCATTTGGGTATTATTGCCGGTGGCGTGGTGGGGATCGCCGCCATATTCTCGGACCAGCTTATTGTTATCGGTGGGCAACCGTTAACCGCCAATATTGTGACCATGTCGGTATTTGGTGCGATTGTGATGTATATCATCTCTATGGCGGCGCTGTTTAAACTGCGTCGCAGCGAGCCAAAGCTGATCCGACCGTTCCGCGCGCCGTTTTATCCCTTCGCACCGGCGCTGGCACTGGTTCTGGCGATCGTTTGCCTTGGCGCAATGATTTACTACAACACCTTACTGTTTATGATCTTCGCCGTCATGATGCTGCTGGCCTACGCCTGGTTCAGACTGACCCATCAGGCGCGTAGCGATGCCGATCACGATCCGCAGCTTGCCGGTCTGAAAGCGGCTCCGGTGAAAAGCACTAAATAACGGGCTTCCCAGGGAGTGTTATGTTTCAAACCACACTGAGCCACCGCAGCTATCAGTTTCGAGATTTACGCGAGCTGATGGCCAAGGCTTCACCGGCGCGATCAGGTGACTATCTTGCCGAGGTTGCTGCCAGCAGCGCGGAAGAGCGCATGGCGGCAAAAATGGCGCTGGCCGACCTGCCGCTGAAAGTATTTCTGCAGCAGGTGCTGATCCCCTACGAGCAGGATGAAGTCACGCGGCTGATTATCGACAGTCATGACGCGGTGGCCTTTGCTGAAATCTCGCATTTGACCGTGGGCGACTTTCGCGACTGGCTGCTGAGTGAAACCACCGATTCCACGGTGCTGGCGAGAGTCGCGCCGGGTATTACCCCTGAAATGGCCGCCGCGGTCAGCAAGCTGATGCGCAATCAGGACCTGATCCTGGTCGCCAAAAAGTGTCGGGTGATTACTCGTTTTCGCAATACTATCGGCCTGCCGGGGCATATGAGCGTGCGCCTGCAGCCTAATCACCCCACCGATAATTTGCAGGGCATCGCCGCCAGCATGCTCGACGGCCTGCTGTATGGTTCGGGGGATGCGGTTATTGGCATTAACCCGGCCAGCGACAGCCTGCCGCTGTTAGAAAACCTTAATTACATGCTTGATGACGTGATCAGCCGTTTTGAAATCCCCACTCAATCCTGCATTCTCACTCACGTCACCAACACTATCCGGCTGGTCGAGCGCGGTGCACCGGTCGACCTGGTGTTCCAGTCGATAGCCGGTAGCGAAGCGGCCAACAGCGGTTTTGGGATCAATTTAGCCCTGCTTGAAGAGGCGCATCAGGCGGCGCTTAGCCTTAAGCGCGGCACGCTGGGCGATAACGTGATGTATTTCGAGACCGGGCAGGGCAGTTGCCTCTCGGCCAATGCGCATTTTGGTGTCGATCAGCAGACCTGTGAGGCGCGTGCCTATGCGATTGCCCGTCGATTTTCACCGCTGTTGGTCAACACAGTGGTCGGATTTATCGGCCCCGAATATCTTTATGACGGCAAGCAGATTATCCGCGCCGGCCTCGAGGACCATTTCTGCGGCAAGCTGCTGGGCGTACCGCTGGGCTGCGACGTGTGTTACACCAACCACGCCGAGGCCGATCAGGACGACATGGACACGCTGCTGACCCTGTTGGGAGCGGCCGGGTTAACCTTCCTGATTGGCGTGCCGGGTGCCGACGATATTATGCTCAATTACCAGAGCACCTCTTTCCACGACGCATTGTATATCCGCGAGCTGCTGGGCCTAAAGCATGCGCCGGAATTTGCGGTCTGGCTCGAGAAAATGAAGATTATTGACGGCGGAGGCAGGCTGCGCGAGACCCGCGCCTCGCATCCGTTGCTGAATCAGCTGCCGCAGCTGGGAGTCCAATAATGAGCGACGATGAGGATAAAAACGCGCTGCGGCTGGTGCATCCCAACCCTTGGGAGACGCTGCGGCAGTTCACCGCGGCGCGGATCGCGCTAGGTCGCACCGGTGCCAGTCTGCCGACCGATGAGGTGTTGCGCTTTGGGCTAGCCCATGCGCAGGCGCGCGACGCCGTGCATCAGCCGTTTAACAGTGAAGAGCTTGAGCCACAGCTGCACCAGCTGGGCCTGAAAACCCTGCGCGTGGACAGCGCTGCGGCCGATCGCACCACCTATTTGTGCCGTCCCGATTTAGGACGCAAGCTGTCGCACGACAGTCGTGAATTTTTGCAGTCGCTGCCCGTCGACCCCGCCGACTTAGTGCTGGTGGTGGCCGACGGACTGTCGTCGAAGGCGGTGCATCGCCAGGCGGTGCCGCTGATTACCGCACTATTGCCTTATCTGCAGCAGCTGGATATTAAACTAGGGCCGGTTATCTTGGCACATCAGTCGCGAGTGGCGCTGGGGGACGACATTGCCGAAATTATGCAGTCCAAGGCGGTCGCTATCCTGATCGGCGAACGTCCGGGCCTTTCTTCGCCGGACAGCTTGGGGATTTATATGACCTGGGGACCGCACACCCGTCGTATGGAGTCCGAACGTAATTGCATCTCTAACGTCCGCCCAGAGGGGCTGGATTATCCGCAGGCGGCGTTTAAGCTCGCGTGGCTGCTGGAGCAGGCATTTCATCGCCAACTTTCAGGCGTCAATCTTAAGGATGAAAGCGATAACCCGGCCTTGCACGGGCGAGTTCGTCTCGAGTAGTGGGAGGCTCTTGGGGCTAAGGCCATCCCATTAATGGCTAGCGCCAGCCCTTGCTTAATGCGAGAGCCAACGCCTTGTCGTCGCCGAGCGTTACGGTTGGTCCAGGCGGGTGAGCCAGCTCAGGCAGTTTTTCCACAGCTGGTCGTAGCCCGGCCACTGAATAAACTCTCCTGGTACCCAGTGCGGGCCGATGTCCGAGGTCCAGACCAGAGAACGGCCTTCGCCGTAGGTGCCGCTAACCAATAGCGGATGGCCGCCTTCGTCATCAGGAAGCGTCGCCAGCACTTCTGCGCCGTCCTTCAACACGACTTCGTTAGCGCCGAGCAGCAGCGGCCACTCACCTTCAATTCCTTGCAGGATAGGGTGGTCTTTCTCGGCGATGACCCTGGCGGAGAAACCCTCGGGAATTTCAAGACGATCGTCATACGGCAGGCAGGTGACCGGAAGGACCTCCTCGACCGGCGTATTACGCCAGCGCGCCTTGCCATCGATCCCCTGGAAGGAGAAATAGCCGCCGATCATCATCAGGCCACCGCCTTCGGCGGTCCACTGGCGTAGAAGTTTCAGGCGATTAGGCATTGGCTTACTGTGCATCCACACTGCAGGGGGCAACAGCAGGGAGTTGGCACCGATATCCGAGAGAATGATTGCGTCGTACTGTTTCAAGCTTTCCAAATCGAAAGGCAGTTTTTCAACCACCTCGTGAGCGGGCATATAGGTCAGCTCAAACGCAGTATTTTCCAGCGCTTTTACCAGCGGCTCTGCACCGAGATGGAAGGTCACGCTGCCAAACTGATCAAATCCTTTGTAATGGGTCGCAGAACTGACCCAACTTTCACCTAACAACAATACGCGCTTGCTCACACTGCTCTCCAGAAGGGGGCGGCTGCCGCCCCGAGAATATTGAATACGGATATGCGAATGAAAATGGGTAGCAGATCGTGAACGATCCTTGACGCCGTTGCGCTCGATTACAGTTTGATAACAAAGTAAACCGGTTTAGTAAAGCGGTTTAATGGTGGTATTTTGCACAATAAGGTGAAATATAAGTCAATTATATGAAGAGATCTGCAAATGTGAATATAAGACAGGATTTACTTATGGGGGGAGGGCGGTTTTTGGAAAAACCTGGTTAAAACTTTAGATTCAGGTTCAACGGCATGTGCCGCGCACGGGCTAACAGCATGTGCTGCGCACGGGCTAACAGCATGTGCTGAGCTCGGCCTAACTACATGTGCTGCGCACGGGCTAACAGCATGTGCTGCGCACGGCCTAACAACATGTGCTGCGCACGCTTAACTTCAACAGCATGCGCTGCGCTTACTGGGCTGCGGCCCAGACCGCCCAAAGGGTATTCCAAGGCAAATACCCTCTGGACTCCCATGCCTTTGCCCTCGCGACTTGATCAGTGCAAAATAACGAGATCGTTTCAGTGACCGCCGCGCGTGGCGTTGGCCACGGCCCTGCGGGCTGCCTTCCCTCAGTCGGGAGCCAAAAACGTCTCCCTTACCCTCGCTCAGCGTAGGCCTGAGGCCGCCAATATCTACTTTCAAAGAAAAACCGGCAGCTCTGCGGCGGTCAAGGACCGTTCCCTCAAAGATCTTTCTTATTATTTGTTCAGTGTTTACTTCGATTTATAATTTGAACTCTATCAATAAGACGACGCTGAACGGCCCCTTCACCCGCGTGCGGGGGAAGGCTGGGATGGGGGAGCAAACGACTGAAATATTGAAGTATTTCCCCTGACTCGGAGTCGCCAGCTCCCCCTCCCTAACCCTCCCCCACGCGGTGGGTGAGGGGACAAATTCAATGATTTCAGATAATTAGGCGACGCCGAATGGCCCCTTCCTCCGCGTGCGGGGGAAGGCTGGGATGGGGGAGCAAACGACTGAAATATCGAAGTATTTCCCTTGGCTCCGAGTCACCATTTCCCCCTCCCTAACCCTCCCCCACGCGGTGGGTGAGGGAATAAAATAAACGTTTTCAACTAGTTAAGTGGCGCCAAACGGCCCCTTCCTCCGCGTGCGGGGGAAGGCTGGGATGGGGGAGCAAACAACTGAAATATCGAAGTATTCCCTTGGCTCCGAGCCGCAAGTTCCCCCTCCCTAACCCTCCCCCACGCGGTGGGTGAGGGGATAAAATAAATGTTTTCAACTAGTTAAGTGGCGCCAAACGGCCCCTTCACCCGCGTGCGGGGGAAGGCTGGGATGGGGGGGCAAACGACTGAAATGCAAAAGTATTTTTCTAAACTCCAAGTCGTCAGCTTCCCTTGCTTAACATAGGAGCCGTGCGCAGCACAAACCTCCCAGAGAGCGGCCTATATCAAATTTTCGGCATGGAATCGCAGATGGTCTTCAACGAAGCTGGCGATGGTAAAGTAGCTGTGGTCATAGCCGGGCTGTACCCGCAGCTGTAGCGGCCAGTCGCGCTGGCGCGCCAGCTCGGCGAGCTTGGCCGGCTGCAGCTGGTCGGCGAGGAACTGGTCATTATCGCCCTGATCCACCAGGATCGGGAACGTCGCCTGATCCGCCGGTAACGCGCTCAGCAAATGGCAACTGTCATACTGCAACCACTGACTTTCATCATCACCAAGATAGGCGCTAAACGCCTTACGGCCCCAGGGTACCTGACAAGGGTTCACAATCGGCGCAAAGGCCGAAGCGGAACGGAAACGCTGCGGATTGCGTAACGCCAGCATCAGCGCGCCGTGTCCACCCATCGAGTGGCCCATGATTGACTGGCGATCGCTGATGTTAAAATGCTCCTGTACCAGCAGTGGCAGCTCGTCGCTGACGTAGTCATACATCCGATAGTGAGCTGCCCAGGGTGCCTGCGTGGCATTGAGATAAAAACCGGCGCCCTGGCCTAAATCGTAGCCTTCATCATTTGCTACGCCCTCTCCGCGCGGGCTGGTGTCCGGCATCACTAATACCAGTCCCAGTTCGGCGGCGATGCGCTGGGCGCCTGCCTTGGTGGTAAAGTTTTCATCGTTGCAGGTCAGGCCCGACAGCCAATAAACTACCGCCGGTGGGTTGTCATCGCGCGGCGGGGGCAGATAAATGCTAAAGGTCGTGCTGCTCTGTAAGCTGCTGGAGAAATGACGGTAGCGCTGTTGCCAGCCGTCGAACATCCGATGTTCTTCCAGAAGTTCTATCGTTGTGCTCATTCTGTTGCCCCTTTAGAATTTTATAATCAATGCGCCGAGTGCTGTGAGCCGTTCGGCTGCAAAATAAGTTCCTGCAAAGCCCGGACGTTGGGTCCAAAAGCGTCGCGTCGCCAGAAAAGCCAGGTGGTGCTTTCGGAGAACTCATCTTCCAGCTCATGCACCTGCACACGCTCTTTGCTGGGCATTTGCTCCAGCAGGCTACGCGGTAGCATAGCAATACCGGCACCGCTGGCGACGCAGGCCACCATCGAGTGATAAGACTGGATCTCCATGGTGCTATTGGCGTGAAATCCTGCGTACTTCATCCAGCTCTCTAACCGTTGACGATAAGAGCAGCTGGGACGAAACGCAAATATCATGTGCCCCGGTCGCCCAGGCTGTGTCACCATCGGCTGTTCTCCAAGCGGCGAGATAAGCACCAGTTTTTCATGGAAAGCCGCGCAGCCGGTGAGATCGTCATCGTCTATCGGACCTTCCGCCAGGCCCGCGGCCAGCTTTCCGCTACGCACGCTGTCAATAGTTTCGCCCGACGGCGCGGTGCTTAAAGACAGGGCAACCTGGGGATGTCGCTGATGATAAGCCGCGAGCAGCATTGGCAGGCGAGTCGCCGCCGAGCTTTCCATCGCGCCGAGTTCAAAACGCCCTGCAGGCTCACCGGCATGAGCCAACGCCAGCGCCTCTTCACTCAGCGCCAGGATGCGCGTGGCATAACTCAGGAAGTTGTAGCCGATGGCCGAGAGCCGCAGGCGCTGCTTCTCGCGAATAAATAAATCGCTGCCCAGCTCCTGTTCAAGCTGGCGCAGGCGGGTGGTCAAATTGGACGGCACGCGGTGAAGCTGTTGTGCTGCGCGCGCCACCGAGCCGGTTTCTGCCACACAGCAAAACATTCGTAACTGGGTAAGATCCATAATTCATTCTCTTATCGTAACGAAGTTTGTTTGTATTATTCACTATTCGTGATTCTAACTTTACGGCATGATGATTAACAGGGTTTATTAGCGCAGCGGATAACCGAACCGTCGCGGACAACGATAAGAATTTTGTGGAGTGAGTATGGCATTTCGAGTAGCACTGACCGGCTTTTTGGCCTTTGTCGTGGCATTAGGGATTGGGCGTTTTGCGTTTACACCACAGGTCCCGCTGATGATTGCCGAACACCAGTTTACCCTGACCGGCGCAGGGCTGGTGGCGGCATTTAACTATCTTGGCTACCTGTTTGGTGCCTATGATGCGATGAAATCTACCCGTCACGTTGAACGTCGACTGTGGATTGGCGTATGGGGCGCTGTCGTCCTCACGCTGCTTTCCGCACTGGTCACCGGCGAAATCTGGCATTCGGTCATCCGCTTTGCGATCGGCTGGACCAGCGGCTGGGCGATGGTGCTGGTCGCGGCCTGGTGCAACGAACGATTGGCGCACTACGGACGCCCGGCGCTGAGCGCGGCGGTATTTGCCGGCCCCGGTGCCGGTATTTTTCTGAGCGGCATTGTCGCCGCCGCTATTCACAGCCTGGCGCTAAGCGCCGCCGTAGCCTGGACCGTCTATGGCGTACTGGCGCTGATCCTGGTGCTGTTAATTACCCGCAATCTGCCCCGTACAGGCGAGTTACACCGCGCTAACGCCTCTGCAGAACCGCTGGCAATGACCGCCGATCTCAAGCGACTGGTGCTGAGTTATAGCCTGGCCGGCTTTGGCTATATTCTGCCCGCGACTTTTTTCTCACAGATGGCCAATGCCCGTTTCCCCGACAGCCTGTTCGCGCAGTTTGTCTGGCCGGTGTTTGGCGGGGCGTCAATGATCGGTATTGTACTCGGTATTTTGACTCGGCACTGGCTGAAAACCCACCAGCGGCTGGCGCTGATCCTGTGGCTGCAGGGCATTGGCGTACTCTGTTCCGAAGTGGTGCCCGGCGTGAATGGCCTGATTATAGGCGCGATACTGACCGGAGGTGGCTTCCTGTGCGTGGTCCAGTTGGCCCTGCAATATAGCCGCGAGCTGGCACCGCATCATGCGCGTTACATGGCCGGTTTATTGACCACCGGTTATGCGGTCGGGCAACTGATGGGGCCGCTGCTGTCGGCAGTCTCAACCTCATTGACCCACCGGCTCGAACCGGCGTTGTATGTGGCGATGGTCGGATTTTGGCTTGCCGGTGCGTTAGTCATCAAGCGCAGCCGATAACTTGCAGCTATTTCACTCATCATAGGGAGCAATCGCTGGATTCTGCAGGCCGACTCAACTAAAGTAAGCCACCTCATTTTGCTGCGATCCGCATCAAGGTGATATTCACTGCTGGAGAAGAAGAAAATGGCAACATTGAGTAAAGAAGCTGTACTGGTTCATGAGGCGTTAATGGCCCGTGGTCTTGAAACCCCGCTGCGTGAAGAGCCGTCTTTAGACGCTGATACCCGCAAACAGCGGATCAAAGAGCATATGACCGGTATCATGCAGCTGCTCAATCTTGACCTGAATGACGATAGCCTGGCTGAGACACCGACGCGCATTGCCAAGATGTACGTGGATGAAATTTTCTCCGGCCTGGACTACGCTAACTTCCCGAAAATCACCGTCATCACCAACAAGATGAAGGTTGACGAGATGATTTCGGTGCGCGATATCACGCTGACCAGCACCTGTGAACACCACTTTGTCACTATCGACGGCAAAGCGACCGTGGCCTACATCCCTAAAGATGCGGTGATTGGTCTGTCGAAAATCAACCGTATTGTGCAATTTTTCTCCCAGCGTCCGCAGGTGCAGGAACGTTTGACGCAGCAAATCCTGATTGCGTTGCAAACGCTGCTCGGCACTAAAGACGTGGCGGTTTCCATTGATGCCGTTCACTACTGCGTGAAAGCGCGCGGCATCCGTGATGCGACCAGCGCTACCACCACCACCTCTTTGGGCGGGTTGTTTAAAACCAGCCAAAATACGCGTCAGGAATTCCTGCGGACAATTCGCACTATTCGTCATAACTGATCGCGGTATAGATAAAATGGCCTGGGTGTACGATTATGTATGCGCTACAGGCCCATTTTCTGGGTAGACGCCCCGAAGAGACCTCAGGGCCTCGCGGGGCGTTCGCTTTTATCATGCTGCAACAGGACGTTATCGATGCGCCCACGTATTGCTACCCTTGATTTTGCCCGTGGCATCGCCATTTTCGGCATTCTGCTACTTAATATCAGCTCCTTTGGCTTACCTAAAGCCGCATACCTGAACCCGGCCTATGCCGGACAACCCTCCGCCGTCGATGCCTGGACCTGGGGCGTGCTCGATATACTGGCGCAGGGAAAATTCCTGATGATGTTTGCCATGCTGTTTGGCGCGGGCCTGCATTTGCTGCTGCCGCGCGGCAAGGCATGGATCCAGTCGCGTCTCTCGCTGCTGCTGCTGTGTGGGCTTATCCACGCGGTGTTCTTTTGGGATGGCGATATTTTGCTATCGTACGGCCTGATAGGACTGGTGTTCTGGCGGATGGTGCGTGAGGCGAAAAGCAATCAGGCGCTGTTTCGCACCGGCGTGATGCTCTATCTGGCGGGGGTGGCAATCTTATTGCTGCTGGGGTTGATATCCAAGCCCGATGCCGGCAGTTTTTGGGATCCCGGCTATGCCGAGCTGCAGTATGAGCAATTTTGGCGCTTTAAGGGAGGCATTGAGGCAGTCAATAATCGTCTAGACCTGCTCTCATCGAGCCTGATTTCCGTGGCGGTGCAGTATGGTTGGGAACTGGGCGGCGCAATGCTGATGGGCGCAAGCCTGATGCGCAGCGGCTGGTTAAAAGGTCAGTTTAACGTTCGCCATTATCTTGGCGTTGCTGCGGTATTGTTACCGCTTTCATGGCTGATTCAAATTCCGGCCATCGCTATCGCCTGGCACACCGGCTGGGACTACCGCTGGAGCGGGTTTTATTTGCAGGCACCGCGTGAGATTGGCGCGCTGATGCAGGCGATCGGCTATCTGGCCCTATGCTACGGCGGCTGGCCGTGGTTGGTGCAGCAGCGCTGGGCGCTGTGGATCTCGCAGGTCGGGCGCATGGCGTTGACCAACTATCTGCTGCAAACGCTGGTCTGCGATTTCTTCTTTAATATTTTGAAATTCTACCAGCATTTCAATCGCTTACAGTTAGTTGCGCTGGTGCCGGCAGTCTGGCTGATTAATTTGACGGTGACGCTGTGCTGGCTGCGTTATTTCCGCCAGGGGCCAATGGAGTGGCTATGGCGTAAACTGACCGCAAAAGCCGCCGGGGAGCCAGAAAGCAGGGCGCAATGACCTGCGCTGGGTCAGGTGGCTACAAAAGTAGCAAAATTGGATGTAAACGTTTTCTGAGCTGTGACGAGACTCACGCAGGTTTCCTGTCAAAGCGTTTAGGATAGCGGTCGTGCAGAGTAAGCCGATCGCTTAACTATAAACGGGAAACAACCATGATCACTGTACTTTCTCCTTCGCGACACGTTATTTTTTCACTCCGGGAACGCCTTCTTTCTGACCGCCGCCAGTCCCAGCTTGCTATCCCTGGAGCGGCCTATGGTCACCATTCGTGATGTTGCCAGGTTGGCCGGCGTCTCCGTCGCCACGGTGTCCCGAGTATTAAACAATCCCGCTATTGCCAGTAAAGAGGCGCGTGAACAGGTGCTCAGCGCGGTTAAAGCGCTGGGCTATCGGCCCAATGCCAACGCCCAGGCGCTTGCGACGCAGAGCAGTGACACTATCGGCGTGGTGGTGATGGACGTGTCCGATCCGTTCTTCGGCGCGCTGGTCAAGGCCGTTGATACCGTGGCCCAGCAGCACAACAAGTATGTGCTGATTGGTAACAGCTATCATCAGGCAGAAAAAGAGCGTCATGCGATTGAAGTGTTGATCCGTCAGCGCTGTAATGCCTTGATTGTC
This sequence comes from uncultured Gammaproteobacteria bacterium, assembly GCA_963742005.1. GTDB lineage: Bacteria > Pseudomonadota > Gammaproteobacteria > Enterobacterales > Enterobacteriaceae > Rouxiella. The sequence continues at coordinate 50,090 of CAVUKG010000013.1, read as the reverse complement.
CATGCAAAATCTTTAAGTGACGCCGAGTTGGCGCTGTTTATGGATCAGGTTCCCGGCATGGTGCTAATTAATCGCGTGGTAAGCGGTTACCAACATCGCTGCGTCTCGCTCGACAACGTGGTGGGAGCCGAAGTGGCGACCAGGTTATTGATATCTCAGGGGCATCAGCGTATCGGCTATATCGGCTCTAACCACGCGATTGCCGATGAATGCCAACGTTTTGCAGGCTATAGCGCCGCGCTGAAGCAGGCGCGTCATGACCTGACTCCGCCACCTGACAGCTGGCGCGCGGAGGGAACGCCCGATTTGCCCGGCGGTGAGGCGGCAATGGTTGAGCTATTGGGGCGCAACCTTAACCTGAGTGCGGTGTTTGCCTACAACGATTCTATGGCCGCGGGCGCGCTGGCGGTGTTGAAAGAGAACGGAATTCGCGTGCCCGAAGACTTCTCGTTGGTCGGTTTCGATGACATCCCTATCGCTCGCTACACCAGTCCAAAGTTAACCACCGTGCGTTATCCGATCATTTCAATGGCGACACTAGCAACCGAACTGGCGCTGCAGGGCGCGGCAAACTCGCTGTCGACCGGGGTTTCTCACTGCTTTATGCCGACGCTGGTACGGCGTCATTCCGTCGCTCCCTGGCAAAATGTGGCACCGGTCACTCCCTGAGAATTTATTCCGATGTAACCGTTTTCAATCTGTGAGAACTTTCACAGTTTATTAACATCGCACCTATTATGATTCAGTCGTTTTCAAGATGATTCAGGCTGTTTCATTTTAGTGGCTGCACGGCACAAATTAATAAATAACAACATCACGTTGATAGCACGCAGTTGAGGAAGATCTTCGTCAGGGAAGGCGGGTATCTGGCAAAAATGTCGAGTTAAAAGATATTGGGCAGACACCAAATTCTGTACCCCCCTACAAAAACAGGAGAGACAAATGAATAAGAAGGTTTTCACCCTAGCGACGCTGGCTGCCTGCATGATGTTTGGCACTGCCGCTCATGCTGCTGATACGCGTATTGGCGTCACTATCTATAAATACGACGACAACTTCATGTCTGGCCTGCGCAAAGATCTCGAAAAAGACGCCAAAGCCGCACCGGACATTCAACTGCTGATGAATGACTCGCAGAATGACCAGTCTAAACAAAACGATCAGGTCGACGTATTGATTGCCAAGGGGGTGAAAGCCTTAGCCATCAACCTGGTTGACCCGGCCGCTGCTCCGGTGATCATCGAGAAGGCCCGCGGCGCCGATATTCCTGTCGTTTTCTTCAACAAAGAGCCTTCACGCAAGGATTTGGATAGTTACGACAAAGTCTATTATGTCGGTACCGACTCTAAAGAGTCCGGCGTGATCCAGGGCCAGCTGATTGCCAAACACTGGAAGGCTAACCCGTCATGGGATCTCAATAAAGACGGCACTATTCAGTACGTGCTGTTGAAAGGCGAGCCTGGCCATCCAGATGCCGAAGCGCGTACCACCTATGTCGTTAAAACGCTGAACGATCAGGGCATTAAGACCCAGCAGCTTCAGCTTGACACCGCGATGTGGGACACCGCGCAGGCCAAAGATAAAACCGACGCCTGGTTCTCTGGTCCAAACGCCAACAAAATCGAAGTGGTAATCGCTAACAACGATGCGATGGCGATGGGTGCGGTTGAGGCGCTGAAGGCCCATAACAAAACCAACATTCCGGTGTTCGGTATCGATGCCCTGCCAGAGGCCCTGGCGATGGTGAAATCTGGCGCAATGGCCGGTACCGTGCTTAACGACGCACAAAACCAGGCGAAAGCCACCTTTGATCTGGCTAAGAACCTGGCCGAGGGCAAACCGGCGGCCGACGGCACGCAGTGGAAAATTGTCGATAAAGTCGTGCGCGTTGCCTATAAGCCGGTTGATAAAGATAACCTCAGCGAATTCGTAAAATAATTCGATCTACTTGACGCTGTAGTGGTGTTGGCTTCGCTCCCGGATCGCCGACTTGAGTAAGCTTATCGGTAATTGTTTAGCTAGCGCCTTGCTACAGCGCCAATAGTTAGAATTTTGTATGTTTAGTGAGTATTGCTGCCAACACTATTTTGACCTGAAATATTAATTTCAATTAAATCGATTTTAAAGAAATAAGTTAGTCGGCTAAGAAGCTAAAAGCAGTGGCATGTTTTAAGCAAGTCTTACGAGCTGGTTAAGTAATAAAACTTTGCGTTATGTCGCTTAGGTCAGCCGGTCAGGATGTTTCTGGCCGGCGATTTTAATCTTTAGCCCGGTTTCATTTAATTAGGTAGCGCTATGGCCGATATTAATACGGAACAGCCCCGCGAGTGGCTGCTGGAAATGAGTGGGATCAATAAATCATTTCCGGGCGTAAAGGCGTTAGACAATGTGAATTTAAAAGTGCGTCCGCATTCCATCCATGCACTGATGGGTGAAAACGGGGCCGGTAAATCCACGTTATTAAAATGCCTGTTTGGTATTTACAGTAAAGACTCAGGGACCATTCTTTTCCAGGGAAAAGAAGTCAATTTTAAAAGCTCGAAAGAGGCGTTGGAGCAGGGCGTATCCATGGTTCACCAGGAGTTAAACCTGGTGTTACAGCGCACGGTAATGGATAACATGTGGCTGGGTCGTTATCCGACCAAAGGTTTTTTTGTCGACCAGGACAAAATGTATCAAGACACCAAAGCCATTTTTGATGAGCTTGATATTGATATCGATCCGCGTGAAAAATGCGGAAAGCTATCCGTTTCACAGATGCAGATGATTGAAATTGCGAAGGCTTTTTCCTACAACGCTAAAATTGTGATCATGGATGAACCGACCTCCTCTTTGACCGAGAAAGAGGTTAATCATCTGTTCACTATTATTCGTAAATTGAAAGATCGCGGCTGTGGCATTGTTTATATCTCACACAAGATGGAAGAGATATTCCAGCTGTGTGACGAAATTACCATTCTGCGCGATGGTCAGTGGATCGTCACCCAGCCTCTCGAAGGGCTGGACATGGACAAGATTATCTCAATGATGGTTGGGCGCTCGCTGAGTCAGCGTTTCCCGGACCGCTTAAACACGCCTGGAGAGGTTATTCTGGAGGTGCGCGGTCTGACATCTTTGCGTCAGCCGTCAATTCGCGATATCTCTTTCGATCTGCACAAGGGCGAGATCCTCGGCATTGCCGGGCTGGTTGGTGCCAAACGGACCGACATTGTCGAAACGCTGTTTGGTATCCGTGAAAAGCTGCAGGGCACCATTAAACTGCATGGCAAAAAAATCAATAACCACAGCGCTAATGAGGCGATAAACCACGGCTTTGCGCTGGTAACCGAAGAGCGTCGCTCCACCGGGATCTATGCTTATCTGGATATCGGTTTTAACTCGCTTATTTCGAATATACGCAGTTATAAAAATAAAATTGGCCTGTTGGATAATAACCGCATGAAGAGCGATACCCAGTGGGTTATTGATTCTATGCGGGTTAAAACACCGGGCCATCGAACCAGTATTGGTTCACTCTCCGGCGGTAATCAGCAGAAAGTCATTATTGGCCGCTGGCTGCTCACTCAGCCGGAAATATTAATGTTAGATGAGCCTACCCGAGGTATCGACGTGGGGGCGAAGTTTGAGATCTATCAGTTAATAACCGAGCTGGCTAAGAAAGAGAAAGGCATTATTATTATCTCTTCTGAAATGCCGGAACTGTTGGGTATTACCGACCGAATTTTGGTTATGAGCAACGGACAGGTTGCAGGTATTGTTGAAACAAAAAATACCTCGCAGAATGAAATATTACGCCTTGCATCCTTGCACCTCTAATTTCTAAGGGTTCTTATTATGAATGCATTAAATAAGAAAAGCATGCTCACTTATCTTAAAGAGGGCGGGATTTATGTTGTACTGTTTGTATTATTGGCAATTATTATTTTCCAGGATCCAACCTTCCTGAGCTTGATTAACCTGGGCAATATTTTGACCCAGTCCTCGGTGCGGGTAATCATCGCCCTCGGCGTGGCGGGGCTGATTGTGACTCAGGGTACTGACCTGTCTGCCGGTCGTCAGGTGGGATTGGCGGCGGTGGTGGCGGCAACCATGCTGCAAGGCATGGATAACGTCAACAAGGTCTTCCCGCATTTGGAGGTTGTGCCTATTCCTCTGGTGATCCTGGCGGTGTGCCTGGTCGGTGCGATTATTGGATTGGTCAACGGTATTATTATTGCCTATCTCAACGTGACGCCGTTTATTACTACCCTGGGTACGATGATTATCGTCTACGGCATTAACTCACTGTATTACGATTACGTGGGGGCTTCACCGATTGCCGGTTTTGATGCGCATTTTTCGCAATTCGCGCAGGGCTTTATTAGAATCGGTGGCTTAAAGCTTTCCTACATCACCTTCTATGCCGTTATTGCCATCGGCTTTGTCTGGGTGCTGTGGAATAAAACCCGCTTCGGCAAAAACATCTTTGCTATCGGCGGTAACCCTGAGGCGGCCAAGGTCTCCGGCGTTAACGTTCCGCTCAACCTGATTATGATTTATGCGCTGTCTGGGGTGTTCTATGCCTTCGGCGGCATGCTCGAGGCCGGACGTATCGGTAGTGCAACCAACAACCTCGGCTTTATGTATGAGCTCGATGCGATTGCGGCCTGCGTGGTGGGCGGCGTGTCGTTTGCCGGCGGTGTGGGCTCTGTTGCTGGCGTGGTGACCGGGGTATTGATCTTCACCGTAATCAACTACGGTTTGACCTACATCGGGGTTAACCCTTACTGGCAGTATATTATCAAAGGCGGCATTATTATCTTTGCCGTCGCGCTGGACTCTCTGAAATACGCTAAGAAGAAGTAAGTTTACACTTAACCGGAAAGTATGCCTGAGGTCACAGTGGTCGTTTTAACGACCGAGGGTAACGCAGAAGCCTTTAATAGCAGGGTACAGGATTGTACTCTGCTTTTTTTTGCCGATTATTGACGCGCGGGCGGGACGATAGTCTCGTTAACGCTACTCTGCGGCGGTAGCAGGAAGTCGGGTTTAGCGAAAATATCCGGCACCGGCGTTTCCCCCGCTTCAATTGAGGTATCCGGCTGGGCGGCGCGCTGTTTCTCCAGGGCGGCTCTCTTCTCCTTCGCCAGCAGGTGCTGCAAGGCCACCACCTGCGCGGGCGTCACGGCCGGATAACCCTGGGCATTTTCGGGCACAGTGTGCACCGCAGGGATTGGGATCAGCGGCCCGAGGAAGCGTGGTTGACGATGCAGAATATACAAATCATTCAACGCTCCTAACCGAGCAAAAATCTCGCGCACCCGCACGGTAAGAATATCTTTAGGCGAGGGCACGGCAAAACACTGCGCCTGAATGCCCATATGCAGGGCGATAAACAGCGCGCGCTCGCAGTGGAAACGCTGGGTAATAATCAGAAAATCGTTGGTATCAAAGACCTTACGAGTGCGGACGATAGAATCCAGGGTGCGGAATCCGGCATAGTCGAGCACGATGTCGCTGGAGGGGATCCCGGCGGCCATCAGGTCGCGGCGCATGGTCATGGGTTCGTTGTAACTTTGCAGCGCGTTATCACCGCTGAGCAGCAGATATTTCACCTTGCCGCTGTTGTAGGCGTTGATAGCCCCCTGAATGCGGTAAAGATAGTACTGATTGATTACGCCGGTGCGGTAATATTTCGCCGTGCCAAGCACCACGCCAACCTGGCGATGCGGCAAGGTCTGCACCTCATCGTAAATGTAGTCTTTGGTTTTCCAGCTGATCCAGCGATCGAGCCCAATAGCGACAATCAGCATCAGAACTATGATGCCGATAAAGCTCACTATTAGTCGCTTAATCATGGTATTGCCTTTGGGTGGTGATAGAAATGCCTGGGTTCCAAGGCTACTTTACCTGCGGGGGCGAAGCAATAAGAGCGGGCCGAAACGGCGATGCCCGCTCATTTTTTAAGCCAAACCCGGCATGCATCATGCCGGATCCCTCTCTGGCAGTTAGAACGAAGTGCGTTTATAGCTGCGATATTGCGGAGCCCAGAAATTATGCTCAATAGCTTTCGACAGCGCATCTTCGGTGGTGACCTGCGCCACGCCCTCAATCTGCGCCATTTTGCCGACTTCCATCGCGATGCATTTCGACACGCCCTGAATATCATTAACGTCAGGCAGCAGTGAGCCGACGCCGTCGGTGGCCAACGGAGAGCACTCTGCCAGGGCACGGCTTGCCGCCATCAGCATCCCGTCGGTGACCTGCGTGGCACCCGAGGCAATTACCGCCAGCCCAATTCCCGGGAAAATATACGAGTTATTGCACTGGGCGATTGGGTAAACCTTACCCTTGTAGCTTACCGGCGCAAACGGGCTGCCGGTGGCGACCAGCGCCGCGCCGTCGGTCCAGCTAATAATATCGGCAGGATGGGCCTCGACGCGCGACGTCGGGTTGGTTAACGGCATCACGATCGGTCGTTCGCAGTGCAGGTGCATTTCACGAATGATTTCTTCGGTAAACAGGCCCGGCTGGCCGGAGACGCCGATCAGCACGGTCGGCTTGGCGTGACGCACCACCTGCAGCAGGGAAATGTTGTCTTTATCCCCCTCCCAATCGAGCAGAGTATCGGTTTTTTGCACCAGCAGGTTTTGGAAATCCAACAGGTTAGTGAGCCTGTCGGTCAGCAGCCCGAAGCGGTCGACCATAAAGATGCGCGCGCGGGCCTCTTCTTCACTGAGGCCTTCGGATTTCATCTGGGCAACGATCTGTTCGGCAATACCACAGCCCGCGGAACCGGCGCCGAGGAAGGCGACGGTCTGGTCACGCAGTCGGCTTCCTGCCGCACGGCTGGCCGCCAGCAGGCTGCCGACGGTGACTGACGCGGTGCCCTGAATGTCATCGTTAAAGCAGCACAGCTCTTCGCGATAGCGCTTGAGCAGCGGCATGGCGTTTTTCTGCGCAAAATCCTCAAACTGCAACAGCACGTTAGGGAAACGAACCTTTACCGCCTGGATGAACTGGTCGACAAATTCGGCGTACTCTTCGCCGGTAATGCGCGGATGACGCCAGCCCATATACAGCGGGTCGTTGAGCAGCTGCGGGTTGTTAGTCCCGGCATCCAGCACCACCGGTAGCGTGTAGGCCGGGCTAATGCCGCCGCAGGCGGTGTACAGTGACAGCTTACCGATAGGAATGCCCATGCCGCCAATACCCTGATCGCCGAGGCCTAAAATGCGCTCACCGTCGGTCACTACAATCACTTTTACGTGCTGTTTGGTCGCATTTTGCAGCATGTCGTCAATGTGTTCACGATTCGGGTAGGCGATAAACAGGCCGCGGGCGCGACGATAAATCTCGGAGAAATGCTCGCACGCCTCGCCCACCGTCGGGGTGTAAATCACCGGCATCATCTCGCTCAAATGCTCATCGATCAGGCGATAAAATAGCGTTTCGTTGGTGTCCTGAATATTGCGCAGATAGATGTGTTTATCGATATCAGTTTTGAAATCTGCGAACTGACGATAGGCGCGAGCGGCCTGCTCTTCAATCGTTTCCACCGTTTCCGGCAGCAGGCCGTGCAGGTTGAAGTTGGCGCGCTCTTCCTGGCTAAAGGCGCTCCCCTTGTTTAATAACGGGAATTCCAACAGGATCGGGCCTGCGTGCGGAATGTACAGCGGACGTTTACTTTCGTATTCAAGTTCCATTGATTTTTACTCTTCTGATCTCGGTAGGGGACAGGTGAAGCAAAAGGTCTGGCATGAAAGTCATAGCGATATTTTTGGCTTTGTGACATCAAGACTGTAGCAGAGGTGAAAGCGCTAACTCAATTCTTTCACCCGCAATGGTGAGTTGCGTTGATAATTTATTAATCCAGGGCGTGAGCGATAGGCCAGCGCAGGCTGGCCCGTTTGCAGGCGGATGGCGGACCCTATTCGCCAGGCTTAGACATCTATCTGCCTAAGCTGAGAGCAGCCGAGCGCCGAGAGCGTGGCGCGAGTGGCTTCCCGTTGGCTGACCAGCGAGTCGCGGCGTTCTACCAATACCGCCTGCCTGATGTGTGAACAGTCTTCGCCAGACAGGTTGAGTACGATTAGCGCGGCCTGCAGCGGCGGCAGGCTAGGGTTAAACGCCGCGTTCTCGGCATAGCGTCCGCTGAATACCTGACCGTTTCGACTTTCCAGCGCCACGCCGCTGTGCGACTGGCTGTAAGGGGCGTGACTCTGATTGCAGGCCGCCAACGCCTGTTGAACCAGCGGGTCGGAGTCGGCGTGCTGATAACCGTGATTGACCTCGTCCATCAGCAGGGTTTCAATCGCCAGATCGCGCGGGCCGAAGGAATAGGGCAAATACTCTCCCAGACTGGCTACCGCGCGGTCGGGAAGATGGATCTCAAGCTCGGTGCCGCTGTTCAGCTCGTTCATAAACTGTCGGCAGTGGCCGCACGGCGTGTAATTGACGGTTATCGATTCAAGACGCGTTTCGCCGCGCATCCAGGCATGGGTCACGGCGGACTGTTCGGCGTGCACGGTTTGCTGCATCGACGCGCCGCGAAACTCCATATTAGCGCCAAAATAGAGATTACCGCTGACGCCGCGCGCCACCGCGCCGACGTAAAAATTCGAGATAGGCGCGACCGAACAGGCGGCGGCCAGCGGCAGCAGCGCAAAGGCCAGCGCGGCAGGGTCCAATCCAGTTTGTGAAGTGATCAGGCTGACCTGCTCGGCGTTGAGCATGGCGGGGAAGTCATCATGGCGCAGTATCGGCTCAAGGGCAGATTGCAGAGTAGCGGGCAGGCCAGCATAAGCAGCGATGAAACGAGTGTGCATGGAGACATCCTTGAAAGCGTTACGGGAGGCTATTTTACGGGGCTTTATGGCGATTTTGTGTGACTTAAGTCACTTAATTTATGTAATAAATGTAATGCGTGGTGGGGATGAGAGATATCTCGCAGGAATGAGCGCGGCGGGTTGCGCCGACGGCCAAAAAATAGACAATAAAAAAGGCGACATTGCTGCCGCCTTAGTGCCTGAATGATTACACTTTTTAACTAGAAAAGAGCTAGTAGAAAAGAGCTATCAGATAAAAGATCTTTCAGAAGAAAGAGTTATCAGAATAAAGCGTTATCCGAATAAAACTTTTCCATTCAGTAGGTTAGTTTCGACGTTCAAACGCCAGCGCGCGACGTTCTATCAATCGCATCATCAGCGTCAGTAGCCCGTTAATGCACAGATACACTACGCCCGCCGCGCCGAAGACCATCACGTCATAGGTGCGGCCGTACATCAGCTGGCTGTGGCCCATAATGTCCATTAGCGTAATGGTATACGCCAGCGAGGTGCTCTTAAACACCAGCACGACTTCGTTTGAATAGGACGACAGCGCGCGTTTAAACGCAAACGGCAGCAGAATACGCAGCGACTCTTTGCGCGACATTCCCAGCGCCTGGCAGGACTCCCACTGGCCGCCCGGAATGGCCCTGACCGCACCCGAAAAAAGCTGGGTGGTATAGGCAGCACTGTTGAGCGCCAGTGCAAACATCGCACATAGCCAAGGCTGCGACAGCATTTCCCACAGCCACGGAATATTGCGAATGGACGGAAACTGCCCCGGACCGTAGTAAATCAGGAATATCTGCACCAGCAGCGGCGTGCCGGTAAACAGCGTGATGTAAGCCCGCACTAGCGGATTGAGCACTGGAACTTTTAAGGTCAGCACCACGGTAAACAGCAGTGAAAGCAGCAGCGCGACAATTAGCGCGGCCACGGTTAGCGTCAGGCTGGTTTGCAGGCCTTTAAGGACCTCGGGGAGATATTGCCACATCAGGAATGACTCCGTTCAAATCGCGTGGTCCGGAGTTCGATGCGCTTAATCACCGCCTGACTTATCAGGGTCACAATCAGATAGATTGCCGCCGCGGTCATATACCAGGTAAACGGCTCCTGCGTGCGGGTCGCAATGCTTTTGGTTTGCAGCATCAGGTCGTTGACGCTAATAAGCGACACCAGCGCGGTGTCTTTTAACAGCACCAGCCACTGATTGCCCAGGCCGGGCAGGGCGTGACGCCACATCTGCGGCATAATCAGGCGCAGGAAGATGGCCACCTTGCGCATGCCCAACGCCTGACCGGACTCCCACTGGCCGTGGGGAACTGCTTTCATCGCGCCGCGCAGCGTTTGCGAGGCGTAGGCCGAATAGAGCAGCGACAGCGCAATCACCCCGCAGACAAACGGGCTGACTTCGAAATTATCGAGCGGCAGCTTTACCGGGATCTGCACCAGGTACAGATTAAGGGTAAAGCCGTCAGACAGCGTTAACAACAGCTGCGACGATCCGAAATAGATAAACAGCACCACCAGAATTTCTGGCAGGCCGCGCAGGATGGTCACCCAGGCGGTACCGAGCCAGCTCAGCGGTTTCCACGGGGAAGACTCCCACACCGCAAACAGCATCGCCAGGAACAGGCCCAGGATCAGTGCACAAATGGCAAGGCCGACGGTCATCCCGGCGGCGCTTAGCAGAGGTTGAAATTCAATCATCGATAGTCAGATTATTGCGTAAACCATTTGGTATACAGCGCTTTATAAGTGCCGTCTTGTCTGACTTTAGCCAGTGCGTCATTCATTTTACCCAACAGCTCGGTGTTATTTTGGCGAACCGCAATGCCTAAACCGCTGCCGAAATAGCTCTGGTCGGTAATTTTATCGCCGACGGTGGCCAAGTTTGGATTCTGCTTGAGGAATTCCTGCACCACGGCGGTGTCGCCGAACACGGCGTCAATACGGCCATTTTTCAGATCCAATACCGCATTCTGATAGCTATCGTAAGGCACGGCGGTGATTTCAGGATGCTTGTCGAGCAGGAATTTCTGATGGGTGGTGCCGTTCTGGATCCCCACGCGCTTGCCTTTCAGCGAAGCCAGGTCGGTAAATTTGCCTTTCTGCGCGAAGAAGATCGCCGAATTGTCGTAGTAAGCGTTGGTGAACGAAACCTGCTTCAGGCGCTCGGCGGTGATATCCATGCCGGAGATGACCGCGTCAATGCGGCGGAATTTCAGGCTGGGGATCAGGCTGTCGAAGGACTGATTGGTAAAGGTACAGGTAGCCTGCATCTGTTTACACATGGCGTTTGCCAGATCGATGTCGAAGCCCTGGATCTTGTTGCTTGAATCAACAAATTCAAACGGGGCATAACCGGCCTCAGTGGCGAAACGAATGGTTTCTGCCGCGCTGGCGGACAAGCTAACACCGGCTAAAACAGCCGCAATAATAAGCTTTTTCATTGCAAACGACTCCATCTTGTAATCTAAAATAGGGCAAATTAGTGTGATAAATAGCTGGCAAACTCGGAAGTTTGCGGCTGCGCGAAGCAATGGGCATCGCCCTGTTCGACAATGCGGCCATTTTCCATATACACCACGCGGGTTGCCGTTTTGCGCGCCACTTCAACTTCGTGAGTGACGATAACCTGGGTGATACCGGTATCGGCCAGTTCGCGAATGATGCTGACGATCTGGGCAGTGATCTCCGGGTCGAGCGCGGCGGTAGGCTCATCGAACAGCAGCACCTGCGGCTCCATCATTAGCGCGCGGGCAATCGCTACGCGCTGCTGCTGGCCGCCGGACAAATGCAGCGGATAGCGCTGGGCGTAGTCTTTCAGACGCAGTCGGGTCAGCAGCTTTTCGGCACGGGCCATCGCCGCATCCTTGCTCAAGCCCAGCACGCGGCACGGCGCCTCAAGCAGGTTGTCGAGCACGGTGCGGTGCGGCCAGAGATTGTATTGCTGGAATACCATCCCGACGTTCTGACGCAGTTCGCGGATCGACTTTTCATCCGGCTTCTTTTGGAAGTCGAACTGATTGCCGGCAATTGTTAACGTACCGGATCGCGGCATTTCCAGCAGGTTAAGCACCCGCAGAAGCGAGCTCTTGCCCGCGCCGCTCGGCCCGAGCAGCACCAGCGTTTCACCAGCCGGGCAGTCGAGTTGAATGTCAAACAGTGCCTGGTGGACACCGTAGAAGCAGTTAATACCGTCTAGTTGAATACTCATGCGCAAATACTGAATAGCCATTAATGCCGCAGAGGGTACCCTCTGTAGCATAGTTATGCAACAAAGGAGCGGAGAATTTTATTTGTGTGCGGCCTGAATCATAAAGTTAGCATAAGATATCGTTAACGAGGTGTTACACAACGGCAATTTTTAGAATTTTTAACTTAGACACTATACTGGCTGAATCAGCGGGCAGCATCTGCAGGGAAGGGCGATAAAAATGTTATTACTAGCGCAATGGCGAAGGAGGGCAATGCTGGCTGGCCTGCTTATATTAGCAGGATGTCAGAGCCCGGTTCCGCTGGAGAAACAGCATAACTATGTGCTTGAAACCGCTCGACAAGCACAGGGTTCGGATCAGCGCATTCGCTTTCTGGTGATCCACTACACCGCCGAAGACTTTCATACCGCGTTAAATACCTTGACCGATGAACACGTTAGCGCTCACTACCTGATCCCGGCCAGGCCACCGCAGGTCAACGGTCAGCCGGTAGCGTGGCAGCTGGTGCCCGAGGATCTGCGCGCCTGGCATGCGGGAGTGAGCCAGTGGCGCGGCAGGGATAACCTCAACGACACCTCTATTGGCATCGAGCTGGAAAACCGCGGTTATACCCGCCGCATGCTGGAGCAGCGCTTTTACCCGTTCCCGGCGGCGCAAATCGCCCTGTTGACCTCGCTCAGTCAGGATATTGTCCGCCGCTATCAGATAAAGCCACAAAACGTGGTGGCACACAGCGATATCGCCCCGCAGCGCAAGGAGGATCCGGGTCCGCTCTTCCCCTGGCAGCGGCTGGCTGAAAACGGCGTCGGTGCCTGGCCACGGGCGGCAACGGTGAAAATATTCTTAAACGGCCGCGACCCGCACCAGCCGGTAGCGATGGCCGGACTAGTAGACAAGCTGGCGAGTTACGGATATCCGGTGACGGTAAATATGACGCCACAGCAGCAGCGTCGAGTGGTGGCGGCGTTTCAGATGCATTTCAGGCAGAGTGACTATCGTGGCAATGCGGATGCGCAAAGCGAGGCCATTGTTGACGCCCTGTTAGCACAGTATCCGCGCGCCGCTGATTAGTTTGGATGGCCGATAATGCCCTGCTGCTGTTGCAGCTTGCCGTGATCTTTTAGCCAGATAGCCGTGCGGTGGATGCCCTCATCGAGGGAGACAATAGGCCGATAGCCGAGCTCGGTTTCGGCGCGCTGGGTGTCCAGGGTCACGTCGAAGTTGAGCTTGGCCACGCTGTAGTGGGTGAGCATGGGTTCACGGTGCTGCTTGCGGCCGAGCTTTTCCATGCCGCGTGCCATCATGTCCAGCAGGGGATACGGCACCGAGCGAATGCGATATTTAACGTCTAACCCGGCCATCAGCTGATCGATTAGCGTCTTGAGCGGTCGCGGCTGCATGTTGCTGATGTTGTAGGCCTGACCCGAAGGGTGATGCTGGCTTTCGGTTGCCAGCCACATCGCGTGGGACACGTTTTCGACGTAGGTCAAATCCACCAGCGCTTCACCGCCGCGTGGCAGCATCAGCGTGCCGTATTTAATCATCTGCAACAGCCTTGGCAGCAGCACGTTATCGTGCGGGCCAAAAATGCCCTGCGGACGCAGAATGGTGAAATGGGTCTGCGGATTGGACAGCGCCAGCGTGGTAATCACCTGTTCGGCAGCGGCCTTGCTGCGGGCAAACTGATTGGCAAAGCGCGCGGGCCGGAAGTCTTCTTTGATATTGCGATGGTGATGAAAATCGAAGTAAATCGCCGGTGAAGACAGATGCACAAAGTTTTCGACGCCGTAGGCCGCGGCCCATTCACCGAGGCGGCGGGTGGCACGGACGTTGGCCAGTTGGAAATCCTGCTCGCTGCCCCAGGGCGCGCTGAGTCCCGAGCAGTGCCACAGGGTGTCAACGTCGGCCAGCAACACTTTCGCCTCTGCGGAAATCAGATTGGTCAAGTCGGCGTGAATAAATTCTGCGCCCAGTTTTTCCAGTAAGGGACCCATGGCCGCATTACGGCCTGTCGCCCTGACTTTTATGCCTTTCTTACACAGATATTCCACTGCGTTGCGGCCTGGACCACTGGTTGCACCGGTAACCAATACCTTCATATGTATCCGAATTCCGTAAAAATGTCGTTGCCGGGGCAGACTCTTGCGCCGCGGACAAATAGGTCGCCATTCTTTCTTGAATTTCTACGCTATGCAATGAGAAACAGGGAAAGTTGTGAGCCTTTGCGGTGCGTTTGCCTGCAAAATAACCCGGCTGCTTTTTCACTGACCACGGCGGTCTTTTTGGCGCGCCAGGCTGGCGATCCGTTTGCTCATACCGCGAAATACCAGCAGGTGAGCGGGCATCATGGCATACCAGTAACACAGGCCGCGTGCGCCAGCCGGGTGCCACCACGAGGCAATCTCCAGACTGCGCCTTTCGCCACGATCTTTAAGCGTAAACGTCAGCCTGCCCAAGCCGGGCGCGCGCATGCCAAACATCAACGTCAGCGACTTTTCAGGCACCAGGCTTATGACCTTCCAACCGTCAATATGGTCACCGACGGCGAGCTTGGCCACGGCGGGTCGACCAGTCTGAGTTTTATGGCCCAGCAGGCGATCGATTCTTGCCCGCAGTCGCCATAGCCCCTGCGCGTAGAAGAATCCTTCCTCACCGCCCAATCCTTGAATAACCTGCCACAGCGATTGACTCGAGGCCGAAGTTTCCAGTCGAACGTTCACCTCTTTGGGATAAAAAGCGTAGCCCGGACGCCAGCGGAGATGCGCATCGGCATCGTTGGCCCACTCCGGGGTATTGAGCACCGCGTTAGCCTCTTCGGCCAGCGTCTGGGTAATCGCGTCATCGATCGAGGTCAGTTGCAGCGGGACCAATTGGCGCAACGCTTCGCTGTCTGCAGGCAGGTCCTGCTTAACTTCCTGGATCAGGGCTTTAACCAATGAGCTGGGCACCGAGGTCAGCAGGCCAAGAAACGCGACCGTCAGCAGCTGGGTTGGCAGCGGCACCGGCACCAGCCAGCGTCGCTTGTTGCTGAGAGCCATAAATCGCTCCATCAGCTGGCGGTAGCTGAGGTACTCCGGCCCGGTGGCGTCAAAAGTTTGATGCTGCGCGGGGGAGGTGTTGATCAGGCCAACCAGGTAATGCAGCAGATCGTTGAGAGCAATAGGCGCGGAATGTTTTCTTACCCAGCTCGGCGGCGTCAGCACCGGCAGGTTATAGATCATGTCGCGCATCAGCTCGAAAGCTGCCGAGCCGGGTCCGATCACGATGCCAGCACGCAGTTCGGTTACCGGAGTTGGGCCCATGCGGAACAGGTCACCGGTGAGCTTGTGCGCCTGCAAACGCCGTGAAGAGGCGTGTTCGGGCTGCATCGAGCCCAGGTAAATAATCTGCCTGATTGAGGAGCCCTTGAGCGCCAACAGGATGTTTTGTGCCGCCTGACGCTCCTTTTCGAACAGGTCATCGTCATCGCTCATGGCGTGGACTAGATAGACCAGGACGTCGGCGTCGGCAAACGCGTCTCGCAGGCTGGCGTTATGATAAACGTCAGCAAAGCAGCAGCGTACGCCGGGCCACTTCTGCGCCACCAGCGACTCTCTGCGCCGGGCGGCAGCGGTGACCTGGTATCCCTGCTGAATCAGGTGGGATACAAGGTGTTGGCCAATATACCCGCTTGCGCCGAGGACGACGACGCGCGTGTCTGCGTTGAGTGTAGGCATCTTCCATTTTGCTCGTTCAAAGTGATGACCATAGCCCGCAGGCGGAGAGCGACGTCCCTGCTCTCGCGCAAACCTGCGGGCCGTGAATTAGCCCGGGTTACGTAAAAAACGCTGCCACAGATCGACAACTTTTTCCAAATCCTGACGGCTGATATTGATATGGGTAATTAAACGGGTTAGCGGACCCGAGCTTATGACGACGCCGTGTTCGCGCATCCACGGGCCTAATTTTGCGGCCTGTTCGGCGGTTTGACGCACGTACAAAATGTTGGTCTGCGCGCCCGGCTCGACAATCTCAACCCCGATGTCGCGCAGCTGCTGCTCCAGCCAGCGGGCGTTATCGTGATCTTCCTGCAGGCGCTGCACGTTGTTTTCTAAGGCATAAATTGCCGCCGCCGCCAGGATACCCGACTGGCGCATGCCGCCGCCGGTCATCTTCCGCCAGCGATTAGCACGCTGAATATACTCTTTGCTGCCGCACAGCAGCGAGCCTATCGGCGCACCGAGCCCTTTCGACAGACAAATGGTCAGCGTATCGCAGTAGCGGGTAATGTCGCTGAGTGGAACGTCAAGCGCCACCGCGGCGTTCATGATCCTTGCACCATCGATATGCAATGCCAGATTCTTTTCACGCGTAAATTCAAAGGCCTGTTTCAGGTATGCCAACGGCAGTACCTTGCCGCTGTGGGTGTTTTCAAGGCTCAGCAGGCGCGTTTTGGCGAAGTGAATATCGTCGGGCTTAATAGCGGCGGCGACTTTATCCAGCGGGATCGAACCGTCATCGGCCATGTCCAGCGGCTGTGGCTGAATGCTGCCCAGCACCGCGGCACCGCCGGCTTCGTACATATAATTATGCGCTTTTTGCCCAACAATGTACTCATCGCCGCGTTCACAGTGTGAAAGCAGGGCAACCAGGTTAGCCTGAGTGCCGGTGGGGAAAAACAGCGCGGCCTGTTTGCCGGTCAGCTCACAGGCCAGCGCCTGCAAGGCATTAACCGTAGGGTCGTCGCCGTAAACATCATCGCCCACTTCGGCCTGATACATTGCCTGACGCATTGCCTCACCCGGGCGCGTAACGGTGTCACTGCGTAAATCGATCAACGTTGCTTCCTCTCATTTGGCCTTGAAAAGCAGAGGCGTTGGCCGCCTCTGGTGAAATCTGCTCTCCAATATATACCTCTAAAAGGCCAAAGTGCAGAGCGCTTTCCTCAACGTAACCAGTTGGTTTTAGCTAAATCAACCACCTCGTCCCCGCGACCGTTGATAATTGCCCGCAGCATGTAGAGGCTGAAGCCTTTGGCCTGCTCCAGTTTAATCTGCGGCGGCATGGCCAGTTCTTCGGTGTTTGTGATGACGTCAATCAACACCGGACCGTCGTGCGCGAAGGCTTCCTGCAGCGCAGCATTAACCTGTGAGGCCTTCTCAACGCGGATCCCCTTGATGCCGGTAGCCTCGGCAATCGCCGCAAAATCAGGATTATTGAGCTCGGTGCCGTCGGTTAAATAGCCGCCCGATTTCATTTCCATCGCCACAAATCCCAGCGAGCTGTTATTAAAAATAACCAGTTTGATTGGCAGCTTGTGTTGGGCAATCGACAGGAAATCCCCCATCAGCATCGCAAAGCCGCCGTCGCCGCACAGGGCGACAACCTGACGACGGCGATCGATCGCCTGTGCGCCAATCGCCTGCGGCATGGCGTTGGCCATCGAGCCGTGATTAAACGACCCCAGCAGGCGACGCTTGCCGTTCATTTTCAGATAACGGCAGGCCCAGACCGTTGGCGTACCCACGTCGCAGGTGAAAATCGCGTCTTCAGCGGCAAATTCGCTAATCTGCTGCGCTAGATACTGCGGGTGAATTGGCTGCTTGTCATTGGCGGTTGCCAGATCGTCGAGCCCCTTGCGTGCCTCCTGGTAATGCTGCAACGCTTTATCGAGAAAGCGGCGGTCGGTCTTGACCGTCAGAGCGGGCAGCAGCGCGGAGAGGGTAGATTTAATGTCGCCCACCAGCGCCACGTCAACGTGGCAGTGAGAACCAATGCTGCCCGGATTAATGTCGATCTGAATAATTTTTGCATCGGTAGGATAAAACGCGCGATAGGGGAATTGCGTGCCGAGCAGCACCAGCGTATCGGCATTAAGCATTGCGTGGTAACCGGAAGAGAAGCCGATTAAACCGGTCATCCCAACGTCGTAAGGATTATCCCATTCGACATATTCTTTGCCGCGCAGGGCGTGGACCACCGGCGCTTTCAACGTTTCGGCGAGCTGAACAACCTCCTGATGCGCGCCCGCACAGCCGCTGCCGCACATCAGCGTAATATTACCCGAGCCGTTGAGCAATTCAGCCAGCTTATCGAGCTCGGAACGCGGCGGTTGTACTACCGGCAGCAGGGGTTGATACCACTGCGTGCTGGCGTTTTCCGGTGCCGGTTTCAGCGCCACGTCGCCGGGCAGCACGATAACCGAGACGCCTTTGTTTAGAATCGCCTTGCGCATGGCGATAGCCAGCACCTGCGGCAGCTGTTCAGGGTTAGTGATCAGCTCGCAATAGTGGCTGCATTCGCGGAAAAGTTCGGTAGGGTGAGTTTCCTGGAAGTAATTACTGCCGATCTCGCTGGAGGGGATGTGCGCCGCGATAGCGACCACCGGGACGTGATTGCGGTGGCAGTCAAACAGGCCGTTGATCAGGTGCAGGTTTCCCGGCCCGCAGGAACCGGCGCACACGGCTAACTTGCCGGTGATTTGCGCCTCAGCGCCTGCGGCAAAGGCCGCCACCTCTTCATGGCGGGTGCCGATCCATTCGATAGTGCCCATGCGGTTCAGGCTGTCACTCAGGCCGTTAAGCGAATCACCGGTGACGCCCCAAATTCTTTTGACTCCAGCTTCTTCGAGCGTTTTTGCGATAAATGCTGCTACGGTTTGTTTCATGAATCCCTCCGGTGTTGTTAGATTTTCTCAGCGCAGAAAAGTCTCCTGCGGCTGCAATAAATTTAAAACGACTGGGGGTAAGCATAGACGATAACTTTTCTAGGCTGAGAAAAGGGCCATCAGAATGGGGGCAATCAGGCTTAGCAGGAAGCCGTGAACCACCGCCGCTGGCACCATGTCAACACCGCCGCTGCGCTGTAATACCGGCAGGGTAAAGTCCATCGAGGTCGCACCACAGAGCCCGAGCGCCGAGGAGCGGCTGCTGCGGACCAGCGAGGGGATCAGCATGATGGCGCAGAGTTCGCGCGCTAAATCGTTAAAAAAGGCGGCGCTGCCGATCACCGGCCCAAAGGCGTCGGTCAGCACAATACCGGAAAGGGAATACCAGCCGTAGCCGGAGGCGATCGCCAGGCCGGTTTTAGGCGGTAATCCCAGAATCAGGGCGGCAATCAGCCCGCCACCGAGCGAGGCAACGCACACCACCGCGGCCACCATCAATCCCCGGCGGTTGAGGATAATTTGCCGCAGGGTCAGGCTGCTGTTGCCGAGCTGGATACCGACCACCACCAGCAGGAAAATGAGCGCCGCCTGGCTGGCCTCGCTGGCGTAGGTTAGCCAGTGCCACTGGGTCAATCCCAGCAGGAAACCGCCCACTACCACGCCACACAGGCGCAGTGAATCCATCGCCATCTTGACTCGCGAGGGTAAGACGCCCTGGCGATGTTGAGATTTCCAGGGCTTGCGGCGTTCGAGCAGGCGCAGTGCCAGCAGGTTGATGGCGAAGATAGATATGAAAAACACCGCGGCGTAGTGAAAAATCATCAGCAGATTGCTGCTGAGATTGTCCAGAAATGCCAGGCTGACGCCCATCACGAACAGGATCACATACACCATCCAGCTAAGGAGCTGGTCTACGACGTGCAGCAAAGGCCGACTTTTGAGCGGAATAAAATAGCCAACCATCAGCGGCACGAGAATAATTAACAGTCCTGAGTACATACTAAAAAGAGTCCATTCAGAGCAACAATACTAAGCGTGCGACAACCTAGCGAAAAGCGCCCCAGGAGTAAAGGCATGAAAATGACAAGCGGGCTTTTCCGTATGATGCTTGACCTGGGTGCCGGTTTATAGCCATGCTCAAGGTAGGGACCAGACCCGATAAAGCTGCACTGGAGGTGCCAATGTATCTTGAGCATATTGATATTGTCGGATTCCGTGGGATTAACCGCCTCTCGCTGACACTGACGCAACCAGACCGCCGCGGCGTGGCGCTCAACTCGCTCAATGCAGATAACGGACTGACCCATTTGGGAACCGTTAACACCAATACCGTGCTGTTGGGGGAAAACGCCTGGGGTAAATCGAGCCTGCTCGATGCATTGACCCTGCTTTTGTCACCCGAGCCTGATCTCTACTGTTTTCAGGAGCAGGATTTTCATTTCCCGGCCGGAGAACAGCAGGACAAACAGCGTTATCTGCACGTGGTCTTCACCTTCTGCGAGAATCAACCCGGCAATCACATCTCACCGCGTTTTAATCCGCTTTCGCCGCTGTGGGTTCGCTGCGACGATCGCCTTAACCGTATTTACTATCGTCTCGAAGGTGAGATGGACGATGACGGCAGCGTGGCGACCTGGCGATCTTTCCTGTCGGCCAACGGCCAACCGCTGGCCCTGACGACCATCGATCCCCTGGCGAAGGCGCTGATCAAGCTTCATCCGGTACTGCGCCTGCGCGATGCGCGATTTGTGCGTCAGATCCGCAAAGAGGATCTCGCGCCGCAGTTGCAGCAGGACGACGGCGCTTTGGCCCGCCAGCTCGATGACCTCACCCGCGCGCTGATCCACAATCCGCAGGCGTTGACCAACGCCGAGCTGCGACAGGGGCTGGCGGCGATGCAGCAGCTGTTGGAGCACTACTTTGGAATGAATAGCGTTGGAATGAACAACGCTGGGGGGAACAATGCTGGAATGAACGATATTGGAGTGAACAATGCTGGAGTAAACAGCGTTGGGATTAACGATGTAGGTTTGAACAGCGCGGAGGTGAACGATATTGAATTGAACGCATTGGCTATGGCCAGCGCCGAAAGCAACACTAGTGCAGCGCAGTTAAACGCGATGGATGATCGCAGTAGAAACAAGAAAGCCTGGCAGAAAAAACGCTACGGTCGCAGGGAAAGCCGTCAGGCCTGGCGTTCGCTAAATAATATCAACCAAATGATCGCCGAACCTAACAGTCGTAGCATGCGGGTAATGCTGCTGGCTATGTTCTCGACGCTGTTGCAGGCTAAAGGGTCGATCGCGCTGCACCCGGACGCGCGTCCGCTGCTGCTGATTGAGGACCCGGAAACGCGGCTGCACCCGATTATGCTGTCGGTAGCATGGGGATTGCTGGAACAGCTGCCGCTGCAGCGTATCACCACCACTAACTCGGGTGACCTGTTGTCGCTGGTGCCGGTCGAGCAAATATGTCGCCTGGTAAGAGAGTCCAGCAAGGTCGCGGCTTACAGCATCGGACCGCAGGGCATGAGTTCGGAAGACAGCCGCCGCATCGCTTTCCACATTCGCTATAGTCGACCCTCTTCGCTGTTCGCCCGCTGCTGGTTGCTGGTGGAGGGGGAAACCGAGGTCTGGCTGTTGAATCAGCTGGCGCGCCAGTGCGGTTATAACTTTGAGTCTGAGGGCATCAAGGTTATCGAGTTTGCCCAGAGCGGTCTGAAACCGTTAGTGCGCTTTGCCCGCCAGATGGGGATCGAGTGGCACGTGCTGGTGGACGGCGATGATGCCGGTCGCAAATATGCCGCCACGGTGGCCAGTCAGGTTGAAAATCATGATGACATCCTGCGCGACCGGCTAACCGCTTTACCGGCGCTGGATATTGAAACCTATCTTTATCGCCACGGTTTCGAAGAAGTGTATCGACGCGCGTCGGGTCTACCCGAGCATGCGCCAATGTCTCCGCGGCACATTATTGAAAAAGCAGTACAGCGTAATTCCAAACCGGATTTGGCAATTGAGGTGGCAATGGCGGCCGCCACGCGTGGTGTTAGCTCCGTTCCTACGGAGCTGAAACAGATGTTTTCGCGCGTTGCATGGCTCGCCCGAGGCAAGGCCGACTGATAGCCTTCGTACTTGAAGCCATAGCCGCGCTATTCGGCCCCTCCTTGGGCCTCACCCCTGCGGGGCCGCTGCTCGCAGCGTTCAAATCTGCTCCCGGCAGATTTATACCTTCACTCGCGCACCCCAGTCACTGACTTGTGTCAGCTCCTGGGGATTTGCTCGATCGGTGCCTTGCTACGACTCCAATTACTTTGGCTATTCAGATCATCCAAATAGGCTGCGGATCTGGGTTTCCATGTCGTCGAGCAGCTGGTAGCGGCGGCGGTATTCGGCGCGCTTCTTGCTGGGAATATCGTCCAGCGAGCGGTGTTTGACCTGTAATGGGAAGCTGAAATAGCCGTTATCGTGCTGCTGCGCGCCCAGCGTTTCCCAAAAGGCGTTATAGTCGGCAAAAAATGATTTTTTGCGCTTGCTGTAGCGTCGATTGGTATAAATATGCGTTTCATTACCGACGGCAAATACCTGCTGCATAGCCATTTTTTCTGCAAAAAGTAGCACCGCTTCCATTAATATTCTTTTAGGAAACAGGCCGTGGCAGGCCTTGGTCGCCTGCTGGATCCGCGAATGGTCAACATTTTGGCTAGGCCCCTGAATGGCACCGATAAATAGCGTCGCTACGCCCTGAAAATTAATTAAGGCAAAAGTGACCATCGCCAACGGTTCGTCATCGCTACCCAGAAAACGCAGGGTAATTTCTCCCTCTTTATCGAGATGTAACGACGAATTCATGCTGATCGAATAGGTCGCTTCATCTTTGCCAGTGAAAGAGGCGAGTTTAAAGGTCTCTTTTCCGAGATGCCCCAGCTGCATCGAGTGCGGCATGCGTTCACCGACAAAACGATAGTGGTCGCAAAGCCCGCTGACGTGCTGTGCGCGAGGCATGTTTGCCGCCAGATAGGTACGATGCACCTTGCACGGCAGGGTAGGCTGCGCCAGCAAAATTTCATTGCGCAGCGGATTGGCGGCCAACGCCTTCATCACCTTCAACGTGGCGCGCGGATGAACCAGGCTTCGGAACAAGAATTTGAAGCGATAGGCCGATTTTTGCCACATTTTTCCCGGTCTGTTCTTTCCGCTGACTAGCTGGCCGATGAGCGTAATGGCGGATATTGGGGGAGCGCCTGGGGACGAGTAGCTTAGGGTTGACATGTTGTTAGACCAATAGAATATATTACGACTACTCTAGTCGTATTCTGTTAAACCTTGCAACAACGGCATTATGAGTAAATTAGGCAGACGCGGATGAGTAGGGAAAAATATTTTTTTATACAGAAATGTCTGATTTCTAAAGTTTGCATCTGCAAAGTTAATTTTTTTTTTACCACAAAGCTTGAAGAGATAATCTTTCTCCCCCATAAATAAAATACCAGCCAATAAACGACCGGTATTTTATAAACGTTGCTTGATGGTGTGTGGTTATCAATCTGGAGGGTGCCCGGTTATCAGGCGACCGCTTCAGTTGCCACGGGAATGATAATGCTGGCATGATTTCCCTTAGGGCCCTCATGAACGTCATAACTGACTTGTTGACCGGCCTTAAGCGTCCTGTAACCTTCCATTTTAATGGTGGAGTAGTGGGCGAAAATGTCTTCGCCGCCGCCATCAGGACAGATAAAACCAAAGCCTTTGGCATTATTGAACCATTTAACCGTACCCGTCTCCATGCTTTTTCATCCCTCTCATAACTATGGTGGCAGTAATAAAGAGTTAAAGCCTGTACCACAAAACAATGTGGGGTTTTAAGCGCATTACCGCTGGAAAATACGCGAAAATGGATGATCTGCGATAGCTCATCCGGCTTATAAATTTACACTCTAGTGTATTAGTCTACGACGTCAAGAGATGGCTATTTGTCTGAGGCAGGCAGATAACCAAAGTTTGAAGCAGGTAACGATATTGAGATTTTTTAGCCCGGTTTTATGACCCTTAGCCTGCTAAATGACGAGATTTTTGTCCTGCGGCATGGAAGTCTAAAAAATGGTAAAATAACTGGAGTAATCTGGTGACCCGAGGCGAGATGTCAGGTAATCCATCTTTCACAAGGTGTCGGATCAAACTGTTTTTAACAAATTTCTAGATGCAAAAGGCAGCGAACAGGCGATGGGTGACAATCAGGATTGGCAAAATTTTGAACATTTGGCGGCAGATAAACAAAAGGAAGAGCTAAAACCGCCATCTATGTATAAAGTTATATTAAACAACGACGATTACACTCCAATGGAATTTGTGATTGACGTACTGCAAAAGTTCTTTTCTTATGATATTGAACGTGCAACGCAACTGATGCTTACAGTGCACTACAAAGGCAAGGCCGTATGTGGAACCTACACTGCAGAAGTGGCCGAAACCAAAGTCGCACATGTAAATAGCTACGCTAAGGAGAACGAGCATCCGTTGCTGTGTACGCTGGAAAAAGCCTGATTAAGGCAATCTATTTGGGAGGTGCCTATGCTCAATCAAGAACTTGAACTCAGTCTCAACATGGCTTTCGCAAGAGCCCGCGAGCACCGGCATGAGTTTATGACCGTCGAGCACCTGCTGTTGGCGTTGCTAAGCAACCCGGCAGCACGTGAAGCGCTTGAGGCCTGTACGGTCGATCTGGTGGCCTTACGTCAGGAACTGGAAGCCTTCATCGAACAGACCACACCTACTTTACCCGTTAGCGAAGAAGAGCGTGACACCCAGCCTACGTTGAGTTTTCAACGGGTGCTGCAGCGCGCTGTTTTCCACGTGCAATCTTCAGGCCGAAGTGAAGTTTCCGGCGCAAACGTGCTGGTTGCCATCTTTAGTGAACAGGAGTCTCAGGCTGCCTATCTGCTGCGCAAGCATGATGTCAGCCGCCTAGACGTGGTGAACTTTATTTCCCACGGAACGCGTAAAGACGAAGCGAGCCAGGCTCCGAACAATGCGGAGAACCCGGTTAACGAAGAGCAGTCGGCAGGGGAAGATCGTATGGAGAACTTCACCACAAATCTCAACCAATTGGCGCGCGTTGGTGGCATTGACCCGCTGATTGGCCGTGATAAAGAATTGGAACGTGCTATTCAAGTGCTGTGCCGTCGCCGTAAAAACAACCCGCTGTTAGTGGGTGAGTCCGGCGTGGGCAAGACCGCTATCGCCGAGGGCCTGGCCTGGCGTATTGAGCAGGGCGATGTGCCTGAGATAATGGCCGACTGCACGCTCTATTCTTTAGATATTGGTTCGCTGCTTGCCGGCACCAAATACCGTGGTGATTTCGAAAAACGCTTCAAATCGCTGCTAAAACAGCTTGAGCAGGACAAGAACAGCATTCTGTTTATCGATGAGATCCACACTATCATCGGTGCGGGTGCCGCGTCCGGTGGCCAGGTCGATGCCGCAAACCTGATCAAACCGCTGCTGTCCAGCGGCAAGATCCGCGTCATTGGCTCCACCACTTATCAGGAGTTCAGCAGTATCTTTGAGAAGGATCGTGCGCTTGCTCGCCGCTTCCAGAAAATCGATATTACCGAGCCTTCACCTGAGGAAACGGTGCAGATCATTAACGGTCTGAAAACCAAATACGAGGCGCATCACGACGTGCGTTATACCGCGAAAGCGGTGCGCGCCGCGGTTGAACTGTCGGTGAAATACATCAACGATCGTCACCTGCCGGATAAGGCAATTGACGTGATTGACGAAGCCGGTGCGCGCGCTCGACTGATGCCGGTCAGCAAACGCAAGAAAACCGTTAACGTCAGCGATATCGAAAGCGTGGTCGCGCGTATTGCCCGCATTCCAGAGAAAACCGTGTCAGCCACCGACCGTGATGTGCTGAAAAATCTCGGCGATCGCTTGAAAATGCTGGTCTTCGGACAGGACAACGCGGTTGAAGCCTTGACCGAGGCTATCAAGATGAGCCGCGCTGGCCTGAGCCAGGACCGCAAGCCTGTCGGTTCCTTCCTGTTCGCGGGTCCAACCGGCGTCGGGAAAACCGAGGTTACGGTTCAGTTGGCGAAAGCGCTGGATATCGAGCTGCTGCGTTTTGATATGTCGGAATACATGGAGCGTCACACCGTGAGCCGGTTGATCGGTGCGCCTCCGGGATACGTTGGTTTTGATCAGGGCGGCCTGCTGACCGATGCAGTCATTAAGCATCCGCACGCCGTGGTGCTGCTCGATGAAATCGAGAAGGCCCACCCCGACGTCTTCAACCTGCTGTTGCAGGTCATGGATAACGGGACGCTGACCGATAACAACGGCCGTAAAGCCGACTTCCGTAATGTGATATTGGTGATGACCACTAACGCCGGTGTGCGTGAAACAGAGCGTAAATCGATCGGTCTTATCCATCAGGACAACAGCCCTGATGCGATGGAAGAGATCAAGAAAGTGTTTACTCCTGAGTTCCGTAACCGTCTGGACAATGTGATTTGGTTTAATCACCTGTCACCTGAGGTCATCCAGCAGGTGGTCGACAAATTTATTGTCGAACTTCAGGCTCAGCTGGATGCTAAAGGCGTGTCGCTGGAAGTCAGCGAAGAAGCGCGTAACTGGTTGTCCGTTAAAGGCTATGACCGCGCAATGGGGGCTCGCCCAATGACCCGTATCGTGCAGGAAAACCTGAAGAAACCGCTGGCTAACGAACTGCTGTTTGGTTCACTGGTGGACGGCGGTTCGGTCTCCGTGGCGCTCGACAAGGCGGGGGACAAACTGTCCTACCACTTCATGAGTGCACAGAAGATCAAGGAAGAGGGTGCGGTGCACTAGTTTTTTTCTGAGTGACTAAAATAACAAAAGGCGATGTTTACACATCGCCTTTTTTACGTCTGTACTAGCGTATTATCTTCTGAAGCAGCTTATTAGGCGCCGGATAGCGCAAACCACAAAACGCCCTTGCCACGTATCATTGCTGAAGGTGGAAGAGCGAAATGGGTAACCTCAGGTATCGCGAGATAAATCAGCGATGAGTGAGCCTATCAGCGGCTACGGAAGACAATGCGGCCTTTGCTCAGGTCGTACGGGGTCAGCTCTACAGTGACTTTGTCGCCCGTCAGGATGCGGATGTAGTTCTTACGCATTTTACCGGAGATGTGTGCGGTTACCACGTGTCCGTTTTCTAATTCAACGCGGAACATGGTGTTTGGCAACGTGTCCAATACGGTGCCCTGCATTTCAATGTTGTCTTCTTTGGCCATCGAGTCCTCTAGGTGTTACTACCATAGTTTTTAACCGGCAAGATAATGCCGAAAAACCCACATTATGTAAAGAATTGTTGGCGTTTTCCGCACACATTCCCTATTCCTTCAGGAGGGATGGCAAATCAACGTCATGTGGGGGTAAGTCTTGTGGCAACCAGCATTCCGCTGGCAACGTGAGTTGCGAAAGTCGGAATAACTGCTGCAAAAATTGGCGGCGGGGGATCTCTCTCGCACCCAGCGACGCAGTGTGAGGGTTGATCACCTGACAGTCAACCAGTTCTCCCCCCTGAGCGCTAAAATATTGACAAAAAGTCATAATTGCACACTTGGAGGCGTTGACGCGGCGGCTAAACATTGACTCGCCGCAGAACAGTTTACCCACCGCTACGCCATACATGCCGCCGACCAGTTCGTCGCCGGACCACACCTCAATCGAGTGCGCATGGCCCTGCTGGTGCAGGGCGAGATAGCCCTGTTTAACCAGTGGGCCAATCCAGGTGCCCTCGTCACGCTGCTCGGCACAGGCGGCGATCACCCGTTCAAACGCCAGGTTCAGAGTATAGCGATACTCTGTCTGGCGCAGGAAGCGACGCAGGCTGCGGCTGATATGCCGTTCCTCGGGAACCAGTACCGCGCGCGGGTCGGGCGACCACCAGAGGATCTCTTTACCGGGTTCGAACCACGGAAAAATTCCGCTAGCATAGGCTGAAAGCAGGCGCGCCGGTGCAAGGTCGCCGCCAATCGCCAGTAAACCATTAGGCTCGCTCAGCGCGGTGTCCGGATTGGGAAAGCGGGTTGAATCGGCAGAAAGCTGCAGCAAACGCATAGAAAGTCCCAATCAATAAGTGTTTAAAGAATGCTGATTATAGTCGAGGAGGCGGGGTGACAATTTTGCCCGCGTCCATGATGCAAACCCGATCCATTTTATCAAGCCCGGTGGGTCGATGGGTAATCATCAGCAACGTTTTGTTTTTACAATGGTTGTCAATTAACGCCAAAATATGGTGCTCGGTTTCAGCGTCGAGACCTTCGGTAGGCTCGTCCAAAATCCACAGCGGCGCATCGTGCAGCAGAGCGCGCGCCAGGCCAAGCCGCCGCAGCTCTCCGCCTGACAGCTGCCGCCCGCCTTCGCCAAGCCAGGCATTGAGTCCGGCATCGTCGAGCAGGCTGCCCAGTTCAACCTGCCGTAACGCCTCGGCTAGTCTGCCGTCACTGCTCGATGGCGCAGCGAGCAGAAGATTATCCCGTAAAGTGCTGTTAAATACGTGCACCCGCTGGCTCAGTACGGTCACCATGCTGCGCAAGCTCGATTCTTGATATTTGCTCAACGAAACGCCGTTAAGCAGTATATGGCCGTGCTGAGGGTCCCAGGCGCGGGTCAATAACTGAGCCAGCGTCGATTTACCGCAGCCGGTCTTACCCAGCAGGGCAATATGTTCACCGGGCTGGATCTCGAGACTGATGCCCTGCAACACCGGCAGAGGCCGCTCGGGATAGCTAAAGCTGACCCCCTGAATCGAAACGCGCGCGGTCGCGGCAGCCGTTGGCCCAGCGTCTGGGAAGCTCACGGCGGGGCGCTGGCCGATAATCTGGCTCACCCGGCCTGCCGAGGCCATCACCTGCCCAAAATGCTGGAAAGCACCGGCTACCGGTCCCAGCGCCTCGAAGGCGGCCAATGGTGTAAAGACTAACAGCGCTAACAGGGCACCCGGCGCGGGCAACATGCTGCCACCGCCCGATGCGAGCCAAAGTAGCAGGCACAGCGTCAGGCCGGAGGCGGCGACCATCAGCGCCTGTGAAAGCCCCGCAAGCCTGGCCTGCTGCTGCTGACGATGCAACCAGCGCTGCTCAATATCATCGAGCGTTTCACGACTCTGGCGTTGGGCAGCAAAAATAACCAGTTCGGCATGGCCCTGTAACCAACCGCTCAGCTGTGCACGGTAGGCGCCGCGCAGCTGGGTCAGGTCGCGGCCAATCTGCAGGCCGGCGCGGTAGAATATCACCGGCAGCAGCACCAGTAACGCCAGCATGATGCCGCCCAGCGTGAGCGCTAAGCGCAGGTCGAGATAGCTCAGCCCGAGGGTCACCACCACAATCACCACCAGCGCCGAGACCAGTGGAGAAATAACGCGCAGATAAAGATGGTCGAGGGTCTCCACGTCGGCCACCAGCCGGTTGAGTATTTCAGCTTTCTGGAATTCGGCCAGGCCTGCAGGGGACAGCGGCAGCAGTTTGCTAAAGGTGAACACCCGCAAATGCGCCAGCACGCGGAAGGTGGCATCGTGGCTCACCACGCGCTCGGCATAGCGTCCTGCGGTGCGGAAAATAGCAGCACCGCGTACGCCAGCGGCGGGCAGCATATAGTTAAACGTCACTAGCCCGGCCACGCCGGCCAGCGAGGCGGCGGCAAGGAACCAGCCCGACAGGGTTAACAGGCCGATGCTCGCCAGCAGGCTCACGATGGCAAGCAGCATCCCTACCGCCATGCGTATCCAGTGGCGACGATACAGTGCCAGGTAAGGCAGTAGAATTTTCACAGCGGCAGCTCCCGACCGCGCTGGGCATGCAGGCGCGAGAACGGCCCTGACTGCTCCAGCAATTGTGGGTAACCGCCGGTTTCTACCAGCAGCCCGTTGTCCATGACCCACACCTGGTCATAATGTTGGGTATCTTCCAGCCGATGGGTGACCAGCAGCGTGGTTTGCTCCGCGGCGGCGGCGTTGAGCGCACTCATGACGTGCCGTTCGCTCTCGGCATCGAGGCTGGCACCGGGTTCGTCCAGCAACAACAGCGAGCAGGGTGAAAGCAGGGCGCGTGCGACCGCCACTCGCTGTGCCTGCCCAACCGACAGCCGGGCGGCGTCTTCTCCGACCAAGCTGTCGAGTCCCGCAGGCAGAGAAGGTAAAAATTCACTGATATACGACTGTTCAACCACCCAGTTCAGCCGCGCCTCGCTGGCATCGGGCTGGCCAAGCAGAATATTTTGGCGCAGCGTGGCTTCGGTCAACTGCGGATTTTGTCCGATCCAGCTGACACGCTGTCGCCATGGGGCCATCGCGGTTTCTTTCAACTCTTGCCCGTTGACCCTGAGCTGGCCCTGATAGGGTAAAAAGCCCAGCAGGGTGTTCAGCAGTGAGCTTTTACCCGCGCCACTCAGTCCGACAATCGCCACGCGCGTACCGGCCTCCAGGCTAAAGTTTAACGGCCCGGCCAGACGCTGACCCTCGGGCGACATTATCTGCAGGTCGATGGCGGTGATGGCGATAGGCTGCCGGCTGTCAAAAGACAGCGTGCCGTTGAGCGGTTGTTGTTGTGCCTCGACGGTTAAAAACTCCACCAGGCTCTCGGCGGCGCCAACTGCCTGCGCCTTAGCGTGATAAAACGCCCCCAAATCGCGCAGCGGCTGAAAGAATTCGGGGGCCAATATCAGCACCAGAAAGCCGGAAAACAGCGTGACCGGCGTGCCGTAGTGGCCGAAATTTAGCTCGCCAAGATAGGAGAAACCAAAATACACCGCCACTACCGCGATCGAGACAGAGGCAAAAAACTCCAGCACCGCAGAGGAGAGGAAGGCCAGCCGCAGCACTTCCATGGTGCGTGTGCGGAAATGTTCAGTGGAATCTTTTATCTGCCCGATTTCGGCGTCGGCGCGATCGAACAGGCGCAGGGTATCGAGGCCGCGCAGGCTGTCGAGAAATTGGCCGCTAAGGCGGGCCAAGGCTTGAAAATTACGCCGATTGGCGTCGGCAGCCCCCATGCCAACCAACGCCATGAAAATGGGGATCAGCGGTGCGGTAGCCAGCAGGATCAGCGCTGCGGCCCAGTTAATGGGCAAGATACTTACCAGGATCAGCAGCGGGATAATCCCCGCTAACGAAATCTGTGGCAGGTAGCGGGCATAGTAATCCTGCATATCCTCGATTTGTTCCAGTACCAACGTCGCCCAACTGCCCGCCGGTTTGCCCTTGATCCATGCCGGGCCGAGTAGGTGCAGGCGATCCAGCACCAGTTTGCGCATCTCTTCGCGGATCACCCGTCCGCAGATAAAGCCAACCTGTTCCCGCAGCCAGGTGACCGCCGCGCGCAGCAAAAAGGTCAGTGCCAGTAGCAGGAAACTCTGCCACAGGCTGTCGCGCGGGGCGTGATGGATAATCAGGTCATGCAGCAGACCGGCCAGCAGCCAGGCCTGCGCCAGAATAAGCAGCCCGGACACTATGCCAAGCATCATGGAGAGGCGGATCCAACGTTTGGCGCGCAGGCTTTGTTGCCTGAGCCAGTGGGTTAATTCTTGTTGCCGTGTTTTATTCATCCCGGTCTTATGTGTCCCATGATTAAAAGTGCCATTGCCCTTTACATTCATATCCGACTTAAAGACCACATACTCTACATGGTCTTTCGACACTTAACACCTCCGACTTTCACAAATAACCGCGGACAACACAAATAAAAAAGGCGACCGGGAGGCCGCCTTTACTTTCAGCAGATCAATTGCTTAACATTGACTGCGCGGGTGCAACATTATTTAAATTCGGCCGTTGCCAGACCGTCGAGGTAGCGTTCCGCGTCCAGCGCGGCCATACAACCGGTACCGGCGGAGGTAATGGCCTGACGGTAGATGTGATCCATAACATCACCGGCGGCGAATACGCCAGGGATGCTGGTTTGGGTCGCATTGCCGTGAATACCCGATTGGACTTTGATATAGCCGTTTTCCAGCGCCAGCTGACCGTCGAAGATACCGGTGTTCGGGCTGTGGCCGATGGCGATAAACATACCGGCAACGTCCAACTGGTTCAGTTCGTCGTTAGTGGTGTCGCGCAGGCTGGCACCGGTTACGCCCATTTCATCACCCAGCACTTCTTCCAGGGTTTTGTTAGTGTGCAACACGATTTTGCCGCTTGCCGCTTTCTCGTTAAGACGATCAATCAGGATTTTCTCGGCGCGGAATTTTTCGCGACGGTGGATCAGGTGCACCTCGGAGGCGATATTAGCCAGATAAAGCGCTTCTTCAACCGCGGTATTGCCGCCGCCGACTACCGCCACTTTCTGATTGCGATAGAAGAAACCGTCGCAGGTGGCACAGGCCGACACGCCGCGACCTTTGAACGCCTCTTCGGACGGCAGGCCCAGATAACGAGCCGAGGCGCCGGTGGCGATAATCAGGGCGTCACAGGTATATTCTTCGCTGTCGCCGAACAGGCGGAAGGGACGCGTTTGCAGGTCGACGCGGTTAATATGGTCAAAAACGATTTC
This sequence comes from uncultured Gammaproteobacteria bacterium, assembly GCA_963742005.1. Lineage (GTDB taxonomy): Bacteria > Pseudomonadota > Gammaproteobacteria > Enterobacterales > Enterobacteriaceae > Rouxiella. The sequence goes on along the minus strand of CAVUKG010000013.1, from coordinate 17,882 downwards.
CGTATTAAATTTTACCGCGTGTTCGTGCATACGCTCCATCAGGCCTGGACCGGTCAGACCTTCTGGGTCACCCGGCCAGTTTTCCACTTCGGTCGTGGTGGTCAATTGACCGCCTTTCTCGATGCCGGTGATCAAAACCGGATTCAGGTTCGCGCGAGCAGCATAGACTGCAGCAGTATAACCCGCAGGGCCAGAGCCTAAAATCAACAACTTACTATGTTTTACTGTACCCATAAGGCATTTATCTCCGTGATCGCAAACTACGTCATAGGGGGATTGTAGGGAAAAAGAGGGCGTAAAAAAAGCATACTCAAATGTTGTTAGCGATTTGTCTGATAGTTTTTACCTGAAATCACAGGTAAAAATGATTTTTGTCTGAGTTTATTATCGGCTTTTGTTATTGTTCATTCTGAAAAGACAGCGAAAAAGGAGGTTCACCATTTTCAATCTGGCATGTTCTTCTGATTTTGCTTCTTTTACTTTGACAATCCGCTGTGCATTTGCGAAAACATCTAGGTAAAAAGAAATTATACGCCTGAAGGTGTCTCAAATTTAAACAATGTGCTACCCGTTTACCCGCTAACGGCTCACATTGCTCATTTTTAAGACACATGCATTCAGCGATTTAGGTTTTGTGACATACATTAGTCACTTAGCGTTATTTCTTTTTTCGACTTCACCAAAAATTCGTTTTCTTCTGACAGGGGTAAGACGTCTTAACGTGAGTAGCTACAACCTATAAAAAACAGGTCTTCGCTTAGGATACACCCTTATACATTGAAGTTGGTTAGGGTATGGCTAGTGCAGGGAAGGACATCAGAGAGATAATAATAATGGTAGATAATAAGAAACGTCCGGGAAAAGATCTCGACCGAATTGACCGTAACATTCTTAATGAGCTGCAAAAGGATGGCCGGATCTCTAACGTAGAGCTTTCCAAACGTGTAGGTTTGTCACCTACACCATGTCTGGAACGCGTTCGTCGTCTTGAACGTCAGAATTTCATTCATGGCTACACGGCTTTGCTCAATCCTCACTATCTGGATGCCTCATTGCTGGTGTTTGTTGAGATAACCCTCAACCGTGGCGCTCCGGACGTGTTTGAGCAATTCAATGCGGCAGTACAAAAACTAGAAGATATTCAGGAGTGTCACTTGGTTTCCGGGGACTTCGACTATTTGTTGAAAACCCGCGTACCTGATATGTCTGCTTACCGTAAACTGCTGGGCGAAACGCTTCTTCGTTTACCGGGCGTCAACGACACCCGTACCTATGTGGTAATGGAAGAAGTGAAACAGACTAATCGCCTGGTAATTAAAACCCGGTAAGTAAAAGGTACAGGTGCAAAACCTAATTAATTTAGCTACACTCCTGTGTATCCATACAGCTCTGGCGCCGGGGTTCGTTCCCGGCGCTACCGCTATTTCAGCCCACAGGAACCTGGAGAGCCTTTCTTGAGCCAGGAATATACAGAAGACAAAGACGTTACCTTGAAAAAACTAAGCGGTGGCCGCCGTATTCTGGAGGCCGTGCTGGTTGTGGTAGCTATTTTCGCCATTTATCTCATGGCGGCACTACTGAGTTTCAATCCGTCCGATCCAAGCTGGTCGCAAACCTCTTGGCATGGCCCTATCCATAATTTGGGTGGCGGTGTCGGAGCCTGGATGGCCGATACGCTATTCTTTATTTTTGGCGTCCTGGCCTATGCGATCCCTCCTATCATGCTGTGTCTTTGCTGGGCCTCTTTCCGCCAGCGAGATAATCAGGATTACATCGACTATTTTACCCTATCGCTTAGGCTGATAGGCACGCTGGCGCTGATCCTCACCTCGTGTGGTTTAGCGTCGCTTAATATCGATGACCTCTATTACTTCGCCTCTGGCGGCGTGATAGGCAGCCTGCTTGGCACTGCAATGACGCCGTGGTTCAATAATATCGGCGCAACCATGCTACTGCTTTGCGTATGGGCGGCGGGTCTGACGCTGTTCACCGGTTGGTCATGGCTTACTATTGCTGAGAAGATTGGCGGCACCATCCTGGGTGCGACCACTTTTATGACTAACCGCTCGCGCCGTGATGAAGACTATGACTATGAGTATGACGATCGTGCTGAGCACGACGATACCCTGCTCAAGGATATGCATCACCAGGCGGAAGACGAGGCGCATACTCCGGCCGCGCCTGCTCAGGTAGCGACGGCGGCGACCACGGTGATTTCCGCGGCGGCGATGGCCGACGACGATGACGACGTCCTGTTCTCCGCGCCTGCGGTGCATGATGCGTTGCATGATAAGTCGCCGTTGCAGACACCGCCTGCTGTTGACCCTCACAGCGTGCCAGACGCCGCAGTGCAAGCGGCTACGCCGCTTAATCCTGCTTCTCAGGCTCATGCAGAGACTTCGTTGCCGCTTCAACCGCAGCCGGTCAGCCCGGTAGCGCCTGCGGCGTCGGTGGCCATGCCGCCGGAAATGCCGCCGCTGTACAGCTTTGAGCTTCCTGAAGAAACGCCTGCCCCGCGTACGGTTCAGCCTGCAACCTCGACGCAGACTCGCCGTTACGATGAACCACAGTTGGGTAACTGGGATCAGGTGACCGAACCCGCGCATCACGATCGCTCGCCGTTCGATTTCAACGCACCTGAAATTAGCAGCGTCGCGGCGACCGCTGCGCTGGCCACTGGCCTGGCTCAGGCCGGCAAGTCAGCCGCGGCCGGGGCGGGCAATACCTTTATGCCTGCTTTTAGCGCGGTCAGTGACGATAACCCGCAAATCAAGAAAGGCTTCGGCCCTGAACTGCCGCGACCTAATCCGGTCAAGCTGCCGACGCGTCGTGAAATGGCCTCTTTTGGCATCAAACTGCCTTCTCAGCGCATTGCCGAGCAGCAGGAGCAGGAGGCCGCTCGCCTGGCGCGTGAGGCCGAGTCCCAGCAGCAGGTTGAAAGCGCTTCTGTAGAAGATGAAGATGCGCTGCAGCAGGCGGCACTGAGGCAGGCATGGGTCGATCAGCAGAATCAGCGTTACGGCGAAACGCTGGAACAGCCAGAAGCGATTGAGGACGATGAAGACGCCCTGTTGCAGGCCCAGCTGCGTCAGCAGTTTGCCGCCCGCGAGCAGGCGCGTTATCAGCCCACTGAACCAGAACCATCACCACCAGAACCCTCGCAGCCTGAGCCATCGCAGCCGTATCAGGAAAGCCAGTATCGGCATCCGGAACCTACTCAGCGACCGTTGCAGCAAGAGCAGCCGTTTAGCGCGCAGAATATCAGCACCCACGACGCCTTCAATTTCTCACCGATGGCCGACCTGATTGATGATACGCCGGTAGAACCGCTGTTTACGCTGTCACCGCAGGTTGAACAGTCAAGGCAGCCCGCGACCTATGGTCAGCACGCGGCTCCGGTTGAGGCACCGCACTATGGCGCCGAACCTCAAGGATACGTTGCCGAATCGCAACGGTATGTTGCCGAACCGCAGCGGACTGAGGCCGAGGCTCCGCAGATTGCCGCCGAGCCACCGCAGCCGGTTGAACTGGCCAAGCCGGCGATGGACAGCCTGATCCACCCGGCGCTGATGCGTCACGAAATGCCGGTTAACCGGCCGACTACGCCGCTGCCAAGTCTGGATCTGCTGACCTCGGCACCGGCCACCGAAGAGCCTGTCGACATGTTTGCCCTCGAGCAGACCGCGCAGCTGATCGAAGCAAGACTTAACGATTATCGTATCAAGGCAGAGGTGGTCGATAAGCTGCCCGGTCCGGTCATCACTCGCTTCGAACTGGACTTGGCCCCGGGCGTGAAAGCGGCGCGTATTTCCAATCTGTCACGCGATTTGGCGCGCTCGCTGTCTACCGTAGCGGTGCGCATCGTTGAGGTTATTCCAGGTAAGCCTTACGTGGGGCTGGAGCTGCCAAATAAAAAACGTCAGACCGTGTATCTGCGTGAGGTGCTCGACTGTCCGCAGTTCAAGGACGATCCTTCACCGTTGACCGTCGTGCTGGGCAAGGATATTTCGGGTCAACCGGTGGTGGCAGATTTGGCGAAAATGCCTCACCTGCTGGTCGCCGGTACCACCGGTTCCGGTAAATCGGTCGGCGTTAATGCCATGATCCTCAGCATGCTGTATAAGGCGACGCCGGAAGACGTGCGCTTTATCATGATCGACCCAAAAATGCTTGAGCTGTCGGTGTATGAGGGCATTCCCCATCTGTTGACCGAAGTGGTTACTGACATGAAAGACGCCGCCAACGCGCTGCGCTGGTGTGTCGGTGAGATGGAGCGCCGTTATAAACTGATGTCTGCCCTTGGCGTGCGTAACCTTGCCGGTTACAACGAAAAAATCAAGGAAGCCGAAGAGATGGGCTGGCCAATTCCAGACCCGTTCTGGAAGCCGAGCGACAGCATGGGTCATGAGCCGAGAAAGCTAGGTAAAGAGCCGTTTATCGTGGTGCTGGTCGACGAATTTGCCGACCTGATGATGACGGTCGGTAAAAAAGTCGAAGAGCTGATTGCCCGGCTGGCGCAAAAAGCGCGTGCGGCAGGTATTCACCTGGTGCTGGCGACTCAGCGTCCTTCGGTTGACGTCATTACCGGCTTGATTAAGGCGAACATCCCAACGCGTATTGCCTTTACCGTTTCCAGTAAGATTGACTCGAGAACCATCCTCGATCAGGGCGGCGCAGAATCGTTGCTGGGCATGGGTGACATGCTTTATATGGCCCCTAACTCCTCGATACCTATTCGCGTTCACGGAGCTTTCGTGCGCGATCAGGAGGTTCACGCCGTGGTTCAGGACTGGAAGGCGCGCGGGCGTCCTCAGTACATCGACAGCATTATCAAGGGCGGTGAAGAGGGCGAAGGCGGGGCTTCTGGTCTTGAAGAGGGCGAAGAGCTCGATCCGCTGTTTGATCAGGCGGTCGAGTTCGTGGTTGAGAAACGTCGTGCGTCAATCTCCGGCGTTCAGCGTCAGTTCCGTATCGGCTATAACCGGGCGGCGCGTATCGTTGAGCAAATGGAGGCACAGTCGATTGTCAGCACCCCGGGTCATAACGGCAACCGTGAAGTCCTTGCACCGCCGCCTCACGAGAGCTGAGGGGGATAACCAAGGGCCGCAGATGCGGCCCTTGGCCATTATGTGGTCTAGCTTTGCAGCACCGTTGCTTAATGATAAGCGGGTTTGCAAAGAATCGTAAAAGCATTAATTCTCAGACGATTGAGCTATCGCCGGCCCAATGGGTTCGGCTAAAGTTTAGCTCTCGGGGTTGTTTTCCCGCTTATTCCCCCAATTGTTGGGAGAGGTCGTTCGATCGCAATGGATTTTGAGGTAACAATAACAATGAAAAAATTATTAGCTGTAGGCTGTTTGTTGACCGCATTTATTTCAGGATCTGTGCTGGCCGACGCCAGCAGCGATTTAAAGAGCCGTCTCGGTAAGCTGAATACCTTCCACGCTAGCTTTACCCAAACGGTGACCGGCAATGACGGTTCCAACGTGCAGCAGGGCGAGGGCCAGCTGTGGGTTAAACGTCCCAACCTGTTTAACTGGCACATGACCTCGCCGGACGAGAGCATTCTGGTTTCTGACGGTAAAACGCTGTGGTTCTACAACCCGTTCGTCGAGCAGGTGACCGCAACCTGGCTGAAAAACGCCACCGGCAATACGCCGTTTATGCTGATCACCCGCAATGACAGCAGCGACTGGGCGCAATATAACGTCACCCAGAAGGGCGACGATTTTAACCTGACGCCAAAATCGTCGAGCGGCAATCTCAAACAGTTTGCTATTACCGTTACGCCAACCGGCACCATCAAAAGCTTTACCGCCGTTCAACAAGACGGCCAGCGCAGCGCCTATGCCCTGAAAGGCGAACAGAATGCCGCGGTTGATGATGCTAAATTCAAATTTACCCCGCCGAAGGGCGTGACGCTCGACGACCAACGTCAGTGAGGACTCAGTGAGTAATCTGCCGCTCGATTTTTCCCACAACGAGTTTCAGCCATTGGCCGCGAGAATGCGGCCGGTCACCCTGGCTGAATATATCGGCCAGCAGCACCTGCTGGCTCCCGGTAAGCCTTTGCCCCGCGCTATCGAAGCCGGGCAACTGCACTCCATGATTTTATGGGGACCGCCGGGAACGGGGAAAACGACGCTGGCAGAGCTGATTGGCCGCTATGCCAACGCCGACGTTGAACGGATATCGGCGGTGACTTCCGGCATTAAAGAGATCCGCGAAGCTATCGAACGCGCCCGTCAAAATCGCAATGCCGGCCGTCGCACTATCCTGTTTGTCGACGAGGTGCATCGCTTTAATAAAAGCCAGCAGGACGCTTTCCTGCCGCACATTGAAGACGGCACCATTACCTTTATCGGTGCCACCACTGAGAATCCAAGCTTTGAGCTTAATTCGGCGCTGCTTTCACGTGCGCGGGTGTATCTGCTGAAAGGGCTGACGGCGGACGACATTGAAAAGGTGATCGACCAGGCTATGAACAACGGCGAACGCGGCTATGCGGGTCAAAATATCCGTATCGCCCCATCAACCCGTCGTATGCTGGCCGAATTGGTCAACGGCGATGCCCGGCGCGCCCTGAACAGTATTGAAATGATGGCCGATATGGCCGAAGTCGATGCGCAGGGCGTCAGGGTATTGACCACCGAGTTGCTCAATGAAATCTCCGGTGAACGCAGCGCACGCTTCGATAACAAAGGCGATCGCTATTACGATCTTATTTCAGCATTGCACAAGTCGGTGCGCGGATCCGCACCCGATGCGGCGCTGTACTGGTATGCACGCATTATTACCGCCGGTGGCGATCCGCTGTACGTCGCGAGGCGTCTGCTGGCGATTGCCTCCGAGGACGTCGGCAATGCCGATCCGCGTGCGATGCAAATTGCCATCGCCGCCTGGGACTGCTTTACTCGCGTTGGCCCAGCCGAGGGTGAAAGGGCGATTGCGCAGGCTATCGTCTATCTGGCCTGTGCGCCAAAAAGTAACGCGGTTTACACCGCTTTCAAGGCCGCGATGCGCGACGCCAAAGAGCAGGCCGACTATGACGTGCCCGAGCATCTGCGCAATGCACCAACCAAGCTGATGAAAGAAATGGGGCTAGGTGCAGAGTATCGTTATGCCCATGATGAACCCAATGCCTATGCCGCAGGCGAGAACTATTTCCCGCCGGAAATGGCAAAAACGCAGTACTATTATCCAACCGCACGGGGCATGGAGGGTAAAATCGGGGAAAAGCTGGCGTGGTTGACTGAACAAGATCAAAATAGCCCGACAAAACGCTACCGATAAATTTGCTCTTGCGGTAAGGTTAGCGCTGATAACTCTTTGACACGCTGCCGTTTCAGGCCGCGTGCGTCATCAAAATTTCATTCAATTCAACACGACAGGATTAGCATGCTCGATCCCAATCTGCTGCGTAATGAGCTAGACGCAGTTGCAGAAAAACTCGCTCGCAGAGGTTTTAAACTCGATGTAGAAACGTTGCGCGCTCAGGAAGAACGCCGCAAAGTACTGCAAGTAGAAACGGAAAATCTTCAGGCCGAAAGGAATGCGCGATCGAAATCGATTGGTGCGGCCAAGGCTCGCGGTGAAGACATCGATGCCCTGCGTCAGGAAGTTAACGAGCTGGGTGACAAGCTGACCGCTGCCAAGACCGAATTGGACGCGCTGCTGGACGAAATGAACAAGGTCACTCAGGCACTGCCTAACCTGCCTGATGACTGCGTTCCCGTCGGTAAAGATGACAGCGAGAACCAGGAAGTCAGCCGTTGGGGCGAGCCGCGTCAGTTCGATTTCGAGGTACGCGACCACGTTTCACTCGGTGAACTGGCCGGTGGCCTCGACTTCGCCGCTGGCGTTAAGCTGACCGGTGCTCGTTTCGTGGTAATGCAGGGGCAGGTTGCCCGCATGCACCGCGCGCTGTCGCAGTTTATGCTCGACTTGCATACCGAGCAGCACGGTTATATTGAAACTGCGGTGCCTTATCTGGTTAACCAGGATTCGCTGTTCGGCACCGGTCAACTGCCAAAATTTGGTGAAGACCTGTTCCACACCAAACCGCTGGGCGAAGAAGCGGGCAGCAGCAACTATGCGCTGATCCCCACGGCGGAAGTGCCGTTAACCAACCTGGTGCGCGACGAAATTCTTGAAGAAGAGTCTCTGCCGCTGAAAATGACGGCCCATACGCCGTGCTTCCGTTCCGAAGCGGGTTCTTACGGTCGTGACACCCGTGGGCTGATCCGTATGCACCAGTTTGACAAAGTCGAGATGGTACAGGTTGTGCGCCCTGAAGACTCGATGCAGGCGTTGGAAGAGCTGACCGGTCACGCCGAGAAGGTGCTGCAATTGCTGAACCTGCCGTACCGTAAAATGCTGCTGTGTACCGGCGATATGGGTGCCGGCTCTTGCAAAACTTACGATCTGGAAGTGTGGCTGCCCGCGCAGAACACCTATCGTGAAATCTCTTCCTGTTCAAACATGGGAGATTTCCAGGCACGCCGTATGCAGGCGCGTACCCGAGCTAAAACCGAGAAGAAACCGCGTCTGGTTCATACCCTCAACGGTTCTGGCCTGGCAGTAGGCCGTACTCTGGTTGCGGTGCTGGAAAACTATCAGCAGGCTGACGGAACGATCGTGGTGCCGGAAGTATTGCGTCCTTACATGCGCGGCCTGGACGTTATTGGTTAAGCCATTAGCTAAACTTGCAACACAATTTAAGACCGATCGCTCAGGCGATCGGTCTTTTTTTTATTGTTTTTTAAGGGCAGGGTTCGTCGGCGATATTTTTTAATCGAACGCCGGTTTTTAAGAGCTTTGTGGTAGGCGTTTTTTAAGCTTATACGGAGTATTTACCTTAATTATCATGCTGATAAAAAATACCCCTCTCGGTGGGTTTTTTAACCGCCCGCTCGATTGATGAGTTATTTAAATCAAGACAATACAGATTGTGCGGCAGGTTGATTTCGCCAGATTGACTTTTTTAATGCCGGTGGCATGATGCGCGCAATTTCATTGCATTTCTGGTCGCTCAATCCCTATGTCTGCTTATTCTCGCCCGGTGCTGTTGCTGCTCTGCGGCCTTTTACTGTTGACCGTTTCTATTGCGGTTTTGAGCACCCTCGTCCCTTTATGGCTGACGCATGAAACGCTGCCTACCTGGAAAGTAGGGCTGGTAAGCTCTTCTTATTACGCGGGTAATCTGCTCGGCACGCTGATAGCCGGTCGTATTATCAAGCGTTTTGGCTTTAACCTCAGCTACCAGCTCTCCTGCATTCTATTTGCCGTGGCGACCGCCGGCCTGACGCTGTCCATGAGCTTCCTGGGCTGGGTCAGTTGGCGCTTTATGGCCGGTATCGGCTGTGCGCTGATTTGGGTGGTGGTCGAAAGCGCCTTGCTGCGTAGCGGGACGGTGAAAAACCGTGGCCAGCTGCTCGCGGCCTATATGATTGTTTACTACATTGGCACCGTGCTCGGCCAATTGCTGCTTGGCAAGGTGTCGACCGAGTTGTTTAGCGTGATCCCGTGGGTGACCGGTTTGATCGTCGTTGCCATGCTGCCGCTGTTGTTTGCTCACATTACCAATCAGGACAGCGAACTGCCGACCCTTTCGGTATGGCCGATGTTTAAACGCCGCAGCGCGCGTCTGGGCATCAACGGCTGTGTGATTTCCGGCATTGTCCTCGGCTCGCTGTACGGCCTGATGCCGCTGTTTCTGGCGCACCGCGGTCTAAGCGATGCCGACGTCGGTTACTGGATGGCGTTATTAGTCAGCTCGGGGATCATTGGCCAATGGCCAGTAGGGCGCCTCGCCGATCGCTACGGTCGCCTGATGGTGCTGCGGGTACAGGTATTCGTGATCATTCTCGGCAGCATCGCGATGCTGGCGGGCTATGCGATGGCACCGGCGCTGTTTATACTGGGCTGTGCGGGCTTTACGCTGTATCCGGTGGCCATGTCCTGGGCCTGTGAAAAAGTCGGCGCCGACGAGTTGGTCGCCATGAATCAGACGCTGTTGATGAGCTACACCATTGGCAGCCTGGCCGGGCCGTCTATGACCGCAATGCTGATGCAGAACTATTCCGACCGCGTGCTGTTTGTGATGATTGCCGCCGTGGCGCTGGTGTACCTGCTGATGCTATTGCGCAAGGCCGATCGCAACCACAACCCGGTCGCTACGCTTCGTTCTTGAATGCTGCCACTGCGTTATCGCGCGCTCGCTTACCCCGGTCACTTACTTGTGTAAGCTCCCGGGGATGCTCTCACTTGATGCCTTGTTGCAACTCCAATTACTTTGCGTATTTCTAATTTCTATTTGCAGCAACCAGCACCCAGCTCCCACTTCCCCGTCTCAATAGACTACCTGATGGCCATAACCCGCTAAAATGCTCTTAACTTTTTCCATTATCTCTTTGCTGGGAGGGTTAACGCCCTCGAGAGCGTACTTTTCGCCCAGGGTTGCCCACTTGTGTTTGCCGAGTTCGTGATAGGGCAGCAGTTCGATTTTTTCGATATTGCTCATATCGCGGGTGAATTCTCCCAGCAGGTGCACCGAGTGATCATCGTCAGTCCAGCCTGGCACCACCACGTAGCGGATCCAGGTGCGTTGATTGCGGCTGGCCAGGTAGCGGGCGAAATCCAGAGTGCGGTGGTTCGATACGCCGACTAACCGTTGATGAATATCGTCATTCAGCTGTTTTAGGTCGAGCATCACCAGATCGGTGACATCAATCAGTTGATCGATTATCGGCTCATAGCGGCGCACGAAGCCGTTGGTATCGAGGCTGGTGGTTATTCCCTCTGCCCGACAGGCGCGGAACCAGTCGCGCACAAACTCGGCCTGTAAGATGGCTTCTCCCCCGGAAGCGGTGACGCCGCCGCCCGAGGCGTTCATATAATGGCGATAGCTCACCGCCTCCTTCATCAGCTGTTCAACGCTGACCTCTTTACCCTCGTGCAGATCCCAGGTATCGCGGTTGTGGCAATAGATGCAGCGCATCAGGCAGCCCTGAAAAAACACGATGTAACGGATCCCGGGACCGTCAACGGTACCGCAGGATTCGTAAGAGTGAATGCGACCTTGAATTGACATGGCAGGCGTTCCCCACTGGCAAAAGGCTCCAGCGGAGTGGAGCCTGATTATTTGCGACCGTTAGCTTATCGCCCCGTTACATCGATTTTGTAAAGGTGCGGGTGATAACATCCTGCTGCTGTTCTCTGGTCAGCGAGTTAAAGCGCACCGCATACCCCGAAACGCGGATGGTTAGCTGAGGATACTTTTGCGGGTCTTCCATCGCGTCGAGCAGCATTTCACGGTTCATGACGTTAACGTTCAGATGCTGGCCGCCCTCCATCGCCCCTTCATGGTGGAAGTAGCCGTCCATCAGTCCTGCCAGATTGGCTTTGCGTACCTCGTCATCTTTACCCAGCGCGTTGGGCACGATAGAGAAGGTGTAGGAAATACCGTCTTTGGCATAGGCAAACGGCAGCCTGGCGACCGAGGTCAACGAGGCAATCGCGCCTTTCTGGTCGCGGCCGTGCATCGGGTTAGCGCCCGGTCCGAAGGGCGCACCGGCGCGGCGACCGTCAGGCGTGTTACCGGTTTTTTTACCGTATACCACGTTAGAAGTGATAGTAAGCACTGACTGGGTTGCCACCGCATGGCGATAGGTTGGCAACTGCTGAATTTTCTTCATAAAACGTTCAACCAGGTCGCAGGCGATATCATCCACTCGCGGATCGTTGTTACCGAACTGCGGATATTCGCCTTCGATGTTGAAATCCACGGCCAGGCCATCTTCATCACGCACGGTGCTGACTTTGGCGTATTTGATTGCCGACAGCGAGTCGGCCGCCACCGACAGCCCGGCAATGCCGCAGGCCATAGTGCGATAAACATCGCGGTCGTGCAGCGCCATTAGCGAGGCCTCATAGCTATATTTATCGTGCATAAAGTGAATGATATTCAACGCGGTCACGTACTGCCTGGCCAGCCAGTCCATGAAGTGATCCATGCGGGCCATCACTTTATCGAACTCCAGCACCTCATCCATCATCGGTGCTTCTTTTGGCCCGACCTGGATTTTCAGTTTCTCGTCGACGCCGCCGTTAATGGCATACAGCATGGTTTTTGCCAGATTGGCACGGGCGCCGAAGAACTGCATCTGTTTACCGACAATCATCGGGCTGACGCAGCAGGCGATGGCGTAGTCGTCGTTGTTGAAGTCCGGGCGCATCAGGTCGTCGTTCTCATACTGAATAGCCGAGGTATCAATAGACACCTTCGCCGCGTATTTTTTAAAGTTCGGCGGCAGCTTTTCCGACCACAGAATGGTCATATTAGGCTCTGGAGAAGGCCCCATGGTGTACAGCGTGTTGAGGAAGCGATAGCTGGTCTTGGTGACTAGCGTGCGGCCATCGACGCCCATACCGGCGATGGACTCCGTCGCCCAGATAGGATCACCGGAGAACAGCTCGTCGTATTCTGGGGTACGCAGGAAGCGCACCATGCGCAGTTTCATCACCAGGTGGTCAATCAGCTCCTGCGCCTGCCTCTCGTCGAGCCTGCCTTCTTTGATATCGCGCTCAATAAAGACGTCGAGGAAGGTCGAGACGCGACCAAAGGACATTGCCGCCCCGTTTTGTGATTTAACCGCCGCCAGATAGCCGAAGTAGGTCCACTGCACCGCTTCCTTAGCGCTGGTGGCAGGGGTAGAGATATCAAAGCCGTACTTGGCCGCCATTTGCTTGATTTGCCCCAGCGCTCGATGCTGCTCGGCGAGCTCTTCGCGCAGCTGAATGGTCATCGACAGGTCTTCGCCGTTTTCCAGTCGCGATTGCAGAGACTGGAACTGGGCGTATTTATCGGCCATCAGCAAGTCAATGCCGTAAAGCGCCACGCGGCGGTAGTCACCGATGATGCGGCCTCGGCCGTAGGCGTCGGGCAGACCGGTTAATACGCCGGATTTACGGCAGTTCAGGATGTCTTGGGTGTAAACGTCAAACACCCCCTGATTGTGTGTTTTGCGGTATTCGGTGAAGGTTTTTTTTAGCTGCGGGTCAAGTTCACGGCCGTAAACCTGGCACGAGCCTTCGACCATTTTAATGCCGCCGAAGGGAATAATCGCCCGCTTTAGGGGCGCATCGGTCTGCAAACCGACGATGGTTTCCAGCGATTTATTGATATATCCGGCGTCGTGCGAGGTGATGGTCGAGGCCAGGTCGGTATCGAAATCAACCGGCGCCTTGGTGGCATTTTCCTGCTTGATGCCCTCCATCACGCTGTCCCACAGCATAATAGTTGCCGGTGTTGCACCCGCCAGGAATGATTCATCGCCGTGATATGGGGAGTAGTTTTTCTGAATAAAGTCGCGCACGTTGACTTGGGTCTGCCACTCACCGGGGATGAAACCTTGCCATGCGGGAGTTAATTTCTCATTGAGCCTGGACATGTTACACCTGCCTTCCGGGAATAATACATTGAAGGGATTGCCTGCGTTCACATCAACTCTCTTTTCGGGTTATGTGCGGCATGGCTGAATGCTAACAAGGTAGTTTCGTGACGGTATTGATTTGGATCATGAGAGAGGGGAGCGGAGGTGTTTATCTACCGCGCAGGGGATATTCAACAAGCACGGCGGCTCGGTAGCGGGCAATAAGCATAAAAAAACCGGCAGTTTCCTGCCGGCTTTAAGTTTTAAAAATCTTGAGCGAAGCTAATTATGCTTTTGACCAGTGACGACGCTTGGCGGCCTGCAGTTTCTCATAGGCGGCCAGCAGTCCCTGATGGGCAGGCAAGGCTTTCAGCTCTGGGTCAACGGCAAACAGGCCGTGGAAACGCTCTTCACCGCTGATGGCGGCAGAGGCGCGTTCAACCGCGTCCTGGCCGTACATTTTAACGAAAGCGCTGTAGTACTGAGAGGCTTCGCGCTCTGGCTCAAGCGCCAGCTGCAGCAGGGTTTGCAGGCAACGGTAGTAGTTGTTGCGCTCGTCAGTGTAAACGGAGGCGTTGAACTCGTGGGCCCATTCGGCCCAGGTCAGCGCCTGATCCATGTCACCGCCGGCCAGAGCCAGCATTGATTTCAGCTCGCCCACGCGCAGCGTGTACCAGCCGTTGTCTTTGCCGCTGGCGATACCCAGCAGTTCACGGACGCGGGTGAAATCGTCCAGACCTTCGTCATCTAGCTGAGTAATCATTTCCAGATACTGCTCGGGAGAGAAGTCGCTGTCTGGAAGCGCCAGAATCTGCTCGCGCAGGTGCGCGCCCATGCTGTTGTTAGCCAGCAGCAGGTCTTCGGCAGGATAAATGTCTGACATGCCAGGTACGATAATACGGCAGGCGTAAACGTCCAGATGTTCGTAGTCGGCGATATAAACTTCGGCGTCTTCTTTGTCGAAAATAGCCATCAGCGTCGCGAACTCTTGTTCGGTGCTGCCGCTGAAGCTCCAGTCGGCAAACGCGTAGTCTGCGTCCTGCTTGAACAAATCCCAGCAGATCAAACCGCTTGAATCGATGAAGTGAGTTTCAAGATTGGCGTGCTCGGCCACTTCTTCGTCGTCGAAGGTAGGCGCAGTGAACACGTCCAGATCTTTCAGGCTGCGGCCCTGCAGCAGCTCGGTTACGGTACGCTCAAGCGCCACGCCGAAGTCCGGGTGTGCACCGAAAGAGGCGAAGCAGGTGCCGTTGGCCGGGTTAAATAACACCACGCAAATTACCGGATATTCGCCGCCCAGTGAGGCGTCGTAGGAAAGAATAGGGAAACCTTCTTCTTCCAGCTTGGCAATCGCTTCGACCACGCCAGGATAGCGCGCAATCACCTCGGCCGGAATTTCAGGCAGGCTGATCGACTCGGCGATGATGCGGTTTTTCACATAGCGTTCGAAAACTTCGGAAAGTCCCTGCACGCGGGCTTCGTTAGCGGTGTTACCGGCTGACATACCGTTAGAAACGTACAGGTTGCCAATGATATTCATCGGAATATACACGGTTTGCTGATCGGACTGGCGGGTAAACGGCAGCGCGCAGATCCCGCGATCGGCATTGCCCGACTGCAGATCGATCAGATCGCTGGCGGTCACCTCTTTGTCTTCATCGTAAAACGCGTGCAGGCGCTCATCGAGAATGCCGGCAGGCAGGCTGTTGTCAGCGGGCACCGGGAACCATTTTTCATTGGGATAGTGAACGAAATCGCCGTTGGCAATCTCTTTGCCCAGATAGAAATCGGCGAAGAAATAGTTGGTGGACAGACGTTCGAAGTATTCGCCAAGCGCCGAGGCCAATGCCGCTTTTTTACTGGCTCCCTTGCCGTTGGTAAAGCACAGCGGGCAATCGCGATCGCGAATATGTACGGACCAGACGTGCGGAACCGGATTCAGCCACGAGGCCTCTTCAATATTGAAGCCCAGGTCGGTAAGTTTCTGCTGAAAACGGGAGATGGAGTCTTCCAGCGCCGCGTCTTTGCCAGGGATAAAAGTTTGCGTCATTGAGTTCACTTTTGTGCGTTCTAAAAACGCGCAATGATACGGGGTTTTTGGCCCCATCTCCACGTATTCATGCCGCTAAGAAAAAAGAATATCAACGCGGACAACATGAATTTTATTACTGATTATTAATCTTTGATGAATAACAATTGCAGCCGGTGGATACCAGTGATAAAACCGATAAACTGGTTGTTGCTAGAGGCCACTGATGTAATGTGGCTTTCGATCAACGACTCAACTGGCTTTCAAGTGGCTATCTAAGAGAAGTGGTGAGGGGAAATGACTCAGGTTTACAATTTTAGCTCAGGTCCGGCGATGATCCCGGCTGAAGTATTACGTCGTGCTGAACAAGAACTCTGCAATTGGCACGGTCTCGGTACCTCGGTGATGGAAATCAGTCACCGCAGCAAGGAATTTATCCAGGTAGCCCAAGAGTCCGAAAAGGATATTCGCGACCTGATGAATATTCCCTCGAACTATAAAGTCCTGTTCTGCCACGGCGGCGCGCGCGCGCAATTTGCCGCAATCCCGATGAACCTGCTGGGCGATAAGACCACTGCAGACTATATTGACGGCGGCTATTGGGCGCACAGCGCGGTTAAAGAAGCGCAGAAATATTGCACGCCGAACGTGATTGATATCACCACCACCGTAGACGGCAAGCGCGCTCTGTTGCCAATGAGCGAGTGGAAATTAAGCCCGGATGCGGCCTACGTTCACTACTGCCCGAACGAAACCATCGACGGCCTGTCGATTGATGAAATGCCTGATTTTGGCGATAAAGTGGTGGTGGCTGACTTCTCATCCACCATTCTGTCTAGCCAGATTGACGTGAGCCGCTTTGGTTTGATCTACGCCGGTGCACAGAAGAATATTGGACCTGCCGGCCTGACGCTGGTTATCGTGCGTGAAGACCTGCTGGGCAAAGCGCGCAAAGAGCTGCCGTCAATTCTCGATTACACCGTGTTGGCCGAAAACGAATCCATGTTCAACACGCCGCCAACTTTCGCCTGGTACCTGTCCGGTATGGTGTTCAAATGGCTGAAAGAGCAGGGTGGATTGGTTGAGTCTGAAAAACGCAACAAAGCCAAGGCCGATCTGCTATATAGCACCATCGATAACAGCAACTTCTATCGCAATGAAGTGGCGGACGGCAATCGTTCACGCATGAACATTCCATTCCAGTTGGCTAATCCTGCACTGGATGAAGTGTTCCTGAAAGAGTCGCTGGCCGCGGGCCTGCAC
Source organism: uncultured Gammaproteobacteria bacterium (assembly GCA_963742005.1). GTDB lineage: Bacteria > Pseudomonadota > Gammaproteobacteria > Enterobacterales > Enterobacteriaceae > Rouxiella. The sequence continues at coordinate 1,157 of CAVUKG010000013.1, read as the reverse complement.
GCGTTGAAAGGCCATCGCGTGGTGGGCGGTATGCGCGCCTCTATTTACAATGCGATGCCGCTGGAAGGCGTTCAGGCGCTGACCGCGTTTATGATCGATTTTGAAAAACGTCACGGCTAAGTCGGCGTTGTAGTTAACTGTTTGATTTGCATTTTTATTAGTAGAAATGCTTTCGAATAAACTTAACCCCGGTCAACGATCCGGGGTTATGCTTTTTAAATAAACTAAAAAAAGTTCCTATAGATTTTAAAACGTAGCCGGGCTAAGCCAACGCCGCTACGGCTTGAAAGATAGGGGAAAGATGGAGATCCTGTGGAAGCCCTCACCCTACAACCTGTCGCGCGAGTTAACGGTACTATTAATTTACCCGGCTCAAAGAGCGTGTCGAATCGCGCACTGTTACTGGCCGCTTTTGCCAAAGGCACGACCCACCTGACCAACCTGCTGGACAGCGACGACGTGCGCCACATGCTGAACGCCCTGACCGAGCTGGGTGTCAGCCATCGCCTGTCGGCAAGCCGCACCGAATGTGAGATTGACGGTCTGGGCGGCGTGTTCCCCAAAGCCGATATCTGCAACTGTTTCTTGGCAACGCAGGAACCGCGATGCGCCCACTGGCCGCCGCGCTGTGTCTGGGCCAGCAAAATGTCGTACTGACCGGCGAGCCGCGCATGAAAGAGCGCCCAATCGGTCATTTGGTTGATGCATTACGCCTCGGCGGGGCGCAAATTGACTATCTCGAACAGGAGAATTTCGCCTCTGCGCCTGCGCGGTGGCTTTAAGGGCGGCGAAATTAGCGTCGACGGTAGCGTTTCCAGCCAGTTCCTGACCGCGCTGCTGATGACCGCACCGCTGGCTGAAAACGACACCATTATTAGTATTAAAGGCGATCTGGTTGCAAAACCTTACATCGACATCACGCTAAACCTGATGAAAACCTTCGGTGTGACGGTGGTCAACGAGGATTACCAACAGTTCCGCGTACAGGCTAACCAGAGCTACGTTTCTCCCGGCAGCTATTTGGTAGAGGGCGATGCCTCTTCGGCCTCATACTTCCTGGCCGCCGCCGCCATCAAGGGGGGGACCGTGCGCGTGACCGGCATCGGCAAAAACAGCATGCAGGGCGATATTCGCTTTGCCGACGTGCTGGAGAAAAT
>CAVUKG010000012.1:0-34614 GCA_963742005.1 uncultured Gammaproteobacteria bacterium | reverse complement strand
ATGGACTTCGGTACCCGCCGCCGCTTCTCGCAGAGCCGTGCAGCAATCCATCGTCAGTACACTCAAAGACGAATTCCCGTATCTGGTCGGCACCAGCAATTACGATCTTGCACATCAGCTTGGATCTGGCACCTGCTGGGTACTCAAGCCCATGAGTGGTTCCAGGCGCACCAGCAGATCAGCCCGGTGTTGGCGAACAGCCAGCGAGCAGCATTGCAAGCCTGGTTGGATGAATATCCGGACCAACTCGGCATCGCACTGACCGACTGTATTACTATGGATGCCTTCCTGCGCGATTTCGGCCTGCAATTCGCCCAACGCCTATCAGGGACTACGTCACGACTCCGGCGACCCGTTCGAATGGGGTGAGAAAGCCATCGCGCATTACGAGAAACTGGGTATCGACCCGATGAGTAAAACGCTGGTGTTTTCTGATAACCTGGACCTGGAGAAAGCGTTGGCGCTGTATCGGCGTTTTTACCAGCGCGTCAAGCTGGTCTTCGGCATCGGCACGCGCCTGACCTGCGATATTCCCAGGTTAAACCGCTGAATATTGTGATTAAGCTGGTAGAATGTAAAGGTAAGCCGGTGGCGAAACTTTCGGATAGTCCAGGTAAAACCATCTGCCAGGATAAAGCATTTGTGCAGGCATTGCGTAAGGCGTTCGATTTACCGCTGGTGAAAAAAGCCACTTAGCGCTCCGCTGCCGTTGTCCCATGCCCGCCTTCCCCCGCTGAAAGTAGCGGCGGAAGGCGCCAACAGACTCGTCCTCTCCCTCACTAAAAACGCGGCAGACATTTCTCTTCCCCGCCGGTAGAGAGCTAGCGAGGTGAAAACGCCCTCTCTGAACTTCCTTGATTTCGATGCATTATAGAAACAAAACTCGAATGAGCGATTTTTCATCAGCCTTGCCTCATTGCCTTCTCCCGCCGCCCAACTTAGCCTGACAACAGCACAAATGTTGCTGCGGTGGGGATTTCTGCTTGTGCTCTGAAAAAGCCTAAGTAACATAGCAAAACCCTTTAATAAAGGGGTGTGGCTTTTTAGCAGGTTTTTTAATTCGAATTTAAAACCATTGGCATTATCAGAACTAATTAAAGAGAGAAATCTATGAGCGTTGTGCCTGTAGTCGACGTACTGCAAGGCCGTGCTGCGGTTGACAGTGAAGTCACCGTACGCGGTTGGGTACGTACCCGGAGAGATTCAAAAGCTGGCATCTCCTTCCTCGCCGTATATGACGGCTCCTGCTTTAATCCGTTACAGGCCGTCGTAAATAATTCTTTGCCTAATTATCAGGATGAAGTATTGCGCCTGACCACCGGCTGCTCAATCGAAGTTACCGGTACCGTGGTGGCCTCACCTGGCGAAGGCCAGAGCTTCGAGCTACAGGCGACCGCCATCAAGGTTGTTGGCTGGGTTGACGATCCCGACACTTATCGATGGCGGCCAAGCGTCACAGCATCGAATACCTGCGTGAAGTGGCTCACCTGCGCCCGCGTACCAACCTGATTGGTGCCGTGGCTCGCGTGCGTAACACCCTTTCTCAGGCTATCCACCGTTTCTATCATGAAAACGGTTATTTCTGGGTGTCGACACCGCTATCACCGCCTCCGATACCGAAGGCGCCGGTGAGATGTTCCGCGTTTCAACCCTGGATATGCAAAATCTGCCGCGTACCGACAAGGGTGAAGTCGACTTCAGCGAAGATTTCTTCGGTAAAGAGGCGTTCCTGACCGTTTCTGGCCAGCTGAACGGTGAAACCTATGCCTGTGCACTGTCCAAAATCTACACCTTTGGTCCGACTTTCCGCGCAGAAAACTCAAATACCAGCCGCCACCTGGCCGAGTTCTGGATGGTGGAACCGGAAGTGGCTTTCGCCACGCTGGATGACATCGCCTCGCTGGCTGAAAATATGCTGAAGTATGTTTTCAAAGCCGTTTTGGACGAAAGAGTGGATGATTTGGCCTTCTTCGCCGAGCGCGTAGACAAAGATGCTATTTCACGCCTTGAGCGATTTGTAACCTCCGATTTCGCGCAGGTCGACTACACCGATGCGGTTCAAATTCTGATCGACTCGGGTAAAAAGTTCGAAAATGATGTCTCATGGGGTATCGATTTATCCTCGGAGCACGAACGTTACCTGGCCGAGCAGCACTTCAAAGCACCGGTGGTCGTTAAAAATTACCCTAAAGATATCAAAGCCTTCTATATGCGCATGAACGATGACGGCAAAACCGTTGCCATGGACGTGTTGGCGCCGGGAATAGGTGAGATTATTGGCGGCTCTCAGCGTGAAGAACGCCTGGACGTGCTGGATGCTCGCCTGGAAGAAATGGGGCTAAACAAAGAAGATTATTGTGGTATCGTGATTTGCGTCGCTACGGCACCGTTCCCCACTCTGGTTTTGGCTTAGGTTTTGAACGACTGGTTGCTTACGTTACTGGTGTACAAAACGTGCGTGATGTGATCCCTTTCCCACGTACCCCACGTAGCGCAACCTTCTAATTAAATAAAACTTATTAATAAAATAAATTTTGAAACAATTTTAAGGCCAGCATTGCTGGCCTTAGCTATTTTTAAAGCAAGATCTCTGTCACAAAGTTCCCTAAAATACACATTTAGTTACACATTCTTTCCTGCTGAAACATTTTTAGGTGTTTAGTAGCATTTTCGCTGTGGATTATGGGTACTCTCAATGGAACACTGCGTTCAGACACAGGAGACACCAAACTTTCAACAATAGTTCCGTAACATATTGTAGGCAGTGGCAAGGTGTCCAAATAACTCCAATGAGGGTAATAATAAATGATGAAGCGCAACATTCTTGCAGTCGTAATCCCAGCCCTGTTAGCTGCTGGCGCAGCTAACGCAGCCGAAATCTATAATAAAGACGGCAACAAGCTGGATCTGTACGGTAAAGTCGACGGTTTGCACTACTTCTCTGGCGATGACGGTAGCGATGGCGACCAGTCATATGTGCGTTTCGGCTTCAAAGGCGAAACCAAAATCAATGACAACATCACCGGTTACGGCCAGTGGGAATACAACATTCAGGCGAATAACTCTGAAGGTTCTGACGCACAAAACGGCAATAAAACACGCCTTGGCTTTGCGGGTCTGAAATTTAACCAATACGGATCTGTGGACTACGGCCGTAACTATGGTCTGATGTACGACATATCGGCTGGACCGATATGATGCCGGAATACGGCGGTGACTCAGGCTACTCAGACGGCTACCTGTCTGGTCGTTCTACCGGCGTAGCAACCTATCGTAACAACAACTTCTTTGGCCTGGTTGACGGTTGGGACTTCGCCGTTCAGTACCAGGGCAAAAACGACCGTGACGGCGGCGACGTTCAGCGCGGCAACGGTGACGGCTATGCGCTGTCTACCTCTTATCTTCTTCAATTGGCTTAGGCATTGCCGGTTCATGGTCGCAATCTAACCGTACCAACGGACAAAGAAACGAATTCTACGCTGACGGTGCAATAAGGCCCGCAGCTGGGGTACCGCCGTTAAATATGATGCTAACAACATATATATTGCCGCTCTTTATACCGAAACGCACAACGCAACACGTATCTCTAACTCAAACAGCTCAAGCCTTGACAACGGTTGGACGGTTTTGCTAAAAGCCATCACGACTGAAGTCATTGCCCAGTACCAGTTCGACTTCGGCCTGCGTCCTTCCATTGCCTACGTGCAGTCTAAAGGCAAGGACATCGAAAACATTGGCGATGTAAACCTGTATAAATACTATGAAGTCGGTGCGACTTACTACTTCAACAAAAACATGTCTACCTATGTTGACTATAAAATCAACCAGCTGAAAAAAGACAATGCGTTGGGTCTGGCGACCGACAACATTGTGGCACTGGGTCTGGTATACCAGTTCTAATTTAGCTGTGCTCTCTGTTAAAAGAGAACCAAGTGACTCACAGGCAGAGCTTCGGCTCTGCTTTTTATTGCCTGAGTTATTCTTTTTTTATTTCGTTCCAATGCTATTAAAAACCTTTCCGCGCAAAACTTTTTACCCGAATGTGCCATTCCTTAGCAGCCTTACTTTTCTCGGCAAAATTAGCGCCGATTATCAGTAAAATTAATGCTGCCAGCCCGCTCACAACTCGCTTTCTTTTTGCCGTAAACGGTTGGCAAAGAGCGGTTCAGACGGTAACCTGAACGCCTATATTCTGTTAATAACAGGCCACGGAAGTCTCCCCATGTTTGAAAAAATCACTGCCGCACCCGCCGATCCCATTCTGGGTCTTAGCGACCTTTTCCGCGTTGACGCTCGTCAGGACAAAATTAACCTGGGAATTGGGGTTTATAAAGACCAGACCGGTAAGACACCGGTTCTCGCCAGTGTTAAAAAAGCCGAAAAGTTTCTGTTGGAAAACGAGACCACTAAAACTTATCTGAGCATCGATGGGTTGCCGGACTTTGCTCACTGCACGCAAGAGCTGCTGTTTGGCGCCGACAGTGCAATCATTGGGGATAAGCGTGCACGTACCGCACAGACGCCAGGCGGCACGGGCGCACTGCGCATCGCGGCGGACTTCGTTGCCACACAGACCGATGCCAAACGCGTTTGGGTGAGCAATCCAAGCTGGCCTAATCACGTCGGCGTGTTTTCTTCCGCGGGCCTGGAAGTAGCAGAATACAACTATTACGATGCCAGCAAACACGCGCTGGACTTTGACGGCATGCTTAACAGCCTGAGCGATGCCAAGGCGGGCGATATTGTGCTGTTCCACGGCTGCTGCCATAACCCGACAGGGATTGATCCTACCGTTGAGCAGTGGCAGCAGCTGGCCGAACTCTCGGTGACTAACGGTTGGTTGCCGCTGTTCGACTTCGCCTATCAGGGCTTTGCTAAGGGATTGGAAGAGGACGCGCAGGGTTTGCGTATCTTTGCAGCCAAGCATCCTGAACTGCTGGTTGCCAGCTCGTACTCGAAAAACTTTGGCCTGTACAACGAGCGCGTGGGTGCCTTTACGCTGGTGACCGCCGATGCCGAGACCGCCGAACGCGCATTCAGCCAGGTGAAATCAGTGATCCGCACTAACTACTCTAACCCACCGGCACACGGTGCTGCGGTGGTGGCCACTATTCTTGGCAACCCGGCGCTGCGCGCAGAGTGGGAACAGGAGCTGAGCGATATGCGTCAGCGTATCCACCTTATGCGTCAGCTGTTTGTTGCTACCCTGAAAGAGAAAGGGGCGAAACAGGATTTCAGCTTCATCATCGAACAGAACGGTATGTTCTCATTCAGCGGATTGAGCAAAGATCAGGTTCTGCGCCTGCGTGCAGAGTTTGGTGTTTACGCAGTCAATTCCGGCCGCATTAACGTAGCCGGCATCACGCTAGACAACATAGCACCGCTGTGTGAAGCGATCGTCGCCGTGCTTTAATCATTTGATTAATGATTAACGATTAAAAAAGCCAGCCGGTGATAGCGAGCTGGCTTTTTTCATGCTTTAGAGAAACGATTAACTACAGGAAGGGATCGTGCAATCTTTCGTCGCCGAGGTTTGACATCGGCCCGTGACCCGGCAGAAAAACGATATCATCGCCCAACGGTAGCAGCTTGGTTTTAATCGAGTTAATTAAATCCTCATGGCTGCCGCGCGGAAAATCGCTGCGCCCTGACGCTCCCCTTGAAAATCACATCACCTGAAACGGCAAATCGTGCAGCATGGTTGATAAACACGATATGGCCCGGCGTGTGGCCCGGACATTCGAGCACTGACAGGCTTTCTTCGCCCACTTTGACTACGTCACCCTCTTTAAGCCAGGTATCCGGCGTAAAGGCTGCGCAATGCTCCAGCCCAAACATCTGCGCCTGCTGCGGCAACGATTCAAGCAGGAAAGCGTCTTCTTTATGCGGACCGACGATCGGCACCTGATAGTGCTCTGCAATAGCCACGGCCGCGCCAACGTGGTCGAGATGTCCGTGAGTCAGCAATACCTGAGTGACCGTTACGCCCAGTGCGCTGACTTGACCAACGATCTTCTCCGCCTCACCGCCGGGATCGACCACCGCGGCCTGCTGGGTTTGCGGACAATAAATAATTGAACAGTTCTGGCCGAATGCCGTCACCGGGATGATGTGATATTTCATGGTTTCTCCACGCGTAACCGCGCCGCGTATACTCGGTATACGGCGACGCGGTTACGTATTTACTGATTTTGCAGCGGATCAGGACCAGGTTCTGTTCGGTCCAGTATCAATGTGCACAAAGTCACTTCGTGGATAATATCCTACACCACCCATGCGCATTTTTAACGCCGCTTTGCGAATATTGGCTAAATCAACGCCTTGGATATGGAAATCCATCGCTTTGCCCAGGGTATGGTAACTGTGTTTAGCGACGCCGCTGCCCGGTTTGCGCAGCATATTGTTGGTCGCTAATGTGCGATAGCCTGATACCAGCTGCACCGGTTTGTTAGTCCCGAGAGCGACCTGCAGGCGATAGAGGTGATCAAAAAGTTGAGGATCGATCTTGGTAACCTGGCCGCCGGCGCGATAATCACGGAACAAATGATTTAATCGCGCCAACTCGTCCCTGTCGTACTTCTTGCCGTCAAAAAACTCGGTTTTAAGGGTTTCACCAGTGTGAAGGTTGTTAATCACCAAAACGCGAGGTCTTGGTGTCGCAAGCATGGCAAATGCTTCACGGGGAAGCATCGCTGCGCCCATGGCCGCACCGCCCAGTGCCAGCCATTTACGACGATTTTTATCTATTTGGTCCATGAACAGTCAATTACCCGATAGCTATATCAAAAAGAGGTTATTACCAAGGGCCATTTTTAGGCCCTCGGCAACCATAACCGCCGCGAATGGGTGAGTCAACAGGGGCAACAAGCGGTCACAATCGCCTGTTTCAGCCAATATCGTCTTTTCACGTCAGTCTTTCAGACACTTATCAGGTTAAATTTGCTGCATTTATTAAAGTAATTTTTCTGCCTGTGACAGAATTTGTGCACCAGATCTCACCGTAGAATCATAATTGTAAATATCTGTACGGAACTGCGGCTTACCGTCATCCGCGACCCAAGCGGTAAGATAGAACAATTTTACCGGTATACGGTGGCGAATTGGCACAAAAGTGGTACTGCCGCCCTGTACGGTGGATGAGATGCGCGCATCGTTCCAACCGGTATCCTGCAATAGCATATTGGCCAGCTCGGAGGCTTTGTTAACACGCACGCAGCCGGAGCTTAGCGCTCGAACGTCGCGCTGGAACAGATTATGGTTTGGCGTATCGTGCAGGTAGATGGCGTCCGAGCTTGGCATATTAAACTTGTAACGGCCCAAGGCGCTCATCGAGCCCGCTTCCTGACGCACGCGGTAAGGGAAATGATCGGCTGACACCGTGCTCCAGTTAATAGTAGACGGGTCAATCACCTCGGCGTCGCTGCTCCAGCCGGACAGCAGCTGGAAGCCGTGCTTTTGCAGATAACTCGGATCGTGCAGCAGCTTGGGAACGATGTCTTCGCGCACCAGCGTGGTCGGCACGTTCCACGGCGGATTTAGCACCACATTGCTTAACACGCTGCTCATCAACGGCGTCTTGCGGCTTGGCCTGCCGACAATAACGCGCGAGGCCAGCACTTCACTGCCGTTAAAGTAATATTTCAGCGAGTAGTTCGGAATATTAACCATGATACCGGTGCTAACATCGCCTGGTAAAATGCGCAGGCGCTGGATGTTTAGCGCCAGCAGGGTAGCGCGCAAATGCGGCGAGGCGTTGAGCCACTGGCGCGTGCCCGCACCGATAATCCCGTCGGCTTCCAACCCCTGCCATTTTTGGAACCGCTTCACCGCGTCCACCAGCTGAGGGGTATAGATATTGTCTGAGATAGCCACGCTCGGCGCAGCGGCGGTTTGCGTGGCGGGCGTCTGGGTAGAGTCCGGCGTCGGCGTTGGCAGCACGTCTTGCACTGACGTCGCCGACGGGCTGACTGCCGGAGTCGTTTTTTGCGTTTTGTCGGCGGTTTCATCGACGGAGAAATCTTCGACACTGTTATTGCTGGTCGGATTCTGGGCGATCGTTTCGGCGGTAGGCGCCGGCGTCGAGGTGTCGGTAACGTCGATCATCGAGGCGCTGCGAGCCAGGATCTGACGCAGTATCGGCACATCGTCGCTGACCTGCCCCGGCCGCAGGCTAACGCGGCCGTTCATTTGTGGCCAGCTCTGGCTATCCGCCAACAGCGTTTTCAGCGCAGCATGCATTTTCTTATACTGCGGATGCTGCGGCTCCAGCGTAGTGACGTAGTGCGCCGTGGTGCCGTGGCGCACGGCCAGCTGCCACTGGTTAATCACCGTCAGCGGCGGTGTCGTCATTTTATAAGGCGTGCTGCTGTATAGCCAGTTGCTGCCGTTGACCTCTACCCCGCTGGTAAACTGCAGGTAGCCCAGCATCGCGTCAGACAGCACCACGTCGCGCGCCATTCCCTTGATACTCGGGTCGGTCAGCCAGCGCACCCACTGGGTAAACTGCGGCTGAATACCGGAAAGTGCCACCTCGGCCAGCTGTTGCTGGAATTGATGCACCGCATCCCGGTCCTGCCACATGGGCTGCATGTGGTTAGCGGCGTACAGTGAGGACAGCGTTGAGAGATAGAGTGGTTTAACCGCAACCGGCAACTCTGCCTGCAGGTGGCTAAAACTCTGCCCGCTAGAAAGCGTAGTGCTTTTGCCCGGCACGGTGGGGATTGCCGCATAGCTTTGGGTTAATGGGGCGACACTGGCGGCCAGCAAACCGCCGGCCATCAGCACCCTGAGAGAATCGTTACGCTTAAGCATCATCCCCTGCCTCACTTGAATAGCATAAAATAACTGCCGAAAACTGCCCATAGATTAAGTATATAGACAGAATTTTAAATTGCTCAGGTCGACAAGACGATTGTGCCTGAGTGATTACCCACGACTCTATGTTAGCGGCTAGACGAATTAAAGCCCCGTGTAACGCTTTAATCGTTTTACGCTACCGCTCGAGCAAAAAAACGCCAAATACTCGCTTATTGCCCCTTTTAGCGCCATTTGCCGCCGTTATTTCTAAATAAAAAACAAAAGCCTCAACCAATATTATTCGGTTGAGGCTTTTAATTGAGCAATATTTCAGACTAACTTTATTGCAACTAAATATGGCTTAACGGCCTGCGAGTGAAATATTACCCTCCGGCAGCCATGTCTTCCTCTGAGGTTTCTACCGCGGGAAGTTCGGCGGCAAATCCTCGTAGCCCCACTACGTGAACGTGTTCGGTGTTCTGGAACACCTTACGCACCAGCTTGTAGGTGGTGCCTTTTTCAGGGCTGATGTTTTCTGGCGCCGCGATAATTAGCTGCATCTGTAGTCTGTCACACAGCTCGAACAGCGTGGCGATGGATTTAGCATCCAGGCGCGCGGCCTCATCGAGGAACAGTAGACGACAAGGGGAAATATCCTTGCCGCGCAGTCGGCTCGACTCATCCTCCCAGCTCTGCACCACCATCACCAGAATCGACATCCCGGTACCGATCGCCTCACCGGTTGATAGCGCACCGCTTTCGGCGCGCAGCCAGCCGTCAGAGCCGCGGTTAACCTCCACTTCCATCTCCAGATAGTTGCGGTAGTCCAACAGCTCTTCGCCAATGGTTTGCGGCGTGCGCTGCCCCATATCTATCTGCGGATTCAGGCGCTGATACAGCTTGGCCAGCGCCTCGGAGAAGGTCAGACGATTGCTGGTAAACAGGTCCTGATGCTGCTCCTGCTGTTCGGACAGTACGTCTAGCAGACCGGCATGCGCCTCGCGAACGTTGACGTTCAGACGCACGCTTTTCACCTGACCAAAGGCCACGGCCTGCAGGCCCTGGTTCAGTTGGCGGATACGGTTCTGCTCGCGCTGGATGGTTTTACGAATAATGTTAGACACGCTTTTCGAACTGATCGCCAACTGCTGTTCGCGGGCGGTCAGTTCTTCGGTCAGGCGGCCCAGTTCGATTTCCATCTGTTCGATAGCCTCGACCGGATCGTCGGTGCGAATAATATCCTGACGGATGCGCTCACGCAGGTGCTGATAGACCGCGATGTAAAATTGAATTTTACGCTCGGGACGCTTGGCATCCTCGGACAGGCGCAGCACGTCGCGCAGGTGCTCGTTGTCGGACACCGCCAGGCGCAGCGCACCCAGCGATTTATCCGACATCGAACGCAGCTCGTCTGCCCCCAAATAGGCCAGCTCGCGACGGTGCAGGCGACGCTCAACGCCGTTGTCTTTCACCAGACGCATTACCGCGCACCAGCCGGCTTTGGCAGTGACCACCTGCTCGCGGTTCTGATGGTAGTCGCGCTCTACCTTGCGCAGTTTCTTCTGCAGGTTGTCCATCTCGGCTTCGCAGAAGGTAATCTGTTTTTCCAGCTGGTTGCAGCGCGCGCGGTTGGTGCTCAACATCTGATGCAGCTCGTCACGACGGCTGCGGGAACGGGCTTCGGCGTTCGGATCGGCAGGCACGCCGATGTCCTGCAGCTCCTGCGCCAGCTCTTTCAGCATGTCGCGTTTCGCCTCAAACGAACTTTTCAGCGAGGCCAGCACCTGGCTGTACTGAGTCAGCTGAGACTGATGCTGACGCACCTGCTCACGGGCGCTGCTGCGCTCTGCTTCGGCACTTTCAAGACGATTGCGCAGTTTGTCGTTGAGGTCCGCATTTTCATTCAGCATGCCAGCAGAGTCGGTATAGCTGAAGTGCGCGCGACGCTGCACCACCTCGGTCAGGGAGAACGCCTGCTGCCTGGCCAGGCGCTGGGCGTGCTGTGCCTGGGCATAGTCTTCTTTTAACTGCTCGTGCTGCTCTGGGTCGCTTTGCAGCACCGAAACCAACGGCTCAAGCTTGCTCAGCGAAACGCCGTGCAGTTGAATAAAGCGCGCGGCGTCCTGCGCCTCGTCCAACTCTTCACGAATTTCTTCGACGCGATCGATAAGCGTTTCATCGCACAGCAGGCCAACGCGCGGCTGCAGCTTATTAAGCAACGCGGCGGCCTCTTTCGCCTGCTCATACTGCTGGCGCTGCTGCTGGTTCTGGCCTTCATGGGCACTCAGGCCCCGCTCCAGTTCACCGCGACGGCCGCTGAGTGAACGAATATCGGCTTCCGGATCGGCATCAAAGGCCACGGCCAGATGACTGCCGATAAAGCGGCTAAACGCCTGGTGCAGGCGCTGGATTTTCTGCACATCAAACGACAGATTGGCGTAGCGCTCGGCCAGCGTTTCACGCTCTTTGTTCAGCACCTCGAGGCGATTTTCACGCGCGGCGCGGCCAAACAGCGGCACCTCAGGGAAATGAGAATAGCGCCATTGGCGATCGCCGGTTTTCACCAACACCGCTTTTTGCATCTCTTCGACCGCAAACACGCTGTCATCGAACGACTGCGGATCGCCTTCGATCAAATACAGGTCTTCTGGACAATCGTCGAGGCCGTCGAGCTGATCGCGAATGCGTGACAGATCGGCAACCACGATCGCATGACGAGATGGGCCATATAGCGCGGAGAAATACGGCGCATCGTCAAGGGTCACATCGTCATAGATTTCGGACAACAGCACGCCGCCAAAGCGTTCGGCGAGCGCGATCATCCGCGGATCTTCGGCGCCGCTAGGCTGGCTCAGGCGCGTGATCTGCCCTTCAATCTTGCGCTTGCGGGCGGCTACCTGATCGCGTTCTACCGTAGTATCACGCTCGGTTTCCAGCAGCTGCTGCATAAATTCGGTAACCTGCTGGCTGCTTTCCAGCGGTTCTTTGCTCTGCTCACTTAGCTGGCTCAGTGCGTCCTGCGCGGCCAGCCACACCGGGGCACGGGCGGTCAGCTCGCGGATGCGTGCCTGAATTTGCTCCAGCTCCTGGCGCATCTCCATGCGCCGTTCGCCGGCCTGCGCGACGGTGACCGACAGCTCGTCAATTTGCATTTCCAGCTCGCGCTGCAGCGGGTCGAGATCTTCCGGCTGCACGTCTTGGGCGGTGCGCTTGCAGAATTCCTGCAGCTGGCGTTCGGCGTCCTGCTGTTCGCGTAAGCGGCCTTCCAGCTCGTTTAGGCGCATGCGTAAAGGTTCAACGCGCTCGGACTGATGCTGCTGGGATGGCCAGTCGCGCAGCAGTTCGCGGGCGGTTTGCCAGGCTTCGCTACGGCTGACTTCACCGGCAATTTTCACCACCAGCTGATAGGCGTTTTCGAACTGGCCGTGTGCGGCCTGCGCCACGCTCATCTTTTGCTCGAGTTGCAACAGGATATCGGTCGCTTCCAGCTCACGACCGTGGAAGGTTTCCAGCCAGTCTTCACTGTTTTCGAGGCTTAAATCGGGCAACTGGCACAGTTCACGCGCGCGCTCGATAGCCTGCAACGCCTGCTGATACTGGATAGCGCGCGTCTGCTGCACGTCCAGCGCCTGCTGATAATCGGCCAGCTGACTTTTCAGTTCATCGACTTCCAGCTCGGCGGCCTCGGCGCGGGCTTCGTGCTCGGCGTGCAGCTCGCTGGACTCGGCGACCACTTCGTTCTGCTCTTCCAGACGGTAGGTCAACTCTTCTAAATCAGACTGATAACGTTCGATTTTTTCCTGCTGGCGCATCGCGGTCTGTACCAGATTCAGGTGATCGCTGGCGGCCTGATAATCGGTTTCCAGGTCGCTCTGCGATCCGCTCTGCTCGGCCAGCTCGCGCGCCATTTCAACGTGGCGATACTGCTCACTGGCCAGCTGTTTGCGGCTGGTGAGCAGTTCGTTACGCAGCACTAATGCACCGTCGAGATGAATGCGACGCTCATTGGCATGGCGCATATAATCGGCGGCAACGTAAGAAGTGGCTTCGGAGATCAGATGTTTGAACAGGTCACGATCGGACTGGGTAACGCGAATAGCTTCCAGCGTCATGCGGTTTTCGCGCAGCGCGGCTTCCATGTCCTGGAAGGCCTTACGCACGCCGCTGTTTTCCGGCAGCAGGTAGTCGCGCAGCGAGCGGGTAATGGCGCTGGAGATCCCGCCGTACAGCGAGGCCTCAATCAGGCGATAGAATTTACTGCGATCGGAGGCCGAGCGCAGGCGACGCGGGATAATACCCAGATCGAACATTAATGAGTGATAGTCGGTGATGGAGTTAAACTGCTTGAACTGCACCCCTTCCATCTCTTCGACTCGGTCTTTCAACTCCTGCAGCGACAGCACCCGCGCCTGACGTTCGCCCACGGTTTCCGTGAGAATTTCCGTCGGCTGAATAGCGGTTGGCAGGCCCTGAATGGTGAAAGGCTTGATGTCGACCTTGCGATCGCGACCGGCAACCTGCTGCAAACGCACGCCAACAATCACCCGCTGGTGGCGCGAATTGACCACGTCGAGAGTCGAATAACACACGCCGGCACGCAGCTTGCCGTGCAGGCCTTTGTCGCGCGAGCCGGACGTTGCACCGGCCTCGGTGGTGTTACGAAAGTGCAACAGGGTCAGGTCAGGAATTAGCGCCGTGACAAACGCCGCCATGGTGGTGGACTTACCGGCACCGTTGCCCCCGGAGAGCGTAGTGACCAGCGCATCGAGGTCAAAGGTGCGGGCAAAGAAGCCGTTCCAGTTAACCAGCGTCAATGAGCGAAATTTACCGCGTTCAATCATTCGTGTTCATCCTCTGCACCATCCGGCCCACTTTCTGCCTGTGTTTCGCTCTCATCGGCTTCATCGTTAAGTGACAGGCTGTTTTCAATCGGCATCGCTTCGCCATCGCGGATCATCCGCAGCTGTGCTTCGCGGACATCGTCTCCGCCGCGCACGTCTGCGCCAAAGCGGAATACCGCTTCGGTGATGCGAAACTTGCTGCTGTCGGCACCCATAAAGTAAACCATGCCAAGTCGGCGTAAGCGGTTGAGCGAAGTCCTGACTTTTTCCTGAAGTTTTTGCCGGTCAAGATCCGAACCGGTAGAACGCTGGTTAACATACTTCAGCAGCTTGTTCTCATCGGCCAAACTCAGCAATTCATCATATAACTCTTGCTGAGTAAAAATGCCCTCATGCGCCAGTCGTTCAGGGCTAAGGTAAAGATAACAGAGGATTTTACCCACCATCATATCCAGCTCTGACAATACAGAACGCGGGATAAGCGTGGTTGAGCGCGGGCGCAGATAGAAGAAACCCTCCGGCGCGCGGATCAGCTCAACGCTGTAACGGCTGTAAAATTGTTCGATTTCGTCCTGATAATCCATCAGGAAGGCGTGATTGTCTAATTCATCGATACCGATATGACGGCCAGAGCGAAGCTGGCTGTCGAGAGCAGGAAACAATGAGTTGGCCAACGCCTGTGCCAGCTTAGCCGGCATTAATTGTTCAATATTTGTCGATGACATGGGCCTGCACCTTGGCTCCGTAATCATTGATTGCCTGCCACTGCGCGGGCAACCCTGAAAAATCTGCTTCAGCCACACCGAGGCGTACCGCCTGGTCGACCATAATTCGCGCCACGTCAAAGTGGCGCACGCGTGGATACTGTTCGAGATAGTCGCGCATCACCAGTCCCAGATTCAGCGGCACCTTGTCCTGCTGATAAACCAGCAGGGCTTTTTCAATCAGTGCCGCCAGCTGTTCACGGATCTCACTAAACTCTTCAAACTCGAGATCCTCCGGCAGTTCGCCGGTCACTTCGTCACTGCGCAGTGCCAGCTCTTCGTCGCGCATATCAAGCAGGCGATCGGCATTGGCAAAGGTGAGTGTCCACGGGTGGTCGAAATAGTTTTGCACCGACAGGCGAAGTCGCTGAGCAAACACGCGGTTCTTATCCATGTCGATGGCGGTACGAATGAATTTGTGCACGTGGCGGTCGTAGCCAATCCACAGATCGATGGCCTGCTGACCCCAGCTGGTAATACGGTCCAGCTTGTTTTGCAGGTCGTAGACCAGTTTGTCGATAAAGCCCAAATCTTCTGGACCGCTCAGCGTCGCGTCCTGAATACGCAGCAGGTGGGCCTGCAGCAGATCCCCCGCCGCTTCCAGCGTATCCTGCAACTCACGCAGCGTACCGGAGGTTTCAGACAGCAGCATTTCACAGCTGGAAATCGCCGCACGCCAGTCTTTACTGAGCAGCGCCGCGATGTCGTCTTTCACGCCCTGCTGCTGCTCGTCCATGATGCGTTGGGTCATGTCGATGCTGTCAAAGATTTCGGCCACGGAGTATTTCAGAGGGGCAAAGACGTTGCGATGCCAGTGGAACTCATCACCGCCTTCATCGGCCGCATCCGCTGCGCGTTTCAGCTCCTGAGCAACAATTGACAGCTGCATGGAGAGGCGCAGCGTAGAAAACTCGCGCTGGCGAATGTAATAATCGGTAATGCCGATCCCAAGCGGCGTTAAACGATAAATCGCATTACCGTCCGCCTGTTCACTGACAAAGCGGTTAATTAATCGCTGACGCACCATGTCATTGATGGCGTTATTGGCGCGCACGGCAATGGTCTCGTGGGTTTGCTCAAACCCCTTACTCACGTGGCGAAAAGCATCAATGAGTTCGCCTTCGCTCATTTCTCCATCAAGACGCTCGCCGTTAAGCGTGGCTATCGCCAAAAGAAAGGCCAGTCGCTCCGTCGGCAATGAAATAGAGAAATCATTTTTGCGTGCCCAGGCGACCAGTTCAGGGACAGTCTGGGAAAATTCACTCATAGTTCGTCCTTCCGATCGGGTTTGTGCGCCATCACGTGGATATAGCGCCCCAAACTAACAAAAGGCTCCTGCCGGCAATAACGCTGTTCCAGCGCCAGAAGCTCGTCAAAATCCTGCTTATGCTGCTGCCTGTTTCGCAGATAGTCGTGGAACACTCTCACGCCAGTCTTGCCGGTTATCTGCAATCCCATCTCTTCAAGCCACCGATAAACCTGATTAGGTTCCAGCGGATAGTCGGGGAGCAACGAGCTTTTTTTTATTTTGGGTAACCCGGCGTCGACATGGCCAAAATTACCCAGCACCATATGACGCATCAGTAGCCCATTGACGTTGTAGAACATCAACGACAGCGCACCGCCGGGAAGCAGGCAGTCGTTTAGCGCCGCAAGCGCCTGCTGAGGCTCTGCCAGCCATTCGATTACCGCGTGGAACAATATCAGATCAACCGGCTGTTCCAAATACTGTGCAACGTCCTGAGCCGGACATTGTACGAATTGCATGTTGTCGCTCACACCTTTTTCGGCGGCGGCGGCCTGCGCCCGCTTGATCATCTCACCTGAGAGATCGCACAACAATACCTGATGTCCTAAAGCGGCCAGTTCACAGGCCATTTGCCCTTCGCCGCCGCCGGCATCCAGTATACGCAAAGGTCGTTGGGGAAGCTCGGTTAAAAGCTGTCGCAGGTCCTGTCCGAGTACCGCCTGGCGGATCTGGCCTTTGGTCGTCCCATAGATATTGCGCGAAAATTTTTCTGCCATATCATCGAAGTTACGGCCTTGAGGTGACGGTGCTGCCACCTCGATACGTTTTTTCTTGCTCAATTTTTGCTTTTACCCTGGGTATTACCCTAAATTAACTGGCGTCGTACCATCAAGTTGGCCGGATATTGAAAAACCGCTCAATCTGCTATTTTGGCACAGCCTGCGCTAGAATAAATCATCCTAACCAAGAATCTCACCCGGATGCCGTTTTTTCACTCAAAAGGAAGTAAATTCGATGCTTTTTATCCTGAAAAAGCTGGTTGGCAGCTTTTTAATGCCGCTGCCTTTTTTGCTGTCACTGATGGCGTTGGCGCTGTTTTTTTTATGGTTTACTCGCAGGCAAAAAGCGGGAAAAGTGCTTTTTTTGATAAGTTGGCTCTGTCTGGGGCTGCTAAGCCTGCAACCCGTGGCTGATAGCCTGCTTCGACCGCTTGAGAACACCTTTCCGACTTATCACGGCCAAGGTCCGGTCGACTATGTGGTCGTCCTCGGCGGCGGCTATACCTATAACCCGAAGTGGGCCCCCAGCTCCAACCTGATAGATAACCAGCTTCCTCGCGTGACCGAAGGGATCAGAATTTACCTGATGAACCCGGGCTCGAAGATGATCTTTACCGGCGCGGCGGCCTATACCAATCCGAAGAGTAATGCCGAGGTTGGCGCCATGACCGCCGAAAGCCTGGGCGTTCCGGCCAAAGATATTATTATTCTTGACCAGCCGAAAGACACCCATGAAGAGGCGGAACAGGTCGCCAAGCGCATCGGTCACCAGCCTTTTGTGCTGGTCACCTCGGCCAATCACCTGCCGCGCGCGATCCAATTTTTCTATCAACAGGGGCTAACGCCTATTCCAGGACCGGCCAATCAGATGGCTATCGATTCGCCCATGGAACCCTGGGAAAGAGTGATACCCCAGTCGCTGTATTTATTACACAGTGAGCGATTTTGGTATGAGTTTGTCGGCAGAGCGTGGCAGGCCATTAGCGGTAAATTTGTCGCCAGCGAGGCGACACCGACTAGCCAGGGATAATGAACGGGAGTTTGTAGGGGAAATCGCACCGTTGCGGGCAAAACGGTGCGATAAAAGCGCAGGCTTACTGTTTGGCGAAGAATTCGCGCACGCGCTGCAAATCTTCCGGGGTGTCAACGCCCACCGACGGAATGGCTTTGGCAACATCGACGTGGATCTTCTCGCCGTACCACAGCACGCGCAGCTGTTCTAACAGTTCAATCTTCTCCAGCGCGCACGGTTCCCACGCCACGTAACGGCGAATAAAACCGGCACGATAGGCATAAATGCCGAGATGACGCAGGAAGGTATCACCAACGGTTTTTTTTGAGAGAGTGAAGCGCTCACGTTCCCAGGGAATAGCGGCGCGTGAGAAATACAGCGCAAAGCCCTGAGCATCCATCACTACTTTAACCGCGTTGGGATTAAAGGCTTCTTCGGCGTCCTCAATCGGTACCGCCAACGTCGCCATCCCCGCGCCGCACTGGGCCAGGTTATTGGCGACCTGATTGACGATCACCGGCGGTATCATCGGTTCGTCGCCCTGCACGTTGACGATGATCTCTTCGTCAGTAAAACCGCAGAGCTCGATAACCTCAGCCAGCCTTTCGGTGCCCGACTGGTGATCCGCGCGCGTCATGCACACTTCACCCCCGGCCGCCTCAACCGCAGCTTTAACGTCAGGATGGTCGGTCGCCACGATCACTCGCTTGGCTCCCGATTCGCGAGCACGCTCCATTACGTGCACAATCATTGGCTTGCCATTAATGTCGGCCAGCGGTTTACCCGGCAGGCGGCTCGACGCATAGCGAGCTGGAATAATGGCAATAAAACTCATGGGTGGATCTCGTCAGCCGACAGCGAGCGTGCTTCGACTTCAAGCAGCACGGGAATACCGTCGCGAACCGGGTAAGCCAGGCCATCGGCTTTGCATACCAGCTCTTGAGATTCTTTATTAAAGTACAGCTTGCCGTTGCAAACCGGGCAAGCAACGATTTCCAGTAAACGATGATCCATAGTTCCTCCGTGAGGCGTAAAAAACACCCACTCTGCGTCAAAACAGCAACCGCAGGTAAGCCATTATGGTGACAGAGAATAGCACAGCGCCTACCCGCCGTTAACTAGCAAATCCCAGCCTTCGCCCCAAATACCGCCCAGCGCGGGCGGAATATTGCCCAGCGTGACCCGGCTTGCACCTTGCCATTGTGCAAAACGGCTAATGGCCAGTTGCACGTCACGGGCCCGGCGAGTGCTAACCCTTACGCCGGGTTCCAGATGCAGACTTTTGATCTCCAGGATCGCGGCCTTACGATGCATTTTAGCATCGGTTCGACCAATGATTTCGCCGCGATTGAGGATAGGTAAGGTGAAGTAGCCGTATTTACGCTTGGCCTCGGGGGTGTAGCACTCAATACGATAATCAAAGTTGAACAGCTCTAGTGCCCTTTTGCGATCCCAGACCAGCGGATCAAAGGGAGAAAGCAGCGTGGTGAGCGTTGAGCCGATCTTGCCGCTCTGCGCCTGCTCCAATAATGCAAAACTCGATTGATGAACATAAAAGCGGTCAGGGGATCCCACCACCTCTACCGGCCTGATTAACCCTGCCTCGAGCAGACGAGCGCTGAGCTTTTTGCCGTCGACCCGCTTTAGGCGGTAATAGTCGGCCAGCCATGCAATCTTGAAGATGCCCAGCGCCTGGGCGGATCGACAGAGCATCTCGAACTCGGCGACCTGCGGGTCCAACGCCTGAGTCGCATCGTCCCATTCTGGCAGAATATTTTGGCGCAAATCATAAACCCGATGAAAATTTCTTCGCTCTGCGACCATTAAATCACCGCGGGTAAACAGCGTTTCCAGATGACGCTTGTGCGGTTTCCAATCCCACCACCCGCTGCTGCCGCGCTTATCGGCCGTGAAATCCGCAGACCTGACCGGCCCATTATCGGCAATATGTTGCAGCAGCGCCTGAATTGCAGTTTGGTGTTCGGCAAACCATGCTGAATTGAATTTCCATCCCATCGCGTGCGGGTTTAACATCCGATGACGCAGCAGGCGATAGTCTTCGATAGGCACAAAGCAGGCTTCATGCGCCCAGTATTCGAATATTTTGCGGGTTGATAGGGCCAATTCTAGCCATTCTTGAGGGTAATTTCCCAGGCGACTAAAAAGCACCAGATAGGGACTGCGCGCGACAACGCTAATGGTATCAATTTGCAGCAGCGCCATGCGCTGAATTGCAGCGATAACATCGTCCGGCGTTGGCCGATTTTTGCGCGGGTGTTGCAACTGTTGTGCGGCAAGATGGAGAGTGCGGGCGGCGGAAAGTGAAAGGCGGGCAGTGGGCATATCGATATCCATTATTGGGAGCTAGCCTGGTTTCATTTTTGATGAGAAAGCAGCGCATTTGACCAGTAAGGATATCGATAGCATATTTTCATCAGGGGGTAAATTCACCGCCGCTGATTAACCCTCACGCTAGCGCATGAAGGCATCGGTCTCGGGGGGAAACGTCAGCTTAGAAAGCAATAACGTCTGCGGCCGCTGGACCATGAGAAGAACTATTATAAATAGTAAATTCTACGCTTTGACCGGCATTCAGAGATTTAGTCCGTGTCGCAATCGAGGTGCGGCTGACATAAATTTCGGAAGTGCCATCGAGTGGAGAAATGAAACCGTAGCCTTTAGCCTGGTTGAACCATTTCACTAAACCCATTTTTAACATCATATTATTTATTTCCTTTTTCGGGCATCCATGACAACGCTTTTTTATTATTGTTCGGATGCGCTGGCCCATTCTAATGTTGTTGTTATAAACACCTCTAATGAGCACATATTGACCCGCCTTGAAGGAGGGTATTTTTTACGATAAATCGACGCATCTCTTTGTGTTCGTTAAATTCGACAACACGTATCAAACATAGTTCACGGAGCGCGATCCATCAAGTTTTGCCAGTAGTATTACTTAACGCCTTGGCTTCAGTTTTGAAAAAACGGGCGACGGCTTAAGATAATAGCGACAGCTGAAAAAGATTACTTATGGGAGGGTGTTCAGAAGTTTCGACTTATTGCGGCATCAGATTTGTGTTGGAACCGGAGGTTGAAATTCAACGCTAAGGGTCACGCAAGTAGATAACGTATTTGGGAGGAACAACTAATTTTTAGGGTTAACACACAAATCAGTGAACAACTGGAGGGATGCTAACGATACTGTCTCATAAATAGCCCTTCAACTTCATAGGCCGAGACGCATTAACTCACAATCAGGGTTGCGGGTCAAGTCGCCTGTCGGTCATTATGCTAGAATATGGGTAAAGAAAACCATTAACCTTTGATTAGTCAGTAAATAATAAATTAATCAATGTCGGATTTGTTTTTGATTTCCGCACTTCGGAGCTTATTATTCACTACGGCCTGGATCTGCTCGAGTAATGCTGACGACCCCGGCTCGGAGAGATGGGCATCAACCGGCAGATACCACCAGTTTTTCTCAGCAAAACTGCGGCATTTAACCGCGTCTTTTTCGGTCATTACCAGCGTTTGCTGCTTTGACACCAGCGCCGTTAGCTGAATAGCCTGATAGCCCTGGTGATCGGCAAACGGCACTTCACGCTCGATGACCACGCCAAGCTTTGACAGGGTGGCAAAAAAGCGTGGCGGATGGCCAATACCTGCCATCGCGACCACGTTGTTCAGTGCGTTGGCCGCACGCCTCTCGCCGGTCAATAAATTTACCGCCAATCCTGGCTGCAGGCGCATCCCTATCTCATCACCCTGCCCCACGCCGTCGCCGTTAACAATGACGGCATCGACAGTGCGTAATCTTGATGCGCTTTCGCGCATTGGGCCTGCCGGGAGTAGATGACCGTTGCCAAATCGGCGTACACCGTCGACGACCACAATTTCTACATCACGCTGCAGGGCGTAATGCTGTAAACCGTCGTCGGTCACAATGACATCGAGAGGAAATGCGGCCAGCAGCGCCTTAACCGCATCAGATCGGGCGGGGGCAACCGCCACCGGCGCAGCGGTGCGTTGGAAGATAAGCACCGGTTCGTCACCGGCCTGCGCGGTCGTCGTTTCGCTATCAAGCAGCAAAGGATAATGCTCGGCCTTGCCGCCGTAGCCGCGCGATACAACACCCACCCGCAGTCCGCGCTGCTGTAACTGCTCGACCAGCCAGATAACCACCGGCGTCTTACCGTTGCCGCCGGCGGTGAGGTTACCCACCACCACCACCGCCACCGGTGCTCGCCAACTGCTCTTCCAGCCTCTTTTATAGCAAAAACGCAGCGTCAGGGTGATCAGGCCGTACAATCCGCTCAGCGGTAGCAAAAGCCAGTACAGTGCCGAGCGACCCGACCAGATGCGCTCAATCATTGGCCAAACTGCATCCGATGCAGCTGGGCATAAACGCCGCGCTCGGCGATCAACGCCTCATGCGCGCCGCGTTCAACCACCTGCCCGTCTTCCACCACCAGGATCTGATCGGCCTTCTCGATAGTCGAGAGACGGTGAGCGATGACCAAAGAGGTACGGTTCTTTTGCAACTCGTCCAACGCGGCCTGAATGGCGCGTTCAGACTCGGTATCCAGCGCCGAGGTCGCTTCATCAAGGATAAGCACCGGTGAGTCGCGCAACAGCGCGCGAGCAATGGCGATACGCTGGCGTTGGCCACCGGACAATAGCACGCCGTTTTCACCGATCACGGTATCGATGCCGTTTTCCATTTTATTAATGAAGTCCATGGCATGCGCCATCGTCGCGGCCTTGATGACTTCCTCACGGCTGTACTTTTCCGTACGCGCATAGGCAATGTTATTGGCGATAGTGTCATTAAACAGGTGAACGTTTTGTGAGACTAAGGCCACCTGATCGCGCAGCGATGACAGCGTATATTCCCGCAGGTCATGACCGTCGAGCAGGATCTTACCGTGCTGAATATCGTAGAAACGCGTCATCAGATTGGCGATAGTCGATTTGCCCGACCCCGAACGGCCTACCAGCGCCACGGTTTTACCCGCCGGAATGTCGAAAGAAATGTCCCTCAGGGCCGGCTTTTCACTGCTGCCATAGCTAAAGGTGACATTCTTAAAGGCGATATCGCCCTTGGCGCGTTCAACCACCAATTTGCCCTCGTCTTTTTCCTGCTCTAAATCCAAGATATGGAACAGCGTTTGACAGGCCGCCATGCCGCGCTGGAACTGGGCATTGACGTTGGTCAGCGACTTCAACGGGCGCATCAGTGCAATCATCGAGGAGAAGACTACGGTGATAGTCCCGGCGGTCAGCGTTTCCATTACCGAAGGGAAACTGGCGGCATAGAGGACAAAGGCCAGCGCCAGTGAAGCAATCAGCTGAATGATCGGATCGGAAATTGAGGAGGCAGATACCAGGCGCATACCCTGACGGCGCATGCTGTTGCTAACGTTATCAAAACGCTCGGTTTCGATCGCCTGACCACCAAAAATTAAGACTTCTTTGTGGCCTTTCAGCATCTGCTCGGCACTGGTCGTGACCTGACCCATGGTGTTTTGCATATTTTTGCTAATATTACGAAAACGCTTCGATACCACGCGGATCACGGTAGACACAATCGGTGCAATAATGACCAGGATCACCGAAAGCTGCCAGCTGTAATAGAACATCATGATAAACAGGCCGATGATGGAGGCGCCTTCACGCACCACGGTCACCAGAGCGCTCGAAGAAGAGGACGCAACCTGTTCTGAATCATAGGTAATGCGCGAGAGCAGCGTGCCGGTAGATTGTTGGTCAAAGAAAGCCACCGGCATTCTCATCATATGACCAAATAGGCGACGGCGCATCTGCATCACGACTTTGCCTGATACCCATGAAATACAATAACTTGAAATATAGCTACTGACGCCACGCATCAGCATTAACCCGATAATAACCAGCGGCATCCATAGCAAAACGGAACGATCTGTTTTACCAAAACCGTCGTCCAGCAGAGGTTTAAGCAGCGATAGCATGAGGGTATCACCGGCAGCATTGACCACCAGCGCGATGGCGGCAGCAATTAGCCCGGTTCTGTAAGGGGTGATCATCGGCCAGAGGCGACGGAACGTCTGCCAGGTGGAGAGATCTTTATCATTCATCATGCAATTACCAGCAGCGAAATAAACAGCGGCCTATTCTACTCATTATCTCCTCTAACACCAAACCACTGATGATACCAACGGGGCATTAATTCCTCACGCAGTCCTTTGACTTGCCAATAATTGTCGAAAAAGAAGGCACTTATCTGGCCCGATCGCGCGGTGTCATGCCAAATGACGCCATATTGCCGATAGCGCTGTTTAATTTTTTCGGACGGCAAACGCCAGACGCTAAAGCGGGCGGCCGAGGCAATAGCCACCTCTGCGGCGGTCGCGCGCAGGAAAGGCGCCATCGATGAGGTGTTGCTGCCGTGATGAGGAACCTGTAATAAATTTACCCGCAGGTCTTTTCTGCTAAGTTTGAGCAGCTGCGTTTCGGCCTCTCGCTCGATGTCGCCACTCAGCAAAACGCTAAACTTACCGTCACTGACCTTTATTACGCAGCTGTCATCATTTTTGGCATACTCTTTCAGCTCCGGCGGCCATAAAACCTCAAAACTCAGACCTTGCCAGCGCCAGGCCTGACCGCGCGTACAGGGCAAATTTCCGCTAAAAGCGCTACGCACGCTCGCCTCAGGAAATGCGGCTTTGACCAGCCCGGTTCCGCCGTGATGATCCATATGGCTGTGGCTGACAATAATCTGCTCGACCGTGATATTACGCCATTGCAGGTAAGGCAGGATCTGCTGTTGCGCCTGAGATCCTCCCTGCCAGCGATTTCCTGTGTCGTAAAGAACGCCACGGCCGTTCTTTTCAATCAAAATGGCCAGCCCGTGCCCGACGTCGAGCATATCGAGGCGCCAATTTTCCCGACTCACCGTTTGTCGCCAGCATAGCATCAGCCCGCACAGCGTGATCACGCTGGCGGTGTGGCTGGTTAGCCAAGCCATACGCCAGACGATCACCGCAATCCAGCCACTTAGGCTCAGGGCCATCGACGCCTCGCCCAGCGGCAGCCAATAGTCTTCTGCCCTGCGCAAACCGGCTAACGTTGCGTCGAGGCTCCGGTCGGCCAACGCCCAGATCAGGTCAACAAGCGGTAGCGCCACCGCAGTGGGGAAATGATTGAGCAACAGCGCAGCCAGCACCAGCGGCACGGTCAATAGAGAGACTATCGGCACCGCCCAAAGATTAGCGATAAAAGACGCGCTGCTAAAACCGTGAAATAGGCCAATCTGCAGCGGCAATAGCAGGAAGGTCATTCCTGCTTGCAGGTGGCCCCAGCGAACCCATGCCCAGTACCAGTGGCGGGAAAATCGGCTGGGCAACGGTGCCCACTGAAACCAGAAGATTAATCCCGCTACGGCAAAACAAGACAACCAGAAGCTATCGGAGAGGATCCCCAGTGGATCACTCAGCATCAGCAACGCCACGCCCCAGCTCCACACCTGCCAGGGATCGCAGCGCACCCGGCACAGCCGCAATATCAGCCACAGCGTAATGGCCAGCGCCGCCCTCATTGCCGGAGGATTCATACCGGATAGCCAACCGTAATAGGCCATCGCCAACCCGCTGATCACGATGGGGAAACGGTAATCTATCAGCCTAATCGGCAATAGATACTGCAACCCGCGCGCCGCCAACCAGCCAATCAGCGCGGCGACCCCAATATGCAACCCTGAAATAGCCATCAGGTGCGCCGTGCCGGTGACCTTGAATAGCTGATTAATATTTTGGCTAATCAGGCCGCGCTCGCCGAACGCCAGCGCCAGCAGCACCGGCCTATTTTGCCCATTAGGCAGCTGCTGCATCACGGCGTTAATTTTCTTCTGACGCAATGAACAGTCGTCAGACAACAGCTGCGCCGAGTAGATACGCCCGCGCAGCGTTTGTCGATTCGCCATCGCCCAACGCTGACCGTCAAAGCCGCCTAAATTTAGCTGGCTGTGCACCGGCCTAAGGCTCATGGTCAGCAGCCAGCGCTGACCCGCGCAGTACGCCACCGGTAGACCGTCGCTGGCAACTTTGGCCTTCAGGGGCGGAAATACCCGTTTGCCGTTAACCTGTTGCAGGGTAATCATCACCGCATGCTCATCTTCACGCTGCAAGTTCGAACTGGTTACCTGCGCGATAACCTGCTGGCGGCTGCCAGCATACTCAAGGGTTTGCTGTAACACCCGCTGACCGTTAAGGCTGGCCCACAGCAGCCCCAGCAGCCCCAGCAGCGCGAGGCTAAGCAACTTACTGTAATGATAAGGCATAACCGCGGCGACGCAGGCGATAACAGCCAGTGCAATGCCGCAATAGAGTCCCGGCAACACAGGCAGCACCGTTAAGGGCAAAATTCCGGCGACCAGCGCCAGTGCCGCCTGAGTCAGGGTAATATTGATAGTCCCTCTCCTTGAAAGTATCAGCCAATGCGATCCCTTGTTAGAGGGCGCTGTCGAGACAGACTATTGTCGAGACAGATTGTTATTCAGGCGAATTGTTGTTAAGGCGGATCGTAGTTGAGACCGATTGTCGTTGAGACCGATTGTTATCGAGACGCATAAGAGGATCAAGGCTGAAAAATCGGCATTGCGAGGGGTCACTCAAGGATCAATGTCGACTCGCCAGTCTGTTGCAGACAGGGTAAGCGGGCGGATCGAAGCCAAAAAAAAACGGCGTCCGTGAGGACACCGTTTTGTTCGCTATAGGCATACATTCAGATTAAGGACGCGTCCTTAGCCATAAATGTTCGCACGGTCGCGCAACTCTTTACCCGGCTTGAAGTGAGGAACGTACTTGCCGTCCAACTCAACTTTGTCGCCCGTTTTAGGGTTACGTCCCACGCGCGGAGCACGGTAGTGAAGAGAAAAACTGCCAAACCCGCGGATTTCGATGCGTTCCCCATCAGCTAAGGTTGCAGCCATATGTTCCAGCATCTCTTTCACGGCATCCTCAACGGCTTTCGCCGGGACATGAGAGTGTTGTCCAGCAAGTCTTTCAATAAGTTCAGACTTGGTCATATAACCTCCAAGCTTTGCAGCTAAACTACCGTTATAGAAACAGCCCTTAAATGATTAAGAGCTGCGTCCCGTTATTACTCGCCTTTTGCCGCTTTGAAAGCTTCAGCCATAGCGCTAGAGAAGTTGGTTTCGTCAGCTGGTTTGTTGTTAACCACGGCGATTGCATCTTTCTCGTCTGCTTCGTCCTTAGCACGGACGGACAGGCTTACAACACGGTTCTTACGGTCAACACCGGTGAATTTAGCTTCAACTTCATCACCAACGTTCAGAACCAGAGTTGCGTCTTCAATACGGTCGCGAGAAGCTTCAGAAGCACGCAGGTAACCTTCTACGCCGCCTGCTAATTCAACTGTAGCACCTTTAGCGTCAACTGCAGTCACTTTACCAGTAACAATAGTACCTTTCTTGTTTACAGACAGGTAGTTATTGAACGGGTCTTCTGCCAGCTGCTTAACGCCAAGGGAGATGCGCTCACGCTCTGCATCAACCTGCAGAACAACGGCTGCAATTTCGTCGCCTTTTTTGTATTCACGTACTGCTTCTTCGCCTGCAACGTTCCAGGAGATGTCAGACAGGTGAACCAGGCCGTCGATGCCGCCGTCCAGACCGATGAAGATACCGAAGTCAGTGATTGACTTGATTTTGCCTTCAACACGGTCGTTCTTGTTGTGAGTTTCTGCGAACAGCTGCCATGGGTTAGATTTGCACTGCTTCAGGCCCAGGGAGATACGACGACGTTCTTCGTCGATGTCCAGAACCATAACTTCCACTACGTCACCAACGTTAACAACTTTGGATGGGTGGATGTTTTTGTTGGTCCAGTCCATTTCAGACACGTGAACCAGACCTTCAACGCCTTCTTCGATTTCTACGAAGCAGCCGTAATCAGTCAGGTTGGTTACACGACCCGTCAGCCTGGTGCTTTCTGGGTAACGTTTAGCGATAGCAACCCATGGATCTTCGCCCAGCTGTTTCAAGCCAAGGGAAACACGAGTGCGCTCACGGTCGAATTTCAGAACTTTAACAGTGATTTCGTCGCCAACATTCACGATCTCGCTTGGGTGCTTAACGCGCTTCCAAGCCATATCGGTGATGTGCAGCAGGCCGTCAACGCCGCCCAGATCAACGAAGGCGCCGTAGTCAGTGAGGTTCTTAACGATACCTTTAACTTCCATGCCTTCCTGCAGGTTTTCCAGCAGTTGATCGCGCTCAGCGCTGTTCTCAGACTCAATAACTGCACGACGAGAAACAACAACGTTGTTGCGCTTCTGGTCCAGCTTGATGACTTTGAACTCAAGATCTTTGCCTTCAAGGTGCAGAGTGTCGCGAACAGGACGCACGTCTACCAGTGAACCTGGCAGGAACGCACGAATACCGTTCAGCTCTACGGTGAAACCGCCTTTAACTTTACCGTTGATAACACCGGTAACAGTTGCAGCTTCTTCGTAAGCTTTTTCCAGCATCAGCCATGCTTCATGACGCTTAGCTTTCTCACGGGACAGCAGAGTTTCACCGAAGCCGTCTTCAACAGCGTCAAGTGCAACGTCAACTTCGTCGCCTACCTGGATTTCCAGTTCGCCCTGTGCGTTTTTGAACTGCTCTGCTGGAATAGCAGACTCAGACTTCAGACCGGCGTCAACCAGTACGACGTCTTTGTCGATAGACACAACAACACCACGAACGATTGAACCCGGACGGGTTTCGATTGTTTTTAAGGATTCTTCAAAGAGTTGAGCAAAAGATTCAGTCATATTGATAATCTTTAGTTTCTTAAGTTTAACGTCCATCTGGCTTCATGCTGGATGGGGTTGTTTCAAATGCCCCACTACCGTCCTGGCGGCGAGGTGAAAAAAAACGGTAGCAAAAACTGGCACTCACTCCCTGATCTTTACAAAAAAGAATGGAGTAGCACCAGATATTTGCTGAGATCACCGACCGCTTTTCGGCGGCAATCCTAAAATTTCAGTGGCGTAAGCCAGCGCTTTTTCGATAACTGCGTCGATGGACATGCTGGTTGAATCCAGCATTAATGCATCTTGCGCGGGTACCAAAGGCGCTATCGGCCGATTACGGTCGCGGTCATCCCGCTCTTTTATCTCGGCTAAAAGACGTTCAAAGTTAACACTAAAGCCCTTTTCCTGCAACTGTAGCATTCTTCTGTTTGCACGTTCCTGCGGGCTGGCATCGAGAAAAATCTTCACTGGCGCATCCGGAAACACCACGGTGCCCATATCTCGACCATCGGCAATCAGCCCAGGCATTTCTCTAAAAGCACGCTGGCGGCGCAGCAGCGCCTCACGCACGCGTGGAAAAGCGGCGGCCTGCGAGGCAGCATTGCCTACGGTTTCGGTGCGGATTTCATGGCTGACATCCTCACCCTCTAAAATCACGTTTAGGTGTCCGTCTTTGGCAACAAAACGAACATCAAGGTGCGCGGCTAGCGGCACCAGCGCCTCTTCAGACACGATATCTACCTGATGATGCAGCGCAGCCAGGGCTAAGACACGATAAATTGCACCGGAATCCAGCAAGTGCCATCCAAACGCCTCAGCGAGAGCCTTACACAGCGTGCCTTTACCGGCACCGCTTGGCCCGTCAACCGTTATCACTGGGGTTATAGACGAGGTCATAGCCGTCATTTCTCTCTCCTTTCGGTGGGGGAACCCCCTCATCATTAACCAACGGGGTTAATTCAGGTGGCATATTATACGCAGCCTTTAGCCGAACTGTTAAGCCAGTTGCATGACTTAACGAAAATAAGCCGCTAATCGCGGCAAAGCTAATCAACTTCGCGCTGAAACAGGCAATAAATCATAAAGACTGACATTATTTAAGCACAGCCATCGCAAGATGAGAGTGACAAAAGAAAAAACGGACATCGATGATGTCCGTTGAGTTGACGTGCGGTAAAATCTTTATGCCGGAGTGCTCAATGACGCCAGGCGCTCAAAGTAATCCGGGAAGGTCTTGGCGGTGCATTTTGGATCGAGGATCGTTACCGGCGTATCGGATAACGCCACCAGCGAGAAGCACATCGCCATGCGGTGGTCGTTGTAAGTACCGATTTCGGCAAACGTCAGCGAGGTTGGCGGCACGATGCTGATGTAGTCTTCACCCTCCTCCACCGTGGCGCCAACCTTACGCAGCTCAATAGCCATTGCTGCCAGGCGATCGGTCTCTTTTACGCGCCAGTTGTAAATATTGCGCAGCGTGGTCGGCCCCTCGGCAAACAGCGCCGCGGTAGCGATAGTCATCGCCGCATCAGGGATGTGGTTCATGTCCATATCGATACCGCGCAGCTCACCGCGGGTGCATTCGATATAGTCTTCCGACCAGCTCACGGTGGCCCCCATTTTCTCCAGCACGTCGGCAAAGCGAATATCGCCCTGCATGCTGTTTTTGCCGATGCCGGTCACGCGCACGGTCCCCCCCTTGATGGCGGCGGCGGCCAGGAAGTATGAGGCCGAAGAGGCATCGCCCTCTACCAAATAGCTGCCGGGAGAAACGTAGCTCTGGTTAGCCTGTACGCGGAACTGTTGGTAATCCTCGTTGACCACCGTCACACCGAAGGTTTTCATCAGATTTAGCGTGATGTCGATGTAAGGTTTTGAAACCAGATCGCCTTTAATACTAATAATGGTGTCGTTTTCAGCCAGCGGTGCGGTCATCAGCAGTGCGGTCAGGAACTGGCTGGAAACGCTACCGTCGACGCTAATTTCGCCGCCCTTAAAGCCACCGCGCAGGCGCAGAGGCGGATAATTTTCCTGTTCGAGATAGTCAATTTGCGCGCCGCCGAGGCGTAATGCATCAACCAAATGACCGATTGGGCGCTCTTTCATGCGCGGCTCGCCGGTCAGTACGACGTTTTGCTGGCCCAGACACAGCGCGGCGGCCAGTGGGCGCATTGCGGTTCCTGCGTTGCCAAGAAACAGTTGCAGATTATCGGCTTTGGGGAACACGCCGCCCAGACCGTCAATCTCACATTCGGTGCGGCTTGCCGACAGGCGATGGCTGACACCCAGCTCGGTCAGGGCGTTCAGCATGTGGCGCACGTCGTCGCTGTCCAGCAGGTTGGTCAGGTGGGTCGTGCCTTTGGCAAAAGCGGCCAGTAACAGTGCGCGATTCGACACGCTCTTTGAGCCGGGTAAATTAATAGTACCGTTAACTCGCGCGACAGGTTGTAGGGTGAGGGCTTCCACAGGATCTCCATCTTTCCCCTATCTTTCAAGCCGTAGCGGCGTTGGCTTAGCCCGGCTACGTTTTAAAATCTATAGGAACTTTTTTTAGTTTATTTAAAAAGCATAACCCCGGATCGTTGACCGGGGTTAAGTTTATTCGAAAACATTTCTACTAATAAAAATGCAAATCAAACAGTTAACTACAACGCCGACTTAGCCGTGACGTTTTTCAAAATCGATCATAAACGCGGTCAGCGCCTGAACGCCTTCCAGCGGCATCGCATTGTAAATAGAGGCGCGCATACCGCCCACCACGCGATGGCCTTTCAACGCGTGCAGGCCCGCGGCCAGCGACTCTTTCAGGAACACTTCATCCAGTGCAGGATTAGCCAACTGGAATGGAATGTTCATGCGTGAACGATTGCCGTCCGCCACTTCATTGCGATAGAAGTTGCTGTTATCGATGGTGCTATACAGCAGATCGGCCTTGGCTTTGTTGCGTTTTTCAATCTCAACCAATCCACCCTGCTCTTTCAGCCATTTGAACACCATACCTGACAGGTACCAGGCGAAAGTTGGCGGCGTGTTGAACATGGATTCGTTTTCGGCCAGCACGGTGTAATCGAGAATTGACGGCAGCTCTTTGCGCGCTTTGCCCAGCAGGTCTTCACGCACGATAACCAGCGTCAGGCCGGCAGGTCCAATATTCTTCTGTGCACCGGCGTAGATCAAACCAAAGCGGCTCACGTCGATCTGGCTAGACAGAATGGTGGATGAGAAGTCAGCCACCACCACTTTATCGCCAAAATCAGGCATTTCATCAATCGACAGGCCGTCGATGGTTTCGTTCGGGCAGTAGTGAACGTAGGCCGCATCCGGGCTTAATTTCCACTCGCTCATTGGCAACAGAGCGCGCTTGCCGTCTACGGTGGTGGTGATATCAATCACGTTCGGCGTGCAATATTTCTGCGCTTCTTTAACCGCGCTGTGCGCCCAATAGCCGCCGTCAATATAGTCTGCAGTGGTCTTATCGCCCAGCAGGTTCATCGGGATTGCGGCAAATTGCGCGCGCGCGCCGCCGTGGCAGAACAGGACTTTATAGTTCGAGGGAATATTCATCAGGTCGCGAATATCCTTTTCGGACTCTTGGGCTACCTGGATAAATTCCTTGCTGCGGTGACTGATTTCCATCACCGAGGTACCGAGACCGTGCCAATTGCAGAGTTCTTGTTCAGCACGACGTAATACTTCAGCCGGGATCATCGCCGGACCTGAGCTAAAATTGTAAACCTGAGTCATTTCCCCTCGCCACTTCTCTTAGATAGCCACTTGAAAGCCAGTTGAGTCGTTGATCGAAAGCCACATTCATCAGTGGCCTCTAGCAACAACCAGTTTATCGGTTTTATCACTGGTATCCACCGGCTGCAATTGTTATTCATCGAAGATTAATAATCAGTAATAAAATTCATGTTGTCCGCGTTGATATTCTTTTTTCTTAGCGGCATGAATACGTGGAGATGGGGCCAAAAACCCCGTATCATTGCGCGTTTTTAGAACGCACAAAAGTGAACTCAATGACGCAAACTTTTATCCCTGGCAAAGACGCGGCGCTGGAAGACTCCATCTCCCGTTTTCAGCAGAAACTTACCGACCTGGGCTTCAATATTGAAGAGGCCTCGTGGCTGAATCCGGTTCCGCACGTCTGGTCCGTACATATTCGCGATCGCGATTGCCCGCTGTGCTTTACCAACGGCAAGGGAGCCAGTAAAAAAGCGGCATTGGCCTCGGCGCTTGGCGAATACTTCGAACGTCTGTCCACCAACTATTTCTTCGCCGATTTCTATCTGGGCAAAGAGATTGCCAACGGCGATTTCGTTCACTATCCCAATGAAAAATGGTTCCCGGTGCCCGCTGACAACAGCCTGCCTGCCGGCATTCTCGATGAGCGCCTGCACGCGTTTTACGATGAAGACAAAGAGGTGACCGCCAGCGATCTGATCGATCTGCAATCGGGCAATGCCGATCGCGGGATCTGCGCGCTGCCGTTTACCCGCCAGTCCGATCAGCAAACCGTGTATATTCCGATGAATATCATTGGCAACCTGTACGTTTCTAACGGTATGTCAGCCGGTAACACCGCTAACGAAGCCCGCGTGCAGGGACTTTCCGAAGTTTTCGAACGCTATGTGAAAAACCGCATCATCGCCGAGTCGATCAGCCTGCCTGAAATTCCGGCCGAGGTGATTGCGCGCTATCCTGGCGTGGTCGAAGCGATTGCCAAGCTGGAAGAAGAAGGTTTCCCTATTCTTTCCTACGACGCCTCACTGGGCGGCGAATATCCGGTAATTTGCGTGGTGTTATTTAACCCGGCCAACGGCACCTGCTTCGCCTCTTTCGGTGCACACCCGGACTTCGGCGTGGCCCTTGAGCGTACCGTAACCGAGCTGCTGCAAGGCCGCGGCCTGAAAGATCTGGACGTGTTCACTGCGCCTACCTTCGACGACGAAGAAGTGGCCGAGCACGCCAATCTTGAAACTCACTTCATCGATTCAAGCGGTTTGATCTGCTGGGATTTGTTCAAGCAGGACGCAGACTACGCGTTTGCCGACTGGAGCTTCAGCGGCAGCACCGAACAAGAGTTCGCGACGCTGATGGCTATTTTCGACAAAGAAGACGCCGAAGTTTATATCGCCGACTACGAACATCTGGACGTTTACGCCTGCCGTATTATCGTACCTGGCATGTCAGACATTTATCCTGCCGAAGACCTGCTGCTGGCTAACAACAGCATGGGCGCGCACCTGCGCGAGCAGATTCTGGCGCTTCCAGACAGCGACTTCTCTCCGGAGCAATATCTGGAAATGATTACTCAGCTAGATGACGAAGGTCTGGACGATTTCACCCGCGTCCGTGAACTGCTGGGTATCGCCAGCGGCAAAGACAACGGCTGGTACACGCTGCGCGTGGGCGAGCTAAATCAATACTGGCTCTGGCCGGCGAGGACATGATCAGGCGATGACCTGGGCCGAATCGGCCCACGAGTTCAACGCCTCCGTTTCACTGACGAGCCAACAACTACTACCGTTGCCTGCAAACCCTGCTGCAGCTGGCACCTGAGCCAGAGCGCGAAGCCTCTCAGTACTACAGCGCTTTCGTTAAAATGTACGGCCAGGACGCGGTTGAACGCGCCTCTGCCGCCATCAGCGGTGAAGAGCGTTTCCACGGCCTGTTTGCCGTTGACCCAGAGCTGAAAGCCTTGCCTGCCCATCAGGGACTGCTGGCCGCCTATGAGAAACTGCAGGCCGCCAAGCGTCGTCACTGGTCAAAAGCATAATTAGCTTCGCTCAAGATTTTTAAAACTTAAAGCCGGCAGGAAACTGCCGGTTTTTTTATGCTTATTGCCCGCTACCCAGCCGCCGTGCTTGTTGAATATCCCCTGCGCGGTAGATAAACACCTCCGCTCCCCTCTCTCATGATCCAAATCAATACCGTCACGAACTACCTTGTTAGCATTCAGCCATGCCGCACATAACCCGAAAAGAGAGTTGATGTGAACGCAGGCAATCCCTTCAATGTATATTTCCCGGAAGGCAGATATAACAAGTCCAGGCTCAATGAGAAATTAACTCCCGCATGGCAAGGTTTCATCCCCGGTGAGTGGCAGACCCAAGTCAACGTGCGCGACTTTATTCAGAAAAACTACTCCCCATATCACGGCGATGAATCATTCCTGGCAGGTGCAACACCGGCAACTATTATGCTGTGGGACAGCGTGATGGAGGGCATCAAGCAGGAAAATGCCACCAAGGCGCCGGTTGATTTCGATACCGACCTGGCCTCGACCATCACCTCGCACGACGCCGGATATATCAATAAATCGCTGGAAACCATCGTCGGTTTGCAGACCGATGCGCCCCTAAAGCGGGCGATT